>CAWDIC010000001.1:0-1114225 GCA_963802265.1 uncultured delta proteobacterium
AATTTTTTCAGTCCGGCCCGGACTGAGAATGTGACGTGCCCTCACTCGGTATTGAGGTAAGTCTTACACCCCAGGGTGTCCGCCTGGGCAGCGGTCTGTCGGGCAAGATGTTCCCAGGCGTCATTATCAGACAGGAACATGCAGTAGTTCTCGCCCCCCCACCCCTTGCTGCCATACGTCCAGTCGACACCGGCCAAGTGGAGAATTTTCCACAAGGGCACCATTTCATCCGGTTCAGTCACCGGCTCCCGTGAGTTTTGGTTCAGAAAGAACTCGGCCCCCTCCTTATCAATGGGCGCCTGCATATCGGCAAATTCAGGTTGGGCCTCCTGGTACTCCTCAAGTACGTCCTCCACCACAAAGACAAAATCATCAGGCGTCGCCCCCATTGCACTCCCGCTTTCATTGCGCAGGGCCATATCACAGGAGCCCAGAATACCCTTGGGCCGCTCCTCACGGGGGATTTGTGCCCGGGCATTATAAATCAGCTGGGGTATGTCGATTTTCATAGGGCAGACATAGATACAGCGCTGGCACATGGTGCACATCCATATCCAGGGACTGCTCAGGATCTCTTCGTCAAGACCAAGCGCGGCCATGCGTAAAAATTTCCGGGGATCCATTCCCTCCAGGCCTGTTGCCGGGCAACCCGAAGCACAGGCGCCACAGGTCAGACAGAGGTTCAGGTTACCTTCATCCGGAAGAATCTCCTTAACCTTGTCGATAAACAGACTCTTGGTCTTGCCTTTGAATTGAATTAACTTGTCGCGCATGGGCTACTCCTTTTCCTCAAGATAAGTACGTGGTTCTTCGCTTCTTTTTTTTAAATGGATGCTGCAATAGTCTCCTTCACGCTCTTCCTCGACCACAAGCTCATAAGATATGGCCGGCAGCACTTTAAAAAGGTCCCGGCGCGTGTCCGGATCCAGCCCCGTGATCTTCACCACTTCATCCCTTTTCATGCCCCTGAATACATGGGTCAGTTTTAAAAGCGTCAAGGACTTGATTGCGTCCCTGAAATCGACAACATAATCGGCTCTTGGTTTCAAATTCAGCACACCTCTTCTTTTATCCTGGAACGTTAATTAGCAATTAGGGTGCCAATGGCCGGCTGCTATTCATCTTTTGGTGTGTTTTGTAAGCAATTCAACACATTGAAATTTTATCAGAAAATAATTTTAAAAAGGCGTTGCCCCGCTCGATGTTAAAGTGTTAAATGAATTTATTTTAACAGGTGTTAAATTTTAACAGGCGGTTTTAATGTTTGAACAAGAACTTGACAGGTACTGGCGCACTGTGGCCGACACGATCCGTGACGGTATAATGGTTGTCGATGAACGGGGCATTATTATTTATGTCAACCGGGCCTTCGAGGCAATTACCGGGTTTTCGAAAGATGAAATGATTGGTAACGACTGCTCGGTCCTGGATTGTAACATCTGCCACGAGGCTCGCCAGAACGAGGGTTGCCAGTGGTGTGAGCTTTTTCAATACGGTAAAATCGAGCAGCGCCGTTGTATCTTTCGCCATAAAAACGGCGCCTCCATCCATGCCCTTAAAAATGCTTCCGTTTTTCGCGATGATCACGGCAATGTGATCGGGGGGGTCGAGACGGTCACGGACATCACGGACCTTATCGAAAAAGACAACCGCATAGCCGAATACCAGCGGGAACTGAGATCCGCAAATGAATTTCAGGGCATCATCGGCACGTCAGCGGCCATGCAGAAAGTCTTTGATTTGATCACCAATGCCGCCCGGTCGGATGCACCGGTTATCATCTTCGGGGAAAGCGGCACCGGTAAAGAACTGGTGGCTGCGGCAATCCACAAGCTCAGTGATAGATCCGTCGGCCCTTTTGTCAAAGTTAACTGCGCCGCGCTGACCGAATCCCTGCTGGAAAGTGAACTGTTCGGGCATGTCAAGGGTGCCTATACCGGTGCATTTAAAAACCGGGCGGGCCGGTTTGAAACCGCTAACAAAGGCAGCATTTTCCTGGATGAAATCGGAGACCTGCCACTGGCTACCCAGGTAAAACTACTGCGGGTTCTCGAAGAAAAAATTATCGAGCGGGTTGGCGACAATACATCGATTCCAGTGGATGTGCGTATTATCTCCGCAACCAACCGTAACCTTCAGGCGCTGATTGAAAAGGGCTCTTTCCGCGAGGATTTTTATTTTCGGATCAACGTCATCCCGGTCCACCTCCCGCCACTGCGCGAGAGAATTGACGATATACCGATTTTATCAGACGCCTTCTTTAGAAAAACCCGCTTGAAAATCAGAAAAAAAATCACCGCTATTTCAAAAGACGCCATGGATGCGCTGATTAACTACTCATGGCCCGGCAATGTGCGTGAACTGAAGAGTGCGTTTGAATACGCCTGCGTCACCTGCCCGGGGGAAACGATTCAACCCGGACACCTGCCGACGAATATACTCACAGAAAAAAAGACCTCTTTTCCAGCAAAACGTATATCCGTCAACCGTGAAGAAATAAAAAAAATCGAACTCATCGAAATCCTGGAAAAAACCGGCGGGAACCAGTCAGAAGCAGCCAAACTGCTGGGAGTAACCCGAGTGACGATCTGGAACCGGATGAAACGCTACGGGATCAGTTCTAAAAAGAATATCACCGTAAACTGAAACGCCACCTTTTAGCCCTATCTACGATATTAGCCCGTAAGCAAACAATCGAACAATGGATTCCCAATTTCACCTTTTTCGAGCTTTTGTCTATGCTCAGGCTTGAATAGGTTTCGTTTGTCTTTTGTGAATAGTGGGTCCACAAAAGTTCAAGCGTTTCAAAACAAAGGAGAACTTTTGCATCGTCATGATCTACGGTTAGCGCCTATGTGCTTATATTGAAAAGATGGGGGGATTTTATCTTGATATTCGGCTCCTGTGTTCATTAATTTTATTGCAAAACGCCCGTGGTCGTTAAGAATTCATCAAATTTTAAGTACTCATCTGTTTGTCAACAGCTTGCAACCGCCGAGTTGGCACTATTACTATGGTTGGCCGGGGTTGCCCGCCGCAACTGCCCGGTGCGATACTTTTCCAGCACCTCTTTTACGGTTCCCGACTGGTTTAAATACAAATAGACGCCTGCGTCGGTAAGGATTTGGAACGTTTCCGGTCGGCACCTTCCGGTGATCACGGAATGAACTTTCCTGGATATCAGGAACCGGGCAGCGCGACTGCCGTTACCGCCGGTGCTAGACTCGCCTTTATTGTCGAAAACTTCAAAATTCAAATTCTCCGGGTCAATCACCAAAAAATATGCACAACTACCAAACCGCGGGCAAAGTCGCGATGTTAAATTTGGTCCAAAGGAAGTGATCGCTATTTTCATTGTTTGGGCCTCCTTGATGCCTCGTTGCTGTTATCAGCCGAATTATACGCTTCCTGGATACGGTGGCGGACATATTCTTTCACACGCACATCAGGTTCGGTGATGTCAAAGCAATAGCCGTCCGAACCAAGAAGTCCTTCCGGAATGAGGTCGCCGAGCTCATCGGGATCTTGAATCATATCGCCATAAAAGCAAACCGAAAGCCATCTTTGTTGGGGATCGTCATCAATGACATCGATCATCACAAAAAGCGGCCGGTCCTTCTGATTCAGGTGGATCCCCCGCAGTGAATAGCTGACACCGGGCCGCTCATAAAACTCAAACTTTGTTTTATCGTAGTTCAAAATATCTTTGCAGAAAGAAAGAAAAATCGGTTTTATCCCCAAGTCATCGTCCTGCCATTCATCAATGAATATTTGCGCTTTTTCCATGTCTATAACCTCAAATATCAAATCAATTAAGATGCTTGCTTTACTTTATTGTCAATAATCTGGCTGATGCGAGCCTTGATGAAGTTGGCCACTTCCTGGGCTTGGTCTTCTGTTATGGATTGCAATCCCTGGCAAAGGTCGGCGATTTCTTCTTCACTCAATCCCATTGATTTATGGAGAATAAAGGTCTCCACCTCGCTGCCTTGAAGAAGTCGGCCACATCCGCCGGCTGTTCCCAAAAATTCCCCGTTAATAAAGATAGGAACCGCTATCTTAAGCAGCCCGGCGTCGCACTCCCCGATGACCTCTTTTTGGCTCTTTTTGGCCTGTGCCATGAAATTTTGGTTTCCGGCTGCACATATCATGGCAAGTGAATCGTTATTTGCCTTAATTTTTGGGCATAAACGATTGCAAAATTTCGGTTTGCCTGTGATGCCCATACCTGAAGTGTTGTATACGGTGCTGTTTAAGTGAAATCGTTCGAATAATTCTTTTTCAAATTGCATCCAATCTTCCATGGGTAAAATTTCGGTGAGCTCCATTTAACGATGCCTCTCTTGGCTGTGCGCCCTTTTTTAGTTTTTCATCTTTGTGTTTCGATAAACTTGGTTAAGTCAAATAAGGTCCGGAAATTTTCTAATCCTCATTAAAGCTGCAAAACAGCTGCTGGCTGAGTCGTCTTCGCTTTAGAAACAAAGCATAAACTGTGCCACGAATGCTTTGATTGTCTTTAGTGATTCTTGGAAAGAACGATAATTAAAGCCGCTAAAACACCTGCACATAAAGCGAACAGGCTGAATTTTTGGTGCTCCTTTTCTGCTTGGGGCAGAAGGTGAGTGGCCCCGATGTAGATTAGAGCGCCCGCAGAAATCGATAGAAGAGCTCCCAGAAATGACTCATCAATTTTACGGATTAATGGGTAGGATACAAGCATGCCGAGCGGAGTGGTCAGGGCGGCGGCAACAAATGCGACCAGCAGTGATTTTCTGACGGTAAAACCGGCTCTTAGCAGCAGAAGGTAGGTAATGATTCCCTCGGGAAATTCGTGAAGAACCATTCCGATGGCTGCAAGCAGGCCAGTGAAGATACTGACTGTGAAAGTTATAGAGTAAATGAGCCCGTCGATAAACGAGTGCAGACCAATGCCAACCATGGCAACGAGACCGATCCCATAGTTTTCATCAGCGCTTTTATCGCAGACGAAAGCATTGATGAAGCGATTGAACAAATGCAAACTAATATAACCAGCGAACAGATAGGCCGGCGCGTTTGAATTCATTGAAAATGCTTTGGGGACTATGTGTAAGAAGGACACAGCAATTAGAACACCGGCAGCAAAACAGATAAAATATATGGTATTCTTGCGACCCCATTGCTCAAATGAACGAATAACATAGATTCCGCTCGTAGTTACCAGGGCGGCTAATAGGCTAGCGCCGAAAGCATTCCAGAAGGTTTGTTCCATTAGGCCAATAATCATTATTCTACAAGTCTAATTAGAGAGTGCAATTAAATCGATGCCAGACTAACTGACACGCTTCCCACCGCTCATACCACGATCACCTCCCATACCACCTGCCTTGCGTCCACCGCCGCCCATACCGCGACCCTTCGCTTGGCCTCGGCCGCCCGGGGAACCTCCTGTCGCCGCAGGTGTCGATTTTAGAGAACCGGCGGCAAATTGCTGTACAGCCAGCAGTACCGTTCCGCTAACACCGGTAACGACACGGACACCTCCTTGTTCAAGGACCTTAACTGCATTCGGGCCTACACTGCCGGTTAATAGAACTGATACCCCTTTTTCAGCAATGAGTTGCGCCGATTGAATCCCGACGCCTCCCATAAGTTCGACGTTTTCATTGGCAATCGCCTCAAACTCCAGGGTAGCGGGATTGACAATCAGAAAATAGGGGCATCTACCAAAGCGCGCCTCTACCGCACTGTCGAGGGTTTTACTGGTCGAAGAAACTGCGATTTTCATAATATCCCTCCTTTTTTAATCTTTGGTTTCTATGAGGAAATAATTACATGACTACAAGAAAAATTAATTAATATTATCAGGTTACAGCAAAATAGTACAGCGCAGGACTTTTGATTTCCGCACGGATTTGATTGGCCCGCATTAAAATGTCGAGATATTTCAACACCTCGTTCTGATTCATATCAAACACATCAGCAATCTGTTTCGATGTACAGGGACGTCGCTGCAGCATGGCAAAAATCATGTCTTGGTTTGCCTGGACATGATTTTTAAGCGGTGCGCTGAATTCTGCAATGATTTCGGCCTTTGGATGAAACATGTGCGTCAGCGCTGACAGGCGCTCGCTTGATAAAGGTGCAACAAAGTCTTCTGACGGTGGACGCACTGCTGTGTTCAAATGGACGCGATCAGGAGAGATCATATTAGCAAGCTCCGCAATTCTTTTTACATGCCTGTGATCAGTATTCATGTCTCTGACCATGAATACTTCCATCCACAGTTGCCCTTTGAATTCCGCGCGAAAGGCCATCTGTCCATCAATCAATTGCTTAAAACCCAAACTTACATGCGGACGGTTCACCCATTCGAACGAGGATTGGTGCCAAGCACTTAAGGATACCTTGACGATATCGGCCCGAGAAGCGGATTTGCGGACCTCCGGGAGGTGGAACAACGCCCCATTGGTTAGGAGCACGGTTGGGATCTTGCTGTGAGAGCCAACAAATTCAAGCACCTCGCCAAAATGCGACTGTAGTGTAGGTTCTCCGGACCCGGAAAGGGTGATGTAATCCGCCTCGCCGTTGGTTTCGAGCCAATGGTCAAACTCGGTCAAGACTGCCTTGGTATCAACATATTCCTTGCGTTCAACGGTTTTATTGGTCGTTCGGCCTAACTGGCAGAAAACACAGTCCTGACAGCAAGTTTTGTAGGGTGTTAGATCGACACCCAGAGATCGCCCCAATCGGCGAGAGGGAACCGGACCGAACAGATAGCGATACTTTGTCTGCATTTTTTATTCTTTGATTAGGGCATACTCGCTTGCATACCCCTTGATTCAAATCCAGGTTGATTCAAGTCAACAGTGCTATTCGTAATTGCGGTTACCATTTTGTCGAATTCCCAAGTAAATGGATTATCGGGATTGTCTAAAAGGCTCATATCCCCGATATCACCTTTTCTGACGACTTCAGGAACCAAAGGCAACGTTATTAGCAGTTTCAAATGTTCACTTTCCGCTGTTAGACTTCCGCCTTTTTGCCTAAAGACATCGATGGTTTTTCCACAATAGGGGCATTGTAGCCCACTCATATTTTCTACCAGTCCTAAGATTTCCATATTAACCTGGCGACAAAAATTAATTGATTTACGAACATCGGCCAGAGATATCTCTTGTGGTGTCGTAACAATCAAGGCCTTTGCGTCGGGTATCATCTGCGCCACGGTCAAAGGTTCATCACCGGTACCAGGAGGTGAGTCGATAATTAAAAAATCAAGATCATTCCATTCGACATCCGAGATGAATTGCCTGATAACACCGCCTTTAAGAGGTCCGCGCCATATCATGGCCGCGTCCTTATCTCCCACTAAAGTCTCAATGGAAACGACTGCCAAATTCGGCAAGTATTTAACGGGCGCCATTTTCTTTGGCTTTTCCCCTGGTTGCACCCTCCCGGCCAAGCCCAAAATTCGAGGGATGCTGGGGCCGTGGAGATCAACATCCATTAGGCCCACAGCATAATTCCTGTTGGCCAATGCCACCGCAAGGTATGTAGCGACAGTACTTTTGCCAACACCCCCTTTTCCGCTCATGACCAAAATTTTGTGTTTGATAAGATCGAGTCTCTTTCCAATTTCGATTTTTTGATTTTTGAGCTGCGTTTTCTGTTTTACTGGATCGCTTCTATGTTTTTTTATTATCATCGCCCACACCCTTGCCTCTCATTTTACCCCTTTATGTCCAGAGTTAGATCTCCATCCGGCACAAAGTTCAGGTAATCAATGCTTTGACCTGATTGGCGTACAATTTTCAGTTTGTCCCGGCTTTTAGCACCCTCGGAGAAAACAAGTAGGGAATACCTTTACGATTCAGTTAAAGACTCGATTTCCGCAAGGCGTTTTTTAATATCATCAAGATCTGATTGCAGCATGTCTGTCTGTTTTCTGAGCACCCGCTCCTCCCATTTTGGATCAATTTCATGATAGGGTGCCGGATATCCCCGTTGTACATTGTGGGGACCGTACTGCATCCAGCCCGGGCGGCCGGTCGCATGGAACATGGTGCGCCATCCACGCCTGCGGATGCCACGTCCCCTTGAATCACCCCGTCGAGGCCCACGACTGATTAAAAGATTCGCAAAGCCAGGTTCCTCGAATCCTGCGCAATAACCAGCATTATGTCCCGTCATTGCCCCTTTTCCCATTGGACCGGTTCTGTCTCCTCTTGGCATTGTCACATTCTCCTTTTCTTAAGATGTCATTGGCCATTCAAGATTGATCCTGAGAACACTGTCCGGTATCCTCTCCAAGATATCTTATGTTAGCTTATGGAACTATCGGTACCGAAGTTTATTTTTTCTCGCCATCACCTTTGATTAAGCATAAGGTATGCCAAATCGTACGGAATTCGTTTTATTTCATCTCTTCCCAAACTCAACGTTTCAGCCTTACACCATCGTATCCATCCTTGAAAAATCCCAATTATGTAATTTCGGGAAACGATTTATTTTCATACGAAATTTAATACTTTAGGATGTGACTGATACTTTCCGAGTTTCAATTTAGGTGTGAGCTATACAAAAAGTAATCTAAGCATTGAATGTCATCAAAACTTTTAGGATAAGGCTAAAAACACCCCCGTGGGAACAAAAAGTTCCAATTCAAAACCAATACAGTGCAAATTGTTCCCTTATCTTTTCTCATCATTCATAGAACGAACACCCCTACTACGCAATTCACTGCTATTTCAGGCTGTTGCTTTTAGTTTTACCGGCATAAATCAAATTGGCATATCTGTTGCACTTTTAAGACTCAATCGCTTCGAGAAAACGAATTCGAAACTGCTTAAATATTAAGATGATTAGATAATCAAAATAGGAGGTTCTAAAATGGTAGAAACAAAGCGAGAAAAAGTTAAACCTGAAAAATTAGCCGATCCAGCAAGCGCATCCATTGACCTGGCGACCCAAACAATGATCAAACGCGCTCATGAGCTCCATATCGAAACCGTCTTTGATCGCGCGGTTAAAATGAAGCCTTGCAACATCGGCACCCAGGGCACTTGCTGTAAAAACTGCGGCATGGGGCCGTGCCGTCTGCCGCTACCCAAAAGCGGTATCGAAGGTGAGGACATGCGCAAGGGATTGTGCGGTGCATCTGCCAATACCATTGCCGCCCGTAACTTTATTCGTATGATCGCTGGCGGGGCGGCTGCCCATTCAGACCACGGCCGCGGGGTTGCCGAAGTATTTCTGACCGCTGCCCGCAAAGAATCAGAAGACTACAAGATCAAAGATTATAACAAGCTATTGGCCATCGCGCCTTACTTGAATGTGGCGACAACGGTTGAGGTTGACGGTGAGACTCTTGACCGCGACAAAGATGAAATCGCATTGGAAGTGGCCCAAAAGGCCATCGCTGAGTGGGGTAAAAGTGAAGGGAATTTGTCGTATCTGAAACGTGCGCCCCAGCCGCTGTATGAAAAGTGGAAAAAACAAGGCGTGTTGCCGAGAAATATCGATCGTGAAATTGTCGAAATCATGCACCGCACCCACATTGGCGTGGATCAGGATTACAAAAACCTGATGAAACAGGGCACTCGGGCGGCCATCGCGGACGGTTGGGGGGGGTCCATGCTGGCGACCGACCTTCAGGATGTGCTTTTTGGCACGCCCTATCCGGTCCAGTCCGAAGCCAACCTCGGCGTGATGAAAGCGGACCATGTCAATATCGTCATACATGGCCATGAACCGATTCTGTCCGAAATGATCGTAGCCGTCGCCCAAAAGCCTGAGATGGAGGAGTATGCCCGGTCCAAAGGGGCTAAGGGAATACAGCTGTCGGGCATATGCTGTACCGCCAATGAAGTGCTCCAACGCCACGGGGTGCCGCTGTGCGGTACCTTTCTACAACAAGAACTGGCAATTATCACCGGCGCCTGTGATGCAATGGTCGTAGACATCCAGTGTATTTTTCAAAATGTAGCGAACGTTGCCAACTGTTTTCACACCAAACTTATCACCACCCATCCCATTGCCAAAATGGAGCAGGAAAACGTCATCCATATAGAGTTTGACGAACACCACGCCATGGAAGATGCTGAGCGGATCATAAAAATGGCCATCGACAATTTTGAAAACAGAGGTGCCGATGTCATGATACCGCCCCAAAAAGGAATCCAGGTTGCCGGATTCGGTGTGGAGTCGATTGAATACCATTTGGGCGGAACCTTCCGGGGGAATTACTACACCCTGAACGACAACATAATAAATGGCCGTATTCGTGGAATTGCAGGCGTTGTCGGCTGCAACAACGCCCGTACGCGTCACAATGAAGGCCACATTGCCGTTGTAAAAGAGTTGCTTAAAAATGATGTCATTGTATTGACCACGGGCTGCAACGGAATTGCCTGCGCAATGGAAGGGCTGTTAACCCCCGAATCCGCGGCCGTGTATTGCGGACCGGGACTGGCAGAAGTCTGTGAAACCGTCGGCATTCCACCGGTACTCCACATGGGGTCCTGTGTGGACAACAGCCGCATCCTTTTGGCCGCCACAGAGGTTGTCAAGGCGGGCGGACTTGGAAATGATATCAGCGACCTTCCTGCGGCGGGAAGTGCCCCGGAATGGATGAGTGAAAAAGCGATCAGTATCGGCCACTACTTTGTAGCATCAGGCGTTTATACCGTATTTGGAGTCGGGTTGCCGGTTACCGGCGCACCCGTATTTCAGAAGTACATATTCGAAGAATTTGAAAAGCTCTATGGCGGGATGTGGGACTTGGAAATCGATCCTGTAAAGCATGCCCATAAAATGATTGCCCATATCGACCTAAAGCGAAAAGCCCTCGGAATCGACAGAGCAAGGGATCGCGTCATGGTGGACATGGCCACGCGACGCGAGATGTCCGCATAATCAGAGAAGCGATCGCCATAAATAGATTAGGAGGGACGGTCATGCTTTTTGACCTTTTTAGGGAAAGGATGCTGCTATAGACAGAATACCTTCTCAGACCGATCGGGAAAAGTTAAAAAAGCATGACCGTCCCCAAAACTTCTTTAGTACCAGTCTGACAATTATGATTTTAGTTTAATATCTGCAGTCAACTCAAAGCAGGTAAAATTTCAAAATTCCTGATTGTGCATCCCATTAGGTCTTGATGCGTGTACTCTTTGCAACTGTTATCGATTCCGCCAATCTATCACTACAGGAGGATATTAGTTGATTAGGGATGATAATCTTTATTTAACATCAAATAGTTATAATGGAAAGTGAATGTCAGTAACCAAGCATCTGTCTGCAAACATACAACCCCCACATATTGTATGTGCATGATTTTAGAATTGTATGATTATTGGGTCAAATTTTAACTACAGTAAAGATAGCGGGGGCTGTACCTAATTCATGAGTTATCCGCTTCCATAGGCAATCATTCAAAAATTGAACACCTTTGCAGCCGCCGCAAGATCGATAAGGTGCGGTCCACCGTCTAAAACCATGTTTCCAAAAATATGTTCTCGTCAATCTGACGAGCCTTTGCGCACGGGATTCAGACACCGATGGGAACATCATTATCAACCAGATATGGCAGGTAGTCGTTGATGCAATCCCCGGTTGCGGTTTTAGCCGTGAAGTCTCTGGTTGAATCGGCCCAATTCACACCGTCATCGATAAAAAAAACGTTTACCGTATGCCCTTTTTCAAAGGCAATTTTGGCAAACTGGAAACAACGGGTTGCCTTTTCATTGTCATCCTGTCTAAGCGTGAATAGAAAATTTGCTATTATCGGTTTCCCTTCGTTGCTTTAGGTACTCAGTTATGATGTTTAATCGTAACTCGCACGAGTTGCTTCATCCGCCATGGTCGCTGTGACAATTGGTTTCCATGCGGAATTCTCCCATGTCCCAAGATGAGTATGCATATCAAGATACTTTTTCGGTATAGGGTGAGTTCCGACAACGACCTTGACCTCATAGCGTTTTTCAAGAAAGGATTTGAATGCATCGATATAGGGACAGGGGGGATAACCGACCACCATGCCGGTGGCTAGATGAATAACCTCTGCGCCATTCTTGACCATCTCTTCGCCTGCATATTCGATGTTGCCACCAGGACAACCATCGCACGTTGTGAATCCAACCAACTCAATTTCGGTATCCGTGTATGTATTGAAAGCCCCTTCCTTGTTCCTCATTGCTCTTAAACACTTCCCGCCCGCACAGCGGCGGTAGCGATCGCATATAACGATTCCAATTTTTGTCTTTGAGCTCATTTTAACACCCTTCAATTCTTAATTGGTCAGTTTAGGGATTCGACCGAAGTGTCGAGTTGATTAATGTTCAGACCTTTCGCGGTTTTTTGAAAAGAAACATTTTATAGCCTCTTGTCGTTGC
Organism: uncultured delta proteobacterium; assembly: GCA_963802265.1. Classification (GTDB taxonomy): domain Bacteria; phylum Desulfobacterota; class Desulfobacteria; order Desulfobacterales; family CAWDIC01; genus CAWDIC01. Next base: position 12,375 of record CAWDIC010000001.1, read on the forward strand.
TCTTGAACCCAGGCATATAGTATGTTGGACTATTCAGTTGATCCTTTTTGAATGCAGATAGTACCACATCGATATCTCCAACAATCCCATCGATTAATTGAACATCGAAACTCTTCAACATGGTTGCAAAGGCTTCGCTAATGCCGCCACAAATCACAACACGAACATCCAGTTGCTTAACAATGCTGAAGCGCTCAGCCAAAGACATGTCACCTAAGAAAACATTTTCCCGTTCCATTTCTACTGATCGAGCGATATCGACAATCAACATGTGCGTACACGAATCAATTACCGGTGATACCCTGTTTTTGAATGTAGGAATGGCTACCCGAATCATTTTCGATCAATGCTCTACTTTGAAGGTCTGAATGATTAAGCGCCTATCTTGAAAATATTTCGCATAGGCACTTGAGTGATTTCAATGGCAGCCACACGCTGAAGCCAATTCAGATTCATACTGGGTCTTCGCCATTTGCCACCATTGAGGGTTGACTGTTATCGGCAAGTACTCTTTTCCGGCATGGTTGTGGAAATGGCCGTCAGTAAATTTTCGGTCGTAGAAAATATCTTCACGAGATTTACCCCCATGGTTTTGCATTTTCATCAACGCTGGTGCTTGACAGTTGTTGGAGGATGCATACAAAGCCCGCAATCGGTAGCCTTTAATACGGTCTGACCGTTTAACTTTGGGTTCTCCGCATTGTAACCTAATTTCAAATCCGGCGAACCGCGAGCATTGAACCTGCAGCGGAGTCCGTTTGCTGGCATTCGAAAACAAGCACAGCAAGCAATCGAACAGCGGATTTCCAATTTCTAGGCCGGATATGTTGCGGTCAATTTCACCCTTTTTGAATTTTTTGTCTATGCTAAGGCTTGAATAGGTTTCGTTTGTCTTTTGTGAATAGCGGGAGCGCAATCGTTCAAGCGTTTCAAAACAAAAGAGTACCTCGGCATCGTCGTGATCCACGGTTAGTTCCAACGTGCTTATATTGAAAAGATGGGGGGGGATTTTATCTTGATGTTCAAAAGCGGGGGTATGGGTCTCGTCGAAAAAATGGCTCTTGATAAGCTTCTGTTCTATAAAAGAAAACGTCTGAAAATGATCACTATGTTGATAAGGATAACATTTGATCGTAAATAGCGCTGTACAAAAAGGCTTTCGTTTGACCTCATTGGTACCCGCATTGATCAGCTCTAAATGATAGACGCCTGGTGCATTCTCCAGCCAAATATACCAAGCCGGCCGAGGACCCCACACCTGGCTTGCACCTTTGAGTCCGATCGCGGCCCTAAATTTTTCGCTCCAGGACGCAAAAATCAGCATTGTTTCGATTTTGTTTCTAAAAAAACTTTCGAAGTCGATTTTAAAATCCTCCCTTTTTAATGAAAAGCTCTTTTACGATTTCTTGTTTAGAGCGGCTTTCCGTCTCAATTCCATTTTTTTTGGCTGTTTCCAGCAAGATGTCATCTGGATAGGCCAGCGTGAGAGCATAACTCGATTCATAAGATTCAAAGAATTGATCAAATTCAGCTTTTTGCCGCGCTTCCTCCAAGCCCTCTTCAAATCCTTGCAAACAGCGACCTGCCTGATGCAAAAAAAACTTGCTCAAAAAACCCCTGCGGCTATTGTCAGCCATGCTAAAAAACCTATTTTCGTTTTAAGGGCCAGCCATCAAAAAATTCACTTTGAATAAGGATAATACTTAAAAACAGCAGAACCCAGACCAAGGGCGTATCTCCCGGTTGGGCAAAACCTTCTACCTTCGCCAGGAAGAAGGTCGCGAGCGGCGAGAAGTAAAACCAGTAAATAAGCATCCCTAACAACACGACCAATACACTGCGGATTAACGATCGCAGCCATGCACTATCCAGATTGGGAAAATTGTTAAAGTAATTTTTCCAGATAAACGCAGCTAAAATGAAAAACCCTGCGACCTCCCCAGCATGGATGCAGCGCCAGTCAGGTCCGTCCGTGTATTGGCCACCCATAAATGATTCATCCCACACGTAGGTAAAAATTTGCAGCAGCACATACATGAGGATGATACCGAGCGTCAGGGTAGAAATAAATACAACAAACGCTTTGCCAAAGTTGCTTTCGCCATTCGTTTCGTAGCGGTCCCAGGGTTTGCCCTCCCAGAGCAGGTTCGAAAAAACAATCCATGTGAGAGTGCAAAGGATAAGCCCCAGGCTGAAAAAGGCGCTGCTGGTACCCGCCATTCCCTCCCACCAGGGTGCTACACCGGCCTTGGTTTGGGCCGGATAAAAAAGATAACAGATATGGGGATGAAACAAGATGACGTAGATGATATTGACGAAAAAAAGCATGGCAAACAACTTGGACCACACCTGCACACCGTAACTGTTGGTCTGCCAGGGCCAGTGCCCTACACCCAGTTCCCAGAACAATGCCATCCAGAGAAACGCCGTAAAATAATACACCACGGCTGTTGATGCGTTCTCTCTTGCGACGAACGGTTCGGCGCCTATTCCGCCCGACGCAACAATTGAATCCGGACTGAAATAGGCAATTCCCAATGACCCTAAGAAATCCCCAGAAAACAATATAATTGAGGACAAACATTAATACAATCGCGATAACGGTCAAAGTAATTCCTTTGGTTATCGGATTTGTATTTTTGACCTGACGATCATAAAGCGCTGGGTATCCGACCACATTCGCCATGAGAATGACGCCCGATATAAACACTACGATTAAGGCAAAACCATACATGGGCGTGTAAAGTTTCATGACGGTGTTAGGATTCATAAAGACATACCAGAGGAACCAGACGATCGCGAATACAGCCACAAGGTTTATCAGGCCGAAAAAGTAATTAAATTTGAGATCCGAATTTTCTTCGGTCATAATTACCCCCTTCGATTTCAGGGAGCACGCAAGATCGCCCTCCTATCTTAGGATCCCAAGTCCTCCCCGAAGTAATTAATGCCACAAATGCAAAACATAAAAGAATCAGAACGTAACCGTGTCACCATTGGTGAGGAACACGTTACTGGTTTTAGCCACGGTGGAAAATTTCTTGTACGATTTATACTTGTCCGTCCCTTTTACAATGGGGACACCTGCGGCAGCCGCTTTTTCAGCCCAGATCCAGCCGGTGCAGTGGTTACAGCCAAGCTTTTGGATCTTAAACGATTTCACACCTTTAATGATATCATCAAATTTGGGGTCCCAGGTCTCAAACAGGCTGATATGCAGACCACCGTAGCAACCATAAGGTTTGTATCCCTTGAAGTTTTTTCTGGCATATGAGAACAGAGACAGCACGCCGGGATGGCAGCAGCCCGTGACCGTAACGATGCCTTTGTCTTTGACGTTGAAATAGAGCACATTTTCACCCCGCACTCTCAGCAGAATTGGGACATCAAAGTTCCGGACCGCCACGCCGGGCATCAGGCGGTAAATCCCTTCCCCTTTTTCGCCCTTTGGATCGCAAAGGACGAGCTTTCCCGTATGGGGATAATCATTCTTGCAAATATGATCCATTTCGCCGGTCTCTTTGTTCTTTGCTTTGTGATGGGCCTTTTCTTTTAGCAGGGCCATGTCTTCAGGATAGTAGGTTTTGGGCGCATACAGCGTAATATCCTGTTTGCGCTTCAAGGTGGATTCGATCCCCCAAAAATGATCCAGATGCCAGTGCGACAGGACCCAGAATTCGATCTTCCCTTTTGCTATCAAGGAGGCCACATCGCTCTTTTCTTCATAGATATAATCCATCCAGTCGTTATTCCAGCCAAAGTCCATCATGAATTTGCGTTCCTGGCCTTCCAGGGTGGTGACTGTCACCAAAACCGCATATCCACCGGCATTGTCCCACTGCCAGGGAATAATGTACTGATTGGTCATGCCGCCACCGTAGTCCATGATATTTTTCTTGAAAAGATCGTTGTTAAACCAGCTGGTTTCCGTGAGAACGTCTATTTTAAGGCTTTTGATTTCTCCGATATCAATTTTTTTAGCCGCCTCAGCCTCTCGAGGGATAACCGTTCCGCTCATTGAAGCAGCGAGCCCTGTGGCTGCCATCGATTTTAAAAAAGTTCTTCGTTTCATACTTCCTCCTTAATCGGTAGATTTGAGTCACGTTCTAACTGAGGCTTCTCTTTATCCGGCTTCTCTTTCCATACCCTTTCTGAGATCGTATAACAGATCGATAATCACATCCGCCTCATCCGCCGTCATATCAAGACCATACCCGTGCATGACATTAACCACGAGATGCCAGTCATCGCGCGTGCGTCCTGGTTTTTCCGGATCGGCCACTGAATCATGACATCCGAGGCAATTTTTGGCGTACAGCGCAAAGGCCTTTGAGTGTGCCACATTTTTTTTGGCTCTGTTTTGCGATGCCTTGATCGACCAGCACACACATGCCACCCAGAATAAAAACAGCGCAGATAAAAATCGCCGATATCCTCCACCAATTGACGTGTTTTTTCATCATGCAAACCTCCTCTCTTGGGTTCCTCCTACCCAACAACAGGCAATAGGTTTTTAGATTTAAGCCATATATCTTGATGCCAGATCAAAATTGCGCAATGGTTTTATTGCGTTATCAAAACCCGGTGCTTTGCACCGGGATAATACGGAAAGTGTCGTCTTGGGTGCAAAATGACTGCCGATAAACAATAAAATGGGAATTATTGCTTATTAAGAGCAATTAGTGTACCAAGAGGAAAAAGCTGTTTCATTTTTTTGCAACCCTTAATAATTAAAAGACTTTTATTGTTTGACAATCAATTGGGGGCGATGCTTCGTTACGAAAATGGAACAATTTGAATCTATTATCCCAAATGATGGGAACAATTTAACCTCTCTTGGCTAAAGCCCATAAAATGAGGTCCATTCGATTAAGCTTTTGCAAGCAACCGTAGCCAAATAAGGATACCAAATGATGCGAGAAATTGGGGAACCGATAATACCTAAGCTATATCAAGTCATTCTGGATTCTATTGCAGATGGTGTATACACCGTTGATCTGGATTGGCGGGTAACATCTTTCAATAAGGCTGCGGAAAATATAACCGGTATCCGAAGAGAGGAGGCAATCGGCCAAAAATGTTTCGAAGTCCTGCGGAGCAACATGTGTGAGAGCCACTGCCTTTTGAGAATGGCAATGGAAGCCCGGCAACCGATTTCAAACCGTCCCCTTTATATTATCCGCGCTGACAAGAAACGCATTCCTATAAACGTGACAACAGCCATTTTAAAGGACACGGACAAACAAGCGATCGGCGGTGTGATGACGTTTCGGGATCTATCTCACATCAACAAGCTTCAAAAAGAGCTATATAAACAGCACACATTTGAGGACATCGTCAGTAAAAACAGCAAAATGTTGAGTATCTTCTCTATGCTTCCGCAAATCGCCCAAAGCACAAGCACCGTGCTGATTGGAGGGGAGAGCGGTACCGGAAAGGAGCTGTTTGCCCGGGCGATCCATAACAACAGCATGAATGCCACTGGACCATTTGTTGCTGTCAATTGTGGTGCCCTTCCCGACACACTTGTGGAGTCCGAACTGTTCGGCTATAAGGCCGGTGCCTTTACCGACGCAAAGAAAGATAAACCCGGGCGCTTCGACCAGGCCAGGGGAGGGACCATTCTACTCGATGAAATCGGCGATATTTCATTGGTTGTTCAGGCCAAGCTCCTCCGTGTTTTAGAGAGAAAAGAATATGAACCGCTGGGCGCTGTGGAGCCTGTTCGAACGGATGCAAGGGTTATTGCGGCAACACACCGTGACCTTGATCAGCTGGTAAAAGACCGAAAATTCCGTGAAGATCTTTACTATCGTATCAATATTGTCAGCTTGTACCTGCCGCCATTGAAGGAGCGCAAAGAAGATATTCCCCTGTTAACAAATCATTTTATTGAACGCTTCAACACCCTGACAGGACAAGAAATTAATTGGCATATCTCAGGAAGCATTAGCAGTTCTCATGCTGTACGATTGGCCAGGAAATGTCAGAGAACTTGAAAATACGCTCGAACATGCCTTTGTTATGTGCCGTGGTGAGCTCATCCAGGTAGATCATCTACCGCAGCGTGTTTTACCTGAAGACAAAGAATTTCAGGTTGTACCCCGTGTGACACTTAAAAGAGATTGAAAAACAGGCGATCATTCAAACACTTGAACGGAACCAATGGAAAAAAATGAAGAGCGCTAAAGAACTCGGGATTGATAAAAATACCCTTCGCCGCAAATTGATCCGTTTCGGTATTGTGAAAGGTATAGGCTAAAAGCTTCCCTATATACAATCTAAGAAGGATAAAAACCCAGCCGGTCTAAGCACGACATCTTGGTTTTTTTATCAGGCAAATTCAACGATTATGCTCATGACGCTTTGGTTTTGCCCTTTAATTGAGCCCCCGGAAATTAATCACTCAAGGTGAATATCTCACCACCCGGCCGGGTTTGAGCCCTTGCACGTACCGGCCGTTTTCCACAACCCATTGCCCGTTTGTCATCACCTTTTCGATGCCGGTGGGTCGTCTATTGGTCTCTTTGACCGTTGTATTGTCCGCAATTGTATCGGGATTAAACAGGACCAGATCGGCATATTGACCCGCTTTGATCTTTCCCCGGTCCCTGATACCAAACCAGTCCGCGGTTTTTCCGCTCATTTTGCTGACCGCCTCGGTAAGGCTCAGCGTTTTCTTGTCCCTGGCAAACCTGCCCAGAATTCTGGGAAATGCGCCATAGGAACAAGGATTGGGAAATCCTTTAGAAAGGAGCAGGGTATCAGTTTCAAACAGGCAGAGCGGATGCTGCATCATTTTTTCTATCAACCATTCGTTTTCATCATCTCCACTGTATCCCCAGGTCAGTTGCAGGGCTTGACCATCACTTTCCCTGATGATTTTCAGCATGACATCGATGGGTTTCATATGTTCCATGGCTGCGATTTCACCCAGGTTTAAACCGTTGTACTTTTCACCGGCTTTATACCGGGCTTCCATGATCTGTATCTCGTTCAGGTCAAATCCCAGCAGGAATTTAGCCATGTTAAGTTCAAGTTTTAATCGTTTGACAGCTCCAGGGTTCTCCAGATTCTGCTCAAGGTCCTCAGTGAACCAGGCCGGTAGAAATACGGTCAGGTAACTGTTACCGCAAAAGTGCGGGTAGATATCCATCATGATCCGAAGACCTTTAGCCTGAGCCTTTTCAATCATTCGCAAGGCCTTGTGTACTGTCGGCCAGCTTTTCCTGCCGACAAAAATGAAATGGGAGACCTGGATTTTGACACCGGTGTTGATACCAATGCTCAGAACTTCCTCCAGCGCCCTCAGGTTATGGGCCCGGCTGAAAAAGGGAATGATCGGATACGCTCCTGAGTAGCGGGATAACGCGCGGTTATGTACAGTCAGGATCAGGTCTTTTTCGGCGACCACCTCAGCCAGTTTTTCCAGGTCTTCGGTTGGAGAAAACAGACCCGGCGGGTACATCAAACCCAGGGAAAAACCGAAGGCGCCTTGATCCAAGCCCTCTTTGGTCATGGCAATAATCTGCTTCAGTTCTTCTTTGTCTGGTTGTCTGACGATATCATTCAAGGCTGCGATGTGTACCGTACCGTGACCCAGGAGTTGTACGTTGTTGAATAGGAGGCCTTCGGAACTGTCCAGGTAATTCAGAAAGCCATCCATCCCTTTCCATTGAATGTCGAGGGGTTTCTCCAACAGGAATTCCGAGTAATCCTGAACAGTTCTACTAGTAGCAGCACTGATAGGCGCTGGTGAAAATCCACAATTTCCTGTAATCACGGTTGTAATGCCCTGCTCGATTACTGGATACAGGAATTCCTGATGATTGGACTAGCGGCAACGTCCAGTCAAAGTGGGAGTGGCAGTCGATAAAACCAGGTGAGACAGCAAATCCTTCGGCATCAACCACCCGATCCATTTCACTCGACACCAGGCTTATAGCATCTGGGAATTTGACGTCTTCAACGGCAGCGATACGATCGTTTTCGATCAGGAGATGACCTCTAAACGGCTCCTTCCCGGTTCCGTCAACGATCATTCCACCTTTAACCAGTGTTTTTGACATGGTGTTCTCCCTTGGCTTTCCTTCTGCCGTTTGGCTCGCTGAAGCCGTTATGTCAGTCAATACAGAAGAAACTTTTGCATTACTAAACGGACTTGCTCCGCTGTTCACTGAAAGGCCAATGGCCCGTGATCGCCAGTTGGGCCATCATTCTTGTGACGTAATCGGGAGGTCGTCCGTTCAACCAGCCGGGCATCCCGCCTGATTCGATATACCTTATGATTTCCTGAAACACCTCGGCACTGAACGCATAGTCACCGAAACCGACGGTTCGACTTTCTCGGGAAAAGACAACCGGTATCTTTAATGGCACAGCAAAAGCCTGGATTGCCGTCTCGACGGCAGGTCGGTTCTGGGTACCGTCGGATTTTTGCTTGAAACCTGAGCGGCTTTTTGGAAAAGGAAACAGCTTGTAGACCGCCCCGATGAAGCCCGTGAATTCGTACCCGTGAATTGCGTCGGAAAGGTTTCCGATCCTTTCCCTTTGCCTGATCACGTAGACTGTTTTTTCATCATGGCCGAAATCGCCGGCGCTGGACCATTCGGTGACCCACGCACAGAAATCCGTGGAAAAGAAAAAGTAGCGGTCCAATAACAGCATGTCGGTTTCAATGTTGAAAAACCCAATCGGGATCTGTCCGTGGCTTTTAGAGGGAAAGGAAATGGGCATAGCGGGTGACCTCGATCCCCGTTTAAAAATTCAAGACCGAGGGCTATTGTAATGAATTATATTACCTTTAGCAAATAAACGATGTGCGCATTGTGCTAGGTTAACATCTCATCTACAAGCTGTCGCCACTCATCATCAAGCGGCATATCCGGTCTGACCCTGCCGGCACGGGCGTACCAGTAGTCGGCATTCCACAAAACCCCTTCTTCACGGTGTAGATAGGCGTGCACGGCGCTGCCCTGAACGGTCGGAATCTCCTGGGCAATGGCGTGCGCTGTATCCCAGTCGCCTTTCTTATCCCACCAAAGCGAAGTCAACGTCTCGGATAGATCAGGCGGAGGCTCTTCAAGATCGAAACTCTTGATAAATCGGTCAACGTTCATGATCGCTCTCGATACAGTATTATTGTGTCCTGAGGAGGTTAGGATTTCAAAATTGCTTTGCCTTTTGAGACCGGCTGAGAGGGATGGCCTACTTCAGAGCCCTGTAATAGGTGCCGACCGTATAGATCGCCGCCAGCGGATTGTGCCCCAACAAGCGTTCCTTTGCGGGCAGAACCGTACACAAGGCATCGGAATGTTTTAAAAAGGCGGTGTTTCGATCTTAAGACGTCTTTATCAAGTAAATTTCCGAAGCGGCCGCATTGGAGGATGCCCGCGAAGCTACCAAGCATTTGACCTTCCAGCTACCAGCATGGGGCCGGCCACTTCTTCAGCTTTGTGGGATCCGAATAGATGCTCAACCAGTTTCAAGGCGAATTCCAGGGCCGTACCCGGCCCTTGGCTGGTAATACAGCGGCCGTCTACGACGACCCGTTCGGTTTCAGCCCGCGCCGCGTCAAGTTTTTCCATGAAAGCCGGATGACTGGTTGCGTGTTTCTTTTTTAATAACCCCTGGGGCTGCAGACACCACGGCCGGCGCTGCACAAATCGCGGCATACCACCGATCCTCTTTAAATTGGCGCTGGAGGAGCTTTTCCAAAAGTAGCGAATCGCGCAAGTGTTCAGCCCCGGGAATGCCCCCTGGCAAAGCGATCAAGTCAAAGGTATCATCGCGGCATTGTTCCAAAAGGACGTCGGCGACAATTTTGACACCGCGCGAGGCCGTCACCTGAAGCGCACTCTCGACGGAAGCGACGGTAACATCGGCCCCCGCACGACGGAGCACATCGATGATGCAGACGGCTTCGATCTCTTCCGTACCGTCAGCAATGGGAACCAAAACTTTCGGGGTCATGGCCGCCTCCTTGGTCTGTGCTTGGTTTAAACTGCGGCTTTGGCCTAAAATGGTCTTTTTATTTTCTGGGTCAAATCCTTGCCCAGGTCGAGGCGTGTAGCCAGTTGGCCCTGAATCGGGCCGAAACCGGCCAGGCCCTCTTGAGCCTCCTTCATGGCAGGCGCTAACTGGTTATTGATTCCGGTCGACAGGGCTTCCCGAAGCGCAGCCGTCTGTTTTTGTACGATCTTGGAGATGGCCGGTGCCAGGGCTTGATCCAATCCGGACTCGATTTTCAGGGTGTAGTCCCTTATGGTACCGTTCACCGTGGCAGCCATGTTGACTTGCCTGAGTCCGTCTAGAACCGGTGCGATGATATTACCGATCGGACCCCCATCACCTGTTTGGGCCACCTTGATAACCGCATCCGTGAGGCCCGTATTCAGTACGGCGTCAATGGTCTCTCCTTTGAGTGTCGATCGCAACTGAATCTCGGCCAGAGCGCGGGTGATGGTCAATGGCAGGCCGGTACCCGTTGGAATGACGAAGTTCTTGAGCGCCAATCCCCGCATCACCATTTCAAGCGTATCTTTGGTGCTGGCAGGTTGCACGTGGTCCAGGACGCCATTGATTTTAACCAGGTCCAGACCATCCAATTTTTCCCCTGATAGGTAAAAGGCCATTGGTTGACCAAGAATGTCCTGGTCGGAGGTGACATTGCGGAGGCCACCTGAAAGCGTGCCGGCTTTCAGCTCGACACTGACAACTGCTTTGCGTATCAGGAAATCGGGTAACGTCCCATCTTCGGGCTGGGATGCGGTACGCGGGGCCGGCTTGGTTGATGCAGGCGCCTGGGTACCGGCATCGTCCCTGAGGAGCGGTTTGATGCGGTCATACCAGTCCAAAGCCTGGGTTGCCCAGCCACACAAGGCATCACCCAGCAACGCTTGACTGACCTGTTTCAGATCGGGCATCGACAGGCCGTACTTCTTGACCAAGGCATTGACATCTTTGGCCGCTAGCCCCTTGACATCTCCCAGCTGGCCTTTAAGCGCGGTGACTTCCTTTTCCAGATTCTTTTTCGTATTCTTTAACAACTCCAGGTCGCGTTGCAGATCTTTTTGGAGGGTTTGAATTTCCGCAGGGGCACCCAACAATCCGGCCACGGACGTTTTCCCGCCGGATGTGAATTTCTCGATCCGCTGGCGGTAACCTTCAAAGGTTTCAGGTCCGGGAAGCGTTTCCAGTTTGTTTTTCCAAGCCGTCTGCTGCCCAGCGATCTGCCCTTGAACCGCATCCATCCGGGACAGCGATGCCAGCTGGGCCGTCCCCAGGATCTTGGCGACATCCGGCACACCAAGGGGCGGCAGCTGAAGCCCTAAGCAGTCTTTGTTGGTTTGTGCTGTGTCGGGTGTTTTATCAGGCCCGAGTCCCGGGACTGCCCCAGACTTTGCGCGGGGCGTATTGAAACGGACCCGCTCCATCGCCATTTCATCGATGATGATTTTCTTTTTGAACAGCGGCCCGGCCTCCAAAGCGGCACTGATCCGTTCGACTTGCAGGGCATTGGTCATGGGATGGTCGGGATTGGTCACCTGCAAATCCGTCAGGGTCAGGCCTATCGGAAAAAAGGAGACATCCGCGTCAGCCATTTCTACCCGAGCACCGACCGCATGGGTCCCCCGTGTCTCAATTTGCCACTTGACGATTGGGTCAACCAACAAAATACCGACTACAACGATGATTACAAGGGCCCCGGCCCCGAAGGCCATCACACGCACGGCTGATCGTTTGCTCATTGTGTCCTCCTTTGGCGACGCTAATCCTTATTTGCCGCTGATCCAGAAAAACCGTCCACGGAATTCATCCGTTGTTTACCTTGAATATTTCCTTACACGTCTTGTCCTGAGACGAACACGCTTGCACGGCCTGAGCCAGTTCCAAAAAAGCCGCTAACAACTCTTCATGTGTTAGGGCATCGATGGCCTTTCCACGATACCCAACATCTTGATAACTTAATTTCTTCAAGGCTGATATCCTCCTTCTATTCAAAGCCAGCTCGCTGATTGTTGCAGCCACTGGGTATGGATTTGGATTTTCCTCAAGTAGAAGCTTTCCATCAGATTTAGCAAAATCAAAGGTTCTGCTATCAGGGATACCGCCGGATTTGGACCTGCGAATTCCGCATCCAGTCTTCCAGCCTGTGACGCAACCAGATCTTGAAACGCAGTCGGGTCGGCGGCAAAAGCAACAACAAGCCGGCGATGTCCGTCAACAATCCCGGTGTCAGCAAAACGACCCCGGCAACAAAAATGAGCACTGCATCGAGCATGTCTTCCGCCGGCATTTCCCCTTGCTGCAATCGCGCCTGAACCCTGTACATGGTCTGTATCCCTTGCATTCGGGCCAAATAGGCGCCCGCAGCACCGGTAACAATGACCAGCAACAGGGTGTTAAAAGCCCCGATGACCACTCCAATTTTGATCAGTAAATACAGTTCAAGAACGGGGATCAGGGTAAACGCCAGAAATAGCTTTAAAAACATTGAAATTTCCTTTTAAAAGGTTAGTTTTCACCTCCGCAGGCAGTCAATTGCGGGTGAACCCTAATATGGTAATGCCTTCCCCGGCCCTGTCAAGTTCGTCGTGTGATCGCTGGGCGCACATCGGATACGCTTGACTGACTTCCCGTCAGGCGTCTTTCTGTTCGCTTAGATGCAATTTTTTTAGAAGCCATCTCAAAAATAGGATTCTGGTCCAAGGTTCCTTCGACAAGCTCAGAACCAGCAAGGCGGGTGGCAGATTTAACCCGGAAGTCCGCCTCAGGCGGATTGAGGAATTAAATCATGCCGCCCAACGCCGAGACTTGTCCGCCTGTGGAGGATTGGGCCAAAAGACATTTTTGAGATAACTTCTAATAACAAGTTACCCGTCGCACCACCTGGACCCCGGCCGAAAGCATCTGCCTGACGGCTGATTCCACAGCCGACAACCCGTCAAACTGCGGGCCCGGAACATAATTGCGCAGACGGGCGCCGGACAGGCTGAGATCCACAACAACCTGGAGGTTTTGATTCCGGAAAAAATGCTGAGTTTCAATGGCCGATACACGCACACAGCTGTTCAGTGTGCAGCCCCCCATAAGGAGGAGGTTTTTCCCGTCCTGTAAACAGCGCCCGACCCATCGCCTAAATCCATTGAGCGGTGGAAATAAAACACTGTTGCCCGGTTTGATGAAATACAGCTGATCCGAATCGATCGCCCGGCCCACCCGATCGTCCCAGCCATAACTGGCCGGCGGGAACGGACAGCGGGTAAACATGAACGCCAAGATGCGGTAATACTTTTCCAAAAACACCGCACAATTGGCAAACGCCCGTCGAATCGGTATCACGTCTTCCGAAGCCGGCACACCGATCGATCGCATCCAGGCCCCTGCCGTAAAAGAGCGTTGCGGATCGATCAGCAGAACGGCCACCGAATCCGCTGCACACCGGAGCTCTTGCAGACTGTTCAGTCGTTGACGATATCCTGCCGCAACATCCGGGCCAGCCATTTTTTCCAGGGCCACACCAACTTCGGATTCATTTTTATCAATCAGAGCAGAGGGTTGCCGATCATTAGCTGCCGGGCCGGCCGTTCGCTGTGCCATCAAGGAGTCGTCAACCTTTCGCATGTCGCGGTGCGGATCAAAAAAAGGGGCATGTCGTAAAACCCGGCCGTACGGGCCCAGGGAATCTGTTTTGATTTCGTTTACATAGGCTGCAAATCGGTTTTTGGAAAGCGGTCCTGGAATCGTTAAGAGGTCAAGCAATGCAAATAGCGGGGCTTCATGCCACCCCCATTCCATCTCAACGGCTGATGTGTACAGTTCCTGACGCGATAGGAAGCCATCCTGATCTAGATCAAGGCTTTCAAAAATAGATGCGATCATTTAAGTCAGACAATATTATCTGCGTTTCTGCATTTCCTTACGCTCAGCCGCTAATTCGGCGAGCAATTGTTTGATGGTCCAATGCTCGGAGGTGGGGGTCAATGTCGCCCACAGGGCATTGGTCATGCCGGTCTTTTTACAAACCGTCATCAGCCGCATGAGTTCGTTTTCTGAAAGACCGGCCACAACAATCGCCCGCGGCATTGCCGAAGATGAACCCGCCCCGGCTTCGTCCTCCAAAGCCAGCAGATCAATGATCGGCTGGTCGGCTTGGTCTGTGCCAACCCAGACCTTAGGAACGGCACTCAAACCGACCATTCCCAAGACAGCCTGGAATTTGGGTTGGGCCCCGGTCGGAAAACCGCACAGCATTAATTTCCGTGGGCCATACAATGGTTTGTCAGATTGACCGACTTTCTCGAACTTTGCATGCGTCATCGTGGATCCTTTCCGGTTACCATCGAGGGGTACAATGCCTTCGAAGTGATCTTAAATTTCGCTTTTGCGTTCTTTTCCAGCGTGTTTCCCATTTCATAACACCCTCTGGCATTCGAATTCAACCGTATCCTCCGCTATAATCGTCTGGACATACACCGATAGATGCTTATTAGTAATTTTTAGGCAAGTGGATGTTGGCAGCATCCGTTGCACATGAATACAATAAATTGATATTATTACATTAATACTTTAATCATCCGAGCCGGGCAAAGAGAGGTTAAAATGGATTCATTGACCCAGATCGCATTAGGCGCCGCTGTCGGTGAAGCGACATTGGGTCGGCACGTTGGAAAACGGGCCGCCTTATGGGGTGGTGCGTGCGGCCTCTTTCCGGATCTCGATATATTGATCCCGCTGGGCGACGCGGTCAAAAATTTCACCTATCATCGCAGCGCTAGCCATTCGCTTTTCGTGCTAACAGCCTTAACACCGCTGTTTGTGTATCTGATTGTCAGGTTTCATCCGGACACCGCCAAGTACAAAGCCAGGTGGTACACCCTGGTTTTCCTGGCATTGACCACACATGTGCTGCTCGATTGTTTTACGGTTTATGGTACCCAGATATTTTGGCCGCTGGCCACTCCGCCCGTGATGTGGTCGACAATCTTCATCATTGACCCGGCCTACTCCGTACCGCTGTTTGTGGGCGTCTTGGCGGCTCTGATTTTATCGCGGCAGACACACCGCGGTCATATCATCAACACGGTTGGTTTGACATTGAGCACGCTCTATTTGCTATGGACTGTCGGGGCCAAGCTGCATGTCGACGAGATCGTTCAGCAATCTCTTGCAAAGCAGAACATCGGCCATCACCAAGTGTTAACTGTCCCGGCACCCTTCAATACGGTTTTGTGGCGCGTCGTGGCAATGGACGCTAACGGTTATTGGGAAGGTTTTTATTCCCTGTTCGACCCAAGCAGGAAGGTACGTCTGACGCACTACGCCAGCGCCCCCGATCTGTTGAAAGACCTGCGCGATCATTGGCCGGTGCAACGGCTGCAGTGGTTTACCCACGGGTTTTATGCCGTCCAGCGAAAGATGGACAGCATCGTCATCACCGATCTACGCATGGGCATGGAGCCGAACTATGTATTTCGGTTCAAGGTCGGTGAAACTGGAAACCCGCACACCACGCCAACCGCCAGCAGCCGCATTCCCAGCACCCCCCGCCTGGAACAATTGCAATGGGTGTGGCAGCGCATCTGGATGACCCCCTCCGCCTACCCCTCCTAAGGCTGTAACCCTACCTGAGTGAAGGTCAAAAGACATTTTTGAGATGGCTTCTTTTAAGACATGACCCTAGCGCCTTTTGCGCACGGTCAACACCACATTGGCACTAAAAATCAGCATGGCACCGATCCAGCCAAAGGCCGTGAGAGGCGCTTCGGCGGCCAGATACGGCCCCAGTAAGCCTGCCAAAAGAATACGCGTCGAAGAGATCACGCCGCCTTCCACTGCGGTGACATAGCGGAAACCCAGTGTTATCAGAAACTGCCCGGCAATCCCCGCGGAACCGCACAGCGCCAAATAATACAGTTCCCGGCTGTTCGGCCAGAAAAAGTGTTCATGGAAGCCGAGAAACATAACCACCGAACCCAATCCGAACATGTAAAATAGCACGGTGTTCGCATCGTGGTATTGCCGGCTGATATTGAGATAGAGGATGGCAAAGGCCGCGCTGACGCCTGAGCACAGGCCCCACAGACTGGCCAGGTCGAATGAGACACGGCCGGGAGCCAGGATCAGCCAGATACCCCCGAAAGCGACCGCCACCATGGCCAGGGCGACCCCATCCCTCTGGTGGCGCAGAATGACCCATGACAACAGCGCCACAAAGATGGGATAGGTCATGTTCAGGATGTTGGCCTCGGCCACCGAGGTATACATTACGGCCTGGTAAAAGCAGTAGACCGCCATGCAGTTGGCCAGGGTCCGACCGATGAGCAAATGATAGCGTCGGGGACGGGGACCCTGGCGCTTGATCGCCATGATCAGACCGACGACCGCAAAACCCAACACAAATCTGAAAAAGACGAAAAAGGCCGCGTCGATAGCGACTACGCCCTGCGACCAGCGAATCACCACGGTTGAGAAATAGAAGCAAAAAGCGGATATAAACACAGCCAGGCATCCGAGCAGGCCGCTGGTAGATGAGGGCAATCCGGCTTGTGTTGAAGGAGGGGTGTCCTGCATGGCCATGACACTTAGGGCGCGTCGACAGTCTTAGGTTTCCAATTTAGCACGACACCAAGAAACGGTCAAAAAGCCCCGTCTGGCAACCTCTTGGGATCAGATTCAAAGCACCGGGTTTTGAAAAGATGAAAGCTGCGGTCCTACTTTTTTTCAGCGTCTTCGTCTACATCCACAGGCAGGATGGCTGTCCGGTCATCAAAAAAAAGTTCCGTAGAATCACCGTTGCGCGTCTCGAACAATTCGGTTACCTTTGCAGCCAAAAGCTCGGCACAGGAATAGATGGGGAAAAACCCATCGGATCGAAGTTCAGAAATCAAGGCCATCTTGCCTTTCTCGATCGCGGCCCGAATGGTATCGCTATTGTACGTTGCTTCGTAGATTAGATAATATTTATCTTTGGCAGGTTTGACATTTTCACGCACCCGATAGCGACGTCCGAGCACGGCATATTCATTGATTGAAAGACGGTTGGTGTCACCATCGATCGAAATATCGTATCTTTGCAGCATGTAATCCTCCTTTATAATGGCGTTCCCTTGGGCCGATCCGCTACAGCGTCCTTTGACAAAAGGGCGGCCTCAAACAACATTCATCGGCCTATCTAAATGGGGTCGCTGTCCTTGTATGCATTCGCAGCTTGCGGCAAAGCGACACCATCACGCTGCTCATGCAAGACACAAAAATCAAACTTATTGGATAACGCTTGTCGGAAAAAGGCCTAAGACAGGTGGTTGGTTTACGAGGGGCTGAATTAAATCTTATTCCAAAACGATTCCGGGCCTAACCGACCGCACGCCCGATTGCGTACTGAGATTTGAAAATTCGAACAATTCCAACCTAATCGATATCGAGACGGTTGTCAAATACAACTTTGCAGGCGCCTTCCTTGGCCCAGCACCGGGCCGTTAAGCCGGTGGCTTGATATCGATACGACGTACGATATCGCCGATCCGAAATGAGAAGGCCCCTTGGGAACGGTCTTGGAAATAATGTTTTAAGGTTTCTTCAATGACCGGAAAAGCCAATTCATTCCACGGGATTTCATTTTCCGTGAATAGGCGCACCTGTCGGCTTTCCGCCGTTGGTTCAAAAAGCTTGTCTTTCAGCTGGGCCCGAAACATCATGTATACCTGATTGACCAGGCTTAAATTGAACAGACGATAGGGACGCAGGTTGTCGACACGGGCCCGCGATTCTTCGAAAGTCTCGCGCTCAGCACCTTGCGCCAGGGTTTCACCATTCTCTAAATATCCCGCTGGAAGGGTCCACAGACCTTTGCGTGGCTCGATGGCACGCAGACAGAGTAGGATTTGACCTTCCCATTCCGGAATGCATCCGACCACCATCTTTGGATTTTGGTAATGAATCCGCCCGCAGGATTGGCAGCAGTGCCGTGGGCGGTCTTCGTCCGCGGGGATTTTCTCCACCAACGACCCACCGCACGCAGTACAGTAATTCATGGAACTCATGCAATACCCTCTCGCAGCTTCATTTAAATTCGCTTCCCTATTCCCCGCCAAAGCATGGCATTCAACACCGAAGGCACGTAAAAGAACCACCCTTGCAAGGACACTAAAACGGTTTCAGGACCAGGTAATCCGCATCGCGGCGGTCGACCAAAGCTTTGTCGATTTGCGCAGGGACCTCCGGTAAAACGACAATCAAAGAATGTTCGCCGCGTTTTGCGAGCTGTGCCGGAATGGCCTGTTTGCGGACATGCCCGGTTCCTGCCAGCACAACCATAACCTCATTCGGCTTGTTTTTCAAATAAGCCAGGGCATTGACCGTCATGGCATTATCCCAGACCAGTTGGGCCTCACAGAAATGGATAAAATCCAGATTGCCATGGGCATGACTGCCGAAAGCCTCGCGGATAAAGTCCATGTATTCCTGGTCGACTCGACAGGTAATATCCGAAAGCGCCGTTTTCTGTTCAGCGGATAGGGATTGGAAACCCTTTCGTGCCACTTGGCGGGTGATGCTGCGCGGTACGTTGAGACCAACGATCGGAATTCTGCGCGCGCGGGCGTATTCCAGGATCTCGCGATAAAGCTCCCAATCATAATTCCAATTATCGTAGTAAATCCGTTTAAATGTTTCCGGCGCCAATGCCCCGGAAACCCAGCGATCGAGCTCACCTTGACTGTCTGCACGAAACATCTCCATGCCGATCACCACCGAAGTGCCGGATTCGTGCAGCATCTGAATAATTTCCAACTGGGCCTGATGATGGCGCATGACCGTATGGTGTTCGCCAACCAGAATAATGCGGCTGGCCTGCATTCGGGTCACGACCTGTTCCCGGTCGGCCTTTTGGCCCGTGTGCAGATCATAAAACTGCAGCGGATCGGCGCCGCCGTTGACCACACATGCGGTCAGCATCGCGCTGTAGACCACAAGCCCCAATATCAACTTTTGAATCATGCTGTCACTCCGATCAAGTTATCACTTGTGTTAACTATCCTCTTTAGAAGTGGTTTTGAAACCATGTCTAGTTTGAGTAAGGCCAACGATAGACCACCGGTGAGTCATTGATCGGCCAAACACTTTTGACCTGGTTGCGTCCCCGGTGAAAAACCAGATAACTGTACTTGCCATAATGGGTTATCTTACGAGCGGTAACCTCTGCGTAAGATGGCGACAAGGGCCAGAACAGTGCCGCCACACGTTGCGGTGCCAGGGGATGATCGAACACTCCGAAAAAAGCATCCTCCGGCGCACCATACCGTTGACCCTCGATAACATAACTGTTTGGTTCGAGAATGACGCGGTCGTTGGTCTCCAAGGTGATTGCGCCGCTGTATCCGACCAAAAGTAGATCATGCGCATTGAGTAGCGTTGCGTCGGCCTGGCTCTCCTTGACAATCCGATCGATATCGACACCCAACCCGCTTACCAAGGTTCGCACGGTCTTTTCAATCCCAGGATCGAGTCCATCGGCCAGTACGACGACCACATCCGGGGCGCCCTTGATCGAATTGATCGACGGCGGAATCTCAGCAGCGTCCAGTTTTCGGAAAATATCGACTTCTGGATCCAAAACCAGTTTCACAGGCGCCATCGGCAATCGCAAGGTGAATGAAGTCTTGGGCCCGGAGAGCTCGACCTTGTTCGTTCGGGTTGCGCCGGCACTTTCCAGCGCCAGTTCAGTATGGATCACATAAAAGGGCGCGCTTTGAACGACATTGCCCGTGATCACCCATTCCGGGCCCCGGCGGGTAACGGCAATGTCTTCAAGGGCAACTTGCGGAGCACCTTCGCGCGTCAGCCATTGCTTGAAAAAGATGTCCAGGTTCCGCTGGCCGCGCTTTTCAAAAGCTTTTTGAAAAGCATGCCACGTCACGGGTGTGAACAGATGGTCACGATAGACATCCCGCAGAGCACCCCAGAAAGCGTCTTCGCCCAGCAGCCGACGCAGCATGTGAAAGACCATTGCGCCTTTATCGTAGCCGATCGCGCGGGTCGCGGGACTGTAACGGCTTTGAAAGCGCGTGAGGGGCATGTCATCCTGCGTGCTTACCAGCGATGCATAGTTGCGCAGCATTTGCAGACGGTATGCACGGGCATCTTCAGACGAGGTGTCCTCCTTATAAAAATAATCCGCGCAATAAGTCGTCAGCGCCTCGGACCAGTTGCCTTCAGCACCGTCGACCTGAACCCCGTTGCCCCACCAGCAATGGGCGATTTCATGCCCCAGACTCGTATGCACGATAAAGGGCAGCCGCAACACCCGCCCACCGATCAGTGTATAGGACGGAAAACCGAACCCAGTGGGGAAAAAATTTTCCACGACAGCAAATTTCGGAAATGGATAAGGACCGAACAGCGCCTCATAACGCTGCAGGTAACCAACCGTCGCGGCCAGGTAGGATTCAGCCAGACGGTCATTTTCCGGTAAAAAATAAGTGGCCGCAACAATGTTTCCCCAGCGACGCTCGCGAACCCGATAGGGTGCCGCTGAAAGGGCCAGACCCCGAACCGGATGATCGATCTGCCAGGTTGATACGGTTCGTCCCTGGTGCGTTTCATGGCCAAGGGATCGACCGGCGGTGACCGCCACAACGCCGGCTGGCGCTGTAACGCGCAAGCGGAAGGAGATAGCGGCTGCATCCAGGTGTGGATACCATCCCGCTCCTGCCAGCAAAAAAGTGCCCTGCGGCTGAATTGTACCGCTAACGCCGTACCCGGGATTGTCCGTGTTGACCGGCCTGATCGGTACGGCGTCATTGAATAAAACGGCATATTGGACGGTAACGGCTAATACCTGGTGGCGTTGGGCTGGGCGCAAATCAACGTGTAGGCGACCCTTCTCAAAACTATACGGGGTCGGCTGATCGTCGACCAAAACCTGCAAATCCGTTGCCTGCGGCGCAAGGGCGAATGTGATGGCCTGGAGTCCCTGCGGTTCGATCTGGATGTGGTCGATCCCGACCAGGCGCTGGCGGTCAGGTTCGAGGGCAACTTCCAGGTCGTGGTGGATATTTGCTGCACCGGCAGCCAGTCCACCAGATAGATAAGCACCCCAGAATATAATGGCGATAAGGAGTCTCTTCATAGGTGTCCTTTTTTTGAACAAGATAAGTCCTTCGCCGAGCTTGTCAAAGGCGGACGACCCGATCATCGTCGCGACCGAAGCTTTGACTCTTGTAGCGACATCTGCTAGAACCAAGCGCAAAGATCACACAACCACTCTAAACGAAATTAGATGCCGGACCCCATGCGTTTTGCTTTTAACAAAAACACCTGAAATGAAAAAAAACCACTCAGCAGGCAAGCCCCCGTCTCCTTTGCAGATCCTCAACCAGTATTTTGGATACGAGACCTTTCGCGAGCATCAGGACGAAGTGATCCAAACCGTGCTGGATGGGAAGGATGCCTTTGTCTTGATGCCGACCGGCAGCGGCAAGTCACTTTGTTACCAGATACCCGCCATATTACGGGAAGGTGTCGGTGTTGTCGTCTCACCGCTGATTGCCTTGATGCAGGATCAGGTACAAGCCTTGAAACAAAGCGGGGTAAAGGCTGCATTTTTGAATTCCAGCCTCTCGCATGCCGAAAGCCGAGCCGTCGAGGCAAGCGTTGTGGCCGGCCGTACCGATTTGCTGTACGTCGCACCGGAACGGCTCTTGACCGAAAGCTTTCAGCGTTTGCTGACCCAATTTACCGTTGCCCTCTTCGCCATTGATGAAGCTCACTGTGTATCCCAGTGGGGTCACGATTTCCGGCCGGAGTATCTGCAAATCACCCATGTTACCGATCGCTTTCCAAAGGCACCGCGCCTGGCCCTGACGGCTACGGCCGATAAAGTGACCCGGGAGGACATTCTGGAAAAACTTGATCTGCCGAATGCGCGGCACTTTATCTCCAGCTTCGACCGACCCAACCTGTATTACAGCGTCCAGATCAAAAACAACGGCCCCAAACAGCTTTACACGTTTATGCAAGCCGAGCACAGGCAGGCGTCCGGCATTGTCTATGCGCGCACCCGTAAACGCTGTGAGCAAATAGCCCAATGGCTGCAGGCCCAGGGTGTTAACGCCCTGCCCTATCACGCCGGTCTTGATCAGCAGGTCCGCACGATGCACCAGCGTCGTTTCCTGCTCGAGGAGGACCTCGTTATCGTCGCGACCATTGCCTTTGGAATGGGGATTGACAAACCCGATGTCCGGTTCGTGGCCCATCTCGACTTGCCGGCCAGTCTGGAGGCCTATTACCAGGAGACTGGCAGGGCCGGCCGCGATGGGTTACCTGCCGATGCTTGGATGGTCTACTCTCTGGGCGACGTTGTGGCCATGCGCAAGTTATTGGACAAGTCTGAAGGGAGTGATGCTTTCAAGCGTACCCAGCAGCGCAAATTAGAGGCTTTGCTTGGGTATTGCGAAACCGCGGTCTGTCGCCGCCAAACCCTTTTAGCCTATTTTGGTGAAACCTATCCCCAGCCTTGCGGCACCTGCGACGTCTGTCGCCATCAGATTGAAACATGGGATGGTACGGTTGCCGCACAGAAGGCGCTGTCCTGTGTTTATCGAACCGGCCAGCGCTTCGGTGCCGTCCATTTGACCGACATTTTGGTCGGGGCCCCCAGCAAGCGGGTCTTGAACCTGCGACATGACCACCTCAAAACTTTCGGTGTCGGGCAAGAGCTTTCCAAAACCGAGTGGTATTCGGTCTTCCGTCAGTTGCTGGCAGGCGGCCTGCTGAGCGTCAACATGACCGCCATTTCAGGTTTTCGCCTTACCCCCCGCAGCTGGCCGGTTCTCAAAGGAGAACACCCTGTCCAGCTGCGCAAAGATCCACGCCCGACCAAAAAGCCCAAGGCCGTCAAACGAACACGGGCCACCGTAATTGACCTGCAAGACGCGCGTGACCAGCAACGGTTCGAAAACCTGCGGGCCTTACGACGCGAACTGGCACAGGACCTGGGCTTGCCACCCTATGTTATTTTCCATGACAAGACGTTAAAGGAAATGGCCGTCAAGCAGCCGATTAATCGCGAACAGTTCCTGCAAATCAATGGGGTCGGAGAAACTAAGGCGGAAAAGTACGGTGAGCGCTTTCTTGCTGTTTTATCGGAATCAAAAAGTCAGGATTAGCGACGCAACAGGAAAGACTTGTCGTTTTCTTTAGAAGCGACCTTAAAATTGAATGCCAGGATGCGCCCCAGTCCATGGGATTAATTTTGACACTTACGTGTCGGACCTGCAACTATTGCTCGGCCTGCGCGGCATCCATTTTCTTGCCAATGAGATAGGCATCCACCACACTCCCGATCCAACACACGACAATCAACAGCAGGCAAAAATTAAACAGCCGGCTGTCAAAGGTGGCGGAAGCCCGGGTCGCAGCTTCGGCGATCTCTTGCATATCGATGGCGCTACCTTCCAATTCCATTTTCTCGAAAATGCTAAGGGCCAGTTGGGCGGCTTTGATTATCATCACGGTCAAACTGCCCAAGACCACCAACATCAACGCCAAGCCCTTTTTGTAGTGTTTCAGCACCATTTGGCCCAGGCCCGGAAGCACCAGACCGGACAGAAGCGCGCCTTTTATTGCGTTCGACATAATGGCCTTTATAAATTTAAACGTTACGAAAGGATAAAGTCACTTCGCTAACCACCATCACTGCTCGCACCAGCCCAGCCCGTAAACTTTTCCGCAAGGACCGCTTGCGCTTCAGCCATGATGCGGTCCAACAGTTGTCGGCAGGTGGGAATGTCCCGGATAAGTCCCATACACTGGCCGGCTGCCAGGGTTCCTTTCTCCATATCACCCTCTTCCAGCATCTTTTGGCCGATCTGGCCGGCGACGTAGGGGATGATATCTTCGATACGCGTATTGCCTTTACTTTCGATAGCAAGCACTTCGTCCACGGCCGTATTATGCATCACCCGCTCGGTATTGCGCAATGTTCGCATGATCAGCCGCGTGTCCCGCTCATTATGACCGACCAGCGCCTGCTTGACATTGGTGTGCACCGGCGCCTCCTGCGTGGCCACAAAGCGAGTACCCATGTTCATGCCGTCGGCCCCGAGTGCCAAAGCGGCTACCAGACCCCGGCCGTCGGCAAAACCTCCGGACGCAATGATGGGCAGATCAACGGCATCCCGGGTCAATGGAATCAGGATTAAGGAGGTCACATCATCTTCGCCGGGGTGACCGGCCGCCTCGAAACCATCGATACTGATGGCATCGCAACCGATTTTTTGGGCCTTGAGGGCATGACGCACGGAAGTACATTTGTGGACAACCCGAATCCCGGCTGATTTAATTTGCTCCATGTAAGGTTCCGGATTGCGGCCGGCGGTCTCGATGAACCGCACGCCTTCCTCAATGCAAACCCGAATGTAACCGGGATAATCCGGTGGCCGCAGGGTGGGTAGAAAGGTCAGGTTGACACCGAAAGGTTTGTCGGTCAATTTCCGACACTTGCGGATTTCAGCCCGCAACGCATCCGGCTCTGCAAAGGTCAGCGCCGTCATGAATCCAATGCCGCCCGCATTGGCCACCGCCGATGTCAGCTCGGCCCGGGCGACCCACATAAGCCCCCCCTGCACAATCGGCCGTTCGATACCGAAAAAACGGGTAATTCGGGTTTCCATAGAACGGTCCTCCATGGTCATATAATGCCTCTCTTTTGCGCCATCAACATCATCTGCTCGGCCATACTCGTTGGCGGTACGCGCATTTCTTGGTCCGTTTTGGCAACCAGCTTGATGGCCGCGGTGGGGCAATCGGTCACACATAAGCCACAGCCAATGCAGCGGTCCGGATTTATTTCTGCTAAACCTTCGGCGTTCAGGTACATGGCCGCCATCTGGCAGCGTTCCAGGCAAGCTTCACACCCCGTGCAATCTTCAAGCATGACCTGTGCCTGGTAGTTGGAAAAAACCATTTCAACCGGCCTGGGGTGTTTGTTAAGCGCACGCAAGACACCACAGCAGTCGCCACAGCAGTTACACATACCGGAAGGATTCTGGGATGTGGCTGGCTGGGTTACCAACCCGCCCGCCTGGCAGCGCGCCACGATCTCAACCGCCTCCTCCAGGGCAACCTCGCGGCCCATACCGCGATCGAGGTAGTATTGCCCCATGGAGCCGAACATGAAACACGCTTCCATCGGTTTACCGCAGCCCTGGTCCAGGAGCTCTGTGCGCTTGCGGCAGATGCAATCGGCAACCACAATGCGCTCCTTGCTTGCCAGGATGGCCACCGCATCTTCGTAACTGGCCACCCGGTGGGTCACATCAACCGATTTCTGGACCGGGATCGTTCGCAGAAAATAATCGGCATTGTTCTGAAGGTTCTGGTCGAACCCCTCTTCAAAGTATTGCTCCACCAGTTCGGACAGTTCCCGATCGAGCGTCGTCACCTGGAATTCGAACAGCCCATGAACAAACGGAATGGCGCCATACCTCACACTATGGCCCCGTTTCAAGCGAAACAACAAGCCCCGTTCGGCCATATCGTCCAGATGTACAGCGACTTTATGGACAGACGCCTTGCACCGGTCCGCGACGGTTTGCGGCGCCTCCAGCTTGGGTGTCAACGCCAGAAACAGGGTGGCGTCATCTTCGGAAAACAAATACCTCAGAATCTTCAGCTCGCTACCCGAAGCCGTGGCCGGAAACCCCATGGAATAAAGGTCGAGGCGTTGTTGTAATTGGCGATAAACATCTTTTGTCATCGTCGTGCTCACTTTCCATTATGGTGTCCAACACCAAGATCGTGTAAAAAGACCGCTTGCCCCAAACAAGTTTTCCATCACAAGCGAGGATTTTTGCGCGAGTTCAAGGCGGGGACCAGATTTGAACCGGAGGAATAGTCGGCTATTTTGAGGATTCAAATCATGGTGCCCAACGACGAAATCGTGCAAAAAGACCGCTTGCCCCAAACAAGTTTTCCATCACAAGCGAGGATTTTTGCGCGAGTTCAAGGCGGGGACCAGATTTGAACCGGAGGAATAGTCGGCTATTTTGAGGATTCAAATCATGGTGCCCAACGACGAAATCGTGCAAAAAGACCGCTTGTGATGGAAAACTTCAAAATTTGGGCAACCCACTCACCAACCGCCAACCTCCCTTTTCGTCATACTCCCAAACCTGTTTGTCGATCAAGGTCTTCTCCACCATTCGATAACTGTGGTAGTATTGGATTTCAACCACCTGCTGTACCCGCAACTGATCCTCGGACACGATCCTTTCGTTGACTTCATACGATGTCACCTTGATCGGCTTGAGCTTTTCGAGGTCGCGATCATCCTGATCTTGTTGTTTTTCATCCAATACATGGCTCACCGCCACCCAGTCACCCCAACGTAACGCTTTTTCATAGCCGCGCGATATTTTTTCGAATTGATCCTTCTGCTTTATTTCACTGATGGAGGTGCACCCGACCAACAGCAGAACGCAAACAGCCAAAATATATTTCGCCATTAAAAGTTCCTTAATCATCGATACATTTAACGCAGACCTCATACCACGGTGATCGACAGCGCATGTTCCTGGATACCGTTATTGCAATAACCAAGCACATTCCACGCGGCGCTTTCCGGCTGGCAGTTGCCATCCGTGTCGCAGGCCCGCGCCATGATGGTATAAGCCCCCTTGGCATCGACATTCCACAAATATTCCCAATGTCGCCAGGCAAAGGGTACATCCAGACCGATTAGTCTAGCCGGTTGCCATGTCCGGCCTTTGTCAGCAGAAACTTCGACCGAGGCGATGCCGGCTTCACCGGCATAGGCCGCCCCTCGTATGGGAATGATGCCAGCCGCCACGCTTGCCTTTTGCAGCGGTTGGGTAATAATGGCCTTGACCGTGATCTGGGTAATCGGCTTACCGGCTTGGCTGTCCTCGCCCTTTTGAAATACCCGGTAGACCTTGTCCATGAAAAAGCCCTCGAACGCGTTTTCGAGAACTGTAATTTTGTGCAGCCACTTGACGCAGTTTGCCCCGGTCCAGCCAAGCGCCAGGGCCCGCAAGGGAAAACCGTGTTCCAGGGGCAATGGTTCGCCGTTCATTTCATAAGCCAAAAGCGTTGAGTCGAAAGCTTTGGCAACCGGTATGCTGCGAATAAACTTGATTTGCGCCCGACCTAGCGGTACATCAAAGCCTTCGAAACAGACATGCTTGCCGTCGCTGGTGGTTCCGGACTGTTCCAGGATATCTTTCAGCCAGACACCGCCCCACACGGCATTACCGACACCACCGACAGTCCAGGGATTACCGGAAGCCTTGTCCTTTAAAAGCGACCGGCTGTTACCGGAGCATTCCAACGTGTTGGCGACTTCAACCTTGGGCAGGGCCAGGATATCGGCAAACGTCAGAACCAATTCCTGTTGCACCAATCCGTCGACTGTCAACGACCAGTCCTCTATGCTGATCGGACCTTCTGGAAACTGCCCCTGATTGCGTTTGAAAAAAACGTCGTTGTCAGTTATCCATGTCCGCAGTCGCTCAATGGGGGTTTCGGCGTTAAGAGGATTTTCTGTCATGACACGCATGCGCTTATCCATGCTGGGCACCTCCTTTGGGATGGGCGGTTAATATGATCGAAGCAACCGTAAAAGGTTTTGTCAGATAGCTGCTTTAATTTGGCAGGTAACCAATTGCTTAACAAAACCAAGGACTGAATGCAAGATTGATGTTCAACCGCCTGAAGCTTCGGGATGCCGAAGAATCACACCAGCACGGTTTAGATCGGGGCCTGTCAAGCTTTCATTGTTGACTGACGCAACCCGATCTCCTATATTATTTTAATACCTATCTTAACCAATCAGTTCCGAAAAACCCATTGATAATTGTAAACAAAGGAATGTGAAAAATGAAAAAAAACACCCTGTTTCTAGCGATCATACTGGTCCTGGTCCTGCCGTTAACCTCAGCGGCTGCAGCCTATAACGTTTCCGTGAGCCAATTTGTCGAACACCCGGCCCTGGATGCCGTCTTGAAGGGCTTTCAGGATTTTCTGAAAGAAAATGGTGTTGCGGCCGAATACCGCGTTCACAATGCGCAGGCCAATATGGGCACAGCCACGCAGATTGCCGGCCAGATTATGGGCGAAAAGCCGGACTTGATCCTGGCCATTGCGACACCCAGCGCCCAGACGTGCGCCCAAGCGCTCAAAAAAGCGCCCCACATGAGCAAGACACCGATGCTGTTCACCGCTATCACCGACCCGCTTGCCGCCGGCCTTGTAAAAGACCTCGAGCGGCCGGGTGCTAACATCACAGGGGTCTCCGACATGCTGCCGCTGGGTAAACATATGGCCATGATCAAAGCGTTTATTCCGGGGCTCAAAAAAATCGGCGTGATCTATAACTCTGGTGAAGCCAACTCCAAAAGTTCGGTGGCCCTGATTCGAAAAGTCGGCCAGGAAATGAACTTCGAGGTCGTTGAAGCCACCGTGTCCAAAACCAGTGACGTCTACCAAGCGGCTAAGAGTCTCGTGGGCCGGGTTGACGCTGTCTTCGTTCCGACCGACAACACGGTCGTCGAGGCTTTGGAGTCGGCTGTGCGGGTGTGCACCCAAAGCAAACTTCCCCTGTTCTGCGCCGACGTCGATTCCGTCAAACGCGGCGCCATTGCTGCCATGGGATTCGACTATTATAAACACGGCCGCCAAACCGGCGCCATGGCCCAGCGTATTTTCAACGGCGCCCAGCCTGGAGCAACCCCGGTCGAAACCCAAGAAGCCCTGGAATTGCACATCAACTTAAAGGCCGCCGAACAGATGGGCGTGACCGTACCGACCGCCATGCTGAACCAGGCCGATGAAGTTTACAAGTAACTGCCCATGAGCTGGTATGCCCTTTTGGGTGCTCTTGAGCAGGGGTGCGTCTACGGCATTATGGCTTTAGGCGTCTTTCTGACTTTTCGGGTTCTTGACTTTCCGGATTTGACCGTCGACGGCAGCCTGCCATTGGGCGCAGCCATCTCCGCCGTAGCCATCAGCAACGGTATCGATCCTTTCTTATCGATTTTCCTGGCCATGGCCGCCGGTTTTATCGCTGGTATGGTGACCGCCGTTTTGAACACCAAGTTAAAGATCCTGCACCTGCTGGCTTCCATTCTCACAATGATCGCCCTGTACTCAATCAACATCCGTATCATGGATGGGCCCAACGTTTCACTGCTGGGCGTGCCGACCGTCCTGGACCCCGCCATGCGACTGGGAATGGCCGGGTACATCGCCGCCCCTTTGCTTTTCAGTCTTATTGCTCTGTTGGTCACCGTGGCGGTGATCTGGTTTTTGCATACCGAGTTGGGGCTGGCCGTTCTCGCGACCGGTGACAACCCCCAGATGATCACCAGCCTGGGCGTCAACACCCATAAGATCATCATTCTAGGCGTCGGACTTTCCAATGCCATGGTGGCCATGAGTGGGGCTTTGATTGCACAGAATCAGGGAGCCGCTGATGTCAATATGGGAGTCGGGACGATTATCGCTGGTTTGGCGTCAGTCATCGTGGGAGAAACCGTCTTCGGCAAAACCGGCATCGCACGTGCCTGTTTCGCTGCGCTGATGGGTTCGATCGTTTATCGCATCGCCATCGCACTGGCGCTGGGCCTGAAATGGGGGACCTTTGCTTTTACGCCCAGCGACCTTAACCTGATCACGGCCCTGCTGGTGATCGCCGCATTGACGGTGCCGCATATCAAGGAAAAGCTTTACCAACGATGATCATTCTACGTGGCTTGACAAAATATTTTAACCGCAACAGCATCAACGAGGTCCTGGCTCTTGACGCGGTCGACCTGTCCATCGCCCAAGGCGATTTCATCACCATTATCGGTTCGAACGGTGCCGGTAAATCGACCTTTTTAAATTGCCTGGCGGGAACGTACCTGCCAGACAGTGGGTCGCTTGTTCTCAACGACATCGAAATTTCACGCTGGCCTGAACATAAGCGGGCCCGTTTTATTGGCCGAGTTTTTCAAAACCCGCTGACAGGAACATGTGCTTCCTTGAGTATCGAACAAAACTTGGCCCTGGCCATAAATAGAGGCGCCCCGCGAGGTATCGGGCCGGGCGTTAAGTCGCGTCACCGCCGCTTTTTCATTGAAAAACTTCAAGCGCTCGAACTCGGGCTGGAAGCGCGCCTGAAGGCAAGTGTCGGCCTTCTCTCTGGCGGTCAGCGTCAGGCCTTGACGGTTATGATGGCCACAATTGTGCAGCCGGAAATCCTTCTTCTGGACGAGCATACCGCTGCTTTGGATCCCAAAACGGCCCGCCAGATCATCGCCTTGACCCGTAACCTGGTGGAACGTCAACAGCTCACCACCTTGATGGTAACCCACAATATGAATCAGGCCTTGGAACTGGGTAACCGTCTGATCATGTTCCATCGGGGTAAGATTATCTTCGATATTCAAGGTCGTGAAAAGCAGCGACTGACCAAAGATGATTTATTGCGTCGCTTTTATGATTTACAAGGGGAGGAATTTTCATCGGACCGGGTGCTTCTGGCTTGACCCGAGCGGCACGTCAAATCTTTGTGTGAATAAAAAAAGGGCATCCCTTGGTTAAAAGGGATGCCCTTTAAGCTCTGAATCAAAGATTAGGCTAAGGTTACATTGACGGCGGCTGGGCCTTTTTGACCCTGCTCGATGTCAAAGGTAACGCGGTCACCTTCATCAAGAGACCGGAAACCGGTCGCGTTGATTGCTGAATGATGAACGAATACGTCCGGCCCGTCTTCTTGCTCGATGAAGCCGAAGCCTTTGCTGGCGTTAAACCACTTTACGATTCCATTTGTCATGCTCATACCCTCCTTTCAAAAAAGTTTTCAAAATCTTATACTGGAGGATACTGCATTCAAAAATGAATCGGTCCTTCAGAATAAAAATCGCCCCGCAAATTGCGTGCAGGGCCAAGTTGATTGCATTAATAATAACATTCTTTGTGCCGAAAGCAAGTAAATTGTTAATTTTTTTTAAAAAAAGAGCCCCTCTGCCGATTTAAAAGGGGATACCGGACGAACCGGCCCTCAAGGCCTTCTTTTCGACAAGCCATCCTTTGATCCAAGTGCTTGAAATTGAAGAAAATATTTATTTTGGTTTCAATACCAGCCGGCCTTCGGCGCTGGCAACGATTTCATCCCGGTTCATCATCTGTTTACGGAACAGGCCCTTGGTGAACAGTTCGGCCTGGTCTCTGTAGTGCGGACTCATGAAAACGCCGGACTGGCCTGTCGGGTTGACGCTGATCGAATTTTCGACATCTGCAAAATCGATGATGATCCGCATAGCCGGACCTGAGTGCACTTTGTAAGCGCCTTCCCGGTTCAGGCGAAACTCCATATTGTTGAGCACATCAGTGCTGCCCATCACCGGAAAAGGGCCCACATTGAAGATTTTGTCTAGGGGCTTTTTCCTCCCCAAAAGGTGGCCGTATTCGATGGTATGCGCTTTGCCCCAAGTCCAGCCGGCAATATTTGCGCCGAACTGTGCCTTGAGCGCTTCGACCGCTTGGTCAAAAGACCGGGTCAGCACCATTTCCCGGGTTTCCTTGACGGCTACGGTCCCAACATCGTCCCACCACACAGAGTCATTGTTGGCGATAAAGACCGCCGTGGTCCGTTTCATCAGGTGGGTCGATAAAAACGCCTCGAAATCCGCTTCACCCAGCTCATCGGCCATGGCATTCTCCATGATATGGAAAAGCAGTTTGTTGTAGATCACCGGGCCGACCGCACTCAAGGGGTGGTCGCCGTCCCATTCTTTCAATTCATCAAAGGCCTTTGCATGGAGATCGGTCCGACGCACGCTGGCATGATTTTCGATCGTCTTCACGATTTCATCGATGGTTGCGGGAATGACTGCTGACGTGATGTCGGTACTCATCCCCTTCGTCTTTTCCATGGTCCACGCTTTGTCACTGGAAAGCAGTTGAACAATCCGTTTGGCACGATCCTCGGCAACATAGTATCCGGGGTACGAAACACCATCCACAGCCTCAGGCTGGTTGTTGGCTGAATAGACATATCCTGATGTGGGGTTTTCCGAGCTCGGATTCTTAGCGAAATCATACCACCCCAATGGTTCGTCTTTACCGCTAGCGCCATCCAGAAAAAGCTTTGAATTGACATGCGGCGGCCTTTTGACTAGTCGGCAAGACGCCCACCAGGCAATGTTATCGTCCCGGTCACCGTACATGACATTGAGGCCCGGCGCATCGATCATGGATGCGGCCTGGCGCGCATCGTCAAGGTTTTGAGCATGGGCAAAAGCATAAAATGCCGCCAATGAATTCATTTCGACTTTAGTTGCCGCCCACCATACCGATACAGGGTCATGACCCAGGGCGGATACTTTTTTACTCACATCACTGATGATTGGGCCATGTCGGGATATTCGCACATTTAACGCATCATCTGATTCCCCTTTGACCTGGATGAGTTCCTTTCGGACGATCAAATCTTCCCAGTGGTCATTCACCCAGACCTGGTTCGGGTTTTCCGGGTTGGCCTTTTCACGGAAAAAGTCGACGTCATCGTTTTCGAACATGGTCAGACCCCAGGTGGCGTAACGGTTATGCCCGATCAGTCCGACCGGCAGGCCGGCCGCATGGTTACCGTAAAAGCTGAATCCGGGGCATTCCAGGTGGGCTTCGTACCAGACCGATGGCTGCGCATAGGCCATATGCGCATCGTGGGCAAAAATGACCTTTTTAGAAGCTGTTTTACTGGGTGATAGCACCCAGCCGTTGCTTCCGATCCACGGTGCGACCGGCAAAGTGGCCATAATACGCTTCACAGTTGATGCCAGGTGGTCCGCCGCTTGCGTGTAAGCCGGTTTGTACACCGGAATCATCTCGGCTCCCGGAGACCAGTCCAGGACCCAATCCTTGAGATATTCCCATCCCAGTTTGTCATAGGCCCTGGTAACGATCGGATCTATGGTGAACCCATGGGCGAAGCCAAAGGCCATCAGGCCGCTAATCAGGTAAATGTCCTGGGGCCCAAACGGTTCCATCGGAATGCCGATCAGCTTGAATTCAATTGGTTTTTTTCCTTCCAGAACGAACTGATTTACGCCGGCCAGGTAGGCCAGCGATGCCTTTTTGAAAGGTTCGGATGTGTCTTTGAATGTTCGGTCGGCAAGCTTCTTGGCCCAATGATTCAATCCCAACACTCGGAAAAAACGATCCGTCTCCAAAAGGTCCTTGCCCAAGATCTCGGACAAACGACCGGCCGGAACGCGCCGCATCATTTCCATCTGAAACAGCCGCTCGCGGGCATGCACATATCCCAGCGCAAAGTAGACATCTTCCTCATTTTGGCCATAGATGTGGGGAATACCGAACTTATCGAAGAACACTTCCACCTCTTGGTTAAGGCCTTGCAGCGCTATTTGACCAGAAGGCTTAGGCGTCAGGCTGCGAAGATAGCCGTACAGGCCGGCGCCGACCAAGACGATAATCAACCCGATGATAATGAGAAACAGTTTGATCCGCTTCATGAAGTGCATCCTTTCTTAAAAAATCCGAATGGCACAATTTTCAATGTTTAAAAATCGCTCAACCGGGGAAGGCGTCAAGCGCCTTTATGATCCATTCTCGACCGCCCCATGTAAAACAATAACCGCCCTCACGCTCTTCGATCAGATCGACAACCTTCATCATGGTCCGATCCGTAAATTTGATCAGGGTATCATCGTGCATCAAGGCCAGCACGTCTTCACGGATACAAAGATGGGCTGGATCTAAAACGGTTTCCTCACCAGTGTTCAGTACCAGAACCATACCATTGCTTTCCCGGCGAACATTGAAAACAAACAGGGCCGTCTCTTCATAGGGGAAGTAAACCTTCTCGATGATGTCGTCCCTGACCTGGGAGAGGTAAAAACCGTTTGCATCCTTGCGGATGCAGGTGTGAAAATAATCGATAATTTTTTTGTTTTGAAACGGGCCGTGTTCATTGTGCCAGCGGCCGCGCCGGTCCATCCAGAAGACGGCATCCTCTTTGGAGATGACGACTTCTTTCAATTGCTCCACCATAGCGCTTTGTATCCCTCTCGATTGTTGATATAAATTGTAATTATTGCCGTTCAGGGAACGGCGCGATAAAAAAATACAATTTAGCAGACCTGATCCATCTTAAACGTCTTCATCATAATGCTGGCCCCGATCATATTGGTCCCATGGGCTAAAGCATCTAAAATATCGGCATCGGTCCAACCGCAATCATGCAGTTGGTCCATATCCTCTTTGGCAACCGCGTCGGGTGTCTTGATCGCCTTCATGACAAAGGCCAACATGGCCCGATCTTTGTCATCCAAGGGTGCTTGCCCCGGATCTTTTTCGATCTTCTGGATATCTTCTTCCGTCATCCCCTGCTGCAACAGAAAATTTTTGTTGAAATGCGTACAGAACGCGTAATCGTATTGTTGGGCAACCAGATACCGGATGGTGGAGAGGAGTCCAAAGCCTAAGTTGGGATGCTGCGAAAAATATTTGAGGGATTGCCACATCATGCTGAGCATACCCGGACTGGCGCTTGCCAATTGCATCGGCGCGGGGACGACACCGATCATCGCTTGAAGCGTATCAAAAGCCTCCTTGGTTTCACCTTCGGCCTGCTCATGCGTCACCGTTTGAATTAGAGCCATGCTTTCCTCCTTTCCCTTTGGGTACTGAAGTCGCCTTTTAACGATGTGGTAGCATATCGGTTCATCATACCAATATCAAATAAAATTAGGGCCAAAAGTTGCAATTTGCCAATAGCGGTAAAATAATAGTGTCAGGATTTGTGAAAATATACGACGAAAATACAAAAGGGAGTGTTTGCTCTAATTTGCCCAAAGCATCAAGAGACGAAAAATGGATTTGCCATCGTCAAATAGAAACAAACGCCGTTACCAGATATCATGGGGTTATAAAAGGCAGCGGCCCGGCTTGCTACAAAACACGCCGGCCCTCTTGGCAGCAGGGACATTGGCGCTGATGTTGATATTCGTTTGGGGCAGCGAGCCAGAAGCCGGCCAATCCGCAAGCGCCCTAAAAAAAACGGAGGCCTTTTTCAACAACCGGCCCCTCCCTGGAACAAAAGGAGCACCGATGGAACTTACCGAAAAATTTGAAGCCATGAAAGCACAGAGAGGCGATACCTATAAACCGCGGACCAAGCATCTCGATGAAAGTGGTTGGGCCCAATACACCAATCGTCTTTTTCTTGAATCCAGCCCCTACCTGTTGCAGCACGCCCACAATCCGGTCAACTGGTATCCTTGGGGCGATGAAGCCTTTGAGACAGCGAAACAAAAGGGTTTACCGGTACTCTTGTCCGTGGGGTACTCCACCTGCCACTGGTGCCACGTGATGGAAGAAGAATCCTTTGAAGACATTGAGGTCGCCACCTACATCAATGCAAACTATATTGCCGTAAAAGTAGACCGTGAAGAACGTCCGGATGTGGACGCCATCTACATGAGCGCGGTCCAAGCGATCACTGGCAGGGGCGGATGGCCCATGACGGTTTGGCTCACGCCGGAACGCAAACCTTTCTACGGCGGAACTTACTATCCCGCCAGAGACGGTGATCGGGGTGCCTCAGTCGGCTTCCTCACCCTTTTGCGCAAAGTCAAGGAGAGCTATGATCAAAAGCCCGACCTGGTCAAGCAGACCAGCACCCAACTGGCCGATGCCATTCAACGGATTCTCGTACCCGAAAAAGGCGCACAACAGCCTTTGGAACCGGTCCTGCAAAATGCCATGGCATATCTCAAGGCAGGCTATGATCAAGTCAACGGCGGGGTGACAGGGGCTCCCAAATTTCCCAGCACAATGCCCGTCCGTTTTCTGCTTCGCTATTATCGCAGGACCCAGGACGACACGGTACTGGAGATGGCGAATCGCACTTTGCTGAAAATGGCCGCTGGGGGCATTTATGACCAGGTCGGGGGCGGCTTTCACCGTTACGCCACCGACGAAATATGGCTGGTGCCTCACTTTGAAAAGATGCTGTATGATAATGCCCTTTTGGTCACGGCCTTTCTTGAAGGTTTCCAGGTCACCGGTAACAAGGTCTTCAAACAAATCGTCGATGAAACCCTTGAATACGTAAAAAGGGAAATGACCGCGCCCGGCGGGGGGTTTTACTCGGCCACCGACGCCGACAGTCTGACGCCCGATGGTGAGCGCGAGGAAGGGTATTATTTTACCTGGACACCCAAGGAACTTGAGACTCTCCTGGGCAAAAAAGATGCCCAGGTTGTGGCCCGCTACTATGATGTTACGGCCTCCGGTAATTTCGAGGGCCGCAGCATTTTAAATTTAAAAGCTCCGGCCACAACGGTTTCCACGGATTTGGGTATATCAGAAGACACCCTTTTGAGCACGATTGCCGATGCAAAATTAAAACTGTATGCACAAAGAAACAGTCGCCCGGCTCCTTTTCGAGATGAAAAAATCCTTACCGCATGGAACGGCCTGATGATCTCCGCCTTTGCCCGTTCCGGGCTCTTGCTCAATAATCCGGATTATGTTCACACGGCCCAAAAGGCCGCCCGCTTTATCCTGGAAAATCTATACCAGGATAAACGGCTGCTCAGGTCCTATAAGGACGACCGGGCCAGGCATAAGGCTTATCTTGACGATTATGCCTTCTTCATCGCCGCGCTTCTGGACCTGTTTGAGGCCGACCCGGATCCCTTCTGGTTTGAAACCGCATTGGCACTCGATAAGATCATGTCAGACCAATACGAGGATGAGGCCAACGGCGGCTTTTTCATGACCGCGGATGACCACGAAGATCTGATTGCCAGGGAAAAACCGGGATATGACGGCGCCATTCCTTCGGGCAACGCCATTGCTGTGATGAACCTGCTCCGGTTTTCCGCATTTACGACCAACGACATTTATAGGAAAAGGGCCGCCCATGCCCTCGGGGCCTTTTCAGCCGCCTTGCAATCCAACCCTCTGGGTCTTTCAGAAATGATGATGGCCCTTGACTTCTCTTCAGACATACCAAAAGAACTGGTCATTGTAGCACCGGAGGGCCAGCCCCTGGCGAGTGAATCCTTTTTGGCAGCGTTCAGAAGCGTGTATCTTCCCAATCGTATTTTGATTCAGGTTGAGCAGGGCAAGCAAGCCGATCGACTGGCGACCCTTATCCCCCTTGTGCAAGGTAAAACCGCCCAAAAAGATAAATCCACAGCCTATGTTTGTGAAAAAGGGGTTTGTCATTTGCCGTCATTGACAGCCGAGGCGTTTTCCAGCAAGCTAAATGAAACAAAAGGGCTTTGAGTCGGTTGATCTTAATGAAACAAAAACCAAATTCAACGCTGCTGCAGATGCCTTTAGGCCAACCTCTGTTTCGGGATATCCAATCCAATTTAGGTGGGTTTGATTCCCAACGGCACAATGTCCAGGGGACCAGGCAAGCAGCCGTGGCTGTCACCCTGGTGGAAGTTGCCTATGGTTCAGGCATCAAGGGAATGTCCGCGCACGCAAACTGGAACCGTGCCGCGGCCCTGATTCTCACCCGCAGGAAGGTCGGGCTAAAAGATCATTCCGGGCAGTGGGCCTTGCCAGGTGGCCGGCGCGAGCCAAGCGAAACCCTGGAGCAGACGGCCCTTAGGGAACTCAGCGAAGAAGTGGGCCTGGTGCTGGATGGATCACACATCATGGGGCGTCTGGACGATTTTACGACAAGGTCCGGTTTTACCATCACCCCCATTGTCGTCTGGGGCGGCGCGGATGTAGAGCTAAAGCCCAACCCGGACGAAGTCGCTTCGATCCATCGCATCCCCTTAACGGAATTCATGCGTTCTGATGCGCCCGTTCTGCACGCCATCGCGGAAAGCGACGATCCGGTCTTGTTCATGCCGGTCGGAGACACCTGGATTGCAGCGCCTACGGCCGCAATTATATATCAGTTCAGAGAAGTGGCCTTGTTGGGGAACCACACCCGGGTGGCGCATTATGAACAGCCGTACTTTGCGTGGAACTAATTAGCTTCCATACACAGATGGCTCTTTCACGTGACTTCGGCGTTGGGCGCCATAATTTGAATCCTCGAAATAGCGATGCTATTCCTCCGGTTCAAATTTTACGCCCGCCTGGAATTCACGCGAAATCCCTCATCTGTGAATGGAAACTGAACTAATACTGATGAAGCTATGAAAAAGCATATCACACCGATGCTGTTGATGATTGCACTTCTCGCCAATGCGTGCATCATGACGCCACCGTCTTTTGATGAACAACAATGGCAATCTGCCGTCGAAAATCAGAACGCCGAGTTGCTGTATGCGCCTCATTTTGAAAACGGAAGGTACTTCAATCCGTGGATGCCCATGCAAGAAAAAAACTTACGGCGTTTTCTCAAGTGGCGCTTCTCGAAAAAAACGCCTTACACCGCAGCAGAAGAAGAATTCCTGCCGCAAATCCAACCGGAACTGGGTGCGCGTATTCAGTCCTTGCCCACTCAAAATTTCATCGCCTGGGTCGGGCACGCCACCTTTCTTATCCGAATCAATAATGTTTATTGGCTCACGGACCCCATTTTGTCTAGCCGGGCATTGCTTCCTAAAAGAGTGACACCGCCCGCATTGACTTTCGAGGATCTGAGCCAGCTGACCGACCCGCTAAACGTACTCATTTCACACAACCACTACGACCATCTGGACAAAAATACGCTTCGCGCTTTACCCAACCATGCACGCCTGTTTGTCCCTCCGGGGCTTAAAACCTATGCGCAGGAATATTTCAAAGGTGAAGTAAGGGAACTTGATTGGTGGGAAGATGTCGAGATTGATGACCGAACCCGACTGGTTTCGCTTCCTGCCCAGCATTGGTCTCGGCGAATCGGTCAGGATACAAACACCTCGCTTTGGGCCGGCTACCTCTTGATCACGCCCGGGGTGACGATCTACTATGGTGGCGATAGCGGTTACTTTGTTGGCTTTCGTGAAATCGGTCAACGCTTTCCCGGAATCGACTACGCCCTCATTCCGCTGACAGCCTACCATCCGCGGTGGTTTATGCACTATGCCCACATGAACGCCCCGGAATCGATCCAGGCTTTCAGGGATCTGGGCGCTAAATATTACATCCCCACCCAGTGGGGTTCGTTCCGTCTGGGCGACAACCCGCCGGGATACCCCCTGCTGGACCTCAAGCGCACAATCGCAAACCAAGGGCACGATCCATCACGTTTTATCTTCCTGGACATCGGTCAGATAGAAAGCCTACCAACCCAAAGAAAAGGGGGTTAAAGGGATCTTAAGATTTCAGGCAAAGTCGCCCTGGTGGGCGCCTCTGCCGGCGGACTCGGCTTAGCGACAGCCACACGTTTGGCCATTGAAGGATGCCATGTTGCAATTAGCGATTTAGATACTTCCCGGCTTGACAGCGCGCTGGAGGCCATAAGATCGACTGGGTCCACCGCTAAAATAGCGGCATACCCGGCCGACTTTGCGAAACCAGAGGAGCTGAAAGAATTGATAGAAGGCCTGCGAATCCCCCCTCGGCCAAGGCTGATATCCTCGACCCTAGGATCCCGCTCCGCTTGCATTCCACTTGACAAAATTCGAGATGAAGACTTATAACCTGATCTAACAGCGATCCTTTCTGGTCTGATTTGCTCTGGTCATTACCATCACATCTGCATTGAAACCTGCCTAATCCTGCGGTAACTGAGATTTTCTCCAAACATGGCCTTTTTCTTATTTCTGTCTTTCGTCAGGGGGTGTGCAATTACGCTTCGGCACACCATGAAACTATTCAAGGATAATTACATGCTGAAATTACCTTTACAAGGCCTCCAGGGAGTTTACGGCAACTCTTTGGAGGCCTTTTTGTAAGGCCCGAGACAGGATTTCCATTTAGACCACTTGAAATAAAGGAGGATAAAATGGTTATTGTCGCGAACATATCATTTCCGCCCGAAAGCGCTAGCGCGGTGGGTCAGCGCTTTCTCGAAGCTGCGCCTGTGCCAGACTTTATGAACTTGAAAGGACCATACGTTAAAGGCAAAAAATTGGATGGGATCCAAGCCTTAGAAGTGTATGAGCTTGAAAATTCAAAGGTGGCTGAAGGACTTGACTTTGTTACCAACCGATGTGTCGCATATTTCGGAATCCCGAATTACAGGTATGAAATCAATGTATTCTTCGAGGCTGCCGAGGCCTTGACCATGATTGGGTTGGGATGAAAGGCACCCAGGCAGGGTCGAAGCATATGGCCCTGCCTCCTTTTTCCTTCAGACGAGTTATGATAACCCCCGACCGGCTCTCTCCAAATGTCAATATTTCACGATCGTCCCCTAAATTCCTGAAAGGATTAAAAACTTGACTTGCCCAAATTCGTCTTTATTTTGTGTTCCTTAAAAAAAATCAAAGGAGATACAAATGCAAAAAGTCGAAAATGGTTTTTTCGTAAGTGTGGATTACACAGGAACCCTGAATAATGGTGAAGTGTTCGATACCAGCGAAGGGCGCCACCCACTTGAGTTCCAGAGCGGTGCAGGGCAAATGATCAAGGGCTTTGAAGATGCCGTGATGGGGATGTCTTTGAATGAAAAAAAAGAATTCACCCTGCAGCCCGATGAAGCCTATGGCGCACGAGATGATAGCCGGGTACATGATTTTCCCCGCGCCGAGCTTCCCGCGGGTGTGGATCCGAAGGTGGGTGACACCGTTGCTTTTTCAACACCCGAAGGTCAACAGATACCGGCCAAGCTCATAAAAATGGATGATATCAATCTGACTTTCGACCTGAACCACCCGCTTGCCGGAGAAGCACTTAACTTTGCCATCGAAGTCGTGGGCATCAGCGAAACCCCCACCCAGGAACAGCATGGGTGCGGAACCGGTTGTGACTGCAGTTCGGGATGTAGCTGCTGAACAATCCGCAATCCGTAAATCAGGGATAACAAAAGGCCACCTACGTGGCCTTTTGTTATCGTTTGATTCCGGTGCCAAGCACCAGGTTTTCTAAACAATCATTGAACTCAAGGGGCCCTCAGCACCTTCTTATCTACCTTCCCCACAGCTGTCAGAGGGATTTCATCCATAAATTCGATGACTTTTGGCACTTCGTAGGCCGAACACTTCTCCTTGGCAAAATTGATGATATCTTCCTTCAAGGCCTCCTCGTTGCCGTCGAAGTCATGGGCAGGATCCCTTTGGATATAGGCCGTGACAATTTCAGATCCGGGCCGGGAAGGGTTTTCTTTTCCGATCAAGGCGATCAGACCGATCGCCGGATGATTGGATAATGTATCCTCTACCTTGCTGGAAAAAACCTTGAACCCGCCCACGATGATCATGTCTTTGGTCCGGTCGACAATGCGGATAAAGCCGTCTTCATCCATAATGCCGACGTCCCCGGTATGCATGTAGCCGTCAGCATCCACCGCCTCTTTGGTCGCTTCGGGCTTATTGAAATAGCCCTGCATGACCAGCGGCCCCTTGACACAGATTTCACCCGGTTCGCCGACCGGCACCTCTTCCCCGGTTCCAGGACTGACCATTTTCACATCGGTGTTCATAAAGGGCATTCCCACGGTTCCCAGTTTCTTGGTCCCTTTGGATGGATTCATGGTTGAAAGCGGCGAGGTTTCGGTCATGCCGTACACTTCCAGCAGCTTGCCCTTGCCGATGATATTCTCCAGTTCCACTTGGGACTCCTTTGGAAAGGGCGAGGCGGCCGAAATACAGGTGTCCAGACCGGAATGGTCCAGGGTCTTGAATTTGGGATTGGCGATCAACATTTGATACAGCGAGGGTACATTCACCAAAACGCTGGGTTTGTAATTCTCGATGCCTTCACAGATATGGTCTGTATCCCGTGGATTGGGGATCAGAATCTGGGTCAAGCCCATATAAACGGCACCTTCACAGACCGTCAGGCCGGCAATGTGAAACATGGGAAATCCAGACAACAGAACACCGGCCCCTCTTTCCCAGCTAAGCCAGCGGCTAATGCTCAGGAGATTATGGGCGGCATTACTGTGACTCAGCATGGCTCCCTTGGGCGGTCCGGTGGTTCCTCCGGTATATTGTATCCATCCGAGATCGTCAGGCGTCAATTCAACTTTTTGATAGGTCGTCGGAAAACTGCCCAGCGCATCCTTCATAAAGTCCATTACTCTGATGCCGGGCAGGGGTGTTACCTTACCGGAGGGGATCTTTTTCAACAGTTTTCCCAGGAACTGTTTGATCTTCGGCAGGAACGAAGCAACGCTGGTTGTCACGACAATTTTCAAAGCCGGAATGTCCGTGTAGATTTTCACCAGATGGCCGGCAAAAATCGCGTCCAATGTTACGAATGCCACCTGTTTGCCGGTACTGGACAGGTCATTCAGCTGATACTTGATCTGGTCGGCGGACATCAAAGGCGAAACACCGGAAACGATACAGCCCGCTTTCAGGGTGCCGATCACGGAAATCAGGTACTGGGGTGTATTGGGCAGATTGATCCCTACCACATCCCCCTTTTTAAACCCGTTGGCGATCAGCATGTTGGCAAACTGGTTGGAATAACGATCGAGTTCCCCGAACGTGACGTCAACTCCCAAGTATTTCAAGGCAACCTTGTCAGGAAAATCTTTGAACGTTTGCATGACCATATCGACATAGGTTGTTTCGTATTCCCCGGGCGCCAGGTCATTTAATCCTTCGTCCCAATTCTTCCTCCAGAATCTGTCACTGTAATTCATAAGCACCCTCCTTTGCCTCGCAAAATGTCAATATTTCACGATCGTCCCCTAATTATCCGAATCCAAGCACATTCAACGGAACCAATCAGTTTATTAAAATAGATTCCATCATGCTCAAAGGACTGGATGGTAAGCACGTTTTTAGATTGTTAGTTATATATTTGGAATGGTTGCTTTTTTGGGCAGGAGCATGTGGTTTCGGAATTGGAATCCCGACCCACCTGTTTTGCATAGCACCCTTGAATTGTTAACTCAATGATTTTTTTGGAAAATGCCGGCAGGGATCGTTTTTGTGATGTTTTTTATCAATCCACCAAACGGTCTTCAACAAATCCGTTCGTTTATTGGTAAATATTTTGAAATGTCAATATTTCACGATCGTCCCCTAAATTCTAAATTCCGATCGTCCCCTAAATTCTTCTATAAGGGCTTCCTTTTTGGTTTTGGGCCAGCGCTTGATCTGGATTTCGCGTTTTAAGGCCGCGTTCTTTGAATCAGCGGGCTCGTGATAAACCATGCTGACAGGAAGGCGGGTGGCCGTGTATTTGGCACCTTTACCTGCATTGTGCGCGGCAAGACGCGCATCGAGGTCGTTTGTCAGGCCGGTGTATAGCGAATTGTCAGCACAACGAAGGATGTAGACATGCCAGTTCATGATACCAACCACTCTACGCTATTCCTTCG
Source organism: uncultured delta proteobacterium (assembly GCA_963802265.1). Lineage (GTDB taxonomy): Bacteria > Desulfobacterota > Desulfobacteria > Desulfobacterales > CAWDIC01 > CAWDIC01. The sequence goes on from CAWDIC010000001.1 coordinate 55,798, forward strand.
CAAAAAGAAACCAAAGCGGTAAGCGCGCGGGCCACGCCGCGCCACCGTCAGGCTTTTCAAGATTGATATCGGCAATGGCCGATGATGTTGCTGCCGTAACCGCCGAAAAAGGGATTCACGGGAATCTTTACGAGGAAGGATAACCCTAAATGACGCGGGTTGAATGCACCGATAGATTATCGTGATTGTCAAAACAATTTCCCGGTTGGGGGGAGAGGGGCACCCTATTTTTTTTGGGACGCTGTTTTATTTAACAAATAGCTTGTAAGTGGCCCTAAAATTTAATAGATAATAGCGGTTTATCAATATTTTAGCGAGGATCACTGATAGTGAATAAAATTATCCCCAAACGCATGTTTTTCACCAAAGGTGTCGGTATTCACCGCCATGAACTGCAAAGTTTCGAACTGGCCTTAAGGGCCGCCGGGATCGAAAAATGCAATCTGGTGTATGTATCGAGCATTTTCCCACCGGAGTGCAAAATCATAGCCAAGGAAAAAGGCATCCAATCACTGGTGGCCGGACAAATAACCTTCATCGTCCTGGCTCGGTTGAGCACCAACGAACCCAACCGGTTGATTACGGCCGCCATCGGCCTCGCCAGCCCCAAGAACAAAAACCAATACGGGTATATCAGCGAGCACCATGCCTATGGCGAAACCATGAAAAAGGCGGCCGATTTCGCCGAAGATGAGGCCGCTACCATGCTGGCATCCACCATGGGAATTGAATTGGATCCGGATGTGGCCTGGGATGAACGCAAACAGGTTTACAAGGTCGGTAAACGCCGTTTTGTTTCCCGCAGCATCGCCCAATCGGCGCGCGGTCACAAAGAAGGCCTGTGGACAACCGTTGTCGCCGGCGCGGTCATGTTGTTGACCTGACCAATCGGGTGACGCCCAGCGATTAGGGGCCTGAAATCGGCCGACCTTTAAGCGAATGTTTTGGGCCTGGTCGCATTGGGTCACGCTTTCAAGGTGAAAATAGGGATTGCTCATGAAACACTCGCTTTTCAAAGATGCATCGGATATCGTCCCCCCCTCTCTTTCTAAGAACTTAACCATTGCGGAACTCATAGACCTTTTAGGCCAGACATCTTTCGAAGCCCGCAACGTTTATCGCGGAGCCCATTTGTATCGGCGCATGATCGAAAGTGGCGATGTTATCTGGCTCGGTATCGCCGGTGCCGGTATTGCCGGCGGCATGGGCGGCATGGTGAATTCGCTGATCGAAGCCGGGTTTATCGATGTGATCTGTTCAACCGGGGCCCAGGTGTATCACGACCTGCATTTTGCCTTTGACCTGCCGGTCAAGGCAATCTCGCCCACACAGGATGACGAGACCTTGCGCCGCCATGGCGATACCCGAATCTACGACATCGGCATCCGTGATAAAGAAACCCTCGAAGCGCAGGACGCCATCATTCGCACTTTTGTCAAAGAATGTTATGGCCGGGATTTCAATGATCGGCCTCTGGCCAGTTGGGAATTCAACCTGGCTCTGGGTCGATGGGTGCTGGAACAGAGTCGCTTTCCGGAACGCAGTTTCGTGGCCTGCGCAGCCCAACACAACATTCCCATTTTTTGGGATTCGCTTGCCAACCACTCGATTGCCATCAACCTGGTTCGAACCGACCGTGAGGGCTACCCGCTCAACCTGTCGGCCCAAAAAGATATTTTCGATTCAGCCGCAATCGCCTTTGCCTCGCACCGCAGCGGATTTGTTGAACTGGGCGGCGGTGGCCCTAAGAACTTTATCCAGCAGACCGGCCCGACCATCAGCCAAATTCTGCAGGTCGAATATGAAGGTGCGGATCGCGGCCTTCAAATCGGCACGGCCGTGGAAAAGGAAGGCAGTCTTTCCGGGTGTACGTTTTCCGAGTCGGTTACGTGGGGCAAGTACCGCGATGCCGATGAACACAAGCTCGTCCAGATCTGGGGTGAATACAGCGTGATCTTCCCCCTGCTGGCCGCTTATGTTATCGACTGCGCGCCGGTGCAGCCTTCCAAGCAGATTGCCACCCACTTGCCGGCCTACATTTCCAAACTGGAGCAGGCCCTTTGAAATCAGCTTCTTCCCAGTTTCTCGGTCTCGAAAAGGATTATACAGCGTTCGACCGCGCGGCCGTTGCCATTCTACCGGTTCCCTATGAAGGCGGTGTCTCCTTCGGCACAGGTACCGCCCAAGGTCCTGAAACCATCATTCAGTCCTCACACTATCTGGAACTCTACGATGAAGTCCTGCAGGCCGAACCGTTTCGCATGGGCATCACCACCGTCAATCCGCCGATCATTGATTTAGATCCCGAACGCGTTCAAAACGAGATCTTCCGCTCGTCCTGCGCTTTGCGTGAAGCCGGCAAATTTATCGTGCTGGTGGGAGGCGATCATTCGATCATCAGCGGTCACATTAAAGCGCTAAAAAATGATTTCGACCCTTTGGCAGTCATTCAGTTTGATGCCCATGCCGATCTGCGAGATACTTATGAGGGCAGTCGTCTGAGCCACGCCTGCGCCATGTCCCGGGTGCGGGAGCTAACGCCCCACACCCTCCAAATCGGTATCCGCAGCATGTCAACGGCAGAAGCTAATCGGATCGCCGAGCAGCGATTGCCGGTCTGCACCATGGATGCTTATCGGAGTCGCACGTTTGATCTGGAGGCAGCCCTGAACGCGTTGCCCGATACAGTCTATCTTTCCCTGGATGTGGATGTTTTCGACTGGAGTGTTGTTTGCAGCACCGGCACACCGGAACCGGGGGGACTTCAGTGGGACGAGGCCATGACCCTTTTGCATCACATTTTTTTCACTAAAAATGTGATCGGCTTCGATGTGGTTGAACTGGCTCATAATCCCAACGACATCAATTCACCTTTTGCGGTCGCCAAGCTGATCTACAAAATGCTGGGTTTCAAATTGGCAGCAGCCGTAAAGCGCGGCCTGGTGGACTGGCCCCGCAAACCGAGCGGTAACCTTTTCTGATAGATGCAAGCCGATTCCAATCACGTTTTTTCACCGACTTGACAACCCGGCCGCCATTTCCTATTTTATGCAAAAAAATGGGCCGCATTTCCCGCCATTTTTTACCATAACTATCTGAAATTACTATTTTTAAATAAGATAAGCGCGACGAAAAGGAGGCCCTTTGCCATTTGAAGAGCTAAACCAGCAAATCGAACAGAAACATTTACTGGTCAACCGGATGAAAAGCGAAAAAAGAACTTGTCGGTCAGATTTAGCCTGCTATTTATTAATGCTTGATTTGTTAAAATAAAGGAACCTGGCATGCGAAGACTGCTTTTGGTCGGGGGTATTATATCCATCGTTTTGATACTCTGTAGCTGCAACCTGATTGGACGCCAACAAGAGCTTCCCTATAAAAGCCACGTGGGTCCCGGCCGAGTACTCGTTTTGATGTTACCCCCGATTGCAGGCAAAGGCCTCGATTACGAAAACAATGGCTTTGTTGAGGCCGTTCGCGAAAGAGGCTTTGAAACGGATTTAAAAATCCTCGATGTGAATCCCGTTCTATATCTGCAGGGTCGCATCGCCGAAGTGATCAAAGCGGAGTTGGTCGATCCGGCTAAAGCTTCTGGCTACGATAAAATCCTTATTGCTGGTATTTCGCTGGGCGGACACGGAGCCCTTCTGTATGCCACGAAATATCCAGATGATGTCGATGGTGTTATCGTCATCGCACCATTCATTGGTGGTTCTTACATTGACGGAGTAATAGCGGCGGCAGGCGGGCTTCATAAATGGGAAGATTGTCCGTTGCGCGGATGGGACTATGCCTGTGATATGTGGAAATTATTAAAAGTCGCCACATCGAATCCTGAAACCCGCGACAAGATGATTCTCGGTTACGGTTTAGAGGATGGATTTGCTGAAAGCAATAAACTCCTTGCGGATCAGTTGCCCCCCGGCAATATTTTTACCGTATCTGGTGGACATAATTGGATTATCTGGAAACAACTATGGATAGATGTCCTGAACTACTTCCATACGAGCTGCGCAGATTCCGACTCTAATGCCTGCCTGATTGAAGTAAAAAAAATTTCTGAAGCGCCTAATTATTAAATTGCCCCAAAGAAATTTTAGATTAATGATTCAAACGAGTTGGGTCGAGGATTGATTTAGACACATCCACACCTTCCTCTTAGCAACAGACGATATCGTTTTCCCCCGCACCCGATTGAGTTGACATCCAGTCTCGAAATACTTATTTTGCCAGCGGTGCCTAATGCACTAAGGCCGGTGTCATCCAAAAAACGGCGGCCTTCCCGTTGAGTCGGCTGACATCTTTTATCGTAACCCTTAATTGGAGGTAAGCAATGCCAAGTTACGTGATTCAAGAGAAGTGTGATGGCTGTAAAGGCGGGGATAAGACCGCGTGTATGTACATCTGTCCCAACGATCTGATGGTACTGGAGCCAAATGAAATGAAGGCCTATAACCAGGAGCCGGACCAATGTTGGGAATGTTTCTCATGCGTTAAAATCTGTCCCACCCAAGCCATCGAGGTTAGAGGATACGCGGACTTTGTGCCGCTCGGCAGCAGTATTATGCCGATGCTGGGAACCGAAGATGTGATGTGGACGTGCAAGTTTCGCAATGGCACGATTAAACGTTTCAAGTTCCCGATTCGCACGACTCCCGAGGGAACGGCCAATGCGTATCCTAACCTGAAGGGCCAGGATATAGAGAACGACTTGCTGAGCACGGAAGAGGCTGATGGGTACGTCATACCCCGACCTCAGGAAGTGCTTAGTTAAGCAGCTATTTTCTGTCTCAAGGGTTATTTAACCTGATGTATACGATACAGGGAACCGCTGAATTGGCGGTTCCCTGCTTTGCTCTGAAGCACTAAATCATATGTGAAAAACGCATGACTCAAAAACCTCAAAATACACAATCCTCCATAGAAGCTACCATAACCCAAAGAACCGGTGTCGGGCCCAATTCATTGGTCAGGGGATGGCAGGCCATTCTACGCAAAATATTGGCACACATGCAACCCTACCTGCAGCCCGCGCAAATCATTACCTTTCAGCATCTCGATCCCCATGAAACCCAGCGGTTTAAGGAAATTTTGCGTTCTGTCCAGGTTCCGGAAAGCGCCTGCGGAGTTTACCTGCCACCCAGTGTTCGCAATCAGCTGCTATATGCCAATCAAAATCTTGAAGTACCTGTAGAGGAATCTGTACCCAAAGACGATGGTGTCATATTGGCAAGCCGGCCATCGTCAACCACCGTTATCGTTAACGCCCTTTTAGCCCATTCGCCGTTTACACCCGCCATCGATGTCTACGACAACGGTGCGCTTGTGGCGGGTTATGTCTATCATTCTATCGATGATTGTCTTGCGGCTTTGGGGGCCGTCATTCAAACCTATTTAGGCCCAACCTAAACTTGTGTCAGGGATAGGGAGGCAATCTGATATAATTGGGTCTTTATCAAGCCTGCTTGGGTATGCAAAAGCATGCCTCCCTTTATAATTTGGAAAACATGAAATATGAACGTCATTGAAATTGCAACCAAGCCCCCAACAACTTCATCTTCAATTGGGCGGATGGTTAGCATATCAGAGGGGAGGGCTCAATATGGTTTACGATTTTAGCGCAAATGAAATATTTGATATGGCCGTTCGGATTGAAGAAAACGGTGGCCGTTTCTACCGCAAAGCCGCCAGTTTCCAGTCTGATGAGGAAAGTCGCACTTTTTTAGAAAAACTCGCGGTTATGGAAGATCGTCATGCACAGCTCTTCGAAAAAATGCAGGTGCGTCTTTCTGATCAAGAAAAAGCTGGGACGGTATTTGATCCTAACGACGAATCATCACAATATCTGGCCGCCATGGCGGATGCCCATGGTGGTGAAGGCAGCCCCGCGGCAGCCGATGCCCTGACCGGCAAAGAATCCCTTAAAGAGATCATCGCTATCGCCATAGGCCTCGAAAAAGAATCGATTCTTTTTTATCTGGGCCTAAGAGATTTTGTTCCGCCGAAACACGGTCAGGATAAATTGGATGAAATTATCGCGGAAGAGCGGCAGCATATCATTCAACTCAACGCCGTGCGCCAAAAGCTGTAAAGCATCGAAATAGACCCCTTGGTTTCACGGTCGGCGACTCAGTTTCTATCGGCCACGCACCAAATGAACAGACCGGCCAACCGACGCGAACGCCGAACCACGAATCCCGCACGCTGAAGCGCTCGTACCAAATCTTGGAGATCAAACCGATTTTCCTGGGGATGATCCAAAAGTTTTCGCCAAAGGGTATGTACAATAAACTGTCGCGTGATCTCTTCAACAAAGAAACGCCCACCCGGTTTGAGGACTCTGCGAACCTCTTTTATCGCTGACTGCCAGTCGTGCACATGGTGGAGTGTGCCAAAATCAAAGACCGCATCATAATAAGCGTCGGCCACCGGGATTCGGCGTACATTGCCAACCCACAACTTGACCTGATCAGATTTCAGGCGCTGCTGCTTGGCTGCAGAGCGGACCAAACCGAAGTCGACATCAAAAGCATCCACGCTACCGACTTCAAAGTATTTAAACAGCAGGCCAATCCCGCTGCCGCTGCCGCAACCGAATTCAAGGGCTTTCGCGTTGCGGGCTGTCCCGCCCAAATGCAGCAACTGACGCGCCTCCAAAGCTTCTTGGACCAGCGGACGAACCGGATTGTTAATCAGCCATTTTTCCGCCCAACCTAATCGCAAAATACTCCCTTGAATCCCTAATTGCGCACCATTGGCCGAACGGCTGTATAGCCTCCGTCAACCGGTAGGACCTGGCCGGTAATCCATGCCGCCTCATCTGACAGTAGCCAGGCAGCCGCGGCAGCCGCATCTTTCAATTTGCCGTAGCGTTTCAAAGGATATTGGGAAGCAATTTGCTGATCAACTTTGTCATTCAGGAAAAAATTCGATGTTGATGGTGATTTCATTAATCCTGGTGCAATGGCGTTTACCCGAATTCCTTTGTTGGAATAAGTGGCAGCGGTAGAACGCACCAAAGCTTCAATAGCCCCCTTTGCGGCTGCAATGGCTTCATGGTTGGCAATACCGATACGCGCAGCGACTGAGCTGACAAGCACCGCTGCACCGGAACGTTTTTCTTTAATGAGACCACTCACGAGCGCACTCAGAGAGAAAAAAGCACTGTCCAGGTTGGCTTGCATGCATTCTCGATATTGATCTTCTTTGGTGCGGTGCAAGGGCGCAAGCATGACGCTCCCGGCACAGTTTAACAGAGCGGAGGGCCCGAACCCCAAGCGTTCGCGGATGGATGCTATGGCACCCTCCGCCCCTTGGGGTGTGGACACATCGGCCTCGATAATTTCGCCGATAGCAATGTGCGAAGCATCGATGCGTCCAGCGTCTCGCGTGACCTGCACGACCTGCCAACCCTGCTCTTTCATCAACTGCCCGGCTGTGTATCCTAATCCTCCGCTGGCCCCGGTTATCATTATTATTTTATCCATGGTTCAGTCCCTCAATCGAATACAGTTTAGATAAAGCCCCATATCGTCTTTACATTGCGCATCAAACCATTTGCCAGACAAGCAGTGCGGATGCCAGGAGCATCACCCCAACGACCCCAAAAATAAAAATCCATTTCAGACGGTTAGATGGTTGCGGGACCTCTTGTGGCATTTTGGCCGCATTCTCTGGATCGATCCCGTATAAAGCATTTACCTCTGCGTCTGACAAATAATCCATATCCCAGTGGGTCGTGTGCTGGCGTTTTGCCTTTTCAATGTAAACACGCGGTTTTTTTCTTGATTGGGCCATCCTTGCTCTCCAGGTAACGAATTGGTTTCCCCGTAAAGTTGATCAGTATCTTTAATTTGTCAATATTGAGAACCTTTTAATTGGCGAATCCAAGCTCACCTTGGCATCCAAAAACACATTGACACGGTTAAAAATTTGATTCAAGTTACGATACGAAGGTCCCTATTGCCGCGCATCGTTGACCCATGAAAGGGCATGTTCAATTTCATCCATCTGAAAAGAATGAGGCCGTCTACATATTTTTTGCGCTAAAATCCCAGAAGGAGGAACCGCTGATGGAAATGAAGGAAGATATTTTTAATGTCCTTATGAAAGATAAAAACTATCGGCTCATCATGAAAAGATTGCTGCGAGCATCCATTATGGAATCTTTTAATGCAATCCTTATTTCGGAAGCCGGCCCAGGCTATCCGGTCGTATTTGCAAATCAAGCTTTTTGTGAACTCACCGGTTATCATTCCCAAGAAATCATTGGCCAATCACCTTCGATCTTACAGGGACCCGATACGGATCCGGAAGTATTGAAGCGCTTGAAAGAAAACCTGGCGGCCGGGGAGCTATTTTACGGCCAGGCGATTAACTATCGCAAGGATGGTTCAACGTTTATGATGGAATGGAAAATAGCGCCCATTCGGAGCGAAGACAATGGGGTCACTCACTATTTGGCCATTCAGCGCGAAGCATTGTAGCGCCACGGTGGCACGCTATGAGGTCTCTTGCTCGACGGGGTCGCGGAATTCCAAAGAATGATTTCCTGAGGATTTTGAAATAATCTGCGCACGCACAACAATTGTCGATTAATGTGATCGTGAATGAATCCGGATGCAGATAGGGTGTTTCAACCCCGATCATCAGGGAGGGCTGATGTTAGGATAGGTTGCCGCGTAAGTTTTAAGCCCAGCGAACACGGCCGTGTAAACACATCGATTTACAGCGCCGGAGACTCACACATGGTGGTCAAAGCCGCAATGTGTTCGTTCTGGCCTTGGTACAGCCGGGTCATTTCAATGAGAATACCTGCGATCTGTGCCAGTGCTTGTACGAAATTAACATCATCTAAGGTAAATTCCCATTTTTCTGAGGTATAGGCGCGAACTGCACCAATTGCTTCATCGCCGAGCATGATGGGTATGGAAAGAATGGAGGCAATGCCCTCTTTTTGGGCCGCTTCGGGATACTGGATGCGAGGATCATCGCTAACGTCATAAACTGCTATGGGGCCCTCTCCAAGGGAATCGGCAATGGAGCGTAACATGCTTACCGGCCCCTTGCCTAGATACTCCGAACTCAGTCCTTTTGAAGCCGCGACTTCCAATTCTTTTGAACGCCGATTAATCAGAAACAAGGCACACCCTTTAACATCCAGCACTGATTGAATGCTTTCCACTGTCATTCGGATGATTTCTTCCGGATCCTTTGATTTGGCCAGTGCTCTGGAGACTTTGATTAAAGTTTCATAGTTAAGCCTCAGGTTTCTCATTTTGCCCTCCTCTTTCCGATATACACATCGATTACAGGTATTCGGTCTCCTGAAATTAAGCTCACGGCCTACATGCGCTAGGCAAAGATGTCTTCAACCAAAACAAGATGCTTTATATCTCTATGAATGCTGTTTTTCGAAAATTAACAAACCCGAATTTGAGCAACGGCCCAATCTCAATTGGCTTTGCAGAAGAGTAGCGACAAGCAACAACTGGAGTATTTTTTTGATCAGAGGTGACAGAAGCATGTATATGGCTTCGTACTTAGCGTACCATAATACTGGGAAAACCCGATTGCAATAAACTTATACAATTTTCGGATATTTTGCAAGGGATTGGATTTTAGGCTACCGATTAAAATCACGATGAAGTTTTCTTGTCAACCGATCTGCGAATCGTGCGTTTATAACACCATAAGCGCGCTGTAAAAGGCAAAATCAAACCACATTTGATTGACAAGGAGGAAGGTATCATGAAAAAAATAATCGGCAGTATCTGTATTGGACTGGCAACCCTGTGTATCACGCCGGCCTGGGGCGAAACGGATTCAACCCAACCTATTGAAAACAAAGGTGATCGAATTGATAACTACCTGGATGTCAAGGGCGATCGGATCGACGCGCGCCTGGACAAGAAAGGCGACCGCATTGACCAGCGCTTGGATACCAAAGGCGACCGCATCGAATCCAGGTATGATCGTATGGCCGAAAGAGCCAGAGAACAGGGCCAAAACCAACGGGCTGAAAGGTTAGAGGCGAAAGGGGATCGCATCGATCAACGTCTGGACCAAAAAGGCGACCGCATCGATAACCGCCTGGACCGCAAAGGCGACCGCATCGACCGAAAATTGGATCGCCAAGGGAATCGCCTTGAAAACAGGTATGACCGTAGAGTGGAGCATCGCGGTTCGACCGACGGCCACCCGAATTACGAGCGTCGACGCGCCCGGTTGGATCGCAAAGGGGACCGCATCGACCAGCGCTTGGACCGTAAGGGCGATGGGATCGACCGGCGCATGGATCGCAAAGGCGATCGCATTGAGCACAAATTTGATCGCAAAGCGGATCGTGCGCGCCAAGCGGGTCACTATAAAGCAGCGCGTCGACTCGAACACAAGGGCGACCGGATCGACCGGCGCATGGACCTGCGCGGAGATCGGATCAACCGGCGAATGGATTACCAAGGTGATCGCATCGATCGTCGCTTGGATCGCAGGGGTGACCGCGCGGACCGCAGCCATGACCGCAACCGGCACCAGTATCGCAGCGAACATAAAAGATCTCACTCTCAAAACGCATTTGCCGGTAGAGGCAACCAACGTGGCGGTCGGCGCAGGTAGGAATGGTTGTTAACGGAGACGGACCACTTCATGGGGAATGACCGCCTGACAATGGAACAATTTCTTGCCTCTGTTGAACGGCGGGCATTCCGCGTGGCCCAAATCGCCACCGGCAATTCCGATGAGGCCTTGGACATTGTCCAGGATGCGATGCTCAACCTGGTGGCTAAGTATCGTAACAAGCCGCAAAAATTATGGAAACCATTGTTTTATCGAATTTTGCAAAATCGTATCCGCGACTGGTATCGGCGTACCCGAGTAAGAAAGCGATGGCGTACCTGGCTGAACCCCAAGAAGAACGTGCTCCAAGACAACGCCCAAGATCCCTTGGAAAATGTGGCCGCTCCTGACAGCAGCAATCCCGCCTACCTGGCTATGCTCGGAGATGCGTCCAAAGCGCTTGAAGGCGCCCTGCAAAAACTGACATTAAGGCAACAGCAAGCGTTTCTGCTGCGTGCCTGGGAGGGTTTGTCGGTTGCTGATACAGCGCTTGCCATGCAATGTTCGGCAGGCTCGGTTAAAACCCATTATGCCCGGGCGGTAAAAGCCTTAAGAGCTATGTTGGAGGATCACTGGCCATGAACACCGAAGAACAGGAGAAGGTTTTTCTCGCAAATGCCAAAAAGATCCTGGACCAGGATACTGAGGATCTCGACGGTGCCACCGTCTCAAGGTTGCGGCAGATTCGCTACGCCGCGCTGGAAAAGTCCGAAACCAGCGGCTTTAGCTGGTGGCGACGCTTGCGTCTGCCGGCGGCTGCCCTGGTGACGGCATCGCTTATCGCGGTTGTCACCGCCGTACAAATGCAAACACCAGAAGAATTGAAGACCGCCCATACGATCGAGGACATGGAAATTCTGGCTTCCAACGAACAGTTGGACCTGTATGAGGATTTCGATTTTTATGCCTGGTTGGCTGAGGAACAACAAAATGCCGGTTAGATTCCTATTCCTTGCTATATTGATCTTGGCTGCCTCACCGGCGGTTGCGCAAAGCCAAGACCTGCAACCCAACCAAGTTGCGGTCGATTCTGACGGCGATACTTCAATGCCGTCTATGGAATTGTTGGAATTTTTAGGAGAATTCGAAACCGAAGACGGTGAATGGATCGATCCGGTTCTGCTGGAGGAGATGCCATTACCAGACCGGGAGTATTCCGATGAATAAAAAAACGTCGAATCTTTGTTGGGTAGGGCTGCTGGGCCTGGCCCTTTTGCTGGCAATGTCTGCGCCCGGTTTTTGCGATGAAACCGGCGTTGCCTGGGATCAACTCAGTCCAGCGGATCAGAAGGTCCTGGGGCGCTATGCCGATCAGTGGGGCCAGCTGGCACCCGAAAAACAGCAGCGCCTGCAAAAAGGCGCCCGCCGTTGGATGGGCATGTCGCCCGAGCAGAAAAAACACGCCCGCCAGCGGCTGCAGCGGTGGCGAAAAATGACGCCCCAACAGCGGGACCATGTCCGCGGTAAATATAAAAAGTTCCAAAACCTGCCACCTGAAAAACGGCAGAAACTGCGCGAGGCCCGTCGCCGCTTCCAGAACATGCCTCCCGAAAAAAGGAACGCCCTGCGCCAAAAGTGGCAACAGCTGCCTCCTGCCAAACGCCAGGCCATTCGTAACCGTTGGCAGGACATGTCGCCTGAAGAACGCAACAACGCGCGTCAACACTGGCAGAACATGTCACCAGCAGAGCGTGAGAAAACCCGCCAGCGCTGGCACAATAGCGCACCTGCCGATCGCGAGGGCATGTATAAAGGACAGCGAAACAATCAGGATTACAATCAAGGAACAGGTCGTGGTCGGCACGGCAGCCGCAAAGCCGATTAGGTTGCTTATGGGCGTGTTTTTTCAGGGCAAACATTCTTTATCTTCTTAACAACTTGATTACAATAGCTTCATTGTTTTTCTCTGGGTTATCTCATCCAAGCTTAGCTCGCATTTGGATCTGCCCATCACAACAATTCTTCTACCCAACCAAGGCCTAACTCAACCAATTTTTCATGATGCGGCTTGCCGGTTTCAGGATCACAATTGATCATCTCGTAGTACAAGCAATGGCTTTATTGAAATCATCCTCTTCAAATATTTTCTTGCCTGAATCAGTGCCATCCGGTTTCGGATTGAAAAGCCGCTTGGGCAGCCGATCATCTTTAATCGAAAATCCTTCCCGGCTGTTAAATGCGCGTGCCAGCATGGAACCTCTTTCAGCAGCGATCAGCAGTTCATCGATACTGGTATCCCAGCCGGTTATGGCGTTTAAGGATTGAACCATGACATCCAATGGTATCACACCCCGTGGCGCATATCCAAACACACACAGCCCCAATGCATCCATCATCCGCCACAGCTTCTCCAGTTGCATGTAGCCCCGAACTTTCTCTATGGTAATCTCCGTGGCGGAAATCGCTTTGTTAATTCCCAACGCTTTTACAGATTTAAACGTAGGGGAGTTTTCATCACTAATAAAAGGGATCATGTACGGCAGTCATATGATCCGCTCCGTAGGTGCTGACGGCAAAACCAATGCCAACGCCGACTTTCACGCGCGGGTCGTGCATGGAAACCTCCTGGCCTTTGACCGAGAGGCTGCAGGGTTGGCCCTCAACCCCCCATCTCTTCGCCAGGCGGGCAGAGCCCTCCGCCAAAACATCACCAAAGCCCTCCCGCCGGGCGATCAATTCCAGGAGTTGGATCATCAGATCGGCATCACCAAAGCGCAGGTGTAACCCCCCGGTATCTTCCTTGGAAATGATACCTTCCTGAAAACACTCGCAGGCTAAAGCGATTGTCATTCCGGCACTTATGGTGTCCATACAATAGCGGTTGCATATTTCATTGCCCTTGGCAATGGCTTTTAGATCGACGATGTTCAGATTGGTACCCAGGGCCGAGATGGTTTCGTATTCTGGTCCCCCATAACGCGAATCAATGCCATATTTGGGGTCATCCAAAGCAATGCCTCTTTTGCACTGAATCGGACACCGGTAACAACCCCTTCTTTTTTGAAGCAAAAGCTTGTTGTAGGTATCGCCGCTGACAGGTGTGGCATCGTCAAGGGCGCTGCGCCGAAAGTTGTCCACCGGCAAGGCCCCTGCATCAGACAGCAGTTTGGGAAAGTCAGTCGTGCCGTACGTATACAGAGCGTCGCCCAGAGGATTGTCGCGAAAGCTTGTGGCAAAAGCCTTGGCCGTCCGCTTAAGGAAATCCCGGTCGAAAAATCTTATCTTTTCGGACCCCAGGGCAGCCACCGCCCGTACATTTTTCGAGCCCATCAGGGCACCGAATCCGTTGCGTCCGTTAAAATGACCGAGGTTGTTTGTAATGTTAGCAAAAAGAACTCGGTTCATACCAGCGAGACCTGTTTGGGCCACTCTGATATTGCTGCTGCCCATTTCATTCCGGATGGCATCTTCGACTTCTTTCGCGCCCAATTGATATATATGGGTGGCCTCTTTGATTTCGGCCTTGCCGTCGTTTACCCAGAGGTAAACAGGTGTTTCGGACCTTCCTCGAAACACAACGGCATCAAAACCGGCCTTTTTAAGCTCGGGTCCGAAAAAACCGGCTGCTTCCGATTCTGCAGCGGTTCCGGTAAGAGGCGATTTTCCAACGACAGCAAATCGACAGGAGGCCGCCAGCGGGGACCCGGTCATTACGCCCGTTGCCATTACGAGAATATTCTCCGGTGACAGGGGATCAATCCCGGAAGGCACCATTTTCATCATGTAGTGATAACCGATTCCCCTACCCCCCAGGTAACGACGGAAAAATGAGTCCTCCTGTTCTTCCACATCGATGCTGTGCTTTGCTAAATCGACGTGCAATATCTTACCGGTGTAGCCAAAATTCATAGCCCCTCCCATTGATAATATATTTGGCGGATCTCATTATTAGCAGGTAGGTGAAAATAAGCACTTTCAGCGATTAGCGGGTCATTAAAATCTAAAATGACGAATCGCAGTTTTCGGATGTGATGCTTCACCAAGCGCGATTTATAGCCAATCGTTAATCATAAACCCAAAACCTATGCGGTTTGTAAGGTTGTCATAATCAATTAAACTCTCTCCATATCCGTTATAATATTGAAGGTATACCCGCACGGCATTGACCAGGGGATAACTCCATCCGATTTCTATCGAGCCCTTGTTTTCATCAAATCGAAGATTGTTGCGGAACACGAAAGAGCAAACGTTTTTTCTCCATTTATAGGCCCCTGAGAGTTGCCCATAGCCAAGATACGTGGCGATATCCGGATTGTCATCGTCATCATCGTCCTCCGGAATTCGAAACCACGGCTTCAACGCCATCAAAAAGTTGCCTTTTTTAGCGATGAACTCGACATATAGCCGGTTCCAGCTTCTTGAGAATTCACCCCCTTGACCATTCGATTGATGGTTTATACCGAAAATCAAAAGTTTATTGCGAAGTCCGAATACATTAAAATCCGTGTCGAACTCCAAAAAAAGCTCCGGTTCATAGTTCGTCTCTCGAAACGGTGATGATTGATTGTAAATCTGCCACAGCGAAAGCTGTGTATACGCGCCATACAAATCGCCATTGTCATTAAATATATTGTCCCAGAGTAACATTTTGAAACTTAGCTGGAATTTTGCTTCATTATGGTTGGGCACCTCCTCATTGGCCTGTTGGTATGTTTTTTCATTGGGGTTGCCATTGTTTGTTAGCACAAGAAAATAATTCGGGCGATGTAACGTGACGGCAAACTGGCTCAAATCCTCGTCGCTTTCAGATTTTATATCCCGGTCAGAATCATTCACATCCGAGTCATTGGTCATGACCTCCGGCTGTAATGCGTCCTTGGTCGCAGAAGCCTCTTGTGCCCAGGATATCTGGCTACTGAGAAACAATGAAAAGGCATTGACGCTCAGAAAAAACAGGCAAGCGGCAACGCTGAATTTCAAAATCGTTTTTTTCCGGCCAATTGATTCCTTCATAGCATCTCCCTCAATATTAAGAATGACCGTTTGGTTGCGCCTGTGTCTGAATTCGATTGCGCCCTCCTGTTAGACAATGTTGGCTTTCAACTGCGCCAAACCCTTTTCACGGGCCTGTAAAATGCGCTTGATGTCAATTCCGCTTAGCTCCGGACGAACAAGGACGTGCGCTTTGAGCGCTGTGCGGTACAGCAGATATTCATCTTTGGCCGAAATGTTCGCTATAACCGGGACCGTATACAAAAATTGGTCGATTGTACAGTTCTTACCGTTGCGGTTGCCCTCCGTCAAGTCAACCCGGAAATCCTGATGCACCAGGAAGCAATGGACCATGGGGATGTAGGGTAGGTTGAACGCCTTCAGGATCTTTGCGGTCCCGGTTACGATCGCTTCGGTCATGGCATAGATGCCGATATTTTTAACGATCGGCAGGCCCAATTCTTGTGCCAGGGTCGCAATCACGGCATGCTTGGTCGTGCAGCTTCCGAAGCCCTCTTTGAACAGAAGCAACAGGTTATCCCGGTCTGTGTTGTACCCGTAGGGCAGTTGGTGTACGAACCGGCAGGCATCGATGAAGCGGTCGATGCCACGGTGTCTGAACACCGCTGAAACAACGCCGTTTCCTGTAATGGGTGCATCCGGAAAACCTCGATATTATCCATTGATTCCTCTCTGTCATTTCACGACATCGCGTGATCCGACGGTTGCCTTCCCGTTGGTGTGCGTTCAGAATCGCGAAAAAATCATTTATGGACGGACACCAGTTGGCTTGTGATGCACGTGACAGACCCCAACAACCGTTTTTACCTCGTAAGGAAAGTAGCGGCGCTTGAACCAGAAAGCGACGTTCACCAAGGCGATCAGACACCGGCACCTCGACCAGTGGCCCGATAACAGCGGCAAAGGCCTGGCCGGAATCGATCCCGAACACCGCCACGGCCACGGCAATCGCCAGCTCAAAGTTGTTGGACGCCGCTGTAAAGCTTAGGGTCGCCGACTGTTCGTAAGTCGCTCCGACTTTCATGGACAGGAAAAAGGAAACCAGGAACATGACCACGAAATAGATACACAGGGGTATGGCGATGCGCACCACATCAAAGGGCAGCTGCACGATATATTCACCCTTGAGGGAAAACATGACCAAAATCGTGAACAGCAGGGCGATCAGCGTGATGGGGCTGATTTTGGGGATGAATTTCTGCTCATACCACGTTCACCCCCTTGATCTTTACGCCCAGGAATCTGGAAAGCATGCCGCCCAGGAAAGGGATTCCCAAGATAGATGAAGACGCTCTCGGCGATCTGGCCGATGGAAATATCAACGACGGAACTCTTGAAGACCGATCCATCGCGGAACCAGCGTTATGAAAATGTAGGCGTAGAGTGAAAAAAACAGGACCTGAAAAATTGAATTGAAAGCCACCAGTCCGGCGCAGTATTCCCGATCTCCGGCCGCCAGATCGTTCCATACGATCACCATGGCGATACAGCGCGCAAGCCCGATCAGGATCAATCCCACCATATACTCATGCTGGCCGGATAAAAAGGTGATGGCCAGCAAAAACATCAGGATCGGCCCAATCACCCAATTCTGAACCAAAGACAAGGCCAGGACTTTAATGTTGCGGAACACCTGCGGCAGTTGCTCATATCTGACTTTGGCCAAAGGTGGATACATCATCAAAATCAGGCCGATGGCGATCGGAATGTTGGTGGTGCCGACTTGGAAATAATTGATGACCTCGCGCACACCGGGAAACAGGTAACCCCACATCACCCCCACAAACATGGCCAGAAAAATCCACAGGGTCAGAAAGCGGTCCAGGAAAGACAGTTTTTTTGTCGATGTCTCAACCATAAACAAACTCCTCAGTTGGTTCGGCTACCCCCATTGTACCCCTTTTCTACTGCTACCACGGCATCGTTCCATCCCCGACGGGAAATCCACGCATGTAATCGGCCAGGGCCATTTTAGTATCTGGGGTTAAAGCCGGGCAATCGTTTCCGTCCTTGACGCCTTCAGCCACATAGGCTGCAAACACCATGCAGGTCGGAACCCCGCACTCACGGCAATTGGTCCTGGGCAGCCGTTTCAAAATTTCGATCACTTTGGGCCGGGGCAAGCCCTCGTACCGGGGTTCGATGGTTGAACGCTTCTCCCAGGCATCATTGATCTCGCGTTTCAACCATTCAACAATCTTACGGGCTTCGGCCTCATCTCTGAGCGCGTTGACGGCAATTTTGCGGGCATGCACGGTAATCAGCTTACCTTGCAACTTGAACGTTACCGACGGTGGTGCCTTGACGTATTCGAAACCGCCCAGTTCGGCATTGAGATAAGGCAGCGCGTCGGAAACATCCTGCTCCAGGTGGGCGTGGCACTGGACTGTCATGGCCCCGGGCATACATTCGTTGTTGAAAATTTCCAGGCGATAATCCTTGAGCAGCATCGTTGCACCTCGCCTGTTTACATATGAAATCATGTTTTAAACCGGTTTTTAATATGGCCGCGGTTTAAGACAAAGAGCTTGCCACAAGAGGATTGAGAATAAAATACAACCCCAACATGCCGATTACGACGCCGGCGCCTTTGCGAACCCAAAACCCGGCCCCCTGCCAGGTGCTGTTTTCAGTGATTTCACGAGCCAAAGCCGAAAAGCTTCCGGCGATTACAATCGGCAGACAATGGCCGATCGCGAAAAGGATCATCATAACGGAACCGGTGATGACTTTCTGTTGTACGGTTACGATCGCCAGGATGGGCGCCACGAAACCGAAGGTACAGGACCCGGACAAAACCCCATAAGCCAAACCCAGACCCAGGGCGCCGCGAAGACCTCTCAGGTTCAGCCGATACAGCACAGAATCCGGCATGGAGCAGGCCTCAACGCCTAGCATACCCAGGGACACCCATACCAATACCCCGCCGACCAACACTTGCCACCAGATGCCCACATCACCGAGCATTCTTCCCAACAACGCACAGACGATACCGATAACGGCGATGGTGACAAACAGTCCCAGCGTAAATGCCCCTGCGTACCAGCCTGCCTGCCGTGGATTGACGGCCGTCTCCTGTCCCGCGACATAGGCCACGATTAATGGGATCGAGGCCAGGTGACAGGGACTGAACAGCACGCTCACCAAGCCCCACAAAAAACAACCGACCGCCGCCATCGTCGAGCCGCTGGATAATCCACGCGTTGATAGCAATAAAAATATGTTCCAACAAGCTACTTTCCCACTTCGGTAGCGGTTATAATTTCACACCCAGCTTTTCCAAAATTTGCGTTATTTCTTTCTCGCCCATAAAGCCGACATGCCGATATACTTCATCTCCGGAGACATCGAAGAAGATTTGGGTTGGGATAGCACGAATTTGAAAACGTCGTGCTTGTTCTTTGTGTTCCCACACATCGATAAAGACGATGGAAGCCTTGCCCTGATATTTCTTTTCCATCTTCACCAGGATCGGCGCCATCATTTTGCAGGGAATGCACTTTTTTGCGCCCAGGTCGATCATGGTCACCATTCCCTTGATCGGAAGACCGCTGAAGTCCATCACTTCATCTGCCCTGCAAACATCTAGAGGGATTCCCGTAAAGCATAAACAGGCTGCCGCTAATAACAGCCCGTTGACGAATCCTGGCAAGCGCACTTTTCTGTTGGTCTTTTCAATCTTCATCACTCGTTCTTTTCAATAATCAGGTCTGCTTAGGGTCCATTATCAGATGGCTTCTAACTGATCCACGCCTTTACATCATTCTTGGAAGGAATCTTGCCGACACTTTTCACGTCACCGTTCACAACAACGGCCGGTGTCCCGAAAACGCCGTATCCGGCAATTTCCATTATGTCGGTAACCTTCTCGACAGAAGCGTCGATCCCTGTTTCGGTTACGGCCTCTCCGATAATTTCAGACACTTTTTGACATTTGGGGCATCCTGGTCCCAGGACTTTGATTTCCATGGTGATCTCCTAATAGAATCGCTTTGTGATTTTATATCACGCGATGATGTGGCTAATTGGTAAAAGGTTTAATCGAACAAACTGCCAAAAATTAGTCCACTGATAGTTGCCATTATCACGACCAGGCAAACAAAAACGGTCGTTTTTTTTGTCCCCAAAACACTCCGGATTACGAGCATGTTCGGTAGGCTCAGCGCCGGGCCGGCCAGCAGCAAGGCCAACGCCGGCCCTTTGCCCATGCCGGCCCCTATCAAGCCCTGCAAAATGGGCACTTCCGTAAGTGTTGCGAAGTACATGAAAGCACCCACAATCGAGGCAAACAGGTTGGCCCACAGGGAGTTTCCCCCGACCAGGCCACTGACCCAATGCGAGGGAATCAATCCTTCGGAACCTGGGCGGCCCAGCAACAGGCCGGCGACCAGAACCCCGGCCAGCAGCAACGGCAAGATCTGTTTGGCGAAATCCCAGGAGGACAAAAACCATGTTTCGGTTTCCCCCCGGGTAGTGGTCAGCAACACGACCAGGGCCACAATACCAGCGCTGAAAGCAATCAACGGTTCGTGGGGCACAGCCAGGGCAAGGGCCAAAACAACCACTCCGGCGATGACGACTTTATAGGTTTTTACACCCATCCAGCGAATCAGCATGCCGCCCAACAGCACGGCAAAGCCGCCGGCAAACACCCATTTTACGGCGTAAATCATCTGCCAGAACCCGCCCGCGGTTTCCGGTCGACTCCAGGTAGCCGATACCAGAAGCCCCACCAAAACGGTGAAAAAGAGCGCATTCTGCCCCAAAGATCGCTCTACTTCCGGTTCCGGCAGATACATGGCGGCCGCAGCCTTGGCTTGCTCTTCCTTTTGGAACATGAAATGCATCATCAACCCGATGACGATACTAAACAAAACTGCGCCCACGGCCCGCGCGATACCGATCTCGGGTCCAAGAATACGGGCGGTCAGGATGATGGCCAACACGTTAATCGCCGGACCCGAGTAAAGAAATGCGATAGCCGGACCCAACCCCGCCCCCCGTTTCCAGATGCCGGCAAACAACGGCAGAACCGTACAGGAACAAACCGCCAGAACAGAGCCCGAAACACTGGCGACCCCGTAAGAAAGCACTTTGTGGGCACCGGGGCCCAGATATTTTATAACGGCTGCCTGGGAAACAAAAACGGCAATGGCTCCGGCAATAAAAATGGCCGGCACCAGGCAAAGCAACACGTGCTCTTGCGCATACCATTTGGCCAACGCCAAAGCTTCGATGACCGAGTTGGTAACCCGTGAATTGTCTATAGGCAGGAAGAAGAAAAGTAAGAACACGCCTGCGATCAGGCTCAAGGGCTTCCAAATACTTTTCCAGTCCACTTGGCTTGAACCAGGAGCGTGGGTCTCCTGAGCAGATGCATCGCTAAAAGGCGTGCTTTTGTTTGCTGTTGAAACAACGGTACTCATTTATCGTTCCTTAAAATAAAAAGCATCTATGTATTTCTATATATCGCGATAATGTTATATATTAAGCCAAAATAAAAATCAATTCTTGCTTAAAATCTCACAGCGGTCAATCTGTGCAAGGCTTTCTAAAAGCCTTGCAATTTCAGGGTCATCATTTAGCCAATGACGCATATTACCAAGCAGACTTGCCGCAAAGGGGCTTTGATGGCCATCGGAAAGCAGATAATTGACCCATAGGCCATCTTTATGGGACACGACCAAGCCGGCATCTTCCAATATTTTTAGATGCTTACTGGCAGTAGACTGGGCCGTTCCCAACGCGGTATGAATTTCGCAGACACACATTACGCGCTTGCCCAACATTTTTAAAATCTTGACTCTGGTGGGATCGGAAACCGCTTTCATGACTTTTAAAAATTCTTTCACGCCTATCTCCATATCGTCTTTAAGGAATATACTGTCATAAATTAATTCTGTCAAGAGGTTTTCTGGACAGTCGTAGAAGCTGTCACAAAGCAGAGTTTTAGTTCAATGCTGCTCGATAAGCTCTGAACAGGAAAGGTCTCAGGAAAGAGGCTTGCCCGCCTCAGGCGGGTTGGCCAAAAGATTATTTTGAGAGGGTTTCTAATTAAAAGCCATGTCTCAACGCCAGCTTCCCAAACATCTGCGTCAGCCCGGCTCCGATCGAGAACAGGGATCCATTATCCAGGTTGTGGTTGGCGCTTTCGTCGAAAAAAAGATTGAGACTCGATGCCAGGCCGTCTTCCGGCCGCCAGTAGCAGACCATTAGCGGAACCAGTGGCAAGGGATGCAATACCACGGAAATGTCGGACTTGAATTGCTTTTCCACCTGCCGACCATTGAAAATGTGCACCAAATCGTCAAAAAGATCCGTGTAACTGTCGGCCACTTGCTTCATGGGCTCCTCGCAGCGCTTAACAAAAAGAGGATACCGCTCTTTGCCATCATGCAATTCCCGAAAGGAACGCCATTGACCGGTAACCGGCCGACCTTCGCTGTGCAGCACATAATTGATAAACGGAACGGCAATCCATGGATTGATATGGATATCGGCGCTCAGGTTCCCTTGGGTGTCAACACTGAAGTCCTTGCCGAGCACTTTTAGGGTCAATTTCCCGCCTGTGAATCGAGCGCCGATCTTTTTCGCAGCCGCCGCCAAATCATGGGCGATGACCTGACTTCGCAAAACCTCCAGGAATTCGTCTCCGTTCTGCTCCATGGAGTTCTTATTCCCGGTTTCATCGCCGTACCGGCCAACTGTTTCCTGGTCCAGGTGCGGGCACTCGCTCAGCTTGCGTTTTCCGGTAAAAACTGCTCCGGCAAATGCCAGACAGGTTTTTTCGCCACATTCCCGGCAATTGGACTTGTTCAGCAATTGAAAAATTTCCATGGCATTTTGCAGTGACATACCGGATCCTCCTACAGACATCTATCTTTCTTACCTTCCAAGTTGCCGATGAAATGTTCCTCTAAAGCGTTTTAAGTGTTAGGTTTTAAGTTTTAAGTATTTGTAAAATAAATGTAATTCTTAACCTAACACCTAAAACTTAAAACGCATGCTTCTTGTCCTAATAATTCATTTCTTTTGTATTGACAATACATGTCAGCCGAGATAACTTGGCAACTGGTAATACCACCAGCCACTAAAGGATCTATTCCATGCAAGAACTTCTCAAACCGATTCGAACCGAAAGCCTCAAAGATGTATTCGTTAGCCGTTTTGAAAACCTGATTCTGTCCGGGAAGCTGGCCATTGGTCAAAAATTGCCGTCTGAAAGAGAATTGGCCCTGCAATTGGGCGTCAGTCGGCCGGTCGTACACGAAGGTCTGGTAGACCTGGCAGCCAAAGGACTGGTTTCCATGAAACCCAGAGTCGGCACGGTTGTCAATGATTTTCGCACCCAGGGCTCACTGGCCCTGCTGAACTCCCTGTTCAACTACCATGACGGTCTATTGGAACCCGGCATTCAGGACAGCCTGCTCGGTATGCGGCTCCTTTTCGAGGTTGAAACCGCCCGCTTGGCAGCGATTAATCGCACGGCCGAACAAATGGAAGCCTTGACTCAGCTGTTGGATCAAGAACAGAACATTAACGCCCATGAGACCCATTTATTAACCGAAATCGACTTCAAGTTTCATCACCTGGTCGCGCTGGCAACCGGCAACCTGATCTACCCGCTGCTGATCAATTCGTGCAAACAGTTTTACACCAATTTATCCGGCCAATTTTTTAGTGACCCCCGGGTCGTGCCGGAGGTCTTTCGCTATCACCGGGAACTGGTGTCAGCCATTAAAGAACAGAACGCCGATGAGGCGATTCGGATAATGAAAGCAATGCTGCACCATGGCGAACAACAATTAAAAGCTATGCTGGAATAATATCGTCAGGTTTCGTAAAACGTAGAACGATTTGAGTTAGAACCAATCGTAAAATTAAGGATCAGTAATCATGGCAAAGCGCAAATCGGCGAAAAAGCGGAGCATACACGTAGTATGTGAGCATTTTGAGCCGATTTGCAACGCCGGCATGGGTACTTAAACTTATTTTGAGTTGGTTCTATAAGGAGGAGCTATGAATACCGCCATCGCCGCCGCAAGCAATTACCAACTAAAGGCACCCAAAGGCCTGTCGGCCCGTATAAAATGGTTACGGGATTATTACTTCCAAGGCTACAAGCGGAACTGGAACAACGAATTTACGGCTTGGTCCACGGGCACACCTTGGGATTTACAATACCAGGAACTGACCTATTTTATTGTCCCGGAAGTCTATCCCCTTATCGACACGTTCAGAGGCGGCTACCATCAGGCAGCCCGCCAAGTAGATCTGCATGCGGACTTTTGGCAATGGAGTTTGCCGGAACGCCGAGCCTGGTTTATCAAAGAGACCATGGTCAACTATGTTCCCCAGGAGATTTTGCCTGGCGACCTGATTGCCGGTGCCCGTTTTAACATTGTGGCGTCCATGTGCTTTACCAAATCCGAACGCAAAGCATACGACGGTATGGTTCTGGGTAAAAAAGGCGCCCGGGCCCGCATGAAATGGTTTCACGACCATGGCTACGGCAACACCGGTGCCACCTGCGGCCACTTGATCCCCGGATATGAACGAGTTTTGAAGATCGGCTGGCAAGGCATCCATACTGAACTGCTAGCGCTATACAACGACCTTAGCAAAACCGAGCAGAAAGGCCCTAAAGGATCTCAGTTGCGAGCCATGCTGACAGCAGCGACCATGCCCAGGGACCTGGCAACGAAGTACGCACAGCGTTGTAGCCAATTGGCTAAAACGGAGCAGGACGCCGAGCGTCGGGACGAACTACTCCAAATGGCAGCCAATCTGGAAAGGGTTCCCTGGAAACCCGCCCGCGATTTCTGGGAAGCCATACAGGCCTTGTGGCTGACACACATGCTGATCATGAGTGATGAAAATTATCCGGGCCCCGGTGTCTCGTTCGGCCGCATCGATCAATACCTGCTACCTTTCTGGGACGCATCCCAGGCAAACGGAATGGACCGTGAATTCGCCAAAGACATCCTGAAATGCTTCTGGATCCACTGCAACACAGCCTACGACGCAACCATCCGCAACGGACATCAGGGAATTACTGCCGGATATGGTCAATTAATCACACTATCGGGGATGGGGCCTGCCGGCCAGGACCAAACCAACGATCTAACCTATATGTTTCTTGAGGTGATCGATGAGATGACCCCCATTTTGGAACCTAAACCGAACGTACGCCTGCACCGCAATACGCCGGAAGCGCTTCTGGATAAAGTCACTGACATGATTTCAACCAGTCAGGGAGCGCCGTTTTTGCTCAACTTCGACGAGCGCTCCATGGCCGGCATGCTGCTGGAAGCCGAAAAAGCCAACATTTCGCACCTGATCCACAAAGACAACGTGCATGATTACGCGCCGGTAGGGTGTCTTGAAAACACGATGGTCGGGAACGACCGCTCAGGAACAGTAGACAACAACCTCAACCTTTTAAAGGCGGTCGAACTGACGCTCAATAATGGCAAAGATCTGCATGCGTTTACAGACCCTTTGACCGGAAAAACTGAAAAGGTGAAGCGGGATGGGCCAACCACCGGTGATGCGACCCGCTTTAAACAATTTGAAGATTTCTGGCAAGCTTACGCCAAGCAGACCGAATACATCATCAAAAAATGCGTTGACACCCATGAATTGTCTGAGGCGGCACGGGCCCAATTCACCCCAACGCCTTATCTTTCATGCCTTGTAAAGGGTTGTGCCGAACAGGGCCGCGATGTTACCCAGGGCGGCGCTGAGATCAGTTTCACCACCCTTGAAGCCGTCACCTATGCCACGACCGTCGATTCGCTGTTGGCCGTTAAATATCTCGTCTACGACAAGCAGGCGTGTACCATGGCTGAACTGATCGCCGCGTTGAAAGCGAACTGGGAAGGCTATGAAGTGCTACAAGCCATCGCCAAAAATAAAGCGCCCAAGTACGGCCGCGATGACGACGAAGCCGATGCCATGGGTCTACAGGTCATGGAACTCTGGTGTAACCAAGCCTGGAAGCACAAAACCAGGTCGACCGGACGCCAGTATCGACCCGGAATGCTGTCCTGGAATTACTGGGCCGGTGACGGGTTTGTGTTGGCAGCCAGCCCCGATGGCCGGGCCAAGGGTCAATTTCTCTCCAATGCCGTCTGTCCTTCCAACGGTGCGGATATCAACGGCCCGACATCCAATACCAATTCGGTAGGCAAAGTCCTGGGCGGCAAGGCCGATGACGGCCAAGGTGATTGGGGAGATTATTTCAACCTGCTGCCCAACGGTGCCAGCCACACGATGACTTTCAATCCGTCGATTATAAAGGATCCGGAGCACAAGGATAAGTTCAAGGCCTTTCTGAGGGGCTATATCGAAAACGGCGGGACTGCCTTGCAGGTGAATATTCTCGACCCGGAAATGCTGCTCGATGCGCAAAAGCATCCTCAAGACTATCGTCATCTGCTTGTACGCATTACCGGCTACAACGCCTACTTTACGACCATCGGCAAGGAACTGCAGGATGAGGTAATACACCGGCTCGACCATGCTAAGCTGTAAGCTCATAAGCTGTTAAGCCCGAGCTAAGAAGCCAACATTCCATCCGGCTCAAGAGCTTAAAAGCGCAACAGCTTACCAGCTTTTATCTCGCAAACCGTGACCCGTAACTCGCAACCTGTAACTCGTAACCCGTGACCCAAAATTATGCCCCCTGAGGACAAACATTCCGATCCCACAGGTTTGATCCTGGAAATCCAGCGCATGTCCACCGAGGATGGGCCTGGCATTCGCACCACGGTCTTTTTCAAGGGCTGTCCGTTACGATGCACCTGGTGTCACAACCCTGAAAGCCTTTCGCGCCAACCGCAAGTACAATGGGTTGGCTCGCGCTGTATTGGCTGCCATACCTGCGAGGAAACCTGCCCCCACGACGCTGTAACCTTTGCAACCGAAGGCGTTCGGATTAATCGAACTTCCTGTAATGGCTGTGGCCTGTGTGTGGAAGAATGTCCTTCCACAGCCATGGAGTTGCTGGGCAAAAAGTGGTCTGTTGCTGACCTGATCGAGGAGGTGGCCAAAGATCGCGCCTTTTTTGAAAAATCGGGCGGAGGCATCACGGTTTCCGGTGGCGAACCGACCCTTCAGTCGCGCTTTGTAAGCCCATTTTTAAAAGGTTTAAAAGCGCGGGGCTTACAGACCGCTCTGGACACCTGCGGGCTTTGTTCGACCGAAGCCCTGGAAATGCTTTTGCCTTACGCCGACATCGTGCTCTTCGATCTGAAATTATTTGATCCGGTTCGTCATCGTGAATTGACCGGCAGCGACAACGCCCTGATTTTGACCAATCTTGAATTTGTCGCCGACTATGTTCACACCCACCTCTATCCCCAGACCTTATGGATTAGAACGCCAATCATACCGGAGGCAACCGCGACCGCAAAGAACATCGCTGCGCTTGGATGCTTTATCAAAACGCTTGCCGATGGTGTCGTCAAACGCTGGGAACTGTGTACATTCAACAACCTGTGCGCAGACAAATACCGGCGGTTGGAAATGACCTGGAGCTTCAAGGAAGCTAAACTGATAACCCAGGAGCGTATCGAAGCGCTCACCGTGATTGCCAAAAAATCAGGAGTCAACCCGAAAATTGTGCACTGGAGTGGCTCAACTCGGCTTGAAACAGAATCGGACGTGAACGTTAACAGCTAACGATTCGCATTGCAGATTATTTAATGGCATAATGGAGGAGAATTACAATGAAAACACGCAACGCCTTTACTCCTGAAGAACTCGAGGCGTTTACACCGGCCGAGAAGGTCGGCCTGGTGGCCTGTATAAATCCGGATGGCCTGATCCATGTTACGCTCATTACCAGCATCATGGCGCCCGGCCCGACCCAACTGACCATCGGCCAATTCTGTATGGGCCGCAGCAAATGGTACATGCAGCAGAATCCTCAAATCGCTTTCCTGATTATGTCCATGGACCGCCAGTTGTGGCGCGGAAAAGCCCGTTGGACCCATAAAAAATTCGAAGGTCCTGAATATGAAACCTACAATAACCTGCCCATGTTCCGTTACAATGCCTATTTCGGTATCAACACGGTCCATTATTTGGATCTGGTCGAAACCAGCGAAGCCCAGGGGTTGCCCATGGGCCGCATTATTCCAGCAGCAATTTTGACCAAACTGGCCAAGGGCGCCGCCGATTTGGGCCAAGAAGAACGCATTCTCAAACCTTTTGCCGAAGACCTTTTCAACCAAATCGACGCACTCAAATTTATCACTTACCTGGGCGATGATGGCTTTCCGATAATCATCCCGGTCATTCAGTGCCAAGCCGCTGACAGCCGCCGGCTGGTTTTCTCGACTTATGCCTTCAAAGACGAACTGAACCGCATCCAAGCTGGGACCAATGTTGCTGTCTTTGGCCTGAACCTGCGCATGCAGTCGGTGCTGGTACGCGGTACATTTACCGGCATCAACCGGCTGCGATTGCTTCCCATGGGCATTGTCGATATCGATTGGGTGTATAACTCCATGCCGCCCTGTCATGAACAGATCTATCCACCGGTTGAACTGGAACCGGTGGCAAATTT
The DNA here is from genome assembly GCA_963802265.1 of uncultured delta proteobacterium. GTDB lineage: Bacteria > Desulfobacterota > Desulfobacteria > Desulfobacterales > CAWDIC01 > CAWDIC01. Next base: position 83,942 of record CAWDIC010000001.1, read on the forward strand.
TTAAAAACAGCAAGGTGAAGCCAAATTATCCGATGGGCTTTGAATCGTTTGGACTTTTGATTTTGATGGAGTTTCGGATTTAGCTAATGCGGTAAGGAGATAAAAAACCGTGGCGCGCATGACGCTTTAACCCAAGGCCGCAGCGCCGGTTCTGTTAATGCCTCTGAAAAAAAATTTCAGTCAGGTTCAATAAAGTACAAGTTACAAGTGAGCTAAAGTGACTAAAGTTGTGGCATCCTATCGTTTATAGAAAAAGGAGTGAAGCGACTCCGAAACTTTAGTCACTTTTAATTTTAGTTCACTTTAAACTCATAAGACGAAGGAGGAAACATGTCGGGCACATATCAAAAGTTGCTGGAACTCGATTTAGATACCGGTCAATTGCAAATCAGCACCATCGACCAAGCCTATCTCCATGATTACGTAGGCGGCAGTGCCTTGGCAGCACGGTTGTTTTTCGACACCTGTGACCCTGCCGTCGATCCGCTCGATCCGGCCAGCCCTTTGTTTGTTATGACCGGACCGCTGGTGGGAACCACCTTTCCAGGATCTTCCCGCTTTGTTGTCTGTGCCCGATCACCTTTGACCGGCTTCTGGGGAGAGTCGGCTTCCGGCGGGACCTTCGGGGCCGAATTGAAAAAAGCGGGCTTAGATGGCATTGCAATTCGGGGCCGCGCGGAGACCCCCTCTTATCTCCTGATCGAGGATGACACGGTCACCCTCCAAGACGCCGAAGCTATCTGGGGACTGGACACCTATGCTGCGATTGATGCACTCAAAGCCAAGTACGGACCCAAACCCCCGGTTAGAGTCCTGACGATCGGCCCGGCCGGCGAACACCAGGTGAAATTTGCGGCCATCGGCAATGATAAGGCCCATTACTTCGGCCGCACCGGCATGGGTGCTGTGATGGGCAGCAAAAACCTCAAGGCCATCGTGGTACGCGGATCAGGGAAAGTTCCTTTGGCCGATCCCGACGCTTTTAAAAAAGTCCGTCAGACAACCCTGGCAACGATAAAAGACTCCATGATCGGCGAGTCGCTTCACGCTTTAGGAACAGGAGCCGGCATGGACATGGGCATGATGACCGGCGATGTGCCCATTAAAAACTGGTCCAAAGGCGTGGACTATGAAATGGCAGATGCTTTGGGTGGGCCGGCATTGGAAGAAAACCTGCTCAAGAAAAGAGGCTTCTGCTTCGCCTGTCCCATCGGCTGCAAACCGGTGGTGGAAGTTATATCCGATCAATATCCGGTCACCTTGGGGCCTGGCCCGGAATATGAGACCTGTGCCAGTTTCGGCACCATGATCATGAACAGCGACCTGGCGGCCGTGGCCCATGTCAATACGCTCTGCAATCGTCTGGGTCTCGACACGATCACTTGCGGCGCCACGATTGCCTTCGTCATGGAGGCTTACGAAAAAGGTCTTCTATCCGCCCAGGATACCGATGGCCTTGAAATGACCTGGGGCAATATGACTTCCGTCATTGCCCTGGTACAGAAAATCGCCCAGCGCGAAGGCTTCGGTGATCGCGCGGCCGAAGGCAGCCAGGCCCTGGCTGAATCCCTCGGGCCTGAAGCCCTCGAATTTGCGGTCGCTGTCAAAGGCCTGGAGCCGCCCATGCACGATCCGCGCGCCTATCATGGACAGGGGCTTGCTTACATGATGTCCAACCGCGGTGCCTGCCACCTGCAGCATTCGGTTCAGGCTATCGAACAAGGGATGGTGTCTTGGGAAGAAGCCGGCCTCGAGGAAGATTATCCATCCACCAGCAGTGTCGGCAAGGCGCAGATGGTGGTCATTGCTGAAAACATTGGTCAGATGGCCAATGCGGCCTGTGTCTGCCATTTTGTCCATTGGGCCATGGGCCCTTCCAATCTGCTGAATGGCTTCAATGCTGTCACAGGTTTGGGGTTCGACCTGAAACAATTTCTTGAAACCGGCCGGCGAGCCTGGGTTTTAAAACGCGCGATTAACAATCTACTGGGGGCCACCACCCAGGATGACCGTTTGCCGAAAAGAATTTTGACACCGCTTCCCGACGGTGGATCCGAAGGTACGGTTCCGGACGAAACAATGATGAAGCAGGAATATTATCAGCTACGGGGACTTGATGAGAATGGTCGTCCAACTCCCGATTTGTTACGGGAGACAGGACTCATGTTCGTGTCTGAGAAGTTTTAGGCCCCATACAGCTTAATTTTTAATTAAGCTGTATGGGTGTCTTTCGTATTTTGTGTTTCGTGTTTAGACGCAGACAGTTTATTCGACACCAAACACAAAACTCCACATACTAATATAGGAGGTATTTAATGGCAAAGTTAGACGTATTTTCCGACGAATGGTGCGCGGCTTGGGAGCAGAAAGTCAAGGACAGCGAGGAATTTGCCGTATTTAACAAAGGGTGGAAAGGCGATATCGGCTGCATTATGCAAAAAGACCCGGGCGCCAACGTCAATGAGGATCAATACCTGTATCTCGATTTTGACGATGGGACCGTAAACGGCATTCACATGACCGACCAAGCCACGGCCGAAAACGCCAAGTTCGTGATCTCCGGACCTTATATCCGTTGGAAGCAGGTTGCTCTTAAAGAACTCGATGCAGTCAAGGCCATGATGCAGGGCAAGCTCAAGCTCAAAGGCAATCTGCCTTATGTGGTCAAGTACCTGAAAGGGGTTCAGGAATCGATCCGCTGTCTGACGGAGGTTGACTCCCAGTTCCCGGACGAGTAGAAGTTATCCCAACAATCCTATTTTTGAGATCGCTTCTATTAAAATCGCAGAGCGGTTTTATAAAGGAGGATATAATGCCATACGATGCTGATTTGAGTTTCAACTATTTCGGCCCCACCAAGGTCGTTTTCGGTGAAGACTCGATACGTGAGTTGCCCATGGAGATAGACACCTTGGGCCAAAAAGCTGTTTTGGTGACCGATCAGGGACTGCTCGCTACCGGCCTGGTAGATCAAGTTCAAAAAATTATGGGCAACGCCTTGGCCGGCACCTTTTCAGATGTGCCTCAGGACAGCGGTATGGAGGTCGTTGATCAGGGGGCCGCGTATGCAGAGTCCGTCGCTGCCGATGTGGTCGTCAGCCTGGGCGGCGGCAGTGTTATCGATACCGCCAAGGGGATGTGCATCCTCATGAAAGAAGGCGGCCGTATGCGAGACTATGAAGGCATGCAGATGCTGACTCGGCCGCAGACGCCTCACATCGTGATCCCCACAACCGCTGGGACCGGCTCCGAAGTAACGTCCGGCTCCGTCATCCTGGACAGGGAGCAAGGCCAAAAAATAATCAATTTCGAATACTTCAATACGCCACGGGTCGCCATTCTAGATCCCAAGGTAACCATCGGCCTGCCACCGCAACTAACGGCCTCGACCGGAATGGACGCCATGACCCATGCGGTCGAAAGCTATGTTTCAGTGCAACGCAATCCCATTTCCGACGCCGCCGCCTTGCACGCCATTCGGCTGATCGTCCAGTATCTTCCCGCGGCCGTGAACGATGGCGCCGACCTTGTCGCACGGGGCCAGATGCAAATTGCGGCACTGCTTGCCGGGTGGGCTTTTTCCAACGCCATGGTCGGACTGGTCCATGCCATGGCCCATTCTCTGGGTGCCATTTGCGGCATTCCCCATGGTCAGGCCAACGGCATCCTGCTGCCCCACGTGATGGCCTATAATCTGGCAGAAGTTCCGGATCTTCTGGCTGACATCGCCGTGGCCATGGGAGCTGCACGCTACGGCGACGACCCCCAGAAGGCAGGCCAAGCCGCTGTCGATGGGACTCACGCTCTTTTGCGAAATATCGGTCTGACCCAGATTCTGCGAGATCTGAAAATCGATCAAAACCGGCTCAAAGAATGTGCCGAGCTTAGCATGAGCGATGGATCCATCATTTACAATCCCCGCATGGTTATGGCACCGGAAGAAGTACTGGATGTCTACATGAAGGCTTTTTAGATGAATAAACCCTATCAGGTTATTTTATCACCGGGAGCCGAAGGCACAGGGCTCCCCGACATGCTCAAGGATCTGATAGAACAGAACCTCGCGCAGAACCCGCACAAAGTGCCTGATTTTGTTAAGATGAACATCGCCATCGGCCTGATCATCACAGATGCGGATATCGTCATCACCATGGTCTTTGCCCGCGGCACCCTGACGATCCACCCCGGCCTGGTCGGCCGAACGGGATTGCGGATCGAAGCCGAAGCTGAGACCATCATGAATCTGTCCAACGTCACGCTAAAATGGGGGTTGCCCTATTATTTCGATGATACCGGCCAGGAAATTTTAGCGGCAATGAAATCCAAACGGCTGAAAATGAAAGGAATGGTAAGACACTTCATCAGCCTTGTCCGGCTGTCCCGGATCATGTCAGTACACCCATAAAGGGGTCAAGTCTACTATTGACCCATATACCGCAAAAATGTTATTAGCCTGAACATGTCACGCCCCCTTAGAATCCAATATCCTGGTGCCTGGTACCATGTCATGAACCGCGGACGACGCTCCGAATCCATCTTTTCAGACAAGTATGATTATTCAACGTTTGTCGATTTGCTTATTGATATTTCTGAAATGTGGCGCGTTCATGTAGCCGCATATTGCTTAATGACTAATCATTACCATATACTTTTGCAGACACCCGAAGGAAATCTTTCCAGATGCATGCGGCACCTTAACAGCGTTTACACACAAAGATACAACCGTAGGCATGGATATGATGGGCAACTTTTCAGGGGAAGATATCAATCGATTCTGGTTTCCGATGACGCCTATCTTTTGAAATTGGTGAGATATATACATAACAACCCTAAAAAAGCTGGATTGGTTGAGGACATCAAAGACTATAATTGGAGTAGCTATAAAGGTTATTTATCAAATGCCAAGAAGTGGCAATGGTTGTATAAGGATTTTATCTTCTCCATGATTACCCCAAGAAAGCAGGGCCGAATAAAACCGTTTATTGAATATATGCAGAAGGATGACTCGGTTGATGTAAAAAAGCTTTTTTCGCTTAAAAAGCTACCATCAATTTTTGGCTCGGAAAATTTTATTACCAAAATAAAAGAATTTTATTATTTTAAGAAAAAAGATTATGAAGTGCCTGACTCGAAAAGTCTTGCACCGACAGCGATCTCGATAATTGAAGCTGTATGTGGGTATTATCAGGTATCGTTCAATGATTTATTGATAACTAAACGCGGGGTATTTAATAAGCCGCGAAATACTGCTGTTTATCTATTACGGCACATGCGCGGCGAAGACCTTACCAATATCGGCGGGCTTTTTAATATTGGAGCATACAGCACCGTAAGCAGCATTATCCGTAGAGTAGAGAGCTTAAAGAAACAAGACAGGAAAGTTAAAAAACAATTAGATCACATTCAAGATGTTATCTACAAGGGTCAATCGTAGACTTGACCCCTTTATTTATTAAATTAAAGGAGAAATTTCAAATGAAAAAGAAAATCATGCTGGCCGTTGATAAAACGCGTCCCTCGAAAAATGCGATTCGTTATGCCGTGCAAATGTCTTCCAATGTAAATAATTTGCATTTTGTCCTCTTTCACGCCCAACCCGGCGTATCGCTTTTTTTGCAAGAAGAAGCTCAAAAGAGCGGTAAAGCGAAAAAGCAGTTGGATAAAGTGCTGAGTAAAAATGACACCGCTGCGCGTACACTTTTGGAAGACTACAAGACCGAAATGGTAGAAATGGGCATTGTACCGGATCAAATTGAATGTGTAACCAAAAAGCGTAATATGGGTTTTGCCAAAGACATTTTAGAGTTCGGTCAAGAAGGCCGCTATGATGCGATTGTTGTTGGCCGCAGAGGATTGTCCCGCCTTGCAGAATTGTATTCCGGCAGTGTGACCACGAATATCCTGGAGCAATCGCAGGTCATCCCGATTTGGCTGGTGGATGGTGAAGTTAAAACAGGCGAGATTTTACTGGCCATCGATGGGTCCGAGGCCAGCATGCGCGCAGTCGATCATGTCAGTTTCATCCTGTCTGACAATCCGGATGCGAGCCTGACACTCCTGCACATCACCGGCAATGCCCAAAAATATTGTGAAATCGACTTTGATGAAGAACCCAATCCGGAATTGGAAGAAATCATTGCCCAGGGCGACAAGGCGTGCATCACACAATTTTATCCCCGAGCGACCAAACGGTTCAAAGATGCCGGAATTTCCGAAGACCGAGTCAAGTTGGAATTTACCAAGGGCGGACGACGGATCGGTAAGGCAATCCTCGATTTTGCACAAAAAAGGAATTACAGTACCGTTGTCATCGGCCGCAGAGGCATCGACAAAGCCTTTTTCATGGGCAGTGCATCCCGTTACATGATCAACAAGGTCTCGAATGGGGCCCTTTGGATCGTACCTTAGCAATCGTCTCAAAAAGCACAGGAGGCGCTGGATCATTGAGGGACAAAAGGAACTGATTAATGAGGATCGCCGGTTTACTGCTACTGATTTTGACACTGCTTCTGCCGTTTGGTTGCAGCCACTCTTCTACAAGGAAAGCGAAGCACCCAAGTAATTTGCCGTCTTTGAAGAGTGAGGCCGAAATCCTGCAAGCCTGGCAGGGAGACTTTCCTGTAGCCCAGCTAGGCCGACTGCCTGAAGGCCAGCGCGACCTTCCCGTCGGATTCATCGACAGCGCTGAAACCTTTAGAAATATATGGAAAATCTTCGAGTCGAGCGAAACGATCCCTGACATTGATTTCAAGGCTAATCTTGTCCTTTTTGCCCGCAACACACAGTTTTACAATCGCATCGCAATCGGTAAGGTGAAAGTAAGAGCGGGCGTAGCGGAAGTGCTGGCCATGGAAACCAGATCCGCCATGCCCATTGAAGACAAGGTCGCGATATCACTGGTAGTCATTGCTCGAAAAGGAATTTCCGGCATCCAAACCGGTGACAAAACCACGCCTGTACCAAACGGTTGAATCAGTACCGCCTGGGTGCCATAGAAATGCTTGGCGGGATATTCGAGGGCTTTACTCGCGATATTATTTAAAGCAGGCCTATTTCCGGTCCTAATAAAGCTGCTTCAGTCCTTTTTGTTTATGTCGAGGGTAAAAAAAACAGGGCAATTGCTTGCCCTGTTTTAATTTTCCGGGCGAATGACTTTTCATTGCCCAGCGATGGGTTCGGTTGACATGGTTCATGGGGTCGCCCAAACCGCTTGTACAACAACAGGCCCTGGCAGTGGATCAGATGCCTGTCACAGACCGAGCGTGTCGACCTGCTAAAACTTAAATGCTACCGATCGATCAACACCTTAAAATTGGCCCAAGTCGATTTCATCTATATGGCGCTTGTTTTTGCGAATGAAATCATTGACATAGTAAGGAACCGTTTGATGCAAGAGATATTTTTTGAAGTCACCCCCGACCATCGCCTGAGATACAGGCCAGGTCTCGGCTGCTTTGATAAAAATATCATATTCACTTGTACCGGTGATTCGTGCGATTTTAAAGAGATAATCTTCAGTGCTAGCCGGCTTTCTGCTGACCACCATTTGATTGACCTGATTCGATAGCTTTATAAAAACACAGACGCCAAGAAGTTTCAGGGCTGTATTAAGTGTCAAGAATTCCAACATTTTCAGGTACTCCATTTATTTGAAAACCGACGGTTTGTTATCGGTTGTATATGCATACTCTAATTCGTTTTGTGAGCTCTTGTTAAGTTCTGTCTCTTACAAAGGTAAATCATTACAAATAAAATCTTTCAGGATATTGTCGATGTGACGATGTCGCTCATAATAAAATGCAAAAGGCGCATCCGCTTATGGCGAATGCGCCTGCCAGATTTATGATCGGCAAAGGACAAGCAGGGCGTGGATGCGAAGATCGACACCGATGACAAGCACTGTCGTCGTCAATTCGCAATGGGGTCTTACGGGAATGGTTTTGGGCCTGGATACCGGACGTCAACGACATCCACCTGGCGCCTCTGTGCCCGCGAGCCGAGCGCCAGGTTGCTAAAACACAAGGTTAACGGTGGCCGGTTAATCTAACGGGATCCCTCTCGTGTTCAGGGTTTTGGTCATGAGACGTTGTTTCACGTTTCGGATTTATTCTGCTTGTTCTTTAGTTTTGGCTTCTTCTCTCTCGACCAGCTTGCGCCGTAAGATCTTCCCCACGGCACTCTTGGGCAGTTCATCGATAAACTCGACAATTTTGGGGACCTTGTAGGCTGCCAGGTTTTCCTTGCAGTAGTCGACCACTTCCTGCTCGGTCAACGCCTCGCCTTCCTTTACAACCACAAAGGCCTTGACGGTCTCACCCCGGTAGTCATCGTGCACACCGATCGTGGCGGCCTCGAGAATTTTGGGGTGATCGAAAAGAACACCATCCAGCTCGACCGGATAGATGTTATAGCCGCCGGCGATGATCATGTCTTTTTTGCGGTCCACGATTTTCAGGTAGCCGTCTTCATCGAAAACACCAATATCACCCGAATAAAACCAACCGTCCTTGAGAGCCTTTTCTGTCTCTTCTGGTTTCTTATAATACCCCTGCATGACTTGGGGGCCTTTGATCGCAATCTCACCCGGTTCACCTTGAGGCAACTCTTTATCTGGATCAGCCGCATCGACAATTTTAACGTCCGTATCCGGTACCGGTATCCCCACCGTTCCGGGTTTGATGATCCCACCCCAGGGGGTGACCGTAGCAACCGGTGAGGTTTCAGTTAAACCATAAACCTCGCACATCATGGCACCGGTCAGTTCTTTTAGGTCCCGGATCGTATCGGCCGCCAGCGGGGCGGCGCCTGAAAAGAAACCCTTAATGAAGGTGAGATCCAAGTTACGAAATTCGGCGCTGTCCAACAGCCCGATGAATATCGTCGGCACGCCAGGTAGAAAAGTGGGTTTGTACTTCTTGAGGATCTCGATGTTAATCTCCGGTTCCGGTCGCGGCACCATTATATCTTCCCAGGCCTGCCAGGTGATCGTGTTTTGAACGGCCGTGAATCCGGCTGAATGGAACACCGGAAAATTGCCCACCAGTCGCTCTTCGCCCGGTTTAAGATCTGGAAACCAGGCCACGAACTGCTGAACATTGCTGCTCAGATTGGCATGTGTCAGCATGACGCCTTTGCTCACCCCGGTGGTGCCACCCGTGTATAACAGAGCTCCCAGTTGATCCCACTGACTGAGATCCTCCATGGGTTCCTTGGAATGCATTGCAATGAGATCCTTGAAGACTTTAACACTTTCCGTGGGCACAACCTTGCGATACATCGTTTTTTTGACCAGGGGAAAGAGCTGTTTCTTGGGAAACGGTAGAAAGGTATTGATTTGACAACCGATGATCTTTTCCAGCTTGGTCTGCGATTTGATCGTCTCCATCCGAGGTATCAGTACCGTAAGTGTGACAACCAGCCGCGCATCAGCATCGTTAATTTGATAGGCCATCTCCGGTTCCGTATAGAGGGGATTAACCTGAACCGTCACCGCCCCTACCCTAAAAACAGCCAGGTTGGCGATAATTACCTGGGGGATGTTGGGCAAACAGACTGCGACCTTGTCGCCCGGCTGGACACCTTCGGCCTGGAGTGCCCGGGCAAATGAATTCACAAGGCCATCCAGCTCGGCATAGGTGATCAGTTTGCCCATGTAGTTCAAAGCGGTATGGTTGGGAAATCTTTTGGCGGATCGTGTCAGGGCCTGGGATATGGTGACCTTTTCATAGTCCAACGTTTTTGGCACGCCTTCGGCATAAGACTTGTGCCACAGTTTTTCTTCCATTGCGATCCCTCCTTCTATCTTTTATGGAACTGTTTATGAAGCCAGACGGTTGAGGCGTTTCAGCAGCTCGGCCGCCTCGGCAACCATGTCCTCGATGACTTCACGGACCGACTTGACTTTATCGATCAAGCCCACAATCTGACCGCAGGAGATGGGGCTGACTTCCGGATCCCCGTCGTCATAGGCCAGTTTGCCCTTGCCGCCGGCAACCGTGTGCAGAATCTCCTCGAAGGAGGCGCCTTGCGACTCCAGCATCAGGCATTCATCCGCCAGCTTGTTTTTGACACAGCGCACCGGGTTGTTGATTGATTTCAACAGCAGGCAGGTGTCGTTTTCGGTGCTCTGAACCAGCCGCTCTTTGATGGCCTGATGGGCCGGACACTCTTGGGTCGCAAAAAAAGCGGTTCCCATCAGGACCGCCTCGGCGCCCATGGACATGGCCGCCAAAAAGCCTTTGCCGTTGCAGATGCCGCCTCCCGCAATCACCGGGATATCCAGCTGCTCGACGGCTTTGGGAATCAGAATGAACGCGGCCACATTCTCGTTGCCGATGTGTCCGCCGGAACCGTATCCAACCAGGGTGACCGCATCGACACCCAGTTTCTGAGCCGAGATGGCATGGCGCACCGAAGTGAGTTTGTGGATCACCTTGACGCCGCCAGCTTTTAAGGTCGGCATTAATGGCTTCGGGCTGCGCCCGGCCGTTTCAACAACCTTGACCCCCTCTTCACAAATCACATCGCAAAACTTGAGGGTCCGCTCAGGCAGGCCGAACTCGGGGATCATGGACAGATTCACCCCGAAGGGCTTGTCTGTTATATCGCGCAGCTTGCGAATTTCCGTTCGCAGGTCTTCCGGTGTTTCCAGGGATTCGGCCGTAATAAAGCCGATGCCGCCGGCTTCGCCGATCGCGGCCACGAATTCAGCCCGGCTGAGCCATTGCATGCCGCCGCTTAAAATCGGGTATTTGATACCCAGCATTTCGGTTATCTTGGTCTTGAACATGTTTTTCTCCCTTTCCGACAAACGTGATCTTAGCCGTCATCAATCCTTTGGGGGTTTAACAAAAGCCATAACCGCGTTAAAAAAATCAGGCGTACAACAACAGATACTTTGGTTGCGATTCTCCAGCTCGATGGCATCTTCCAGCGAAGGTGTGTTGAGGTTCTGTCTTATCGCGGTTTTGGTTAATCGCAAGCCCAGCGGCGTTTTGGAGAGCAGTGTGCGGGCCGTTTCCAGGGCCGCCGGCATCACCTGGCCGGCGTCCACCAAGCGACTGATCAACCCGATTTTATCAGCCTCCTGGGCCCCGACGGTTCTGCCGGTCATGAGGATTTCCGACGCTCGCGCACTACCGACCAAGCGCGGCAAAAAATAGGTGGATCCCAACTCTCCGCCTGAAAGCCCGATATTGATAAATGAGGGTGTGAAGGCCGCGTCAGGGCCCGCAATGATCACGTCCGCGGCGAGCGCCATACACATCCCCCCGCCGGCAGCAGGACCGTTGACAGCAGCGATAACGGGCTGCGGCAAATGCCGCATTCCGGTAATGATGCCCGAAAATTTCTGCTGGATCCCCTCCAGATGAACCGCGGCCGCAGAAAACAAGGCCAGCCCTTCCTCCGACATAATGCGCTCGTCCTTCAGGTCCGCCCCTGAGCAAAAGCCGCGTCCGGCGCCACTGAGAATCAACACGCGCACGTCTGTCCTATCCTGCAGCTGGTTAAAAAGCGCAGACAGGTCCTCCACCATTTCCAGGCTGATCGCATTCAGCCGCTTGGGTCGATTTAACGTTATCAAACCAATTTCTGCTTCCGGCTCTTCAAAAGTCAACGTGTTATATCCCATGCCCTTTTCCTTTCTTTTTTCAAGCGACGACGTCGCGTCAAATAAAATCGTGAAGCGATTTTATTCTTGCGGCACAAATCGTGTCACAAAACCGGTGTCGAAATCACCCTTGATAAAATCTGGGTCGGTCATGATCCGGCGATGCAGTGGAATGGTCGTTTTTAGGGGTTCGATCCGGAATTCAGTCAAGGCGCGCTTCATTACATTGATCGCGCCTGTGCGTGTCAAATCAAAGGCAATCAATTTGGCAATCAACGAGTCATAAAACACCGGTAATTCATAACCCTGGTACAAGTGGGTGTCGAGTCGGATGCCGAATCCTCCCGGCGGTCGATAGGTTTCGACCACACCGGGTGAAGGCAGGAAGTTGCGTTCCGGGTCTTCAGCATTGATGCGGCATTCTATGGCCCATCCGCGCAAGATCAAATCTTCAAAAGTGTAATCCAGTTTTGATCCGGTCGCAAGACGAATTTGTTCTTTGACCAGGTCGATCCCGGTCGTCATTTCGGTTACCGGGTGTTCAACCTGGATCCGTGCATTGATTTCCATGAAGTAATAATTATCGTCCTCGTCGACCAGAAACTCTACCGTCCCGGCATTGAAGTATCCGACTGTTTGAGCGGCTTTGATGGCCGCCGCCCCCATGATTTTTCTCAGCTCCGACGATAATCGGGGCGAGGGTGCCTCTTCGATCAGCTTCTGGAAGCGCCTCTGGATGGTACACTCCCTTTCGCCCAGGTGAATCACGCGACCACTGCGGTCCGCCAGGATTTGAAATTCGATGTGTCTCGGGTTGGTGATGTATTTCTCGAGATAGACCTCATCGTTACCAAACGCTGTGCGCGCTTCCATGCGGGCAATCGGAAACTCTTCCAGCAATTCGCTTTCATCGTAACAGATTCGGATACCGCGGCCACCCCCGCCACCCGATGCTTTGATCATGACAGGATAGCCGATTTCGCGGGCCATTTGTACAGCTTCGTCTTTGTCGGCCATGCCGCCAGGACTACTCGGGATTGTCGGGCACGCCGGCAGCCTGAATCAATTTCTTGGCAAGTATTTTGTCTCCGGCCAATTGCAGGTTCTCCGGCCGCGGACCGATAAACACCTTGCCGCGGCTTTCACAGGCCTCGGCAAAAGACGCCTTTTCCGCCAGGTAACCGTACCCTGGATGTACCGCAGCAGCACCGGTCTTTTGGGCCGCATCTAAAATGGCATCGGCATTCAAGTAGCTTTTACGACTGATCGCCGGGCCGATACAGATCTTTTCATCAGCCAGGCCGACATGCAATGATTCGGCATCGGCCTCGGAATAAATCGCCACGCTTTTGATGCCGAGTTCCCGGCAGGCCCGAATGATCCGCAGGGCGATTTCACCGCGGTTGGCAACGAGTATTTTTTTAAACATAAAATCGTTCCACGATTTTTTTTGGCGCGGCTTCGCCGCTCTCATTATAAGACCGCTTAAATAACGATCTTCGCACAGCGACCTTTGGGCGGTTATCTTCAACAAACGAATATGTATTAAGTTTCGATAACAAACAGTAAATCCTCATCTTTGACCGGTGTTTCATTTTCAGCCACGATCTTGACAATGCGTCCATTGGCCGGCGCTTTCACTTTTTGAAAGACCTTCATGGTCTCCAGCAACGCAATGACCTGTTTTTTACTGACCGTATCCCCTTCCGCGACATAGGGCGGTTCTTCGGGTGACGGCCCCCGGTAGAAAACACCCGACATGGGAGCTTTTACTTCGATTTGTTTTCCTTTTTTCTCTGGCACTTTTTTCTCCTCTAAATTTGTGAGCGGACATTAGGTTGGTGGCGTGCCATGGCACTTGGCCCTGCTCGGTAGCACTTCCCGCTTATTCCTGGTCAACATCAGGGCTTCGATAATTTTGATGCGTGTCTGGTCCGGTTCGATTATTTCATCTACCATTTGAGCCGACCAACTGCGCGCCACCTCGAAGACATCCACCTTCTCACGCGCACGATTGAGGTAACCGGCAGGGGCATCTTCTTCAATCCCCTTGCCATAGACCTCACGGTAATCGAGTGTTGACGCCTCGATCGCAAAACGGGCCAGCGGCCAAGCATAACACAAATCGACACCCATACCCTTCACACCACCCAGAACAATACTGCCAGCGTCCGCGTAGGCCTCGCGCAAGACGATGCTTATTTTGGGAATGGTTGCCGTGGCATAAACATCCAGCACTTTGCCCATGTGCCGAAGCAGCCCCCTGGCCTCCTGGGCTTCACCTGCAACCACCGGCGGTGTATCGACCAGGGTTACCAGTGGAATGTTATAAGCGTCCAACACCTGTAAAAACCGATAGTATTTATCGCAGGCGTCGATTTCCAGAATGCTTCCCGGCACGTTCGGGTTGTTGGCGACCACTCCGACCACATCGCCGTTGAAGCGCGCAAAACCGGTCACGAGTTGCCGCGCATAGGCCGGCTTGATCTCAAAAAAAGTTTCAGTATCGACCAACAATTGAATAACGGCGTGGATATCATAAGCCAGATCATATTCATCCGGAACCAGTTGGGCGATGGCAGCTGATGTCGCGCGTCACCTCATCGGTGGGCGTTCCGGCCGGCGGTTGGGTACGACAATTAGACGGCAAAAAGCTGAGAAGTGTTCTTGCCTTTGCTATTGTCTCTCGATCATTCTGCCCCACGATGTCGCACGTACCGCTGTACTCCATGTGATAATCCGCACCCCCCACATTATCGCCGATTGTTTCCGAAGTTGCGGCCTGGGTCATGCGCGGCCCGCCAAGCCACAAGTGGGCGGTTTCTCTGCTCATCAGCAAAAAGTCACACAGCGTGGGGCAGTAGGCCTGGCCGGCGATACAGGGACCCATCAGCACATTTATCTGGGGGATCAAACCGGAATAACGCGACTCGAGGGCAAACCACCAATCGATCCCGGCACTCGGCACATCCTGATACCCCAGCCGACCCCCTGATGAGTCGAGCAGCCACACCATGGGGATGCCCCAAGAGGCTGCCATTTCAATCAATTTAATGAACTTCATGGCATGCTGACACCCGAGAGAGCCACCCAGCACGGTGAAATCGCTGGCATAGACCGCTACCGTGCGACCTTCGACTTTGCCGGTGCCAATGACCCCGCCATCACACGGGGCGTCGCTCGCACGTCCGTCAATGCGCGTCCCGGTGGTGTTGACACCGGCCCCCAGTTCACTGAAGGTGCCCGGATCCAGCAGGTAATCAATCCGTTCACGGGCCGTTAACTTGCCCCGACCGTGCTGCCGCTCGATGTGCTTCTGACCGCCCCCCAAAAGGTTGCGGGCATGGACATCCCGCAAGCGCTCAATGGCTGCATCCATTTGTTTACCCATAATCGACTCCAAATAAAATCACATTGCGATTTTATTGATTTAGGCCGGCTTGATGGAACGCCGTTTAGCCGGCAGTGCTTCCTGTTTGTTCCGGACATTTTCCAAGGCTCTGATAATCCGTGGCCGTGTGTCGCGGGGATCGATCACTTCATGAGCCGTATAATAAGTCGTCCACAGCTTGGCCAGATTCATCACCGAAAACTGCTCTTTTAAAATTCCCAGCAACTTCTGGTAGACTTCATCGAATTGGCCCTCTTCTTTGGCTTTGGCCAACTCTTTGTGGAACACCGCGTGGACGACGGTTTCCGGCCCTGTGGGTGCAAATTCGGCTGTCGGCCAGGCATATACGAAATCCGGAAACATTTTGGAACAACCCAGAACGATATTGGCACCGCCGTACGATCGCCGCAGGACCATTGTTATTTTGGGACAGGTCAGGTGTGCATAGGAGTGGAGTAATTTGGCTCCGTGCCGAATGATCCCCATACGTTCCCAACGATCACCGGGTGGAAAGGCCGTTGTATCGACCAGGGTAACCAAGGGCAGGTTGAACGCATCTAGAAAGTTCATGAAACGATCGTATTTGTCCGAAGAATCCGGTTCGAGGATACCGCTCATTTCGTCCGGGTTATTGGCTACGATGCCAGCCACATGGCCGCCAAAACGCGCGAAACCGATTACCAAATGCGGCGCATAATCTTCTTTCAACTCGAAGAAAGCGCCATTATCGACAACTTGATCGATAATCTCGTGGATATCGTAGGTAAACTTGGGATTGTCCGGCATCATATCGAGCAATTCCGCCGCACGCCTTTCGGGATCGTCACCGGTGTCAACCCACGGGGCCTCAGCCCAACAGCTGAGCGGCATAAAAGACAGTAATTCTTTTGTCTTTTGGATTGCATCTTCATCGCTGGTCGCCACAACATCACATTGACCACTCTTTTCCATGTGAAACTCGGCCGAACCGGCATCTTCGGATTCGATCCCACCGCCCAGCCATAAAAAGCCTGTTTCAGTATTGGCAATTAAAAAATCGGACATCACCGGCAAGGCTGCCAAAACACCGGTGCAAGGACCCAGCAGCAGCGTAAGGCGTGGGACAACCCCGGAATAGAGGCTGTAATTGCGAAGCAGCTGCCCCAGTCCATTCAGGCCGACATCACCGCCTTTGAAGCTGAGGCGTTCTCCGGCCGAATCGATGATCCCGATAATCGGCATTTGGCGTTGACCGGCCATTTGCATGAGATCGGCCAATTTCCAGGCGGCTTGGTCCCCAAGCGAACCGGACATAACCGTAAAATCAAACGCATACAGCATGACCGGTCGCCCGTCGATCTTGCCGAAACCCATGACAATCCCCTCGGAAGGGCTGGGTCGCTGTTTGCCGTCTAAGGGCGGTCGCGAATCTTGAACCAAAGACCCGATCTCCTCGAAGGAGCCCGCATCAACCAGGTGATCGATTCTTTCACGAGCCGTGAGCTTACCCAGCTGGTGGACCAAGGCGATCCGATCCTCTCCACCGCCAAGCAGGTTGGCACGTCTGGTATCAGCCAGTCGTTTGAGGTAACCATTCATCCATTTACCCATGGCCTAAAATCCCTTCTTGATCGTCCAGTGAGTCCCGGGTGCCAATGTTTTTTGAGTGATATTAACCCTATTCAATCTACTTAAATTTAAATGTTATTAAGGTTATTCCATCATTTTTATAATTTGTTAGTGATACTAACTTATCTATTATTTTGTCAAGTTCTTTTTGCTTCACTTTTGATTGTCAAACCATCTCCAAAATGGTACGCAAGTTTAAAAACCAAAGAAGACAACCCGTCTGCGAGCCAGCGTGAAGGAGCCTCTGATGTGGTCGATTAGAAGCGCGCGAACAGTCCATGTTCCCGTGATAACCCAAATTATCCGGGCTTCGAATCAAGATGTGGCCCAACGCTTCCATTTAACCGCCCAAAATGCCCCCAAGCACCCTTCCAATTGTTCTGAGAACTGGATTGAAGCCAACATGGCCAAGGGCGTTCGATACTATTTACTGACATCTGAGAACCGTCCTTGCGGGTGCGTGGCCTTGGAACGTGCGCGACCGGAAGTCTTTTATCTCGAACGTCTGGCAGTTTTACCGACCGATCGCCATCAGGGCTATGGTCAGGCCCTGGTTCAATACGCCATTCAGGAAGCCGTCAAGGCCGGCTGTCGACGCCTGGAAATCGGCATCATCGCCGAACATGTCGAATTGAGACATTGGTATGAAATTTTGGGGTTTATTACCGGCCGAACCAAAGTTTTTGCCCATCTACCTTTTGATGTAACCTTCATGCATCTCGATCTGGGCAAACGCCAGAAGCAATTAAAAAAATAGGCTTTGGGCTCAATGAAACTTTTGGCGCTAATCGCTCGAAAGATCATTTATTGATTGGCAATAAATAGTATCCTTCCAGAAATGAGGATTTTTGTACGAGGTCAAGGCGGGCGCAAGATTTAACCCGGAGGAATAGCCTGCTATTTTGAGGAGTTAAATCGAAGTGCCCAACGCCGAGATCGTGCAAAAAGACCATTTGTGGTGGATACTAGTCGAGGACCTTGCCATACTCCGACAACGACTCCAGCCCGCCCGCATCCAGCACCTGAATTTTTTTACCCTCGACCTTGATCAGCCCCTGCTTGGCCATGCGCGCTAAAATCCGCGAAAGTGTTTCGGGGATGGTCCCCAATAGGCTGGCCAATTGGCCTTTGGAGATATTGAGGGTAATATGGTTGGCAGTGGTGTTTTGTTCCTCAAGTGAATAAATTAAATAGGCTGCCAGACGGCCGGGAACTTCTTTGAGGGTCAGATGCTCGATCTGGACGGCAAATTGACGCAGCCGCCGGGACAAAACAGCCATCATTTTCAAAGCCAGCGCAGGATTGGCGGCAATCAGGTTCACAAAGGCCTGCCTGGGAAAAAACAATAGATGGCTTTGGGCCAGCGTTCGCGCATTGGCCGGAAAGCGAGCTCCTGAAAACACCGGCACTTCACCAAACGGTTCACCCGGGCCAAAAATATGAAGGATTTTTTCCTTGCCCTCTAAAGATGCTTTAAAGATCTCAACTTGGCCGGCAATGATCACATAAAAGCCGTTGCCCGCATCACCCTCGGAAAAGATGAATTCACCCTTTCGATATCGCCGGTCGATCGCGACATTTTTGACATCAGCCAATTGTTGGGATGAAAGCCCACTGAAAAGTGGAATTCCGGAAATAATTTTTATTATATTTTTCATAGGGTTCTCAACTTTTTAAAAAAAATAGCACTGCTTTTTGACTTATGTCAAGGCCTCGACAGGATGCCGGCCTTATTATCCTTTTAAACGCGACACCAAGCGCTGAACCAGCGAACAATTTAGATCTTAGGTCGAAACTTAAGCCGCTTTAATCTTGCCCCGCAAAAAAAACGGGCAAGGAACGCTTTTAAATTTCGAAAAACCGCTTACATTATTCAAAAGGAGGAAACTTATGTTTTGTTATCAATGCGAACAGACCGCCAAAGGTGAAGGCTGTACCAAGATCGGTGTATGCGGCAAACAGCCGGACGTTGCTGCGCTACAGGACCTGCTACTTTATACAGTTAAAGGGCTCTCCCTTTATGCGGATGCAGGCCGCAAAGCCGGGTTGGTCGATGCTGTCGTCAACCAGTTCACCTGTGAGGCCATTTTTTCGACACTGACCAATGTCGACTTCGACCCGGACCGTTTTGTAATCCTGATCAAGCAGAGCGTCACGTTAAGGGATGCTTTAAAGGCTAAAGTGGCTGCCGCTGGTGGCAACGTCGACTTTCCCGACGGCCCTGCGACTTTTGTTGCAGCAGCCGATCTCCCCGGCCTGGTAGCACAGGGGGAAGCCGTGGGAATCAAATCAGATCCAGACATCGATCCGGATATTCTCTCGCTCCAACAGCTGCTGATCTACGGCCTCAAAGGCCTGGCTGCTTACGCGGATCATGCCAGAATCCTCGGTCAAGAGGACGATGCGGTTTATGCTTTTATCCATGAAGCCATGGCCGCTACGCTCAACCCAAGCCTGGGAGCCGATGAGCTTGTGGGCCTGGCTTTGAAATGCGGCGAGGTCAACCTGCGGGCCATGGAATTACTCGATGCCGGTAATACCGGCACTTACGGTCATCCGGTTCCCACCAAAGTCCCCTTGGGTGCCATACAGGGCAAAGCGATCCTGGTTTCAGGACACGACCTGAAGGACCTGGAAGAGATCCTCAAGCAGACGGATGGCAAGGGCATCAACATTTACACCCACGGTGAAATGCTCCCCTGTCACGGCTATCCTGAGCTGAAGAAATATGCCCATTTTTATGGCCACTATGGGACCGCCTGGCAAAATCAGGCCAAAGAATTTGCCGCTTTCCCGGGCGCCATCCTCATGACGACCAATTGCATCCAGAAACCCAAAGATACTTATATGGACAATATTTTCACAACCGGTCTCGTTGGCTGGCCTGGCGCGACACACATTGCCGATAAGGATTTCACGCCCGTTATTCAAAGAGCGTTAGAACTTCCTGGATTTGTTGAAACTGTGGCCGGCAAGGAAATCATGGTGGGCTTTGGCCGGAATGCTGTCATGGGAGTTGCCGGGCAGGTGATCGAAGCCGTCAAAAACAAAGCGATTCGCCACTTCTTTTTGGTCGGCGGTTGCGACGGTGCCAAAACCGGCCGGAATTACTATACCGAATTTGTCGAAAAAGTGCCGGAGGACTGTGTTGTGCTGACCCTGGCCTGCGGCAAGTTCCGATTCTTCGATAAGGATCTGGGCGATATCGGCGGCATTCCAAGGCTTCTGGACGTTGGACAGTGCAATGATGCCTACTCGGCCATTCAGATTGCCGTGGCCTTGGCAGGTGCTTTTGATTGCGGCGTCAACGATCTGCCCCTTTCCATGATTTTATCGTGGTACGAGCAGAAGGCCTGTGTCATTCTGTTAACGCTGTTGCATTTGGGGATCAAGGATATTCGACTGGGCCCCAGCTTTACCGGCCTTTATTACACCGAACATATTGAACGTGCTGGTCGAGAATTTCAACATCATGCCCATATCAACGGCGGATGAGGACCTGAAAGCTATTCTCGGATAAAAGCGCTATACGCTTTTATGAAATGCGGCCATGTCGCATCTGTGCTATAAGCAACACCCTCCCGCAAGGGGGGTGTTGCTAAAACCCGAACGAATTGGGAGGAATCACATGAAATGTCCGGGCCAAGACACCCAGTACTGGAAGCCAGGCGCGATCTACGATGCCAAATGCCCGGAGTGTGGTCATCAGGTTGAGTTTTTCAAAGATGATACCACCCGTAAATGTGGACACTGCGGACACCGCTTCATCAATCCGCAACTCGATTTTGGTTGTGCGAGTTACTGCCAATATGCCGAACAATGCATCGGTAATCTCCCGCCGGAGTTGCTCGCTCAAAAAGAAGACCTGTTGAAAGACCGGGTTGCCATTGAAATGAAACGGTATTTCAAGACCGACTTTAAACGCATCGGTCACGCCATGAAGGTCGCCCGTTATGCCGAACGAATCGGCAAGCTGGAAGGCGGCAATTTAGCGGTCATCTTGTGCGCCGCTTATCTGCATGACATCGGCATACACGCCGCTGAGCGCAAACATGGTGATGCGGCCCCGGAACACCACGAACTCGAAGGGCCACCCATCGCACGCGATATTCTGGAGCGACTGGGCGCCGCGGCGGGCCTGATCGAAGAAGTCTGTGATATCATCGGGCGTCATCATCATCCCCAGCCAGACGAACCGCTCAATTTCAGAGTTGTTTACGATGCTGACCTGATTGCGAATATGGAAGCGCGACAAAAGGACACGCCCCAAGAGAGCGACCACTGGGAAGCAACGATAGCCAAGGTGTTTTTAACTGCCAATGGCCAAAAAGAGGCCCGATCCGTACTTTTACAGGCCAACTAGCGCCAGAGATGGCAATAAGGAGTTATCATGAAAGTCAAACGTAAAATAATCAAAATCGACGAAGAACTTTGCGATGGCTGTGGCGACTGTGTTCTGGCTTGTGCTGAAGGCGCCATCGAAATAATCGACGGCAAAGCCAAGGTTATCGCCGATATGTACTGTGATGGTTTGGGTGCCTGCCTGGGTGAATGCCCCAACGGAGCGCTGCAAATTATTGAACGCGAAGCCGATGAATTTGACGAAGAAGCCGTCGCCGAACTTCTGGAAACCAAGGAAAAAAGCCAGCCACCGGAACCTGCGTCAATGCCGTGCGGTTGCCCGTCAACGCAGATTCAAAGCTTTGCGCCGGCACAAGGCTGCCAGACGGCCAACCAGCCGAGAACCCATGCAGCCCAGGCTGAAACCGATTCAGCCTTGTCCCACTGGCCGGTCCAGATCCGTCTCATTCCGCCCAACGCGCCCTTCTTGAAAGGCGCTGATTTGCTGGTCGTCGCCGACTGTGTTCCCTTTGCGTTTCCCTCATTGCACCAGGATTTCCTCGAAGGCAAAACCGTCATGGTTGGCTGCCCCAAATTCGACCAGGTGGATGAATATATCGACAAATTTGCCGAAATTTTCAAAGTGGCCGGGATTCAGCGTGTCACCACAATCGTCATGGAAGTGCCCTGTTGTTCCGGTTTGCCCATGATCGTAAAAAAGGGCATGGAGGCCGCCAAAACCAAGGTTCCCATGGAAACGGTCGTGGTCAGCACCCGCGGTGCCATCCTGGAGCGCCGCCAGGCGGCATAACAATCTAAAATCGTGAAACGATTTTAGATGTTGCGCGACGGTGTCGCTTCGCCCCCCTCAATGAAGCCCCCGGTATTTTCCTTTTTGCTTCTGGTAAGACCTATCAGAACCACAAGGAAATCAACTATAGCATGAATAATTTCGACCATAAAACTGATATTTGGTCTTAGGGCTCCGTGACTACCCAACGACCTCACTCTGCGATATTTCCATTAAAAATCTAAATTATTTATAATTTAGACTAATATAAAATTTTATAAAAATTTTATTGACATATAATTTTTGGCTGTTATAGTTCATGCCATGAACAATAAATCGGATAAAACGGATGCGGAGATAACGGATTTTCAGCTCGATCAGTTCCAAAACCTGATCAATCGCCTTTTCCAGTGCTGCCAGGAGCGGGTCCGATACCAAAGCGATCGCTTCGGACTGCCCGATGCGGCCTTTAGGTGCCTGCTGCTTTTTGGTGAAGAGCGTTACCTGACGCCGAAAGGGATCGCCGGTCGGATGAATGTCGTGAAAAGCCGCGTATCTAAAATTTTAGAAGGCCTGGAAAACAAAAATCTGGTGCAGCGGATACGCGACCCTGAAGACTCCCGCATTTATCTGTTCAGCCTGACACGCCTTGGCCAAGACAAACTCGATGAAATCGATAAATTTCTTAAGGGAATTTACAGTGAAGTGCTATTGCTGATACCGTCCGATCAGCGGCGGACATCCATCGCCACCCTCGAAACCCTGACCTCGTCTATGAATGCTGTCAAAGAATTGATGACCTGAGCTTCGGCTATCAATACAAACAAGGTGTTATTGCCGATGGACACATGGATTGATGAAGGGTAACTTGGCTTATAATAGTTCATGATATAAACTTAATTAAGTGGAAAAAAATATAACCTATTGTAACTATGATATAATATTAATCAATACCATCTATTTTGGGAGGCACGTTATGCAAGACATGGAAAAACAATTGGAGGAGTTAAAAACGCAGATGGGCGCTCTGAAAAATCAGGCGCCTTCCAACAAGCTCTCTATGGTCGTGTTCAGCGGCGACCTTGACAAGGCCCTGGCGGCCTTTGTTATCGCCAATGGGGCGGTTGCCATGGGCATGGAAGTGGTCATGTTTTTTACGTTTTGGGGGACCCCGCTTTTGAGGGACAAAAACAAACAGGTCGGTGGCAAAGACGTCATGTCTAAAATGTTTGGTGCCATGCTACCCAAGGGAACCGGCGCCACCAAGCTTTCGAAAATGAACATGGGTGGCATGGGGACGGCCATGATGAAATCGCTGATGCAAAAGAAAAACGTCGCCTCCCTGGAGCAAATGTTGGAACTGGCCGAAGAATTGGAAGTTAACATTTATGTCTGTGAGATGTCCATGGACCTGATGGGCTTCAAACGCGAAGAGATGATAGACTACAAAGGTCTGACTTTCTGCGGCGTTGCCAAATTTTTGGAAGAAGCGATTGATAGTCGCGTTCAACTTTTCATATAAGAATTAAAAAATTTAAAAAGGAGATAAACCATGAGTGAAGAAATTAAAGTCGATAAAGTAATGGATTTGAAAGGGTTGCCCTGTCCCATGCCGGTTGTCAAAGTCAGCAAGGGCATTAAGGAAATTGAAGTCGGCCAGGTAATCGAAGCACAGTCAACCGATCCTGGATCTTTGACCGACTTCCCGGCCTGGGCACGCACCAGCGGAAACGAAATTTTGAAAACCGAACAGGATGGCGATCTTATTCGCTTTTATATCAAGCGGACCGCTTAATTCGTACCACCCACGGATGGCGCTCTTTCGCGATTAGCGCCAAAAGCGTCACTGTGCGCCAGCGCTGGACGCCCTGAACTCACGCAAAAGCCATTATCCGTGGATAGAAACTAAAATACAGCTTAAAAATGGACTGGTGCCCGCAACGGGTATCCAAGTCCCCCTTTTTATGGATAAGGGAGGTCTCTGTGCAAACAATTTACTACATCGTACTCGTTCCCATGGTGTACATTGCTTTCGCCGTCTTTATTGTGGGTACGGCTTTACGATTGATCAAAATTTTTCGGACACCGCCGCACCCTGCAACCCTGCAAATCTTTCCAGAAAAAAGGCCCAAGTGGCTGTGGGCCCTGCACGACACCTTTTTATTTCCAACCGTTCGCCGTCACAAACCACTGTTGTGGTTCTTTTTGATGGTTTTTCACATTTCCCTTTTCCTGCTGATCATCGGGCATCTGGAACTTTTTTACGATTTTGAAATTTTCCAAATCATTCCCCATGAAATCTTCCTGGGCAAGGGCATCGTCGGTCTACTGACGTTTGTGAGTCTGTTGTATTTTATCTTCAGGCGGTTTCATTCGCCCGTAAAAGAGTTGACTGTACCGGAAGATTACTTTCTGCTGATTCTGCTCCTATTGCTCGTCCTTTTTGGAAGCCAGATGGACTGGGCGCGCCGGTGGTATGAATACGGTGAACTGACGGTTGAAGACTATCGCACCTACCTTACCAGCCTCCTTTATTTCAAGCCGGAGCTGCCCTATGCCGTGACCTATTCGGGTCATTCTTTTTTACTGGTCGTGCACGTTTTCTTTGCCAATCTTTTTCTCATTTTCTTTCCCTTCAGCCAGATTATGCACTCGTTTTTGGCGCTGCCAATCAATAAGCTGAGAAGAGGTTAACCATGGATCAAAAAACCAGAGACGATCTACTGAAATTGTTCCAGAGCAAGCTCAATCAGGCCATGCTCTTTTACCTGGAGACCTGCACGCGCTGTGGAACCTGTGTCGAAGCCTGCCACGTGCATGCCTCCATGGGTCAGGTTAAATATATTGCCGCCTATCGTCATGAAATTGTCCGTCGCATTTATAAAAAGTACTTTAAAGCACGCGGCAAGCTCTGGCCGTCGGTGGGCGAATCCAAAGAACTGACGGAAATGGCTTTAGATGAACTTTATGAAGCCGCCTATTCCTGTACCGGCTGCCGCCGCTGCATGGTTTATTGCCCGTTTGGCATTGACACGCAAATGATCATGTCCATCGCCAAACTGCTTCTTGTCGGAGCCGGTACTGAGCCGGAAATCCTGACCATGCTGGCCGACACCTCGATTGAAAAGGGCAAATCCCTTGAACTTTACAAGGAAGGGTTTCTAAAGGGCCTCAAGAATCTTGAAAAGGATGTCGTCAAGAAGTGGCAGATGGAAGCGGACGAAACCCCCATCCCGATCGACGTCGAAGGCGCCGACCTTCTCTATGTGGCGCTGGCAGGCGCCCACTCCATCATCCCGGCAGCCGCGATTTTCAATGCCGCCAAGGAAAATTGGACCTTGAGTTTTTTCGAGGCTGTTAATTTCGGTGCTTTTGTCGGCGACCCGACCCGCACCAAGCTGATTCTGGATCGGATCGTCAATGAGGCCAAACGCCTTAAGGTCAAGGAGGTCTGCGTCTGCGAGTGCGGTACCGCTTTTCGGGTCATGAAACAAATGGCCGGCAAACAACCCTTCGCCGTTTCCTCGATTACGGAAGTGCATGCCCGTTACATCCGCGAGGGTCGCATCAAAATCGATAAATCCAAGTTCAACCGGCCGATCACCTATCACGACCCGTGCCAGATTGCGCGCAATGCTGGGGTCTTTGATGAACCGCGCTATATTTTGAAGCATCTGACCGATGATTTCCGTGAGATGTCACCCGAACCCAAATACAACTGGTGTTGCGGCGGTGGCGGCGGCCTGGTCGCCCTGGGTGAAGACACGCTCGATTTTAGAATGAAATCGTCCCGGGTCAAGGTCGAGCAGACCCAGGCAACCGGAGCAGAGATACTGGCAACGGCCTGCGAAAACTGCCATGCCCAGCTTGATAATTTGAATGAACACTACAAAATGGGGATGCAGGTCGAGTTCCTGTCTTCCATGATTGCCGATGCCCTGGTCCCGGCATGATGTGCGTTACCGTTTTTGGATCGTAAGCAGCTAAATAGACCAACTAAACAATAAGGAGGAAGTGTCATGAAGAAATTGTTCGTTCTGCTAACCATTTTCGCTTTTACGGGGATGCTTGTGCCCGCCGCCATGGCAACCAACGGCGACAACCTGATCGGCGTGGGACCCACTTCCCGGGCCATGGGCGGTGTCGGCATTGCCGCCCCGCAGGACGCGATCAGTGCGGTTTTTGCCAACCCGGCCGCCATGTGTTTTGGACCTTACTGTCCTTCTTCGGAATTCAATTTTGCGGGCACCCTGTTTGCCCCCAAAATCGAGACCAAAGTTACCAATTATGCCGGCACCTTTACGGCCGACAGCGAGGACAACATTTACACGATTCCGGCCATTGGGGTTTCCGTACCCATTGGTGAGGAGTCTTCCGCTTGGCGGTTCGGGCTCGCAGCCTACGGTGTTTCCGGTTTAGGGGTAGACTATCGCAAAACCGCTATCGACGACCCCACGGGTCTCCCCGCCCCTCCTCCGGGACCCTACCCCATCGTTGCCGGAGAATACACGTCTCTGCAGATCATGAAATTTGCCCCCTCGGTCGCTTACCAGGCATCACCGAACCTTTCCTTCGGTTTGGCAACCCACGTCAACTATGGGATGCTGGACTTGAGAAACGGCACATCGTCCGGTTATGCGTTCGGCGTGCAGCCCGGTATGATTTATAAACCTTCTGACAACATGTCACTGGGTTTGACCTATGTTTCGCCCCAAAAGATCACCCACCAAAATGTCCTTAACTTTGGGGGAACGCTGTATGACCTGGATCTCGAATCACCACAGCAATTCGGGTTGGGCCTGGCCTATGATTTTGCCGGCACCGGTCTTTTACTCGGTTTCGATGCCAAATGGTTAAACTGGTCTGATGCGGCGGGATACAGTGACTTCGACTGGGAAGATCAATGGGTATATGCCCTTGGTGCACGCTTTAAAGCCACCGACAAACTGAATCTAATGGTTGGCTATAATTACAGTAAAAATCCGGTCAAAGAACACAATAATTGGAACGGCGATGCGTTAAAAAATGTCCAGGGGATCATGCTGCCCACCTATTACTATGAAACCTTCCGTATTGTTGGTTTCCCGGCCATTGTCGAACATCATATGACCTTGGGCCTCGCCTATCATGTTTCGGATACCTTTATCCTAACTTTAGGGTACATGCATGCCTTTGAAAATGACATCAAAGAAACCGGTACATTTGGTGGAGGCGCCCCGGCCTCAATTGAATCGACTCTCAGCGAAGCCAGTTATGATTTCGGTCTTACCTGGCGCTTCTAAAAATACAAGCGCCTCGCGCTTGTATGTGACGCAGCTGCGCTGCTAAAAATAAAAAAACGGGCTGGTCTCATGACCTGCCCGTTTTTTTATACCTTCAAATCCTTTTGCCGATTTTACTATCCTGCTCTTTCTCTCATAGCTTGGGCCAGCTGCTCAAAATCCGAAGCCGTAAAGATTTCGGCAAAGCGCTCGCCTGTCTTACTGTGCTGCATATAAAAATCGAGGCACCATTGAATGATCTTTATGACTTCTTCTTGACTGTAAATTCCTGGCAGTTCGCGGGCCAGTTGCGGGTGTCGCCCGAGTTTGCCGCCCAATTGCACGCGGAAGCCCTTGGAACCTTGAACAAGGGTGCCGCTGTCACAAACGGCCACACACTTGCCACAGTGTAGACAGCGCGCTTCATCGACCTCCGGACCTGACCCACCCAATTCGATCGCCGCTTCGCGGCATTCATCGACACAAGCTTCGCAAAGCGTACAGGGCTGGTCGGTAAGAGCCGGCGTGCTGGCCCCAATTATCCCGATATCCTTTATCTGTGGCTGCGAACAGGCATTGGGGCAATCGGCCAGTGCGACTCTGAACTCATGATGAAACTTGAGGCCGCCCGTGACGTGCGCCTTGAGAAAGGTCAGCAGGTCCGCCTCTTTCAAAACGTCTTCGATCTGCTGGATCAATTCATCGGAAAAGTTGGCGCGGTGTGGGCACGCATTGGGACCGAAGCAGGTTTCCAGTTGATATCCTTTGACCTCAGAAGCCATATTGGTCAGATAGCGCTTCTGGGTTGCTTTGACATCGATCAGGTCGACGATCTGTTTGCCAGCCTGTCGGGCTTCTTTTTCAACCCGTGCCTTGACTTTTTTACGGACAAAAAAAGGCACCTTTTTAACAGCATCCTCGGCCTTGGGTGTCCATTGCATCAAGACTTCTCCATTTTTTCTATAAGCTTCTATGCTGGTGGTAGTTCAAGTGAACGTAATAAGGTGCGCGTATGGGGTGCCGTCTTCGGGGTGCTGGGTTGCGTTTTGATGAACGCCACCAAGTCTTCATAATCGTCAATATCCCGCCATCGGGGTAGCATCAGCGGGTGCCGATCATGCTGATTTAAAACCCGCAGCGTATCTTTGAAGGCCTGCTTGGTACCCCAGGGAATTGCTTCGAAGACGGCCGGAAAGAACTGCCTGCGTTCGAACCCGATCAGGTAATAACCGCCGTCATAAGTCGGACCGATCACTGTCCCGTTTTGTTGCAAACCATCGAATGCCTGGTGAATAAAGGTTTGAGGCAAATCTGGAAAATCGGTTCCGATCAGAAGTGCTTGTCGGCAACCACGCTGAAAAACCGCTTTAAAAGCATTGGCCATCCGGGCGCCTAAGTCTGCCCCGGCCTGTGGTAAATATGGATAAGTATCGCCTAGCCAGGCTGCCATGTGTGGTTCGGCCTCGGGCGGATGAAAACAGATGACGGTTTGAAAACCGCTGCGTGTCAGCATCTCGAGCACATCGATCACAAAGCATTGGTAGAGGTCACGAACGGTTCGCGGATCCAATACCTTGGCCAAACGAGTCTTAACCTTACCGGTCACAGGCGCTCGCACAAAGACCAGTACACATCTTTCATCCGGCGATTTAGGCATCTGATATTCGGACACTGGCACATCCCTCTGCCATCGCGCCCCTTAGGGGCACGGCGTCCTCAAGTTAGAATATAGGGCACTTGATTGTTCAAAACAATCTGTTGCAGATCAATCCGAACGTCGTAAACCATGACTTCGACCCCTTTTTGAACGGCGTGCCGCAGCGCTTGACCGTAGGCCGAATCGATGTGGTCGGCCGGCTTGAAAACCCGGGCATCCATGCGCTGGATCAAATAAAACATCGCACACCGGCACCCTTGGGCGACCAGGGTCTGTAATTCTACGAGATGCTTGCGCCCCCTGGTGGTCACGGCATCGGGAAAGGCCGCCAGCCCATCATCCACGAGGGTACAGTTTTTAACTTCCACGTAACACAATCGCCGTCCCTCGCCCGACAACATCAAGTCCAAGCGCGAATTCGTGCCGACTTTAACTTCGCGTTTAACCGTGTCGTACCCGGTCAGCTCAGCCACCTTCCCATTCAGGATTGAATGATAGACCAGTCGGTTGGGGACCAGGGTGTTGACGCCGACCAGCGACGTTGGCATCTGGATCAGTTCCCAGGTGTACTTCAACTTGCGCTTGGGATTGTCGTGAAACGATAAATAAACGGGCTGGTCCGGCGCACTGCAGGCCTGCATGCTGCCCGAATTGGGGCAGTGGGCCGTTACGGTTTCACCATTTGCCAGCTTCACATCTGCTAAAAAGCGCTTATAGCGTCGCACCAATTGGCCGGGAATAAGTTCCGGCCAGCGCAACCCTTGGCTCGCGGCCTTTGTTTTCTTTTTCATTCAGATCGCTCCAGCCCCTCACCTAAAAAACGAGCACGCACCACGGCCCAATGAATCGCAAGATGCAGGCGGCTGGCGCTAGCGGCCTTAAAAACTGATTGTCAATCCCACATAGGGTCCCGCGGTTCCGAAATCGAATTTGATATCATCGATATCGGCATTCAGGTAGAAAAGCCGATAACCGGCATTGATGCCAATAAATGGAAGGGGCGTCAAAGAAACTTCGGCCTGACCGTCGATGCAATTGCCGTCGCTGTAACCCATGCCGGTGAGTAAGACCCGGGCTTCAAGGAGATTGGCCAATAGTCCCATGTGGAAATTGGCTCCCAGCAAGGGAATGGGGGCGGAAAATTCCTCTCTGGCGGCCTGGGAGGCAGAAGCAATCGCGACGTTTCCCTCGATATATTTCACACGACCGACAATTCCGAGTGAAAAACCGGCCAGGATGTTCTCCCAGTCCACAAGATCATACTGGTACATAAGGTCATACGCTTTGTAGTCAATCTTGGAGTCCACCAACTCGTTGATATTATAGACCTCCCCATTGAACACGATCCTGTCGGTCAGGCGTTGGGAACCCTTAAAATCGGCTTCGTAATAGGAAAAGGTCAAATGATGCTTACCAATGCCGGCAAATACATCGACCCACGGATAGGCTTCATTGTCGATACCCAGGTCATCGCGAAGGTCGACCTTGGTGCCGACAATCCCGCTGGAATCCACTTGCAGGTCACCCCGCAAATCCGGGAACCAGTAACGCCCGCGAACGCCCAGTTCGAAAGCGCCGGCCGGTAGGGCCATTCCGATCACAATCACGATCACTGTGGCTTTCAATAAAAGTTTCAGCATGCTCTCCTTCCTCCTATAATTATTAATTTTATTAACATGTTAAATAAATCTTCGCACAGTATAATGTAGATTCTCGGATCTTTTCAAGCAAAATCTGATGTCCTCCAATGAAGTCAAGCAGCCTACAGGCATTCCCAAACGCCAAGTCATACCCAGCCATACCATCGACGAAGGCATCCCGATTGCCAAGCGAAATGGTCTCTGGTTGTCAGTCCTGTCGCGAATTACTTGACAAAAATGACGAACTGACCGAAAACTTGAAGACAGCTCTATTTGAATTGTCGCTGAAGCCGTTCCCGGAGTGACCTGCCATGGCCAAGGACGCCTTTGTATGTAAATGTATTGCCGAAACGCTTGATGGGCTGCGTGACGGGATCTCCCATTTTTCGGCGCCCAGCCGCGCCGCTGTTATTTACGCCATTCGGCCTCCCGACCCGGTCTGTATTTACGATCCCCAAAACCTGCTGCGGGGCCATGAACTCATATTCAAAGAGCTCTATCTTGACACCGCTGACTGGCGCAAAAAATTCGCTACGCTTCCGGAGAAAAATAATTTCAGCCATCTATTTCCTGAAGGCAATCTGAAATTAGCCGGCCTGATCTCTTACGGGGGACGCTCCGGTTCCGTTTTTTATCAGATGTGGTTCACAGAACACCATCCGGATATGTGTTCGATCGGTCCGACCGAGTGCTGGCTCGAACATGCGGCCTGGCGGGTTTCCCATGATATCGCCAATGAAGAAACGCTTTATACCGGTATATCAGGGAGTTTTTTAAGAGAATATGGCACCCATGCTGTCCGGGACTACCTGATCGACCAGATGAATATCCTGCTGGGATGGGACACCCAGCTCAGGATTTACCCGATTCTGGATATGATCCTCGGTATATCGCGCACCCGGGAAGAAGGCGCCTGGCCCCGGGGTGAACTCATTTTTGTTGAAGATTACGCGCTGCGCGACATTCAATTTTTGGCACGCTTCCCCAAGGATGAGCAACCCAGTCTGGGAAATTATAAACATATTCGTAAGCTGCTGGTAGCTGTTGAAAAATCGGAGCGTAAATTGGTTTCCGATGGTCAAACGATCGTCGGCGTCGCGACTGGCGAGTTGCCTAAGTTCAGCATCATTGCCGATTTTCGCGGCCACCATGGTTTTTTGAAGCTCAATACCGAGATGGTTTGCAGTTTTTCCGATGGTGCCTTTAAATCGACGACGCGTCGGGCCAAGCTGGTCCATGTCGAAGAAGCGCTCCTGGAGTCGAACATGGACCCGTCAGACAGCAACACCTTGTTTAAAATAATTGCTGCCATCGTCCACAACGCTGAAACCCAAAAGTACGGTTGCACCGTCATTGTTGATTTAAACGATCAGCCGGTCTCCATTTCCGGCCAACGTCTCCAAAACCCGCTTGACCTCCGGGAATCTCAAAACCTGGACCTGACCAAATCATTAGCCCATGTTGACGGTGCCCTGCATGTCAGTTCGGATTTCAACCTGCACGGCTTTGCCTGTCTGTTGGACGGCCGGACCATTGCAGGGGAAGACCGAGCCCGCGGCGCCCGCTACAATTCGGCCCTTCGCTTTACCGCCGAACACCAAAATATTATGGTGGTCGTGGTCTCAGCCGATCGGCCGGTCTCGGTCATTATGGAGGGTGTGGAGGTCAGTGCGCAATGCCAGTGGAACCCGGTTTCCACTTGCCTGTTTCAACCGTTGCCGCTTGAAGTATGGATAGCCAATGAAGAAACCTAAGGGGGAAGAATGGTAAGTGGAATCATACTCATCGTCGGACTCGTCGTACTGGCACTCATTCTGGTCGGAATCTACAATAAACTGGTCCGCTGTCGCAACATGGTTGCCGAAGGTTGGAGCGGCATCGATGTCCAGCTGAAACGACGATCAAATTTAATCCCGAATTTGATCGAAACCGTCAAGGGCTACATGGGTCATGAAGCCAAGCTTTTAACCGAAATCACCCAATTAAGATCTCAAAGCAAAAATATCCAGGCCGTTGCGGATAAAAGCCAGGTTGAAACCGCCCTGACCCGTTCGCTGGGCAACCTCGTGGCGGTTGCCGAGTCGTACCCGGATTTAAAGGCCAATCAGAATTTTCTGGATCTGCAAGACGACCTGGCACAAATCGAAGACGATATTCAGATGGCACGTCGTTACTATAATGGTACTGTGCGGGACCTTAACATCATGATCGAAGCCTTCCCCAGCAACCTTGTCGCCGGTCACTTCGGATTTAGCAAAGCTGAATTTTTCGAGATTGAAGCGCCCGAGGATCGTGCAGTTCCGGCTGTTAAATTTTAGCGATAGATGCAGACGATGCGACCATTGAATTTCGAGATGATTTACATTTACTTAATTTGAGTCACCCGCACCGACTCTGAGGCACGCATTTACACGGCGTGACATGAGGGCCCTATGAAATGCCACACACCGTTTCGGTTGCTGATGATGATTTTAGCCCTGGGGCTTGGACTCGCTCCATTAATGGCGGGGGCTTCTGAACCGGAACGCATCGATTTTTTTGGCTGTTACGTCCAGGTCCATTCCGACAACCGTTTGACCGTGACGGAAACAATCGAAGTCTACGCTGCCGGCAACAAAATCAAACGCGGCATCTATCGCGACTTCCCCACGCGCTATCAAGATCGGCGCGGGCAAACCCGGCAGGTCGGCTTTGAGGTTCTGGAGGTCTTAAGAAACGATGCACCGGAAGCCTATCATTTCGATCGTCTTTCCAATGGGATCCGCCTTTACATCGGGCATAAAAAACGCCGTGTCCCATCTGGCCCGCATACCTACACGATCCACTATCAAACGGATCGACAAATAGGCTTTTTTAAAGAATTCGACGAATTGTACTGGAACGCCACAGGGAATGGGTGGGCTTTTCCGATCATGCAAGCCCAAGCAGTTGTGGAACTGCCGGCCGGCGCCGAGGTTGTCGAGTTTGCGGCCTATACCGGACCTCAGGGCGCCCGCGGGCGCAATTTCGTCGTGGACAACGATGAGTTGGGGAATATCCGCTTCAGTACCCAGCAACCGCTCCAGCCGGCCGAGGGCTTAACCATTGCAGTGGCATGGCCCAAAGGGTTTGTTGCCGAACCTGCCTGGACGGATTCGGTTGGGTTCTTTTTAAAAGATAACCCCGGCGCCTTCGTGGCCTTTTGGGGCGCTGTGCTCTTGGTCTGCTATTTTCTATTGGCCTGGTTCAAAGTGGGACGCGATCCTATCAAAGGCCCGATCATACCGCTCTTCAAACCACCTAAAGGATTCACGCCGGCGGCTGTCAGATTTGTCACGAACATGGCCTTCGATCATAAAGCGTTTGCCGCGGCAATTGTCGACATGGCGGTAAAAGGCTTTTTGACCATTAGCGATAATGATGGCGAGTACACGTTAACCAAAACAGCGGACACGCAGGCGCTCCTATCGGCTGGCGAAAAGCGCATCGCCCGCCAATTATTCGGCCAAGGCCGCCAAATCACCCTGGACAAAAGCCGCCATCGCCAAATCAAAAAAGCGCTGACCGCGCTTAAGACCAGCCTCAAGCTCGATTTTGAAAAGTTATACTTTCAGCGCAATGCCAAATGGCTCATTCCGGGATTCGTTATCTCGCTGCTAACCCTGGTCGCGGTTCTGTTTAACGCGCGTGATATTGGCGGCGCGTTGTTTATGCTCATCTGGCTCAGTGGATGGACGGTTGGCTGTACGGCCCTGGTCGTCGGTGCAATCGGTGCCTGGCGCAATGTCCTGTCTGCCCGCAGCACAGACGGCTTGCTCAGCAAAACCGGTGCTGTCGGCATGACCCTCTTTGCCCTTCCGTTTGTGGGCTTTGAATTCTTTGGGCTGTGGGCTTTTACCAGCATGACGTCGTCGATGGCAACCGCTGCGCTGTTGATCATCATTTTTATCAACTTCATTTTCTACCACCTCATGAAGGCGCCCACCCTTTACGGCCGGCGCGTGATGGATCAAATCGAAGGCTTTAAGCGATACCTGTCCGTGGCAGAAAAAGAAGGGCTTAACCGGCGCAACCCGCCTGAAAAAACGCCTGCCCTTTTTGAAAAATTTCTGCCCTATGCCCTGGCCTTGGACGTGGAAAACCAGTGGAGTGAACAATTTGCCGAAATCCTCGCCCGAGCCCAATTCGAAGACGGGTACGCACCGGGTTGGTACTCCGGCCGACCCTGGCATGGGAGCGGTTTCTCCGGTCTGACGTCCAGCTTGGGTTCTTCCTTGGCTGCCTCGATTTCGTCATCGGCCTCACCTCCAGGATCGAGTTCGGGCAGTGGTGGCGGTGGTTCCTCCGGCGGTGGCGGGGGTGGGGGGGGCGGCGGTGGCTGGTAGACCATGCCCATCTGGGGATGTTCTTTTATTTGATCCTCTTGGGACGGACAAAATTCGGCCTTAAAATGCCATGGTTGGATAAGCGTAAAATTAATATTTTGACTCATTCGTTGTAAGTCTTGAATTAAAACGTTATTGTTAGTGATTCGAAATATTAACAAAGCCAAAGGAGCACCCCGATTGAAGGACACCGATTCAAAACACAAAAAAGTCGAATCGAACCTGGCCAATGAACTGAAGAAATTTCAGGTTCTATATGACCTGGCTATCGCCATGACCGCCGACCGCAGCCTGAACGACATTCTGCAACTGGTCGTGGAAAAAAGCCGCGACCTTCTAAAGACCGATACCGCTTTTGTGGCGCTGCGTGACCTGACACAGGGTGATGTCTATATGCACACCTTGTCGGGTATTCGGACGGAAGCCTTTAAAAGCATGCGACTCCCATTTGGCAAAGGGATGGGAGGGAAGGTCGCCAAAACACGTCAAGGCTGCATCGTACATGACTATCTGGCCAGCAGTAAAATCGAACATGTGGTCGACGGCATTGTATCCGATGAGGGCATTATCTCCGGTATGGCAGTGCCGCTGCAAATGGGGTCAGAAAATATCGGTGTTCTTTATGTCTTCGACCGCAAACAAACCAGCTTCACGCAGAATGATCTGGACACCCTTTTTCTGATCGGCAACCTGGCAGCCATCGAAATATTTCGCAAACGGCTGGATGAAGCCCAGCAAAATAGCCAAGAGGAACTCGAACAACTGGTAAACCAACGAACATCCAAGCTGGTCCAGACCAACCAGGATTTGGTTCAGGAAATCGATGAACGCCGCCGCGTGGAAGCAGCGCTGCGCGATAGTGAACAGAAATACAGCAATTTGACCGCTAATCTCAGCATCGGCGTTTACCGCAACACCCCGGGCCCCAAAGGTCACTTTGTCGATGCCAACCCCGCGTTTCTTAGGATGTTCGGATACGACAATCCGCAAGACCTTTTTAAAATCTCCGTTGCTGATTTATATCAAACTCCCGAACACCGCCAAGTAATCAATTCCAAGCTATTGCAAACCGGCTCCATCAAAAATGAAGAGCTGCCGCTAAAACGCCATGATGGCAGTGAGTTTACCGGCTCTGTGTCCGCCATTGCCGTCAAAGATAAATCCGGGGAAATCAAATACTTCGATGGTTTGATCGAGGACGTTTCCGATCGTAAACAGGCCGAAAAGGCACTGCGTGAATCTGAAGAGAAATACCGTTTGCTGGTCGAAAACGCCAAAGATGCAATCTTCGTCACTCAGGATAACAAGATTAAATTCATGAATCCAACGGCCTATCGCTTTCTCGGATATCCGAAAGATGAAATGCTCAAGCGGCCGTTCACCGAATTCATCCACCCGGACGATCAGGAACATATGTTCAATCGCTACGTGAAACGGATTAAAGGCGAGGAGCTTTCCGATGCGATCTCGTTTCGTGTTATCCATAGGCAAGGCGAAGAGATACACGTCAACTTGAATGCCGTTTTAATTACGTGGGAGGGCGAGCCCGCCGTGCTCAACTTTCTCAGGGATATCACCCCCCAAAGAAAGATAGAGGCCCAACTCCTACAGGCCCAGAAAATGGAAGCAATCGGTACTCTGGCAGGCGGAATCGCCCACAATTTTAATAATATGCTCATGGGGATTCAGGGCAACCTTTCGCTGATGCGAATGAGGCTGGATCCCGACTCTCCTTTGAAAGAGAAATTAAAAAAAGCCGAAAATATTGTCACCAGCGCAACCCAGATGACGCGGCAGCTGCTGGGCTATGCCCGTGAAGGCCGGTATGAAGCCAAACCCCTTGATTTAAATCAGTTGATTAGCGACTCATCCGAAATCTTCGGTGTTACCCGCAAAGAAATAAAAGTGCACCGCGACCTGAGCCCGGACCTGTCCTTTATCAAGGCCGACAAAAGCCAAATCGAACAGATTTTGTGGAACCTGTTCGTCAATGCCGCTGATGCGATGCCTGCCGGCGGCGAACTGTTTATCCGTACGGATGAAGTGTCACATTCTGATTTCGAGAGTCATCTTTTTACGGTGACACCAGGCACTTATATTCGTCTAATCATAAGAGACACAGGGGTCGGTATGGACCCCAAGACCAAGGCCTTGATCTTCGAGCCGTTCTTTACGACCAAACCGATCGGCAAGGGCACCGGGTTGGGATTGGCGTCGGTCTACGGGATCACCAAATCGCATGAGGGGTACATCGACGTCGAATCCCACGAAGGCCAGGGGACGGTTTTTTACATTTACCTCCCCGCCAGCCAGGAAGAGGTTCTACAAGAGGAAACGACAACCACCGAAGCCGTCGCAGGCAATGAGACGATCCTGCTGGTTGAAGACGAAGAAGTGGTTCTCGAAATCAGCCAAGAGATATTGAACGTGTTGGGATATCATGTGTTAATTGCCCATAACGGCATAGAAGCCTTACAGGTTTACCAGGCCAATCAACAGCCGGTTGATCTGGTTATTTTAGACATGGTCATGCCTGGCATGGGCGGTGGCGAAACATTCGACCGTTTACGAGAACTTGATCCGAGCATCAAGGTCCTTTTATCAAGCGGTTACAGCCTGGACGGGCAGGCCAAAGAAATTTTGCAGCGGGGCTGTAACGGATTCATCCAAAAACCATTCGACATCAAGCAACTGTCCCAAAAGATCAGAGAGCTTTTAGAAAGTCCGGACATATGTTGACAGGTAATTCCCCCATAGGATCATGGACCGCACGGTAACAACCGTTATTGATCCTGAACGCTGTATTGGGTGCGGCCTTTGCATCCCCGTGTGCCCTCACGACACCATCGAATTGCAAGGGGATACCGCTGCCGTAACAGGGAAAAGCTGTCTGGCGTGCGGGCATTGCATCGCGGCCTGCCCTGCGCAAGCCATCAGCGTAGGGGCGCTTGATGAAGAAGCCTTGGCTTTCGTTAATATTCAGGCTGATAATCGCTGGTTGCCTCACGGAGCGTATGACATCGTCCAACTGTTGCGCCTCATGCGCTCAAGGCGCTCCTGCCGCAACTTTACCGACGCCCCCCTCGCGCACAGCCTTCTAGAAGATCTGGTTAAAATCGGTATTACCGCGCCATCAGGCTCCAATTGTCAATCCTGGACCTTCACCGTGCTACCAGATCGTCAAGACGTGGTCGCATTGGGCGACCGCGCAGCCCTGTTTTTCAAGAAGACCAATCGCCTGGCAGAGAAACACTACCTGCGCTGGTTCCTAAAAACACTGGGTAAAAATCAGCTCGATTTTTACTTCCGCAATTACTATGAGAGCGTCAAGCAAAGCTTGCTCGAATGGGAAACCACCGGTCGCGATCTGCTTTTTCATGGCGCCCCCGCCCTGATCGTTATCGGTTCGCGCCCTGGCGCTAGTTGCCCGGTAGAAGATGCGCTTCTGGCCACCCAAAACATACTGCTGGCAGCCCATTGCATGGGTCTTGGGACGTGCCTGATCGGATTTGCGGTGGCCGTTCTGAACAGCGACGACCAAATTAAAACGTTCATTGGGGTTCCTCCCGAGGAATCCATCCATGCCGTAATCGCCCTGGGATACCCTGATGAAACCTACGAAGGCCTGGCTGGACGTAAAAAAGCCGCCGTGCGTTTTTTCAAACCGCCGAAACAGGAAACGTGATTCTATTCAACCCTAAAAAGGAAACCTGCAAACAACTCGACAAGCACTCGCGCAACATGCTGCAGTAAACCATTGGCGGATGACCCCGCCAGGGTCTGGTAAACGGATTTCCTTCAATTCATCAAAAATGAAGCGCCTTTTGATGAGCAGCCTATTCCCGCCAGCAGCGACCGTGACCTTTAAAGTTGCCGCGTCCTTCGGCCCCTTTACAGCCTTGATTACCGTATCCCATGCCGAGTTCAGGGTTAATCGTTTTCATGCGCAAGCGGTGTTCCAGGTGTTGCTGATCCATCGCAGCCCGGACTTTTGAAATTTCTTTTTGGATACCAGCGGCTTTTTCGGCGTCCGGCGTCTGCTTGGCAAGTTCGGCCCTCAGCTCCAGGTCTTTTTGGTAGAGCTGCTGCCGCAACTCGCGGGTGGCTTCATAAAAAGCGCTGCGTTCGGCTTTGGCCTTTTCAAGGTCTTTTTCGGTCAAACTGCTTGCATAGCGACTGCAATAGCCGCCTGGCCCGTAACTCTTTTCACGGTTTTCAGTGTAGGCTTTGCCTTTGCCCATGTGACCATCACCTTGCTCATCAGCTGCGAATACATTGAAACCGAAACCAAGAATTGCAGCCGTTGCAAGCGTAACGACCAGCTTTATGATATTTTTCCTTTTCATTGTTTATCCTTCCCAAATAGAATGATTCCCTACTGTTATGGTTCTCAATATCCCGGTGTGATGCTTCCGGATTAAACAAACACCCTATGCACCCTGCAGTGTCCTTAGGTTTTCCCGCTGAGCGGACAATGGTTTATAATAAGACCTAAAATGCCGATCGCAAGATCGCTGTTTACGGACCGACCGATTCACCGTTGGCAATTTGACTAATATGGTATATTAACATATGGAACATGGCTGCGCTGCGAAGGAAGCAGCCTAGTTGAACACCAAATTGAGTCACCACAATGTGAAAGGGACCCATGCGAAATAAAATTTTTACGCGCTTGGTTGCAGGCCTTTTAGGAATGGGATTGGGTCTATGCCTGGCGAGTGGCAGCCCGTCGGCTGCCACTGAAGTCCCAGCCGACAAAGACACGGTTTTGGAGGAAGTCTTGGCCCATGTTGAGGCGCGCTACGCCGGACCTGGCTTTACCGCCCAGTTCTTCCAGACATCCACGCTTAAAGCCATGGACATTACCGATACAGCCTCCGGCCGAATCTTTATCAAGCGTCCGGACAAGATGCGCTGGGAATACGAAACGCCCGAAAAACAGACGATCATTACCGACGGGGTACAGCTATGGATGTATCGCCCGGAGGACCAGCAAGTGATGGTT
Source organism: uncultured delta proteobacterium (assembly GCA_963802265.1). Lineage (GTDB taxonomy): Bacteria > Desulfobacterota > Desulfobacteria > Desulfobacterales > CAWDIC01 > CAWDIC01. Next base: position 123,610 of record CAWDIC010000001.1, read on the forward strand.
GGCCAAGCCCCCACATTTTTCGGTGACGGCAAGGGGGCCGGCTTCCTGGCCGATATGCAAAGCATCCGCGCCAATTTTTCGATCACCCTGGCCAACGCAAGCGATCCCCAAACCTATCGCCTGAAACTGGTACCGATCAAACCGCAAACCGGACTGATTGATATTTATCTGTCAATTTCCAAAGCGACCCACGAAGTGGTGGAAGTTGTAACGCACAATGAATATGAAGACGAAACCCGTATCGAGTTGACCGACGCCCAATTCGAACAAGCCGTTGATGATGCCTTGTTCCGTTTTGAAACACCGGCGGGCGTCGACGTTTTGCAGCTCGATGACGAATAAGATTCCTTGGCGAACCGCGAGCGATTGCGGCTGCGAAGTGTGAAAAGGACTTAAAAATGCAATCCCGGATCAAAGAACTGGCGCGCGCCCGCAACGCCATTATATTGGCTCATAATTATCAACCACCGGAAATCCAGGACCTGGCCGACCTGTGTGGCGATTCACTCGAGCTGAGCATCAAAGCCGCCAATACGGATGCCGATGTCATCGTTTTTTGCGGGGTTCACTTTATGGCGGAAACAGCATCCATTTTATCGCCTGAAAAGACGGTTCTTTTGCCGCAGATGTCGGCCGGCTGCCCTATGGCGGACATGATCACACCGGAAGCCTTGAAGGCGAAGCTTAAAACCCTGCCCCCACTCCCGGTTGTCACCTATGTCAACTCAACCGCAGCGGTTAAAGCCCTGTCCACGATCTGTTGCACTTCAGCCAATGCAGTCCAGGTGGTCAACAGCCTGACCGAGGAAGAGGTTCTGATGGTTCCCGACCGCAACCTGGCCCAATACACAGCCGCCCGTACATCCAAAAAGATTCATTATTGGGATGGTTGTTGTCCCATTCACGACCACTTGACGGCCGAGGCGGCCAGGCAAGCCAAACACCAGCACCCGGACGCCGTTTTCATGGCCCACCCCGAATGTCGACCGGAAGTCCTCGCCCTGGCCGATGTGATCGTCAGCACGTCCGGCATGATTCGCCACGCCAGCACATCCAAACAGACCACCTTTCTTGTCGGCACGGAAAACGGCTTGCTTTACCCTTTGCAGCAGGCCAACCCGGACAAGCGCTTTTATCCGGTCGTGGATACCATGCTGTGCCCGGACATGAAGAAGATAACACAAGAGGATGTTTTCAAGAGTCTTGAAGCGATGCAAGGGCAGGTAAAAGTGCCGGAAGACATCCGGCAACCGGCGTTGCAGGCCGTTCAGCGGATGATCGCACTGTAAAAATATTTTTAAATTAAATCTTCAGGTATGTCCGCGTTCGTATACACCTTCTGCACATCTTCGCAATCTTCGAGCATGTCCATCAGCCGGATCATTTGCACGGCTTCCTTGCCTTGCAGATCGGCGGCTGACTGAGGCAACATCGTGACTTCGGCTTCGATATACGCAATTGAGGCCGCATCCACGGCCGCTTTGACGGACTCGAAATCTTCCGGGGCCGAGATGACTTCAAAATTGGTGCCGTCTTCTCGGATATCTTCCGCACCGGCTTCCAATGCTGCCTCCATCAACGTTTCCTCGTCGGCTGCTGTCCTTTCGACAACGATGTAGCCTTTCTTGTCGAACATCCAGGCCACACATCCGTTTTCACCCAGGTTGCCACCGCACTTGCTGAAAATGTGCCGAATATCGGCGACCGCCCGGTTCTTGTTATCGGTCACGGATTCGATCAACACGGCCGCACCTCCGGGTCCATACCCTTCGTAAGAAGTTTCTTCATAGTTGACACCTTCCAGTTCACCGGTGCCCTTTTTGATCGCCCGCTCGATATTGTCTTTGGGCATATTTTCACCCTTAGCGGTTATAATCGCCGATCTGAGCCGCGGGTTGGCATCCGGGTCGCCGCCGCCCATGCGCGCCGCCACCGTGATTTCCTTGATCAGTTTGGTAAAGATTTTACCGCGCTTGGCATCGGCGGCCCCTTTTTTATGCTTGATGCTATGACCACTTGCTGTGTCCTGACATACATTCCTCCTATTTTTTCCCCAGGCCGATGATATAGATTTCCTTGCTGGCTTTGCGACTGCTTTGGGGTTTAAATATTTTCGCTTGCCTAAAATCAGCCCGTACAATCTCGGTAAAAGATTTGAAATCAGGTCCCTGAAAAATTTTACAAACGAAACGACCATCTTTTACGAGCTTTGCATGCGCAACCGCCAGCGCCGCCTGGCAAAGCTGCAGGGATCGGGCCGCATCTGTATCCTTGTTGCCGGTTGTCGCCGGGGCCATGTCGCTCAGGATGACATCAAAATACGTATCCTCGGGGTCAAAGCCGTCCGTCATGGTCAGCAGATCGCCCGTGTAGACCTTTACCTGGGCCGGTCGTCGGATCGTCACGGCTTTAAGGTCGATTCCGATGACACGTCCTTGGGGACCCGTCACTTCAGATGCATACAGCAGCCATGACCCTGGTGCACACCCCAGATCGAGAACCCGATCCCCGCGCTTGATGAGGCGATATTTCTGTTGAATCTCCTTCAGCTTGTAAACCGAACGGGCCGGGAAGCGCTCTTTTCGGGCCTTACGGGTGTAATGATCTGCCCAGCGGTTTTTAGGCTTCCTTGACATTCTGTTCATATTACCAAGTCAAGATACGGCTGTCACATAAATTCGGTAAATCTTAATGATTGCGTTGCCGCGATTTTAAAACAGCGTCTCGACCGTTTCGGATAGGGTGCTGACACCCACTAGCGCCATGTCGTCGATCGGCGTCATCCGTTTCAGGCAACTGCGGGGGACGATGCATCGACGAAACCCCATTTTTTTGGTTTCCGCTACACGAACATCAACCTGTCCGACCGCCCGAACCTCGCCTGTTAGTCCAACTTCTCCGATCACGACCGTACCGTCTTGAATCGGCCGATCTAAAAAGCTCGAAGCAATTGCGGAAATGATCCCTAAATCAACCGCCGGTTCATCCACCTTGACACCGCCGGCCACGTTCATGAAAATATCATGGCCCATGAGATGCAGGCCCAATTTCTTTTCCATGACAGCCACCAGCAGAGCCACCCGGTTTCCATCCAGTCCTAAAATTGTACGGCGCGGTGTCCCGAAACTGGTGCTGCTGGCCAGCGCCTGCAGTTCGATCAGAATCGGCCGGGTACCTTCCATGCTGGCGGTGACCACCGAACCGGGTACTTTCTCAGGTCGCTCGGAAAGAAAAACAGCTGATGGATTAACGACTTCGTCCAGCCCTTTGTCCTTCATTTCGAAAACACCGATCTCATTGGTCGATCCGAAACGGTTTTTGACCGCCCGGAGAATTCGAAAAATATGATTGCGATCACCTTCGAAATACAACACCGTATCGACCATGTGTTCCAGCAACCGTGGACCGGCAATGGCCCCGTCCTTGGTTACATGCCCTACCAGAAAAGTCGGTATCCCTTTTTGTTTGGCCATCAGCATCAGCCGCATGGCCGATTCACGTACCTGACTGACGCTGCCGGGGGCCGAGGTCAGCTCACTGCTGTACATGGTCTGGATCGAATCGATGACCAGGACTTGCGGACGAACCTTATCCACCATCGCCAAGATCGAGTCAATTTCGATTTCGGTAACCACCAGCATGTCGGATGTTGTCTTGAAAAGCCGGTTGCTTCTGATTTTGAGTTGTTTGATCGATTCCTCACCTGACACATACAGCACGGTGCGTCCATTGACCGCCAGCTGGTGCATGCTCTGCAGCATGAGCGTCGATTTCCCGATACCCGGATCACCCCCAATCAAAACCAGGCTTCCTGAAACCAAGCCGCCGCCTAAAACACGATCGAACTCTCCGATGCCGGTCAAAACCCGGTTATCATCTTCGACGTCAACGGTTCCAATCGGGACCGGCTCCAAGCGCGTCCGTGTTCCGCCCGCGTGCGCACCTTGGCCTGGGCGTACCGCCGCTACCTCCTCAACCAGTGCATCCCATTGCCCGCACTCAGGGCACTTGCCCATCCACTTGGGGGTCTGATAGCCGCAGGCCTGACAGGTAAAAATCGTCTTTAACGCTTTCGCCATTTTTTGCTAATCTCGCTTTAGAAGGCCGTGCATTGGCATTTTTTGAATAAAGTCATGGTTGACAACACGATTCATAGCATGCCAAAACACGGCTAGCAATAATCAATACCCACGCATCGGCAACCGACATGACAAGATCAAACCAAAAATTACTCAAAGGGAACTATGACAGATTTCTATCTACTTCGCAGCAGATCACTCACGCTTTTTCTGTTTCTCGTACTGATTATCGTATTCGTTCAGGATAGACCGAGTGCGGCCAAGGGGCACAATCCTTTTGGCTCCTTGCAGGACAAATTAATCGCTGACGGTTTTGACGCCGCGATCATCAAAACCCTCTACACCGACCCCGATGTTGCTTTTGAGACCAAGGGGGTATCGCTTTTTTTTGTACACAGCGAAGCCAAACTCGATTACGATCAGTTCACCAACAAGTGGTCCATCAAGCAGGCTCGCAAATATATGCAGCAGCACCAAGTCGCTCTGCAAAGAATTGAAACCGAATACGGCGTTGATAAAGAGGTCATTACCGCCATTATTCTGGTCGAGACAGGATTGGGCCAAACCTTAGGCACACGCTCAATTTTAAATACCCTTTCATCTTTGGCAGCCCTCGAAAAACCAGAGGTGCGAACCGAGCTCTGGCGCAGCCTTTCGAAAGCGGAAGCCCTTTCAAGAAAAACTTTCGACCAAAAGGCCAACCGCAAAGCCCAATGGGCCTATCGTGAACTCAAAGCTTTTTTACATTATGTTTTTGAGGAAGAAATTGATCCGGTTAATGTTTACGGATCGTATGCCGGAGCGCTGGGTATCCCCCAATTTATGCCGACCAACATCGTTGCCTATGCCCGTGATGGTGATCAAGACGGCCGCATCGATTTGTTTAACCATGCCGACGCCATGGCCAGCATCGCCAGCTATCTCAAGCGTTTCGGGTGGAAACCCGGCATCGACCACACCAAAGCCAAAAAAATTGTGCATCGCTATAACCACAGCGACTTTTACGTCAATACCATATTCAAGATATCGGCCCGCTTGAAAGGCTGAACATGGATCTAAAAACCATTTTGGTCTTCATAGCCCTGACAGTGCCCTTTTTTCTGTTGTCGGTCTGGGCCATCGTCGATGCGCTGCAGCGAGAATTCGGGACCACCGGGAAAAAGGCAATCTGGTGCCTGATTGCCGCTATCCCCTTTATCGGTTTTGTGATTTATTTTCTTTTCGGCGTCCGTAAGGGTCAAAAGCCCAGGCGTGAATGAATACGTGGCACTTGTTAAGTGGATTTTTCATATTATATTTGACAAAAAGGTTGCCCTTCTATATTCAAATTGCGTCGTTAACATATAGGTCCCATCGTCTAGTGGTTAGGACGCCGGCCTCTCACGCCGGTAACGGGGGTTCAAATCCCCCTGGGATCACCAATAATTAAAAACCCGAAATCCATCTCGGAAATCGGGTTTCTGGTTTTTAGGTGCCTGGCAAACTTAGCTTAATGCCAACGTTTATTCATTCCGGAAACAAGAAAACGGAAGGGTTTTATAAAAAACGATTGCCGCCTCCCTGTTAATTGCTAAAGGGCTCAAAGAGAGGGTTACTTTTTCTTGGCGGCCGGCTTCCGCTTGGCCACTTTCTTCTTGACGACTCTTTTCTTGGCAGCGGGTTTTTTCTTGGCCACTTTCTTCTTCACGACTCTTTTCTTGGCAGCGGGTTTTTTCTTGGCCACTTTCTTCTTCACGACTCTTTTCTTGGCAGCGGGTTTTTTCTTGGCCACTTTCTTCTTCACGACTCTTTTCTTGGCAGCGGGTTTTTTCTTGGCCACTTTCTTCTTCACGACTCTTTTCTTGGCAGCGGGTTTTTTCTTGGCCACTTTCTTCTTCACGACTCTTTTCTTGGCAGCGGGTTTTTTCTTGGCCACTTTTTTCTTCACGACTCTTTTTTTGGCGGCCGGTTTCCGCTTGGCCACTTTCTTCTTGACGACTCTTTTCTTGGCGGCCGGCTTCTTCTTGGCCACTTTCTTCTTTGGTGCTTTTTTCTTTGCAGTTGCCATGGGAACCCTCCTTTAATGTTTAAATGTTAGGAACATCACATAGCCCTTCAGGTTAAAAAGCATAGTGGCTTGAACAATACATTTTGTATTATAATTCAGATAAACTACAATATGTAGTATGTCAAGTTTATTAATCAATGAATTTTTAATTTAATTAATAATGCGGGGGCTGCTCCGCCGAAAAAATCGAACATCGATTTCAAATCTATACACCTTGCTATTGATATGCCTAAAAGTCCAAGGCGCAAGATAGTTTTATTAAACACTGCCACTGCTGATCGTTCCGCTTGCTAAGCGATGAAATAAAATAACCACTTAATTAAATCAAATTTTCTTTAGAAACGATAATAGCTGGTTGACAATCATTAAAAAACATAGGATACCCAATCAACAGGAATTGTTTTTAACACTTTAACCGTTCTAGGATGGGAGGATGATGATGACAAAGGCAGAATTGATCGAACAAATGGCAAAGGATGCCGGCATCTCCAAAGTTGCCGCGGGAAAAGCGTTAGGCGCACTTCTCGAAGGAATCACCAAGGGACTGAAGAAAAAAAATTCGCGGGTGACCCTGGTCGGGTTTGGCTCATTCAGCAAAGTTTACCGCAAAACCCGCAAAGGAATTAATCCTGCCACTGGTGAAAAGATCAAAATCAAAGGCAAAAATGTTGTTAAATTTAAAGCCGGTAAAAAACTGAATGATTCAATTTAAATAAAATATACACATATGTGTTAAGCAAGGCAGCCCTTCTTTGAGCTGCCTTTTCTTATGGAACACACCGCTGTTGCCCATTGAATGGCGGCTTCAGATGATCGCCATTAGAGGGCCCTGTATAACAAAGCTTTTAAAATAATACAAAAAGCTACCAACGATCGTGCTTCTAAGCCAACACCTTAGGTTTCCCTAAAATAAAGAATATAATGAGTTGCCTTCTTGCGGGCCGATGCTTATATTTTTTTGTCCTGATTCGGTTACACCGATCGCTGTTTCACAAACCGTGGATGTGCGGTTTTAAGCCAAACAGCAATATTATTATTTGGCGGTCATTCGCTTTGTATTATGACGCCTGGTTGACATGGAGGATACTATGAAAGTCATGAAAAAACTGACCGTTTTGGGTTTTCTTTTACTGTTCGTGGGCATTTCTACATTGCTTCAAGCCGCCGATGCACCGCTGGGCAATCCCGGTGAAATGGTAGCTCAAGTAGAAGCCGATTTGGCCAAAGCGCGCGCCAATCAATTGGATACGCTGGCCCCTGCCTGGTTTGAAGATGCCCAAGAGGCCTTTGAAAAAGCAAAAATAGCCTTTGAAAAAGGGAAAAAGCTGTCCGATATCAGCGACTATTTGACTGAAGCGCAACTGAACCTGAACAAAGCCGGCGAAATGGCTACGATTACCCGTGCGATCTTAGAGGACACCAACCGAGCCAAGCAAAAAGCCATCGCCGTTGGCGCTGAAGAAATGGGCAAACCTTACCAAGATGCAGAAAAAAAATATTCTAAGCTGACCCGGGCCATCGCAAAGAGCGATGTTAAATATGCTCAGGAAAACGCCGTTAACGTTCAGGACGCTTACCGCGAGGTTGAGATAATGGCAATCAAGGCCGAAACGCTCATGGAAGCGAGAGCGGCCATGGCCCAAGCAGACGACATGAAACTGAAAAAGATTGCGCCCCAAGCTTACGATGCCGCCGGCAATGCATTGCAGGAAGCAGACGCCTATATCGGTAATAACCCTTATGACACCACCAACAATCGCGAAAAAGCAGATGCTGCGGCTTTTCTTTCCCGGCGCCTGTTGGCTGTAGTGGTCACGAGCAAAAAGCTTGAGGAAATGGAACCCGAGGAGACGGCACTGTATGTCGAAACCCTTTTAACCCAACTAGCTAAATCACTGGAAGCGGGTGATTTAAGGGATCGCAGCGTCGAGGACCAACTAAGCGTACTGACAACAGCTGCCGACCAGCTGCGCATGGACAACCTGGCGAAAAAGGAACTGATCGAGTCTTACCAAACCCAGATTGCTGCCATGGAACAACGGGTTTCCGGCCTCAAAGGACTATCTGCCCAGCAGCAAGCAGCAAAAGACCGGCTAGCGGCCGAACGTGCGTTCAATGAGCAGTTCAACGAAGTGCAAAGTTTTTTCACACCCAGCGAAGCCGAAGTTTACAAACAGCGCGACCAATTGGTGATTCGTATGCGCGGCATCAAATTTCCGGTTGGCCAAGCCACCCTCGTACCGGACAACTACGCTTTGCTCAGCAAGGTTCAGCGGGCGATCAAAACCTTCGGTCAATCGAATGTCACGATCGAAGGCCACACAGACAGCACCGGATCTGCTGAAATGAACCTCACGCTTTCCAAGCAGCGTGCCGATGCGGTCAAAGCTTATTTGGTCGCCAATCGAACCTTGCCGTCAAGCCGTATTAAATCGATTGGGTACGGACCTGAACGCCCCCTGGCCACCAATAACACGCTTGAAGGCCGCGCGACCAATCGCCGTATTGATGTGCTGATCAGGCCCATCGCTCAACCATAGCGCCCGTCCATAAATGATCTTTTCCGTAATTTCTGCGTTGGATGGCAGATTTAAACCCTTAATCCGCCTGAGGCGGACCTCGGGATTAAATCTGCCATCCGCCTTTAACCAACGCAAAAATCCTCATTGCTGGACGGACACTAACGAGTTCGGGCTTCCCAATTCTTCTGGAAAAAAGTAGATTGGAAATTGGATTGATGTGCGAAAAACCTGCGGGCTAGTAGCGTGGTTCCAATGACTTCAAAAAGGCGTGCTCCGGCCTTAACCTTGCTATCATATCGACATCCGCTCGATAGGGGTTCAGGTACCCGTCCAATGGCGGCAGAGGCAACGCATAACGTTCATAGAAAGGTGTCTGCTGCAACTTCAAGTTATAGGCTTTGACCATCAGGTATTCCAGGTTGAGGGTATCCTCGACATTGTATGCCAGAAGCGTTTCCAGGGCCGCCGGATTTCCGGTTCGCACGTATTCCTTCCAGAGCAACACGGCAAAAAGGCCATCCACATCACTCAAGAAACCACGGTCGAGCCCCAACTGCGCTTCGCACCTTTTAAGACCCCCTTTTATATCCAGGCTTGCCAGTACAAAACGCAAGTCAATGTGCGCCTGATCGAGCGGCTCGTTAAAATAACGCTCCAGAAAGGGTATATCAAAACACTTCCCGTTATAGGTTACGAGCAATTTAAAAAGACGAATGTCCTTGATGAAATCTTCCAGGTTTTGACCCTGCACATAGGTTGCAATGGAAGACCCGTTATACACGGCGATGGTGGTTATTGGGCTGTCGTTGTAAGTCATCCCGGTGGTTTCGATATCCAGATAGGCTGTTGTGTCCCTGAACTCTGAGAACAAGCGCCAATGCTGACCTGAAGGCAACCCCTGCGCAAAAAAACCGGGCTCCTTGTTGATCAGATGGGTTTTAGATGCCTCGAGGGCCTCGTCGAGGTTGGCACGCCTGGCGCCGGAAAACCGTGGCGGAGGGCCGTTAGCAAGCATTTCCCAGGTGTCGATTCCGGACTGCCAAAGTCGCGCCTCGGTTTTGGGGCCGATCCCCGGAATATGAACAAAGCTGCTCTGGAGCAATGTAAGTCCGCCTCTGGTTGCTTGCCGGTAACAACACGCCCTGTCTGAGCGGTAACCGCTTTTGATTCATTTTTCTGTATCATAAAAAAAGACGATGCGATATACAATAAAAGCCGCCAAAAAAAACAGGGCCCGGCAATTTTGATCATAAACTTTTTTCAGGATACGAACAAATTCAATAGGGCCTTCTGGGTTAAGATGATCACTTGACTTTTAACGAATTCGTTGTACTTTTTATGCACTACCATTAAAAATCGGCTCCGCATTTTTAAACCGCCAAGAAATCAACTGCAAATCGGAGATCCCATGGAGGCAATTTTTAGCGCTGGTTTTTTTTATCATAAGTTTCAGATACTCAAAAATTGGATGCTTTTAAATGTCCTAATCTGGGAAAACGTCGTTCAGGTCTCTGTACAAGTCGTAGCCTTGTTACTCGCCAGGTTGGTCGGCACGCTTCTCGGGCGCTGGGTTCGCCGCTTTTTTAAATCCCGGCTTCACGACCGCACGCTGCGGTATCCTCTGATGACCAGTTTTTTAAACCGCCTGCTCGATCTGACACCGCTCATCTTCAGCATTTTTATTTTATGGCTTTTCATCCACGGCGTCAGCCAGATCGGCTATCAAACGTTTTTGATGAAACTGGTGCTCAACCTTTCGGTTGCCTGGGTGATCGTCCAACTGGCAACATCCATCATTTTAGATCGCTTCTGGTCCCGTCTTATCGCCGCCCTGACGTGGTCTCTTGCGGCCTTGAACATCATCGGTATCCTGGAACAAACTTTGGCGTTATTCCAAAGTATCGGCTTTGTGGTTGGCGGCGTGGACCTGAACCTGCTGTCCATTTTGAAGGCGGGTGTTATCTTTGCGCTCCTGCTCAAAGGCACCAACTGGTTAAGCGGCTTTTTAGAAAAGAAATTGATTGAAATCCCCGAGGTAACACCTTCGACCCGCCTGATGATTACCAAAAGCCTCAACATCGCGATGCTGTTTTTGATTTCGCTGGTCGCCCTCAACAGCGTCGGTATCAACCTGACGGCGTTGGCGGTCTTCAGCGGTGCTGTCGGTGTCGGTGTCGGGTTCGGCCTGCAAAAGGTTGTCGGGAATTTTATCAGCGGTCTCATCCTGCTGTTGGACAAATCGATCAAGCCGGGAGATGTCATCCAACTGGACGATGTTTACGGGTGGGTAAATCAGATGGGCGGCAGGTGTGTCTCGGTGGTCACGCGCGATGAAAAAGAATACCTGATACCGAACGAAGATCTCATTACTCGCCAGGTAGTCAACTGGTCCTATTCCTCCAAAAAAATCCGGATCCGGGCGCCGATCGGCATATCTTACAAAGCGGATCCCCACCAGGCGATTCGATTGGTTCTCGAGGCGATCGGCGATATCGACCGTATCCTGCATGATCCAGCACCCATATGCCTGCTGGTCGGATTCGGTGACAGCTCCGTCGACCTGGAACTGCGCTTCTGGATCGAAGACCCCCAAAACGGGGTGACGAACGTGACCAGCATGGCTTTATTAAAAGTCTGGGATATCTTCAAGGCACACAATATCGAGATTCCATTTCCCCAGCGCGATGTTCATCTGAAAATGCCTTCCGGTTTTCGTGGTGTCGAGACGTTCACCGAAAAAAATAACAAGGGCTAAAAAACATTTCATCGGGTTGGCACATAAGGAGGCGCCATGAAAGTGGACCTTAAAAAGGCTCTTATAATTTTGCTGTCTCTGGCGACGATTGTCACGGTCGGAGGGTTGAATTCGGCCGCGTGGGCGCTACAGCCTGTTGCCAAAGAAAAGGCTTATGAAAAGACAGATCCGACCCAGGCGTCGCCACCCAACAACCCCGAACAAAAGGTGATGCTCCAGACCAAAGGAATCGATCAGACCGGCGAACAACTTGGTAAGAAAGTCGATGATTTCACCCAAAATATCTCTTCCCGCCTGGGCGGCTGGGTCAATGTCACGGTCTTTGCAGACATCACCTTGATCAAGCTGGTACTGTGTTTGGCACTGATCTTCCTGGTATTGATCGTTGAGCGTATGGGACGGGCATTCCTCCAACGGGCCAGCAAAAAACCGCCCCTCGAAAGTGGTCGTGTTAATATCAAGGAACATCTGATCGTAGCCATCTCCAAGCCTTTGTCGCTGTTTATCTGGATTTACGGTGTCTATTTCGCCCTGACCCCCCTGTTCGTCCACTTTAGACGCCCGGACGGAATAAACCTCGTTTACAGTGTGGCTCAGAAGAGTGCCGATCTGGGTACGGTTGTGGCACTGGTGTGGTTTATCTTCAGGCTTGTCGACCTCGTCGATTTTCAACTGATAAAGTGGGCCGCTACAACCGAAAGCACGATTGACGATATTCTGGCCCCTTTGGTCGGCAATTCCTTGCGCGTATTCATCGTTATTATCGGCGGCATCCTGTTCCTCCAAAACCTGACCGGGGTTGAAGTTGGTCCGTTGCTCGCTTCCCTGGGCATCGGGGGTCTGGCTGTGGCCCTGGCCGCTCGGGAGTCGATCGCCAATTTTTTTGGAACCCTCACCATCCTGTTCGACAAACCCTTTCAAGTCGGCCAGCGCATCCTGATCGACGGCAATGACGGCGTGGTGGAGACGGTTGGCTTCAGAAGCACCCGCATTCGAACCTTGACCGGACACCTGCTGACCATCCCCAATGAAAAGGTCGTCAATTCAACGGTTGAAAACATCGGCATGCGGCCTCACATCCGGTGGCTCAACAATATCACGATTACCTACGACACGCCGCCTGACAAGGTTGAAAAAGCCGTCGCCATTTTGCGGGAACTCCTGGACAACCACGAAGGACTCCATCCCGATTTTCCACCGCGCGTGTTCTTCAACGGCTTCAACGACTGGAGCCTGAATATCCTGATGCTGGCCTGGTATCACCCGGCCAATTATTGGGAGATGCTGGCCTGGCAGCAACGCACCTGCCTGGAAATTCTTAGGCGCTTCAGCCAGGAAGGAATCGACTTTGCTTTCCCGACCCAAACCGTCCACCTGGCCAACGACGATGCGCGACAGCTTAAATTGCAGATGCTTAAAGGAGAAAGTGTGACCTATACGCCCACGTAATGGTCCCAAAAGCATTCCGTCGGGTGTGGGAGGCTATCGAAACCTGTAACTCTTTTTGTTTTTCTTTTTTTATGGTGCGCTGCATGAATCCGACAACCACTCACGACTCACCGTTTACGATTAAAAACGTCCGGATGTTCATCGCCTTCCGGCTTTTTTTTAATGCGCGGTTCTATTACCCGGTCTTTACCATCATGTTTCTCGACTTTGGGCTGACGGTCGCGCAATTCGCATTCTTAAACGCCGTCTGGGCGGCAACGATTGTACTCATGGAAGTACCGTCCGGCGCTTTGGCCGATATCTGGGGCCGACGCAACCTGGTCATCAGCGCCAGTTCTCTGATGATTTTCGAGATGCTGTTGATCTGTTTGGCGCCTAAAGGTCATCCGACCCTGCTGCTGGCCATTTTCATAGCCAATCGGGTATTGAGCGGTACCGCTGAAGCAGCGGCCAGTGGCGCCGATGAAGCCATTGCCTACGATGCCTTGAAACACGCCGGCCTCGAAAGCGAATGGAACAAGGTCCTGGCCCTGCAAATGCGCTTGCAGGCCATGGTGTTCATTTTGGCCATGAGCATTGGCGCTGCGGTTTATGACCCGCGCTTCATGCGACAAGCCGCAGAGTGGGTCGGACTGACAATCCCTTTCAATCGTGATTTAACCATTCGAATTCCAGCCCTGCTGACGCTTTTTATGGCCGTCCTGTCCCTCATCGTCAGTTTAAAAATGGAGGAAAAGAGGCCGGCCGACGACGATGCCTGCGAACCGTTCCAGCAGTGCCGCCAATCGGTTAAAGAAATTGTGACCCAGACCTTGGACACCGGCCGGTGGATTTTGCAGACACCCTTTGCCATCGTCATCATTGCCGCCGGTTTTCTTTTTGATGGTATTGTTCGCATGGTCATCACCTTGTCGAGTCAATACTATCGCTTGATCGACATACCCGAAGCACTCTTTGGGATTATCGGTTCAGGAATTGCCGGGATCGGTCTTATTATCCCGCGCGTCGCCATGCGCATGACCGACAAACGGTCACCACTGTTCAATCTCATGACCGTTGTCGTGCTGACGCTTTTGGGTTTGTTCGGGATGACACCCTTTGTGCCGATTGCCGGGGTGATCCCCGTTGTGATGCTGTTTGCCGCCATGCAGATGACGGGCTTTTTTGTCAGCTATTACTTGAATCAGATTACCGCCTCGAATCAACGGGCAACCGTCTTGAGTTTCAAAGGACTTTCATTGAATCTTTCCTACGGATTGGTAGGACTCTTGTATTCGGCCCTTTTGGCTTTTTTGCGCCCGCAGGTTACCGCGCTGCATCCTGATACCGGTCAGCCAGCCCTGGAAAACCTGCTTTTCATCGCCTCGCTGCAGTGGTTTCCCTGGGTCTTCCTGGGCGGCGTGGCCCTGTTTCTGCTGTTTGCAGTAAAAAAACTTCAATCGAAAACAAGCGTCCCCGAGTAAAATCGTGCACCGATCTTATGACACCTCATTTTTAATAGGAAGGAAGCAAGGACATGGATCGACGCTTTAAGTATGTAGACCTGATTACGATCTCGGCCTGTCTCCTTTTGATATCCGCCTGTACCCAAGCGGCAAAAGAAACCCGCCGGGCGATAAAAGACTTTAATATCGCGATCGGTTTAGCCGCCGACTTTGCCAAACCGTATTTTTTCCGAGGCAAGGCCCGCCTTAACATCGGTCAAGCGGACCAAGGGCTGGCGGACATCGAAAAGGCCGCTGAACTGGGTTATGGTTGGGCCAGCCGATGGTTGGAGGAAAGGAATAAACATGACGATTAGAATCATTAGCGAGTAAAAATGGCGAGTCCCTATTGGGTTCGAAAATTAATCAACCGGACGTTCGACCAGCGCTATCGGCTGTCGCGGTTGACCAAGTTAGCAGGTATCGGCCGGCTAATCGAGTGGGCCCTGTTTGAAAACGACAAGATCATGTTCCTGCCACGCGATCGTGTTATCCCGATCGAACAAACCTTAGCAAAACCTGACAGCATCGTTATCCCGTCCCAGGTGGTGGACCATTTTATTTGTTCGACCACCTACCTCTGGCGCATGGATTTTTGCATCTGCCGCGAATCCTCCGGTTGCCAGGACTATCCACTGGAACTGGGGTGCCTGTTTCTGGGTCGGGCGGCGATGGATATCAATCCTCGCTTCGGCCGCAGGATTAACCAGGATGAAGCCCTTGAACATGTTACGCGCTGCCGTGAAGCCGGCCTGGTCCACCTGATCGGTCGCAACAAGCTGGATACGGTCTGGCTCAACGTCGGCCCCAACGAAAAACTGCTTACCATTTGCAACTGCTGCCCGTGTTGCTGCCTCTGGCGCATCTTGCCGGAGCTCGCCCCCCGCATTGAAACGAAAGTTACCCGCATGCCGGGCGTGCAGGTCGCGGTTACCGATCGCTGTCAGGGCTGCGGGACGTGCACACAGGCCGTCTGTTTTGTGGATGCCCTGCACCTCAACGGCGATCATGCCGTAATCGACGACCGCTGTCGCGGCTGCGGCCGCTGTGTGGCTATTTGCCCTCAGGGTGCAATCGAGCTGACACTGACAGATGACGCGTTCGTACAAACGGCAATCGATCGGATCGCCGGCGTGGTGGATCTAACATGACCTAAGAAACCAGGTTTACCACCACACGTCCTTTTTGCTGCCCCTTCAAAATCAGTTCGATGTGACGATCGAGCGCTTCCAGAGAACTTGTCATGGCCAAGCGATCCAAGGTCTTCAGCTTCCATTCACCGGCCAGCTTCTGCCAGATTTGGCGCCGAAGCTCCATGGGACAATTTTGCGAATCGATACCCAGCAGGCTGACACCCCTTAAAATAAATGGGAAAACGGTGGTGTTCAGTTCAGGGCCTGCCACGTTACCGCAGCATGTAACCGTGCCATGCGGTAAAGTCGATTTGATGGCCGTCGCCAGAATATCGCCCCCGACCGTATCGATCACCCCGGCCCAGCGTCCTTTTAGAAAAGGCCTTCCGCTGGTATCGCAGGCCTCCTCGCGCGTGATAATTTCTTCGACACCGAGCGCCTGCAAAAATGGCTTTCCTTCAGTCTTACCGCTGACCGCAGCGACTTGATAACCGGCCTGAACCAGCATCGCAACAGCCAGACTGCCGACGCCCCCAGAAGCGCCTGTTACCAGGATAGGACCCTGATCCGGGCCAACCCCGTTGGCCAGCATTTCATAAATTGATAGGCCGGCCGTAAATCCGGCGGTTCCGTAAACCATGCTTTCATGCAAATTCAGATTTTCCGGCAATGGGACAACCCAGCCCGCCGGCACCCGAATGTACCCTCCAAAACCACCGGAGGTGTTCATTCCCAAGTCATAACTGGTTACAATGACCGCATCACCCGGCTTGAAATCCGGGCTTCCGCTTTCCGCTACCAACCCGGCGGCATCGATTCCGGGCGTGTGGGGATAACGTCGCGTAACACCTTTGTTGCCGGATGCCGAAAGCGCGTCCTTGTAATTCAGAGAAGAATAATCGACTTTTACGAGGACATCGCCCTCCGGCAGCATAGCGACCGTTCGATCGGTAATACTGCGCGTAAACTGGCCCTCTGCGCTCTCCACCACCACCATTGCTTTGAAGTTCTGGTCTTCCATGCTATACTCCTTTTTATGGATCCATGACAGTCTTCGTCCACAAACGATTCAAACATGGGCTAAACGTTACAACATCATCTTAAAACGGTCAAACTGTGCATTACGCCATTCTTGCCAACCCCCGTGCCGGTCGCCTGTCGGTTGACCGCAAACGAACCGAGTTGTCCGGGGCGGCCGCCCTTTTGAATGCATCCATACACGGGCTGGATACTAATACCCGTGATGAATTCATGCGCTGTGCCCGTGAATTGGCCGAGCACTGTGATATTCTCGTGGTTGCCGGCGGCGACGGATCCGTTTCGGACGTCATCAATGCTGTTGATACCGCCCGCCATCCGATTGCCTACCTGCCGCTGGGCACCGGCAACGCCTTGGCCTATTCGCTTCATATGCGAGGGCCTTTGTTGCACGGTGCCAAACGAATTCGGGACGGGTCGATCCATGCCTACGATCTGATCCGCTGCAACAACAAAGCGCGGGCCTTTATGGCATCCGTTGGCATCGACGCCGCGATTCTTGACCGTATCCGTCAACGCCGCTCCGCCGCGCGAACGGGCCTGCATTCTTATTTTTGGGCTGCTTGGATGGCCTTTTTTAGGGATTATCAATACCCCGTTGCCACCCTTGTGATTGACGGCACTCAGCTGAAGGTACCAAAGCTGCTCAGTTTAATGGTTGTCAAACAGCCGTATTATGGTTTTGGCATGCACGTCATGCCTGAGGCGCAATTCAATGATGCGCGCCTGCACCTGCGCTGCATCGATGCAACGCTCCTATCGGCCCTGTGGGGCGGGCTTTCATCCTTTACCATTGGAAATCGAAGCGGTCGTTACCTGTCAGGCCGGCAATTGACGGTCCAGCTGGATCGGGCCCTGTTATTGCAGATCGATGGCAATCTGGGCTGGAAAGACGATCATTTCAGTTTTGCCGTCCTGCCCCGCGCCCTGAAAATTAAATTTTGATGCGCTCCGCAACTTCCGACCCAAGCATGGCGCCCAACGCCGAAATCATGTAAAAGAACCATTCGTGAATGTAGACTAGTTGGTTGGTTTCTCCTGGCTATACGTCACACCGATCAAGATAATGGCCACAGCGACATACTGCTGCAAAGTCAATTGTTCTTTCAATATGGCCCAGGCCAAAAAAATGGTAAACACCGGAATCAGGTTTATAAAGGCCGACGCCTGACTGACCGGAATACGACTGACACCGAAATTATACAAGCCATAAGCGCCTAAAGTCACGAAGGTTCCCAGATAGACAATCGCCATGACGGCCCCGGGGTCGAAATGAGTCGGTAGGGTTGTTGACGGCAGCAGCAGCAAGGGCAGATAAAACCCAAAACCGATAACCGCTTGAACGGCGGTCAGAAACCAGGGCGAAAGGCTCGAAGTGAGCCGTTTTAAGGTCACGATGTAGCCCGTCGCACAGACCATCGCGCCAAACTCCAAAGCATTACCCAGCAGGGGGTTCGGTGACTGGGCCGTTGCTTGACCAGACAGGCTCAGCCAGATCGATCCCAGAATCGCCAGAATGAATCCAGCAATCGTCCTCCGGGTGATGCGCTCTTTTATAAAGAGGTACGCCGCGACAGCCACCAGCAAAGGCAAAACAGCGGCGATAACACCTGCCTGCGATGCCGAGGTGTTTTCCAGGGCTTTGATTTCGAAAAGGAAATACAGACAAGGTTCACATAAACCCATAAACAGTATGTATTTCAGATCACCCGGTTGATATTGAACCCGTCGGAACGGCCGAGGAAAAAAAAGAAAGCAGAAGCTGGCCAAGGCCATGCGGCTGAAGATAATAACCATGGGGTCATAACTCCGCAGCGCAACTTTAAGGGCGATAAAGGAGCCGGCCCACAAAAACATGGCTGCCAGCAGGCAGGTGTATGAAAACCATCTGGATTGGGTTTGCATGGCTTGACAATTCTTTGCGGCTCAATCTATCATGTCCGCAGATGCGGAATTTGAAGACCCTGTAGATTCCTACCAGGGCACGAATTTTAGCCCGCCAAAGAGCGGATCAACCTCTCGCTTCGGAACGACACAGCCGCATTCGATAAAGTCATTACACGATATTATTATAAAGGACCTCATTGAACATGGTTTCTAAGAACAGAATCGTAAGCTCCGGCAACCACCGGTTCGATACCCTCTTGGGCGGCGGTATCATCATCGGCGACAACGTGGTCTGGTATGATGACGCCGGCAGCCTGGCATCGGTCTTCTGCTTGAACCTGCTAAAAATATCCATAGATCAGAAGAAAGCCCTCATCTATGTTAACTTCGACCACAGCCCCAAAAGTATGCTGGAAAAACTGGGACCCTTGGCCGACTACAACTTATTAACAATCCTTGACTGCTTTACAAGTGGGAAAGGCCAAAATACCGATATTTTCGAAGCTTTTTATAAGCACAAGACCGCCCAACCCACCTGCCAAATAGTTCGCATCGGCGAACCTCACAATCCGGATCACGTATCCAGCGTCTTTTACGGGCTCCAAAAAACAATGTCCGGTGACGTTCGTTTTATCTTTGACAGCCTTACCGGCATGCAGGAATTATGGGGCGACGAAGAGCAAGTTTTAAAGTTTTATTCGCACGCCTGTCCGCGGCTGTACGAACTGAACACGATCGCTTACTGGATTATCGAAAAAGAGGCCCATTCGACCCGTCTCAAAGCCCACCTGAATAAAATCACCCAGGTTGCCATCGATCTTTCCTTAAAACGAGGCAAATCTTCTTTGACGGTCTTGAAGGCTGACAAACGGGAACATGACCTTCTGAACAAGCCGATCGATTATTGGAATAAAGGCCTTACGATTACGTTTGAATCTGACAAGCGAACCACCAGTCGCCTTGAGATCGGTGCCCGGCTCAAAGAGTTGCGAACGCTGCAGGGCCTCTCTCAGACGCAACTGGCCAAGCTTATCGGTGTCACACCCAGCACCATCTCGCAGATCGAAAGTAATCTTATCTTTCCTTCATTACCGGCACTTATTAAAATATCGGAAGTGCTCCTAGTCGATCTGCAGCTTTTTTTCCAGGGAGCCGATGCCGAAATGGATCAGATCGTGTTTCCCGGTTCTGAGGCGATCGATGTTCACTTGGCCAACACGACCAAGGAGGCTATTAACGCCAAACTGCTCATCCCCATGCGGCCGGACGCCAAATTCGAACCCTATCTGATCGAAATCCCACCCGGTGCCAAGTTACCGTCACACTTTTTCTTTCACAGAGGCCAGGAGATCGGTTATGTGCTGGATGGTAAATTAGCGCTCCATATGAAGCAAGGCACTTTTACAGCCACGCAGGGAGATACCATCTGCCTTTTTTCAGAGGTGCCTCAGTCCTGGAAAAACCCGGGACCCGAACCGGTCAAACTTCTCTGGATCAAAGCCAAATAAAAAAGGCTATCAGGACCAACGTCCTGACAGCCTTCCCTAAAATCGTCATACGATTTTAATAGGAGTTAAGAATTTTTTTGGCGCTTTCGTCATTGGCGTCAGCAACATGGGTGATGCCGGTTTCCCGGGCCGTTTCGCGGTTGCCGGAAAAAATGTCGTTGCGCGTGATCTGTTGCAGATTAAATTTACGGGCCCCTGCCAATAGCTGTTGCAGTCCACAAGCCAGCTTGTCGGCCATGGTGATGAACGCGATGGCGCCGTAGGGGATGTTCTTCATCTCATCTTTACCCACTTTCTTCTCAACATCAAAGTAGTTGGCAAAAATTTCTTTGGCACTGTTACCCACCTCTCTAACGGTTTTGGGCAATTCCGCCCAGTGTCCGTTGACCTCACCTTTTCTTTCGGGCTTGAGGGCCCCTTCGATATTGGATCCCACAAATCCGGGGATCATGATCGCCCGGCCCATACAGATAAGCTTGGTAAACGGCGCACCCAGGGCCAACCCCTTGAAAATGCTGTCTTCCAGTGCGAATCCACCGGCAAACGACATGTCGACCACTTTTTGGCCCTTGGCTGCCAGAATGCTGGCATACTCGTAGGCCTTGGCATGCAGGTTGATCGACGGCACGCCCCAGCTCTGCATCATGTTCCAGGGGCTCATACCGGTCCCACCGCCGGACCCATCAATGGTCAGCAGATCGAGTTTGGCATCCGTGGCAAACTTGATGGCCATGGCCAATTCTTCCATGCCATAAGAACCGGTTTTCAGCGTGACACGTTTGAACCCGAGGCTCCGCAGATAGTCAACCGATGCCATAAAGTCCTGGCGAACCTGAGCGACCGTATCTAGGTTGGTGCCTCCCAAACGGCTGTGGCGCGCAAAAGACTTGATTGCCTCGTTTTTAAAGGCCTCTTGTACTTCGGGCAGAGACGGATCCGGATCGACCATATACCCCCGATTTTTTAGAAACAAAGCGTAATCGAGACTCGTCACCTGAATTTCACCGCCGATATCTTTGGCGCCTTGACCCCATTTCAATTCAATGATGACTTTGTCACCATATTTATCGGCCACAAATTCGGCGACGCCGTTGCGGGTATCTTCGACATTGAGCTGCACAATAATAGCCCCGTAACCGTCAAAATAGCGCAAGTAGCCATCAATACGCCGCTCGAGCTCCGGCGCTTTTGTGATTTTACCCTTCCGGGTCTCGCCAGGGCCAATTTCTGATTCACGGTCCACCCCGACGACGTTTTCGCCGATGACTACCGGAATACCGGCCAGCGCACCACCGATGGCAAAGGAATCCCAATACTTCTGGGCCACGAAGGTCGAGCCCAGCGCCCCGGTCATCAGCGGTATGCGGATCTTGGTTTTAATTTCATTGCCAAATTCGGTTGCCAATGAAACATTGGGGAAAATACAGTCGTCCGGATCATTGCTCATGCCTTCGGCCAAGCCATGGGCGCCATAGGCGTAGCCTTGAATGCGAAGTGAATTGTAAGACACACCAACATGGGTGGTGTTATTGGCGCCAGCGGTCACGATGCCGTAACTTCTGGGGTATAGCAGTTTACGTCCGACCAGACTCGACAGCCAGGTTTCGCACTTGCCCTTGCAATCGGCCCGGCACAGGGTACAGAGGCTGGACTCACAGGGGTTGCCCCGGTTAGCGGTTCCCAACGCATCGTTTTGCTTTGCAATTCTCATTTTTGTGCTCCTTTTTGTTGCCTGTTCTATGATTGGTAAGCACCCCCCTGGACAGCGGGTGACCTCAAGTTTCCCCTTTTTCTCATTGTCTAACACCGGCTTTATAAAACAAAAAGGCGCCATCCCATGACAGGATCAGACGCCTTTGTCAAAATTATAGGGATCAGCCTTACACGCCTTTGTGCAGGGGTGACCCAGATGTGCGGTGTTTCATCGGCTTGCTGTTTGAAGTCTCGATAATCGAACAAGCCGATATTTCAGTTATACTATAAAAATAATTTTTTATTATTCATACTAATATTTGTCAAGCGCTTTTTAAGCCGCGGGTCAAAGGTCTCACACCCAACTCAGTGATTATATTATACCTTGGCAGATGCATTGTTTCCTGTTACGGTGATTTTATAGCCCCTGTCATACATATGTTCCGATAGTGCCCAAGCATGAGAGGCACCCTGTCGGAATATTATTTTGCCATCCACTATAAGTTATCAGGAATTGCAGGAGGGATTGGAATGGGTAAAGGAGATCGGCGCTCAAAGCGGGGTAAAATCTGGCGTGGCACGAACGGCGCCCGCCGTCCCAAAAAAAAGAAGACCAAGAAAAAATAAAAGCGTTTTGCCCGGTTTGATAAAATATCTGGCCGCTCTGCTCAGCCTGGCCTTTTGGGTGCTTATTCCCTGGCCGGCAAAAGCCTGGCATGATGAAGTGCACCTTGCCATCGCCCAGGCGGCTGGTTACGATCACTGGCATCTTGCTGTCGGGGCTGACATGGCCAAAGTCAAGGCCGGGGCGATCGAGCAGCGCAATCACTACGCCTACACGCCGCCAGGCACGGTTGTTAACCGCCAGAGGGTGCTAGATCAGATAGCGCTTTATAATGACCCTCATGATCAAGACGGTCATCTATACGGAGCCATTATCGCCTCGCTTCGCCAATACAAGCAAGCGGTTCGCAACGGCCGTTACGCCGCGTATCATTTGGGTTTTTGTGCACACTATGTGGGCGATCTTTCCCAGCCGCTTCACAACACGCTTTATAACGCTTATAACCGCAAGCATCACCGGTCAACTGACGGTGTTCTCAACGGCGAAGTGCTTGCCAACCTGACAAAAATAAAGCTGTATAAGATTGACATCGCTTCCGAAGAGGACTTGATCCGGGAAGTGGCCCGAGTTGCCAATTTGTCCCTAAACCTGGGACAGACTCTGGAAATTGAAAACCGATTATTGACCAAGTCTGAAGCGTATCGGCAAATCAGCCACAGCGCCTCCCTGTTAAAGGCAATCTTATTGTTTGTCCATAAATAAGATCAATTAGCGCGCCAGTTCGGTTTCGATGGCATCTTCGACCCGCATTTGCTGGGAGTGCCATACATTCGACTCGTTCATATACGTTTCTAGATTGACCCGCCCCAAGTGGGTTGCCATCTGCATGTCCGCCAGCGCTTCGTCTTCATTGGACATTTTGGCATGCAAGGCCGATCGGCTATAGAAGGCTGCTCCGTATTCCGGGTTGAGAGTAACCGCTCGATTGAAATCGTCAAGTGCGGCGGCATCATCACCCAGTTTCTCCAAGACCAGTCCTCGCAGGTGAAAAGCACGCGCATAACTCTCGTCGATTGCAACCGCATGATCAAAATCCACCCGCGCTTCACTGAGTCGCTCCAATTTAAGATAGGCCGACCCCCGACCGATCCGGGCCAGTTTGTGATCTGGTTCGTGTTCAAGCACCTTGGTCAGTAATTCCGTGCTTTTTTCGTAATCGGCGTTTACAAACGCATTCATACCTTCGCTGAAAAGCGCTTTTGTATCCTGATTCGTTGTCATCATGGAATCCTCCCTATCTATATTAACATCGCCGAAGGCAATGATTTTTTTATTGATCTTCGTAAAAAAGGCAGAGCCTCGAAGAGGCCCTGCCTTTTTTTAACTTATGTCGGTTTTTTCTGAGTATCGACTGATCGATCCTCAATGGACACTCAATTAGCCGGCCACATCAATCCCCGGATCACATCCCAGGTTTTTGTCCGGAGTCTCACATTCAAAATTCTTGGAACGCGTGTCTGTATGACCTTCTTCGCGATCTTTCTCACTTTCCACATAGCTTTCTTCTTTGGTATTCGTCATAATAGCACCTCACATATTTTAATGATTAAATTATTTGCCTCTGATTATCCAAGACTCTGCCGTTATCTAATTCGGTTACCCGGCCACATCAATTCCCATGTCACATCCCAAACGCTCGTCCGGTTTGTCACACTCAAAATTTTTTGAACGTGTATCCACATGGCCTTCTTCCCGTTCTTTGTCGCTCTCGAAGTAATCTGATTTGTTGCTCATCGTACACCTCCTAAGTGTGTTTGCTTATTTTTTCGTTTGATTTCATTTGACATATAACTTAACGCAGATATGGATGGATGCAATATGAGCGCATTGACAGTCTATTGATAGCCATAACCTATCACATTATCCGTTTCCCGGTGGGGGATTATATGGCAATCCAGAATCTTGGGGTCGAAAACCGCACCAATCAGCATTCTCTGGCCCAAGACAGCGGCGACACTCGAGGCCGACAGCGCCTCACCGCGGTCTGCAAACACTTCCTCTACAACGTATCCACCACCGGCAAGAAACGTCAGGCGCAACACCTGTGATGGCGATATAAGGGATGGATCCTGGGCATGTTTAACAAAGCTCAACAGTTTAGGGTGTGCCCCGATCCACAAGCCACCTTCCTGATCGATTTCGATGTTGTCAACCCCGGTTTGAAGCGGCAATTTTTCCCTTAACGTCAATTGGTTTGTATCCGGATTGCGATCGTAGACGTGTAGTGATCGTTCCGTTGTGGCCGCCAGATACAGCGTGCGGCCATCCCGGCTGAGGTTGATGCCGTTGGCATAGCCGATGCCCGATACAGCCTCGGAAAACCGCTTTCCATCGTAAAATACAGCATTGGCGAGGCGCCGGCGGCCGTATTCCTCGATCAAACGGGCCATACCCGTGACATGGCGGTGGTCGTTGGTGACGTAACACTGATCGGGACCGATCGCCGCCAGGTCATTGGGCGAAACCAGACTCGGATCGGTCAAGGTCTGACGCAACTTCAGGGTTTCGTTTTCCAAGTCGTAAATCTCGATCCGATTCAGCGCGCCCTGATGATTGATGACAAACAGGGCGTCCGGCCCGCTGGCCGTAACATACAAACTGATCCCGTGAGGCTGAAAATCCGCATCTGCATCCGGGGTCAGGTTGATCAATTCGGGCACAGCCGCGTTCAAATCATAGGCGTACAAAGCCCCTCGGCCAGGGTTGCCGCTTGCCACGGCCCGGCGGTCACAGGCTGACAGGTAAGCAATCCCGGATTCAGGATGGATTGTGATATCCTCTACGCCGATCAATCCACTGACCGTACGATACCGACCGCTGAAATGCGGCGTCACGGTCCTGAACTGCCCGGCAGACCAAAGGAGTTCCACAACCCAGGCCCCAACGGCCAAGAAGAGGATTGCCAATATGATTAAAATTCCTTTTTTCATAATAGGCCTCGCCTACCCCAATTGAGTTAGAAGGTATAACCGATCGTAAAATGCCACTGGCCGGGTGCCTCTTCCGGCCGGGGGTCAATTTTCCAGCCGTAAAAAATGCCGATCGGGCCGATAAGGGTTTGATAAAGCAATCCCATTCCGAAAGAAGAGCGCAACACGACATCACTGAAATCCGGATCTTGAATCACACTGCCGGTATCGAAAAAGGGGGTCAGTTCGAAATTGTAGCCGATGTCGATTCGGCCTTCGATGCTGCTGTTGATGGCACTTTTTCCACCAACCGGGTCACCTTTGGCGTCAAAGGACAACAAATTTTCATCATACCCGCGGACAGAGTTGATACCGCCCAGGTAGAAAAGCTGATCCTGCGGAATGGTTCTGTTACTGCCAAACGGTCGGATGGTCCCGGCACGTCCCATCAAAGCCAGGGTCAAGCGTTTGATCGGGGTCGTAAAATACCGGAGGTCGAGGCGGTATTTTGTAAAATCGTCGGTAGAATTTTTGATGCCCTTGGAAAGGTTCACCTTGAGCTCTGAAAAATGACCCTGGCGCGGCCTGACAAACGAGTCGCGGGTATCATAGGTAACAAAAGGTGTTATCACCAGGTTACTGCGGGGCTCTAAGTCCGCTTCCTCCGTTTGATTCCCTTCAACTTCAAACTGTTTCCGTTGCTCGAATCTAAATCCCAACCCCGCATCGATAAGATCTGTCAGGGGACGCGCAAAATTGACCGCCGTGCCCAGCACCTGGGTTCCGAAGGTCTGATTGAATTCTTGCGTCTCTTCGGCAAAAGCACTCACCGTCATTTCAATCTTGGATCCCCAAAGACGCGGCTCCCGAATCGCGGTTTCGGCCTTATATCCGATTTCGCTGATCTCCCCACTCACCCAGAAGTCCTTGTTAAGCCCCCAGAGATTGCGATCGCCGGCTTTGGCACGCGCAAAAACCCCTCGGTCACTTTGATAGCCGACTCCGACTTCATAAAAGTACGGCTTTTTCTCCTCAAGATCGACCATGAAATGAACTGTTTCAGTTTGTTCCTTCAAACCGATGGTGATCAGTTGAACCGAATCGAAAACACCCATGTCCCTAATTTCTTTTTGCGCCTTAAGGGTCTTTTGCAAGGAAAACGGCTCGCCCGGTGTGAGCCCGTGAACCCTGGCCAGCAAACTTTTTTTGGTTCGGAAATTGCCGGTGAAAAAGACCTCGCCCATCTCGATATATTTTCCGGGCGCAACCGCATACTTGAGATGCACCCCGGTTCGGTCGGAACTAAATTCGGTCTCAGCCGACAGATTAACGTGTGGGTACCCGGCTTCTGAGACCAGGGCCGACAGGATGTCGGCATCGGCCTGCATTTTGGATTGATCGAAGGGATCGCCGACCTTCAACACGATCGCCTGGCGGAGTGTTTGCTCGGCAATGGGAATCTGACCGGCAAAGCCGATCGATGTCACTCTGGTTTGCACACCCTCATCGATGTCCAGTCTGATCTGCGCACGGGTGTTATCCGGATTCATTTCGATGTCAGCAGTCACCGCTGCTTCCAAAAAGCCCTGTCCGGCATACAAAGCCTTGATCATAAAAATATCTTCGTCCAGGGTTTCAGGGACATAAGGTCTTTTACCAAAAAGGCCGGGCGGACGGGTTAACATTTGTTTGCTGATCCGCTTGTCGTCAAAAGTGCGGTTGCCTCCGATATGAACTGATTCCACGATGGTTTGCGGCCCCTCGCTGATATCGATACGTATACGGCGCGTATCGCCTTGGGCGCCTTCCGAGGGCTCATCGACCGCCCGGATGGTTGCCTCTAAAAATCCGGCCTCCCGATAAAACCGGCGAAGGTTGCGCACGGTTTTGCGTAATCCCGCATCACGCACATTGCCCGATTTAAAAATAACGTTTTGTTTACGCAAGCGGAAATCTGAAAAGGCTTTATTCCCCTCGAAGCGCACCTCGTAGCGGGGACCTTCGGTAACCGTAAGGTTGACGATCACTTTTGTCGCAGGCGGTTGCCGATCAACCGTCTGTTCGATTTCGATCTCCGGATATTGTTGGGCGCGATAGAACGCGACCAGTTTTTTGATATCCTGCTCAAGGATGCGGGGCGAAAATCGTTGCGTTTGAGCGCTCAAGACTGAGCCACGCCAAATTTTCATTTTCGGCAGCAGCGTTTGATCGGAAAAGGCACGGTTACCCTGAAACAGCAACCGGTTGAGGGTATAATAAGCCCCTTTTGCAACCTTTATATTCAAAATGTAATTGCCGTCACGCTGATCCTGGACGGCCTCGATATGGATCACCGGGTCGATAAATCCACCTTCCCGATATAGCTTGGCAATGATCTTTTTCTGCCTCTCGATCTCTTCTTCATTATAGACCTCGCCCACTTGGACCGTCATGACATTGCGAATATTGTACTCAAAAATGGGATAATTATCCTGAACGCGGAGCTTTTTGATCAGATGAAAAGGCTTGAGCGTGAAAATCAGCTGCATCCCCTGCGGAATTTGCTTGGACGCCGCCTTTATGTCCCGAAATTTGACGCTAAGTTTCAACGCCGCAAGGCTTTTTTGAAGCAGATCGGCCGAAAATTGCTCACCTTCGTTTAGATAAACCAAGGAACGGGCCATGTGCACCCAATCCGGGCCCTTTTTCCAAGGATCGTCGATCTCGATGACGATTTGAGCGATCCGGTCCGGGTCGGTTCCCGTATGGGGAACAGGTGTAACCGTTGGCGGTGCCGCCAGCCCTGCAACACTTCCCCAAAAAACCGATAAGACGACCCACACCATAACGATCCAAGCCGTCTTAAGCATGTCGTTGCGATGGCTTCTAAATGAATGCAAGCCGATTGATGCGTTGCTAGCCATTATCTGAACTCGATCCTGAACACCAGCTCACCGCCATAAATCCCTTTGGTATCCTGAAAGCCGCTGACCAAAAAGCTGTCCATGAGCTGGTATTCCGATATGGTGCTTCGAACAGTTTCGCCCTGTTTTGATGAAACCGCATATTTGACGGTCATGCGCTCGGTCAGCTTTTTACCGATTGTGACCTTAATCACGCCCGCCTCTCCATCGGCTTGATCGTCCGCCGTTGTCACTTCCAAATAGTCGATCCCCGTGGCACCTTTGATATCTTCACCGAAAGTGGATGCCACGAGTTGGGCCATCATCTGCTTAGCCGACTGGCTGGACCCACCGCTGCCGCCTCTCATTTCGGCCGACGTTTTACCGGCCACCAGCAAAGAGAGGATGTCTGCTTTCTGTTCCGGTGGATCGGATGACAACGCGACCTTCAGGTCTTCCAAAGTCCCCGATACCAAAAGGGTGATCAACCAGTTGCGGACTTCGACATCGCTTTGAATGTCCAGGGTCGGTTCGATTTTGTAGGGATTCAAAAAATCGACAATCCCTCTTTTGACCACGAACGTTTTGCCCGTATAGTATATCTCACCGGTCTCAACCTTAGCGCGACCGCTTAACGCGGGATTGTTGAACGTTCCCTGCAATCGCAGATCCGGACTGATTTCAAGGTAGGCCACATTGTTATCGACCACCAGCGGCCGGCGGCGCTTGACCGAAACATCCAGGGCCGTGTGGCCGAAATAGGGGCTGGCGGCCCTGGGTGCAGCTGGCAGGGCCTCTCTTTTAACCGTCGTAAAACCTCTTAACGGGATGAGATTGACGTCTTTGAAATAAAGCCCATCCAGCAACACGATTTCACCTGCTGCAAAGGCGTTTTCGCTGTCACCTTTAAAAGACAGGCTGCTGTTCAATACAAGGTTCATGGTATCGGGGATTTCGACGGGTATTTGATAGGCGTTGAATACCAGATCCACGTTATCCGGTTGCCATTTGGCCAAGCCGAGTGTTCCGGAAAGGTCAAAACGCCCCTTGCCGATCTGGCCGGCAACATCCCTAAACGTCACCTTTGAATCAACCACTTGAATGCTGCCGTTCATATGATGCAGCCGCTGCAAAACGATCGGCAGGGTAACGGCGATATCCTCGAGTTGGACTTGGGCATCGATTGACGGATGGGTGGTTTCACCTGCAACCATCGCGCGCACAACGACCTGTCCCCCCAAATCATCGACCGACGCAAAAAATGGATTTGCCGACTTCAAGGGGACGGACCCGTCGATCGACAGATTGATCGAACCATCAAAGGCACCCTTGCCCACAAGTGTCAGACGACCTTGCTCTAAAATAGACCAGGTGCTTTCCGTCAGCACGAAACGATTATCCTTTAGTTCAGCCTGCAGGTTTTGGGTGCTGAGCAGCTTCTCGGCGCCATAAATAACTTCCAAAGACGCCAGATTCACCTGCCCTGTCGCTTGTTTAAGACGGTTGGTATTGCCGTGAGCCTTGACCGATCCAGTCACCGTGCCGGCAAGACCTGCCTGGCCGGTCACGGCAAAGTAGGGTTTCAGCTGCGTCTGGTCGAAAACAGCGGCCACCGTAAAATCGCCACTGTCAAGGGCATAGGCTGCATCCAAATCAAAGGCCTGCGTTGCGTGCAATTGGGCGCGCTGATCCCGAAAGGCGAAGTTAATGCTGATATCTTTAAACGGTTGCTGGTTCAGAGCGAAACCTGCGATCTGCACATCACCATCGATGACCGGAGCGTTCAAAGTTCCAGTGCCCGCAAAATCAAATCGTAGTTCACCGGCCACCTCACCCACATCTTTGAGCAACTCGATTTGGGCCAATGGCCAGCGATCCGACCCAATGGCCAGTTCAAAGGACTGATCGAAGGCAAGCCACCCCTGGGCGGTGATCTCGTCGCCTTTTTGACTGCGAATTCGCAGGGGAGCCAGACTGATTTTGCGGTCTTGAACCGCACCATCTAATTCAATGCTATCCAGGGATTGCCCTTTGAACACGACCTTGGCGGCCCGCAGCGCGAAGGTTCCGGTAGGATCGGAAACCTTTCCTTTGAGCTGTGCGTGCAGGTCGATCGTAGCGCTCGCCTGGTCGGTGAAGTCGGACACCTCGATTTGCTTGCCTTCGACATACAATTCGAATTCCGGGCTTGCGAGCACCTGGGATGACGCCGGATCTAACACCTGCACCTGGCCGGCCAGGCGAAGAGCCGTTTTTTCACGGGTAATGTCAAGTTTTTCGACCTTACAGAGGCCGTCTTCCAGCCTTACCTGAAGCTCAGCATTGCCGACCGGTCCGGCGTCTGTCGTTATGTCACGACCCATCAGCGACAATTCTCCTTGCGGCTTTTGGATGCTGCCGGCCAATTGCAGGTGTCCGTCAAATTTTCCCTTTACAGGCGCTTGGGTCCAAAAGTCTTCAAGCCTTAACGCGGCAAGCGACAGATCGAGCGCCATGGGCATGGATGGGTCCAGCTGCCAGGCGTCGGCGAAAACTTGAACGCTGCCCTGCCCCTGGATGTTTGCTTCTTGATGGCTGAGCTCAAATTGGGACACATGTAGCCGCCCTTCCCGGTCCAATCTGACATCACATTTAATCGACCCTGCCCGATAATTGCCATACGCCAGGTGGTCGCCTTGCAAAATCAAATTTACATGCGGTTGAGCGATGCGGCCCGACACGTCGCCGTTCAAGGTCGCACCACCCTGCACACCGGCAATTCCTGCGAGTTCAAGGATACCGGCCAGGTTCGGCAAATTGCCATCGAACGTGGCATTGAGACGCCGATCCGCCAAGGCGACGGTCCCGGTCGTGGTAAGCGTTGCTGCCAGTTGTTCAGAGCTGATCGTTAGGCGATCGACCCGGATATTCCCCTGATCGATGTGACTCGCGCACGACAAGGCGACATCGACCGGAGCGGTCATGGATTTATCGGCCAGTTTCGGAACCGTAATTTCTGCTGCCAGGCTGGCGGATAATTGCCGGAGATCGATTCCGCGGCCAGTCAAGTGGATGCGCCCGTCCGCCTCACCGGCCAGCGTGTTACGGTCTGGTTCGATTTTCGAAACATCGATCTGAGTCCCACGCAGGTTGAAATCATAAGCCAATAGGGCGCTTTGAAGTTGAAAGGGTAGCAGCCCCCCGGGAAGCGCCTTTTGGGCATCGAGGGTCCCGGAGCCTGACAGGCGCCCGGCCTCGGCATCGACGCTCAGGTCTTGTATGGTCAGAAAACGATCTGCCAGATCAATTTTCAGTGTTGCACCGGTGAGGGGATAAATCCCTAAATGGCCGCCGCCATAGGTTAAGGTTAGACTCGCCTGTGGATTATTGACCGGCCCTTGCGTGTTCAGTTGCATTTGAATCCGCCCGGTCATGGCGGGCGTCAGTCCGGTCAGCGTTTTGAGATCCGCCATACTCCCGTCGACCTTCAAGGCGAGATCGATTTTGGGCTGTAAAAACAGATCCGCCACGTGGCCGGAAATCTGCATTTGGGTTGTTTTAAAGCGCGCCTGCAGATCTGAAAGCGTTAACCGGGAACCCATTAAAGCGGCAACCAATCGCGTTTCATCGACCTGTGTGTCAAGCGTCGCGGACTTCACATGGATGCTCCCGGTTTCGAGTTTTATCTGCGCTGCTTGTGTTTCGAGATCCAGCGACCCGACTAGATTGATGTCATCTATCACGGCTTTCAATGGCTTTTCTGGATCAGTGTAGACCAATTGTCCCGAATCGATTCGCAGTTCCCCAATCTTGACGGCAAGCGGCCGTGCGGTGGTTGCGTCAGCCTGGTCATGGCCGGTTTTTTTATGGCTCCCGGTGCTTACCGCTTGCTGCAACGTTAACTTGCCGTTTGACGCCCGTACCAAGGCGACCTGTGGTTTTGCCAAAACGATCGAGGAGAGTTCAATTTTACGCTTCAGAAGTGCTGACCATTTTATATTCATCGAAAGCTGCTCGAATTCTAGCAAGGTAGCGTCCGCCGGTCCGGCCAAGGAGCCGTGGGACACAGCGACAGAGCCCTTCAGAAGTGAGAGTCGGTGGTCATCAATACGGATGTGGCCAGAAATAGCCGAGTTGATTTTAGAAAGTACGAAATTGCGAAAATGGGGCGTTGCCAAATAAACACGCACAGCGATCAGGCTGATCAATAGAATGATCAGGCATGTCCCCAGGCAGATGGATAGGATTCGGACAAATGGTTTCATTCGTGAGCACACAATTCCGAGAGGTCGGTTATATCAGCAGACGTTGTTACTTGTAACATAAAAAAGCCCAGATTACTTTTCATTTTATGATGTTACCCATTTCATCGCAAACCTTTTGTTGATCACACAGAGAATTTTATCTTGACATCACCTTAATATTAATTAGCTTAACATTAAACTATTAACGCTTGAGGT
Organism: uncultured delta proteobacterium; assembly: GCA_963802265.1. GTDB lineage: Bacteria > Desulfobacterota > Desulfobacteria > Desulfobacterales > CAWDIC01 > CAWDIC01. The sequence goes on from CAWDIC010000001.1 coordinate 156,059, forward strand.
AATAATGGATAACCAAGCCACGCTCAGTTCAGATCAAAGACTTGCGCTAAAGACCTATGTCAAGCTCATGCGGGCCACCGGTGTGGTAACCGAAAAAATGCACAAGCATCTGTTACCTGAGAAGCTGACCTTCAGCCAGTTTGGCGTAGTTGAAGCCTTGTATCATTTGGGGCCTTTATGCCAGCAGGACATCGGACGCAAGCTTTTGAGAACCAGCGGTAATATGACAATGGTCATCGATAATCTTGAAAAGCGCGGCCTGGTCGTCCGAACCAATGATCCCAATGACAGGCGGTATAAAAGAGTTTCCTTAACCACGGAAGGCGCGCGCCTCATTAAGAATATTTTCCCGCGGCATGCTGAAATCACCAATCGCGTGTTTTCGACGCTCACCTCCCAGGAACAGGAACAGCTCGGCGTAATGCTCAAAAAACTTGGCACAACAGCGGCCTGATTATCTTACGGGTCGCGGGGTTAAGGAGAAAACCGATGAAACCAGGAAAAATGACCGCACAGGATCTAAACCAAAGGTACACCGCTAGCGGCACCATGTTCGTCCTCGACATTCTGCCAAACGATCATTTTACCAAAGCGCACCTGCCGGGAGCCATAAACGCGTGTGTGTTTGAAGTCACTTTTCTGGATCAGGTTGCATCGCAGGTGCCGAAAAAAGAGGCACCGCTCGTGGTATACGGTTTCAGCAATCGCTCGCATAATGCCCTAACCGCCACTGAAAAACTGCTTCGGGCCGGATATACAAACGTTTCACTCCTTGATGGGGGTATCACGCAATGGCTTGCCGAAGGGTTTGCTGTGGAAGGGGACGGATCAACCCTTAGCCCGCCGGCACCCTTGCAGATTTTGGATGGTAACTATGCCATCGACCTCGATGAAAGCCGCCTCGAATGGACCGGCCGTAATCCCAACTCCAAACACTTTGGCACCGTTCAGCTGTCCAAGGGTGAGGTTACGGTTCAAAACCAGAAAATTGCCGGCCGCTTTACCATTGACATGCACACCATCAAAAACATCAACCTGGAGGGCGATGAGCTGCAACCCATTCTCGAAGAACACCTCAAATCAGACGATTTCTTTTTTGTGGAGTTGTTTCCCCAAGCGACTTATGAAATCACCCAAGGCAATCCCATCTCAGGAAACACGAATTCATCTACGACCTCGTCACCGAATTACGACATTCATGGTTTCCTAACCTTGCGTGGTGTCAGCGCGGAATTGAACTTTGATACGACGTTGAATGTACTGCCGGATGGCCGGTTGACGGCAGAAGCCCATTTAGATTTCGACCGTACCCGCTGGAATATTATTTATGGCTCCAGCCGTTTTTTTGAACATTTAGGCATGCACCTGGTTTTTGATTTGATTAGTATCCAATTGAAAATACTTACCAAATAACTTTTTAAAACAATTTTATATAAGGAGATTTATACGATGAAAGTACTTGTTTTATATTACTCGACTTATGGACATGTTCATCATATGGCGCAGGCCGTTGCCGAGGGCGCCCGCGAAGTTGCAGGCGCTGAGGTGGTTTTGCGTCGGGTCCCCGAAACCCTGCCCAGCGATGTGTTGGAAAAAATGGGGGCTGTCGATGCCCAGAAGGCCTTTGCCGACGTCCCCTTCGCAACGGTTGATGAGCTGGCAGAAGCGGATGCCATTATTTTCGGTACCCCCACCCGGTTTGGTAACATGGCCGGCCAGATGCGTCAGTTTTTAGACGCGACCGGACAGCTGTGGGCCGACGGGGCCCTGGTCGGCAAAGTCGGCAGCGTCTTTACCTGCTCCGCAACCCAACACGGTGGACAGGAATCAACAATTCTGACCTTCCACGTGACCCTGCTGCACCACGGCATGGTCGTGGTTGGTCTACCCTATGCGTTCCAGGGCCAGATGCGCCTTGATGAAATTACGGGAGGGTCACCCTACGGCGCGTCAACCATTGCCGGTGGATCGGGTGAAAGGATGCCCAGTGAAAACGAGCTGGAGGGTGCCCGGTTTCAAGGGCGCCATGTGGCCACGATTGCAGCCAAGCTGGCGAAATAGGCTTTGCTCACTGCCCAGAAGGTCGACCCCCGGGCCATTTTTCAACCCGAGGGTCGGTCTTTGATGGTTCAAGTCAAACAAAAGGTCTCGCTTTACAGGATAACCAAAGCCCCCTCTATAGGGGAAGGTCGTTTACTCCCGCAGGCTGTACTGGAACATTTCATAGTTTGTTTTGCCGCCCAAAAGCGCATCGATTTTATCTTGAAGGGCCTGCCTATCAGGGTTCAACAGCCATGCTTCCCAGTCTTCGGGATCCTTCCAGGTACTGATGACCAGATAGACATCCGGACGGTCGTCGCTTTTCAGGGTTTCGCCGGAAATATACCCCCCTTGGCCTGTTGCCAGAGACCGCATTTCTCTCAACAGATTCAACATCTCACGCGCTTTGTCCTGTGGAACCGTCCGTGTAATCAAAATTTTTATCGCCATTTTGGCCTCCTTTTAAATTGAGTCCATCTCAATCTTTGGTTGTTTCGGTACGTCATCTGACAACACTTATAAGCGCTCAAAAGCACCGCTGCGCGGGTTCGAAGCATCGAAAGAGGTACGCCAAGAGCGGTATCGTAATCACGGTCGTGGTGATTACAATCGGTTTTATGAGGTTGTCTCCAAAAAAGGTTCTTGGCTCAAGGTCCCTTCGACAAGCTCAGAACCGGCAAGGCGGGACCCAATTTCAACCCGCAGACACACTCAAGTATTTCGAGGAATTGAAACGTGGACCCAACGCAGAGACTCGTCCGCCTCTGGAGAATTGGGCCAATAGACTTTTTTCTAGATAACTTCTAGTCATCCGTTAAGAGATGACCCGCTCAAGCGGGTTGCGAAGGGTATAATCAGTGCGGGCCTGAAGTGCGCAGCGATAATCGTTACACCCGCCCGTTAGGAAGAAAGCCTAAAAACTCTTCGTCAGTTTAACCTCTTGCTATTTAAACTCGATGCCAAAGAGAATCTCGTTGACCCATATGACCTTGGCCTCGCGCTTAACGCTCTTTGATTGGCCTGAAAAGGGAATGGTAATCGTGATCCCTTGGCCGGTTCTTAATTTGGGCAGCCCACCCGTAAAAATCAACGCTCCGCTGCGGCTTAGATTTTTTATCTTGGCAGTATAAGGCTTCTGTTTAAGGGCAAAGTAAATCTCGGCCTCATATTTTTTTCGTGCATGCCGTCTTTTGTCGGTATTTGAATCTGTTTTCTTTGTCATTTAGATCGACCCATAAGTGTTTCGCATCATTGGAAAACCGGTCGGAACCTGAATCGGCAATAGCGAACACAAGCTTTACAACACTCATGAAACGATTGCCTGAGTTATACGATTCAAGTGCTTTCAGACCTTATACCGTCCTTATATAAATATTCCCTGTGAATCAATAAAAAAGACCGCGGTTTCTTGAAGCTTCCCGCCATCCGCGGACAAAAGATCGTCCTTGGCCAGTCCCTATTGATCATACCCAAGAGAATCCATGTGAACATTGTACCTGGCACTTGAATCGGGCCCCCGGATGGTGTGAAAGTCAAAACATCATTTGCAAAAGACTCCCTGTCCGCTGCCCCCACGAGAAACAACACACAAGCATCGGTGGATATCCCAATTCAAAAAACAATAGGTTGTACTTAATTAGTGGTTTTACCACAATATATTGACAATTACCTCGATTGTCTGATATATAATATGCTAAATTTTCACAAAACAATTTTGAGGGCCCGCCGTTAACTGCCATGAAAAAAGCAACCAGCACCTACCTTTTGTGCCCCCACTATAAAAATCGACCGAAAAAGCACATTACCATCTGCCGCCAGTGCAAATGGAAGAGTAAGTGTAAAGCGTTTAAGCTTTATCAGCAGCCTGACCTTTTTCATTCCTGACATTTTTCTTGCAGATCTAACCTATTATCGCTTAAGCTAGATGCTTATATGGCATACCAATATCCAAGCATTTTGCGAAGATCCTTTGCAACTGTCTCTGATGAAATGCTTGTAATCTCTGGCCTGATTCTAATTTCATAATCACGGGAGATGGATAAACCACGGCCAAATGCTCTGATCGGAATCATTCTACTGCTAGGTGTTTTTGCAATAGCCGTTTCCACGGTCCCCGCCGGTGACAACGACACCGGGCCGGTGAACCAATTCGGAAACGACCCCCTGAATGCAACCTATCTGATAGAGGGGCACGCATTTCACTTGAGCCAGGGGCAAAGCGCAAAAGCCGCTGCACCCAGCTCGGCAACCAGAATAAAAACAACGGTATTGGGCAAGCCCGTATACGGAGACTTGACAGGTGATGGCAACAAGGGCGCGGCGGTCCTTCTGGCACACGATCCCGGAGGGAGCGGAACTTTTTACTATGTGGCCGTAGCCCTCGAGGTCAATCACCGCTATCAGGGAACAAACGCGGTCCTTATAGGCGATCGAATTGTGCCCCGCAATATCGTAATTGGAAACGGTGCCGTCAAAATTAATTATTTAGAACGACTCCCGGAAGAGCCGTTGAGCGCCGCACCGTCTGTCCTTAGAACGTCCATCCTGATATTGAATAACGACAGATTGGAAGCCGTCACACCGCAATACAGCTCAGAGAAATTACTTGAGGGTTGGGTTACCATCGGTCATGAGGTAAGATCATTCCAACCTTGTGAAAGACAGCAAGCGCTCTGGTTGATGGGAGACGCTCCCGCTTTAAAAGAGATAATCAACGCTTACCGCCAAGCACTGCCACAAGCGGCGCCTTACCAGAAGTTGCTGATGCTTCTTGGCGGCGAACTGGTCGCGCCACCGGCCAAAGGATTCGGGGCCGAATACGAGGCCGGCTTTATTGCATCACGCCTCGTGCGGGTTGCGCCGGATGGCCAATGTATGGCCCCGGGTACCATTTTGAATTCACCGGTTAAGGCCAATCAAAAAATCACCTTCGATCTCGATCGCCTGGACCCCTACGGTCTATTGGGAACCGGGAAAGCAAAACATGCGCTCTCCTATGAATTTTGCATCCCGGATACGACCCAATGCAGAGCTGAAGTCCAGTCACTCGACCCGACTTTGCAGGTCATGCCTGGATCGCCTGGGCGCATCGGCTGCAAAGACAATGAAAGTTTGTGTGTTGGCTCAACTTTTCAGCCGAATTTCAAGGAAGTGCTACAGCGACTGGCAGACCTGACCTATATCCAAAAAATAAATGAACGTTTTTTCGAGTAATCACAACAGGGAGACTGCTAAGATGACACAAAAAGCAAGGAAAAGAAGCCTTCTCAAAAGAAGGATTTGGGCCCAAGGTCACGGCGGGACCAAGTTTCAACCCGCAGACATACTCAAGTCTTTTGGAGAGTTGAAACGAGGGCCCAACGTAGAGATCGGGTTCAAAAACTTTTTTGGGATAGCTTCTATGTCCTCGCTTCTGTTCGGTATCGTAGCCATATGCCTCATTATCTCACAATCAGCAGTTTTTGCCGGGGGACCGCCGGACCCAGAAGACATAACCGGCGCCGAATGGAAATGGCTGCAGAGCTTATACAACAATGACCAGAAAGCTGTGCCCGCCGATCCAGCCCATTATACAATCACTTTCAAACCCGACGGGACTCTCAATGTGCGCGCAGATTGCAATCGTGCTGGAGGCGCCTACACTGTCACCGATCAATCCATTTCGATCCAAGTGACCCACAGCACCATGGCCATGTGTCCGCCTGACTCTTTGGATGTCAAATTCTTGAAAGACCTCGCCGCAGCAGCCATTTATTTCTTTAAAGATGGCCATCTACATCTCGACCTCAAATACGATTCCGGCACCATGCAATTCAGCCCGTAATGACGACGTGATATCGATGCAAGGTTTTGATTGATTAAAGACAATCAGATTTCTGGATAAAGTACGCTTTCGAGCATGTTGAGATCGCTTTGGGGGACGATCGTGAAATATTGACATTTCACCTCAAAAGTCAATATTTCACGATCGTCCCCTAACCCTGTCTATGATGCAAAGTAATGACGTTTCTATACGTGGATCGTAAACAAAGTATTCAACCGAACACCGTCAGGTAGGAGGGCGTTATGATATGATCGAACAGGCAAGCGATCAAATGTTTTGACAAGCCCGATTTTCCTGGGATAATCTAAAGCTATCCTTACTGCGCTCGATGCGCTTTTTAATTTGATAATCACGTGTTAGAAGATTCAAACAAGAGGGATATGGATCTAATAATTGATCAAGAAAAGAACATCGCTTATATAAAGCTATCGGGCCTGTTAAGCAAAAAAACGATTCTTGATGGGTTTGATAAAGCTGTCTCTGATAAAAGATACAAAATTGGGATGGGCCGATTATGGGATTTTAGAGACGCCGATCTGTCCGCCCTTGGCACTGAGACGGTTGTTGAGATGGCGCAATACTCCTTAAGATTCCCTCCAGGGATAAATGATGTCAAAGTGGCTTTTGTGGTAAGCCGTGATTTAGAGTATGGGCTAACCCGGATGTTTGAGATGTCGTCAAGCGCTAAAACGCCCATCAGTGTTTTCAGGAAGATCGACGATGCCGAAAAGTATTTGATGGAAGAGTGACACAAAAGCGCCCTTTATGAATCCAGATATCTCCAGCTTAGCTTACCGCCGATAAAACCGGCACTATCATATTTACATCTGTATATCAGTGATCGTTGGCTTTTCAAGCTATCCAAAATATGAATGGACAGTTCAATAATAAATCCACGTTAGCAGCTCAAAGGCGACCTTCGGTAGACACCGATTTGGCTTGGGGCGCCTATCGGCCATCACGTTTCGGAATTTTTTTGATTTCACCGTGCCACCAGCTTTCAGACATCAATTTTCTCAAACATGTTTCGCTCTGGGTCAGACGTCCACTGAAATACAGCGGTACCAGACCCATGGATATCGAACTATGGGGTTTGAAACTCCGATTGTTTCCCCAGGGCATTGTATCGGAATCGCGATTGCTGTTTACGCCGGGTCTTTTCGATAAAAAGGAAAGGCTTTATTTAAAACGGTTTTTACGCCAGGGCTGCACCTTTTTTGACATTGGTGCCAATGCGGGTGGCTACAGTTTTTGGGTTCACAGTATTTTGAGAAATGACTGCCGGATCTACGCCGTGGAACCCGACCCGGTGCTTCAAACCATGCTGCGATTTAATATTGCAACGAACCGCGCGGAGGCCATAAAACTGATTCCTCTGGCCCTGAGCGATACCGACGGAAAAGCAACATTTTTTATAAATGAGGACAATAAAGGCGAAAACCAACTGGTTGATGAAACCGATTCAAACCAATCCAATACAATCAATGTAACCGTAGCCACATTAATGTCCGTGATCCAGTCCAACGGCATCACCAGGATCGATGCCATGAAAGTCGATATCGAAGATCATGAAATCAGGGTTTTGGGCCATTTTTTTTCTCATGCAGAAAAAAGTCTGTGGCCCCGAATCATCATCGCTGAAGAGAGGGCATCGGAAAAATATGATAGTCTCAAAGGCCTCCTGATTGATCTGGGATACGCACCCGACCTGAAGGCCAAAAACAACTGTGTCTATTTGCAGTCCCGTCAATGATAGCAAGGATTGAAAAGTCCACACCATCAGTTGCACCAACCAAGCCGTTGATCGCCGTTTTCCGAGGCTAAAATTAGTTGGTGGTAGAGCTGGAATTTAATATATTATGATACCCTTTCCTCGCGTGGCCCAAATTAAGCAGACCTTTAACCCAGAACGCATTGACCAAGTCCGTGAGACCGTAATTAAGGAATTGGAGCGCATCGGCATTGCTCAGAACGTTAAGCCGGGTCAAAAAGTGGCCATAACCGCCGGTAGCCGGGGAATCGCGGACATCGCCGAAGTGACTAAGGCGCTTGTTGATTTTATCAAGACCTGCGGTGCCGTTCCATTCATTTTCCCGGCCATGGGAAGCCACGGAGGAGGCACGGCCAAAGGTCAGGTAGCGCTGTTGGATAGTTTAGGAATCAATGAATCCAGCATGGGGTGTTCGATTCGATCCTCAATGGATACGGTTGAGATCGACCAAACACAAGACGGTTTACCGGTATTTATAGACCGCTACGCTTGGGAGGCCGATTCCGTGATCGTGGTCAACCGGATCAAGCCGCATACCAAATTCGAGGGATCTATTGAAAGCGGCATACTCAAAATGATGGCCATTGGTATGGGAAAACACAAAGGCGCCAAACATTGCCATCAAGCCTCGATAGGATTGGGTATGAATCGGGTCATTGAGACTGTTGGCGCCAAAGTCATAGAAAAAGTGCCATTGCTATGCGGTTTAGGACTGGTTGAGAACAGCTACGATCAGTTGGCCATCATCCGCGCTTTGGAACCGGATGATTTTTTCGAAGGTGAAAAAAAACTCTTGGTTCATGCCCGTAATAAGATGGCGCGGATACCCTTCGCCGACATTGATCTGCTTATCGTCGATGAGATGGGAAAGAATATATCCGGAACCGGAATGGACACCAATGTAACGGGAGTAAATCGGGATATTCTCGGGAGTTTCAGTGCGGAACCTCGAACCAAACGATTGTTTGTTCGTGACCTAACACCTGAAACCGGTGGAAACGCACTGGGCGTTGGCCTTGCGCATTTCACGACGACCCGCCTGGTAGAAAAGATCGACCGAGAGAAGACTTATATCAACTGCCTGGCTGGCATCAGTCCCGAAAAAGGTGCGATCCCTATGCATTTTGACACCGATCGAGAGTGCATCGAGGCGGCAATCAATTGTCTGGGGATAAAATCAATAGATGGGCTTCGCTTAGTGCACATTCGAAACACTTCGTCTTTGGAGCGGCTGGTCGTTTCACAGGCGTATGCTGAAGAAATCAAGACAAGGGATTCCTTGGCGGTCATTAGCGACTGGTACCGTCTGCCAATTGACGAGACAGGTAATATGATCTCGCCCATCTTGCAGTGACTGCCTTATTCCCGCGCCACCAAACAAATCCACGTCAAAATTTGATGATACCATAACTAGTGTTATCGTTTCTATGCTGGCGAGATATTTCAACCTGGATTGGCTTGCTTTTTTAGTACAGCACCGCCTATAGATACTGTCCTTACCGACTGAAGATTTATTAGCGTAATCATCGATTTTGCATAAAATAGAAGAACCCCAAGATATTGGGTATTATTCTCTTATCAAAGGGTTGAAAAAAACTGTGATCGGTAGCGGAAACCACAGATTATATAGGGCCTCATTTTCAGAAGGCCTCCATGATGGTATCACAAGTCACAGCTAAACATCCTGATTGAGGATATCACAATGTTAACTGTTTGGACTGGATTGATTGATTTCTAAAAATTGTGGAATACCGATAAGTTGGAGAAATCTGGAAAACTTATCGGCTTGATTTGTAAAATGTATATCGACCATATCACAAGCAGGATGCTGCTTTTAAGCAAAGTGGCTAACTACCATATGTTGTGGTCTGCATTTTTTTCAATATCTCTCAGATACATAGCAGATACAGCAAGGAGCCCCATATGACATATACGTTATGGCAATCCTTTGTTAAACTGATGGCAAAACCGGCTTGAGCTAACATTGCCGGTCCCAGTCAAGTCTGTATGGTTTGGGATGACCTGGCCATTCTGGCACCCAGACGGCAGCCAAAATATTTACCGATCTTCAAATGGATCAAGCAGCATCCTCGGATAAAGAAATTTTAGGGTATTTCCAAAACCGCCTTCAAAACGCAAATCTGGATCGCAATATCAGTCTATGTACTGGTTGCAATCATGAAAAAGCGTTTGAACTTTGACCAGAGCCTCTACACAATTTTACAGGTACTTAGTATTACTCTTTATGAGAAAACCTTTATTATATGGGTATTGACAGTCAGCAATAACAACAAATTTACTACCGGCCATATCCAACTGAATTTATTTGATTCTTAACCGGGCACTAATGATGTCAGGTTTAAAATAGATCATTATCCAGAATTAAAGATGAGAGAGAAATCATCCCGACAATTTCCCCTTTATCCTCAACCGGAGCTCTTCGGATACCAGCACGATAAATTAAACGGGCTGCATAGCGTATATCCATATCCGCCGGAACGGTGATAATAGGTTTTGTCATGATTTCATAGACATTCACATCGTCTGGGGAGCGACCCGGAATTAACACCCCTTTGACAAAATCCTGAACAACCAGTATACCCCAGGCATCATTTGCATGCCTTTTTTTTACAAGAAGAGAAAACACTCTTTCAGAACGCATTATGGCAGCAGCTTCCTTGGCTGTAGCCATACCGTCAACAGTTAAAATCTGCTTATGCATCACGTCCCTTGTGCAAACTATTTTAATGTTGTCTGTTACCATAACTATCTCCTTTTATAAAAAATCATTGTTCATAAATAACTTTTCAGAACGTTATGTTTAAATTTTTCCATCTGACTTTCCAACCCCACAACATGTTCAACGGGAAGCACAAAAGCAATGCCTGTGCCAGGCTTATGGAACTCTCCCGCTTGTTTTATTATGTCCATAATTTTAGTAACAATATGCTCTTCAACAAGGAACATGATAATGTCGGTTTGTGCCTCCAGCGTGAGACCAAAAAAAGTTTTTGCCTCATGCATACCGGTTCCCCTGGCAGGTATGATCGTTGCCCCAGTGGCCCCTGCCTCTTTAGCCGCATCAACAACCTTATCGGTGATATCCGTCTTTACCGAGGATAAAATGAGTTTAAAGCGCATTTTTTTTCTCCATTGTATTTAATTTTGCGTTGAGTTGACCATTGCATTAACTGAGCATAACCCATAACGGCGATAATTGGGAAAAGACTGGCAAAAGCGATGAGTCCAAAACCGTCCAGTGCCGGATTTCGTCCAGGCACGGTGGCGGACAATCCAAGGCCAAGCGCTGCTACCAGCGGCACTGTAACCGTTGACGTCGTTACCCCACCCGAATCATACGCCAGGGCAATGATATTTTTTGGGGCAAACATGGTCTGTACAATAACAATCATATAGCCCACAAGAATGTATAGATAAAGAGGCGTGCCGGTGACAATACGAAACGTTCCAAGGCTGATTCCAAAAGCAACACCTACGGCGACTGTGATTCTTAAACCCCATTGCTTGATAGTTCCGGCGGACACCTCGTTGGCTTTAAAGGCCACTGCAATGAGAGATGGCTCGGCAATGGTGGTTGCAAAACCGATCATGGCTGCAAAAAGATAGACCCAGCCATATGCCTTCCAGTCCGCCTGGGTAACAATTTCTCCCGGGCCATAAATAAAGGCCGGATCAGATAGCTGGGTAGCCATAATATTTCCCAAGTGGGAAAAGTGCTTTTTCAAGTCCTGCCAGAAACAGGGCAAGGCCAATGACAACATAGACACCGCCGACAATGAGACGGCGCAGATGGGGAATTGGCTGCCGCAAAACCAGGAGTTGAAAACTGACAATAAGAATAATAATCGGCAGCACATCTCTGCAGGTGGCAAACAATATTTTACTGAAATCATATATGAATTCCACGAATACAGGCTCCTTTTTATCCGAAAATAATAAGTCCATATCCCATGACAAAAATCATGGGGAGAAGAGAAGCAAAAGCGATAAGTCCAAACCCATCCACAAGAGGGCTTCGTCCTCTGATGGATGAGGCCAGGCCAACTCCAAGAGCTGCAACCAGAGGGACAGTGATGGTGGATGTGGTAACACCGCCGGCATCATAGGCTATACCAATGATTTCTTTCGGGGCAATGATGGTCATCAGCATGACAACAACATAACCACCGATGATCAGATAATGAATCGGCCATCCGCGGAGAATACGTAAGACACCGATAAGGATTGCAAGCCCCACTGAAAAGGCAACAGACATGCGAAGTCCAAAGGCATATTTGTTTAAAGATTCCTGATTCGTATCAATAAGGCCTCCCTGGCCGGCAATTTCTGCTGCTTCCCAGGCCACGGCTATAAGAGCAGGCTCTGCCACAGTGGTTGAGAAACCCAGGGCAAAGGAAAAACACAGTAGCCAGAAAAGACTGCCTTTTCTGGCTAAGGCATGGGCCATTGATTCACCAATGGGAAACAGGCCCATTTCAAGTCCCTCAACAAACAGGGTAAGACCGGTCACCACAAGAAGCGCACCAAAAAGGACTTCTCCCATTTGCGGTAATGGCTGTTTTAGTACAACAATCTGAAAAAAAGCGATCACCAGAATAATGGGCAACAGATCTGTAAAAGCACGTTTAATTTTTATCAGAATGAGTTTTGCAATCATTTTTTCCCCATTGATACTCTATAATTAAAACTGTATAAGTTATTCGTGAATAGATTGACCGCTATAAACAAACATTGCGCTAAGATGAATAGAATGGGTTTGTTGCGGTGGTCAAGAGACAAGAAAGAATTCACTATGCCATCAAGCTTAGAGAGACCAATAAAGCTTAGTAGCGTGTATCACATGGAAACAGAAGGGATAGGAATTACAGCTTTCTTGCCAGTATCTGACTTTGATAGCCCCAAATGCCCAGTATAGACGCATAGTAGAGTCGAGGATGGGCGCGGTGGCTTTAGGTTTCCGGTGGTTCCTGACGTCTCTTTCGGTCCGTCGCCTCAATCCGGCTTACCATGACTACGTTTCCCATCTCCGCTCATCAAACCCTGGCTTTATTTTGTTTGAATAAATGGAGCTTTTGAATGTCAAGTATTCTTGCATTATCGATGACCCATTGGATTCCCACAATAGCTTTCGATTAGATCTGGTATCCATTAGTTATGCAAGGAAAAGTCACGGTGTCGCCGAAATAAGATCCAAAGCATATACTGTATATTGTGGTTGGGTTAGATGATTCTCATGTGCAGATATCATAATAAAAATCGATATATCAAATTATTGACGATAACTTTGATTGATGGAGAGTATCGTGCCCTCCATACTCCTGAAAATATTGTCAGAAATCTATTAATCCAGCAAGAAATAATGTTGTGATACCATCATTTCATTGAGAGAACGCTGATTTGTGATACCATGTTTTGCTACACAGCCCACTCTTTATGTTTTCTTCCGAAGTTGTATATTATTTAAGCCGGCTCAACCGGTTTTGTCTTAATCTTCTGGAATGCCGTCATGGCCGTTGTTACCATATCGGCCAGGTCTGCAACGTTGCCGGGAATAATCAAGGTGTTGGATGTTTTTGCCAGTTTTCCAAACTCGTTAACATACTGCTCCGCAACACGCAAATTGGCCGCACCCGGCCCGCCTGGCATTTGCAGCTGTTTGGCAATGGTATTCAATCCCTCGGCGGTCGCTTGTGCAATGGCCAGAATTTCCTGGGCCTGCCCCTCTGCTTCATTAATACGCCGTTGTTTCTCACCCTCGGAGCGCAAAATAGCATCCTGACGATCTCCCTCAGCCCGATTGATGGTGGACTGCCGTACACCTTCGGAGCGGGCGATTTCGGCACGTTTTTCACGTTCTGCCGTCATCTGGGCTTCCATGGCTTTTTTAACCGATTCCGGCGGCAAAATATCTTTAACCTCATAGCGCAGGACTTTTACTCCCCATGCCTGTGTAGCCTGATCAAGGGATTCCACAACCTGGCCGTTGATGGTTTCACGCTCTTCAAACGTTTTATCCAGATCAATACGTCCGATACAGGAACGCAGAGTGGTCTGGGCTAGCTGGGAGGCGGCCATTCGATAATCATTGATGCCGTAGGCTGATAATTTACTGTTCACAACTTGCAGATAAATCAAACCATCGACCTCCACGGTTACGTTGTCCTTGGTAATACAAGTCTGACTAGGAATGTCAAATACCTCTTCTTTCAAGATGTATTTGTATGCCACACGATCCAAAAAGGGAATCAATAGATGAAAGCCGGCCTCCAAGGTCCTGCTGTATTTACCAAGGCGTTCAATAATAAACTCGCTTTTCTGGGGAACAATCACCGCGGTTTTGATTAGAATGACCACAATCAATACCGCCAGCATCAATATAGCTATAAGCGTTGGATTCATGACAAACTCCTTTATTGTTGCTTAATTTTCCGGACAAAATAAATCTGGTGAGAATTATCAGCATACCGTATAATTTCAACGGTGGTTCCTGCCTCAATGGTTTCATCAGCAGCGGCATCCCAGGTGGTTCCCCGATATTGAATGCGTCCGTAATCGGCAGGTGTGATGGTTTTTAAGACTGTAACGTGCATCCCCTGAGGAAAGTCATCAAAGCCCTCATCCGGCTTATCAGAAGATGCCCCTTGAAATACTCCCATCAGCCATTTGCGTAGCAATAGCAGGGAGGCAACGGCTGATGTAATAAAAAGCAGTATCTGTAGACTGAGGCTCATATCCCAGAGCAATAATGCGCCGGCTGTTACCCAACAGCCGATACCGAAAAACAGCACGATGAAGCCGGGCAGGTAAAGCTCTAAAAAAGCCAGACCAATACCCAGCAGGAACCAGATCAACCATGGTGTAATCAATGTGTCCATGCTCATGGGCTATGTCCTTAAGTCCTGTCGGTAAGTTTACAAAAAGTCGCTTTTTCAAGGCGCAGTATAGTGTAATTGGTCTTATGGGTCAAACCGAATAAGGCCGTAGGATGTTTTCGCTATTGAAAGGAAGTTAGTTGTGCGTGTTAAAAGTTCCTGGAAATCGCATACTATTACTGAGCACGATGGATTAGGTCGGACATTAGCGATGTCAAAGCCCCTTCTTAGCTGATAATAACAGGAAGTGATCTTTATTGATATCCATGCAGACCTGCAGGTTATCCGCCCGCTCAAAAACCTGCGATAAGTCTGACATTACAAACCTCCACGCTGGCCTGAAAAGTCGGGGTTCATTACCATATCTGTACCGGATTCATCCAGGAATCTAATCAATCAAGAAAATTGATTCGACCACAAGGGGTTGTGGTCGGTCAAGCATCGAAAAATTAACGCTTTCTGGCATTAGTCACTAAAGTAGCCCCTATCGATACCACACCTAAAGACAAACGCCTCTTTGCCCCTTTTCATGATGGGGATAGTGATGCGAACGGAAATTTCAGGCAAGAAAAAAGGGACTCAGAATTGCTTCTAAGTCCCTTTTTTTTATTATGGCGGGAGCGACGAGACTCGAACTCGCGACCTTCCCGCTTTACAAGCGGGACGTTCTAACCAGGCTATCTATGTAGATTCGCTTTTTCTTCCTTTTGATCTCATTCTCGCGCTTCACAGCAGCAGACCTATCTGCGTGTGATTCTGCATACACCAGTTTCCATGGTCTTTTGTTTTTTGTGTATTTGGAACGTCCTTGGTTATGCCTTTCGATGCGATCGTCGAGGTTTTTGGTGGAGCCTATGTAATAGCTCCCATCTTTCAGGCTTTGCAGTATGTAAACATTGAAAGGCATAAACAAAAAAGCCTGTCACGCTTCTGAATCGAATGCAACAGGCTATTTTAAAATGGCGGGAGCGACGAGACTCGAACTCGCGACCTCCGGCGTGACAGGCCGGCGTTCTAACCAGAACTGAACTACGCCCCCGAATTGTTGACTTTGACCAACTCGCTCTGGCGACCTTCCCGCCAATGGCGGGACGTTCTAACCAGAACTGAACTACGCCCCCGATTGCTAACTTTAAACAACACGCTCTGGCGACCTCCCCGCCAAATGGCGGGACGTTCTAACCAGAACTGAACTACGCCCCCGAATATCAATTTTTAGTTTTCGCAGTGAAGCCGCATTATATAAAATCGTTTCACGATTTTATTGGTAGGCGGAACAGGGCTTGAACCTGTGACCCTCGGCTTGTAAGGCCGATGCTCTCCCAACTGAGCTACCCGCCCGTATCTGTCCCTAAAAGAATGATACTGCTAACAGCAAACATGCTGCTTGTCAAGCTTAAACTAAATCGAGCGGATCAAATTAAGGGTGGCCGTTCTTCTTTGTCGCTTTTATCGGCCACCAGATTGAACCGTATATCATTCTGTTTAAAAAGGGTGTCCCCTTCGTTCAGGATCAAGGCATGGGACAGCACTTCGTCCATGTGTTCCACTGGAATTATTTCCATCTGTTTGGCGATGCTGGCGGGAATATCCTTGAGGTCCTTTTCATTTTCTTTGGGGATCAGAACCTTTTTAATCCCACCACGATGGGCTGCCAGAATTTTTTCCTTTAGCCCGCCAATGGGCAGCACCCGGCCCCGCAGCGTGATTTCGCCCGTCATGGCAATATCGCGGTACACGGCCCTCTTGGTCAGGGTAGACACAATCGACGTGCACATGGAAATGCCCGCGGATGGACCGTCTTTGGGAATGGCGCCCTCCGGAATATGGATGTGTAAATCGTAATTTTTGTAAAACTCTGCGTCGATCATGAGCTGCTCGGCCCTGGATCGCACATAACTGACCGCGGCTTGGGCCGATTCCTTCATAACGTCACCCAGTTTGCCGGTGATGAGTTGCTTGCCCTTGCCAGGCATTATAAGCGACTCGACCGTCAGCAGTTCGCCGCCCACTTGGGTCCAAGCCAGACCGGTTACCAGGCCAACCTGGTCTTTATCCTCAATCTGACTGTGACGGAAGGTCGGCGGCCCGAGGTATTTTTGAACCGATGTCACGGTTATTTGATACAATTTATCCATCTGGCCTTTAAGCATTTCACGCGCGACCTTACGGCAGATGGATGAAATTTCGCGTTCCAGATTACGTACACCGGCTTCCCGGGTGTAGCGTTGAATAATGGTGTATATCGCGTTTTTTGAAAAGCGGATGTTTTTATCTTCCAAACCGTTCCGTTTAACCTGTTTGGGCACCAAAAAGTCCTTGGCGATATTGTATTTTTCATATTCCGTGTACCCCGGCAGGCGGATGATCTCCATACGATCCTGCAGCGGCAACGGGATATCCGGCAGCGTATTGGCCGTGGTGATAAACAGAATATCGGTCAAATCGTAATCGATATCCAGGTAGTGGTCGTTGAAGCTAAAATTCTGTTCCGGGTCCAAAACTTCCAGCAAGGCGGCCGACGGGTCGCCCCTGAAATCCATGCTCATCTTGTCGACTTCATCGAGGCAGAAAACCGGATTATTGACACCCACCTTTTTCAGGCTTTGAATAATCTTGCCTGGCATGGCACCGATATACGTGCGCCGGTGGCCTCTGATTTCGGCTTCGTCACGGACACCTCCTAATGAAAGGCGAATAAAACGCCGCCCGGTTGCTCGGGCCACCGATTTGGCCAGGGACGTCTTACCCACGCCGGGAGGCCCCACAAAGCATAAGATCGGCCCTCGTACCTTTTTGATCAGAACCTGTACGGCCAGGTATTCCAGGATGCGCTCCTTGGGTTTATTAAGGCCGTAATGGTCTTCATTCAAAATCTTTTCGGCCTCCGTCAGGTCTTTGTTGATCTTGGTGCGGACAAACCAGGGTAGGCTGATAATCCAGTCGATATAGTTGCGAACCACCGTGGCTTCGGCTGACATGGGCGTCATCATCTTCAGTTTACGGAATTCCTGTCGGGCTTTGCCGGCCCCTTCTTTGGACATGCGCTTCCGTTTGATGCGCCGCTCGAGTTCTTTGAGTTCGTTGCTGGCCTCATCCTCGGCACCCATCTCCTTTTTAATGGCCCGCATCTGCTCGTTCAGATAGTAATTCTTCTGGGTCTTTTCCATCTGCTCTTTGACGCGGCCCTTGATGCGCTGATCCATTTTGAAAACATCGATCTCGAGCTTGATCAAACCAAGCAGCAATGAAAGCCGGTCGTTTAGCGAAACTTCTTCCAGCAACCGCTGTTTGTCTTCGATTTTAAAAGAAAAATGGGCGGCAACCGTGTCAGCTAGTTGCGAAAAATCGGAGATGGCCCTGACATTTGTGGTAAGTTCTTTGGAAATACTTTTATTCAGGCCGGCGTATTCCTCAAATTTTTTAACCGCCGCCCGACCTAGGGCGACGATTTCGGCCGTTGCTTCCTCAGAGTCGTCTAAGGCTTCAATCTCGACCTGGAAATAATCATCCTTCGTGTCGAAACTGGTAATCTGTCCACGGGTTTTGCCCTCAACCAGTGCTTTCACGGTACCATCCGGCAACCGCAATAACTGCAGAACACTGCCGACAACGCCGATGGAACTAATATCTTTCTCGCCCGGGTTATCCACCCCCGCCTTTTTCTGAGTCGCCAAAAATACCCGTTTGTCTTTGCTCATGGCCTCTGACAAGGCATTAACGGATTTGGTGCGGCCCACAAACAACGGTGCGACCATATGCGGAAAAACGACGATATCCCGCAGCGGCAAAAGTGGCAGAAATTGTCGGGACACGGTTTGTCCTTCTTCTTTAAAAAATTTCGGTATATTAACCATTACAATCTATGCTTTTTTCTTTTTTGATTCGTATAGTAAAATAGGATCTTCCTTGTTGAGCACAACATCTTCACCGATCACACATTCCTTGACATCCTCAATCGATGGAATTTCATACATGATCTCGATCATGCTGGTTTCCAAAATAGCCCGCAGACCACGCGCACCTGATTTACGCTTTAAAGCTTCCGTCGCAATGGCGGTCAGGGCGCTGTCGGTCAACCTCAGGTTGACACCCTCAATCTCAAACAGTTTTTTAAACTGCTTGACCAGGGCATTTTTCGGTTCGGTCAAAATTCGCACCAGCGAGTTTTCATTGAGTTCGTCCAAAGTCGCAACGATCGGCAGGCGTCCCAAGAACTCCGGTATCAAGCCATAACGGATCAAGTCCTCCGGCCTCACCATACGCAGGATGTCGCCGATTTTCTTGTCTTCCAGCTTTTGGATTTTAGCACCGAACCCCATCATTTTGGATCCCAGCCGGCGCTGAATGATCTGTTCCAGACCATTGAACGTTCCACCGCAGATAAAGAGAATATTGGTCGTGTCGACCTTGACGAAATCCTGCTGCGGGTGCTTACGCCCCCCCTTGGGAGGAACGCTCGCCGTCGTACCTTCGATGATCTTCAAAAGCGCTTGCTGCACACCTTCACCCGAAACATCACGCGTAATCGATGGGTTGTCCGATTTGCTGGCGATCTTGTCGATCTCATCAATATACACGATGCCCCGTTTGGCCTTCTCCACATCATAATCGGCATTCTGGAGCAGGGCTAAAATAATATTTTCGACATCCTCGCCGACATAACCCGCCTCGGTCAGGCTGGTGGCATCCGCGATTGTAAAGGGTACGTTTAAAAAGCGTGCAAGGGTCTGGGCCAGCAATGTTTTCCCACAACCGGTCGGGCCGATGAGGAGAATGTTACTTTTCTGAAGTTCGACATCGTCCATGGTTACGGCTGTATCAAGGCGCTTGAAATGGTTGTATACGGCAACGGCCAGAATCTTCTTAGCCGGATCCTGCTCGATGACGTAATCGTCCAACATGGCTTTGATTTCTTTGGGCAACAGCAGGTCGTCCATCTCACCGGAATCCTTCTGGGTCTCCTCTTCGATGATTTCGCTGCACAACTGAATGCACTCGTCACAGATGTACACAGCAGGCCCGGCGATCAGCTTGGTAACCTCTTTCTGGTTTTTTCCACAAAACGAACAGAATAGATTATCGTTACCGTCCTCTTTTTTAGGCATTCTAACTCTCCGTTTTTTCTATATTATCTAAGTCATCGCGACTCTTGATCACATGATCCACGATGCCGTACGCCTTGGCTTCCTCACCGCTCATGAAGAAATCCCGGTCCGTATCTTTGCTGATTTGATCGATATTTTTTCCTGTATGGGCAACCAGGATAAGGTTGAGGGTTTCCTTCATGCGCAAGATTTCCTTGGCCTGGATTTCGATATCGGAGGCCTGACCCTGAAATCCGCCCATGGGCTGATGAATCAGGATTCTGGAATTCGGCAGCGAATAGCGCTTGCCTTTGCTGCCGGCGGTCAACAACAAGGCCCCCATGCTGGCGGCTTGCCCGATGCAGACCGTGGCAATCTCGGGTTTAATATATTGCATGGTATCGTAAACCGCAAGACCGGCCGTTACAATCCCCCCAGGGGAATTGATATAAAAGTTGATGTCTTTATCGGGATCTTCCGATTCAAGAAAAAGCAATTGTGCAATCAGCAGGTTGGCAACCTCATCGTTCATCGCCGTTCCCAAAAAAATGATACGATCCTTGAGCAACCTTGAATAAATGTCATAGGCCCGTTCACCCCGGGAGCTTTGATCGATAACCATTGGAATCAGGGGCACTTGATATCTCCTTTATGCATTCGTTATTTGAAACGCTCGGTTTTGTTTATTTGTCCGTCTGGCCGACCGCTTCTTCGTTTGGTTCCGTTTCCTCGATTGAGCTAGTATCAATAATAAGCTTGATCGCCTTTTTTTCAAGGAGTGCGTGTTTAAAAACCTCGAGCTGCTCTTGATTACCTTGATAGTACTCCTTTAAATCTTCCTTAGGCTGGTTGTAATTTTCAGACAGCATCTGGAAGCCATCATCCAGTTCTTCATCCGTAAGCGCTAGTTCCTCCTGGTCGATGATTTGACCTAAAATAAGATGGCGACGAACCTGTTTTTCGGCCGTGTCCCGATATTTAACAGCGAGACCTTCTCTAGTAATTCCAAGGTCTTTCATGGATTTAGCGCTATTGGAAAATGAGCGCTCGGCTTCATCTAAGATGCCCTCCAGTTCATAGTCGACCATGGCTTCCGGCAGCTCGAATTCCGATCGGTCAATCAGGCCCTGGAATATTTGCTCGTTCAGCTCCTGCTCGGTTCGCTTGGCATAGCCCTGCTGCAGGTTTTCTTTTATCACATTTTTCAAATCTTCTAAAGTTTGAAATTGCCCCAGGCCCTTGGCAAGCTCATCGTCGATGGGGGGCAATTCTTCCTCCCGGATCTCGTTGAGCTTCACTTTGAAATCCACATCAAGGGACGCCAATTTGGCGTTGAAATAGTCTTCCGGGAATTTGATCGTGATCTCCCGTTCTTCATCGACCTGCATGCCGACCAGTTGTTCGTCGAACTCCTTGATGATATGACCGTCGCCAACTTTAAGAGTAAAATTATCGGTTTGCCCGGTTTCGGCAAATGGTTTTCCGCCCCGAAACCCCTCATAATCGACCACAGCGAAATCACCTTCCTGCAGCGGCCGCGCCTCCTCAATTGTAACCTTTTTGGCCATGTTTTTTTGGAGCATTTTGAGCTGTACTTCAATTTCAGCCTCTCCCACCGGACGAATCGTTTTTTTAAGCGTTAGCCCTTTGTAATCGATCGGACCGATTTCCGGCTTGACCTCAACGGTCGCGTCATATTTATAAGGCGCCTTGCTATCCAGGTCGGGCGGGTCCACCCGGGGGCTTCCAATGATATTCAGTTCGGTTTCTTTGAGCGCTTCGACAAACGAATCCTGAATTAATTTGGAGGCTACATCGGCCTGCACATCTTTTTTATACAAGCGCTCCAGAACCGAGCGAGGTGCTTTGCCTGGGCGGAAACCCTTGACCTTGGCGTTCTTTTTCAGCTCCCCATAGGCTTTATTCACTTCCTGAGCCACATCCTCCTTGGGGATTTCGATGTGCATTATTTTTTTCACGGTGCTTTGATCTTCAACGGTAACCTTCATAACTTTCCTTTCCAATAAATTAAGTGCCTGAAAAATATATTTTTTCCAGGCACTTCGTCATAATCAAAATGGTGCGAGAGGGGAGACTTGAACTCCCACTCTGTCGCCAGAGCTGGATCCTAAGTCCAGTGCGTCTACCAATTCCGCCACTCTCGCACAGGGTCGTTGATGAACAGGTCTTTGATCGATTTTTGGGCTGTTGTATATTGATGCTTGACATTATCCAAGCATCACATAAGATTCTGCTTGGCGATAAATGTAAAAAATAGTATCAAACCCCCTAAGTGTCAAGTTAAATTGACAAAAAATCCTGTTATGTCAATATTTTCCACATTTTATTTGCTTAAGCCGCGGTGGGGTCTGATTGGGGTCATGGTCTTGTCGTTTTTAGCGATGAGCGCTCCGGTTGACGCCAAAAAAATCCTCTTTGACGACCGTTTGGGCACGGTCGTCATTGATCCCGGACATGGCGGGAATGATCAGGGCGCAAGCGGCCCTTCCGGGACGCTCGAAAAAAACGTTACCTTGGCACTGGCCCGACTGATCGCCAGGGAGCTGGAAAGTGATTTCCGGGTCATCCTGACCCGCACGGATGATTACGGGTTAGATCTTTTTAAACGGACCGGTACAGCCAACAACAAACAGGCCGACCTTTTTATCAGCTTACATACCAGCGCCAGTTTTCTTCACAATGCTAAAGGGTTGACGATCTTTTACTATCAGGGCGCGTCACTGAACGCCTACAAAGATGATCCACCCGCGTCCGCTATAACCAATACGTCACATCCCCCCTGGCACGAGATCCAAGACCGGCATGTAACCCAAAGTGCGTTTTTGGCCGAAATGATCCAGAAACAGCTTTTAGCGCAAGCGACATTTATTGAAAGCAAACTCCAAAAAGCCCCTCTGGTCGTTCTCCAAGGTGCCGATATGCCGGCTGTTTTGATTGAAATCGGGTATCTTACCAATCCAATTGAGGAAAAGACCCTCAACGATCAAGCGACCCTGGCCGATTACGCCCGTGGCATCAGCCGGGGAATTCAGGCATTTTTTCGAAAATAAAAGTGCTTCACGATTTGATATGACGCGACGTTGTCGCCCATCCATTCACAGCCATCCTCTTGGCAAATGATCTTGCGCTGCTAAACAAAGCGTGGTATCAGACGGCATCTGTCCTTGCAATTCTGCGACCAACCAATCAAATCGGGGCGTGGCGCAGCCTGGCAGCGCGCCTGCTTTGGGAGCAGGAAGTCGGAGGTTCAAATCCTCTCGCCCCGACCAGTCTTCGTTCGAAACAAAGTTGAGAACGAAGACTGCCACGGCGTAGCTGGAAACGAAGCCGGGCAAACCCATGACTTGCATATCATCGTTTCGAACTACGCCTTGGCAAGCCAGAGGAATGAATTGAAGGAATTCAGCTATGTTTATGTCCTATTGAGTGAAAAAGACGCAACCCACCGATATACTGGGCTGACTGATGATTTAGAGGCACGCCTGAATTCTCACAACCAAGGAAGCAACCCCCATACATCCAGATACCGTCCTTGGCGAGTTGAAACGGCAATCGCGTTCCGGTCTCGAGAAAAAGCGGCCAAATTTGAAAAATACCTAAAAAGTCATTCAGGGCGGGCCTTTGCCTCTAAGCATTTCTAAAATCCGGCAAAGTTAGAAAGTGGCTCAACAAAATAAACTTTAGCTGGAGCCCCACACACACTAATTTGGAGAATAAATCTCGCCCTGACCAGCCTTAGCTTCAATTTATTGAAGGCATCCCACTCCTCTTTGAGCGAAATTTTCCGCTCCTCTAACCTATTGAAAATATTAGAAGTGAATTTTTAATTTATGATAGATCCTATTCAGGCAAATAATATATTATGTAGTATTTCAGCTGTTTACTATTTTCATGCTTCTTCGAACACCTGCACCTCCAACAGGCAGTCTTTCCGACAGCACTCAATAAGGAAAACCTTACCATTTTCCTCGAAACCGTTTGGACATCACCCTCGACATTTGACGAATCAAAGATCAAATATAGGCCCCTGAGTTTGCGGTCTTTATTTTTTAGAAAAACCTTGCCCTTTGACAAGAGACTCTGTAATTTTTGTATGGTCGAATCTACAAACCGCATATGCATAAAATAATACACAGTGATATGATCGGGTTCATCAAGTGAATCGTAGGGGGAGAATGATGGTAGGCCTGAATGTGGTCATCGCCGGTGCGGCCGGTGAAGGTGTACAGACGATCGGGGACGTACTCGCTGATACGATCCTGGCGCATGGGTACGCGGTATTTGCCTGGCAGGAGTTTGAATCCAGAATCCGCGGCGGCCAGAACAGCTATTCGATTCAGATCACCGAAGAGCCGCTTAACGCGCCGCACATGAACGCCGATGTTTTGCTGGCTTTAAATCAAGGAGCCGTCAATAAATACGAACCGCAGATCAAGGAAGGGGGCATTCTCGTTGCTCAACAGAGCACCCGCGAAACGATGATCACGATTCCGTTCGCGGAAATCGCCCAAAATGAACTGGGAAATAAAATCTATGCCAACACGATCGCCGTTGGTGCGCTGGTCGCTGCAATCGGCATGGAACTTGAGGTGCTCCACCAGGTCTTGACACAAAAATTTAACAAAAAGGGAGACAAGGTCGTTGCCAAAAATCGGATGGCGGCCGAAAAAGGATATCAATTGGCACGGGAGGGATGCAAGGACATCTGTCCCTGGAGCCTACCCCGGCGCAACGCCCGCTTTATGCTCATCGCGGGCAAAGAAGCGATGGCTCTGGCCGCTGTTCAAGCGGGCTGTCGCTATATGGCAGCTTATCCGATGTCGCCCGCGACGGATATCATTACGATTCTGGCCCAGCATGAGAAACAGCTGGAGGTTTTTACCGAACAGGCCGAAGATGAAATCGCCGCTATAAATATGGCCATCGGTGCCAGTTTTGGCGGTGCGCGAGCCATGACGGCCACTTCAGGCGGCGGCTTTGCCCTAATGGTTGAAGCCCTCAGTCTGGCCGGCATGATCGAAACACCCCTGGTTGTCGTTTTAGCCCAGAGGCCCGGGCCCGCAACCGGTTTGCCGACCCGGACCGCTCAGGGGGATCTTTTGTTTGCCGTCAATGCAGGGCACGGTGAATTTCCGAAAATGGTTGTGGCGCCGTCGAATATCAACGAAATCTTTGAAAAAACCATCCGTGCATTTGACCTGGCCGACAAGTATCAGTTACCGGTTATCGTGCTGACCGATCAATTCCTCCTGGATTCACGTTTTTCGGTAAATGAGATCGATCTGGCACAGCAGGTCCCGGTATTTTATCTGGCGGATCCATCGAAAATCGAAACCTACAAACGTTTTCAGTTGACCGACAGCGGCATTTCGCCGCGCCTTTATCCGGGACAAAGCGCTCATTTGGTGACTGCCGATAGCGATGAACATGATGAAGACGGACACATTACGGAAGATCTTTCCGGCACGGTCCTGGCGATGATTGAAAAACGACTGGCCAAGTACCGGGGTCTGAAAGCAGAAGTGGCAGCCCCCGAAGAGATCGGTGTTGAACAGGCGGAAACTGTATTGGTGGGATGGGGGTCTTCCCGTCAGGCGATACTGGAAGCACTTGAAAACTTTAAAGCAGATGGTGTGCAAGTGGGAATGATTCACTTTACGGAGTTATGGCCGCTACCGGAATACAATTTCCCGCCAGGAAAACGTTACTGGTCTGTCGAAAACAATGCCACCAGTCAATTGGCCAGATTGTTACGATCCGAATACGGACTCACGTTTACAGGAGCCATCAATCGCTATGACGGCCTGCCGTTGACAGGCAACTATGTGAGGAGATTTTTTAATGGATAGAATGGATGACTTCAGGAGCGATGCCGAAGTCCAGTGGTGTCCTGGATGCCCCAATTTTGGTATTTTAAACGCTTTTAAAATGGCTCTGATCGACTTAGGCATCAAACCGCAAGAACTCTGCCTCGTATCCGGAATCGGGCAGGCCGCCAAATTCCCCCACTATCTCAAGTGTAACTTCTTTAATGGATTGCACGGCAGGGCCATCCCTGCTGCGCTGGGTATCCATGCGGCCAACCCGCGCCTGACCACGATCGTGACAACCGGAGAAGGCGACTGTTACGGCGAAGGCGGAAACCATTTTATCCATGCCCTGCGTCGCAATCCCGATATAACGATTGTTGTACATAACAACGAATTCTATGCGTTAACCAAAGGCCAGGCCTCCCCGACCACCCGAATAGGAGAAAAACGAAGTCTTCAAACCCACGGGGTGGAAATAGCGCCTTTAAATATGCTCGCCATCGCTATTTTACATGACTGCACTTTTGTGGCAAGAGGGTTTGCGGGAGACATCGACCACCTGAAAGCCCTTCTGGTGAACGCCATAAAACATACCGGACTGTCCTATGTGGAAGTTTTGCAGCCCTGCATCACATGGGGACATCACCCCCTGAGCTGGCATAAAGAGCGAGTTGACAAGCTCAAAGACGATTACGATCCGGGAAATCGTGACGCAGCACTGAAAGAAGTTATGAAGACATCGGACCGGATACCGATCGGCATTTTTTACCAGGGTACACCGCGCGTTACTTATGCTGACCGTTTCAGGAGAGAGATCAACGACAAACCGTTTGCCGAATTGAAACCGCTTGCCCAGGAAAAAATGACTGCGTTTTTATCCCGATTTAAAATCGATTGATCCAATGGCTGAAAATGTGAAAGGTACAGGAAAATGGGGAACAAAGATTCAATGAGACGACGCGCTTTAAAATGGTTTGCTATTGTTGCCTGCAGCGTACTGATTAGCGCCTGTGGGGGCGGAACAAAACTAACGAATAAGCAGATCGATGAGGACCGCCGGGGCAAGCCGGTAGCAAACCTTCTGGTGATCGCAGTTACCTATGACCAGGAAGTTCGCCGGTCGTTTGAAAACAAGTTGGTCGCCCAATTAAAGGCAACAGGGATTGAGGCTGTCACAAGTTTGGATGTCATTCCTATTTCTGAAACGCAGCAGTTGGAAAAAGAAAAAGTATTGGAGGTTGTTGGTGAATTTGGGAATGACGCGGCCATCATCACGCACCTGGTATATACCGGAGACAAAGAAGTCATCACGCGTGATTTTGCCGGTGCCCGTAGTAAATATAATTTTCTTTGGTCCTATGGCAATGCCTACAGTCCCGGGTATTCCAGCACGCGGGCCATTATTCGGCTGATAACCAATCTTTATGATGTTAAAACGGAAAAACTCATATGGTCCGGTGAATCAGAGACAACGAAACCGGACTCACTTGAACAAACCATCGATGATGTGATCAAAGTGGTGATCAAAGATTTGAAAAACAACAAACTGTTACCGCCAAAATAAAAATAATGGTGATTCCCTAAGTGACGAACATGCATACCCGCCAAAAAATATCCCTCGTGGCTATCATTGTTTTTCTTTCCATTATCGTCGTGGGTTGTGCAAGCGCCTTGCACTCCAAACCAGGGACCACGACAACCGTTATTCTTATCCGGCATGCTGACAGGGACGACCTTGGCGAGCTAACCGCGCAAGGCCATGCACGCGCCCGAGCTTTAGTCGATGCGGTTGGGAATATGGATATTGCCGCTATCTACAGCCCTGACCTGTCCAGAAATATCGATACGGTCAAACCTCTGGCCCTTCATCTGGGTATTGACATCACCTATACACCCAAAGTCAGTATGCCCATGGTGGGCAAGATCGCCAATGAGATCCTTACCAAGTATGCCGGCCGGACCGTGTTATGGGTCGGGAATGTCTCCGGCAATCTGCAGGCCATCTACCATCGATTAGGCGGTAAGGACCGAGGTCCACTGGATTACGGTCAGCTCTTCATACTGACCATTCCTGACCAGGGGCCCACCCGAGTTGCGAAGTCCTCGTTTGGGACAAGCAGTTAGAATGCTCTTCCTCAAATCCCTATATCAATCCAGTGGGTTATTATCGAGATCGCGCGAATTAAAATTGATTGGGCCGTTAATCCCAACTTGACAATTAAGACTCTCTCGGTTAGATATTTGAGAATCGTTCCTAAAAACTAACGCAATTGCCTGACCGCCAAACCGATTCAACTTCAAAGGATTTCTTGCTGGCATGAAGCGTCGTACCTTCCTCAAGATTGCCGCCATGGGGAGTCTGTCATTTGTCTCCGCATGTTCTCCTGATAGTGAAAAAAAACTTTTTTCACTGGTAACGGCGCCCGAAGACATGGTCACGGGCTCGGCCAACTGGTACGCCTCGACGTGCCGTGAGTGCCCGGCCGGCTGCGGGGTTCTGGCCAAAAACCGTGAAGGACGTGTCGTTAAACTGGAAGGCAATCCGCTTCATCCCATCAACCAAGGTCGCCTTTGCATGCGCGGGCAGGCCGCCCTGCAAGGCATCTACAATCCCGACCGGCTCAAAACGCCCCTGATCAAAAAGAACGGCCAATTTCAGCCAATTTCATTCGAGAAGGCGGTAACGCTCTTAAAGGCCAAGGCGATAACCAAAGCGCGCAGAGGGCCTGACCGTATACGCATGATGACCGAGACGATCGGCCCAATCATGATGCGTCTGTTCTCGGATTCGCTGCAAAATTTTGATGCCCAACCTCCGGTCGTCTTTGAAACCTTTGCCTACGAAGCTTTAAAAACAGCCAATGCAATGGTTTTCGGTGTCGACGGTCTGGCATCCTATCATGTAGATCGGGCTGATGTTCTATTGTCGTTTGGCGCTGATTTTCTGGAGACCTGGTTGTCTCCAGTCGAATATGCTCGCAAATTCAAAAGGATGCACGCCATCCAGGGCCGCCGCAAAAACAGATTCTTTTATATCAGCCCCTGCCAATCTTTAACCGGGGCCAATGCCGACGATTGGCTCGCATGCAGGCCAGATAGCGAGAACGTTATTGCCCTGGGCCTGATCAAGGAGGCCCTGGATAAGGGCAAAGGTCAGGATCTTCCGCGAGACCCTGCGAGAATTTTTAAAAGCGACGACCGCATCATACTCCCGGGAAGTGGTCGTCGACCGCTCAAGGATTAAACTGCAGGCCTACAACCGCTTAATCGATAATCTTATGGGCGGACTGTCGCCACTGGTGCTCGGCACAGCCTCTGTAGGCTCAGGTAAAAACGATTTAAAAACCAACTTGGCGGTTAACCTTCTCAATCTCTTGCTGGATCCAAGTCTGCGCCTTTTGGATTTTAACGACCGCCACCGGGTCGAGGTAGCCGCAAAACGTTCGGACATCTACCGCTTTTTTGATTCGCTCAATGCCGGCGAAGCTGACATACTGATGCTCAACAATGTCAACCCGATCTTTAGCTTGCCGGCCGGCAGCCATGCAAAAGAGGCGCTTGAAAAAAAGACCCTGTTTGTCGTTTGCTTCTCTAACTTCATGGACGAAACAGCCGCCGCCGCCGACCTGGTCATTCCGGTTAAATTGCCCCTCGAATCCTGGGATGCGTACGGCGGCAAATTGTCATTGGTTTGGCACCTTACAGCCGGCAATGGGCAAGTTGAACGAAGCACCTCACATTGGGGAGGTCATGCTGAACATCGGCTTTGGAAACAACGCCCCGGCCGACAATTACAAAGACTATCTTATTGCCGATTTTTCCGCGAACAAGGGCATATCCAATGAAGTTCAATGGATGGAAATGCTGCAGCAAGGCGGACAGTTTGATCGGAAGATCGCAACAACCCCAACGGTAAAAATGCCCAAGGTTATCGACCTGGCTGACACGCTGATCCCGCCACCGCAGCCGCCCAAAGATGATTTGACGTTTATGGCCCTACCCTCTATCCGCTTTTTCGACGGGCGCGGGGCCAATAAACCCTGGCTGTCTGAAATTCCGGACCCGCTCACCCGCATCGCATGGCAGAGCCCTGCACTCATGCATTCTGCCACAGCGGCGGCTCAGGGATTCGCCCAGGAAGATGTGGTAACGATTCAAACCGAATTCGGCAGCATCGAAGCACCGGTCTATGTTACCCCCCTTGTGGTTCCCGGCGTGGTGGCCATGAGCATCGGACAAGGGCACCGATTTTATGGGCGCTATGCCGCTAAAACGGGATCAAACCCTTTGCAACTGCTTTCAGCCAACACCAACGCGGTTTCAGGTAGTACCAATTTTTGCATTACCAACCTAACCATCAAAAAAACAGGGCGCGCCCAGAAACTGGCCAGCACCTCAGGAAGCCTTACGCAACATGGCCGAACCCTGGCGCTGTCGGTCTCGCTCAAGGATTTGCAGCAAATCGATTACCACCAAGGGACGGCCTGACCATGGGTGATTTCCCGCTGACCCTCCCCTTGCCTGAAGGCTACGACCCGCAGCGCGATGTGTTGCCCCCCCATGACCATGACACCTATCGTTGGGGCATGGTGGTAGATCTGGACAAATGCATCGGTTGCGGTGCCTGCTCCGCTGCCTGTTTTGCCGAAAACAACATCGGTGTGGTGGGTGAAGCGCGGATACTGGAAGGCCGTGAAATGAACTGGATCAGCATCGAACGTTACCACGCGCCGGATGCGATGGAAAAGGTTACCTTTCTGCCCATGATGTGCCAGCACTGTGACAACGCACCCTGCGAATCGGTCTGCCCGGTCTATGCCCCGCATCATTCCAAGGAGGGGTTGAACAATCAGATTTACAATCGCTGTATCGGAACCCGCTACTGTGTCCAAAACTGCCCCTACAAGGTTCGGCGATTCAACTGGTTCACCTGGGAATGGCCGGAGCCCATGAACCTGCAGTTAAACCCGGATGTTACCGTCCGCAGCAAAGGGGTCATGGAAAAATGCTCCTTTTGCATCCAACGCATCAAGGCCGCCCATAATCTTAGCCAAGAATGAAAAACGCTTGATCCGTGATGGTGACGTCACGCCGGCGTGCGTACAGACCTGCCCGACGGAGGCTCTCTTTTTCGGAAACTTGATGGACAAACAAAGCCGTGTCCGCAAATTGGTCGACGATCCCCGTGCCTACCAGGCCTTGGGTTATGTGAACACCAAACCAGCAGTCATCTATTTGAAGAAAGTCATACAGGAAATATGAGTCGGCTCACATACGCCAATATCGATCAAACCATTTTAGACACCCTGACGCCGCCACCGCGATACTACTGGTGGATCGTGTGTCTGCTGCTGATGGGAGCCCTGGTCGGCGGCGCCTGCTGGACCTATCAGATTTTTACCGGTATCGGGGTCGGCGGGCAGAATAATCCGGTGGCATGGGGAACCTATCTGATCAATTTTGTCTTCTGGGTTGGTATCGCCCACTCCGGAACGCTGATCTCGGCCATACTTGCATCTATTCAGGGCTGGATGGCGCAATCCCATTGCCCGGGCCGCAGAAACCATGACCGTGTTTGCGGTCTGTATTGCCGGATTGTTTCCGTTCATTCACCTGGGTCGCGTCTGGCAAGTGTACTACATGTTACCCATACCGAACCAACGGCTTCTTTGGCCCAATTTCCTGTCGCCATTGATGTTCGACGTCATTGCCATCAGCACTTATCTCACCGTCAGTTCCCTGTTTTGGTACACGGGCTTGCTGCCGGACCTGGCAGCGATTCGTGACCGTACGACCGGCACCCGGCACAAAATTTTCAGGGTGCTTTCGCTGGGTTGGTCCGGGGCCCACGAACAGTGGCGGCATTATACCCGTGGGTATCTCTTCTTTGCAGCACTGGCGACCCCGCTGGTCATATCCGTGCACAGCGTCGTCTCCTGGGACTTCGCCCTCGGTATCGTTCCGGGCTGGCACACGACCATTTTTGCACCCTACTTCGTTGCCGGTGCGATCCATTCCGGTTTGGCCATGGTCCTGACCCTGATGATACCCCTGCGCAAACTGTTCCATTACGAGGATATCATCACCATCAATGTTCTGCAGAATGTCGCCAAAACCATTGTTTTCACCGGATTGATCGTCGGCCTGGCTTATGCAACCGAATTTTTTATCGCCTGGTACAGCCACAATACAGTCGAAATGGAACAATTTCGGTGGCGCCTGTTGGGTGATTATCGTTGGGGCTTTTACTTCATGGTTCTGTGCAACACCATGGCGCCGTTGCTGTTCTTGTTTAAGAAAATCCGTACCCGTATTGTACCGCTTTTAATTATTTCCCTGGTCGTCAACTTCGGTATGTGGTGGGAACGGTTTGTGATTATCGTTGGCGGCGTTGCCCACGGCTTTGCACCGCACGCCTGGGGCCTTTACGCGCCTTCTTTGATCGAATACGGCATCATGTTCGGGACCTTTTGCCTGTTTTTTTTCCTGTTTGTGTTGTTTGCCAAACATCTACCGTCCGTCTCCATGACGGAAATGAAAGAAACCGTTGAAAAAGGAACCGCCGACCATGCCGCCTGAACAACACATCATGGGGATCTTCCGAGACGAGGACCAGGTCATCACCACCGTGCAGGACCTTAAAGCATCACCCTATCGATTTAAACGCGTCAATATGCCGATTCCCAGCCATAAAATAATGGATGCTTTGAACCTGAAAAAAAGCCGGGTCGGCTGGTTCACCCTGTGTGGCGGAATCAT
Source organism: uncultured delta proteobacterium (assembly GCA_963802265.1). GTDB lineage: Bacteria > Desulfobacterota > Desulfobacteria > Desulfobacterales > CAWDIC01 > CAWDIC01. The sequence goes on from CAWDIC010000001.1 coordinate 188,263, forward strand.
CGGCTTTTTGAGTGGTTTCGCCCTGGCTATCTTCACCGCGACGCGCTGGAACCTCATCGTCAGCGGCAAGCCGATCGTGGCCATCATACCGTTTGTGGTGGTCGGATTTGAAGCCACCATTCTCTTTGCGGTTTTCGGCAACGTTATTGGACTGTTAACGCAAATGCGCTTACCGAATGATCGTTGGCTTAAACACTATGACCCCCGCTGCTCGGGCGAACACTTTGGTGTTCTGGCATCCTGTGCCATGGAGCAGTTGGATGAACTGAAAGCCTTTTTCCGCGAACGGGGAGCTGAATTAAAGGTATTCGAATAAAATTGCTGCGCAATTTTATTTAACGCGACGGTGTCGCTCATTGGCACAAGAATGACTTATCGCCGAGAAATAAGATAATTACAATTAAAGAAATCAAGCATGGCAGAAGCTCACAGACAAACATCCGCATCACATAAATCGCCGTCGTACTGGCTGTTTTTGGCCTTCATCGGCGTCGGTGCGGTGACGTTTATTTGGGGTATGAGGAGCGCGCACCCGGCGCATGCCTGGCAGACCTACCTGATCAATTTCCTCTTGTGGTCGGCCATCGCCCAGGGGGCCGTGCTGTTTTCGGCGGTCATGCACATGACCAATGCGCGCTGGAGCGGCCCGCTTGCCAGTCTGTCCGAAGCGTTTCACGGCTTTTTTCCCGATTTCCTTTTTACTGTTTCTCCTCTTGTTCTTAGGCAAAAATCATATCTTCCCCTGGATTCACGAAGATCTGCACGGCAAAGAAATCTGGCTCAATATCCCCTTTCTCTTTACCCGCGACGCGGTCGGCCTTCTCATCCTGTACGGTCTCGGTTTCGGGTATCTATATCATGCGTTACAGCTCAAAATTGTCCACGCTCAGCCGCTATAGCAAAATCCGCCAGATGATCGTCAACGCCCGCAAAAATAATGCACTGACACCGGAAGCGATCAAACGCCGGATGACCATCTGGGGCGGGCTTTATATTCTGGCCTTTGCGCTGGTCTTGAGTCTGATCGGGTTCGATCTCGTGATGAGCATGGACCCCCATTGGATTTCCACCCTTTTCGGTGCTTATCATTTTGTCAAAGCCTTCTATGTGGGGTTGGGCGCATTGATTATCCTGGCCGCGGTTATCCAAGCCCGGCAAGGAGCGGCCTCGGCGTTGACCCCTTCTCATTTTCATGACCTCGGCAAGCTCTATTTCGCTTTCTGCCTTTTGTGGGCCGATTTCTTTTATGTCCAGCTGTTGGTCATCTACTACGGCAACATTCCCGAAGAAACCCATTATATCATCATTCGCGCCCTGCTGGGGCCCTGGAATAAAATAGCCTGGGCGGTTTTTTTGGTCTGTTTCGTGGGACCTTTTTTCATTCTGCTGAATAAAAAGGTGAAAACCAAGCCCGTTTTCATGGTCGTTATCTGCTCGATCGTGATTATCGGCATCTGGTTCGAACACCTTCTGCTATTGGGTCCGGCGTTGAGCCACGGGGCCCCAAGCATTGCCCTGAATGTTACCGACGGTTTGATTTCCCTGGGATTTTTGGGTCTGATGGTCCTGGCTCTGCGTTTCTTTTATAAAGGTGTTCCCGGAATCCGCCGGGCTTGAGGAACCTGTCCATTGAAAAAAAACACAACCACTCTTCTGTTAACGCTGCTGACGGTGATCGCCACCGCTGCTTTCCTGGTTTTATTTTACCAGGCGCAGGCCGGTAATTTGGGCCCGGAGCAACCCATTCCCTTCAGCCACAACGTTCACAGCGGAATCAAACAAATTCAATGTCAATACTGCCACCCGTATGTGGCCTATTCGAACTTTCCCGGCATTCCGCCAGTGGAAAAATGCCTGCACTGTCACAAATATATTATCGCCAACCATCCCTGGATTCAAAAAGAACATCAGTATTTCAATACCAATAGCCCGACACCCTGGCACAAAGTCAACTATGTGGCCGAACACGTGCTCTTCAATCACCAGCGACACATCAATAAAAAAGTGGCGTGTAAGGAGTGTCATGGGCAGGTAGAAGCCTCTGCAACGGTTGCCGGAAAAAATCTGGCGCATGGGCATGTGTCTCGAATGTCACTATGAAAAGGAAGCGAACGTGGATTGTTGGCTGGCGTGTCACAGCTGATGACCAAGCGAAGGAGTTCCGAATTTGCCTGCTGAAGAAACCGAACAAACGGTCTACCAAAACCACACCGCCAAAGCATTCACCTTGACATCGGCGCTCTGGTTTGCGGCGGCCACTTCGTTTGGCATGATCGGTGCCGGGTATCTGATAGCACCGGACTTCATGGCCAACATCGAATTCATCCATTTCGGCCGGATTCGTCCGATGCACGTCAACGCTGTGCTGTTCGGATTTGTCACCCCGGGATTGCTTGCCGTTGTTTTTTATTATATTCCCAAGCTGTTACGTACCGAACTGTATAGCCACAAACTGGGCGTTTTTTCCGCTGTGTTCTGGAATCTGACGGTGTTGGCCGGCATGATCGGCATATCCACCGGCCATACCCAGGGCCGCGAATATGCCGAACTGCCCTGGTCGGTGGATATTATGGTGGTCATCGCCTTTGCGCTTGTTGGAATCAACCTGCTCATGACTGTCCGCAACCGCAAAGAACGCATTTTATACGTTTCTATCTGGTATGCCATGTCGGCCATCATTCTAACGGCATTAACTTACTGTCTCGGCAATGTCATCTGGAAACCCGACACAGGCGCCTTGGCCGGCATTTCGGATGCGATCTTGTTGTGGTTTTACGGTCACAATATCTTCGGGCTCTTGTTAACGCCCATGGGCATTGGAATTGCTTATTACGTCCTGCCGATTGCCACCCGCAGTCCGCTTTACAGCCATACGTTATCGCTTCTGGGTTTCTGGTCACTTATCATTGTCTACACCCACGTCGGAACCCACCATCTGCTGCAGGTGCCGGTCCCAACCTGGCTGAAAACCATTTCCATTGTCGACAGTGTCGCCATGATCATTCCGGTTATGATCGTTTTGATCAACCTTTGGTACACCGTCAAAGGCAAGCTGGGCGAAATCCACGCCGACATCGGGGCCAAATTCGTATTCACCGGCACGATCTACTATTTCTTCGTCAACATCCAGGGTTCGATGATGGCGTTGCCGCATGTCCAGCGGATTACCCACTTCAACAACTGGGTTGTGGCCCACGCCCACATCGGTGTACTCGGGTTTGCCGGCGTCACGGCCCTTGGCGGTCTCTATTTTATCCTCCCGCGCTTGACGGGCCAACCAATTTACAGCAAATTACTGGCCGATTTACAGTATTGGCTTATCCTGATCGGCATCACGGGTTTTTTGATTGTCCTGACCATCGCAGGCCTTATTCAAGGCAATGCCTGGTACAATGGTGAAACCCTATACCGAACACTGCCTGAGATTCAGCCTTACTATGTTTTGCGCGCGTCGCTCGGGCTATTGATTATGGTCGGCGCCTATCTGGGGCTATACAACATCGTGCGATCCTTGTATTTCAATCGTGGAGCTTCAACATGAGGATGACCCCCACTGTCATCATTATCGGTATAATCGCTTTACTGGCGGCCATTACGCTGACCGTCGTTTATTGGCCTTATGCCACGCGCGATACAACCCCGTCGGAAATTTTTCGAGAGCGCACGCCGATTGAGGCCGCCGGCCGTAAGATTTACCTTGAAAACGGGTGTGTGTATTGCCACAGCCAATCCATTCGTTCGATCGACTGGGGCCACGGAGCGGAACGTATCGCGCAATCCGGTGATTACATTGCCGACGAGCCGGTCGCTTTGGGATCCCAGCGTACGGGCGTTGATCTGTCCCAGGAAGGCGGTGAGCACCCGGATGACTGGCATGTCGCCCACTTCACCAATCCGAGATATACGCGCCCTGCATCCATCATGCCGCCTTTCGAATGGCTGGGTACGGAACGCATCGTCACCTTGACTCAGTACATGCAGAGCTTAGGTTTCAAACAGGCGGATAGACGCATGGAGCGCCAACGCTACTGGAAAAAGGAATCGATCACGGCTTATGAGGCCGGTCCCGAGGCAAACGTCGCGTGGCTTGCGGACATCGTGCCACAGGGGTGGCGTGATATACCGAATCCGTATCCGACCACCGATGCCGGCCTCCAGCGGGGTCACAAAATCTACCAATATTTCTGTATTGGCTGCCATGGCCCGATCGGCGATGGGATGGGGCCGGCCCAGCCCTGGATTTACCCACCGCCCTTTAACTTCACGCTCTTAAAAGGTCGTGAAATTTCGGGCGGCATCCTTTATTACCAGATAATGAACGGCATTACGGGCACGGCCATGCCGTATTTCAAGCGCGACTTGGAGTCCCAAAAAATATGGGAAGTCGGCAACTATGTGGCCGAATACTTTATCAACCAAAGCGATGCCAATGCCGACCCCCGCGGCATCGACGCAGCTTGGGAGCCGTAAGCGTGTATTTTCCTTATTTTATCGCATATATGACGGTCGGCTTTGGGATCAGCCTGGTGGTGTTTTTCTGGGCGCTGAACAGCGGACAATTTAGAGGACCAACAGCGCGCACGGTTCATCCCTTTGGAAGCCGGTGCCAACACCGAACCGATCAAAGCCTCGCGCTTTGCAAGGATTGAAACGATTGCCTTGTTCACATTCGTCTGTCTTGGGTTGGCCGCATCGGCGGCCGTTGTGGCCTTTGCATTGACTGAAGGCCGCGCAATAGAGACCGTCGCCGATGGGCCAGCGCTGCAAGGGGTGTTACGTCACGTTAAACGAAATTGTTCGTTCCAAGTGCTCTAAAATGATCCCGCTTGGGCGGGCTTTAGTTCACTTCGAACTGATATAAAGGGAGCCGTCAATGAGGTATTTCGCCCTACTGAATATCCAACATTTTATCATGTACCTATTTCCAACCCTTGTTTTTATTGCTTTGCTGGCAATGGGTTTGGGCTTTTATTACATTCAGCGCAAGGACTCGGCTGAACGTGAAGTACGTATCATCGAAAAATTCCCCGAGGGCATCGAGGGCCGCAACGCTCCGTTTCCAATGATTTTGTACCTCATCCTGGTGGGAACCGTCATGTGGGTGTTGGCCTATATCATCCTCATCGGCGTATTGGAGGTAAGAATCTGATGGCGCACGCAGAACACAATTCTTCGGCGTTCAAAACCTGGTCGGTCGTTCTATTGCTGGTGGGATGGGTGCTGTTTAAAGGCTGGCTGGCATACAATGTTATCGGTGACCACGGTCAACCCGACTGGGATTATCGTCCGATCAAAGACGTTCCCGGTGAATCTGCCTATGCAAATTTTGCCCCCTACCATCTGCTGCCATATGGCCAGCACGTATTGGGCCTGCAGGGTCAAGAAGAAAATCCCGCCCACTTGTATGTGGTCCCAATTCAAGGTGTTGAATAAATGAAAAAAGTTGTCGGCCTTTTTATTATTCTAGCGATTGTCGGCTTGGCGGCCTATCATGCTTTAATGTATTATGACAACAATTTCCGTTATGGCCGCATGCGTGAGACCCCGGCCGTGCGTCCGCACGAAGAACCGCTGTTGCCCATGGAGGCCGGCATTGTTCCGGTCAACGGCGGCGATGCTCTTTTGCGTGCAAAACCGGGTGCTGACCTGATACCACCACTCGACATGCAAGACCCTGCGGTCATTGCCAGAGGCAAAACGTTATACTTTGTCTATTGCGCCCAATGCCACGGTAACCGTTTTGATGGCAACGGCACCGTTGGTCAAAGCTTTCACCCCTTGCCGACCGATCTGCGCAAGGTCGAGGTCCAGTCCAAGCCTGCCGGCGAATTGTTTAAATCTGTCAGCTTTGGTATCCCCGGTGGTCGCCAGCCGCCCCTGGCTACCACGATCGCAGCACAAGATCGCTGGCACATCATCTCCTTTGTTCTTGACCTGGACGCCCGTGAATCGCAATAGAAGTCCGCTGCCGGCCATGTTCGCTTGCCTGCCACCTTCATCCTGTCCGATAACCATCAACCATGGATAAAGACACCTGTGATCTCTGCGGCTTGCCCCTTCGACACGGCGCCGTTGTTTCGAAACTCGCCCAGCGGACCTTGAATTTTTGCTGTTTCGGCTGCAAACAGGTCTATGAAATGCTCATGACGGCATCGGATGGTGCGGATCCGGAGACTTTCAAAGAAACGGAAATATTCAAACGCTGTGTGGCCGCAGGCATTATCCCCGGCTCTCTGGAAGACCTGGAACAGCGTCAGCCCATCGCAAGAAGAAGGCTGCTTCACACTTACTCAAAACGGCTGGTGCCGAAGGGCGTTCTTCGACCGCCGAAACCCTGCAATTGCCTCTCGATCTCAAGGTCGATGGCATGTGGTGTCCGGCGTGCGCCTGGGTCATTGAAGAAACGCTGAACAAGGAACCCGGCGTAACCAGGGTAAAATGTCATTTTACCACCGACCACCTCAAGCTCGAATATAATCCGGTCCTCACCTCACCCCAGCGTATCACCGCGATGGTTGCAAAACTCGGGTACCGTGGCAATTTGCCGCGGAAGACGCACAAAAAGGACTTAAATCACGAAGCGAAGCGATACGTCTGGGCATTGCCATCTTCCTGACCATGAACGTGATGATGCTCTCGTTCGCCCTCTATACGGGTTTTTTTACACGCCTGACAGCGGACACCATTCACAATATCACCTGGCCACTGGTGGTAATGGCATCCGTGGTTTTTGGTTACGGAGGAGCCCCGATCCACCGCCGAGCCCTGTCGGGACTGGCAGCCGCGTCGCCTGGCATGGAAACCCTCATCAGCATCGGTGCCAGCAGCGCCTTTTTCTACAGTATGTACAACTGGCTGGCAGGAAGCATCCATCTTTATTTCGACACCGCGTCCATGCTGATCACCCTGGTTTTAATCGGTAAGAACATCGAGCAAAAAACGAAAGACCGCATCAGTGCCCAGGTCGGCAGTTTTTATGACCTGCTACCCAGCTAAAGTGCGAATTTGTTCGCAGCGGTTTCCCCAGGGACGGTATGCGGATGCGCAAATGTTAGCCCAGGGCGACATTTTGCGGGTTGTCGAAGGGGAAATCGTTCCCGCCGACGGCCGGATATCTGGAGGGTGATGCGCGCATCGATGAAAGCTCCCTTACCGGTGAAGCACGGCCGATTCAAAAACACAAAGGGGATTCCGTGTCCAGTGGCACAACGGTCATTAGCCGGTGATCTGCTGGTAAAGGCCCTGTCGGTCGGTGCCGATTCCATTGTTGGTCAGCTTATCGCCGTGATTGAAAATACGTTGGATAAAAAAACAAAGATGGAGGATACCACGGACAAGGCGCTGCGTTATTTCGTTCCGGCGATCGTGTTGCTTGCGCTGGGCACAGCCGCCGTTTGTTTGGCCGTCGGTATGGATCAGCAACAGGCCGTCATTCGGGCTGTCACGGTTATGGTCATATCCTGTCCCTGTGCCCTGGGTGTTGCCATCCCGTTGGCGCGGGTCTTCAGCATATCCTTGGCAGGAGACAAAGGGATTCTTGTCCATCATTTTTCAGCCTTCGAGCGAATCAGAGCCATTAACGCCTTTGTCTTCGACAAAACCGGTACGCTCACCAAGGGCGAATGGACGCTGATCTCGATTGTACCTTTGGGCGATTGGACGGTCGAACAAATCCTGTCCATGGCCGCAGGTCTGGAAATAGAATCGAATCACTATGCCGGGGAAGCAATTGTGCAGGCCTCCCGGAAAAAAGGCCTCACACCGGTCATGGTATTGGACATCCAAGAAGTTGCCAATGGCATTTCCGGTTACTTTGGGGCAAAACATCTCAAAATCGGATCAGCGTCCTATCTGTCCAGTGCAATCAAATCTGCCACACCGATTTCCATTCATAGGGAAACACCGCCGACAGCGACTGTTTCCCAGATCTACATGGCCGTTGACGGCGAATTGTGCCGCTGTTTTTGAATTTGGCGATGCGGTTCGTGAATCGAGTACCATGGTCGTGAGCAATTTAAAGCAAAAAGACATGCGACTTGCCCTCGTTTCGGGTGATGGCGAGCAAACAACCCGAACGGTTGGGCAACATCGTCGGCATCACGGATTGTCATGGCAGTATGCTGCCGGACGACAAATCCGCGTTCGTGGAAAAATTGAAAAGGCAAGGGCATACCGTGGCTATGGTCGGTGACGGTGTCAACGACGTCCCGGCCTTGACTGCGGCGGACCTGGGCATTGCCGTACACAGCGGACCCCGGATCGGCATTGAAGCTTCGGGCATCACCCTGATGGGCAACGATCCCAAACAGATCCTCGCATTTGAGCAACTGGCTTACCACGTTTCACGAACCATTCAGCAAAATCTCGTTTTTACCTTTATTTACAATATCATTAGTATCCCCCTTGCCATGAGCGGCCTTTTGAATCCCCTGATTGCCGTATCCGCCATGCTGATAAGCAGTTTGAGTGTTACCGGGAACACCCTTTTGCTTAAAAGACGAATCGATCGCATACCGGTTGACTTGACGTTCAGCACCGTGATCCCAAAGCATGTGATTTGAAAATAGCTTGACAATTATCGCTACTACATTAGTATGTTTGCCTTTTGAAAGCACAAATATCTCTTTAAAAAAAGATAGGTATCTATGACCAAATCCCCTCAATCCGCAAAAGACATTCTCTTGCTGGTTGCCGGCCTAAAAGGTGCCATCGGATCGACGCTGGCGGTTGCCGTCCAGGCCTTAAATCACGATCCGGAGCTTGTCCTGCCTTACTTAACAACAGCCCAGAGACTGCCATTTTTAGGAAATGTTCAACAATTCCATGTGGCCGGTTGGGACTTCAGCCCCCTGTCTCCATCCAAGAGGCCTTGGAGCACCACAAAGTGCTCGATCAAAGTTTTTGGGCGCCTTATGCCGAGGGCCCTGGCCGACATTCCGATTAAAGCCGCACCAGATCTCACAACGTCCTTAAAATACCAAACACGATTGCTGCAAGACGATATTCAGGAATTTAAAACGGCATATCCCGATTCGTTACCAGTTTTGGTCAACCTCCTTCCGGCCGGCAAGTGCCACGACCTGGAAAGATTCGCCAATCTGGAAGCGCTCTACGCCCATCCCGACCATATCGACATGCCGGATCTTGCCTATGTTCTGGCCGCCATCGAAGCCGGCGTGCCAGTTGTTAATTTTACACCCAACGAAGTCGAGGTGCCGGCCGTGATTGATGCGGCCCAAGCGCAGGGTGTTCCGCTTGCCGGGCGGGATGGTAAAACCGGCCAAACCTATTTGAAAGTTGTTCTGGCTTCGGCTTTCCGCGCTCGCAAGCTTTTTGTAAACGGCTGGTACAGCTTGAATATTTTAGGGAACGCCGATGGTGAAAATCTCATGTCGCCAGACAATGCCGCCTGTAAACTGACCAATAAAACCGGTGTTCTCGAAAATGTTCTGGGGTATCAGCCTGGACAGAAGCGTTACGCGGAATCCTCCCACAACGTGCGATCGACTATTATCCCCCGCGCGGTGACGCCAAGGAAGCCTGGGACGTGATCGATTTCGAAGGTCTTTTCGGTTTGAACATGAGCCTCCGGCTCAATTTGCTGGGCCGCGATTCCATTCTTGCCGCACCGATGGTCCTCGATTTGGCACGTTGGATGGCGGCCATGAAACTGGCCGGGCGTTCCGGCCCCATTGCGGAATTGGCTTTTTATTTTAAGGCGGGCATCGGCTCGCATACCGCCCAATACCTTTGAGGACCAATTGGCGGCCCTTAACGCGCTCGAACAATCGTGTAATGATCTATGCCCAACGTGAAACATACCAATCGCACCATGTTCAAACAACGGCCAGGCAGGTCTTTTTCAAACCAATTCTGATAAATGAAGAAAGGAAGCTAGGTGATCCTCGGTTATAGTACCAATGCATTTACCCACGATTCCCTGCTGGCAGCGCTGGAACGGATCGCTGAAATCGGGTTTAAAGGGGTTGAAATTATGTGTGACCAGCCCCATCTGTATCCTCCGGAATACGACCCATTAAAATTGGACGAAGTTAAAGCGACCCTGGACCGTTTGGACTTGCAAGTCACCAATCTGAACAGTTTCACCCTCTTTGCGGTGGGCGATACCTACCTGCCTTCCTGGATCGAAGCGGATCCGGAACGCCGGCGTATCCGCATCGATCATACCCTGGCCTGTCTGCATATCGCTAAAACATTAGGCTGCGGGAGTATTTCCATCCCACCGGGAGGCCCATTAAACGGCAGTTCGCGTCGCCAAGGCCATGTCCTTGTTTTTCGAAGGACTCGAGCAGGTCGTCGCGAAGGCCGAAACGCTCGGTGTTCGCCTGCTGGTGGAACCTGAACCGGATCTGATGATCGAACGGACCACCGAATTCCAAGCGTTTATCAAAGAGGTCCGGTCCCCTGCCGTGGGGATCAATTTCGATATCGGACACTTTTTTTGTGCCGGTGAAAATCCGGCCCACGCCTTTGAAACCCTTTTTGAATGGATTGGGCACGTTCATCTCGAAGACATTGGAAGAAGCCGGATCCATCAGCACCTGGTACCCGGTGACGGTACCATCGATCTGGGAGAGGTTTTCCGGACAATGAAAAACCTCGACTACCAGGGCGATATGACCCTGGAACTTTATACGTATGCCAATGGACCTGAAGTGGCCGGCATTAAAAGCCTTGAACATCTGCGTCCGCTTTTCGCCGAAACCGGACTCGATATTTTCTAATGAACAGGGCGAATCATAACATCGACCCCGGCGAATTGGATCGTTTTGATCAACAGGCCGATGATTGGTGGGATCTCAAGGGCCCCCTAAAAGCACTGCATGATATCAACCCCATCCGGATCCGCTATATTCAGGAACGATCCGGGATCGAAGGCAAAACATTTGTAGATGTGGGCTGCGGCGGTGGCATCCTTTCCGAAGCTCTGGCGGTTGCAGGCGCACAGGTAACCGGAATCGACATGACGGACTCGGCCTTGCAGGTCGCCCGCCGGCACATGCAAACCAGCCGTTTGCAGATCGATTACCGCCGTGCAACGGCGGAAGCTCTCGCCCATGAAATGCCAAACTGTTTCGATGTCGCGACATGTATGGAATTGCTCGAACACGTCCCCCGACCCGCCTCGGTTCTCAATGCGTGTGCGAAGCTCGTCAAGCCCGGCGGGGACATTTTTCTGGCCACCGTCAACCGCACCTGGACGGCCTATGCTTTGGTGGTATTGATGGCCGAAAATATTTTAAGAATCGTTCGTAAAGGCACGCATACTTATGCAAAGCTCATTCGTCCCCAGGAACTGGTATCCTGGTCCGCCAACACTGGGTTGATAAAAAAAAACCTGGTCGGCTACATTTATCTCCCGTTTATCGGCAACGCTTATTTCTCGCGTTTTACGAAGATGAATTATTTTATGCATTTTCAAAAACCCTGATACCCTGTGAAAGGACTCTGAAGAGAATCGTGAAGACTTGGAAAAGCCCTGCGTGGTTTAACCGAAATGAACGCCAAAAGATGTTCGATCCATATGTGGATCGGGCCGGTACAGCTTATTTCGGTTTCAGGCAATTTCAGACCTCGGATAAGGTCACGGCCGTCCTGGCCCATTTCAACCGCGTGGCGCCAAAATACGATTTCATGAATTCCATCCTCAGCTTTGGTATCCATCACGCCTGGAAACGCAAGGCGATTCGCATGCTCGCTTTAAATCCGGGTGATCAAATCTTAGATGTGTGCGGGGGGACCGGAGACCTGGCAGTTTTATCCGCCAACCGCATCGGACAAACGGGCAAGGTGTTTTTATATGACATCAATCGCGCCATGATGGAAACAGGGCGGCAGCGACCTGCGAACAAGGCGCGCAGCGAGCGTATCCATTATGTTCAAGGTGACGCCGAGTGCATTGCTTGTTGTGACGAGCGGTTTGACGTGGCGATGGTGGGCTTTGGTATTCGCAATCTAACCCATTTAGAAAAGGGCTTCCAGGAGATGTACCGGGTGCTGAAGCCAGGCGGGAAGCTTCTGTGCTTGGAGTTTTCCAAACCAGTGAACCCATTGTTTCGCTGGCTGTATGACTTTTACTCTTTCAACATCATGCCGGTTGTCGGTGCCATGCTTGCCGGTTCAAGTCAATCGTATGCTTGCCTGTCAGAAACGATTCGAATGTTTGCGTCGCCCGATGAGTTAAAGGTCCTTTTGGAAGGAATCGGGTTTGAATCGGTCTCCTATCGACACCTGACCAATGGGATTGCGGTCATTCATATCGGCCGTAAACCGATAAACCGCTAAAAGCATCAACAATCTGTTTCCTGACCGAAAAATCCGGAACGTGCTAGGCCTTGCCTGGCGGTCGCATTTGTTCGCCGATTTCTTCCTTGAAATCGTCAATGGATTCACTGATAGCGGTTGAGTCATCGAACCCCGCAACGTGAAAAAGGGCATCGCCTCTATGAACGAGAGGTAAGTTCAACCGGCCAATAACAATACCGGCAACCGATGAAATCACAGTCGGTTTCATTTTCATCAAAGGGATCGGCGATCTCACCGATTTTTTGGTTGGCAATGATTTTACCGCCCAGAGGAACACGGGTACGCAAAATACCGCTTCTAGGCGCCCGAACCCAGCTTGTTGAATCGGCCACCATGGGTTGGATGCGTGATTTTCGCACCGATCTGGACGTCAACATTCCAATGGAGCGCATAACGGCGAGAATCCCTTTTACACCGGCACGCACGGCAAGTTCATCGAAACGCAAGGCTTCCCCGGCTTCATATAGCAACATGGGAATGCCCTTTTCTTCCACGGCTTGACGCAATGACCCGTCTCGCAGTTTGGCATTCAAGATCACCGGGGCCCCAAATGCGAAAGCCAGTTTTTCTGTTTCCGGTGTGTCGAGGCAGGCCCGAATCTGGGGAAGGTTGATGCGATGATTTGAGCCGGCATGAAGATCGATCCCATGGGTACTGTTGCCCACAATTTCTTCCATGAAAATATTAGCCAAGCGTGAGGTCAAGGAACCTTTTGGTGTTCCTGGGAAAAAGCGGTTCAGGTCGCGCCGATCCGGGAGATAGCGGGTGTTGTTGATAAATCCATAAACATTGACAACCGGAACTGCAATCAAGGTTCCTTTTAAACGCTGAAGAATTTTTAGCTTTAACAAGCGGCGGATGATCTCGACCCCGATAATTTCATCACCGTGTATGGCCGCACAAACAAAAAGGTGTGGACCTTCCTTCTTACCCCTCAGGACATGGACCGGCATGGTCATTTCCGTGTGGGTGTAAAGGCGCGCTACGGGTATGTTGACAGCTCGCCTCTGGCCTCTGCCAATCTGTTCGCCGGCGATCTTCATGATGGCTTTCTTCGCTTTTTTTTCTTTGGTTTGGGATACAGCTTGCTCAAGCTGCGACCGGTTAGATAAGATTTGGCAGGATCGACAACCAGACGTTTGCTAATTGCGGCACGACCCAGCAACATGCGAAAGCGCATGGACTTGCGGTCAGTGAGCGTCAATTCAATCGGCCACCGAAGGTCGCCCAATACGATTGAAGTTGCGATGACATAGCGCCTTTCACTTTGACCGTCTGAACTTGTCACGCGTCTCCGGTCAACGACGTCCGCGATACAAAAGACCTCAACGTCTTTTCTTCTTTGCAACGGATGGATGCCAAATCTTATTTTAAAAATTTCGTCTTCTTCGAATGGTTCTATCCCAAAAGTGTGCAGGGCCGAGGTACGTGCTCCGGTGTCGATCTTGGCTTTTATTGCCTGGATGCCAAGGTCGGGTAAAGCCAACCATTCACGCCATCCGATTGTGCCTTTATTTTTTTCCATGCCCTCTTCCGAATGCTATAGCCATTGTCATAAACATGTTCCGATTGCGCTAAGCCAAGCGAGGCACCCTTTTTTTTTAAAAGGCCTATCATTATGATCGGCATCACGAAGTGCCTCCGGATTGATGATAGTTCCCCGACCGCATGTTACTACAAGCGGCTGTTTCATCATCAATCCGTCGGGCAATAGGCATATGTTGACAGCTCTCTGCGAAAAATAGGGTGCTCGCTCCCAATCGGAACGTTATTTTGTCAACGTTATACAACATCCGTTTTTATTTTTTGGATCCGAAACAATGAACAGCCGCAGGCAATAATAAAAAGCCCCATGCTCCTGCCGCTGGCAAGCGCATTGGGGCTTTTAAATGAATTTCAAACAAACAATGTTACTTGATCATATCTTTCATGGCCTTGCTGGGTACAAATTTTGGCACTTTCTTGGCTTTAATCTTAATGGTTTCTCCGGTCGCTGGATTTCGTCCCTTGAGGGCTTTGCGCTTAACAACCTTAAATGCACCAAAACCGGCCAAATTGACGTCTTTACTCTTTTTTAATGTGTTTTTGATGGATGTCAAGACACAATCGACTGCCGCCTGGGCCTCTTTTTTAGTGCTCACGACAGTTGCTACCTCATTGACTAAATCAGCTTTGTTCATTCAAAATCTCCTTTCATCAGGTATCGGGTGCCTCAAAGAATCAGGTGCTCCACGTTCGGTTAAAATGAAAAAACCTTTAAGCTGCTAAACAAAATCATGCGCCACAGAGCGGCAGTGTTTGCAAAATTTACGGGGCACCCCTCGACCGATCCAATGAATATTCATGCTATGCTTTTGGCCGCATTTGGGGCACAGACACTCAATGGTCATCCTGGTCACTTGGTCTAAGTGTCTCATTATCATCGAAGCACGTGATCGTTATCGAACACACTGTCATCCGGAATTGCCACTCTTTACCTTTAGTGCTTAGGTTCCTGTTAATTTTTCAAACGCCTCGAGTTTTGTTTTACAGCGGATGCAATGTCTCGCTACAGGCCGGGCTTTCAAGCGTTCTAAGGCGATGTTGCGTCCGCACATTTCACAGATACCGTATTCTCCATTTTCGATATCAACCAAGGATTGCTTGATTTTCTTTATCAGGATGCTCTCACGGTTACTGACCCTCAAAGTATATTCGCGAACCGTATCTGCCGTTGCGCGATCTATAAGGTCAGCTGACGTGCCATCCTGTTCTTTAAGGGTTATCACGGTATTGCCAGCCCGAGCGAGCAAGATCGTCCAGCCAGCCCATCAAATGCTTTCGAAAGTAATCCAGTTTTTTTTCATCCATTTTTTAAAACTCGAATTCGTAGTCGGGTTTCTTACGTGTGAACGGTTTGCGGGAACGGCTATCTTTGCGAGCGGCATTTTCAACTTTGAGTTTGTGTTTGCGGCAATAAGGACAGCGCTTGGGATCATCAAATCCCATACGCTCAAAATATTCCTGTTCGGCCGCGGTATATTCAAACTCGTTTTCGCACTGAATGCACTCAAGAATCAGGGTTTCCATACTTACTCCGAAATGACCTTAAAATTAATTGCTGTGATGACCGGCCGTGTTATGATCGGCGAATACAGGCCCGCTAACCGGTTTACCGGGGATTTATCAGATGCAACGGGCATGCCAATTTGCCGACTATGTAATTTATAATAAAATTAATAGGTTACAGAATATATGCGGTGGATGTACAGACCCCATACCGTAAACGATGGGCGGTCTCGGAGGGTATAAGCCGCTTGATGAATGATACTTAATTGATATAATTACTTATTTTAGATTGAGAACTGCCGGTTCCGCATGCAAAGAAAGGCGGAACCGGCAGTTCCTTTTTTTTGACGCTGTTAAACAGAATCCGTTGGCAGGTTGCGCTTATCCAAATCAATGAAGTCGGATTAGGCGGGATCAAAACCGAAAAAATTGGTGATCAGCATGTTCAGAAGACGACGTAAAACCGCATATGAATAGTACTTGGCCGCCACACGATAGTTGTGGTCGACCATTTCCATACGATCTTGGGAGTTTTCCAAGACCCTGCGAACCTTGGCGACTGTTTTGGGTGTCAAAAAGCCGTCCATCACCAATAGGTTGAATCCTTTGGGTTCGATATCCCGTACAAAAGTTGCATACCGGTTTATCAACAAGGGTTTCTTAAAATATACGGCTTCGAGAAAGGCATTTCCAAAGCCTTCATACAGGCTGGGATAAGTAATTAAATCTGCATGCGGATAGATATCCCACAGCGAATATTGATCATGGTTGTTGACTCCCGGATTCATGGGATCAGAAATACGGATGTTCACCAAGCGAAGGTCCACCCCTCTTGCCTTGGCGTCTTCTTTAAGCCATTCGACATACTCAAAGCCCTCATCACCGGCTTCATGAGATATTACCAGTTTGTACCGCGGATCTGCCAGGTCTTCCACCAGTTGAATGGCAAATTCGATGCCTTTGCGCTGGATGACGCGGGTGGGTTGCAAAATCATGACATCATCAGGTGTCAGCCCGATGGATACCCGGAAAGCCTCTTTGCGTCGTTCATCCACCCGGGGAGGATTGTCGAAGTCGATTACGTTGGGAATGATGAGCGAAGTGACGCCCGTTCGCAACGCCAGCTCCTCCTGTGCGGCCGAATTGATTACTACATGGGCAATAGAATCCAGGCTGGGGGGAAACGCCATACGGAGGTAATCACCAACAGCATTAACGGCAAAGCGGGTTCTTTCCCAGTAAAAGTCGTGATGGTGGGCAATGGTGGGAATCTGAGTTTCAGCGATAATTTCAGTCAGAGCCAGTCCCAAGGGAAGGTGCATCGGGATGGTCAGCGCATTTTCAGGGACGATCAGATCGATTTGAAAATTATCAATGAATTCAAGTAATTTTTCCTTCAATAACATTTTGAGCTGGTGAATGGCATCTGTTGTGGCCGGGTCCCTTCTCTTTCGGCTGAACACGAGTGCATTGATTGCCTTGTTTTGGGGATGGTCGAAAAACGCTTCAGGAACGAGCATGCATCTCTCAGGCTTTCGATCCAGCAATCCTGCAAACCAAAAAAAATCGTGCCCCAATTCGTTGAGAACCGAGGCCCATTTACTGGCTTCAAGTGTGACGCCGTCGGTTCCGGCAAAACGGGTCGATACAAATCCGATGCGTTTGCTCATAGCTGTTTACTCCAAAGCGCTGGTTATCTTTTGAGATAGCTTCTCGTGTCCTGACGAACAAGCATGAGGGTATTTTAAGAAAAAATCGTCGAATGTCAATATAATCTTAACACGGCTTTTTCAGTCAGCCTTTTAGCGGAGAATGGACCCGCGAGTTCCGTTCGATTGTCAAAATCAGAAACCTGGTTTCTGATTTCTTTGATAGCGGATTTGTCTTTTTCATTTGAGCGTTTAAACTTTTACACGTATTTGTCGGCAATGACACCGGCTGTTGCTGCAAAAAAAAGGCAGTTCCTTTAACGGACCTGCCTTTCAAAGAATGTGAATATCGACGCTTGTACTCGTTTAGGCTGCCTGTGCCGGCTTTTCAAGCTGAACCACACCCGTTCCTGCGTCTATAGCTCCTGAATACAGAATCATTTCGGGATGGTCGTCCAAGCTTGCATAGTTCTTCACTTCGAGATGTCTATTTCGAGCGTCAAGGGGATCGTATATACGGATATCGCGAACCTGACGGTTCGCTTCGCGGGAACGCCCCACACATCGCAAGGACCACACCCAATCCGGATCTTCATTCAGCTTTGTCACCAAGTAGATACCCACCGGATCAGAAAGCTCTTTCGGACGCCCAGGCCTGTCCTTTGGTTCCGTTTGGGGTTGGCTATGTTTCCAAAATTTAAAATTCATGGTATTGTCCTCCTCGCATATTTGATGAACATGGATTAATCGGCTTTTGATCATCGATTCGCCCAACGGGACACATTTTTAGGAAAACAATTTGAAGGACTTGACAACAATCACTTTTATGCCTGATTCATCTTCTTCGAGTTCGCCCTCGACCTCGATTTCCTCCCCGATTTGATCCATCACCTGCCAGCCCAGATCGTTGTCGGCAATTTCGTAAACTTGGCCGGCATCATCAACCAACTGTCCGTCATTGTTAACTGTGCCGGTGATCGTCACCATGTCGCCGGCCGCGACACCCGTGCTCAACAGGGCGACACAAAAAATACCAACGAGTGCTTTGCGGTAAACTCCCATTATGATACCTCCCATGTATGGTTGCCTTTTTTCGACCCTTGTCGGATCCATTGGAACCTCAGCCAATCGACAGCAGATTCGGATTGCAAGCCTTGATCGTGTTAATTTTTAGTAGCCTTGAGTCTGCCAATTCGCCATCCACAATCACTTTTTTGCGTAAATATTTTTCCAAACGTGTCGGCGATTGATAACATTCAATCCGCAGCTCGCCCTCATCTGGTGTCGCCAGAATCACGGCCGTTACCTGACCATCGTCATCCCAATCCGATGGTAGAAGGATTCCCTCAATACGCATAATAAATCGCGATAGCCTCTTTACTTTCAATGATTTGGTTTTGCACCTCTGTTTGCCTATCCAATTGATACGCAATTGGCGTGCCAATGTTATAACTATATGTAATCAAACAATAAACAAGTTACTTTCTTTCGAGTATCGGAAATCACAGTTCTGAATGGGGTCGCTAATCGAAGAAACTTAATGTGTTTTGGGGCTAAGTGGGGCGTGTGGCCCGAAAGCATAAATTCCAGTCTTATAGCGGTTGTCAAGATAGCGTTTTGATTGGGGAGCGAGGCACCCTATTTTTTTTAAAAGGCCTATCAACATATGCCTCGCCTTGTGCCCGGCGGATTGATGATGAAAACAGGCCGGTTGGTGGTAACATGCGGCCGGGGAATCATCATCAATCCGGCAGGGCACTGCGATAGCCATGCCGATTCATAATGATAGGCCTTTTAAAAAAAATAGGGTGCCTCGCTTGTCCTAGCGCAATCGGAACATATTTATGACAAAAGCTATAACGAGCGGAGAAGGGACGTCCTTACGGGGTTGAATGAGGCTACGGAAAAGAGCGCCGTGGTCGCTTTTTTAAAATCACCATGCGACGCTAGGGCTTGAAGGCTTCCTTGCGGAGGCCGTATTTGTTCATCAATTTGTTTAGCTGGCGCGTTGTGATGCCGGCCTCTTGAGCGGCGCCATTGATTTTGCCTCGATGGCGGCTTAGGCATTCTTTGAGGTAATGCCGCTCAAAGGCTTCGATTGCCAGCTTGCGGGTTTCCGCCAGGGTCCTGCTGTTGTTTGGCTGGGGCAAAGGCGCACCCGTGCCATCCTGAAATAGTTCCGCAGGAAAACTTTCCGGTGTCAACACACGGGTCGCTTCCAGAATGGCCGCCCTTTCCAGCAGATTCTCCAACTCGCGTATGTTGCCGGGCCAGGCGTAACAGCGGAAAGCATCCAGTACACGTGAATGGATACCGTCAATTTCCTTGTTGTGATGGGGTTTTAATTTTTGCAATAACACATCGCACAGATGGGGGATATCCTCCAGGCGCTCTTGTAACGGTGGGATCTCAATCGGAAATACGTTCAAACGGTAATAGAGGTCTTTTCGAAAAGCGCCGGTTGCGGTCAACACTTTCAAGTCCGTATTGGACGCCGCGATGACACGGACATCCGCAAGCAAGTTTTCTTCGCCGCCGACACGCTGAAAGGAGCCGTCCTGCAATACCTGGAGCAGTTTAATCTGGGCTGCCGGCGTGACGGTGCCGATTTCATCGAGAAAAATCGTTCCGCCCCGAGCAATTTCAAACTTGCCCATCTTGCGCCGAATGGCACCTGTAAAGGCGCCTTTTTCATGGCCGAAAAGCTCGCTTTCGATCAGTGTGTCCGGGATGGCGCCGCAATGCACGCTGATAAATTGCGCCTTTTGCCGGTTGCTATGGTGATGAATGAGTTTGGCCAGCAGATTTTTACCGGTGCCGGTTTCGCCGATCAGCAGAACCGTGCTGCGCGTTGGCGCTACCGAGCGGACCTTGTCAAAAACCGATTTCATTTTCTGGCTTTGGGTTTGAATAAGACCCAAGTAATCGGCCTGCCAAAATTGATCGCGCAGATAAGACAATTCCGATTGAAGGATATTAGAGCTCAGGATGTTTTCAGAAACAAATTTAACTTCTTCAGGGTCAATCGGATAGTTGATATAGTCGCGGGCCCCTATTTTAACCGCTGCCACCGCTTTGCGGGTCATTTCCTGAGGAGCCATAACAATGATATCAAGGGAAGGGTACAACGCCCATAAGGGCTCTAACGCTTTTTTAAAATTTGTGTCACCTGGGTCGGCGATGAGCTCGCTCAACGCAATGAAAATAAAATCATGGCGCTTCACACAAAGCTTTTCAAGTGCCTTGGAAATTGTTTCAACACAATTGATCCGATAGCCCTCACCCAAGCATGATCGGATCGCGTCGCATACTTCCCTATCAGAGCTGACTACCAAAACAAACTTCATGGCACCTTCTTCCGCTGCGTAAGAATTCAATCCTCTTTTAAATGCTCATCACTAAAATATCAACAAGAGATTCGGAATTCAACGTTCCGATGTACCCGTGTTTGCCTAAAAAAAGTGAATGATATCAGGATAAATTAATTGGCATGGCAATTGCTTTGATGATTGCTTTTTTGTCCGAATCGCCGCATGGCGAATCGCAAGGGCGGCCAACGTGACCACATTTTTCTTGAAACGGCTTTCGCTATCGCGGTAGGTTTGCCTGGATGATAAACTTTAAATGAAACGTGACGCCGATGCCCAATCAAACAGAGGACAACCAACGCACCCCCAATATGCCATTCGATTTGATGGACGGTGCCAGCGGAATGACCGGTGAATTGGCCCATGCGGTCAACCAGCAGTTCAAGATTTCCGCCGATTTGAATCGACCTATCGAAGAGCGACTCGAGGCCTATGAGGACATTATTGACTCAGAAGTGGGCGATACGGCGCTGGTGCGTGCCCGCAACATCGAACGTCAAGTGGGTCTGAGGCAGATATTTTTAAAATTCGAAGGGGGCAATCCTTCGGGCACCCAAAAAGACCGCATCGCATTTGCCCAAGCCATGGACGCACTGCGCCGCGGGTATGATGGCATCACCGTAGCGACCTGCGGCAACTATGGCGCGGCGATTGCGCTGGCGGCCTCCTTTGCAGGCATAAAATGCCGAATTTTCGTGCCGGAAAACTACCGTACCAAACGGATCAAGGAAATGACCGACCTGAATTCAGAAATTGTTCGCGTGTCCGGTGATTACGAAAAAGCCGTTGAGGTTTCCAGCGCCGTTGCCCTACAGGAAGAGCTTTACGATGCCAATCCCGGGGGCAACAACACGACGCTCCAACTGCAGGCTTACGGTCAAATCGCCTACGAAATTTACGACGAGCTTCGGGATGCGCCCTATGCAGTGGCATTGCCCGTATCAAACGGAACCACCCTTGCCGGTGTTTACAAGGGGTTTTTAAGCCTGCACCGGCGAGGCAAAACTTCTCGCATGCCCAAAATCATCGCCGGGTCTTCTTTTCGGAAAAACCCGATCATCCAGGCGCTATTGCAAAATCTGTCCACGTGTCAGGACCTCGATCCGGATCAGATCCGCGAAACCAGTATCAATGAGCCCCTGGTTAACTGGCATTCCATCGACGGTGACTATGCCCTGGACGCCGTTCGCGCGACCCAGGGATGGGCTGCCAACGCCTCTGATAAATCCATGCGGCTTTATGCCAAAATGATTCGGGAAAAGGAAGGGCTACAGGTACTGCCGGCTTCCACTGCCGGTCTAAGTGCTTTGCTTGATCAGCATTTAAAAACCCCACTGCCGGGCGATCGATATGTGGTGGTGCTTACGGGGAGGAAATCATGAACCGCTCGCTTGATGGCGATGCCATCGTTTATTGCCAGGGCGCCTTCAACACGACCAATGGGAAAACAGCCCACGGTCTGGTACGTTTCACCCGGCGCTATCGCATGGGTGCGGTGATCGACTCCCGTTACGCTGGTTGCGACGCCGGCGAAGTGTTGGATGGCAAACCGAATCGAATCCCGCTGACCGCCGACCTGCGGGCAGCCATCGACGCCAGCACCCAAAGAGGACTTACCCCATCACACTTTGTTGTCGGGCTGGCTCCCGACGGAGGTCGGTTATCTCAAGCCGCGCTCCGGGATGTGAAACAGGCGCTTGAGATGGGGCTCAGCGTCGATTGCGGGCTGCATGACTTTTTGTCCGAGGACCCGGAGTTGTCCGCACTGGCGCGTGACCGCGGGGTGACCATTCGCGATATCCGCAAACCCCCACCAATAAACAGGCTGCATTTTTTTAGTGGTGCGATCGAGACTGTCAAATCATTCAAAATCGCTGTACTGGGCACGGACTCCGCCGTTGGAAAACGGACCACGGCCTGGTTGATCGTGAAGGGCTTTGAGACTGCCGATCAACGTGTGGAACTGATCGGCACCGGCCAGACGGCCTGGCTGCAAGGGGCTCGCTATGGTATTATTATGGACTCTTTGATCAATGATTTTGTTGCCGGTGAAATCGAACACGCCGTTTGCGCCGCCTGGAAAACAATTCGACCGGATGCGATTGTTGTTGAAGGACAGGGCAGCCTGATGAATCCGGCCTACCCCGGTGGATTTGAAATCCTGGCCGCGGCCCGGCCGGACGTGATCGTGCTCCAGCATGCGCCCGCGCGATTTGAGTACGATGGCTTTCCGGGCTATCCAATCCAGCCGCTGGCACGTCAGATCGAGGTAATCGAGCGACTCTGTAACAAACCCGTCGTGGCGATTACGATCAACCATGAAAACCTAGCTCTCGAGCAAATTCCCTTTGTTTGTGAGGCCATTCGGCTGGCGCTCGGGGTGCCGGCCTTCGATGTTCTCAAGGATGGTCCCGAAGCATTGGTGCAAATTTTGATGGGCTGCCCGGAAGCTCAGAAAGCTCGCAACCCGTCATGACCCTCGCCGTCAAGGCTGCAATGCTATGGGGCAACCAAAGATAATCAAAATGAACCCAAATTCAAAATTCCCCCCACTTAAGGCCCAGACAAAGGCTCCTAACAACGGGGGCCCTCTGACAAAGCTGATTGTGTTCGATCGCCTGGACGTCGGACCGGTACGGGTGGAACCCAAACGACTGGTCGCACCCTACCGTCTTAGTTGGGATCAGCGCTCCGAAAGCACGGAGCTGATCTATTCCTATGAGGAAGAGGTGTTTGATCCGGGCGAACCCGAGTCCCGCAATCTAGCCGAGATGGTCGCCGCCCAGGTTGCCCTCAATTACGGGTTGTTTTGTCGCCGGATCGTGTTCCATGGGCTTTTTGACGATCTTGACCAACGCTTTCTAAAGGACATGGCGGAAAACACGGCCCGTGAAATTTATGTCAAAAAATTCCTCGAGCCCAATCCTTTCCTAATTGGGGACGTCGCGCACCTGCCGGTCATCCGCAAGAAACATTACCTCCAGGCCGAGCTGGAATTCCCTGAAACCGTAGCCCGAGTCAAAGGCGGTTGGCGGCTTTGGGAAACCGATCACCAAAAATACGGCATTTTATCGAGCGGCGGCAAGGACAGCCTGCTGAGTTTCGGTCTGATCGACGAACTCGATCGTGAGGTTCATCCCATTTTTGTCAACGAATCCGGGCGGCACTGGTTCACGGCCATAAATGCCTATCGCTATTTCCGAGACCGGTACGCCAACACGGCCCGGGTGTGGGTGAATTCGGATCGTGTTTTCAACTGGATGCTGCAGCGGATGCCGTTTGTCCGCAAAGATTTTGCCAGTATCCGGGCGGACATGTACCCGATTCGCCTGTGGACGGTAGCGGTTTTTCTTTTTGGCGCGTTGCCCGTGATGCGCAAACGGGGTATCGGCCGACTCATCATCGGGGACGAGTTCGACACCACCGTGAAAAACACTTTTCAGGGGATCCCCCATTACGACGGCCTTTACGATCAAAGCATTTACTTTGATCGAGCCGTGTCACGCTATTTTATGCGCAAGGGCTGGGCCATCAGTCAATTTTCAATATTGCGACCGCTGTCGGAACTTTTGATTGAAAAAATTCTGGCGAGCCGCTATCCGCAATTACTGGAACATCAAGTTTCTTGCCACGCGGGCCACAAAGAAGACGACCGCGTGAGGCCTTGCGGAAAATGCGAAAAATGCCGCCGTATCGTGGCCATGCTGACGGCCTTGGATGTCGATCCGATAATATGTGGCTATACGGCGTCTCAAACGGAGGCCTGTTTAAAGCGGTTTTTGGAAAAGGGCGCCCATCAAGAGGAAGCGGGTGTGCGACAACTCGGACACATGCTCTTGAAAAAGAATGCCATCCGGATTCCCAAAGGCCAGCGCAACCCCTACAAGGCCCAACCGGAAATCCTCAAAATGCGCTTTGACGCAAAAAACTCTCCGCCGGATGCCATCCCGGTCGACTTGCGCCGGCCGCTCTATGAAATCTATCTGCAACATGCCGACGGTGCCTCCAAACGCAGCGGGCGGGGGTGGGTACCTTTTGACCTGTTGACCGATGCCGGCATTGAAGCGCCCTTTGCCTTTGAAATGGACCCGCTTCCGGTTCCGGAGGCACGGCCGTCGTCCAACGGGGCGGTCCCTGTCAGCCAGTTTTTCTGGGGCGAATTGAGTTGGCCACAAGCCGAGAAAAGGCTCGATGAAGTGGATGTCGGCCTCTTGCCGGTGGGTGCCATTGAACAGCACGGACCCCATCTGCCGTTGGATACGGATGCTTTTGATGCCGAGTATTTGGCCCGGCGGGTTGCAATGGCCTGCAGCGACCCCAAGCCATTGGTCCTGCCCCTTGTGGCCTACGGCGTTTCCTATCATCACGAAGATTTCAAGGGCACTGTCAGTATTTCCAACGACACCCTGGCGAGTCTTGTTTACGACATCGGTATGAGTGTGGCCCGCAACGGTATCCGCAAGCTGGTAATCATCAACGGCCACGGCGGTAACAGTCCGTCCTTGAACTACGCGGCCCAAATGATCAACCGGGATGCACACATCTTCGTATGTGTGGATACGGGCGAAACCAGCGACGTGGATATTTATGGAATCATCGATACACCCAATGACGTCCACGCCGGTGAAATCGAAACCAGCACGACCCTCGCGGTGCGACCGGATCTGGTGGACATGCAGAAAGCGGTCAAGTCGGTCCCCAAATTTTCGAGCAAATATCTGGACTTCACCTCCAAACGGGGTGTCTTATGGTATGCGGCCACCAGCAAGATATCCTATAGTGGTGTGATGGGCGATCCCACCAAAGCAAGTGCCCAAAAAGGGCAAAAGATCTGGGATACCATCATCGCTCATCTGGTCGGACTCGTAGAGGACCTCAAAAAGCTCAGTCTCAAGCAAATTCACCACCGCAAAGACTAAACCATGAAAATAACGACATGTGAAATATGGCCGGTGACCATGCCCTTGGCCGAACCATACACCATCGCCTATGAGACCATTGCGACTACGACCAATATCTTTTTGCGTCTGGAAACCGATCAAGGTCTGATTGGCTTCGGTTGCGCGGCACCGGATTTTCAGGTGACGGGAGAAACCCCTGCCAGTGTGCTTCGTGTTTGCCGTGATACAATCATCCCCCAGATGAGAAAGCTGGATCCACTGCGCATCGCTCACTGCCTGGAGAAGATAAGGCCGATGGTCCATCAGCATCCTTCCGCCGTGGCGATGGTGGATATGGCCCTTTATGATGTACTGGGGAAGAAAGCCGGAATGCCGGTCTATGGTTTATTGGGCGGTTTCCGGACCCGCATCAAAACCAGCATTACGATCGGCATACTGCCCGTGCCGGACACGGTGGCAAAGGCCCGAAAATATGTCGATAACGGCTTCAAGTCCTTGAAAATCAAAGGCGGTGAATCGGTTGACGCCGATATCGAACGGCTGTTGAAGGTTCGGGAAACAATCGGAAAGCACATCGAACTTCGTTTCGATGCCAATCAGGGCTACTCGGAAACCGAGGCCGTGCGCTTCGTCAAGGAGACCCACAAGGCCCGCCTCGAACTGATCGAACAACCTTGCGACCGTGGAGACCTTAGCGCACTTGGCCGCGTAACCGACAAGGTGTCGATCCCGGTGATGGCCGACGAGAGCCTGACGAGCCTGCGAGATGCTTTTCGGTTGGCCCGCAGAGGACTGGTCGATATGGTCAATATCAAGTTGATGAAAGTGGGTGGTATTTCAGAGGCTCTGCGGATTGGTGCCGTCGCCCGTGCCGCCGGGTTGGAGACGATGATCGGCTGCATGGATGAAGCCGCCCTTGGGATTGCCGCCGGTCTGCACGTTGCCTTGGCGCGACCCAATGTGATCTATGCCGATTTGGACGGTCATTTTGGTCTGCAAAACGACCCTAGCGCCGGGGCGGTCCGTTTGAAAAATGGATGGCTTTACCCAACCAACCGACCTGGACTGGGATTCGATATAGTCGAATAGCCTGTAGAAGGAATGCATGTTTTTTAAAAAACCACTGACTCCCGTTGTTGAGATCCTGTGGAACCTTGCACTGATCGCGATCGGCTGTGTTCTCTGCGCCGTCGCCATCAATGGCATCCTGATACCGAATCGGTTTCTGGCGGGCGGATTCACCGGACTTGCCTTGCTGCTGCATTATGTTGTGCCGTCTGTTCCTGTGGGCGTGGCCTATTTTCTTTTAAACGTGCCGAACTTCATCCTGGGCTGGGTTCATGTCGGACGGCGCTTTTTCTTCTACAGTTTGGCAGGTATGGTGATCTTTTCAATATCCGTGATGCTGCCCTTGCCTGAACTGAAAATCGACGACCTGATTCTATGCGCCCTGACGGCCGGCATCCTCACAGGCATTGGCAGTGGCATGATTCTGCGCTCTTTGGGTTCTGCCGGCGGCATGGACATTTTGGCCGTAATCGTATACAAAAAACTATCGATCAGGATTGGGACCACCAGTCTGGCTTTCAACGCCATCCTCCTGTTGGCTGCCGCGATCCGTATCCCGCTGGACATTGTTCTTTACACGCTGATTTATATCTATGTCACCGCTTATATGGTCAACCTCGTGGTTACCGGGTTCAATCAGCGCAAAGCGGTCATGATCATTTCCAAACAATGGCGTGCCATCTCCGACGAGATCATGGGTCGCATGAACCGCGGTGTTACGGTGGTTCAAGGGGAAGGTGGTTACACCCAACAGCCGGTACAAATCCTTTATGCGGTGATCACTTTTGGTGAGCTCTCGCGCTTTAAAAACAGGGTTCGGCAAATCGATCCCGAAGCGTTTGTCGTGGTGACCGAAACGCTCGAAGTGATGGGCAAAGGCATTGGCAACCAACCTCACTGGTAAGGCTTTGATTTAAAAAAGATCGTATTTCCGAACAATTAACTGCCAAGAACATGATCGATCCATATGGTCTCGGTGAATAGATTCTGATGGCGGAAGATCCAAAAGCTTTTGACCGACTGGTTTTTGCACGATTGGGACGGGCTTTTCTGATCCTGGTCGGGCTATTGATGTTCGGTACCCTCGGTTATTACATTGTCGAGGGGATGTCCTTGTTCGATTCTTTTTACATGACACTCATTACCATTTCGACCGTCGGGTTTACCGAAATAAGCCCTCCGACGCCTTTAGGCCGGGGCCTTACCGTCGTCATCATAATCGCGGGTATCAGCTTTGGAACCTATACCATCGGCACCATCGTGCGAATTTTCGTTGAAGGTGAACT
The DNA here is from genome assembly GCA_963802265.1 of uncultured delta proteobacterium. Taxonomy (GTDB): domain Bacteria; phylum Desulfobacterota; class Desulfobacteria; order Desulfobacterales; family CAWDIC01; genus CAWDIC01. The sequence goes on from CAWDIC010000001.1 coordinate 215,910, forward strand.
CAAAGATTTTTTCGGGAGACGTAAAGTGCAGAAACAAATATCGGAATTGGAGAATCATTATATCATTTGCGGATACGGCCGCATCGGCCGTATCATCTGTGATGAACTGCGCGACGACAACTTCCAGTTTGTCGTGATCGAACAAAACCCTGATGCCGTTCAAAAGATAATCGCCAACAATTATTTGTGCATTGAGATGGATGCGACTTCCGAGGAAGCTCTTTTAGAGGCAGGCATTATGCAGGCCAAAGGACTCGTGACCGCCGTGAACTCAGATGCCAACAACGTGTTTATCACACTGACGGCCAAAGGCCTGCGACCGGACATATTCGTCCTTGCAAGAGCCTCGGATGACACCAATGAAGACAAGCTCATCAGAGCCGGAGCCACAAGAGTGGTCTCTCCCTATCTGATCGGGGCCAAACGAATGGGGCAGATCCTAAAGCGGCCCACAGTCGCAGACTTTATCGATTGTACCACCATGGGAAATCAGCTCGGTCTGGAAATGGAGGAGGCCAAAGTCCGTGAGGGTTCCAGTTTTGATGGCAAAAACCTGATTAACAGCGGTCTGCGGCGTGACTTCGGTGTCATGATTGTGGCAATTAAAAAGCCGTCCGGTGAAATGATATTCAACCCGATTCCGACTGAAACCATCGGAATCGGCGATGTTCTTGTGGTTATTGGCAAGCACGAGGCTTTGGATCGCATGAAGCAGGTGCTATGATAAAAGATCTATTTCCATCTTATGTTGTAAATATTTTTCTCCATATGCACTGACATTCCGACGACCGGCTGGACATTAGCTAACCGGTGACTATTTTTATTTAAAAATCCCTATTAAGCACGCCTTCAAGTAAAAATTATTGGCAGATTGGCTGCGATCAACACCCGGAAAGGTTCAATTATGAACCGAGCAAATCAGAGGTTGCGAAACTAATGTCGGCAGAAATAATCATTGTATTGGTGATTTTGGTAGCTGTGATTGTGTTGCTCGTTACCGAGTGGATGCCTTTAGAGGTCATAGCACTGCTCGTTTTGGGAGTCCTGGCGATCACCGGGGTTGTCGATCCCAAGGAAGCCTTGTCCGGATTCAGTAATCCGGCGGTGGTGACCATCTGGGCGGTTTTTATCCTCAGCGGCGGCCTGACGCGCACCGGCATTGCAAACATCCTCGGTCACCAATTGATGAAGGTAGCCGGAAGTAAACAATCCCTTTTGGTGGTGGTCATAATGGTCGTTAGCGGTGTCCTTTCAGCGTTTATGAATAATGTTGCCGTGGCAGCCCTCATGCTGCCGGTTGTAATGGATATTGCCCGCAAAACAAAACATTCACCGTCAACCTTGTTAATGCCGCTTGCTTATGGCTCTCTGCTGGGGGGCTTGACCACCATGATCGGAACACCTCCCAACATCCTGGTTACCGAAGCGCTGCGCGAAAACGGCCTAACACCCTTCACGCTGTTTGATTTTTCCCCGGTGGGGCTGGCGGTGATGTTTTCAGGTATTGCCTTTGTCACCTTTATCGGGACGCGCCTGCTGCCGAAACGGCATTGTGGGCGAAGAGCTTGCCGGGGCCCAACAGGATTTTCGATCGCAGTATGAGCTGCAATCGCGTTTGTTTAAGATAAAAATACCAACAGATTCGGTCTTGGTTGGTAAAACCTTGGCCAAAAGCCGCCTGGGCTCGGGATTTGACCTTAACGTGATGGGCATCACCCGAGGTGATCAGACGCTGTTGGCCCCGGAGTATTACGGAAACCATTCAGCGCAATGATGTGCTGATCGTTGAAGGGCGCCTGGATCGGATTCAGGAGCTGAATCATTGGGGCCAATTGTTGATCGAAACCTGAGCCTATTGAAATCGAAGAACTTTTATCGCATGAAATGCAAGTCGCCGAGCTTCAACTCAACCCAGGTACCAAGTATGCCGACCAGACATTATCAAACATCGGCTTTCGCAATCGGTTTGGTCTCAACGTCTTGGCGATTAAACGTAAAGACCATTTGTTTGAGGAAAATTTAAAAGACCAGCCGCTAAAAACCGACGATATTTTGCTTGTGCATGGACCGGCAACGCAAATGCAGACCTTGCAAAGCGATACCAATTTCCTGCCACCGAACCCCTTGCAGCCCGACACCTTGAGAGCCGGCTACCCATTAGACAATCGTCTGCGCCGGTTACGGGTACCAGCAGTTTCCAAAATAGTTGGGTTAAGCTTGAACGAGAGTCGTCTGGGGGATGCGATCGATGTGCAAATTCTTTACATCGTCCGCCAGAATGGTGCCGCCTTTGTCCCGACCTCGACAGACGCCTTTGAACCTGAAGACCGTCTGGTGCTCTCGGGCTCATCCGACATGCTTTCCATTCTGCAGCTGCAAGGTTTAGAAGGTGTTTTTGTCGAAGACCGATCGCAGCCACTGGATCTGTTGAATCTTCAAGATGATCAGGTGGGCTTGATTGAGGTCATGCTCTCTCCCCATTCGGTATTGCACGGAATAACGCTAAGCCAGATGAATTTCCGTGAAAAATATGGTTTGACGGTTCTTGCTATCTGGCGCAAAGGCAAGGCCTACCGTTCCAATCTTCGCAATATGGCCCTCCAGTTGGGTGACGCCTTATTATTGTACGGCCCCTGGAAAAAACTGATTGTTTTGGGTCGGGAGCCTGATTTTCTTGTTCTTACCGAAACCGCTCAGGAAGTCCCCAGAAAAGAAAAAGCCAAACTTGCCTTGACCGTCATGGCGGCAGTGCTTTTGCCGGTAATGATGGGCTGGGTCCCTATTTATATTGCGGTGGTCATCGGGGCCGCTTTTATGGTTTTGACCAAATGCTTGACCATGGAGGAAGCCTACCGCTACATTGAATGGAAAGCGGTATTTTTAATTGCCGGCATGCTGCCGCTGGGCACGGCTTTAGATAAATCGGGCGCCGCCCAACTTTTAGCTGAAAGCGTTGTGGGGTTGCTTGGGCCCTTTGGCCCGTATGGGGTGTTGTTGGGCCTCTTGGTGATCACCTTTATAGGGACCAGCATTATCCCGACCGCGGCTCTGGTGGTGCTCATGGTACCGATCGCCTTGAACACTGCTGCTGGACTGGGAATATCTCCGCACGCCCTGATGATGGGCATCGCTATGGCCGCAAGTTCTAGCTTCACATCTCCCATCTCGCATCCCGCAAATGTTTTGGTAATGGGCCCGGGTGGTTACCGTTTTATTGATTATCTTAAAGTCGGTGTCCCCCTGACAATCGTGGTGTTGGTGGTGTTGATGCTGGTTTTGCCTATTTTCTGGCCGTTAACACCCTGACTTAGTCCTGGGTCGCAATGTTATTTTGACAATCATGTTAGCCAAACCGAACAAGTTTCTGACAACCACATAGGAACTGTCACTTCTCGTTTTGCGAAAAACCGGCCCCTAAAATTCCGATTTTAATTCTAACGATTTCAAAATGTTATCCAATAACCAGGCCTGTTTCCTTTAAACCGTCATTTGCGCCCGCCCTCATCGAAACCGTTGGTTCCTCATTGTTGCTTCGCTAATCTGAGCATTTTCAATTATTTCTGTGGGTTATCAAATTGGCACAACATTTGCTAAACATAAATGGTGCCCGAAAGAGATTTTCTTGTTAGGCAAGAAAATAAAAATAGAATAATACAAGGATGTTAACCGAAACTATCGTAACATTGGAATATTTTGAATTTTAGGAGGAATGAACCATGAATGTTTCTGACAGGGAATATTTTTCCAGGTTTGCAATGGATCCTGCTCTGGAAAACGGCCATGATGACCTTTATGGTTTTGAATTTTCTTTTGACAGCCAGGCGGATTCTCTCGACAATGAAAATCTTATAGAATCAGAAGTTATGTTGGATGATGACTTCCTTTTTGAAAATTAGACCCTTAAACGGCAGACTATTAATTTTGAGATCGGTCGAAGATCACTGAAGAAATAAAATCGTGTCAATTTATTTTCAAGGATCAGGATACCTCACTTGCGTGTTCATATCAGGTAACTTTGGAACAAAACGGCAAAACCCAAAAAGGCCAGAAAGCCCATAATATCAGTAACGGTTGTCAGAATAATGCTGGAGCTTTGGGCCGGATCGATTCCAATTCTTTTCATTAAAAGGGGTATTGCCGCTCCGGACAACCCCGCGAAAATCAGATTAAAAAGCATGCCCAGGCCGATTACCAAACCTAAGTAAGGGCTGCTTTGCCAAACCCAGGCGACGATCGCAGTAACCACACCGATAACCACCCCATTAATCGCACCAAGCTTCCCTTCTTTGATAATCAGGGCAAAAAATTTGCCTTTCGGTATTTCACGCATAACAATACCCCGCATGACCACGGCAAGGGATTGTGCCCCGGCATTGCCGCCTTGGCCGGCAACAACGGGCAAAAACACCGCCAATACCGTTATTTTGGCGATAATGCCTTCGAACATAGAAACCACGGCTGCAGCCATAAATGCGGTGGCCAGGTTGACGTGCAGCCAGGGCAAGCGCTTCTTTAATGAAAACCAAATGCTGGAAAAAACTTTTTCATCGCCGCCGGCACCAAACATGCGTTGGATGTCTTTGGAGGCGTTTTCCTGTACACCCCTGATCATTCTTTCAGCCTTGACGACACCCAGGATGCGGTTTTCGCTATCGACAACCGGTGCCGCAAAATACTTTCTTTTGGCCAATTCGTCGGCGGCTTCTTGAATGCCGAGAAAATAGTGAAGAACAAAAATTTCCTTGCGCATAATGGACTCGAGTGTTTGCTGCGGCGATGCGATCATGAGGTCGCGCATATTCAAAACCCCGATCAAACGATTTTCGTCATCGATCACATAGGTGTAAGACATCGGGAAGCGCTTCTTGGCAAGCGAACGGATTTTGCCGATGGTTTCGTTGGCGGTCATATTTTTATTGAATGACAAAAAATCCGCCGTCATAATGCGGCCGACGCTGTCTGTGGGGTATTCCAAGAGTTCGAGGATCTGGTCTTCGATCTTGCCGGACAGATAGCCTCGCATGCGCTCACGCGATTCTTTGGATAGGTGCATCAAAATCGAGGTTAACAGCTGAGGGTCTAATTGCGGCAATACGTTTTGGAGAAATGTGTCGTTGGATTTGTCCAATAGCGTGGCCGCATAGCTTAGCTGCAGGTTTTTGATAATACGAACCACAAGCGCCGCTGGCAATGCGCCCAATATGACGGCGGCCTCATCTTCTTTCATGCTTTCGAACAGGTGGGAGGCCGAGGATATGTCATGCTCAAAAAATTTCTTGATAAGATGGATATAATGACTAGGGTCGCTCATTGTTGCTGTCCTTCCCTTGTGTTTGTTACGAGTGTTGTGTCCCGGATGTACCTTAATAAAATGATCGTTGATAGGATCAGTCGGAGGCCTGAGAAAAATCCGAAATCCGAAGCCTCCAAAGGCGGACAAGTATCGAAATCCGAAACAAATTCGAATATCAAAAAAGCAATTAACAAAGGGCCTAAACCGCTATCAATAGGGCTGTTTCGGTCATTTGAGCATTTGAATTTTGGTATTGTTTCGAGCTTCGGATTTCGAGCTTCGGATTTTTAATCAATATAAAGAGGCGCCCAATTAACCAGCTTAATTTTTACACTTACTTGTAGGACACAACACTAGATACCTCCGAGTTTAGGCAAAAGGGTCGCGGCAAAACTCAAAACAAAAAAGAAACCGCACATGTCGGTAACCGTCGTCAGCAGCGGACTTGAAACCAAGGCCGGATCCAGTTTGAATTTTTTGAGAACAAGGGGCAGCATTCCGCCGAGGGTTACGGAAACCAATGTGTTGGCGGCCAATGCGCCCCCGACCACCAGGCCCAGCCACGGGTTGCCCTTCCAGATAAAGGCGACGCCGCCCAGCAGCAAGCCGAGCACCAAGCCATTTATGATGCCGACTTTGGCTTCCTTGGCCAGGACCCAGAGCAGTTCACCCGGGCGCACCAGGCCAAGGGAGAGCTCGCGCATGGAAACCGCTACGGCCTGGTTGCCTGAACAGCCGCTCATGTCGCTGACCATGGGCAGAAAAACCGCCAGGGTAATGACTGCGGCAAGCGTATCCTGATACATGGCTATGACACTTGCGGCGATAATATTAAGAACGATATTCATGCTTAACCAGGACAGCCGACGCCCGGACCGGGTGTACAGCGGCATGGTTCGGAATTCCTCACCGCCGATGATGCCGCTCAGTCGAAGAAACGTCTTGGTTTTGCGCTTGTTGACCGCTTCTTCGATGGCACTCGGCAGCACCACACCGACCAGCCGGTGCCTGTCGTCCACTACCGGTACACCGAACAGATGGTGTTTTTCGAAAAACGCCTCAAGCTCCCTCAACGACGCTTTGTCCGCCACACGCAGGGGCGTGGAAATCATCACCTGGGTTAGCGGGGTTTCGCGATCAGGAAACAGCAGGTCGTGCATGCGCAGCACACCGGCCAGTTTCTTTTGCAGGTCAACCACAAAAAAATACTGCACGTGGTAATTCGCATATTTTTTCCGATTGGCCTGCAGGTCATCGAGGACGTCCTGGATCGTCTGGTCGGTCCGGTAGGCCAGAAACTCGGAGATCATGAGTCCACCGGCGCAGTCCGGCGCATACTCCAAAAGCTTCCTGGCATCGGCGGCATCTTGCCGGTCCATTTTTGCCAGAATCGCCTGACTGGCATCCGCGTCCATTTCGCCCAGCACATCCGCAAGATGGTCGCTGGTGAGCGCACCCATAATGGCCGCCGCCTGTTCGGCCGGCATGTCCTCCACCAGATTGGCGGCCTGGGTTTCAGGGATCTCCTCGATCACTTCGGCAGCATCTTCGGGATCGAGAAGGCTGAGGATGCGAACCTGTTCCACTTCCGTCAGCCGCGAGATGGTCCTGGCCGTTTCCGATGGGCTGAGCGTATCGATAAATTTTGCCGCTTCAACGCCGTTTCCCACATCGATTAATTCACGCAGCGTTTGCCAGGGGGTAACGAATTCACTCATCAACAACCTCTTTTTCTTTATCGCTATTTTCTCTAAGATCCAGGGCGCGGTCGAAGTTCTTGACCTGCTCTTTGGAAAGCAGCAAATCCTTCATTCCGTATATCTGCATCCGGCATGATTGGGTGAACAGGCGGTTTACCAACAACAGAGAGGCGATTTCCATATCCTGTATTTTTTTCTCGGCCACGGCAGCCATCGTACCTTTTATAAACCGGTTATCGGCAGCTTCGATCTGCCCGAAGGCCGTCAGCAAGCTCTGATAGCGGTCTTCCTTGTTGTCCATACTAAGAATGCGGCTCATGAAGTGGCAAAGCTCTACCAGACGCTTGCGGAACAACATGTACTGGGCATTCAGGTATTGGCTGTCCGCACCGTCGAATTCGTCCATGTTGAGCCGAAAACCTTTAAAGTTTTTTATGGAGTTCATCATATTGCGCGTGGCATAATTCAACCGCTCCAACTCCTCGACCTCTGCTTCATCGAGTTTGTGCATTTGAATTTTAGCATAAAAGGTAAATATTTCAGCATGCAGCAGCTTGATATTTTCATAGAGTTGATCAAGAGTGTATTTCTTCTTGCGGTTGATTTCAAAGGGTAGATTGGTATCGAACACCAACCGTTCATCGATGCGGAGCAACCTGAGGTTATAGAGCTGACACTCCTGTAGCAAATGACCGATTTCTTTTTTTAAAGCATCGATGGCGGCTTCCGTAATCTCTGTGGGGGTCTGATCGAGATAGACGGTAAGAATAATTTTATGGTCCGGATAAACTTTTAAAAGCAATCGTGACAACAATCCGAGAAAAGGGAAAAAAAGGATAACGCCAAGGATATTAAAAATCGTATGGAAAAGCGCCAGGCCCATCAAGCTTTCGGTACGCAGATCCAGGAAAAGCGAGACGATCCAGACCAAGAATGGGAGCATTAAAAAGGCCGCCCCACCGGTAATAATATTAAACATCAAGTGGCTTAAACTCACTCTTTTTTTGGCCTGTACGCCACCGATGGCCCCCAACAAAACGGTTATGGTTGTACCTATGTTGGCCCCAATGACCATAACGGCCCCAATGTCGAAAGTAATCAGGCCGCTGTTCAGAGCCGTCAGTACAATGGCAATGGTCGCTGCGCTGGCCTGCATAAGGGCCGTGATAAGGGTTCCGACCAGCAGGTAAAACCATAGACCGTAATCAGGAAGTTGTTCCAAGCTAAATGTTTGCGTAAAGTTTTCAACACTGCTTTTCATGAAATCAAGACCCAGAAATAAAAACCCGAACCCCATGAGAAGCCGTATTATCTGGAATGGTTTTGAAGTGGGTTTAAAAAGAATGATACCAACGGCGGCCAGTCCGATAAAGGGCAGGGCCAGGGTCTCGATTTTGATTTTAAATCCAATGGTGGCGATAATCCATGCCGTTAAGGTCGTACCGATGTTGGATCCCAGAATAACACCGATGGCGTTTTGCATATTCATGACACCGGCACCGACAAAAGCCAACACCATGAGTGATACCGCCGAGCTGCTTTGTAATAGAGCGGTCACCAGGGCACCGGTGCCGATGGACCGCAGTCTGCCGTTGGTATACATTCTGATGATGCGCCTGAACGCTCTTCCCGACAGGGCTTTCAAAGACTCTTCGATCGAAAGCATCCCAAACAGGAAAAGGCCTAACCCGGCCAGCAGTTTCCAGAAATCCAAATTTATAGGCATGCTGGTTCCTATGAGTTATTTACGCGCTATAAGGATTGTCACCTTCACATCGGGCCAGCCTTTATCGACCGGATGGACTGAAGGCGGTGCGATTATTTTACAAAAGATGCTCGCGTCATCCGATATGCTCTCAAGATAGATGGGCGTTGTGATAACGTTTATTCCCGCACCTTTTATTAGTGAAACCGGCGATAGCACCTTGATTTTTTCCGGCTCGACTTTGATCGAGCGAATTTTTAGGCCGGACGGGAGCTTGCCGACCAACTGGGGCTTGATGGTTATCTCCTGTTCAATAATTTCTGAAAGCTCGAGTTCAATGCTCTGGGGCGTAACGTCCAACAAAATTACCCCTTGAGGAAGTTTTAGGTTGTCACGGGTTATCAGGAAAGCCTGCTTGCCATCAACGGCTTTGGAAAGATCAATTTTTACATTGACTTGGCCTGGATTGACGGAATCAAGGTCTGATTTTGGACCGCTCAGATGAAGGCGGACATCCTTGCTTTTGTCACCGACCAACACCAGATTTGATGGCGAGGCGGTGTATCCCACCGGAACCGTGATAACCTTCTCCAAAAGCTCTCCCTGTGCGATAATGAGGGCTGAATAAAAAAAGACCGCAACAACCATGCTTAGCAACATTTGAGACACAAGCAACCATTGTGATTTTACTTTTGCCAAGTTACTTGAATAGGTTGCGGCGCCTTCCCAGTGCGCCAGGATTGAGTCCACAAGCTGTTCGCGGCTGGCCACAGGATGCATCCGCCCATTGACAAACACGGATACCTTACCACGCTCTTCGGAAACCACGATCGCCATGGCGTCAGATTTTTCAGCCAACCCCATGGCTGCATGGTGTCGGGTGCCATAATCTTCGGTTAACATTGAACTTTGTGACAAAGGTAACCGCACACCAAACCGGGTGAGTTCCCCGGCTTGAGCCACCATGGCGCCATCGTGGCCAGGAGAGTTGTGGTCGAAGATGCTCAATATCAGGGGGATGCTGGCTTTTGCGTCGAGCGGATGCCCGCCGGAAAGCCATTCACCAATCGGATCTTTACCTGGCAACACGACAATTGCGCCTTGACGCCTCTTGGCCATCGTAAAGATGGCTTCGGCCAGCATTATGGAAAAACTGTCACTGTCTTTGATAATCTTTAAGCGTCGAATAGAGGCCGCTCGTTCGAGTAATTTTCTGATTTCGGGTTGAAAAATAATAATCAGCGCAATAACTGCGACTTGACTGATATTATTGAAAACCCACTCGACACCTTTGAGGTCCAAAAGCTTGGCAAACAGAAAAAACGCGATGGCGATTAAAATACCGGTTACGATCTTCCATGTCCCCAGGCCCAGCAACGTACGGTATAAAACAAACATACCGGCTCCGATAATCAGGATGTCTATTATCGCGCGCCAGGTAAATATCCCTGCTAATGATGCGGCTGTCATGATTGGTTCCATTAACAGCTCCTTTTATTGATTAAGCGCATAGTTATTTATGATCTCATTGACTTTGAAGCTTTAATTCACGGGTCATGCGGACTATTTCTTCACCGAATATCAACAACCACTATTGCTTGGATTCTATTGATTGGGCGCATGGATATTGATGCTTTTACAATGAAAATTGCTTTACATGCCCTGAAAGAAAATAACAAAGATGTAAACAGTATACAACATTAGAAACAGCACGCCCTCCCAGCCTCAAGCGCATGTCGCCTGTCCGGTAAACATGAACACAAAGAGCAGATGTTGGCGATGAGCACGGCACCCATATCATATGCTCGTGCGCGAAAAGGCAACGGTTTTATCACAGCGCTGATGCCGAGGATAAACAGAATGTTGAAGATATCGAGTCACAACGTTGCCCACGGCGATGTCTGCATTGCCTTTGCGGGCCGCGATGGCCGAAGTCGCCAGTTCCGGCAAGAGGTGCCGATGGCGACGATGGTCAATCCGATCACCGCTTCGCTGACACCCAGTTGGCGCGAAATTGTAATTGTACCACTAACGATGAACTGACCGCCACCGAGCAACCCGGCCAGGCCTAATCCAATATACACAAAAGCCTGTCCGGCTCCTGTCGTTTTTGCAGGAACAAATTCGCCAAGCCCCCTGTCTTTAAGGCACCGGTAACCGTGTAGTACATAAAAATGACGAAAAAGTTAGCAGCACCAAACTGTCGATGCGCGTCAGAATATCCAGGGTACTGCCGTCAATAAAGCGGTCGTTGGCCAACACCACCAGCACAACGGCGGCCAGCAGGCACATGGGTATTTCGCGCCACGTTTCCGATTCACCTGCAAAGGACTAATCAAGCCGGCAATTCCAATCAGAAGAATATTGGCAATGTTGCTGCCGATCACGTTACCAATAGCGATGTCGGTCGTTTTCCGGAGCGCTGCCAGCAGGTTGACGGCCAGTTCCGGGCAGATGTTCCGAAGGCCACGACCGTCAGGCTGATCACCATGTCCGAAACGTTGTATCGCCGGGCGATGGCCGAGCACCTTCCACCAAATATCGGCGCCTTTGATCAGTAACGCAAATCCAATCATGATCATCAAGTAAGGCAGTAGAGCATTCATAGTGGTCTTTATTTATATCCGCTTATTGCTTACGGGAGTGGCATTGTCATCCTGTTGGGCCGCTCTTCAAGCCTTGTTCGGTTTTTTCGCGTGGCATTCAAGGCAATTGTCCATTACGGTTTTTTTTGGCTGAGTGATTATGTGGTTGTTCGGCTTGGCATCTGGGTGGTGTCGATGATACCTCGCATCAGGCGTCCCAATATATCGGCACCGGTGATGACACACCGATTGTGTCCTTATAGCGAACGACATCATGGTCGATAACATTGTTTCGGCCCTTTAGGTGCATCCTTGAATTGACTCACAATTTCGCCGACCGGTGTCTTCGGATCACGTACGATAATTGGTCGGTGGCAGTGTGCATAAGGATTACAGATTTCCCTGCGAAACAAGGCATGGCGCAGAAACCATCTGAGTCCAATACCATTTGCGCTCTCCTCCATGTCGGTTAAGATTATCCACTTCTTTTCCGAACGTTCAATCTGCTGTAAAAAAGGGTCGGTGCGGAGCGTTCGTAATCAGGGAAAGCGGGCATACCGCTTTCTGACATAGGCAGAGCGATAATGCTGTCAGGATCGATTTGCTCGCCCTCATGGGCGATTTTCAGATCGTCGATCGCCAGAAAATTCAGCGCGCCTGATCCCTCGACGTGATCGACCTCGCCTTCTTCAGCGGCCATGTGCATCTTGATGACTTCCGCAAATCGCGCTCACGAAAATAATGGATGCCTTCTGGGCTGAGCCAATAATCAAGTATTTTTGCTGTTGGTTTGGCCACAGGCAAAAGCAGTATCTGGTATATTTTTAAAACCGGTGCCAGCTTTGCAGCCATTTCCATGGCGTGACGCGAAAAATAGGCCTGAGGCGCAATTTCCCCGCCAGTGTAATCACGATTGTCGAAAAGGAAAAAGCCAGGACACCAGCCATGACTGAATCGGACAAGAGGGTGAGCAGGACGTTGATGCCGACATTACCCCACAAGATGGTTGTCAGCAGAAAGTTGGCATCCTGCCGCAGAGCCAGAACCTTTTTGGCGTTTTGGTTGCCGGCAGCAACCTGCACCTCCAGGCGCAGGCGGCTGATGCTGAAGGCCGCCAGGTTCATTCCGGAAAACAATGCCGACTGGGAAAGAAGAAAGCAATTCCGACCCAAGTGAGTATATACCAATGGTCCATGTTGATTTTTGGCGATTATCGAAACATTTTGGTTTTATAAGTTTTTTACAGGGGGTAAATTTTTTTTCTGTTCTCTATGGTCGATCATATAAAGCACCGTGTCACATTACTGATGTCATCCTCTTGGAGCCTTAATCCAACCGGTTGATGATCCATTGTTCCGCTTCATGGAATTGTACGAGATCAGTGTAGTATAATGCGCTGGTATCGATATCTCGCTTCAAGGCAATGCAGTGGACTTCGAATATTGGTGGATGGTGAGTTGCTAGTATGGCACTGCAAAACAGCATCCCGATGGTTGCCACACCGGTAAATAGAGATGCACCGTGCGCGTGCCTTTGTTTGCACTGATGGTTATGTGTTGTCGAAATCATTTGCAATTCTTAAATTTTAGCAGTAATCCCTGGGAAAACAAGATAAAACATAATGTAGGCCACCAGCAACGTTAGCATCAGGTTGAACGTTTGGCCGCAAACGTACAGATTGAGGGGCTTGCCGCCTTTAAAATATTGTCTCAGCTCCCTGAAATCGGTGCTAAGCCCGATTGATGCAAATGCCAGAGCAAAACACCACTCACGAATCGGGCGTGAAAAACCGCGTAAAACCCCATGGTCCACCAATGTATTGCTGACATCCTTTCCTAAACCACCGTCAATCATTGAAAACACAATCGACATACCGATGAAACCCAGTACGAATTTTGGGAAGCGATGCCAGATTTCAACCAGTCCCACACGCTGGCCGGGAACGCGTTCAACCCGGGTACACCAGTAAAGGGCTACAAAAAAGGCGATTACGCCAATCATAATATTCTGGATCATTTTCACCGTCGCGGCCACATACATGGCTTTGTTCCCTAAAAAAGCACCGGCTGCTGCAACAGCACCGGTGCAATCGATGGTACCGCCGATCCAGGCGCCGCCCAGCACTTCAGGGATACCCACCGCCTTGATAAAGGCCGGTAGGGCTACCATCATAATGGCAGTGAAGACCATGGATAGACCCATGACTTTATTGCCGATCCCAAACATTATCGCCATAACAATACCCAGCGCTACTAAGGGAGCAAAGCGGTTGTATGCACCGACATTGGCCTTCTTTTTAGCTTTGGAGGCTTTATTGTCATTAAGCTCTCTATTTACAAAATATTTCAACTTCATATAAACCATAAATTCTTAAACCTTAAATTGAGTATTAAAAAGCAAGCAGCGTGCCAACATTGTTTAAATAACCATGGCTATCATAATTATCGAGTTTCAAATTTTAAAAATATTTGATAACAACAACTTACAGACATTTTTATGTAAGTGAGGAGTTATCAATTACGCTATTTGAATCAATCACAACAACCTTCTTCTCCGACTGTAAAACATTGCTGAACGCCAATGTCCGATAACATTGAACAACAGAATTCAGATGTCCTGTTTGCTGTCTGTGGCCTGCCAATAGTCAGCATTTTAGAAGGCAAATAAGCTGGTTGGTTTAATTATCGCTGCAATTATTTACCCATGGCATAGGCATTGCTTGCCTTTTGGATTGTTTACCGAAGATCAAGATAAGAGCCGCAAAGCCGGCAAGGGGATGGTTGTCATGAAATATCTTTTAGGCCAGTTTATCCATGTTCTGACAGGAAGAAATGAGAGAAATATCAGGATGTTAATGAAGTTTTTACTCATCCTGGTAACGATGATCACCGTCTACAGTGTCCTGTTTCACTTTCTGATGATACTGGAAAACAAAGAATTCAGCTGGATTACAGGTTTTTATTGGTCCCTTACGGTAATGTCCACCCTTGGTTTCGGTGATATCACTTTCACCTCGGATTTAGGGAAATTGTTTTCTGTGGTTGTGCTCTTGTCCGGTCTCATATTTCTGCTAATCATGCTGCCCTTCACTTTCATCCAGTTCTTTTACGCACCATGGCTTGAGGCCCAGACAAAAGCCAGGGCTCCTCGAGAATTGCCCGAGGACACGCAAGGACATGTCATTCTGACAAGCTACGATCCGATCACCATGAATCTTATACGAAAGCTGAAACAGTATCAGTATGAATATGTCATCGTCACCGAGGATATACAGCGTGCGCTGGAGTTATTCGACCTGGACTATAAAGTGGTCGTGGGTGATTTGAGCGATCCGGAAACATACAGACGTCTCAAGAGTACACAAGGCCGCCCTGGTGGTGGCCAATATTGACGACATGATGAATACAAACATCGCCTTCACCGTCCGGGAGATTTCGAAAGAGGTGCCGATTGCCGCAAATGCCGATCTGGATGATTCCGTGGACATTTTAAAGCTGGCTGGAAGTACTCACGTTTTGCAATTCATGAAACTGCTGGGTCAATCATTGTCAAGAAGGGTGCTCAGGACGAGCGCGCGGTCGAACGTCATTGGAAACATCGACTCGCTTCTCATCGCTGAGGCCCCCGCCATGAGGACTTCACTGGTAGGTAAGACTCTCCAGCAAAGCAGACTGCGCGAGACAACAGGCATAACGGTTGTGGGTATTTGGGAAAGGGGCAAGTTTGAAATACCAACTGCCGCAAACACTGATCAATTCTACGACCGTTCTTCTATTGGCTGGATCAGCGGAACAGCTCAAGAATTACGATGAACAGATCGGGGGTTATCAAAAATACCAGGCACCGGTCCTTATCCTGGGAGGCGGTCGGGTTGGCCGTGCTGCCGCAGAGGCACTGGAAGAGGGGGGTATCGATTATCGAATCATCGAAAAAAATAGAGAAGCTCGTCGATAAGTGACAAGTATATCTATGGAAGCGCCGCGGACATCAACACATTGAAACGGGCAGGGATCAAGGAGGCCCCATCGATTATCATTACCACCCATGATGACCCCACAAATATCTACCTGACCATTTACTGCCGGAGGCTGCGACCCGACATCCAGATCATCTGCCGGGCCAACCTTGACAGAAATATTTCAAAACTGCACACGGCCGGGGCTGACCTGGTGATGTCCTATGCCTCCCTGGCCGCCAATACGATCCTTAATCTTCTCAAACCCGATGAAGTGTTGATGCTCGCCGAGGGGTTAAACGTATTTCGTGCCGGCGTGCATCCTTCTCTTGTGGGCAAATCTTTGGCTGAAAGCCAGATCCGCGTACAGACAGGCTGCAGCGTCATCGCCATAAACCACGACGGCGAGATGGTTAGCAATCCTGATCCCTCTGTCCGTTTTCGTGAGAATGATGAGGTGATACTGATTGGAACCGATGATGCCGAAAAACGATTTTTAAAATTGTACCCCGGACTGCTCAAACTCAAGTCATTTTAGCCCGATACGTTCTCAGGACATCCCATTGTTTATAATAGTCGGTTACCTATTTTCTAAGGCAGCTTGGATGGAAGAACAACACGGCCACGCGAGGAAAACGAGATGCCTTGCCCGGACTTGGCCCCAATCATTATTGATTCAACAATCGGTGCATTAACCAATTTGTCGGATTTCCATTCAACGGCAAAATTGGCACCGGAGCCTCCAGTTTTGTCTCTTTCTGTATGATATAGCGCAATGATTCTTGAGGATTTAGGATTACCGGCTTATCTATATACTATGATATAGCGCAATGATTCTTGCGGGTTTAGGATTACCGGCTTATCTATATATTTTTTCAAGAACTTTCCTTGCGTCTCGTAATAATCGACGACGGTGATCTTTATTTGATGGTTCGGATCAATATTTCTGATGCTTAGTGTCACCGTCAGTAAAAACGGTATTTCACGGTCGCCGACGTAAATATGTGAATATACGGGCACATAGATAGTCTGTCCGTCAGACAATCCGCTTTTCTCGTCAGCATTAGAAGGAATCGGCACAAAGATAAAAATGGATAAAAGAACCAGCAAACAAGCAATAAAAAAGGTCTTCTTCATAGCAGATCTCCAATTATAGCAGTTGTCATTAATAGATCCCATTTGTGCGGAGGTACATCTTTATTAGAAGCCATCTCAAAATAACCTTTTGGCCCAATCCTCCCGAGGCGGGCAACGTCTCGGCGTTGGGCCCTTGTTTTAAGTCCTCGGCCCCGCCTTGCCGGAGTTGAGCTTATCGAAGGGATCTTGAACCAAAATCTTTATTTTGAGATGACTTCTATAACTTTTCACTCTTTAGGAACTTTTTCTGCTAAGGACAATTCGGTAAGGCTTTGTACCGTCGGGCGCCGCCGTTTACGAGTTTTTGCTGGGATCAGAGTTCGCATCAATTCTAGCTTGCCGAAGCAAAGCACCCGATCGCCTGCTTCAAATTGTCGCTGCGAGCGAGGGTTGGGGATAACGGTCGTTCCACGATAAAGCGTCAATACAGTGATGTCTTTATCACGCAAACCAGAATTTTGGATCGATTTGCCTACATATTCAGAGCCCTCGGGAATGTATATCTCAGAAACCCCATACCCACGACTTACCGTTAATCGCTGGCGCAGGTCGATTTCTGGAAAATCTATTTGAGCCGCGATGTAGTCGATAATGGTGCCGGCGATGTCAAGCCGGGTGCTTCCTTCAATCCCTTCCAAGCCGGGGGAGGAGTTTACTTCCATAATTTGGGGGCCGGACTTTCCCTCGAGCATGTCAACGCCTGCGACGCGAAGGCCCATTATCTGTGCAGCCCGAACGGCAGTTTCATGGTACTCCTTATCAAGGGTGATCGGCTCGGCGATACCACCCCGGTGAACATTGCTTCGAAACTCCTGACCTTGTGCCACACGGCGCATGGCAGCAACCACCTGATCACCGACCACGAAAGCGCGAATATCCCGGCCTTTGCTTTCGGCAACAAATTTCTGGATCAATACGTTTTGTTTTTGGCTCTGCAGCATCTCGATAATGGCTTCGGCCGAATTTTCTGATTCTGCCAGTAAAACGCCGATTCCCTGAGTCCCTTCCAGCAGTTTGATGATAACCGGCGCTCCGCCGACGCGCTTTATGGCCGGCATCACATCTTTTTTGTCGCGGACAAAAGTTGTTTTGGGGATACCGATTTGATGCCGACTAAGGATTTGCAAACTGCGAAGCTTGTCTCGTGAATTGGATATGCTTGCGGATGTGTTTGCGCAAAACACTTCCATCTGCTCAAATTGTCTCACCACTGCGGTACCGAAATAGGTAACCGACGCGCCGATTCTCGGCAATACGGCATCATACAACGAGAGTTCTTTCTGTCGAAAGTAAAGATTCGGACGACCTTTTTCAAGGTCAATGGCGAACTTTAGCGTATTGAGCACTTTCACTTTGTGCCCGCGTTGTTCAGCGGCTTCGCGCAGCCGGCGGGTACTGTAGCTCTTTGCATTGCGTGAAAGAATTGCCAGTTTCATTTCTGATCCTCTTTTTATCGTTTAACTTTTCTTAGATCCGATCATTTTCTGCTTTCCGGACATGACCCCTGTGGTTCCAATCAACGGCCGGCCTCGGGGTTCCCGTCCGGCGGGCTTGCGGCACCGGCGATGGTTACCCGTATCTGTTTTGCACGCCGATCGCCAACCTCCAAAACCTCAGCCTCGGCTCCGCTTAAATCGATACGGTCGCCGATAGACAGTACCTTCCCGGACAATGCCATCAATAGGCCTGAAAAAGTGTCCGCCACGCTCGCATCCAGGTCAAGGTTCAGCGCCTGGTTGACCGTATTAACCGGTGCTCCGCCAAGAACGATAAAGCTATTCTCTGACTCAGGAGTGATTTGCGGCAGTACTTGATCAAACTCGTCCTCGACCGGACCAACGATCTGCTCGATGACATCCTCCAGCGTTACGATTCCTATGGTGATACCGTATTCGTCAACCACCAAAGCCATGTGCTGAGGATAAGATTGGAACTGCCGCAACAATCGGCTGATAGTGATGGTTTCGGGAACAAACTGCGGGGGTCTGAGAATCGATCGTAAATCTGGGTTTTTATCGCAAGCCAAACCGATCAAGTCTTTGATATGAACAATACCGAGAACGCTGTCCATAGATCCCTGACAAACGGGGTAGCGTGAATGCCTGTTTTTCGAAACAAACTCGAGAATTTCCTGAATGGGTTGGTCGGCGGTAATAAAGAGAACGTCCGCGCGCGGCTGCATCACTTTCCGGCACACGATGTCGTCGAATTCAAGGGCCGCATTGATCAAGCGATGTTCCGATCTACTGAGGTGTCCGTGTAAACGTGCCTGTTTTAAAAGCGTTCGTAATTCCCTTTCGTTGGGGACATCCTCGTGAGAGGAACCCGGGGCGATGCCCGCTAAAGATAATAGAAATGTGGTAGCGGCATTCAGTGAGACCATCAGGGGGTAAGAAAGATAGTAAAACACCTTCAAAGGGACGGCGCACCACAAGGCCACAGCCTCCGGTCTCCGCAGGGCAAAAATTTTCGGTGTCTGCTCGCCTATGACCAGGTGGGCGGCGGTAATCGAAGTAAATGCTATAAAAAAGGCAATCCCGTGAATCCACAACTCTGATTCGATCCCTACCGACAAGAGCAATGGTCGCAGCAGATGGGCGATGGCCGGTTCACCGATCCATCCAAGCCCCAGTGACGCCATGGTGATACCCAACTGGCAGGCGGATAACGAAGCATCCAGTCTTTGCTGAAGCCAGAGTGCCGTTTGGGCAAACGGCCGCTGTTTTAAAACCAGTTCTTCAAGCCGCCCTTCCCTGGTTTTTACCAGTGCAAACTCAACCGCAACAAAAAATCCGTTGATGAGTACCAACAGAAGCGCCAATAAGATCTTTAGCAAATCGATTGCCCATTCATTCATTTATTTTCAGTCTTTCTATGAAACAAGACAAAGCGGGGGTGATTTCAAAGCATTGTTTCTCTGGCAGAAGTTTTAAGATCTGAATTAAAACATACACCAAATGCTGGCTCACCACAACCACCGGGCCCCTATGGTAATGTTATCATTTCAACATAAAGGTGCTAACATCGATGCACCGGTAGGTGTCGATAGCCTCAATGGCATTGAACACCACATTGAAGCTTCCCGCCGCAAGACTTCGGCGAGGAGTTCGGCATCTACACCTGCTGCGCTTGATCGCTGACCTTGACCATCAGCATCGCGACCGGGCAGTGCCGAAACAGCTTTTCAGCGCATGATCCCATTAAAATACCGGCAAGATTGCCGTGCCCCTTGTTGCCCATGATGAGCAGATCGGCTTTTTCGTGTTCAATACAATTCATGAGCTCGGCATGATGCGTACCGATTTTAATAATCGTCCTTTTAAAAAGCTTCGGCTTTTGCGTGTCTTGAATCAGCTTGTGAATCAGAGCCTTGCGGTCCTCTTTTAGTGCTGCGACATGGTCTTCGATGGTCTTTCCTTCATATGTATCTAAGGCCCTTGAAATTCGATCCAATTCGATCTGGTTGATGACATTCACGACGGTCAGTTCCACCCCTAGCCCTTGTCCAATTTCCACGGCGTAGGAAAAAATCTGGCCGGAAAAGTCGGAACAGTCACAGGCAACAAGTATTTTGTTGATTTTCTTGGCCATTTAATTTTCCCCTTCGTTGTTTTGGTTTTTTTACCTTTGCTGTGGTTGCCTTGCCGGACAAACACCACTCCAAAGATTGTTTATCTGTTTGGTGAAAAGCAATCTCCGTGCCATTTTTTAATGCTTCGAATTTGTTTATATTTCTCTGAAAGTGACGGGATTAAGCCCTAACAGTTCCGGTTTTTGCTTTGCTAAATATCGAAACTCTTTTGCCGATTTAAAGGAGCCGCCATGGTAAGCGATACGACAACGATTCAAGGCATTGTGATTCCGGCGGGTTGGGTTAAAATACATTTTTGCGATGGCTTCTAATAGCGTAGCCCCTTCCACACAAAATAAACCCCCATTAATATCATGATCACGGCACCGACCCGGTATATCTTTTCCCGATACCGCAGCCAACCGAGATCCGACAGTCGCGAGACCAGTAAGAGTGCCGGTATGGTACCGAGGCCGAAACACACCATGATCCCTATACCTGACAGAGCACCCGCAACCGTGCTCTCGGCCTCCATTCCCGCGCGGGCAGCAGCGACCATTGCCGTGTACACCGGGCCACAAGGCAACAGCCCGAGCAGTAATCCAAGCGGGAAATAAACCAGCGCAACCTTATCTTTCTGCACCAGCCGCTTGAAAGCCGCGCTCACGAAATTGTTGAGCGGGGTCACGTTGCCAAACAGCCTGTTGGAACGGATCCAGCCGGTCATGCTCAAACCCATCAGGATAATCACGACGCCTGCGGCAATCATGACCGCCTTCTGAAAGCCGTCGATGTTTTCCGTGAACCGGGTGAATGACGCCATTCCGCCGGCAACCGCCCCCATAGCGCCATAGGTCACCGTGCGACCGATGTTGTAGCATAGATGGGGCCAAAAGGAGGGTCGGTTTTGCATCTGCATGGATAGCGAGATCACGATGGGGCCGCACATGCCGATGCAGTGGCCAAAGCCAATGGCAAGGCCGGTTGTAAAAAAAATGAAGTAAATCGAATTAATAGACAACATCGAAAGTAAAATCGGCTTTGCCGATCTTCGGCAGGGTGACCGTGGCCCGCCAAATTCTTTTTCCGCTGGGACAACGAACGATCACCCCCTGACCCTCGTAGGTGGTTGGAGAAGTTCGATCAAGCGTGACATGATTAGGGCCCATGTGCATGCCGGGCATCCCGAGATCAATGGACGGCGCTTGGTCAAGCGGCTCGCCGGAAACCGTAACCCGAAAGGTCAAATCTTTCATCGCGCTAACCGGCTTAGGGTGGATATCCAGTTCGACGGTTCGGTCACCAATCGCCTTTTGGCAGCTCTGCGCATGGATATCACAATCCGTATCAGCTTCCGAAGCCTGCGGGGCAACCGACAAGCCCGGCGCAAGTACCAGTAGACCGAAAATCAGCGTTCCAACACAAATCCAAAACAGCTCAACTTTAATTGCGCGCACATTTTCCTCCTTCCATTCCAATTGAAGTGCTTATCCAAGCAAAAGCGTTCTCTGATTTTATACGACAACAATCAAGATCAAGACCAGACCAAGCAGGGTTAACGGGAAATAGCTCGCGCTGTTGAAAAGCGCTACGGCGGCGGCTTTGGACTTGGCATAAAAAAGCCTTAACCCCGGTATCAGGAGCAAAGCGGTGCCGGCCACTCCGGTTGACAGTGCCGCGAGCCCTTTAGACGATGGAAAGCCCAGCGTGAATAGAACCATAAGCATGACGAGCGCCAGGACAAGTGTAAGCAACGCCAGGTTTGCGGCGCGGTCGGCCCCAAGATAAACCGGGACGGTTTTGGCCCTTAAACGGCTGTCGGCATCCAAGTCGGCCCAGTCATTGGGAATGTTCTGGCCACCGATTTCCCAAAAAAAGAGCCCCAAAAAAAGGGTGATCAAAAAAAGCGGTGATGGGTGCGGGTCGACTGCAAAGAGAGCCGCCACCGGCCCCGAATTTTTGACAAAACCGCTGACCACTGCTCGCCAGGGAGTCACGCGCCACAAAAGACAATAGACGGTTTCTAAAACAGCGCCCCCAAGAAAAATAGCGACACACATGGGGTTCAGGACGTAAGCACCAATGAAAGCGACCAAGGCCCAACCGGTCGCCCACACGAGCCCTTGTTTGTAGGTCAGAAGACCCCGGGCCATGGGATGCCTTACCAGTGCGGCATCCAGATATTTTTTGGATGGGGCAAGCGAATCATTTCCTCTTTGCCTGTCTGTTCGGTAATCAATGATGTCGTTCAAGGCATATACGGCGGTATACCCGGAAAAGGCTGTCACTAAGCCGATCAGTACAACGCCCAGAGGAGGGAAAGAACCCAGATACAACAATGCGCAAAAGGCCGGCGTTGCCATGTCCAGCAAACCATGGGGTGTCCGGGATAAAGCGAAATAGAGTTTGAGCCGTTCAAATCGATCTGTCGGTCTAAAGAGCGTAATTTCATTCATAAGTGAGCTTCCGGATCTGTCGTGATGGAGATGCCACTAAAATCGTATAACGCTTTTACCTTTACATCAGTTTAAACCCTGGGGCAAGTATTGTGAAATTGCCAGGCCGCAAAAATTTTTCGGCAGTTACCATCATGATGGGGAAGCACAAAATGACAGCTCGCTCTTTTCTTTTGACACAATCGATGGATTGCGCCATATTAATCTGAACCTACATTTCCCACCCGTTGCATTCAGCCGCTTCGTGCGGTTTACTTTCTGGGTGCCCACAGGAAGGAGGCCCTTGTGAAAAACGGTAAATGTCCCAAATGCGGATCCAAATCGGTGTATTGCGGTGATAAAGTCCCATTGAAAGGCGGTCCCTTCGGAAGTAATTCCATCCCCGTGACCCTCGTATCCATTGCTTCTCTGGACAATTACGTTTGTACCGACTGCGGTTTCCTGGAAAGCTACATCGCTGACCAAGGCAAACTCGAAGAAATTACTGAAAAATGGCGTAGCATCGGTGAGGCCCCGGCTACCGAAGAAACATCCGACTAACGACGACAGGAAAAGAAAGCTATGAAACTTGCTCACGGTGTGAGCCGCATCCGTGGGATGCGACGATTGGGTCATATCTCCAGGATCTTGGTGAAGCACGGGTTTGGTAACTTCTTCGATCGGCTTTTTAAACCCAAGTCCGCCGAAAGTTCCACCCCTGACGAAATCGCTTCCCCCCTCAAGCCAGGCTTTCCTTCTCCGGTCCGGATTCGGCTGGTACTGGAGGAGTTGGGACCCAGCTTCATCAAACTGGGACAATTGATGAGCACCCGCGCTGACATTTTCCCCCCCGAATACATTGCAGAATTCCGCAAACTCCAGGATAGCGTCCCACCGATTCCTTTTGCTGAAATAAAAGCGGTGATCGAAAGCGAGTTCGGGCGCAAGCTTTCCGAAATATTCAAGTCCTTTGAATCCGAGTCAATGGCAGCGGCTTCGGTGGCCCAAGTCCATATCGCTGAGCTGCAGACGGATGACAAGGTGGCTGTAAAAGTCATTCGACCCGGGATCGAAAAAAAGATCCGGGAAGATATCCAGCTCATGTATTACTTTGCCGAAAAACTGGAGACCCGCTTCGAAATGGGACGTAAAGTCGGTTTCGTAAACCTGGCCCGGGAATTCGAACGAACGATCTTCAAAGAACTCGACATGCTCACCGAAGCCGGCCACATGGAGCGCTTTTCCGACTATTTCGCAAAAAGCGAAGAGCTATACATCCCTAAGGTTTATTGGGAGTACACGACCAAATCCGTTCTGGTGATGGAACATATCGACGGCATTAAAATGGACCAGGTCGACACCATCATCGCGCACGACATCGACCCCAAGGAGATCGCTTTGATCGGGCTGCGGTCTTTCTCGCGCCAGTTGATGGATTTTGGGCTGTTCCATGCCGATCCGCACCCGGGGAACACCATCGTGATGTATGATGGCCGGGTAAGCCTCGTGGATTTCGGCATCATGGGCTATCTAGACGAAGAATCAATGCTGCAAATTGCCAGCATTTTCCTGGGTTATGCCGAGCACGACTACGAAATGGTCATTGATGCCTTTACGCAAGCCGGCCTCATCGATCCAGACCTTATCGAAATGGACGCCTTTCGCATCGATCTCAAAGATATAAGCGAGCCCTTTTACGGCCGATCGTTAAAGACCATCTCCGCCAAGGACGTATACGAACAGGTGATGCAGTTGGTTTTAAAGCATCGCATCCGCCTGCCACGCAACTATCTCCTGTTATTAAAAACATTCATTCAGACCGAAGCGCTCGGCAAAATTTTAGACAGCGATGCCAATTTGCTGGAGGTAACCAGGCCCTATGCCAAGGATCTACTCAAGCGGGGATACAATTCACAAAAAATTTTAAAAAACATCGGAAGGGACACCCGCCTATTCAGTGGTTATATGCGGCTGATGCCGAAGTTTCTGTACGATATATTAAAAATTACCGCCATGGGTAAACATCGTGTGGAAATTCGGCACACGACGCCCGAGGGGTTGGACCTCAAACTGGAAAAAGGCGTCAACCGCATTACCGTGGGGATGGTGATCTCCGCCTCTCTGATCGCTGCGGCCCTGGTACTCAACGCGGCCGGCAACTTTATGGAATTCAATATCACCCTGTTTGGGCAAACCATTTCCATGACGGCCTTGTTCGGTATCACCGGCTACAGCATGGCCACGCTTCTTGGCCTGTGGTTGGTTATATCAATATTGAGATCCGGAAAGTTGTAACCTTAAAGCTTCATCAGCCATCGGGCGGCAGCGGCCAACAGAAACATAGCAGCCAGTCCGCCACACCATAAGGCAACAAACCAAAGCCATTGTTGCTTCTTATTACTGAATTTTGGCGTTTCATACTTAAGGCGGGATAATTCTGCCCTGTCTTTATTAGCATGGCTCATATCAAAGCTTTGAAGCCATTTCAAAAATGGCTTCTAATAGATGGATTCTTCCGACGCCTTCCCCCGGAACAAATAATAGCAAAACCCCGTATAGCCCAACACGACCGGCAACATGATGACGGTGCCCACCAGCAGCAATGACTGGGATGGACCTGCAGCGGCAGCCTGCCGGAAAGACACTTCGAAGGGCACCAGCCAGGGCCACATACTCACACCGATGCCAATATAGCCCATCAAAAAAACACCCAGGCTCAAGAGAAAGGGACGAAATTCCTTGCCGGTGTGCAGGTCTCTCCAGATCATGATAAAAAAGACCAGCGTCAGCAAAGGTACTGGCAGGAGATAAAAGAAATTGGGCAGGCTGAACCAGAGGTTTTTTATATCCGCATTCATCATGGGCATGCTGACGCTCACAATGGCCAGGAAAAGACCCACATATCCCAAGACATAACCAGCACACCGACGGGCCCAGGCTTGGGTTTCACCATCGGTTTTCATGATCAGCCACGTAGCGCCAATGAGCGCATATCCAAAGATTAACGCCACACCGGTCATCACGCTGTAGGCATTCAACCAATCAAAGGCGTTGCCCGCAAAGCTGCGCCCTTCAACCGTTACACCCTGGACCACCGCACCGATTACCATGCCCTGCATCACCGTTGCCACCAGGGACCCGAAATGGAATGCGTAGTCCCAAATTCGACGATTCTTATCACTGGCCTTGAAACGGAATTCAAAGGCCACACCGCGAAAAATAAGGCCCAGGAGCATGATGATGATCGGAATATACAAGGCCGGCATTAATATCGAATAGGCCAAAGGGAATGCGGCGAACAGGCCCCCACCGCCGAGAACCAGCCATGTTTCATTGCCATCCCAGAAAGGGGCGATGGAATTCATCATGCGGTCCCGACATCTGTCGGTCGGTGCAAAGGGAAAGAGGACGCCCACCCCCAGGTCAAAACCATCTAATAAGACATAAAGCAATATGGCCGTGCCGATCAGTGCATACCAAATCAGGGGTAAATCCAGGAAGCTTTCAAAGCTAAACATGGGTGCCTCCTTTTTCGCTTGTTGGTTCGCCCACTAGAGGCGGTGTTTTGAGACCGTGATCACCGTAGGCATTGGCGCCCTCGGTGGGCGCAGGGCCCTTGCGAATCAGCTTGACGACGTAGTAACTGCCGGCGCCAAACACAAACCCATACGTAACAACAAAGGCCAGCAAAGAGATTGCAATGGGGGTGCCGCCTACCGGGGATACCGAATCGGCGGTCCGTAGGACACCATATACCATGTAGGGCTGGCGGCCGACTTCGGTAACAAACCAGCCTGCCAAGACAGCGATGAAACCGCTGGGCATCATGGCCAGGCACCACCATTTAAACCATGGGGTATCGAACAGGCGCTTGCGGAAATACAGCACCAGGGCGATAACCCCGGTGGCGATCATCAGCATGCCGAGCCCCACCATGATACGAAACGTCCAAAAGACCAACGCCACGGGAGGACGCTCATCAGGGGGCCATTCTTTTAACCCTTTGACTTCACCATTTAAATCATGGGTCAGTATCAGGCTGGTAAGCTTGGGTATTTCGATCGCATACAAGGTGGTTTCGGCCTCTTGATCCGGCCATCCAAACAAACGCAGCGCCGCCCCACGTTCTGTTTCCCAAATACCCTCCATGGCAGCGACTTTGACAGGCTGGTGTTTGAACGTGTTGAGTCCGTGCAGATCACCGAGAAACAGCTGTAAGGGCGCCACAAAAATAGCCATGATCATGGCCATCCCGAACATGATGCGCGCGTGTTTGACATGGCGTTGGCGCAGCAGATAAAAGGCGCCGACGCCTGCCACCATAAAAGCGGTGGTTAAATAGGCCGCCACAATCATGTGGACTAAGCGATAGGGAAAGGAGGGGTTGAAGATGACCTGCAGCCAATTGGTCGGATAAAAGAGTGCGTCTTCGCCCAAGCGAAAGCCTTGTGGTGTCTGCATCCAACTATTGGCCGACAAAATCCAGAAGGCTGAAATAAGGGTGCCGACGGCCACAATGAGGGTGGCGGCAAAATGCATTTTAGGACTGACGCGGTTCCACCCAAAAAGCATGACGCCCAAAAAAGAGGCTTCCAGGAAAAAGGCGGTCAACACTTCGTACCCCAAAAGGGGACCGAGAACGTTGCCGGCCTTGTCTGCGAAAATCGACCAGTTGGTTCCGAACTGAAAGGACATCACAACGCCGGATACCACGCCCATGCCGAACACCACGGCAAAGATTTTCACCCACATACGGTATACTTCGGCGTATACCTGGTTGCCGGTTCTCAACCAGCGCCATTCGAGCATCGCCAGCCAGCTGGCAAGTCCAATGGTAAATGCGGGAAAGAGGATGTGAAAGGAAATGGTGAAGGCGAACTGAATACGCCCCAGCAGGATGGGATCAAGATTTTCTAACATTTTGCCATACTCCTAAATAAAATAACAAATAAATGCCTTATCAATGGCCTGACGCACATCATGGTAATCGGCCGGCGTAATCATGACTTTTGACATGGGTTGTCTCCCCAAAGCGATTGAAAGCTAAGATGCTTCTTTCAATTTCAAAGCGACCTTGCTGCGTTAGATAAAACCCTAAAACGATTTTATTTTTTGAATACCAGCTTCCCACCAAAATATCCGGCGGTGGCAGCTGCGGCGAGCATGATCAAGCACAGCAGGATAAAGGCGACGGAAAAGCTGCCTTGAGCGCTGATAATACCTGGATCGATTAGGGCCCAGATAACGGCAATCGTACATGTCACCGTAACAACGCCGGCCGCTACCATTTTGTAAATGATAATTTTGGTCAGATTGCCCCCTAAACGCTTTTGCCAATGGAGATATCCGGTAAAGATGACCACTGGCATGGCCAGGGCCACAACCACCATGTTATAAAACGCCGCCTGTCCCAAGGTGGCCCAATTCAATAGTGTCGCGATGAAAACAAATAAAACGGAGACCGGCAGAAGCCCGTTGGGTATATGCACCGAAATCGGATGGGCGTGCTGCTTGATCATCAAATCGGTCAGCCTATCGTATAGCCCTTGAGAAGGCGATTCCTGCCTATCTGGAACAACTTCGGGTTTGATGGCTTCCGCCTCAGGTGATGGCGTTTCATCTGCTGTTTCGGCCGGCGCCTCTTCTACCAGTTCGACAAATTTGCTCTTGTCCGCACCGCATACGGGACAACTTTCAGGTGGTTCCGGTCCTTCGTGAATGTAACCGCACACTGAACACTGCCATTTTTTCATATTTGCCTGCCTCGATAATCAGTTTAAAAAGAAGGTCGCAATTTGGGGTTTGTCAGAAGCGGTTTGAAAACCTTCAATCAGGCTCAAGGTCAAGGCGGGTGAATCGATTCAAGCACAGACATACACGAGGTATTTCGAGCATTGGATCATTCGCCCAACGCCGAGATTGGGCCTTAGGGGAGGTCTTGAAACCGCTTCTAATCATTTCAGGTTAACTTATTACCTGAAACTGTGTTATCGTGCAACACTCAATAGTCGATCCAAAAAAGTTGTGAATTTAGCGCCTGAAATCAGGAGGTCGGAGTCATTTTAAATGAAAGTTACCTTACACACACAAGTCAAGTATTTCGAAGTCGATGCGCACTTTAAACTCAAGCTCGGCCATCTATTCAAACTTTTGCAGGAAGCCGCCATCGAACATTCGGAAAAAGTGGGGTGGGGCTCCAAAACTCTTGTGGACACCGGATCGGTGTGGGTACTCAATCGCATGGAAGCCGAAATCTGGCGGTCCCCTGAATATTTGGAAGACATGACCGTGGTCACGTGGCACAAGGGCTCAAAAGGCTACCGGGCCTATCGTGATTTTATCGTATATGCGGGGGATGAAAAAGTGGCAGCGGCATCGAGCCGTTGGCTTTATTTCGACATGCAGCGCAAACGCATCGCACGGATTCCGGAAGCGACCAGTGCGGCCTATACCACGGAGCCTGAATCGGCTTTAGACAACCCAATCGATGCTTGGAAAGCTGACGCGGATTTTATCCCGACCGCGGTCAAGTCGATTTCCATTCGCACGAGCGACTACGATCCGTTGGGACACGTCAATAACGCCGTTTACTTCGACTATATCGAGACGCTGGCGGCGCATGCCTTGGATGACTTTACAGGGATCGGTCGGTTGAAAATTGAATTCAAAAAGGAACTCGGGCAGGACATTGAAATGATCGCGGCGGGGCTGGCCGCAGCGCAGGACGGGCATGTTTTCAAGATCTTCAATCAAGACACGGTCTATGCCGCCGGCGAATTTTATCGGATCGCGTGAAGGCTATTATAGCTTGCCTTCAACTGTCACTTGGCGTTATTATTCCCTAACATGAACGATTCAAATTTAAAAACAACGCTCCCAGGAAGGCACGGCCTGACGGACAAGTCCGCACATCAAGGCGTGGACAAAAGTTTAATCAAACTTTTTCTTGCAATGTCACCCGAAGAACGGTTGCTGTCAAACGACAACACCATTCAAACACTTACAGAATTAAAATATGCCTTCAATCAAAAATCCTCCTGTATCCGATCTCAGCGCGCTTCTAAAAGGTCTTAACGAAGCACGTGTCCAATTCATTCTTGTCGGAGGCTTGGCTGCTGTCGTACAAGGCGCACCGGTTACAACCTTCGACCTGGATATCGTCCCACGCCATACGGGAAAAAACCTCGCACGGCTAATGCACTTTCTTGAATCGGTCGACGCCTACTTGCGCCGGCCCGATGATAAGATCCTAAAACCGCAGCAAAAAGATTTAATGGGAGGGGGGCATGTGCTGTTAACGACCCGCTTCGGGGCTTTAGATATCCTGGCAAAAATTGAAAAAGGCCTTGGATACGATGAGTTGCTTCCGTCAACCATTGAAATCGAATTCAAAAGTTACAAAATGCATGTCCTTGATCTTGAGACCATGGTCGCAATCAAACGCACCACAACTGACCCGCAAGAGCAATATCGCCTGAAAATCTATGAAGAGACCTTGCGCCTGCGAGACAAAAGCGGTTCTAGGTGATCAACACTTTTTCCAACGGATCGACGATGAAATCGATTTCATGCTCGAAACAAAACATTTTTCCGGTCCGCCCCAAACCGACCTGAATTTCATCAAACAACAAAAGCAGATCATTTTCGTCGGCCAGGTCCCGCAACCCTTTTAAAAATCCGGGAACCGGCAGCCGCATACCGCCTTCACCCTGCATCTGTTCCACCAGGATGCCCAACGTATTGAGAGTAATGGCCCTTTGTACGGCGTCTATATCCGAAAACCGGAATGCGCTCGTAATGCAGGATATCACAAGCCATTATAAAACTACGATCGTTACACGATTTTATAAGGCACAATCTTATCCATCTCAAGACGGGCGAATGTGCTTGACAATTCATCATAAATGTATAATGGGTGATCCATTAGCCATGACACCCATTTTAGCAAGCCAAAAAGCGGTAATGTTCAAAAAAACCACACAACAGCGGATGTTTCAAGATCTGGTTAGCCAGATCGAACAGGCCATTCTCGACGGACGCCTGAAGACCGGTGACAAACTGCCGCCCCAGCGAGATTTGGTGAACATGTTTCAGACCAGCCGGGCAACCTTAAGAGAGGCACTGCGCGTCCTGGAACTCAAAGGCTTGATCGATATCAAGCTGGGCGTCAGCGGCGGTGCCATCGTGAAAAAGGTCAACACCGAACCTGTGACCGAAAGCCTGGCTTTGTTGATGCAACACCGCCAGGTTTCCATGCAAGAATTGGCTGAGTTCCGGGAAGGCGTCGAAGGGCATGTGGCCGCCTTGGCTTGCGAACGCGTCAGTGACGAGGAGATCCATCAACTCGAACAGCTGCTGTCCCAGGCCCGCTCATACCTGGCGGGCGGAGTGGCCCGTTGGGAACAATTCTGCATTGTGGACAAACAGATTCATATCGCCATCGCTAAGGCCAGTCAAAATACCGTCTACCGCTTCGTGTTGCGCGTGGTTCATGACAACCTCGAGCCTTATTACGAGGCCTACCCCCTCAAAGACAAACGCATCATGCAGGAAAACTATCAAGACTTGCACGACATTATCCGCGCCATTGCTAAAAAAAAGGCTACTGTGGTCAAAACCTTGATGCAAAGCCACGTCCGCCGTTTCAATCGCCACATGCTTAACTCGAGCCCATCCACGGATGGCACCTAACAACAGTTTCAAACCAGGAGGCATCATGAATTTTGAGAATTATATCAAACTTGAACAGGAATTGGGGGCCCATAATTACAAGCCTCTGGATGTCGTTCTCAAGCGCGGTCAGGGCGTCTGGGTCTGGGACGTGGCCGACAAACGCTACCTCGATTGCCTGGCTGCCTATTCCGCTGTCAACCAGGGGCACTGCCATCCCAAAATCCTGCAAACCATGATCGACCAGGCCCGTCAGTTGACACTGACCTCGCGCGCCTTTCGCAACGACCAGCTCGGCTTGTTTTACCAGGAGCTCTGTCGTTTAACCAATTCCCACAAAGTGCTACCCATGAACAGCGGTGCCGAGGCGGTCGAAACGGTCATTAAAGCAGTCCGCAAATGGGGTTACAAGGTCAAGGGTGTTCCTGAAAACCAAGCCGAAATTATCGTCTGCGCCAACAACTTCCATGGACGGACAATCACGATTGTCGGATTCAGCACCGATCCCAAAGCCCGGGATGGCTTCGGGCCGTTTACGCCTGGTTTCAAAATCATCCCCTTTGGCGATGCCAATGCCCTGGAAGCGGCCGTCACCGCCAATACCGTGGCCTTCCTGGTCGAACCAATCCAAGGGGAGGCCGGCGTCATCATTCCGCCCAAGGGCTACTTAAAAGACGTCAAAAGCATCTGTGAAAAAAACCAGGTCGTTCTGATATTAGACGAAATTCAAACCGGTCTGGGCCGCACCGGCAAACTGCTGGCCGAAGAGCATGACGGCATTGAAGCCGACCTGACACTGATCGGCAAGGCGCTCTCCGGGGGGTATTATCCGGTCTCGGCGGTACTTTCCAACGTCGAAGTCATGAGTGTGCTGCAGCCGGGGGAACATGGCAGCACCTTCGGCGGAAACCCGCTGGCCTGTGCTATTGCCCGTACGGCCATCAAGGTTCTGGTAGAGGAAAACATGGTCGCCAATGCCGCTGACATGGGGGCTTATTTTCTAGAAGGGTTAATGCGCATCACAAGTCCCCACATCAAGTCGGTCCGTGGGTGCGGGCTGATGCTGGCCGTGGAGCTTGTGCCAGAAGCCGGTGGTGCTCGGCCGTTTTGTGAATCCTTGATGAAGCTCGGCCTTCTGTGCAAGGAAACCCATGAAAATACGATCCGCTTCGCACCGCCGCTGGTGATCACCAAAACCGAAATCGATTGGGCCCTGGAGCGGATTGAAACGGTTCTGACAGCCACTTAACCGTCTCTTTTAGATACGCTCGCCGTTGTTGGAGACATGATCCCGAAGCGCGCCGAATTGAGCGCTAATTATGACAATCACCCTACTAAGAAAAGAGGTCTGCAATGGTTGAAAAAGTGATCATCATGGGTGCCGCTGGACGCGATTTTCATAACTTCAACGTCTATTTCCGCGACAATCCACGTTACAACGTAATCGCCTTTACGGCGACGCAAATACCCGACATCGATGGGCGGCTCTACCCCCCTCAACTGGCCGGTCAGGGCTATCCCGCGGGCATCCCCATTTATTCGGACGCCAAGCTGGCTGATCTGATTACGTCCAACCAAATCGACCTGGTCGCCTTTTCTTACAGTGACGTGCCCCACTTGGAAGTCATGCACAAAGCCTCGATCGTCAATGCCGCCGGGGCCGACTTCGTGCTGATCGGCGCATCGTACACGATGCTTAAAAGTACGAAAAAGGTTGTCTCCGTATGTGCCGTTCGGACCGGATGCGGCAAATCTCAGACCAGCCGCAAGGTTTGCCGGATTCTGCAAAAAATGGGTTACCGCGCAGTCCTGGTCCGACACCCCATGCCCTATGGAGACCTGACCCAGCAAGTCGTGCAGCGCTTTTCAAGCTACGCCGATTTCGACCGTCACAAATGTACGATTGAAGAACGCGAGGAATATGAGCCGGTCGTCGCCATGGGTGCGGTCATCTACGCCGGCATCGACTATGAACTGATTCTGCGACAAGCGGAGCAAGAAGCTGATGTTATTGTCTGGGACGGTGGCAACAATGACACACCCTTTTACAAGCCTGATATCCACATCGTGGTCCTTGATCCCCACCGGGCCGGCCACGAAACCACCTATCATCCTGGCGAAACCAATCTGCTCATGGCGCACGTGGCAGTGATCAATAAAGTTGACAGTGCCGAACCTGCCAAGGTGGCGGCGGTTCGCACAGTCATCCAACAACGCAACCCATCAGCCGATATCGTTCTGGCCGACTCGGCCATTCGGTGCGACAACCCGGACCTCATTCAGGGCCAACGCGTGCTGGTAATCGAAGATGGTCCCACCCTCACCCACGGTGAGATGTCTTTCGGTGCAGGAACCGTGGCAGCCCAACGCCATGGCGCTTCCGAAATTGTCGATCCACGCCCCTATCTGGTCGGATCTTTAAAGGACACTTTCGATCAATACCGGCACATGGGCCCTCTCCTGCCGGCCATGGGATACAGCCAATCCCAGATCAAAGACATGGAAACGGTCATCAATCGGACACCCTGCGACTTGGTTCTCCTGGCAACCCCGATCGACCTGACCAAGCTGTTGTCAATCGACAAGCCGACCCAGCGTATCCGCTACGAGTACCAGGACCACGGTGATCCGACCCTGGAAAATGTGCTCTTAAAACGCATGGAAGCATCCAATGACTGACGAACCCTTAAAACCGATACTGCTTATTGCGATTGGAGGCAACGCCCTCATCAAAAAGGGCCAGAAAGGCACCGTGGCCGAACAACTGGCCAACCTGAAGGTGCCGAATCGACAAATCGCCAAACTGTCCAACGACTACCGCATCATCATCACACATGGCAACGGCCCGCAGGTGGGCAACCTGCTGCTGCAACAGGAGCAGTGTCAGGCGACCCCGCGTTTGCCGCTCGAAATCCTGGTGGCCCAAACTCAGGGCCAGATCGGGTACATGATCGAATCGACCCTCGATAGTGAGCTCATGGCTCTGGGTATCAACACCAAGCCCTTGGTCAGCCTGATTTCCTATGTGGTTGTCGATGAAAATGACCCGGCGTTTCAGAACCTTTCCAAACCGATCGGGCCGATCTATACCGAAAGGGAAGCGGGCGCACTCCCGTTCCAAGTGCGCCAAACAGACAAAGGGTATCGGCGGGTGGTGGCATCCCCGCGACCGGTGACCATCGTTGAGAAGCGCGAAATCATGCAGCTGATCGAACTGGATTTCATTGTGATTTGTTGCGGTGGAGGGGGCATCCCGGTCATACGGGAAGGACGGGCTTTCAGCGGGATCGAGGCGGTCATCGACAAGGACCTTGCCAGTGCTCGGCTGGCTGAAGAAGTGGGCGTCGACATTTTTATCATCGCGACCGATGTCGACGGCGTGGCCCTCAATTTCGGGCAAGCGAACCAGCGTTTTTTACGCTCCCTGTCCGTGTCCCAAGCAGCTAAGTATTTTCTGGAAGACCAGTTTCCGGCCGGCACCATGCAGCCCAAAGTCGAGGCCTGCCTTCAGTTTGTCGCCAACCGTGGCAAACGCGGCATCATCACATCTTTGGCAAACATCACCGCAGCGGTCAAGGGTCAGGCAGGAACTGAGTTTACAGCCGAGTAGATACCCGGCTGTAAAGTTAAAACCACACGTGCTAAAAATGCATAATCAGGCCAACAACGTGTCAATCGCTGTGTATTCCAGGCCAAAAGCTTCGGCCACCCCTTCGTAGGTAATCTTGCCCTTGACCACATTGGCACCGCCCTTGATCTCCGCACTTTCCTGCATCGCCCGCTTCCAGCCTTTGTTAGCGATCTCGACAGCATACGGCAGCGTCGCGTTGGTCAGGGCCAGGGTCGACGTTTTGGCCACGGCGCCGGGCATATTGGCCACGCAGTAGTGCACAACACCATCGACCTTGTAAATCGGATCTGAATGCGTGGTCGCTTTGGACGTTTCGAAACAACCACCCTGGTCAATTGCCACGTCCACCAGAACGGATCCCGGCTTCATGGTTTTCAGCATCGCGCGTGTAATCAGCTTGGGGGCTTTGGCTCCGGGGATCAGAACCGCCCCGACAACCACATCTGCCTCGCGGATCAGTTTGCGGACTGTGGCCGGGCTCGACATCAATAGAAAACAGTTGCTCGGCATCACATCGCTCAAATAGCGCAACCGCTCCAGGTTCATATCCAAAAGGTAGACCTTGGCGCCCAGGCCACAAGCCATCTTGGCCGCATTGGTGCCGACCACCCCGCCGCCGATGACCACGACCGTTCCAGGGTCAACACCGGGAACGCCACCCAACAAAACGCCGTGGCCCCCCTGAGTCATTTCCAAATATTTGGCGCCCTGCTGAATCGCCATGCGTCCGGCCACTTCGCTCATGGGTGTCAACAGCGGCAGGGATCCATCCGCCATTTGGATGGTCTCGTAGGCAATATCGATGGAATCGCTTTTGATCAGGGCATGCGTCAGTTCTTCGGCGGCTGCCAGGTGCAGGTAGGTAAAGACGATCTGGTCCTTCCGGATGAGGTCATATTCGGGCGGCAGCGGCTCTTTGACGTGCATCACCATGTCGGCCCGTTTAAAAATTTCCGGCGCCGTATCGACGATCTCGGCCCCGGCCTTTACGTAGGCCGCATCTTCGAAGCCGCTGCCGATGCCGGCCTTTTTTTCGAATAGAACCGTGTGTCCGTTTTGCTTCATCACTTCGGCGCCGGCCGGGGTCATAGAAACCCGATTCTCTTCCGCCTTGATCTCTTTCAAAATGCCAACAATCATGGTTTTTCTCCTTTTGAGCGATTCGCTTTTTTGGGTCGTCGTGGTCGGTTAGGTCTACTCCACCTCAAATATGCCATCACTTCTAACAAAACTCATGCCATGGGGCAAGAGCTTCTATGGTCATCAGCAAACGGAATTTTTATGCTGATGGAAACAAGGCTGCGCCCCGCTTGCGGAACTGTTCATACACGGGTGCGGGTACCAGGCGCCCGCCGGTCGTCCACACCAGGTGGCGAATATTCGCTTGGACGTCCTGCAAACCGGTTGACGTCAGATAGTCATTACCGGCCGGTGTTGCCATGAGAAACAACGGTCCGGCAAACCCGGCCGCAGCCGATGGCTCGATGCGCAAGCCCTGACTTTTATCCAGCCAGTAGAGAAAGCGGAAAAGCATGCGGTCGGTAACCGTAAAAACACCGGCAACCAGGTGCCGTACCATTGAGGCAACCAGTCGGGATGCCCGTGCGACGACCAGGCCGTCGGCAGCCGAATCGTTTTGCAAACCTATATCGTAAACCGAGAGGTTGTCTTCAAAACCAGCGATTAAGCCCAGCAGCATGCTGGGGGATTGGACCGGTTCAGCCATAAAACAATGGACCGCATCCCCAAAAACACTCTTCAAACCGAAGGTGATACCGCCCGGTGCCCCGCCACTCCCGCAGGGCAGATAAACGAACAGGGGATGCCGTACATCGACGACCACATTAGCATCGACTAACTGCTGCTGGAGCCGCAGAGCAGCACAGCTGTACCCCAGGAAAAGGGTTTGGGAGTTTTCGTCATCCACAAAATACATTTGGTGATCATTCGCAGCCTGCTGCCGACCGGCCTTCAAAGCAGCCGTGTAGTCGGCCTGATGTTCAACCACATCAACACCCTTATCGCGGAGTAAGCGCTTTTTCCAATCCGCCGCCTCGCCCGACATATGCACCACGACTTTGAAGCCGAGTGCCGAGGCAACAACCCCGACACTCAGACCCAGATTTCCGGTGCTGCCAACAGACACCGTAAAGCGGCCCAGATAATCCTTGATACGGGGATTACAAAACGCTTTATAGGAATCACTGTCTGTAATCAAGCCCGCTTCCAAGACCCGTTTTTCGGCCAGGCACAAAACTTCATATATTCCGCCCCGCGCTTTGATCGATCCTGCCACAGGCAGATCGTGATCGGCCTTGATCCACAAGGTCCCGCCGATACCTGCCTGGTAGCCCGTTTCGAGGACATGTTGCATTTTAGGAACCCGGACAAGCTCGGATTCGATAATACCGTGCGTGGCGGTTAGCTCCGGAAACAGGTCGACCAGCAGGGGCGCAAAGCGGCGCCAGCGTGCTTCGGCCTCTTGGATATCGTCCCGCGTCAGCGGCAAGCCTGCCAGCGCCTCGGCTACGGGCAGCGCCGCCGGATTGCGCCACAAGTGGGGCTGGGCCTTGCGCAGCTTGGCCAAAGCCGGGTCATTGTCCCTTATTGCAATCATTGTAACCGTTTAAAGTTGATATACCGGAAACTGTCGGCACAAATCGACAACTTGCTTGGCGATCTGATCCAGGACATCCTTGTGCGCCGGATGCCGCCAGGTTCTATCGATCAGCGCGGCAATTTTAACCATCTCTTCAGCGCCCATTTTGCGGGCCGCAACAGCCCCGCTGCCCAAGCGTATCCCGCTCACGCGACCCGGGATCGCGGCGTCCTGAGGGATAACATTCCGATTGGTGATAATGCCGACCTGTTCCAAAACCTGCTCGGCCTGCTGCCCTTCGAGACCTTGCGCCGTTACATCCACCAGCACCTGGTGGTTGTCGGTGCCGCCGGTAACGATGCCATAGCCTTGGGCTTCAAGTTCGAATGCCAGGGTGGCGGCGTTGCGTAATGTCTGCACTTGAATTTTCTTGAACTCAGGCGTTTGCGCCCATTTGAATATCACGGCCTTGGCGGCAATGCTATTGACAGCACTGGTTCCCTGACAACCAGGAAAAATCGTCCGGTCGATCGCCGGGCCAAACGCCTTCTTGGCGAGGATTACCCCGCCGCGACCACCCATCATGGTCTTGTAGCAGGTCAAGGTTACAAAGTCCGCATGGGAAACCGGACTGGGAATGACCCCTGCCGCCACCAAGCCGGCCAAATGCGCCATGTCAACCATGAGATAGGCCCCGACCTCGTTGGCAATGGCCGCCATTTGGGCATAATCGATGAGCCGCGGATAAGAACTGGCACCGGCCACGATCATGCGTGGCCGGAAGCGGCGGGCGTGTTCGCGCACCTGGTCGTAATCAATACAACCGGTACGGGTATCGACGCGATAATGTTCGAACTGAAAGCAACGACTGGTTATAGAAGCTGCGTGACCGTGGGAAAGATGTCCGCCGCTGGGGAGACTCATGGCAAGAATACGGTCCCCATTTTTCAGAATGGAAAAATAGACCGCCAGGTTGGCGGCCGTGCCGCTGTGTGCCTGGACGTTGACATGCTCGGCCTTAAAAAGTTCTCGGGCACGATCAATGGCGAGCAGCTCAACTTCATCGGCATGCCGACAACCCGCATGAAACCGACGCCCTGGATAACCTTCGATAGTTTTGGTGTTGAAGATGGAGCCCAAGGCTTCCATCACGGCCGGTGGTGAATGATTTTCTGCAGCGATGAGATTGAGGGTCTTCTCGATGCGTTCTGCTTCCTGGTCGATCAAAGCGGCAATCTGGGCATCGATCTGCGGCAACGCCTTCATAGCGACACCGCTATAATGGGGACACAATGATACCGAGACCTTTGCAAAAAGCCCCCTATCCGTTAGGTGTCTAAGCTTTTTCTGGTGCGCGGCCACATTCCAGGCAGCGTCCATCCGGCCCGATGACGCCGATACAACTCTCATCCGAACAAAGCTTGCGTGCGGCCCACTCATCGTCCGCCGATGGTGGTTCTCCAACGGGATCCACTGCTGTATCGTTTGCTGGCGTGTCCGGTTCTGTGTTTTCTAGCGTTTCACCGTCGGCCCCGTCGGTCGAGGATATTGCCGCTTCAAAATTGTCCGGCAGTTCACCTTCATAAGCGCGCCCGCATTCCAGGCAGCGTCCATCCGGTCCGATGATGCCGATACAGGCGCTATCACTGCAAAGCGTTCGCGCTTCCCACTCCATATCCGTTTGTGATTTTTGTGATTTGTTTGGCATTGCGGTTATTGCTTCCTTACGAATGTTTGTCTTACGGTCCCTTAACGCCTTTGACCTCTTGGACAAACGAATTAATGATCGCTTCCTGGACCTGGCTTTGAAAATTGAATCGCAGGCCGATTCCATCGTTGGTCTGACGAACGATTTGGGCAGGGATTTTGAACGGGTTTTGCTCGCCGGTAAACGATATCACCAGCACAACCTCATCGTTCAGTTCGAAGGGCTCCTTGGTCGTGATAAACACACCGGTGTTACTGATGTCCTGAATGTAATTTTTAAAGACGCGGCTTGCCGTAGCAAAATCGACAGTTATCACGCATTTTTTGCGGTCATGCTGCCGCTCGTATTGCGTTCCTTGAAGGGTCAGGTTGTTCTCGGACAAGCTGTTTATCAGATTCTTGAGGTCTTCCACCGGCATATCATACAATTGTTCTACAATCCGACCAATGATATCATATTTTTCGCTCTCTTGATCCGAAGGCACCATGACCTGTCTCCTTTCGAAGCATAATATATAAAAATCATTATAAATTATTGGTCTAAAAAAATCAACACACGATCTGTTTGCCGGCTCAAGGGTTCATCCCCTGCATGTCTCTAGATTGCTTTGATCATTGCGCGCCTTTTGATTTAAAAACAACCCTGGCATCATAAAAGGAATCCCTAAAGCGTTCGGGCAACGGCGGCAAAGGATCTGATTTGGCAACCGCATTATAAAAAGATTCATCCAGGGCATCGACTCCGGAAGAAATTTCTATACGAATTTTCCGAATGCGGCCGTCAGGTAAGACATAAAACCGAACGCTTGCCTTGAAAACCGCCTCTTCGTGCGGTGCATCCGGCGGATGCACCCAATGGGCCCAAATCCATCTGTGCATCGCAGTTGCATACGCTTCGAGGGTATCAGCGCTTTGCATGGCAAAGAGGTGACGTTCAAGCAAAACGCTTGGTTCCGGTAAGGTATCACTGTAGCGCGTAACGCCTTTACGATCGACCCAAGTATAGATCGCCTCTGCGTCTGTATCATCCCCGGCTTCCGGGTTACTTGGCAGCCGGCTTTCCGGCGGCAAGGTGCTGTATTGAATGATGCCGTCGCCATCGACCCAGGGATAGAGAACCTGCTCGGAGGGTGCTGTCTTTGGCATCGGTGTTGGTGACAACCCTCTTTTAAGCCTTGGGGCCGGCTTGCGGGGCAGGATATGATACCCTGTTCTGAAACCGAATTTACAGATATAGTCAGATGCCTCCGTGGCGAGCGGTATCTTAAATGGCACCTCGCTCTCGGGATCAATACTTTCTAAATAAAGTGGACTTTTCCATTTGGCTCGACCCGTGACACAATCGGTGGCATTGAAAACAATTAAGACCCCCAAATGGGCCCGGTCGGACCTGTTTTTCAGCAAACCGCTGAGGAAGTGAAGCCCTTTGTCTTCGCTAAGGTGCAGGTTCCGATAGGAAAAATCGGCATTAATGACGCCCTCCGTCGGAAAAGACCACCCCTTGGAAATGATGCCCAGCCAAAGAAAACTGCCAACAGCAAAATATAGTAATACAAGCACCCGTCGATTCATAGCAACCCTTGACGCTTTTTTGAGATAACTTCTACTAGAAGCCATCTCAAAAATAGGATTTTGGTCCAAGGTCCAGGCGGGTGGCAGATTTAACCCGGAGGTCCGCCTCAGGCGGATTGAGGAGTTAACTCATGCCGCCCAACGCCGAGATTGGCCGATAGACTTTTTTAAGATGGCTTCTAAATATATGTCGAAAGCCACTGCGTGTCAAAACGTAATCACCTTCGAAATCTCGATTGCCAGGCGGAACCCGGCCCGGGTGTTGCCAAAAGATTGGATAACGTGTAATTAAACCCGGTAAAGCAAATGATGACCTTTTATTTGGCAATGCCTTAGCAAGGATCATGAAAAATTCCGATCAAGACGCGATGACCGCCCAATTGGTCAAAGCGGCTGAAACCCTATTCAACTATGCCATCGAACGCGATGCCTTGAAACAGATGGTCGCCCATTTGCCCGATGAAAAAAATATCCGAAAGGTCACCGTTGAATATGAACTGCAGCTGTTAAAAATTATCAGTGTTGGTTGGGGGATATCCTATTTTATGTCCGATCACCCGCTCAAGGAAGTGTTGTCCGAAGCCTTTTGGCATCATATCCAAACTTTGTCCCAGGGCGTCTCGAAGGCCTCGTCAGCCTCCATCGGCAAAGAGGTCGATTATTTTGCCATCATAAAAGAACGCCTTGACATATACGTAAACGCTTTGCAGCACTTTGCCGACGCACCCGATACGGCCAAAGTCATCGGCGCCACGTTTGCCAAGCTCTGTGGTGATGAAGCCAACAGCTACATTATTTTGGCGGGTAAGCGCGTCTTCAGCCTGGCTTCCGCCAGCGTCAAAAATTATGTCCAAGCGCTGCAACCGGGCAATTCATGAAATATCATTCCATTGAAGACACTTAAACTCGATCGCAGAAAAGCCCTCCTCGCCGCTGCCAGCGGTATTCTTGTGACGGCTTCCTTTCCCAATATCAGCCTCAGTTGGCTGGCGTGGGTCGGCCTGGTG
The DNA here is from genome assembly GCA_963802265.1 of uncultured delta proteobacterium. Classification (GTDB taxonomy): domain Bacteria; phylum Desulfobacterota; class Desulfobacteria; order Desulfobacterales; family CAWDIC01; genus CAWDIC01. The sequence continues at coordinate 257,477 of CAWDIC010000001.1, forward strand.
CCTTTTTTGATCGCGCTTCGGGATCTGTCCGTAAAAGATAGTCTCCGGGTCGGTTTGCTGGGCGGCTTTGTTCACTTTTTGGGGCTCGTCTACTGGGTCGCCTTTACCATGCGAACCTATGGGCATTTACCCTTGTCCCTGAGCCTGTTGATTTTGGGATTGATGGCCGCCTACCTAGTGCTTTACTGGGCTCTGTTCGCCGCTGGCTTGGCCTGGGTGCGGCCCAAACCGACTTTTTTGGTGATACTGGCCCCTGTGTTTTGGGTGAGCTGCGAATACCTGCGGTCGCATCTGTTTACCGGTTTCCCTTGGGGCCTGCTCGGGCACACGCAGTACAAAGCGCTTCATCTCATCCAATTTTGTGATATTACCGGTGTGTACGGGCTTTCTTTTTTGATCGTTCTGTCCAACACCGCCCTTTATATGGTTCTTCTGCACCTGGCTGCAAAACCATGGTATGGCCGACCGGTGGAAAAATGGTTGGCGCGTTCCACCGTGCTAACCCTGGGTGTTTTGCTATTGTTGGTTTGGATCCATGGTGCCTGGCGGATTAAAAAAATCGATCAACAGATCAGCCAGGCGCCCCAAACATCGGTGGCCGTCATTCAGGGCAATATCGATCAATCGATTAAATGGGACCCAGCCTATCAAATCATCACGACCAATACCTACCGTAATCTGTCTTTGTCGATCAAAGCCGAAAAACCTGCCTTGGTGGTGTGGCCAGAAACGGCAACCCCATTTTATTTTCTAGCCAACACCCGCTTGACCAAGTTGGTTCAGGACAGCATCATCGATACCGGCACCCATTTCCTCATCGGCAGCCCCTTCTATATGCGCACGGCCGACAGAGCGGCTTACTACAACAGTGCCTATCTGATCCAGCCGGATGGTACCGTGTCTGGCCGTTATGATAAGGTCCACCTTGTTCCTTATGGTGAATATGTACCCCTCAAGCGATGGCTACCGTTTCTGGGTAAAATCGTCGCCGAGGTCGGAGACTTCAGCGCCGGAAACAAGGGCGACACCCTGATATGGGATCAAAATCGGCTGGGGGTCCTTATTTGTTATGAGGCCATATTCCCTGATCTGGCACGCGCCCTGGTAAGCAATCACGCCGACCTTTTGGTCAACATCACCAATGACGCCTGGTTCGGCCGCACCGGTGCCGCACAGCAGCATTTTTCCATGGCCGTTTTTCGGGCAGTGGAAAACCGTCGTGCCTTGGTTCGGGCGGCCAACACCGGTATCAGCGGCTACATCGATCCGGTCGGCCGCATTCTCCGAACGTCGCCCTTGTTCGAACGTCACGTCATGAACCACACCGTCCCCCTCATGCGTTCGACAACGATTTATAGCCAAGGCGGGGACCTGTTCGCGCTTGCCTGTCTGATGATAGGGGCTCTGGCGATCGGCTTGGCCCGAAAGCTGCCTCAAATTCTTCATTGAATCAAAAATCAATCTACCGTCAAATTGTTCGGCTTTAATAATCGTTGTCAGAGAGATGTTCACAAAGCGCCAAGGGGTGCTGATACGAATTGGAAGTCGACAATTGGAAAGCCGAAGCTGAAAATTTGAAGGCTGAGGATTTGTAAAAAGGGGTTGATCAGGCGGTTAGCGGCTGGCCACCTGCCGTCCGATCTTGCGGTAAAAAGGGAGGCCCATGACCCGGGTTTTTCGAATTTCGTTGGCAGCCTCAAAAGCGGCTACCGTGGCCTGGGTTTGGGCGTTCAGGCCGGGCACGGCCACAACCGGCTGGACAAATTGGAGCTGCTGCTTGAGAAACCCACGCCCGACAATCTTTTCGGTTTGGAGAATGCCCAAAAGGGTGTAAGTCTCCTCGCACGAAATCAGCAGCGCCATCATGTCTGGGTCACACCTGAGGTTGTTTAAAAACAAATCAAGCGGGTTGCGGGTCCATTTGGTGGAAAAGACAATGCGGCTTACTTTTTTCTGATACCCTTGCAGTTGCCACTGTCGCGCGCGGCGGTTGTTGATCACCGCGACCGCCGAAAATGCCAGCGTTCGATTTTCTTCCGCGACAATTTGTTGGTTGTAACCGATATAACGCAGATTTTGGGTGGCTTCGGGCATCCCGCTGATAATGAGGGCCTCCCGCAGAAGGTTCGTGTCTAAACGCGCTACCCGCTGCAGGGGCTTCAGGATATCACTGATAAAGTCATGGCCCATTTAAGACTGCTCCACGCTACGCCAATGCGTCACCCACCGATTGATAGGCTTTCCAACCCGCACATTGACTCGAATACATCGATTTACATTAGGTCACCTACGAATGTCAAATCATATAACGATTTTTTCGGTTCATTCATCAAATGGTGTGACCTTATCCGGAAACACCCAAAAGAAGCTTGTTCTAAAAGCCAACCCCGCCTCACACTGCCTTTTCCGCCGGAGCGTGGTGGACTTGTTCGTAGGTATTGTGACCGATTAAAATTTACTGCGAAAACTTTTAAAATGATTATTTCGCCAATTTTTTTAAAAAATCTTGAATCGGATCGGCCTTATCCGGTATTATATGCTCTAACCGGTGAATAAGGGTTTTTGTCCCTGCGGATCAGGTTTACAACGATTCGATAATATTGCGTCAATGGAGGTATACCCATGTCAATCGAATTAAAGCAGACCCTCAAGGAGCTTAACCAAAAATTAATTCAGCTCAAAGGTTATCTTTGACTTAGATGCCCAAGAAAAGCGCTCGCATGAAATCGAAGCGATTATCGCTAAGGAAGGTTTTTGGGATACCCCCGAAAAGACCACGACCATTTTAAAAGAACGGACGGTCCTCGCAGCCAAAATTGAAACCTTCAAGACCCTAGCCGCCGATCTGGAGGAAAGCGACCTCCTTCTCGACCTGGCGATTGAAGAAGACGATGCCGATACCCTTTCTGAAGTTGCACACCAGGTTAAGGGGTTGGAGAACCGGGTCAAATCTCTGTCGCTCAGCCTGATGCTGGATGGTGAGGACGACACCAACAATGCCATTATTTCCATCAACGCCGGTGCCGGAGGAACGGAAGCCCAAGATTGGGCCGAAATGCTTTTCCGAATGTACCTGCGATGGATCGAACGTAAAGGCTTCGAGGTCAAGGTGATCGACTTTCAACCGGGTGAGGAGGCCGGCTTGAAAAGCGTCACCTTCACCGCCTCCGGCTTACATGCCTTTGGGTATTTGAAATCCGAGATCGGCGTTCATCGCCTGGTACGGATTTCACCCTTCAATGCCAGCGGCAAACGCCACACCTCATTTGCCTCCGTGTTCGTCTATCCCGAGCTGGACAATGAGATCGTTGTTCAAATCGATGACAAAGATCTGCGGGTTGACGTTTACCGGGCCAGCGGGGCCGGGGGGCAGCACGTCAACAAGACCAGCAGCGCTGTCCGCATCACCCATCTGCCGACCGGAATCGCGGTTCAGTGCCAGCAGGAAAAATCCCAGCATCGCAACAAGGAAATGGCGCTGAAGGTCCTTAAGGCACGACTTTATCAGCGCGAACAGCGTAAACAGGACGAAAAGTTTCAGGAGCTACACGACAACAAAGATGATATAGCCTGGGGCAGTCAAATCCGGTCGTATGTCTTGCACCCCTATCAACTGGTCAAGGACCATCGGATCAACCTTGAAATCGGCAATGTCAACAGTGTCCTCGACGGTCAGCTGGACCCTTTTATCGAAGGGGTCCTGCTGGCCCAGCCCGCCAAAGGCGGATAAGTCCTCAATGAATCCACGTCAACTGCTACAAATGTTCTATAAGCCCGGTTCCCAGACCTATGAAATCCTCATACAGCACGGTGAACTGATTACCCGCAAAGCGCTCGCTATTGCTGATTCCGTCGCCGCTTTGGCGCCCGACCGCAACTTCATCGCTGAGGCCGCCATGCTACATGATATCGGTATTTTTTTGACCGCCTCGCCGACCATCGGATGCACAGGATCGTATCCTTACATTTGTCACGGCTACCTGGGAAGGGCGATCCTGGAGGAATGGGGTTTGGCCAAACACGCCCTGGTGTGTGAGCGCCACGTGGGTGTTGGAATATCGGTGGCGGACATCCGGCAATTCAGCCTACCGCTGCCGGAACGCGACATGATACCCGCCACCCTCGAAGAGCAGATAATCTGCTATGCTGACAAGTTCTTCTCTAAAAACGGTCACGGCCGAACGACAGTCAAAGGCATTGAAGCGATCATTCAAAGCCTTGAGCCGTATGGTCCCGAAAAGGTTCAGCGGTTCAAAGCGTGGGCCCATCGCTTCGAAGGTCAGGGCGGCCATGTCAATTGACAATCTCATTAAGGCGCTCCGCTTTTATTTTATCAGTGATCACCAAGCACCCTCGCTGACACCGTATGAACAGGTCAAAATTGCAATCAAAGCCGGCGCCACAACCGTTCAGTACCGGCGCAAAGACTTTAATCTGAATTTCTATGATGAAGCCTTGGCAATCAGGCAGTTGTGCCGGGCGAACGATATCCCTTTTATTGTCAACGACCATGTCCTGTTGGCCGAGGCTTTGGGAGCCGAGGGTGTGCACTTGGGGCAAACGGATGCAGACCCTGGTCTCGTCCGACAGATTTTGGGGCCACGGGCCATGATTGGCATTTCAGTATCCAATCTCTACGAATTGACCCATACCGACCTGACTGCTTGCGATTATATCGGCTCGGGCCCCGTCTTCCCGACAACCACCAAAGCGGATGCCAAAAAAGTGCGCCAACTCTCCGGGTTGGAAGAAATTACCCGGGCCGCTTCCTTACCGGTCGTCGCCATCGGCGGCATCGACCATACCAATGCCGCCGCCTGCTTCCAATACGGTGCCATCGGTATCGCTGTTATCAGTGCGATCGCACGTGCCCCTGACCCATTCCAAAACGCCCTAAAATTGAGCAGGGCCTGCGGGTGTAATCAACGAGAGCCTCTGAGGCTGCCACCTTCAAAAACGGTATAATCAACCACCTAAGGATCAAGCAGGCGATCCAATAAAATCTTGCCATTTTATCTGTGGCTTGTTACACATAGCCCATTATTCCGAATAGGGGTGTTCTGGCAGGCTAACCATACCACGATTGGTTATAGCCGACGATTTGCGTTTCGTTTTCGGGTCAGACAGAACTGAGAGCATACCCTTTGAACCTGATACAGTTCGTACTGTCGTAGGGAACTCGGAGAACACAACGCATCCGGCCTTATTCCCTCCAGACAGGCATTCAGCCTTTATCCTCTCCGTTGCCCCAGATCGGCAAATGAACGTTTCGGCTTTGTAACGCCCGCACCGAATAGGCGCCGAAATGTTCGGTCAGGAGCGAATTTAAAATGTTAGACAACGACCGTCCGGCCTTGGAACAGATACCGATGCGAACCCCGACGCGGACCGTGGCCCAGGCCGTCGTGCTCGTCGCCATTGGTGTAGCGCTGGCCCCGTATACGTCTTTCCCGATCGGCATTGCCAAAATCAACCCGACCCAGCATTTTGTCAACTTGCTTGCCGCCGTGCTGTTGGGACCATGGTGGGCGGTTGTAATCGCTTTCGCCATCGGTGTACTGCGCAATGCCATGGGTGTTGGCACGTTGCTCGCTTTTCCGGGCGGGATGATCGGAGCTTTTCTTGCAGGCTACCTGTATCGACATAAACCCAGGATCGCGTTTGCAGCCATCGGTGAAGTTGTCGGGACCGGCTTCATCGCACCGCTGGTCAGTGCCCTGCTGGTAGCGCCTTTCCTGATGGGCAAGGCGATCCCGCTGTTGGCCTTGATTCCTTCTTTTGTGGGCAGCACCATCGCCGGCACGATTATTGGAATCGTCGCCATAAAATTTTTGCAGCGTGCCGATATCGTTCATCTTCCAGGTTAGCCCGACCACGTCCCGAACCTTACACAGTGGTAACTCCAATGGCCAATACCGCCTATTATATCGAAACCAAAAAGCTGCGTTATGCCTATCCCAAAGCATCCGGTCGACGGGTACTCGACGGCATCGATCTTCAGATTCGACCGGATGAATACGTGCTGTTGTGTGGCGCCAGCGGATCGGGCAAATCGACTCTGGCCCGAACCTTTAACGGCTTGATTCCCCATTTTTATGGCGGCGTTTTAGAAGGCTCTGTCAGTATCGCCGGCAAATCGACGACCGCAATCACGGTCGGAGAGCTATTTAAAAACATCGGTATGGTGTTTCAAAATCCCGAGACGCAACTGTTCAACCGGACGGTCGAGCGCGAAATCGCCTTTGGATTGGAAAGCCTGGGACTGACACGTTCCACCATAAGGCGTCGGATTGACGATACGGTTGAACGTTGTGGTATATCCTCTTTACTAGACCGGAATCCGCACAGGTTATCGGGTGGCGAACAGCAGCTGGTCGCGATGGCCGCCATTCTGGCCGCTCGGCCCCAGGTTATCATTCTGGATGAACCCTATGCCAATCTCGATCCGCACAATGTACGGCGTATCCGGGAGGTCCTGCGAACCCTTAATCAACAGGGCCTCGGTGTCATTATCAGCGAACATCGGCTGGCGCTCACGGCACCCGACACTGGGCGCATGATCGTTATCTATCACGGGCGTGTCGCTTTAAACGGTTCACCCCGGGATTTGTTCAAACAGGACATGGAAACCTATGGGCTGGAAACGCCTTTGGCCGTTAAAATAAGTCGTCAGCACAATCTGTCGCCCTTACCGCTGGATCTGGCTGCCCTGAAAACACAGCTACCATCAGTTCCGGACAATGGTTATCCGCTGCCCAGACCCGCTCCCAAACCGTTCGCCCAAGCCGAAGTGATCCTGGAAGCCGAATCCCTTTCTTACAATCTCAATGACACATCGATATTGCAGGGGGTCAGCTTTGCCCTGCGACGCGGCGAATGTCTGGCTATCGTGGGTGCCAACGGTGCCGGCAAAACGACATTACTTAAACATGTTAATGGGTTATGCCGTCCGACAACCGGCTGCCTGCGCTTGAAAGGTAACGACACCCGCAAATTGAAAGTCTCACAACAGGCCCGTCATGTGGGGGTTGCTTTTCAAAATCCCAATAGCCAGTTTTTCAAGTTGACGGTTAATGACGAAATTCAAGTCGGTGCCCGTGCCTTGAACTGTTGGGATGCCAACTGGCTGGAAAACCTGGTACATCTGTTCCGACTGCAGGCCTTCCTGCCACAGGCACCTTACCGCCTGAGCAGCGGTGAAAAAAAGAGGGTGGCTTTTGCGGCGGCGTTGGCCGCCCAACCAGATATCCTGGCGCTCGATGAGCCGACCGCCGGACAGGACCTGTCGTTTCGCAGCGCTTTGCGTGACCTGCTGTCTGAAATGTTATCCAACGGCCGCGCGGTCCTGCTGGTGACCCAGGATCTCTCCTTTGCCGAACAGGTGGCCCACACCTGGCTGCTGCTGGCGGAGGGTCGGACCGTTGCCTACGGCCCACCGCAGCGGGTCATGGCGGACGCCAAAGCCATGCAGCAGGCTGGACTCGAACCAACCGATGCCTTTCAATTACAGAGGATCGGGCCATGAAAGCAGCTTTGCTTGATCCGCGGACCAAACTTTTCCTGGCCTTTTGTTTGGCCGTCCTGGTGACGATTGCAAATCAGCAGGTAGAAATTATTGGCACATACGTGTTATTGCTGATATTGATTGCCGGATTGCACCAGATTAAGGCTTATCTACGGTGGCTACGACTGGTACTTCCCATGGCGCTGTTCTTCGGCGCTGTTACCTGGTGGTCGACCACCTGGGCGCTCGGTAGTCTGGCCGGTTTCAAACTGCTGGTCCTCACCACCGTGTTCTTTACTTTTTTTGCATCGACCTTACCCGAAGACCTGAGCAACGCCCTGGTAAAAATGGGGATGCCGTACACCGTGGCGTTTATTATGACCGCCGCCCTGCAGTTTGTACCGGTCATCGGCCGCAAGGCCAAAACCGTTCTGGACGCCCAGCGCTCCAGGGGTATCCCGCTGGAGCCTGGTTGGTCGGCGCTGCGCCATTATCCGGCTTTTCTGGGTCCCCTTTTGATCCAGTCTTTTCAGCTGGCCGAAGAGTTGGCCGAAGCAATGGAAGCCCGGGGATTCGGCAATCCACAACGAACTTATTTACATACATACCGCCTACAGAGACGGGACTGGCTGGTCATGACCGGTGGGTTGCTCGTCCTGGCGGCCTTCATTATCTGGCACTATGGATACGATCGATTCTTTTAAAGGCAAGAAAACGCTGATTGTCGGCGATATCAATACCGGCAAAACCGCCCGGACAGTCAAAATCCTGCAGCACGGTTTAAGTGCCGGTTGGGGCCCTTTCATTACGGTCATCGACCTGGCCCCCGATGCAATGGGTGGTGTGGGGGGCAAAATAAAGATGCCGGAATTAGAAGGTCTGCAGTACTTCACGGGACCCATTGTGCCGCCGCGCCTGACAGCCACCGATACAGACCAGGCCCAATTGCTGGCCCAGGCCAACGCCCGTGCGATCGACCGTCTGTTCGAGCAATTTAACGCGCACCCCTCTAAAATCCTTTTTGTCAACGATGCCTCCCTTTATCTACAGGCAGGCGCGATGACGCGCTTCCAAGCGGTTATGGAAAAAGCTGAAACCGTCGTCATGAATGCCTATTTGGGTAATTCTTTTCCCGATTCGGCGCTCACTCGCCGTGAAAAACGGATGATCTTAACATTGATCCAGTTCTGCGACCACATCATCAACACATCCAAGTAAACCCATCCGACAACTTCATTTGGATATTGAACCGGAGATTTTCCTTGATTTAAAAGCAAAATTGTATCAAACTTTATTTGAGACACTTATCATGACCCAAAAAGCCGCGCCTGCAGCAGGCCCGTCGCTTTTTTTAAAGGATTGCGTTTATGCCCGATACGACTGACAGCAAACCTCACACGCACGCCTTGATCGACTTTCTATCCAGCGCATTTTGGCTCAAAGCCCCAAAAATCGAACTTCCTGACCCTATGATTCAACGCTGGCAGGAAATGATGGACATTGCCGGGGAGATCTGCGATGTCCCCGCAGTCTCAATCATGCGCGTGGATGATACACTCACCCATGTTGTTTGTGCCAATAGCCATAGCGACAATCCTTACCAAATTGGGGATCACCCTCCCTTAGCGGGGACCTATGCGGAAGCCGTCATTAATCAACGATCCGCCCTTTTGATTCCCGATGCTGCCCGGGACAGCCATTGGAACAAACATTTTGAAAGCAACGACCAAATGGCGGCCTACCTCGGCATCCCCATTCGGTGGCCGACGGGCTATATTTTCGGAATTCTCAGCCTGATGGACACCCGCCCCAACGACGCCCTGCAGCAGTATCAAGGCCTCGTGGCTAAATTCAAAGAACTGGTCGAAGCGCAATTGGCCAACCTGTATTTTACCTTGGCGGTTCAGGGCAGCTTCGAAAACATCCTCAACAACCTCAAGGAAGGCGTTATCGCTCACGACCTGAATCGGCGCATTGTTTACCTCAACGATCAGGCCGAAAAGATAACCGGGTATCAACGCAAAGAAATTGTCGGAAAAGACTGTCATGATGCTTTCGGTGAACCCTTTTGCGGGCAAAAATGTTCTTTTTGTTCCGATACGCCGGAATTGCAAGACAAGGCCGAATATTCCGTCAGCCTGACCACCAAACATGGCGAGTCGCGCAAAATTGAAATGCGCACCACCATGATGAAGGATCAGGATGGTCAGGATATCGGTGTGCTGGCGACCTTCAAGGACATTACCGAGCTCGTGACGCTGCGTCTTAAGGTGGATGATCATTTTAATTTTGCCAACATCGTTGGTCGTGACAGTAAAATGCTGGCCGTTTTTCAACAGATTCGCAACCTTGTCGATTATGATTTCCCCGTCCATATTTATGGTGAAACCGGAACCGGCAAAGAACTGATCGCCCAGGCCATTCATCAGGAAAGCCATCGTAAGGGTGCTGCCTTTGTCCCGATCAATTGCGGCGCCTTGCCGGAAGGCTTGATTGAAAGCGAACTGTTTGGTCATGTCAAGGGCGCATTTACAGGGGCCATCAGAGAAAAAAAAGGCCGCTTTGAATTGGCCGATGGCGGCACGATCTTTTTGGATGAGGTGGCCGAGCTTTCCAAGCCCATGCAGATCAAGCTATTACGCTTCCTACAGGAAGGCACGTTTGAAAAAGTCGGAGGAGAAAAAACACTGACCGTCGACGTCCGGGTTATCAGTGCCACCAACAAGGATCTCAAGGCTGCCGTAAAAAACAACAACTTCCGTGAAGACCTTTTTTATCGCCTGAATGTCATTCCGATCAATATTCCGCCCATTCGGGAACGAAAAAATGACATCCCCCTATTGGTGGAGCACTTTTTAAAACAACTGCCCGCAGGCGCGCCCCAGGTTTCCAAGGAGGTCCTGCAGCTGATGATGGCCTATAAATGGCCCGGTAATGTGCGCGAACTTCAAAATGCGATTCAGTTTGCCATGGTCCACGCCACGAGTGATATCATTCTCCCGGAAGATCTGCCCTTGGAATTGAAATTGATGGGGGCCCAGCAGCCGCGCCGAGGCCCTGCCCGTAAACTGACGGCTGAGGCGGTCAAAAGCGCCTTGGTCAAGACCGGCGGCAACAAGGCCAAAGCCGCCAAGCTCCTGGGCGTCGGGCGCGCTACGCTTTACCGCTTTTTAAACGACTATCCCGATTTGTTATAAAACGGCAATGCGCTTAACAAACAAAAAAAGGGGTCCACATGTGAACCCCTTTTTTATTCGTTTTCGAGCTTGAATGTAACCCTACGATAAACTAAGCCGCATCGATCTCACGGCGGTCGGCCATATCCACCAGGATCCGGTCGCGGGCCTTGTCAATGCCGAGGGCTTTACGCTTTTTATCGATGTGCGCAAGCATCATGCGCGCCATCTCGTACGGATCGGGGGTAAAACCCCACTTGCCCATCCCTTGTTCTTCAAGCTCTTGGAAGAGATGTTTGTGGAACTTGGTTTCTTCGACAATGGGGAAGGTGACGCCGAACACGGTAAAGACACCTGACGCCACGAAATATTGGCCGATACAGATGGCCTTTTCACTCATCCACTCGGGGGCAGCGCCCGCCACCGGCAGATCGGCAATGCTGTCGCCCAACCCACCTTCGCGTACCATTTCCGAAGCCGCGATCAGAATCCGGCTGTTGTCAACACACGACCCGATCCCGAGCACTGGCGGCATGCCGACGGTTTCACATACTTCGCGCAACCCGGGTCCTGCCAAGACGGCAGCCTCCGGACTTGTTAAACCGGCTTTGGCCAAAGCGATTTGGGAACACCCGGTCTGGAGCACCAGCACGTCATTCTTGATCAACTCCTTGACCAGTTCCACGTGAACCCAATCCTGCTTCATGCGGGGGTTGGTACACCCAACCACACCGGCAACGCCTCGAATGCGACCGTTGATGATATTGTCGTTGAGCGGCCGGTATGACGCGCGGAAAGATCCACCCAGCATATAGCTGATATACTCGTGTGAGAACCCGTGCACCCCGATGTTGACGTTCTTGGGGATTTCAACCCTGGCTGTCCGATTTTTGAAGCGCGAGATCGCCTTGATCACGATTTCGTCCGTGCAGGCTTTAGGCGTGTGATCATTAAATTCAATGTGATGTGCCCCTTCGATGTGGCAGCGCGGGTTGGTCGTAATCAAGGGCGTCCCATAACAGTCGGCCACTTTAACCAACCCCTGCTTGATGCATTGCACGTCGACCGCCATGGCATCAACGGCGCCGGTAACAAGGATCGTCTCCGTTGACATGAAATTGCCGGCATGGGGAATGCCGTGTCTTACCAAGACTTCCGCGCCTGAACAACACATGCCGACCAGGTTGATCCCTTTGGCACCGGCTTCTTTGGCCGACGCGAGGAAAGTCGGTTCGTTGACCGATTCGATCATTGATTCAAATAAATTCGGTTCGTGGCCGTGGATGATGATGTTGACCTGGTCTTCCTTGAGAACGCCCATGTTGACCTCGATACTGATCGGGGACGGCGTGCCGAAAAGAATATCCGAAATCTCGGTGGCAACCATCGAACCACCCCATCCATCCGCCAACGCAGTCCGGCTGCACTGTTTGGTGATGTTCTCATAGTCCTGGTCCACGCCCATATGGCTGCGGTGCATCAGCTCCATGATCTCACGCATGGCGCCCCGGGGAACAATGCCTTGTTTGCGCCAGGTCTCCAGAGTCTTGGCCGGTACCCGTTTGGCAAATGGAATTTCACCATCCACCTGTGTATAGGTTTTCTCCAATTCATCGTACAATTCCAATGCGATGTCTTTCTGGCTTTTACCTTCGATATCGATACCGACCGATTGGGCCACGGCTTCGAGTTTTAGTGGATCTTTGATCTGGTAGTCCTTGATGTTACCATTCACGACCTCACGAAACAGGTCGAGCATGCTCATGCCGTGGTCCGTATGGGCAGCGCCACCGGCTGCGACCATGCGCGCAAAGTTGCGGGCCATGATCGTATCGATGGTCGCACCGCAAACGCCAACCTTGCCGTAAGGATCTCTGGCATTCAAACGGCACGGTCCCATGGCGCAGTGCTTACAGCAAGCCGAGTCTTTACCGATTGGACAGGCTTTCATATTAAGCGCGCGGTCAAAAGCGGTTTCGACCCCATCCTTTTTGGCCTTTATCAACATCTGTTGCGTGGCTTCGCATGTTGTGACTTCCTTGGGGTCAACCTCTTTAGCGGCTTTTATCTTCTTTTCCATGTGCCCTCCCTTCTTGGGATTATTAGAGGATTATATGTGTGAAATATTCACCGATTACAAATACTATTAGTAATGATTACTAATATCTTATAATTTTAATGAATTGATATGTCAAGAACAAATTTACTAAAATTTTATTATTATATTTGTTATGATTTTAGGATTTTAGGGAATTTTCTGCCTAAATAATAAGTAAATCTCTGCTACCACAAAGTGGCCATCAAAGGCATAATGGCTCCTATTAGCCTAAACAAGTGTACATATTTTGGATTAACTTCCTAGGATCAAGGCAGTGCTTGACAATCACGCCAATTGTACTATAATCGAATCGTGATTCATGTTTCATTTAGAAGGGGTGCAAAGGGAACCAACGCGATGCTTAACGGAAAAGCCAAAAAGAAAAAGGCCATTTTAGAAGCCGCCATTACCGTTTTTGCCGAGTACGGTTACCATAATGCGAAAATGGCCAAGATCGCTGAATTGGCCGGCGTTGGAGCCGGAAGTCTTTATCTTTATTATAAAAACAAAGCCAACATTTTGGCCCAGATATTCGATTACCTCTGGGAGGAACTGGCCCAGAAGCAGGAAAAGCTGGCCGATCGGACGGATCTTTCGGCCGTCGAAAAGCTCGACGGCATGGTTGATCTGGTATTCGATATGTTTGCCAGCAATGCGTCATTGGCGCTTGTCTATGTGATCGAAAAGCATGTGTGCTATGAAACCGAGGCCTGTTTTTTCAGCAGCAAAAAGCATCACGAGCATCCGTCCCATCGAAAATTTATGGATATTTGCGAGGCCCATATATTAGAAGCCCAAGAGGCCGGAATGTTTAACCCGCATATCAATGCCAAATCATTCCGCCACTTTGTCTACGGCGGCATCGACCACCTCATTCTGCAATGGGCGCAGGCACCCGAAGATTTCCCCATCGACATTATCCGCCAAGACGTTAAAATACTTGTCAAAAAAGGTATTCTGATATCGGACCGAAATGTTGCTAACCCACCCTTGACCTAACCTTGGCATTTACGCTCACCGCCGGTCTTTCTCAAAAAATTTAATTTTTTCCCTTGACAATCTTATCTGAGGCCCTATAATTGAATAATGATTCAGTTTTCAGATAAATATCCGGCACCCAAACATAACTTCAAATTTAGTGTATATCAACCAATATGCTTTAATTTAAACTTTAAATTGAACTTTGCTCTGCAGCGGGGCAAAAAATTTTAACCAAGCAATGAACATTGATTCATGCATCATCATTCAAAAAAGGAGGCTAACATGAAATTGAAAAATCAAATCACATCTTTTATCGTAACACTCGTCGTGCTGTCTATTCTCGGAACAGGGACCGTTTTGGCCAATGACTACAGTATCTATGGCAATGAGATCGGAACTCTTTTACAGGCCAGTTCAAACTTGGACACCGGGATAACCGTTTCCAAACTCGAAGATTTTAGCGTATACGGGAACGGAATTGACACAATCCTTTCAGATAGTGGCCGGCTGGTATCCCATACGGTTTTTGCCGGTCTGAGTGACATGAGTATCTATGGCGAGACCATCGAAGCTTATGTGCAAACAGGCCTTTCTTTTCCCTCCATTGATCCTAACTTTTTAAACCGTCTGGTTTTTGTTAAATAACCAGGCGCCCTGTTTCATCCCTTGGCAGGATCGATGCGGTATTGCCGTGCCGATCCTGCCTGCCTCTATCATACACATTTTATCCCGTACACTCACCAGCCACCTTTCCTTCCGGTTATCGTTCATAAACCGCGGACACATATTAGAATTGACATCAATCGATAAGGCGCTATTATAAGGAATACATCCTGTTAAGAGCACAGCACCTGAAACCGGCGCCCCTGCTGCGCAGATTCGATTTCGGCTGTTATGACCTGTGAGCCTTCGCTCGCCACCGCCCAAAGGCAGGCCGGAGTCAATCATGTTCGCGATCTACCGGATCGAAAGGAAAAGCGATGACTGATAAAAAAATTAAGATTTTCTCTCTCAGCACCTGCAGCCATTGCAGGTCGGCCAAAAAATTTTTATCTGAATGTACAATTCAATATGATTTTGTAGATGTGGATCTTTTGGAGGGTGATGAACGCAAAGCCATTCTGGCCGATGTCAAAAAATTTAACCCCAAATGCTCTTTTCCAACAATCATTATCGGAGAGCAGGTGATCGTAGGATACAAGGAAGACAAAATTAAGGAGGCCCTGGGATTATAATGAATATCGACACACTGTATGAAGCGCTCAAAAAAGTGCAGGAACCAAAGGGGTATTACTTCAATAAGGATCGGGACCGGGTCTTCGAACTTCTAAAAGCCCTTAGCTTGAACAAAGATCGCTACGGCTATATGGCTTGTCCCTGCCGTCTGGCTGCGGGCGCAAAAGAAGCCGACCAGGACATTATCTGTCCCTGCGTCTACCGGGCCCCGGATGTCGAAGAATTTGGGAGCTGTTACTGCAACCTGTATGTTTCCCAGGCCTGGAACGCAGAACAGCTTCCGCACGATTATGTTCCCGAACGCCGTCCTCCGGAGAAAATGGGCTTCTAAGCCAAAGGCAATTCGCCAAAAAAACAGGCTCTATCATATTTTTTAATTAAAGGTTTACGGGTTTTTGCCGTAAGCCTTTTTTAATTTGATATTGTTTGCATTCAACTGCTGGAATACCGCAAGCAACAACGCTTACTTTTACAGAAAGAATCTATATGCATTTTTTTTGTAACTTTTTCATCTGTTTTTGCATTATAATATTAGGGTGAGCCGCTTCGAATCATTCTATAGAAAGTACAAAGACAGGCTTTTTGCATATCTAATGCGTAAAACCGGTGACTATTTCCTGGCGAGTGATCTATTACAGGAAAGCTTTACCCGCTACCTTAAGCATTACGGTGATCGTGAACAAAATGTAGCGTTACTGTACACCATTGCTCGCAACCAGACGATAGACGCCCTGCGCAAGCGGGCACGCACGCCACACTTGCCCTTGGAGGTTGACCAGCAAAGCGGCGATACCGAGCGCTATCTTATGGTACGCGACGAATACCGAAGAGTTCTGAAAGCCTTTGAAAGACTTGATGATGATGAGCGGGACGTTTTAGCCCTGGCTGTTGGCAAAGATTTATTATATCGTGAAATTGCAGCAGTTGTCGGGATCAGCGAGGCCAACGTGAAAGTAAAGATCCACCGGGCGCGTGTGAAGCTTCGCGATATTATCCGAAAAGGTGTGTGATGAAAGATTACCTTATCAGCCAGTTTATCGATGACGAGTTGGACCTCGATGAAAAAATTGAGTTTGTCGAAAGTTTGGATACAGTACCAGATTTCAAAGACGAAACCATGGACCTGCTAAAACAGGAAAGTATCATCCGCATGGAATTTGTCACCCAAGTACCCTCAATTGCGGTCCAACCAAGACGGTCTCGATTGGCAGTGTTATGGCGCCCTTTTGGCCTGTTTGCAGCAGGGCTTGCAACTGCAATGATTATCATGGTATTGGGGCTACCGTCGCATCAAAAAGAGTTTGTGGCGCATCGTTTTGTTCTCTACCAACCCCAGGCAAACCAGGTCGAAATTGCCGGAACCTTTAGCGGATGGGAAAAACTCCCCATGAAGCGTTTAGGGGGCAGCGGGTACTGGGAAGCCAAGCTTAAACTGCCGGAAGGGGACCATCGATTCAGCTATATTGTTGAAGGCCGCGAGCGGTTTCCGGACCCAACCGTTTTAGCGCGTGAACATGATGATTTTGGGGGTTTAAATTCTATTCTTGAGGTGAGATTAGAGACGTGAAAGGGGTGATCCTTGGCTTGGTGATTGCAGCGTTAGCTGGTTGCACGGCCCATTATCATAGAACACAAGGTGAAGTGGTCAGTTTTTTTTTAAAAAAAAATGCTCATGAAGTGTTTTTTGCTTCCTCCTTGGACCAATTTATACTTCATCCAACCCGGCAAAACAGAAACGGCCTTTGGCAAATAGAAGTCCCGGGCGCTCAGTCGTTTCGATATTTTTATTTAGTTGACGGAGCGCTATATACTCCGGATTGCCGGTTTAAAGAATTTGATGATTTCGGCACGCAAAACTGTATTTTCATACCGCATATGTCAGCTGATGCATCCCATCCGAAGTTAACATTGAAATAAGTTTCGGGAAATGAAATTAGCATTCATAACAATATGTTGTATCATCTTCGCAAGCAGCCCGAGCCTGGGCGATCAAGTAGACGAGCGCTTGCCCAACACTCTTCCGCCGCACCTAAAGGCCAATGCGCGACAGATGATCAGCATCGGCATGGATGATGACGATACAATCGATTTAATCAATGGGATGCTGCAGCATCGGTTTGAGGTACCGCAAATCTTGCACGCACAGCAAATCATTATAAAATCCCAGCAGATTGGGCTGCCGACACATACCATTACCAACAAGGCCTACGAAGGGATGAGCAAACAGGCGGCGGCAGGCAGTATTGTCGCAGCCATGGAACAAGTTTTTTCACGCTACGCTTTTGCATATGAGCAGGTGGGTAAGATCACCCAGCAAGGAACTCAAACCAGCAAACTGGGCGATCTTATGGCTAGCAGCCTGGCTGCCGGTATCGGCCGGGACGATGCCAAAAAAATTATCGCATCACTTGAGTTCAGAAGCCAATCTCAGAGTAATACACAGTCAAATCATTTAGCGCTTGAAAGTCTGAGTGCGGTGAGGGATATCGCCCGCCTCGGTGTTGCTTCAAATGTTGCGACAGCTGTCCTCGTGCAGGCCCTTAATAAAGGCCTGTCAGCCAAGGATATTGCCGTGATTCATACATCTTTTATTGCCCAATCCAAACATACGGCCCCGGAAATCCTTGCTAAAACATACAGCCAGGCCATCTTGAGCGGTAAAAGTGTTCAAAGTATTGGCGCAAAAGAAGGCAGCCAAAAAGGGCCTCAAGGAAACCCGGCAGGATTTGGCGGCGCGCAAGGAGCAGGCGGTGCGGGCGGAGGCGGTTCTGGTGGTGGTGCTGGCGGCGGTGGTGGTGCTGGCGGCGGTGGCGGTGCTGGCGGCGGTGGCGGCGGCGGTGGCGGCGGCGGGGGCGGTGGCGGCGGTGGTGCTGGCCGCTAATACGCCCAATAAATCCTTCCTTTTTAATCTTATCGGTGTGTCACTTCAAAAAACTGTAACCTTTCTAATCATGGCACGTTTAATAGATCGAGACATGTGAAAACAGCGGATACCTGCCGGATTTGTGATGAGGAACCATCGTGTGCAGACCATCCTGCATGAAAGGAAGAGTGACTCAGCGTATGAACGTAAACGAAAAGGAGGAACCAATGTTAAAGCGAATCGTGAAGATTGGATGCCTGTTCGCAGGGTTAAGTTTGGTAGCAACCGCCGCCTGGTGTTATGATGCCTTCCAAGACCGATTGTCACCGATGACAGGGTCGGTAGATACCCTGTTACTGGCGAAAGGTGGCGGCGGTGGCGCCGGTGGCGGTGCTGGTGGCGGCGGTGGCGCCGGTGGCGGTGCTGGTGGCGGCGGTGGTGCCGGTGGCGGTGCTGGTGGCGGCGGTGGTGCTGGTGGCGGCGGTGGTGATGCCGGAGGAGGCAGCGGCAACGGTGCGGGCCCCGGTGCTGGCCCAGGCCCAAGTGCCGGGCCTGGCCCGAGTGCGGGCCCAGGCCCCGGTGAAGGCTATGGACCCGGTGATGGAACGGGCAACGACGGCGACGGTCCCGCTGATGGGACCGGATATGGTGCAAACGCCGACAAGTAATTGCTTTTAAAACGTATTATGAATACAAATCCACTGTACAAAAATAACAAGCTAATTAAGATGGGGTGAAAAAATGAAAAAATTCTTTTTGATCTTGATCGTCTTTTTATCGTTTACAGCGTTTGCTTTGGCTGGTGGTGACCAAAATCATGGCACCAAGGGGCAAGGGAGTACAGGTACTTCAGGGGGAGGTCAAACAACCCAACAGCGAGGCGGATGAACACTTCCAATCAACAAAGAGGCAGAGCTTCCATAAGCTCTGCCTCTTTCATTTTTACCTCAGAAATCTATTAAAACTTAAAAATTGACTTGTCGTTCGGGTTGGCTGCGTCGCCCGACCTGATCAGCTGAATTTATCGAAGGCGATCATTTCTTCTTCAACCCCCATATCATCGAGCATTTCAACACAGGCATCGATCATCATCGGGGGGCCACACAGGTAATATTCGATTTCGGTCGGGTCCGGATGTTTGAGAAGGTATTGGTCACGCAACTGGATGTGAATATACCCGGTCAATCCGTCCCAGTCGTCTTCCGGCATCGGACTTGACAGGGCCACGTGGTATGAAAAGTTGGCGTGCTTGGCCGCCAAGGCCTGAAACTCATCATAGAAGAACAACTCCTGTCGCGACCGGGCACCATACCAATATGACAGAGTCCTCTGGGTCTGCACCGTTTCAAGTTGGTGCAGAAGCTGGCTTCGTAAAGGTGCCATGCCGGCGCCGCCTCCGATAAAGCAGGCTTCCCGCTCGGTCTCTTTAACAAAAAAATCGCCATAGGGCCCACTCAATGTCACCTTGTCGCCGGATTGCAGGTTGAACATAAAGGAAGAGCCGGCCCCGGGCGGTGCTTGCTTCATTCCGGGGGGCGGGGTAGCAATCCGAATGGTGAACCTTAAAGTGCTTTTTTCAGCCGGTGGGCTAGCAAGGGAATAGGCCCTGAAAATCGGCTCTGCGGTTTTGGATCGCAGGCCCCACAAGTCAAAACGATCCCATTCCGGCCGAAACCGCTCCGCCACCCGCACCCGAAATTCCGAATACGAAAGTTCATATTCCGGAATATCGATTTGAACATAGGCACCGGCTTCGAAATCGAGTTCCTGTCCGGGATCGATTTCCAGCACCAATTCTTTGATGAACGTTGCGACATTGGTGTTCGATACGACCGTGGCGGTATATTTTTTGACGTTAAATATTTCATCCGGTATCCGGATGCTCAAGTCCTCTTTTACCTTCAGCTGGCAGGCCAAGCGCACGTTGTCTTTTTTTTGTTTGCGGCTCAAATGGGCCAGCTCCGTCGGCAACACGCCACGGTTACCTTTCTCCACCTTACATTTGCACATGCCGCAGGAGCCGCCCCCACCACAGGCGGAAGGAATAAAGATGTTATTGCTCGACAATGCAGCCAATAGGGTTGTGCCGGCCCGTGCTTTTATACTTTTCTCCTCATCGTTATTGATGATAATGCGGTTGTCGCCTTTTTGCACCACCCGGCTCTCCACCAGCATGAGAAGACCTACGAGGATGAGGATGACGCCTGCAAAGACGGCTGTGCTGATGAGATAGATCAAGCGAAACTCCTATTCTGGATTGAAACGACCCACAACCTTAAAGGGGTTAACCCCCCTCAAAATCAGAGCGTAATTCCCGCGAACAACATAAAACCCATCGCCATTAAACCGGTTATGATCATGGCAATACCAAAGCCCTCCAGCCCATAAGGCAGGTCCGCATAACGCAATTTGACCCGAATGGCAGCCATGGAAACGATGGCCAGCAACCATCCGACACCGGAACCGAAACCGAAAACCAGCGTTTCGGCAAACCCGTAGTTGCGTTCGACCATAAAAAGCGAGGCCCCCAAAATGGCACAATTGACGGCGATCAAAGGTAAAAACACCCCCAATGCATTGTAAAGCACTGGGGAATATCGATCGATTACCATTTCCACCGCTTGAACCAGGGCTGCAATGACGGCGATGAAGATGATAAACTTCAAAAAACTCAGGTCGACCGCCGGCAGACCGGCCCAGGTCAGCGCTCCCGGCGCCAGCAGGTAGGTGTAAATCAGCCAGTTCACCGGAGCGGTAATGGAAAGCACGAAAACCACGGCAAACCCCAGTCCGATCGCCGTTTCCATATTTTTGGATACCGCCACGAATGAGCACATGCCCAAAAAATAGGCCAACAGAATATTGCCCACAAAGACCGAATTTAAAAAAATGCTTATGAGATTTTCCATGGCCTATTCTTTCAAAATCGTTTTCTGGAGCCAGACCAGCAATCCGATGATGATAAATGCAGCCGGAGCCAGCAGCATGAAACCCGCATTCTCGTAGCCGGCCTGGTAAAACGCGTCAGGGATGACGCGATACCCAAAAAGCTTGCCACTGCCAAGCAGTTCTCGAATAAAAGCAACCGCAATCAGAATCGAGCTGTAACCCGCTCCGTTGCCAAGACCGTCAAGAAACGCCAACCGTGGCGGGTTGCCCAAGGCAAAGGTTTCGGCCCGACCCATGACGATGCAGTTGGTGATGATCAGGCCAACGAAGACGGAGAGCTGTTTGCTGATATCGTACAAAAAAGCTCTGAGCACCTCATCTGCCAGAATAACGAGCGAAGCGATGATGCTCAACTCGATGATCATGCGAACATTGCGTGGAATGACGTTGCGCAAAGCGGACACAATCAGATTGGAAAAGGACAAGACAAAGGTCAAAGACAGGCCCATGACAACGGCCGTCTTCAACTGAACCGTAACCGCCAGAGCAGAACAGATCCCCAGCGATTGAATCGAGATGGGGTTGTTCTGCATCAGTGGCGCAGTAAATGTTTGGTAAGCTTTTGTTCTGGTAATCTTCATGGTTTGCTCAACTCATTGGGTCTGCCGGGTTGCGAATCCCTTGGCCCCGAGGATGTGCAGCTAGCGTTCCGGCAAGACGACCTGGTTGTTGCGAAATCGGATCGACACCGGTTCGTAACTGCTCAAAATTGTTTTAAAACCGGCCGTTAAATATTTGCCGGTCAAGGTGGCGCCGCTAATACCGTCCACGTAATTTTGTTGTTGGTCTTTCGGTATGGCGGCCGTTACGGGTCCCTTGGCGATATTTATCGAAATAAAATCCCCGCCCTGGCTGACAATTTTCTTGCCGTGAAAGTTCTTCTGAAACCAGGCCGTTTCGATTTCGCCGCCCAGCCCAGGGGTCTCATTGTGTTGGTAAACGGTAAACCCGGTAATCGTCGACCCGTCGTTTTTCAGCGCCAAGTAGCCATGGATTTTCCCCCACAAGCCTCGCGTATTGATTGGAATCACATAGGCGACCAGTTTCTCGCCTTGCTTGTACAGGCACAGGGGCAACGCCTGGGGTTGGTCTGGGGCCTCGGAAACGATGCGCCCCGCTTCATCCACCCAAAGGCACGTAATGTTTTGATCATACAGGTCGGCAATTTGCACGGCGTCATATGATTTCTGATCATCTATCAAACCAACAGCCCGCAAGATATTCTTCTGCTTGTCAACCTCGATATTGCGCAGTTTATACTGATTTAGCCCAGTGGCGGCAGCGGTCAACAACAGGCCGCAGACGACCGCCGTCAGCACAGCAAAGCCGATCGATTTCAGCGTATCAGACATTGGCGACTCTTTTTCCCAATCGAAACTTAATTACAAAATAATCCAGCAAGGGCGAAAATAGATTCATAAAAAGAATGGCCAGCATAACCCCTTCCGGATAGGCTGGATTGAAAACACGGATTAGGACCGTAAACAGACCAATCATAAAACCGTAAATCCATCTAGAATGATTCATGCCCGGAGCGGAAACCGGATCGGTTGCCATATAGGTGATACCAAAAGCAGAACTGCCCAGGATCAAATGGTAAAATGGATTGATGCCCAGTAACGCCGAGGATGTTGGTCCAGCAAACAAGTTCAAAAAATAGCCGGTTGCCAGGACACCGAGAACACCTCCGATGATGATCCGGTAACTGGCAACACCAACGATCATCAGGCCCACGGCACCGATCAGGCACATGAGCGCCGATGTCTCTCCGATACTGCCGGGGTGGGTCCCCAACAATAGGGTTTCCATGGTATAGCCGGCCTCGTTGAGAAGTGCCGTGACGCTTTCATTGGCCTTGGCCAATCCCGCAACGGCCAGGGGTGTCGCCCCGCTGACCATATCGACCATGTTGGCATCCGCTTTTTCGACCACCCGCCACACGGCGTCGCCCGACATATGCGCCGGATAAGCAAAAAACAGAAAAGCTCTTCCTGTCAGCGCCGGGTTCAAGAAATTTCGACCGGTGCCCCCGAAGATTTCCTTACCGATAACGACACCGAAAGAAATGCCCACCGCGACCTGCCACAGCGGAATGGTCGGTGGCAGTGATAAGGGAAATAAAAGGCCTGTAACCAGAAAGCCTTCGCTGATCTGATGTTTGCGGATTCGGGCGAACAACGTTTCCCAGAAAAGACCTACGGCGTAGGAGACCACCAGGATCGGCATGACGATGTTCAGCCCCGTGATAAAAACCGGTATAATTTCAAGGGTCCGACCCACCGCTGCATGGGCCTGATACCCCGTGTTATAGATTCCAAAGAAAAAGGGCGGTATCAAGGCCACCAGCACAAGGCTCATGAACCGTTTTAGATCGAGATTGTCGCGTACATGGTTATTGGTAGCGGTTCCAATAGCGGGCGTGAAGCAAACCGTTTCCACGGCATCAAACAGCGGATGCAGCCAGGCAAGCTTGCCGCCATCACTGAAATGGCGTCGTTGCACGTCGAATATGTGTTTCATCGACTTCATCGTTCTTTGTAGTAGGACGCTTTGAATTGGGTCAGGATATCAGCCAGTTCAATTTTAGAAGGACAAACATAAGAACACAGGCCGCATTGTACGCAATCCAGCAGGCCGTGGGCCAATGCCTCTTCAATCTCATCGACCAGCAAGCTTTTCAGCGTAAACTGGGGCAGAATGTCCACCGGGCAGACTTCAGAACAATAGCCACAGTTGACACAGGCCCGCTTCTCGCCGTGCAGGTTGCA
This sequence comes from uncultured delta proteobacterium, assembly GCA_963802265.1. GTDB lineage: Bacteria > Desulfobacterota > Desulfobacteria > Desulfobacterales > CAWDIC01 > CAWDIC01. The sequence goes on from CAWDIC010000001.1 coordinate 281,052, forward strand.
GTCCCCATCCAGCGCGGATGATTTCAAGCTGGAAAGAAACGTTTTGGAATAGCTCAACTTATTGAACCCCGGCCTGGAAAAAGCCAAGGGTTCCGGTTTGTCGGGTAAGGGAAGCACATTCAGGGCGTTTTCGTAAAAGCCCATATACCCATCAGGTTCACCGTGACACCCACTGAAAATGCCGCCAACAATGTAGCGTGTCGGCCCCTTAACCTCGCCCGTGCGAACCAGGTGCCGCAACGGCACGCCCGCCCGGGTTTTGAAATGCTTGCGCGTGATCAACGAACTTCCGCCCACAGATACGACCCGATCGATCGGATAGCGTCCGTGTTTGAAAAAGCGGGCCAGTTGCAACACATCCTGACCATAAAGATACCAAGCGGCGTTCTCTTCCGGTGCTTGTCTAATTCGATACAACAACACCCCTGGGTCGTGGGCCGGGTAAGCGCCCGTGAACGTGTGCGTGATCTCCCCGTTTAACATTGTTCTGACCGTTTCGTTGCCGTGGGCAACCGTTGTGTAAATGCGAGGACTCAGGCGCTTGAGGATTTTAAGACCGAATCGAAACAGCTCCACCTCACCGTTCAGATACATTTCCGACTGCGGTTGAAAGGGTTCCAGCGAGTCAAGACAGACAAAAAGTGCCGGCGGCATCTTGCCTGGATCGGCAATATCCCTGAATGGCAAGGCCCTGATAAACGGCCAGAGCCCGCCGTCCATCAAAGCCTTGACCAGATCTTCCCTGGATAGCGAATCGATCTCTGGCGGCCCGACCTGATCGAAGACCTCGTGCTCTTCGCTCGCGTCCAACCGAATAACGATTTCCTGGATGACGCGCCGCGGTCCTAACTCGATCCGGACCAATTCACCTCCACCGGGCGATAAAAATCTGATATTGGTGTTTCGTTTGTCCTCAAAAAGCGGCGTGCCGATCTTGACGTGCTCCCCAGTTTGGACTTTCAGCCTGGGTTTTATGAAAGGAATTTTCTCGGGCAAGACGGCAACATGGGAAGGCTTATCCAGTGTTTCCAACGCCGTAGCCGGTGCTCCGGTGATCTTTAGATCAAAGCCTTTTTTGATGTTGACAGATTGCATGCGTTTTGCTCAGTCTTTCAAAAAGCTGTCATAAAAATGTCTTTGGGCCGAACCGGCCTGAGGCGGAAATAGGAATAGCATTCCGCAAGGCGGCTGTGATTGGATAGAAAGTCCCGCTTCACAGGGAACTCACTCTCCACAGCCTATTACCAAAATTTTAATTTTGATATGGATATTCTTAAAAAGCAATAAGTATACCGCAAATTAATGTCAAGACCGCCCTTCAGCCCCTATCCGTGCTACCGCCCGGTCTCACCGGTTGGTTTTTCGTGTTCAACTCAGGGATGCCGCTGTTCGCCGGATGTGATTAAATTGTCTTGTGAGACAGTTATGTTTAATAATTATTTATGAGACATGTCAACAAATAGATTGGCGCTAACCCGATAAAATCGTAGATGATTTTATATGATGCGGCTCTCACGCAGCCAACATGATACCCACCCAACGATAGCCTTACAGGCCCAAATTACATTTTCCACGATTACAGACCGACCCGTTGCTATAGTGGTCACCGACAACCGTAGCGGATGCGCCTCAATATCTTTGTGTTTCTATGTTGAATCTGATATGCTATGGGTTCAATTAGAAGCCAGATAGGTTATACCAACATGCCAGATGCTAGGAGGACCGCATGAATACAAAAGTAAAAACCGTCAAACAGGTCTGTAAATGTGAAAACTGCGGCAATGAATCCGAAATGATGATTACCTGTACCCTGGAAGACCTTGACAGCGACGATAGCGCACCCGCAGCACCCCATGACCATCAGCACCCCAACCAGGCCAAAGGGTCGGCCACGTGTACCAATTGCGGTAATGAAGCCGACATGTGGGTTGATATCTAACCGGCCTGGCGGTCGAAGTGATTAGATCACTTGACAAAAAACCCCATTTTGGCGTAGGGGTAAAAATCGAATCGTAAAAGGACAAGGGCGTGCTGAAAGAACGAAATTTACGAATGACGGAGCAGCGCAGGGTAATTTTAGAAGCCCTGCGCAGCCGCAACGACCATCCCAGTGCCGATGAGCTTTATGAAAGGGTAAGGGCCCGACTCCCCCGCATCAGCCTTGGTACGGTCTACCGCAACCTCGATATTCTTTCTGAACTGGGCGAAATTCAGAAATTGGAACTGAGCGGGTCGTTGAAACGTTTTGATGGTATCGTGCAGAAGCACTACCACATCCGTTGTATTGAATGTGACCGGGTAGACGACGCGCCAATCGCCCCTCTGAATCAAATCGAAGACGAGCTTTATGGCACGACCGTTTTCGAAATTATCGGCCACAATCTAGAATTTACCGGTCTTTGTCCCGCGTGTACCCGTAAAAGAGAAGTCAGCCTGCAGGCCCGATAGGCTGCACCAGCCAGCGCATTGTTCTATTTTCAATAAAAGCCCCACTTTTCCAGTATTCGATCGGCGATTCCGTATCCCTTTTATCCTATACGATACAGATGTGTATCACGAGAAACCGTCCAACGCATGTACCAGCATAATCCGTCAGCCCAATCGTCTGAATAGCACTCGGCCATCAGTACCGCTATTGATATGATTTCAATAGGTTAACATTATAAAAACCGCCTGATTTTCGTTTCAGCCTGCTTTAAAGCGTTTCAAGGGCGCCTAAACGAACAACCGCAAGGGTGCCGGCACGAAACTTGAAATACCATAAAACATTATTATCTTATACTAACCCTTAAAACAGCGAGGTTCAAAATGGAGGCTTGCCAACCGATCGTCAATACAGGTTTGAGAGGCGTTACAATTGCCAGCACCAAAATCAGCGATGTGGACGGAGCTGCAGGCAAGCTGGTTTACAGGGGCTATCTGGCAAAAGATCTGGCCGGTAAAGTAACCTTTGAAGAACTGGTCCATCTACTATTATTTGAAAAACTGCCTGACAAGCGGGAACTCAAAGCCCTTACAGACCGGATGATCGAAGAAAGGTCTATCCCGGCGGCCATGCTGGAAGCATTTAAACAAATGCCGAAAGAGGCGTTACCCATGGATGTTCTCCAGGCCGCGACTGCCATGCTGGCGAATTACGACACGGATACCCAAAAACACGCGCGCGAAGCAGCTGGCCGGATTGCCATAAAGCTGATAGCCAAATTCCCCACCATTATCGCTGCCTGGGACCGTATTCGTAATGGCCATACGCCCATTGACCCAAACCCGAGCTTAAGCCATGCCGCCAATTTCCTTTACATGCTCAATGGCGCAGTGCCGGATGATGAAATCGCCGGCTATTTTGACTCCTGCCTGGTTTTACATGCCGAACATTCCTTCAATGCTTCGACGTTCGCCGCCCGCGAAGTCGCCTCTACCAAAGCCCATATGTATGCCGCCGTGGCAGCCGGTATCGGGTCCTTATCCGGTGCCTTGCATGGTGGTGCCAATACACGCGTGATGCAGATGCTGCTCGAGATCGGATCCGTTGACAAGGTCGAGGCCTATGTGGACAACCTGCTCGAAACCGGTGGCGTCATCATGGGGCTGGGACATGCGGTCTATCAAACCGATGACCCCCGGGCCCACATCCTGGCCCCCATGTCGAAGGTTATGGGAGAACGCGCCGGGGATACCAAATGGTTCGATCTCTCTCAAAAACTCGAGGCTTATGGCAAGGCGGCCTTCAAAAAGAAAAAGGGGCGCGAGATTTACGTCAACGTCGATTTTTATAGTGCCTCGCTGTACTATTATATGGGGATAGCGGTTGATCTGTTCACACCGGTCTTCGCCATTGCCCGCGTTGCCGGTTGGGCCGCCCATGTTCTAGAGGAGCAGTTTGGCGAAGATGCCAAACCGGCTTTGTATCGCCCGGAATCTGATTATGTGGGCGATTACTGCGGTCCGGACACGTGCACTTTTGAATCAATCGAGAACCGCTAGACCTTAACTCCACGATTATCACGATGTAGAAATGAATACCGAATGAAAGCGGCGTCTTAATTCTACGCACGCTCATCGGTTCTAGGAGAAAAAACCACATGAACGAGGTTGACGAAGCCCAAATTCAGCAGGCCCAGAAAGAGATTGCCAAGCTGTTCCAAGCGATTGAAAAAGAAATCCCTCTATATTTGTTTGCCCAACCCGGCAAGAATGATGTATTCAACGACGCCGCGCGGCAGGCTATCCGGTTTTTTCGGGAACTGACCGATAAAATCCAACTCAAAGAATACGATCTCGGCCATGAGAAAGCCCGCCAGTGGAACATCGCGGGATCACCGACGCTGCTTTTCGACCCGGAGCACTACAACCTGCGCTGGCTGGGCGCACCTTTGGGTGAAGAAGGACGGATTTTTCTCGAAGCCCTCATCCACATCGGTACCGGCAATAGTAACTTAAGCGAGCAATCGCGCCAGGTGCTCGATCGTATCGATCAGCCCAGGCAAATCAAAGTTTTTGTCAGCGCCTCCTGCCCCTATTGCCCCCAGCAGGCCATGAATGCGTTACGGGCGGCCATTGCCAAACCAGAGCTGATCTCACTCGAGATCATCGACATCCAGGCCAACCCCGAGCTGGCCGACCAGTATGCAGCCCATTCAGTCCCCCAGACCTACGCCAATGAAGTTATGATCGCCAAAGGCGCCCAAACCGAGGAATTGTTTATGACCTCGTTGGAAAAGATGGAAGAACAAACCGTCTTTATTCCGGAAAGCGACGAAAAAGAAGTAGAAACGGACCTGGTCATTATCGGTGGGGGGCCGGCCGGGCTAACCGCGGGCATCTATGCCGCGCGCAGCGGTCTTAAATCGGTAGTCATCGAAAAGGGCGTCTTAGGGGGCCAGGTCGCCACAACACCGGTCGTAGAAAATTATCCTGGATTGAAGCAGATCGGTGGTAAATCCCTGGTCGATATCATGGTGACCCACGCCCTGGAGTACATTCAGATTTTCCAAGGCGAAGAAGTGATCGAAATTATAGCAGGCGAACCCATCACGCTTAAAACCAGCAGACGAAACTTTCGTACGCGATCGGTCCTGATGGCAACCGGAGCGCAGCATCGCCACCTGGGAGTTCCGGGCGAAACACGCCTTTCCGGACATGGGGTCAGCTATTGCGCCACCTGCGATGGACCCCTTTTCAAAGGTCGCAAAGTGATTATGGTCGGTGGCGGTAACAGTGCCGCGACCGAAGCGCTCCATTTGCACCATATCGGTGTGGACGTCACCCTGATTCACCGACGCGATACGCTCAAAGCCCAGGAGGTCCTAGTCCAAAACCTAATTAACAACCGCATTCCCATTCGCTTCAATACAGAAGTCAAGGCAATCGAAGGCCAGCACTTCGTCGAGCGCGTTCAGTTGCATGATAATTCCACCAATACGGATGAGACCCTCGATGTCAATGGCGTATTTATGGCCATCGGCTACGATCCCGCTGTCAGCCTGGCCCAGAAGACAGGCCTCGATCTAGGGGCTGACGGGTTTATCAAACACGAAAATCACCGCACCAATGTGCCCGGGGTTTATACGGCCGGGGATGTGGCCGGGGGCTACAAACAGATCGTCACCGCGGCCGGACAAGGGGCCGAAGCTGCTATGGTGATCTTTGAGGATTTGATAAATCCATACTGGAAATAGAACAGTCAAACCAAGGTCTTGGTTTGACTGTTCTATATGTCACGACTGCGCCGCTCTTTGCCACCGATTCAATATCAACCGTATTTACAATGATTAATTTTGCTTATGAAAGCCAAAACAGTTAAATTCAGCCGGGTGATCATGGCGCATATGATGTTGCCGCAGGATGCCAACGCAGCCGGTATTGTGCACGGCGGAGTCGTCATGAAACACATTGATGAGGCCGCCGGCGTTGTTGCCATCCGTCATGCCGGCAGCAACGTCGTTACCGCTTCGATTGACCGCCTCGATTTTCACCACCCGATTTTCATCGGAAATCTTTTGACGGTCAAAGCGAGCCTTAACCTGGTTGGCCAAAGCTCCATGGAAATCGGTGTAAGGGTGGAAGCCGAGGACCTTTTATCCGGTCAGATCAAGCATACCGCCTCGGCTTATCTGACCTTTGTGGCGTTGGATAAAAATTTCCGCCCCCAGGCCATTGCACCGATTCAGATCGTCACCCCCGAAGAAAAACGGCGCAACGCCGAAGCCCTGGTCCGACGCCAGATCAGGTTAAGCCAAAAATCCAAAGCCAAAAAGTGTGAATCACGCACTGACGGTTGTAAGTAAAAAAGCCGAATTCATATGAATTCGGCTTTCAGTCATGATTGTTTTGCCTATCTTTAAAGGAACCGTTTAGGCGCGCGAAAAATCTTTGTTGTTTTCTCCCTTGCGTTAATCGCCTTGTTCCGCCATGAAGTCATCGTACAACGTTTCGAGAAACCGTTTATGTTTGGCCTCTTCCTGGGCGAGAATCTTAAATAGCTTGATGAAATCTTCATTGTCAGTCTGGCTTTGCAGTTCGTTATATAGCTTTAATGCCACTTCTTCCCTTTTCATGGCCAGCCGCAAAATTTCAGAGTAGTGCATCCCCGGTTCATAGACAATATCGACCATATAGTCGCTGCGCTTGATATCCGGTATCCATTCCAACTTATACTCCGCCATTTTTTCCTTGTTGCTTTCATAATTTTCCAACAATGATTGGTGTTTCCGCTCCTCGGCAGCAAATTCCTTGAACATCTCCTTGGCGCCGGCAAACGATTCCTGCTGACTGACCTCTGCGTAAAATTCTGCTGCTTCTTTTTCCTTTTCAATCGCATACACCAGGATTTCATCGATCGATCCGAACGTCATAACAGCCTCCTTTCAAAAACTTTCCTTTATTATTTCAATTTTATACAGTATTTATCTAATATTGCGCACGCGAATCTTTAATACGCTTTAGCCGATGAAAAAACAAGCCAAAAGATGATCTCAACGTTATACAGCGACCCGGTGGTTCATGCTGCTGGGTTAGAACGGAAATTATTTCCCCTAAGGAGGGTAACGCGATGACCATCGATCGTTTCATTCTCGGCATGGCCGGCAGCATGATTTTATTGAGCCTGCTGCTTTACCTGGCGCACAGTCCCTACTGGCTGATACTAACCGCCTTGGTGGGTATCAACCTGCTGCAATCGGCATTTACCGGATTTTGTCCATCCGTGAAGTTGCTCAAAATCCTGGGTGTCAAGCCTGGCAAGGCTTTCGAATAACAATCCGTGGAAGATCCGGTTTGCGTTTGACCTCTGGAGATAGCCTCTAATTCAGGTTCAACTCAGCTTTGAGCCAATTCTTTACTTCACCTTCGATCGCGTAAACGCCCTTGTGGGTTCCATTGGCCTTCAAATAGCGCTGTTTCAGACCTTCGGGCATTTCGATCTCGGCGAGTTCGACCGCCTCATCCGAGTTTCTCCGAATAAGGTAGATCACCGGATTTTCCTTCCAGGTATTGATAACGAAATAATGCGAGACATCATCCTTGGAGCGGATCACATAATTACCACGCGACCAATTGTTGCCCCATTCGAGATATAACCGCACCGCTTCTTCAGGGGTCATGTCCCAGTCGATCGCATTGACCAGATCGGAATTGACTTTTATATCGTCTAATCGCATCATTTTTTTCTCCATCGTTTTGTGCTTGTTCGCGTTAATGCCGGTCTCTTCTAAAAAAAGCAACATCTATGCCATGTGTCTGTTAATTACAAGGATCGACCGCCCACGCGGGCATTTAAAGCGCAACCAGTCGCCCCGCATGTCAGCGGGGGTGGAATTTTCTGTAATGATTATTATATTAATGCCGGATCTCCTGAATGCAAGCGATTGCGCGTAATAGATTATAAACTGTCGTGGATCACCGTGTCTTGCAATTGGACGGCCTCCTTTGTATCATGAGACATCAGTGTCTCAGAGATGTGTTTTGGAACAAAACGACCGCCGCGCCCGCGGTCACTCACCAGGCCGTGGCGCTTGTTTTTGGATCTGGCGTGACTTCCGAATCAATCGTGCGGTTGGCACGAATCTTGGATAATTCTTTGTTATCCAATTGAATCGCCCAAATTATGCGTTGTTAGCACCCTTATGCTGAATTCTTTGCACCATAAACGCTTTTTCACCAAAGTGATCATCTGGGACAGCCTTAAATTTTTTCTGACTGCCGGCGTTCTAGTCGCCGTCCTATTGATCGGTTCAAGCAATTTGAACTACAACTGGCAATGGTATCGCACCACCCGTTATTTGTTTTCCCTGAACGAGAGCGGGTTTTCAGCCGGACCACTTCTGCTGGGACTCGGCATTACCTTACAAATCTCTGCCATTAGTCTGGTTTTGGCCTGTCTGGTCGGGCTGCTGGCAGCACTGCTGCGCCTTTCGAATTCTCTGGTTGCCCGGGCATTTGCCCGCGGGTATGTTGAGCTTATTCGCAATACGCCGTTGCTGGTGCAGATTTTTTTTGTCTACTTCGTACTTTCGCCCGTTTTGGGGATCGATCGATTTTTTTCGGCCGTCCTGGCCCTGACCCTGTTTGAGGGCGCCTATGCCTCGGAAATCTTCCGGGCCGGCATTGTTTCTATTCACAAGGGTCAGTGGGAGGCGGCCTTCAGCCTCGGGCTCAACAATATTAAGACCTACCGTTTCATCGTTTTGCCCCAGGCCATTCGTCGCATGTTACCGCCTTTGACCAGCCAGGCCATATCGCTGGTAAAGGATTCAGCCCTGGTCAGCACCATTGCAATCTATGATTTGACCATGAAAGGACAGGCGATTATCGCCGAAACCTACTTGGTATTTGAAATTTGGTTTATCGTTGCGGCGATCTATCTGGCCGTGACCTTAACCTTGTCGCTCCTGATCAATATCATGGAAAAGCGTCTGGCCATCATAACGTAGCCCCGCAAATCTTGGGTCGCGATAATTTCAAATGCCCTAATAAAGGTAAAAGGAGAAGCATGATGAAAGCAGCATTTAGGATAGCTAAAGTATTTGCCCTGGTTTTGATGAGTGTGACGCTCCTGGCTTGTAACGACACCAGCCAGAAAGCACCCGTCCAGACCAGCTTGGTTGAACAGATCCAGCAACGCGGAGTTTTGCGTGTTGGCATGTCAACCTTTGTACCGTGGGCCATGAAGGATAAAACCGGCAAACTGATCGGTTTCGAAATCGATGTCGCCACTCGCTTGGCACAGGATATGGGCGTCAAGGTGGAGTTTGTTCCCACGAAATGGTCCGGTATCATCCCGGCCCTGGCGACCGGGAAGTTCGACGTCATTATTGGCGGTATGGGCATCCTGCCGAGCCGTAATCTAAAAGTCAATTTCAGCTTGCCTTACGACTTTACCGGTATGTCCATGGTCGCCCATAAAGAAGTTGCCGCCGGTTTTAAAGGTCTGGACGCATTTAACCGCCCCGAGGTGATCATTGCCGCCCGGCTGGGTTCAACAGCGGTCACCGCTGCCAAGCAACACCTGCCCCAGGCCCAATTGCGCCTGTTTGATGACGAGACCCAAGCCTACCAGGAATTGCTCAACGCCAAGGTGCACGCTGTTGTCGGATCTGCGCCAACGCCGGCATTTCAGGCTTTGAAATATCCCGACAAACTCTTTTTGCCGCTGGACAAAACCTTTACGCGCGAACCGATCGGGTTCGCCGTTCGCAAAGGCGATTTCGACACACTCAATTTTTTTAACAACTGGATTCTTTATGTGTCCTCCGAAGGGTGGCTGCTGGAACGCAAGTTTTACTGGTTCAGAACCAGGGATTGGGAAAGTCAAATCCAATAATTAAATCGTTGCACGATTTAATATGGTAATAAGTCACCCATGAATTTTTCCAAAGGCAAAACGCGCTTCACCTACCTGGACCTGGCCGTCTTGGGCCTGTTTGCCTGCGGCTGTGCCTGGCTGGCTTACCGAATCAACGTTAAAATCGATTATAAATGGAGCTGGAGCGTCATTCCCCAGTATCTTTATCGATTCGATCCTGGAACGGATAAGTGGGTCCCCGGCCTCATTATACAGGGCCTGCTCACAACGCTGCGGCTGAGTATCTGGGCCACGGCCCTCGGCTTGCTGTTCGGTACGGTAATGGGTGTTTTGCGCTGCAGTCCAAGGCTGTTCCGGCGATTACTCGGCTGGGGCTATGTCGAGTTGATCCGCAATATCCCCATCATCGTCTGGATCTTCATTTTTTACTACTTTGTCAGCAATCAGATCATCCCGTTGATCGGTGTCGACAAGCTGGCTGCCTCAAACTCCGAATTCGTTCGCAGTTTTCTGTCTTTTTGGGCAGGTTCGCCAAACCGTTTCCCGGCGTTTGTCTCAGGCCTGCTGGCCCTGGCCATTTACGAGGGCGCTTATATTACCGAAATCGTCAGGGCCGGCATTCAGTCCATTGAAAAAGGCCAATGGGAAGCCGCCGCCGCGCTTGGTTTCTCACGGTGGCAGCAGCTGCGACATGTCGTTTTCCCTCAAGCTTTGAAGCGGATTTTGCCGCCGTTGGCCGGACAATTCATTTCAACCATTAAAGATTCATCGATCGTCTCGGTCATTTCAATTCAAGAGCTTACGTTTCAAGGCATGGAGCTGATGGCAGCGTCCTTTCTGACGTTTGAAATCTGGATTACCATCCTGGTTCTGTATCTGCTGATATGCCTTGCCTGTTCACTGGCAACCGAACGACTGGAGCTCTATTTACAAAAAGCGACCTCTTAAAGTCCAGATTACTAGCTGATCGACAAGCAACGGTTTCTGCCCGCCAGGCGGCAACCCGATAGGCACCGCAAAGCCCCAAAATACGACGGTGCCTGCATACCGTGGTGCTGGTTGACATGGACATTATCATCGCTACTTTATTTTAGCGTTTTATCTGACCCAATTAAGTCTTTTATCTTTGCTAGATACAGGTTTTGCAAGCGCCAAGAAGTGTGAAGTACTCTATTTTGACAATCACGACAAACGCGGAGTAAGCACATGAAACCTTTAGGCGATATTTTGTTGCAGCAGAAATCGTTTTCTGAAATCGTAATGGGCAATACCGCCCTTGTCAGAGCCATGATCGAAGCCGGCACACGAGTTGTGACCTCCTATCCTGGCTCCCCGACCCCGGAAATCGCAACGGCCATTCGATCGATTCCCAAAAAGCAGCGACCCTTTTACTTCGAGTTTTCAACCAACGAAAAAGTGGCCACTGAGGTCGCCTATGGCGCTGCCTTAAACGGGCATTTGTCGACGGTATTTTTTAAAAGCGTCGGTCTGAACGTGGCGGCTGATACTTTTGTTCAGCTGAGCATGATGAACATTATCGGTGGCATGATCATCGTTCTGGGAGATGACCCCGGCGCCAATTCTTCACAAAATGAGCAGGACAACCGTCACATTGCGCAAATGTGCTACACACCCGTTCTAGAACCGGCGACACCGGCCGAAACCTACTCTTTTTATCTTGAAGCGGCCCGGCTGTCTGTTGCCAGGCAGATGCCCGTCATTCTGCGCCTCACAACCCACGTGTGTCATGCCAAATCCAAAGTTCATTTTGACGCCTGGCAACCGGTAGCAATGGATCCAACGCCACGCTTCGATTCCCAAAACGGCCCTTACGTCCCCCTCACAGCTGAAGTTCATTCCATGAAACGCAAAGCGCTGGGGCGTTTGGAGCAGTTCAAAAAGGATGCCGATAAATCAAGTCTCAATCGCCTGGTTGACAACGGCAATCCGGATCGTGGCGTGATTACGATGGGACTGCCGTTTCAATCCCTCATGGATGCCGTCCAAAAAGCCGACCGGCCGCCGGATATTTTCAAATTGGGTATTGTCTACCCGCTTCCGCAACAGGCCATTTTGGCATTTCTCGCCAAGCATGCGCGTGTAAAAATTATAGAAGAGCTCGATGACCTGGTCGAAAAAGAGATTAAAGCGTTGGCCTTTGAAAATGGTGTGACAACCCGCATCATCGGCAAAAGCGACCCTGAAGATTGGATCGGAGAGTACACGCCCGATAAAGTTTATGACATTGTGCAAAACACCTGGCCGGACATGCTGCCAAACAGGCCGACCGTACGGTCTGGCACACCACCCGTCCCTGCGCGAAGCCCTCAAATGTGCCCAGGTTGCGGCCACCGCAGCGCTTTTCATGCAATCAAGAAAGCCCTGGACGCCAAGGCCATTACCGTCGCAGATATCGGCTGCCACACGCTCGGTTATTTGCCGCCCTACGAAATGGGCCAATTGCTCATGTGCATGGGTGCATCCACAGCCATGGGTTCCGGTTTGTCACTTTTCAACAATACCCGCAAGGTGGTCGCCTTTATCGGTGATTCGACCTTCTTTCATGCCGGTCTGCCCGGCATCATTAATGCGGTCTTCAATCAGCACCAGCTGACATTGATCCTTATGGAAAACGATACGACCGCCATGACCGGCCATCAGGACCACGCCGCGTCGGGTCAGAATTTCAATGCGCCGACGGATAAGATTCCGGTCCGGCAGGTCCTGGAAGGTTTAGGGGTCAAACACGTTTTCGAAGTCGATACCTATCAGCAAGCCCAACTCACCGATCTGGTCAAACAAGCGCTCACTGTCGAAGGCTTCAGCGTGGTCATTGCCCGGCATCCGTGCATGCTTAAATTTACGCGCGAGAAACGCAAATCGTCTAATTTCAAGTTACGGCAGGTTGCCATCGACCAGAACGTTTGCAATCGCGCGCATACCTGCATTGAAACCTTCGCCTGTCCGACTTTCGTGCGGCAAGCGGACGGACGCATCGAAATCAATCCGGACCTTTGTATTGGTGACGGGTCTTGTGTGCAGACCTGCCCGAGCCAAGCGATCGCGCAACCCCAAATCGTCAACCCGGAATAAAATCGTTCCACGGTTTTATGAAACGCGACATTCTCGCTCATGCACGAAACAATGAAATTTCTTTATCTGCATCAAGCTACAGAGCAGTTTACAGCCGTTGTCAAAATAACGTTCCAATTGGGGAGCGAGGCACCCTATTTTTTTAAAAGGCCTATCAATACAAGTTTAGACTTGTGCCCGCCGGATTGATGATGAAAACAGGCCGGTTGTTAGTAACATGCGGCCGGGGAACCATCATCAATCCGGCAGGGCGCTGCGATAGTGGTGCCGATTCACAATGATAGGCCTTTTAAAAAAATAGGGTGCCTCGCTCGGCTAACCGCAATCGAAACATATTTCTGAAATGGCTATAATCTGCAATTTTAAACATTGTGCAGGGATTGGGAAGGTGATTTATGCAGCCCTTTAATATTTATTTAACCGGAGTCGGGGGCCAGGGAATCGGCCTCCTCAGTGAAGTTCTCATGCGGGCCGCCGACCATGCCGGCTTACAGGTTCAAGCCGTCGACACCCATGGCTTAGCGCAGCGGGGCGGCATTGTGATTTCGAATATACGCGTGGGCGAAAACGTTCATTCGCCTTTAATCGGCCGCGGTGATGCTGACATGATCGTGGCCTTGGAGTGCCATGAAGCCCTGCGCAGCATGAACGTCTTTCTCAAAGACACGGGTACGTTGGTTTTTTACAATACCAGTTGGCAACCGATCGAGGTGCGCCTTAATCAGGCACCGCCGGTGACACCGGAAGTCATTGCAGCCGAAAGCCTGCGGCGTAAGATTAAGGCAGTGGCTGTCTTCAAGGAAGGGCTGACCGATGTGCGCATGCAAAACACGGTGGTGCTGGCGAAGATTGCCGTCGATGGTCTGGTGCCCGGGATCGAAATCGAACACTATCGCGCGGCATTCGAGGACCTGCTGGCCGGCTCGGCATTGGAAAAAAACCTGACCTTGTTCGATGCTCTCACCCAAACATAAAAATGGCCAAACCAGTGTCCATCCAGTCCGCCAAGGCGGATTGGATAGGCACTAACCGGCATAGATCGAGCACTTGCGCACCGCCATGGCCGCCTCCTGCAGCGCCTCGGCAAAGGTCGGGTGTCCATGAACCGTGCGGGCGATGTCCTCGGAACTGGCCCCGAATTCCATGGCCAAAACACACTCGGCAATCATATCGGCTGCCCGGGGTCCAATAATGTGAGCGCCCAATAGGCGGTCGGTCTTGCCGTGGGCGATCACTTTGACAAACCCGTCGGTTTCGCCCATGCAGCGGGCACGACCAGCCCCTGCAAAGGGATAATTCCCGACACAGTAGGGAATGCCCCGTTCCTTGACCTCATCTTCGGTCAGCCCGACTGACGCAACCTCCGGCCAAGTATAAACGACGGACGGAATCGTGTCATAATTGACCTCACCGGCCCGACCGGCAATCCCCTCGACAGCCGCGATCCCCTCGGCCGATGCTTTATGGGCCAGCATGGGGCCCGGCACCAGGTCCCCGATGGCATAGATTCCTGGAACATTGGTTTGATAAGCGCTGTCGACCAGTACGTGGCCGCTTTGGGGGTCCACTTTGATCCCTGCATCCTCCAGGCCCAAACCCTGAGTCAAGGGACGACGCCCCACCGATACCAGCAAGCGGTCAAACGACAAGGTCTCGGCCGCGCCCTTGGATTCGAGAGTGGCCTTGACCTTTTTACCGGAAACAACCGCTTTGGACACCTTGGTTTCAAGGCGAAAGGCCATACCCTGCCGCCGCAGAAGGCGGTCCAGCCGGCGACCGACCTGGCTGTCCAGGTTGGCGGCAATCCGCGGCAACATCTCGATCACCGTGACTTGAGCCCCCAGACGCATCCAAACCGATCCCAATTCCAGGCCGATATATCCACCCCCAACGATGCCGAGATGTTTCGGCACACTGTCCAATTGCAGCGCTTCGGAGGAACTGATCATCCGATCCCCGTCAAATGCGAGGCCTGGAACTTCCAAAGGCTCACTGCCGGTTGCCAGCAAAATCGCCCGCGTTTCGATGGCCTGCGGTTTGGACTGGCCAGCCGTAATCTCAACCCGATCCGGACCGGCAACCCGGCCCATCCCTGAAATTATTTCAATCTGGTTGCGCTCCAGCAACTTGCGAACGTTTTGCGTGAGGTCGTCAACGACCTTATCTTTACGTGCCATCATGGCCGCCAGATCGAGGCTCACGCGACCGGTCTTGACACCATGTTCTGCCAGTTTCGACTGGGCCAGATGAAAATATTCACTGGAATCGAGTAACGCTTTGCTGGGAATGCAGCCCACATTCAGGCAGACGCCCCCCAGACGCGATTCCTTTTCAACACAGGCCGTCTTGAGCCCGAGCTGCGATGCCCGCACAGCCGCTACATAGCCGCCGGGTCCGGAACCGATGATAACGAGGTCATACGATTCTTTTGCCGCCATTTTAAACCTCCAATATGATCCGTTCGGGATTTTCGATAAATTCCTTGACGCGCTTCAGGAAGGTGACCGCGCCCTTGCCATCGACGATGCGATGATCGTAGCTCAAAGCCACATACATCATGGGCTGAATCACGATCTCATCATCGACCACAACCGGACGCTTTTCAATTTTATGCATTCCCAAAATGCCGCTTTGGGGCGTGTTGAGAATCGGGGTCGAAAGCAGCGATCCGTACACCCCTCCGTTGCTTACGGTAAACGTCCCCCCTTCCAGATCGGCTAGTTCGAGCCGGTTTTCCTTTATTTTTTTCACATACGCGACAATCGCCCCTTCGATTTGGGCAAAACTCATTTTCTCGGCATGGCGCACCACCGGCACAACCAGACCGCGCTCAGTCCCGATGGCCACACCGATGTGCTGGTAGTTGTGGTAGACGATGTCGTCGCCGTCGATAAAGGCGTTCATTTCGGGAATTTCTTTGAGTGCTTCCACACAGGCCTTGATAAAAAAGGACATGAATCCCAAAGAAACCCCATGCTTTTTCTGAAAGGCTTCTTTGTAGCGGCCCCGTATCGCCATGGCTTGCCCCATATCGATCTCGTTAAAGGTGGTCAGCATGGCCGTGTTCTGCTTTGACTCCAACAACCGGGCAGCAATCCGCTTGCGGATGGGCGACATGGGTTTGCGTGATTCAACCGGCTGGTCGCCGGCGACGGCCAAACAAGCATCCGGTGGTGGCTCCAGTTTGTCAGGTATCCCGGCCGGGGCCTGTTCCAGGTAAAGCAATACATCCCCTTTGTTGATGCGCCCAGCGGGTCCCGTGCCTTTGATTTTGGTGACGTCAAGATGTTTCTCAGCGATCAGCCGTCGAACCGAGGGTGGCAAGGACGGCTGATCCTCGTCTGCTGTGGGTGGCGTTGAAACAGGCGGGGCCGGCGGCGGGGTCGGGGCCGCTGGCGGCGCCTCAGGTTCCGGCGGCTTTGCTGCTTGGGTCTCGGAAACCGGCGGCTTTGCTGCTTGGGTCTCGGAAACCGGCGTTTCACTCGCTGGGGCGGCGTCCGTCGGTTCGATCGACCCCACCACCATCCCGATCGCGACCGTCTCACCTTCGGCCACCAGAATTTTCAGAACACCGTCCACATCGGCCACGACTTCCAGGGTAACCTTATCGGTCTCGATCACAAACAGCGGCTCGTCCTTTTTAACGAAGTCACCGTCTTTTTTAAACCATTCAGCCAGAACGGCCTCCTGAACCGACTCCCCGACACTTGGAATGATAATCTCGACTGCCATAATTGACTCCTCCAATAAAAGCGCCGTGCGCTTTTATATGGCGCGGCTTCGCCGCTTAATGTGACCCTTATTGAGGCCGCTAAATTACCTTATTGGGTTCCTATATCGTTTTTTATTGGAGAATCGCCCCAGGGCCTGATCGGAAATAGCGGTCTGTTGTGCCCGGTAGATCTTAGGAAAACCGGTCGCCGGGCTGGAGGCCGCTTCTCTACCAATGTACGTGACGGCTTTTCCAACAACCGCCTCCAAGCGTGGTTTGAGAAACTGCCAGGCGCCCATGTTGGCGGGTTCCTCTTGAACCCAGATCCAATTTTTGACCTTCCGGTAGGGCGCCATAATTTTTTGGAGGGCGGCTTCCGGAAAGGGATAAAACTGTTCCAGGCGTAAAATGACACTCGTCGGCCGTTTTTGTTTCGCACGCTCTTGCACGAGCTGATAGTATATTTTTCCACTGCACAGCAGGATACGATCAGGCTTGTCGACCGGCTGGGGGTCGTCCAAAACCATCTGAAACGAGCCGTTTGTAAACGCTTCCAAGTCCGAGACAGCCAGCGGGTGACGCAAAAGACTTTTGGGCGTCATGAGGATCAAGGGTTTGCGGAAGTCGGCCTTGACCTGGCGCCGAAGGAGATGAAAATACTGGGCCGGTGTCGTCAGGTTGCAGACCTGCAGGTTGTCTTCGGCACACAATTGCAGAAAACGTTCCAGGCGGGCGCTTGAATGTTCCGGTCCGAGCCCTTCCCACCCATGGGGCAGCAGTAAAACCAGACCGCTGAGCCGCTGCCACTTGGACTGGCCGCTGGCAATGAACAGGTCGATAATCCCTTGTGCGTTGTTGACAAAATCTCCGAACTGGGCTTCCCATAAGGTTAGGACCCTTGGCTGGGCAGCGGAGTAACCATATTCATATCCGAGGACACTCGCTTCGGCCAGGTGGCTGTTGAAAACCTGGAAGGGCGCTTGCTCATCCCTAAGATGATTGAGGGGAATGTATGCTTCGCCGCTTTGGGTATCGAACAGCACGGCATGGCGCTGGCTAAAGGTGCCTCGGCCAACATCCTGCCCGCTCAACCGCACGCCCCACCCCTCGACCAAGAGCGTGGCCCACGCCAGGCTCTCGGCATTGGCCCAATCGATGGCCGTGCCTTTTTCGATGGCGGTCTGGCGGGCTTTTAGAATACGTGCCAGCTTGGAATGGATCGCAAAGCCTTCAGGTATCCGACCCAACATGCGGGCTATCTGAGCGAGATCCTCGCCCGGCATGGCGGTCTCAATGTTGTCGTGAGAATAGCGACCATGAAACGACTGCCAGTTTTCGTAAAATCGGTCCTCCGGGAAGGTACAGGCGCTGCCATGGATTTCCTGGTAAGCATCCTCGATGGGCTTCCTGGCCTCGGCCCGCAAACGGTCGACGGCCTCCTGATCGAAAAGGCCTTCAGCGGCCAGCTTGGCGGCATATAGTTCGGACAAGGAAGGGCGTTGTCGAATGCGATCGTACATTGTAGGCTGGGTGAAATAGGGTTCATCGCCTTCATTGTGACCATAGCGACGATAACAGATGATGTCCAGAACGACATCCTTGCCGAAGGTTTGCCGGTAGTCAGCCGCCAGCTTTATGGCATGTACGGCCGTCTCAGGATTTTCACCGTGTACGTGAAAAATAGGTACCATGAGCATCTTGGCCACATCGGTTGAATAGCGGGTCGAACGGGCATCTTTGGGAAGCGTGGTGTACCCAATCTGATTGTTGATGACGATGTGGATCGTTCCACCGGTCTTGTAGCCATCCAGTTGCGACATGTTCAGGGTTTCTGCGACGATCCCCTGACCGGCAAACGCCGCATCACCATGGAACAATAGGGGCAAGATCGTGTGTTGCGGTTCGGCTGTAAGCATCTCCTGCCGGGCCCTGGCAAACCCTTCCACAACCGGATTGACCGCTTCCAGATGGCTCGGGTTGTTCATCAAAAAAATCCGCAGGGTTTGCTGATCCGCAACCTTTAGATCGGCCAAGTAGCCATTATGATATTTGACATCGCCGGCACCGACCAGCTGCTGGGGATCATAGCAGCTTTCAAATTCACTGAATATGTCTTCATACGGCTTTTCAAGGATGCTCGTCTGAACGTTCAACCGGCCCCGGTGAGCCATCCCCAATATAATTTCCCGGCAACCCTTCTTGGCAGCGTGCTTGAGCAGGGCATCGAGCATCGGTATGATGACATCGCCACCTTCCAATGAAAAACGCGTGACGGCAATATACTTTTTATTCAAAAATTCTTCAAATTCAGCTGCTTGGAAAAGTTTCCGCAGAATTTGTTTTTTATCCGCGGTCGCGATCGGCGGCTGATTGCGCACCGGTTCCATCCGATCTCGCAACCACTGCCTCTCAGTTGGATCCTGCAGGTGCATGTATTCGACCCCGATGGAACGACAGTAGGTCTCTTTAAGGGCGTTGATGATCTCCTTGAGCTGGGCTTGTCCCTTTTTGGAAAACCAGGGCGCTGAAAAGGTACGCTGCAGATCATCTGGCTGTAATCCAAAAACATCCAGGTTCAGAAGCGGATGATCGATGGGACATTCCGTCAGCGGATCCATACAGGCCAGGAGGTGTCCCAAGTCACGATACCGGTAAATCAAGGTCTCGACCTGGTGCTGCTTCAAGGCCTCGGGATGGTCCCCGGGTTTCGCTTGGGGCACGTCCGTGCTCAAAGCCATCTCGAAGCCTTGAAAGAAAGATTGCCAATCCGGCGGCACCCCTGTCGGATCGGCTTTCCATTGGGCATACTGTTTATCGAAGTAATTCAGATTTAAAGTTTCTGATAGGTTCATGATGCCTGACCTTTGGTTGAATGTTAGGTTGATTGTCCCAATTGGTTGTCGAACCACGCAACGACCATGTTCGCTATGGCACTCCGCTGTTCGGCGCTACTGAACATGTGATCCGCCGCAGGAATGACCGCCATCTTCACATACTGGGGATTCAGGCGATAGGCCCGCTGGGCTTCTTCGACCGGTACAATTTCATCTTGGTCACCATGCACGATAAGCAACGGGGTGGCCAGTGATTTGATTGTTTGCGGAAGATCATACCGTTCGGCATCGGCAAAAAATCCGCTGGTTAGTTGCAGGTCGCGCCCGCGGCTGGCAAATTGGGTCCGGCCCCTTTGCTTAAGTTCAACCTGTTGCTCGGCTGTTAAAAACCGTAACGCATCCATTCCCGAGAGACGCCCGGCCAAACAGCAGACAGCTTCGACCAAGCGTATTTCTGCCGCTGCAAGCAAAGCGACCACCGCCCCCATGCTATGGCCGGTCAAGCCGATACGGTTGATGCCTTGGCGGTGTAAAAAAGCGGTTGCGCTCTTCATATCGGAAATTTGTTTGGAATAGGTGGATTGTTCGAACACCCCTGCGCTTTGACCGTTGCCTGAAAAATCAAAACGCAAGGCCGCACAACCGGCCAGGGTCAGACTCTGGCAAATTTGGCGCAGGATACCGGTATGGCGCGAACAGGTGAAACAGTGCCCTAAAACAACACCATAGCGAATCGTGCGGTCCGGTGTGTGCAGGTTTCCGACCAGGTTTTCACCCCAGTCGTTCGTGAAACGAACCTTGGTTTCCATGGTCCCTTTTAATTGATGACCAGGATCGAAATGTCTTTGGCCAATTGGAAAACTTTGTGTGACGTACTGCCCAGGATGAGTTCTTTAATTCCGGATAAGCCCCTTCGCCCGATAATAATCGCATCATACCCCGATTGGGCTTCATTGACAATATCTCTGGCAATACCCCGTTTCTTGGGTTCTAATTTGACATTGATTTTATCGTTTTGGTACCCTGCCTCCGTCAAAACCTTTACCGCCGCTTGCATGGCCGTATCGACCAGTTCCCGCTTCTTATCTTCCAGCGTACAAAACGAACTTTGCTGACTTCGAAAGTACGGCGTCAGGGCCGGGCTGTCCATTTTGCACAGGGCTTCCGTGTCCGGCACAACACTAAAGAGCGTTATCCAACAATCACGATCAAAATAGTCGATCAGGAAATTTACGGCCCGCATTGCATTTTCCGAATCATCAAATGCCAATAATAGCTTCTTGCTCATCAGGAACACCTCTCATTGCTTGGGTTTTAGACGCGTAGCCTTTATATCAACCAAATATAATCAAATACCATGCCAGAGTCAAAGCCATCGAAAATATATTAATTATTAAATTTTTTCAGGTGGTTATAACAATCAAGCCCGGCATGACGGCCGGGGGGCAACGAAATAGGGGGCCGATGAGACATTGTGTCTCACAAAAAAATTCAGGCCGCACGATCACCAGGCTGGCTCTCCAAAAGGAAAAACAGAAGATTATCGGTAAAGGCCGGATTATTGCACAAGTTTACGCAAAACATACGGCAGGATACCGCCATGCAGAAAATAATCGAGATCCATGTCCGTATCCAATCGGGTGAGCACTTCAAAAGGCACCGGTTGGCTGTCTTCCTTGACAGCCGTCACCTGAAGGACCTTGCGCGGTTGAATGTCTTCGATCCCGAGGATGAAAAAGGTTTCAAAACCAGTCAAGCCCAAAGTCTGCCAGTTCTGGTTGGCTGTGAATACCAATGGCAAAACCCCCATCCCTACCAAATTGCTGCGGTGGATCCGTTCGAAGGATTCGGCAATGACCGCTTTGACACCCAGCAATTTGGTTCCCTTGGCAGCCCAATCCCGGGAAGACCCGGTACCGTACTGACTGCCACTCAGCACGATCAGGGGCGTGGCGGTTTCGGCATAGGACATGGCCGCCGCATAGATCGACATCTCGTGCTTTTCAGGCAACTTGAGTGTCCAACTCCCTTCCTTTGGCTTGACCAGAAGGTTTTTGATGCGAATATTGCCGAATGTTCCCCGCATCATGACTTCATGGTTGCCACGACGTGAGCCATAGGAGTTGAACTTGTCCGGTGTAACGGCCTTATCAATCAGGTACTCCCCGGCCGGATACTCCGGAGGGATTGCCCCGGCCGGTGAGATGTGGTCGGTCGTGACCGAATCACCAAGCAACACCAGGGGCTTGGCGTGTTCGATATCCCCGATCGGTTGCAGCGCCAGACTAAAATTTTCAAAATAGGGCGGTTTTTTAATATAGGTCGACTGGGCATCCCATTTAAACGTCGTGCTTTCCGCGGTATCCAAGGCGTGCCAGAATTCGTCACCTTCGAAGATACGATCATACTCCTGTTTATAGAAAGATTGTTTAACATGTTGGCGGACGAGTGCATCGACTTCGTTATCTGACGGCCAGATGTCTTTTAGATAAACCGAGGCACCCTCTCCATCGACGCCCAGGGCCTCCGAAGTCAAATCGATATCGATGCGGCCAGCCAGGGCAAGGGCGACCACCAGCGGTGGTGATGCCAAATAGTTGGCACGAATGCTCTGGTGAATACGGGCCTCGAAGTTGCGGTTGCCGGACAGAATCGAAGCCACGGTCAGGTCGTGCTCTGCAATCGCCTTTTCAATGGCCGGGTGTAACGGGCCGCTGTTGCCAATGCAGGTCGTACAACCGAACGCGGCCAGGTGAAAGCCCAGTGCTTCCAGGCCGGACATCAGGTCCGCATCACGCAAATATTGAACAACGACTTTTGAACCGGGTGCCAAAGATGTTTTGACATGCGGTGGAACCTGCAGCCCCTTGGCAACGGCGTTGCGGGCCAGTAATGCCGCACCCAGCATTACATAGGGATTCGATGTGTTCGTGCACGAGGTTATGGCCGCGATTACAATACTGCCGTGACTGATTTCGGCTTTCTGGCCGTTTAATTCGATTTCACAATGCGGAGAAGTCTTTTTGGCGCTCAACAGGTCTTTGATCGACTTTTTGAGATCGCTTAAGGCAATGCGGTCCTGAGGCCGGGCCGGGCCGGCCACGCACGGCACGACCGTGGCAAGGTCAAATTCGATCACTTGTGAGTAATCCGGTTGCTCGGAACCGGTATGAAAAAGGCCCTGAGCTTTGGTGTATCGCTCCACCAGAACCGACTGCGCTTCCCGATTGGTCGCTCGCAGGTATTCGATGGTTTGCCCATCAACCGGAAAAAAACCCATAGTGGCTCCATATTCCGGGGTCATGTTGGCAATGGTTGCCCTGATGGGCACGGAAAGGTTTTTTAACCCGGGCCCGAAGTATTCGACAAACTTTTCGACCGCGTTGTGCTGCCGCAGCAGTTCCGTCAGCGTCAGAACCAAATCGGTTGCCGTCACGCCCGGCGCTAAGACGCCCGTCAATTTGACGCCGATGACCTGGGGAATGGACATGTAATAGGGTTGGCCCAGCATAACGGCCTCCGCTTCGATGCCACCGACCCCCCAGCCCATGACACCAATAGCGTCGATCATGGTGGTGTGGGAATCGGTTCCCACGAGGGTGTCGGGATACGCGACCAGGGCATCGTTATCCGTGACCTGCATAACGACCTGCCCCAGGTATTCCAGGTTGACCTGATGGCAAATCCCGGAATTGGGTGGCACAACCCGAAAGTTGTCAAAACTTTTCTGGGCCCACTTCAGCAACGCATAGCGTTCGCCGTTGCGCTGGTACTCCATGGCAACGTTGGTGCGCAAGGCATCGGGGGTCCCGTAAGCATCGACCTGGATAGAGTGATCGACAATCAAATCGACGGGCACCAGGGGATTGATGACCTTGGGGTCGCCGTCGAGATCTTTGACCGCATCCCGCATGGCGGCCAGGTCGACAACCGCCGGCACACCGGTAAAATCCTGCATCAATACCCGGGCCGGGTGATAGGGAATCTCGATCGGTTCGTCATACTGCTGCTGCCATTGGGCGATGTTGCGCAGATCGTCTTCTTTGACCACCTGCCCATCCAGCTTTCGCAACAGGTTTTCAACCAGGATTCTGATAGAGTACGGCAGTCGCGCGATTTCAGCGATACCCTCCTGGGCGAGTTTCTGAATATCGAAATAAGTGATGTCCTGGCCGTTCACGCGCATCGTCTTTTTATACGCCGCTGACTTCATTTTTCCTCCTGGCTTTTAGTTATTTAAAGCTATTTCGTCTGCTTCACCGCTTAGACGCTTCACGACCTTGGGGAAAAAACAGGTAATTGTACAGTCGTTTTCATTTTCTCTACAGCAGCCTGAACTCAGGCTTCGATTGCCCCCCCTCAGGAAAACCCAGCCCCGGCGGTACAGGTGTAACAATGATCGGCGGTCGCAATCGGAGTTCCGGGTTCAGGCGGCCCGGCCAATTCCTCGACATGAGTTCTCTGGTGGCCCATGAACAGGCCTCGCGACAGGTTAAAATCACAATCGTAAATATACCCGTCCCAGCCAACGGAAACCAACGTTCGGCACATGACCCCCTGCACCGCACACGGGTTGAAGCCTTCTGCCAGTTTGTTCAGATAAGCGGATAGATTGCCGGAGGTCTCGAGCCATTGTCGAAACCGTCCCAGCGGCACATTGGCAAAATTATACAGATTGTTGAACTCAAGGCCCCATTTGCGCTGCAAAACATCCCTAAACCGTTTTTCCATCTGACTTTGGTCCGGAGGCAGAAACGCGCCGGTGGGATTGGAAACCAGGTTCAACTCCAAACCAGAGCCTTCGTGCCCGTAGCCGTGATCGTTGAGTTTTCGAAGGGCGGCAACACTGCTTGCAAAGATGCCCTTGCCCCGCTGTGAATCGACCTGGGTTTCATTGAGCGCCGGGAAGGATGCCACAATGACAACACGGTGGGCTTTTAGTCGTTCGATCAACTGATCGTGTTGGCCATCGGTTAAAACCGACAAGTTCGACCGCAGCATAATACGTGGGGCCACAACGGCAAGCCCGTCAATGAGCATTTCAATATGCGGGTTTAGCTCCGGAGCCCCGCCGGTGATATCGACAACTTCAAAACGGCTCCGTTCAGCGTAGGCTATAACAGCCTTGGCAGTGGCCCCATCCATGTTTTCTTTGCGGCCGGGTCCCGCATCGAGATGACAGTGCCGGCAAACCTGATTACACAAGAAGCCAACATTGATCTGCAGGGTATTGGTGCGTTCACGTGTCAATTCGAGGCTGTGCTTTGCAAGCATCTTTTGAAACGGCACGACGCTCACTTCTGCTGAAGCCGAATCTTCACCCGCGTGGAACTGTGCGCTTTGTTCCATGATGATAAGCTCACCCCAATTCTTACATGGACAACTTCTCGGCAATATTGCGCATCTGAATGCCGTGAACCAAAGATGCGCCACCCCGGATGGCCGTGACCACATGCGCGGCTTCCGTCATTTCGGCCAAATTGGAGCCCTTCGCCAAACAAGCCTGCGTGTACGCATCGATACAATAGGGACATTGGATGGTATGCGCGACAGCCAATGCAATCAAGGCCTTTTCTCTTTCAGTCAGCTCGCCTTCCGCAAAGACAGCCCCATAATACTCGAAAAATTTTTTGGCCAGTTCTGGTGCTTCTTTGCCAATCTCTTCAAAACGAGGCAAATCTTCCGGCTTGTAGTAGGTTTCCATAAAAGAGGATCCTTTCCGATTTTCTGATTAATTAAATCTTTAACCAATCTGCTTTTTACTTTTTAAAATGGCTTTAATTTTTGCGCTTCCTTGTAGGGCCTGACACTAACCCTGGCAATCCTCTGGACCACAGGCACGCCCTTTCAGGCTAAAGAAAAACTTGAGCCCTTTCTGAATCTTTTCGGAAAAGATTTTCGGCGCGAAATAATTACCCGCGACCTTCTTGTTGATCTCACCGAGGGTCGGATAAGGATGGACCGCCGAAGCTAAGGACGATAGTTTAACCTTGCCGTTCAGGATCGCCACCCACTCACTGATTAAATCGCCGGCCCGGGGGCCGAGGATCTGAATCCCGATCGGTTTCTCTTTTTTATCCAGGAGCATCTTCAGCGATCCGGTTGTTTCCCGTTCGGCCAGGCTGCGATCATTGCCACTGAACGCCTCGGTCCACACGTTATACTCGATCCCCTGGGCCTTGGCCATGCTCTCATTCATCCCGATGCTGGCCAGCTCCGGGTCCGTGTAGGTACACCATGGGAAATAAGTATAATCGACCTTCCGGGGCAGATGAAAGATCGCATTGCTGACAACGATACCGCCTTCATACCCGGCGGCATGGGTAAACTGATACCCGCCGCTGACGTCTCCGGCCGCAAAAATATGCTTACGGGTCGTCCGCAGTCGATTGTCTACTTTGATACCGAACCTGTCAAACGCCACCCCGATCTCTTCCAACCCCAAGCCATCCACATTGGCCGTACGCCCCATGGAAACCAACAGGGCTTGCGCCTGAAGGGTAACCAGGTTACCATTCTGATCCTTAAGGGTCACCTTTTTCTGATCCCCTTGGGTTTCGATTTTTTCAATGCTGGCTTGCAGGTGAAAAGCCACCCCTTCTTTGGCCAGTTGATTCATGACCGCCTGGGCCATGTCCGCATCTTCCTTGCCGAGGATCTGATCGGCGCGATCGACAACACTGACCTTGCTTCCAAGACGGTTAAAGGCCTGGGCCATTTCAATGCCGATCGGTCCCCCGCCCAGCACCACCAGCTTATCAGGCAGGTGGTCCAGGGAAAAAATCTCCTTGTTGGTCAAATAGGTCGTTTCAGCAAGACCCGGTATCGGCGGCGCCGTAGGAGACGAACCGGTGGCGAGGACCCAATTTTTCGCGCTATATAATTTCCCATCCAAATCCACGGTGTGGTCGTCCCTGAAGACCGCCGCACCGAACAGAACCTTGGCCCCCAAGCGGCAAAAGCGTTCCTCGGAATCATGCTCCTGAATAACGGCAATGACTTCCTGAATGCGCCTTGCTACCTGGCTGAAATCGACCGGTGACACCTCAACAGCCGGCAGCCCGAAGGCCGGGGCCTGTTTCATGAGATGATACACATGGGCCGATTTTATGAGGGTTTTACTCGGAACGCAACCATAATGCAGGCAGTCACCTCCCAATTCAGGCTCTTTTTCAATCAGCAGCGTTTTGGCGCCCAGCTGAGCGGCTCCAGATGCAACCGTCAATCCGGCGGCACCGCCGCCGATGATTCCGATATCGTAATCATAAGGTTTCATGCGTTTCTCCCTATTGCGCGACACCCACCGATGCGGCTGTATGCGTGTGGCCCAGGCGAAAAACGATTTGAACCGTCAGTCCGACACTGGCACGCAGAGAAGCTTTGGACACCAAGCACGTGCAGGCGCCCTTTGAAGATGGCACTAGTTACCGTTCAAGGACCAGTCATATTCCAGATATTTGATTTTTAAATTGGAGGATCGCTTTTCTAATTCTGTCTTCAAGGGTTCATCAGCATAGCGTTTGATAAAGCCGACGACATCGTTGCTGAAATCGGCCGCAAACCATTTGAAGATTTTACTGACAGACAACACGGTGCCCTCTAGACGGGTGCGTTGCGGATCGTTGATAAACGCTTTGGCCCGCTCCTCGAGTTGGCGGTCCAGTCGCGCGCCTGTGTATGGTTCACCCAGCAAGGGAGGGCATCCTTTGGAAGCACAATTGACGGCAAAATGAACACGGGGATCTTTAAATTGCGGCCGTAGAATGTCATGTTCGATATTGTCCAGTGTCAGGATTGTGCCGTCAATCCGCGCGAGTTCCTTTTTCCAGGGGCTCCGCAGAAAACTACCCAGGTCCTTGATCGATTGCAGATCCGGATAGCGGCTTAAAATAAGCTTGATGGTCCAGGCATTGTAGGCGTTGACGTAAAAGGCGAAACGTTCGTCGCGAGACAAGGTTTGCGAGTCGACTTGCGCCAGTATTTTCAGATATTGGTCAAGCCTGACCTCGTCGCTTTTAAACCCACCATAATCGACAAGACCATCTTTCACATATCGTTGCAGAAGATCAACATAAATTGTATTGTCCACGTCTGCCCTAGCGGAACTGACAAAAAGTAAACCACAAACGCTCAACCCGATCAAGAGGATCGTTACAATATTCTTAGGTTTGAATTTATTCATATCGATACCTACGCATCCTTCTCATTTTAACGGCCTTGCCTGTCTATCGGTATAATTTTCATTTGACGATCAGCGAATCCGGGTGCTTTTTGTACCATTTCTTCCAGCGGGTGTCACGGGAAGCCATTTTAGGCAGCCATTTTTTAAACAGCGGACCTTGTATCCCCATTAACCCTTTACGATAAGGGTACCACAGAGTCCCGGTTTCGCGATCGTAAAGCACAAAGGTGTTTTTATACGTCCAACCCGAAGGTGTCAGGGTTAGGGTCTGGCCGTCAACTGTTCGGCTGTACACAGCCGCCAAGTCGACCAGCGGTCAGTACCCTACGGCAATCGGCTCCGCATCGATGTGGGTGTTGGCGATTTCATGATACCGCAGTTTCGAAACGGAATAAGCGTGGGCCTCATTGGCCCCGGTAACACCGATGACGCGCAGGTTTTTGCTGATGCCTGACGTTGCCTTGCCCAAAGCCTGATCGTCCATTGTTCGAAAGGCATTTTTGCCGATGCCGTATTGGAATCCGGCCGCATCAAAACCCAGTTCCTGTGCCTGGCTCACGTCCCAGCGCTCGCCGGTCTGGTCAACAATGTAGACTTTGCCTGCTTCACGAATAACAGCACCTTGCACCCCGATTACGTTGAGCACCAGCAGGGTGATCAACAAACAAAAGGTGACGCCTAAATACATGCGCCCTTGCCGGCGTTTTATGAACATCCTCTTTACTTGCATGCTGCCTCCTTCACGTTCGTTGGCGCAATTTACGTAACCACTTATTTTAATGATTCTTTTACTAGTCGGTCGACTTGTTAGGCGATTCCTTACAGGCCGTTTTACGGATTGTGAATCGAAGACAACCAATCGGTTAGGAAGAAGAAATTGGGAGAAAAGCGAACATGCAAAATTATTTGAGGTAGGCATCATCGGGAGTCGTACGCTTGGGCTGACAAAGGTCAAGTTAGGCGGCGTTTAGCCGGCTCGGCCCTGCTGCAGCGAACGCTTGATTCGCTCTTTGGCTTCCTGACACAATGCGCCCTGCTCGGCGCCTTCACCCATCAATTCGGCGTTTTCGCGGCACGCCTTGCGGATGGATAAGAGCTGCTTGTTGAAGCGCGAACAAAACTTGCACATGAACAAGTGCATCTTTATTTCAATGTTTTGCGACAGTGATAAATCGTGATCCAATGATTCCGACACCAGTTGACTCACAGCCCGACAGCTTAGCATAGCACTCATGATATAACCCCCTTGAGTTCTTTTGGATCGAGCCAGGTGCGTTCGATACAATCACGGATGTAAATTCTTGCCCGATGCAACATGACCCACAAATTAGTCTCGGAGACATTCAATACCTTACAAATTTCTTTGGTGCTCATGCCATCCAGTTCGCGCAGGGTAAAAGCCTCGGACAATCGTTTGGGAGGCGTTTTTAAGCAGTGGCCCAATGCTTCCATGAAGTGTTTTTGCTCAAGTTGTTTTAGAGGGTTGGCAACCCATTTGGCCGGGCCGACCTTCCAGTGGCCCTTTTCATCGAAAAGATTATCCAGTTCATCGGCTTTCAACTCGATATCATCATGGGGTACTTCCCGGTACTGTTTGCGGTAATGGTCCAGGAGTTTATGCTTGAGGATACTCGTCAACCAGGTTTTTTCAGATGACCGCCCCTGAAACTTTGCACGGGCGCCCAGGGCGGCCAAAAAAGTTTCCTGCACCAGGTCTTCTGCCACCGCTCCATCTTGGATTCGGCGGTAGGCATATGTGTAAAGATAATCACCGTATTGATCGACCCATGTTTCCGGATCAATGATGCGGTCTTCGGTTTGATTGTTCATTGGGTCCCCCCTTGGTAATCGCTTTCAGGTAAGCGCGCGCTGCGATAGCTCCAGGCGGTGAAAAAGCTCGGCAAGATAACCGCCCTTTCAGTCGGGTTGCGGCCATTGGCGGCCGGTTTGTTCCGCGACCACGTAGCAAAACCGGTTCCATTCAAACTCGCGCAGGCTGATAGGGCAGCGCAGCTTGACCTTTTTGTCCGAAACACCGATCACTTCCCAATCGCCTTTTCGCGGTCCGGCGGCAATGTAGATTTTCTGACCCGTTGCAAAGGGATATGGCTCGAATACGGCAACCTTGTCTGTGGGCATGTTTTCTCCTTTTAAATATTTGCCTGACGCATACTTAAAATCTGGCTTGTTATAAGGATAACGGATCATCCTTTGGCTGTCCTTCCTTGCCCAACACTATAAAACTTCTGTTTAATGACTCGATAAAGGATTGGTAAAGAATTGGTAAAGGATTAGGTCGGGTTCCATATTCAGAGCGTTTCCTTTGATTCCTGGTATTTTTAATCAGAGTGCTTGAAAGTTCAAAATACATAATTAATCCGTTCGATCACTTCTTTATGGCTTCCAGGCGATCATGCCAGGCGCACCGGTCACAGAAGGTCTCGGTGTCGGATTTGAGGGTCGCGGGATCGCATTCGGCGGCCTCGGGATCAAAGCAAATTTCACCATCCTGGCACTCAAAAGTATACGTTTCATATTCATCATCCGGGTCCTTGACATAAAACTTTTCGCAACCACATAAGGGACATTGCGCCTTGGTCATGCTACCCTCCTTGGGCTGGCCCATTGCACAGCAATTGGCACAGCCGTTCGCTTAAAAACACGATCTGTCATTTCAGCACCACGCGATATTTTTTAAGAAAATCGATCGGATGATAAGACAGTTTGGCCCTACGCAGCCCGTCATCGCCGAGATCTTGTTCGCGATTGACGACTGAAGCTGTAAGCTTGGCTTGCACTAGAAACATCTGGTTGATCGCTTGGTAGACCCCTTTGTATTCGGGATTACCTTTTTCAAAATGAATCAGTAGGGTTGAATCCGGTAAGGTTTCCGCGATGGCGTAGGCGATCATCTGTTCGCCAACCAAAAGGGCTCCGCCGGTCAGGCCTGTCAACCGGTCCCAATTATCAAAGACTTTTGCAATGGCCTTGTTTTCAGCTGCCAGCGCGGCTACCGCTTCGCAGTCCCGCCAAGTACACCAGTCCTGCTGCATGTTAACCGCCTTGTGGATCAAGGCTGCCTCGAAAGGCTGGTAGCGGAAATCGTATTTTTTCTTGAATTGGTTGAGCAAGTTTTTTTTCTTGTGATAACGGTTGCCCTGCAGTTCAACCAATGCATCAACTGCATACAGGTAATCCCACTGGCCACGCGTTTCCTCAAAGCTTAGATGGTCTGCCATCTGCTGATGCCACATGTGCATTAATTTCTCGGGAATGCGGACAAACGTATCCGTTTCAGGTGCGAATCGGCTTAGGGCCAGCTGCCAATCGATGCGGTCCCAGGGCCCGATTGGGGCCCAGTGTCGGACTTCCGGTTTTTGCTGGCGAATCCAGACCAGGTCTTCTTCCCACGCCCAGGTGAGTTCGTATTCCTCGGCCCAGCTCCACAGGTTTACAAAGCTGTAATCCGAAGTTATCGTCGCGCACTGTTTTAGTCTGGCATCGTAATCAGCCTGTTGCTCAAGGGCAATGGCATGATATCCTTTTGGCATCTTTACCACACTTCCGGGTATCCAATATCCACAAAGGCCTTCTCCATCCGCAGCTTGTGCCCCTTCTCCATGGCAGCCAAGTCCAGAAAGACCTGCTTTTTTTCAGGATCTGAACAAGCATTGGCCAATTCCTGGTACTGATGCATGGCTTCCTCTTCGTTTTTCATGGCCAGGGCGATGGCGTCAGCCGGTTTCATATCGATTGAAAGATTGGGTTTATCCACGGTTTCAGACACTTTGAAATCAGCCCCTTGATGAAAGTATTGCCCAACGGACGCATGGGAAATAATACCCGTAAGGATTTGTTCATGTTTTTTTTCCTCCACGGCAAACCCGGCAAACATCTCCTTGAGGTGTGGGTCCTGCACACGATCAGCGGCTTCCTGGTAAAACTTTTGGGCCTCGATTTCGTTGGCGATGGCGAATTTGATGACTTCTTTGTACACGGATAGTTCCATATTCAACTCCTTTACAAGATTGGTGGCATGGTAAAGACTCTCCTGAAAAACCTGCAAACTTTATGCCAAACAACAATCAAAACTAGATTAAGCACCCAGCAGCGTTTTGAACATTCCGCAACCAGCATCTTTAACTTTCGTTTAAGCTATGATATGGGTTATGACTCAATAAAGCCCTGTATTGCGTAACCTCTAGCTGGGGAGGCATTTATGCGTTGGAAACAATTCTTTACGCCCGCCGATTCCTTGAACACCGACGACTCCCGACGGTTTTTGAAAAGCAAAACAACCGACGATGTTACCATTTTAGATGTGCGCCAGCCTTCGGAATATGAAACCGGTCACATCCCCGGGTCCAAACTGATCCCCTTGCCGGACCTGAACGAAAGGCTCAGCGAACTTGACCCTTCCAAGCCGACAGTGGTTTACTGATCCGTTGGTGGACGCAGCCGGGTGGCTGCCCAGATGCTCGCCGGCAAAGGCTTTGATCAAGTCATCAATATGTCCGGCGGCTTCAAAGCCTGGAATGGCGAAGCCGCCTTTGGAGATGAATTGCAGGGTTTGGAACTGTTTTCCGGTGATGAAGCACCGGAGACAACCCTTGTCGTCGCGTATTCGCTGGAAACGGGCTTAAGGGATTTCTATCTCACCATGGTGCCCAAAGTGCAAAATCCATCGGCCCAGAAGCTTTTCACGGAAATGGCCGACATCGAATTGAAGCATCAAGACCGTATCTTTTCAGAATACCGTCAACTCATGGGGCCTTCGGTTGACCGTGAGTCATTTGAGCAAAAAACCTTGAAAGAGGTGGTCGAAGGTGGCTTAACGACCGATGAATATATCCAGCGATTTAAACCGTCTCTGGAATCCCCGCGCGACATTATCTCCCTGGCCATGTCAATCGAAGCTCAGGCCCTAGACCTATATCAGCGCGCGGCCGATCGCAGCAATGACCCCCAAGGCCAAAAAGCGTTACGCCAGATTGCCGATGAAGAAAAAGCCCACCTGGCGCAACTCGGCAAGTTGATGGACTCACTTTAGTTAAAAGGAGCATCGTATGCCTAAGCATCTGGTATTGGTCGGTGGCGGCCACGCTCATATGATGACATTGGCCAATCTGCACCAATTTGTCGCTCAGGGCCACAGCGTCACAGTGATCGGCCCCAGCGAGCATCACTATTATTCAGGCATGGGGCCCGGTATGCTAGGTCAGACCTATACGCCGAACGACATTCGCTTTCGGACCCGCCACGTGGTCGAAAAACAGGGGGGGCGCTTTATCCTGGCAAAAGTCGACCGTATCGACCCGGAAACGCGCACAGCCTATCTGTCAACCGGCGCAAGCGTTGGATATGATGTTCTGTCATTCAACGCGGGCAGCTACGTTCCTACGCCTGATTTGTCGGAAAAACAGGCCAACATTTTTACTGTTAAACCCATCGAACGATTGATGCAGGCTCAGACCCAACTTGTGGAGCTTATGTCACGGCAACCGGTTCGTGTGGGGATTGTTGGCGGCGGGCCTTCCGCTGCTGAGGTCGCCGGCAATGTCTGGGGTCTGGCCCGCAGTCAGGATTTGATTCAGCCGACCATCCGGATTTATGCCGGGAAACGCTTCATGTCCCGTTTTCCCGGGGCAGTAAGCCGTAAAGTGGCGGCAACCCTCGTACGCAGGGGCATTGAAATCCTCGCCCCCGGGTATGTTAAAAGGATCGATTCCGGCCGGGTAACCCTCGCCTCCGGTGAAACCGATGAACTCGATTTCATCTTTCTGGCCATGGGTGTCAAACCGTCGCCCATTTTTGAGGCATCCGGCCTGGCAACAGGTCCGGACGGGGGCCTGTTGGTAAACCGCTACCTGCAAAGTACCGTATATCCGGAAATTTTCGGCGGGGGCGATTGCATCTATTTCCAGGACCAGCCCCTGGACAAGGTCGGTGTTTATGCCGTACGCCAGAACCCGATCCTATTGCACAATCTCAAAGCACAATTGGAAGGCACGGCTCTCATGCCATTCGACCCGGGAGGAGACTACCTATTGATTTTCAACCTGGGGGGGGGTGTCGGTGTTCTACGCAAACGCTGGTTGCAATTCGGCGGTCGTCTGGCCTTCGGCGTCAAAGATTACATCGATCGTAAATTCATGCGCAAATTTCAGGCAATCGAATAAAACCGTTGCACGATTTTAAGCTAAGGCCGTTGTATTCTGATCTTCGGTTCCTGGTACTTGATAGAAAACCAACGGCTATAGCGGCTGTGATCAACTGCGTACTTGCCCGACGGCCACCAGATACAACAAAGCGCTGTCGGCGTTGAGCCCCAGCAACGCACGCGCCTCTTCATCATACAAGGCACCAATACCGCAGCATCCCAGACCCAGGGCCGTGGCACCCAGATATAGGCTCTGCCCCAATCGGCCCGCTTCCAGCATGGCGTATCGGTACCCCCGCGCGCCCCAGGTTTGATCCAAGGTGTTCAGGTTGACCATGAACAAAAAGTGCATCCCGGCGTTTTTAAGCCACTGCTGATCCAGGCAAACGGCTGCCATGGGAACCGTGAGCCGATCAGGCCGCACACAGCCTATCTTTTGCTGCATCCCGTCAAGCAAATAAAATCCCGCTGCCATCCCGTTCACGGCCCCGGATAGGAATCCAATCTGCAGGCCGGCATTCGCGTCCTTTCCTGGCGCCGAGGCCCTGCAAACAAGCTGTAATAGGTTAACGGCCTTGCGCTTCGGGATCGCTTGAGCAATGAAATTTCTTTTGGAACGCCGCTGCACCACGGCCTCATCATATGTCAGGGCAGGCACCGTGCGATCGTAAGGCGGCAACCTATGCCATGTCGCCGGCCGGGTTGCCGAAACCTGCAGGTCTTCGCTAATCGGGAGGGAATGTTTCGGCAACGCAATGCCGGCCCGATGCATGCTTTCGATCTCTTTGTAAAAAATTTCATTGGTTGTGCCCGGGTCCGTCGTCGGCGCGACGGATTCGTATAAATCCGGTTGGATCGTTGCTGGTTGCCCTGCGGCGGGTTTTGAATGCGGATCCGCATAAACGGTAATGCTTACAAAAACGGCCTCTCGCTTAGGATCCAGATCAAGGAAGCGATTGAGGCCTATGTCATCGAAATCATAGTCTATACGCAAGCCCAAGCCCAATGCCTGTAATGCGCTCCGCAAATTTTCAAGCAGATGGCCGGCATCCAGCAAAACATACCGCAGTGCACGGGCCCTGTACTTCCAGGCACTTCGAAAGAAGGTGCCGGTGATGAATAACGTTGCAACCGCATGGCGATCCTCGTTGGTTGAGCCCGGACCCATGGGTTTTCCCGCACGGATCCCGGAACGTAAGAACTTGAGTGCAAATTCCCTGATATCGTAATGGTAAAGACCGCTTTCGAGTCCGCCAACCTGATGAGCGACAACGTAAAGTTCCGCCGGGTATAGGGCGCCGGCCGATGCGACACTCCGATACAAGAAGGTCTGCCCTTGGATGTTGCGTCTGGCCGTAAAACTATGGGTTAAAGCGCAAACAGCGGCCAGCTGTTGCAGATCAAAGGGTGCGGCAGGCTGGCTCTCACGACCAAAGGCTTCCATCTCCCAGAGGGACCCTTGAGGCGGCTTAACATCAGTGGGCATTGGGGTTGACACGGCGGCCAGATAGTCTTTGTAAGGGAGCGGCTGATTTTGCCAGTCCAAAACGTGTCCCTGCATGCGGTTACGTGCGTAACTGGTTTCGGTGTGGTACGTCTGGGCTGGACCTGGATGTTTTGCGTGCATGGGCGCTAACCTTGGGCCACTAGCTGTTGCAGAGCTTCATCGATATGCGGGTATTGAAATACGAACCCTGCTTCCTGAAGACGGGCCGGTACGGCCCGCTGACTGTTCAATAAGACCGAAACCATCTCGCCCATTGCCATTCGAAGGGCAAACGTCGGCACCTTCATAAGGGCCGGGCGATGCAAGGCCCGACCCAGCGCCTTCGCAAAATCCCGACTCGTGACGACTCCGGGTGCGCAAAAGTTGACCGGTCCCTGCAGGTCGTCGGTTGCCAGGCTGAAAGCAATGGCAGCTTTCAGATCATCGATATGAATCCAGGGAAACCATTGTCGGCCGCTGCCGAGCGGCCCGCCGGCAAATTTCCGATAAGCCGGCACCATCTGGGCCAGAGCCCCACCATTGGCGCCCAGGACAACGCCAAAGCGCATGGTGACAACCCGATGGTTTTGCGCAGCAGCCCGCAAGGCCTCTTTTTCCCAGTTTACTGAGACACTCGCCAAAAAGTCCATGCCGGCCGGGGCGTTTTCCTGCAGGATCTCGTCACCGCCATTACCATAGTAACCAACCGCTGAAGCGCTCAGAAATATGGTTGCCTTGCCTTTTGGCAGTGCATCGACCAGGTGGCGGGTTGTAAGAACCCGGCTGTCAATGATCTGCTGTTTATACGCTTTCGTCCAACGATGAAATATCGTACGCCCGGTCAGGTTGATAACGGCCGCCACGTTGGCCACCTGGGCCTGCCAGGGGCCGGCCTGGGTGGTGTCAGCTGACACATAGTCGAAAAGGGGTTGGCCGACGAGTGGGTGGGTTCTTGATGTTCCGGTTGCGACAATCGCGTGCCCCGCTTCCAAAAGAAACCGTGCAAGATGCTGGCCTACAAAACCGGTTGCACCTGTGATCAGTATTTTCATTGTCCTTTTTCCCTTGCGCTATGCTGACGAAAACACCATTGCCCGGATCGCGGGCGAATTAAATGAGCGAACGCAACTGCTGCTTGATTTGATCCTCTGACAAGGCCCCGGCCAGTGCATTGATCAGCTGGCCCTTTTTGAACAATAAAAGGGTCGGAACGCTCATGACATGGTAGCGGCTGGCCGTAATCGGATTTTGATCCACATTTAGTTTGGCAATTTTAACCTGACCGCCATAATCCCGGGCCAATTGGTTTAGAATCGGCGCCATGATATGGCAGGGGCCACACCAGGGGGCCCAGCAATCGAGCAACACCGGGCCCGGATAGCCTAACACTTCCGGCTGAAAGGTTTGATCGGTGACAACCACCGGGTGGCTGAAAGTTTGCACGGCAGGCAGTGCCGTGCGACATTTACCACAGACCGGCCGGTCGCTCAGTCGCAGCTTGGGAACCCGGTTTTTGGTTCCGCACTTTGCACACCGAATGATTACACTGTCCGAATTCATCAACCCTCCCTTGCATGCTTAGCGCCCCCTTTGGATATAGGCGAATTTATCAGGGCAGCAATTTCGCCAGCGTATCTTCGGATATCAGTTTTTCAGCTAACGCCGTTTCCCGTATGCTCTTGCCACTGTTATAGGCTTTGTAGGCCAGGGCCGCAGCCTTGTCATATCCGAGATGCGGTACCAGGTAGGTTGCCAGGGCCAGGCTTTTTTCAAGCCCCGCCGCACATCGCTCCTGGTCAGCCGCGATGCTGGTCACACATTTAAGGGTCAACAGACCGGCCGCATGGGCCAGAAGATCGATTGATTGCAGCAAATTGTAGGTTATGACCGGTAACATGACGTTGAGTTCCAAAACACCGGACTGCCCGGCGACGGTGATCGTCGTGTCGTTGCCTATCACCTGGGCCGCTATCTGCAGAACCGCCTCTGGTATGACCGGATTGACTTTACCGGGCATGATCGAAGATCCGGGCTGCAACGCAGGAAGTTTTATTTCCCCTAAACCGCACCGCGGACCGGACCCCAGCCAACGAATATCGTTGGCAATTTTGGTCAGAGACACGGCAACGGTTTTTAAAGCACCACTCATTTCGACCGCTGCATCTTGAGCGCCCTGAGCTTCAAAATGGTCGGCGGCCTCATGCCCCTCAGCCCCTGTCACCTGATTCAGACGGGCAATCACCAATTTGGCAAACTCCGGATGGGTGTTGATCCCATTGCCCACAGCCGTACCGCCCAGAGCCAGCTCGCGCAAAGAGTCCAGCGCACGTGTAACTCTTTCCAGACCAAGAGCGACTTGCCGGGCATAGCCCCCGAATTCTTGACCCAAAAAAATCGGGACCGCGTCTTGAAGATGGGTACGCCCAATCTTGCGTACGGTTTGAAATTCTGAAGCTTTGTCCGCAAGGGCTGTCTGCAGTGACTGCAGGGCGGGTAGCAAGTCCTTTTGAACGCCGAGAATAGCGGCCAAATGCATGGTCGTCGGTATCACGTCGTTGCTCGATTGGCCCAAGTTGACGTGATCGTTGGGATGGACCGGTGATTTACCGCCCCTGACCCCCGTGATGATTTCATTGGCTCGGGAAGCCAGCACCTCGTTCATGTTCATATGGGTCGAAGTCCCGGAGCCCGTCTGGAACAGATCGACCACAAACTGATCATCGAATTTGCCGTCGATGACTTCTTGGGCCGCATTGGCTATCGGCTCCGCAAGTTCGCGGGACAGTAAATCCAACTCCTGGTTGGCCAGGGCCGCACATTTTTTGATCAGGGCCAAGGTATGGATAAAGGCCATCGGCAGCTTTAAACCGCTGTTTTCAAAATTCTCATGCGCCCTTTGGGTGCTGGCACCGAAATATGCATCGGCCGGGACACGCACCGTACCCATGGCATCTTTTTCTTCTCTTGTTTCCATTGCCTTGCCGATCGCTCCTTGTTATTCAAACCATTGATTTGTTAACGAAAAACGGTTAGGCCCAACCATCACGCGCTCAGGAGGCATCCTCTTCGCACACAACGAGCCCTCCCCAGATGCTAAATACAATAAACGTGCCAAAGATGCCTAAGTGCGCTGAAGCCAGGCCGGGAAGGCGCACGGATTATTTCAGCGGGGGCTCCGATTCTTGGTACAGTTGTTGCTTTCTTATAATCAAATGGAATATCATTGACATCGACCAACGATGGATTAATCTGAAGAGGGAGGGACACGATGACTGATAAAAGATATAAGATCAAGACGGCTTGCCCCCAGTGCGGATGCAGCTTCGCTCAGGTTCTGTCTGATGAGGAAATCAAAGCCCGTTATGGCGATGCTCCCAATGTTCACATGGAATGCGGCGAGTGCATGCTGCAATATGAAACTGACATGCAGACGGCCTGCCCGGAATGGGACAAGGAATGTCGCCTGCAGGAGGGATCTTAACCGCTTGATCGCCAGGCCGGTTTGATCTGCTTGTGTCAATCAACCGCACAGGCCGTTATGGTTTAGATAACATCGCTAACCGCAACCCTTTGGGTATGGCCCAAACCCAATCTCAATGAGGAAGGATCCGTTAAGAAATGTACGATTTTAATGCAGATGAAATTTTCGAAATGTCTGAACGGCTTGAGAAAAACGGGGCCGCTTTTTACACCAAGGCCGCGGCTGGTGCCGTCGATCCGGCTGCCAAGCAATTTTTACAGGAACTCGCGGCGATGGAGGTCGAACATCAAAAGACGTTCACTGATTTGAGAGCTCAGCTGACGGACAAGGACAAACAAGCGCTGGTTTTCGATCCACAAGGGGAGACGGCGCAGTATTTGAAAGCCCTGGCCGACACTCGGGTTTTTTTCGAAAAAGAAATTGACATGTCCTCCCTGGAAGCGATCCTCAAAGAAGCCATAACGGCTGAAAAGGATTCCATTGTTTTTTATCTCGGGATGAAAGACATGGTTCCGGATACCGTGGGCAAAGATAGAATCGATGCCATTATCAAGGAAGAGATGGGCCATATCCGGCAGCTCAGCCGTGAACTGGTCGCCCTAAAAAAATAATACGAATCTCGTACCGACGGGCATTTACTTCTAACCCAAGGATATGCTCGATCAATCACCACGCGCCGCACACTTGGTTCTCTTCCCAAAAGAACTTCAAACCTGACCCGTTTTTAGATTGGGACCCGACCCACTCTGATCGGTGACGTTTCTGTCTTATGATACATTAATGTGTCACGAATAAACCTGAGACGGTAATCGATCAGGATGACATTGAGCGCGGACAAGCGTTAGCCGTCCAAGGGCAAAAGGAGACCACAAAATGAAATTCATTCCAATTTTAATCAGTGCCCTTTTAGTATTCAGCTTCATCAACCCGATGGTCCTGGCCGATGACAGTCCGATTGCGGTTGGCAAGCCTCTACCGGACTTTACCTTGCCGGCCCCTGAAGATCCCGCCGACCTCACCTATTTAGGGTTGGCGCCCGGGCAAGCATTCAAAATCCCACAGATCAAGGCCCAAATCGTCATTATTGAGATCTTCAGCATGTACTGCCCCCACTGCCAAAGGGAGGCCCCCAATGTTAACGCCTTTTATGAACATATTAAAAAAGACCGCAAGTATAAAGATCGTGTCCGCTTGATCGGCATTGGTGCGGGCAATTCAGCCTTTGAGATCGCTTTTTTCAAGAAAAAATACGCCGTGCCTTTCCCGATGTTTCCAGATGAAAAATTCGAAATCCACAAAAAAGTGGGTGAAGTTAGAACGCCCTACTTTATCGGCGTGAAGATTGACAGCGGTACTGCGACGATTTTCTATTCCCAGCTCGGCGGACCCGATGACTCCCGTCAGTTTCTGGACAAGTTGCTTAAACACTCCGGGCTATAGCAAGGAGGTATTGCCATGTTTAAAAAAAACCTGCAATTATTATTGAGTCTTGCCATGCTGGTCGTTCTTTACCCAGCCGTGGGGGACTCCCGTGATTTTAAAGACGACATATTTAATCCTGGCCAGCTGAAACCGATTGACAGCACCCTCAAAGTTAAAGTCGGCGAAGCAGCCCCTTCATTCTCGCTGCCTTCCCTAACCGGTGAGAAGGTTTCTTTGGAGCAGTTTAAGGGCCGCTCGAATGTGGTCCTGTCTTTTGTTCCGGCGGCCTGGACGCCGGTCTGCTCGGATCAATGGCCGGGTTACAATATCGCCCAGGAGTTTTTCAGCGCGAATGATGCCATTCTTCTGGGCATAA
Organism: uncultured delta proteobacterium; assembly: GCA_963802265.1. Classification (GTDB taxonomy): domain Bacteria; phylum Desulfobacterota; class Desulfobacteria; order Desulfobacterales; family CAWDIC01; genus CAWDIC01. The sequence goes on from CAWDIC010000001.1 coordinate 321,600, forward strand.
CGGTTGATAATCTCCCGACACTATTTGCCTGGACCAATCAAATGGGCGATTTATGGTTTCCGGTCCTCTCCGATTTCTGGCCCCACGGCCAGGTCGCTGACCGGTATGGCGTACTGCGCGCCGACGGGGTTTCTGAAAGAGCGCTATTTGTCATCGATAAAAAGGGGATCCTTCAGCATATACATGTGGAAGATATCAACCAACGGCCCAGCCTTGAGGATCTGGTCAAGGCCCTGGAAAAAGCAAATCGTCAGTAAAACGATGAGCGGCTTTTGTCTTATGAGACACCTTTGTATCACAATCAATCGTGAGAGCGGCCATGCCCGTTTATTTTTATAAATAACAAGCGGTTGTCCTGTTGCCGGCCAACGTCGGCTTGCTCAGTTGTTCTATTGTAGCGTCACCGCAAGACACCCCTCGTTATCCAGACGATTGCCGCGACCCTGCCAACGGCTTTAAACCCTGTCTTATAGGCCGGCTTACAACTTTTTTGAGGCAAATATTACCCTTGGCACGTATCTTGATAGGAATAATTGCACTGGGGCTCAAAACCCCTGCTTTCTCCAACGTTCTACATTGAATAACTATCTACGGAGATGCTTGCGTGTGAAACCTTGTGACAAAAACATCCAGCAAACCCTTCAACTAACCGAAGAAATGATAAACCTGGCGAATAAGGGCGATGCCGATCGGGAAGATACAGGTTGCGGCATCCTTTACGGCGTCATGCGCGACTCAGCCTATAAACTCAAAAAAATCGCCGAACAAGAAAAACAAAAACATATTTCCAAAGGCTGGTGGGAGCCAGACTGCCCGGTCAAGTCACCCTAAGCCAATTAGCAGTAAGATTTAACGCAAAACACACATTTAACATAGGGAGGAAGTTTGAATGGGACGATTGCAAGGAACCCAGACCGAAAAAAATATCTTAACGGCTTTTGCCGGTGAATCGCAAGCGCGTAACCGCTATACCTATTTTGCCGGACAGGCGAAGAAAGAAGGGTTCATTCAAATTTCGGCCATTTTTGCGGAAACGGCCGATCAGGAAAAAGAACATGCCAAGCGGCTGTTCAAGCTTTTAGATGGGGGTGAAGTAGAAATAACAGGCGCTTTTCCAGCCGGTGTCATCGGAAGGACCCTTGAAAATCTAAAAGGAGCGGCCGGTGGAGAGCATTATGAGTACACGGAAATGTATCCGGGCTTTGCCCAAACAGCCCGCAATGAAGGCTTCGCTGCGATTGCTGACGTGTTCGAAGCAATTGCCGTGGCCGAAAAACAGCATGAAAAACGGTATCTGGATCTGGCAGCCAACATTGCCAATGGTCTCGTTTTCAAGCGCGATGAGACCGTCACCTGGCGTTGCCGCAATTGTGGCTATCTTCATGAAGGAACTGAAGCACCTGAAAAATGTCCCGCCTGTGCCCACCCCCAGGCGCATTTTGAGCTCCTCGGCGAAAACTGGTAAATGCAGGCAAAGTGCAACCGGTAAGCCGGGTACTGTAACCGATAACCCCATAAACAACGAATGATAAAAGGAGGAAAAAATGGCCGAGAGACTTCAAGTTTACAAGTGTGAACTGTGTGGCAATATTGTTGAGGTTCTTCATGGCGGTGAAGGCGAACTGGTTTGCTGTGGTCAAGCCATGGTTCTTTTAAAGGAGAACACCGTCGATGCAGCCAAAGAAAAACATGTTCCGGTGGTTGAAAAAATTGACGGTGGCTTCAAGGTCTCGGTGGGAAGTGTTCCCCATCCCATGGAAGAAAAGCATTACATCGAGTGGATCGAACTGGTTGCGGATGGAAAATCATACATTCAATTTCTAAACCCCGGTGATGTGCCCGAAGCGGTTTTTATGCTCGCCGCGGACAGTGCAACCGCACGGGAATTTTGTAATCTACACGGCTTGTGGAAAGGATAATTAAAACATGCTCCCGGATAAAATCCAAAAAGCACTTAACAACCAACTGAACGCTGAGCTTTATTCGGCGTATCTGTATTTGTCAATGAACGCCTATTTCCAATCGATCGGCCTGGAAGGGTTCGCCAACTGGATGTCGCAACAAGCCCACGAGGAAACGCTGCATGCGCTGAAATTCTATGATTTTATCAATCAACGCGGCAGCCGGGTTCTTTTAGCCCAGGTGGACGCCCCGCCGGTGCAATGGGATTCGCCCTTGGCCGTGTTTGAAGCCACGCTTCAACATGAGCAGAAAGTCACGGCCTTGATCAACGACCTGGTCGAATTGGCCCAGGCCGAACGGGACCACGCCACCAACATTTTTCTGCAATGGTTCGTTTCCGAACAGGTTGAAGAGGAAGAGAGCGTGGGTGTTGTCTTGGATCAACTCAAGCTCCTGGGCGATGATAAAAGCGGCCTTTTTCTGATCGACCGCGAACTGGCCCAGCGCCAGGCGCCTGGAAGCAGTAATTCTGAGTAAAAATTTGTGAGGATATTATAGGCAAGCAACTCGGACCCGGCCTGCAGCGCCGGGTCCTTCCAAATTAAAATAAGGAGATAAACCCATGCCAACCTGGAAATGTGAAAATTGTGGCTACACCTTTGACAAGGACGCGCCGCCGGATGAATGCCCGGCCTGCAACCAGAAATGTAATTTTCTTGACGCTACCTGTTACACACCGGACTGTGAGTTCGATGGCCAGGATAAGCGCATCGGCTAACCTACCGAATCGGTGAGAGGAACGAACATGGCAAAGGCACTTATTGTATATGCTTCACGTACGGGTGAAACCGAAAATATCGGCAACCTGATTGCCGAAGGCATCCGCTTTGCTGGTCATGAAGCCCAGGTTGTCAGTTTTAAAGACATCCAAAAGGAAACTGCCCTGCAAGGCTATGATGCCCTTGTTTTCGGCTCGGCAACCTACCACGGCGAGATGATACAGGGCATGAAAACCCTGCTTTTTCTGGCCGAGAAAGCCGGCCTGGAAGGCAAAGTCGGCGGGGCCTTCGGCGCCTTTGGTTGGAGTGGCGAGGCGCCGGATCGCATTTTTGATACCATGAAAAATATTTTTAAAATGAAAATGGTAGGCGCACCCTTACGATTAAAATCGTCTACCCTGGGCGGAGGCATTCAAATGGCTCAGGATTATGGGCGCGATATTGCTAAATTGCTATAATAAGGAGGAACTACAATGGCGACGACACCCCAACATTGTCCTGGATACGAACAGTTTAAAAGCCTTAAAGCATTTATGTGCAAGTGCCCCGATTGCGGCGCTGAAAAAGAAATCTTCTCCGATGAGTTCGAAAAAACCCATGTCTGCAGCGGCTGCGGCAAGGAAATCGACTTTACGCAGTGTACTTATGAAGGTGGTGTGTAAGGCCTGCTTCACTAACGGTGCAACCTGATATCGACCGGCCTTTGGACGTTTGGCCGATGAAGCATTGCACGTCTTCTTGCGATCGAACTTGAGGCGCAATTTTTTTAAAGTTATCGGGCTTTATCTTAACCTATTCACATATAGTATCAATCAGGAATACAGCCCCTTGACCTTGAAAATAATGCTGGTTGTGGTAATTATATTTATTCGCGATTGTGCTGGCTTACCAGATCTGGACCTATTATCTTTTTAAAGATAAAGATCTGGCCGATGATCTTTCACACGATCAAGCCGACTAGCACGCTTGCCGGTCAACACCTGATAGAGGAAATGGCACCATGAAAATGAAATCGCTCTTAATCTTGCTAGTGAGTGTCAGCCTGGCGATCCCTTTGGCCGCTGCCATCACCAACAAAGGGGCCGATCAGATCGAACTCAATGGCGGTACCAGTGGCAGCGTGGCCTTTCCCCACCACCGTCATCAAACGGACCTTGGCGATTGTAACCTCTGCCATGAGGTTTTCCCCCAAACCCCCGGTGCGATTGATGCCTTAAAAGCCCAGGGGGCGCTTAAACCAAAGCACGTCATGAACAAGATGTGCATCAAGTGTCACCGGGCTGAAAAAAAGGCCGGCAACCCGTCGGGCCCAACAACATGCAGCAAATGCCATACGAAGTAATCTGAATGGATACCTATCGACTTCGCAATTTATAGGAACACTTGAACATGCTCGTACTCGGCTTACATGGTAGTCCCAGGACCAACGGCAACACCCACTATCTGCTGCAAACTTTTCTATCGGAATGCGACCGCGCCGGCGCCCAGACCGAAATGCTCGCCGTTCCCCAGCTAAACATTAAACCGTGCATCGGGTGCGGGTACTGCGAAAAAAAAGGCTTCTGCGTGACCAATAATGACGCCATGGCCACCGAAGTCTATGGTCTGCTGCGTCAGGCTGACATCATCGTCCTGGCAACACCCATCTATTTTTACAGTGCCACGTCTCAGCTAAAAGCGCGTCATCGACCGCAGCCAGGCCTTCTGGTCCCGAAAATATGTTTTTAAACTGGCCGATCCCGCCTATCGATCCAGGGGCGGATTTTTGCTGTCCGTGGGTGCTACCAAGGGCGCCAATCTGTTCGACGGCCTCAAGCTGACCTCCCGCTACTTTTTCGATGCCGTGAATGCGGACTTCAAGGGCAGCTTGACATACCGGCAGATCGAAGCACGTGATGCTATGACCAAGCATCCAACCGCTGCCAAAGAGATTGAAGTGGCGGTCAAAGAGCTGCTGGCGCCTTATTTAAAGCGCCGGCAGATCCTTTTTATCGGTCAAGCCGATGCGGGTCGCAGTCAAATGGCAGCGGCCTTTGCCAATTACCTGGCCGGCGATCGGGTTGCCGCCGTCAGCGCCGGCAGACAGCCTGCCGACCAGGTCGACCCTGTCATGCAGGCGGTGATGCAGGAAAAGGGTATCGACATGGCCTTTCGCCAGCCGCAAGCACTTGACCAGGCGATGTCGGCCCATGCACCGCAGGTTGTCGTGACCTTTGACGGTGACATCACAGGGATAGATAACTCCGCAGCCCGAACAATTACTTGGGATATCGCCGCACCCGGCGATCAAACCTCTGATTCGATGCGGCCTGTTCGCGATGAAATCGAAGCGCGGGTAAGAGCACTTATAAAAGAAATATAGTCATTAGAATGAGGTTCCCAAAAAACAAAGGCGGAAAGGCACCCAATCGGAGTGCTTTTTCTAAACCACGTTAAATGCTTTTAATTAATATTTAAAAAAATAAGGAGTAAAAATGGCGCAGCCTGAAGAGATGTACCAGTGTCAAACCACGAGTTGTGGTTATATCTACAACCCGGACAAAGGCGACCGCAAGGGCAAAATCCCCAAAGGCACGTCTTTCGAAGATTTGCCGGATGACTGGAAGTGTCCCATTTGTGGAGCCGGCAAAAAAATGTTCAAGCCCCTGGGCTAACCAGTGGCCAGGGCCTGAACCGATCTGTTGCAAAACGACAGGTCGTGAAGGCTCATCCAAAGTCAAACGATAAATGCAATATTAAACCCTTTAACAAGGAGGAAAAAATGGACAAATATGTTTGCACGATCTGTGGTTACGTTTATGACCCAGCCGCCGGAGACCCTGACAATGATGTGGCCCCGGGGACAAAATGGGAAGATGTGCCTGACGACTGGACCTGCCCGATCTGTGGTGCCGGCAAAGAAGACTTTGAAAAAGAATAAATTCGCTGACGCCAATTTATCGAGCGCGGCTTCGCCGCTTGAACAGAGAACACTTAACACCAATTACAGGAGCACCATGAAACCGTTAGAAATTGCCAAGGGGATATTCGATGTCGGCGTAAAGGATTGGAACATCCGTGATTTCCACGGTTATTCCACTCTTTCCGGAACCACCTACAATGCCTTTTTGATCGTCGATGAGAAGATCACGCTGATCGATACAGTTAAAAAAGAATTTGCCGATCAAATGTTGGCCAACATCGCCCGCGTCGTCAATCCCAAAAAAATCGACATTGTTATCAGCAATCATACAGAGATGGACCATTCCGGTGGATTGCCGCGGGTCATGCACCGGATCGGTGAAGACACGCCGCTCTACTGCTCCAAGATGGGCGCCAAAAATCTGGCCCTGCACTTCCCCCAGGCATGGAACTATCATGCTGTCGAAAACGGTGAAAGCCTGACCATTGGCAGCCGGACGCTTACTTTTCTGGAAACCCGCATGATCCATTGGCCGGACAGTATGTTCACGTATTTGAACGAGGATCAGATCCTCTTCGCCAGTGATGGTTTTGGCCAGCACTATGCCGGGCCTGAACGCTTCGACGATCAGGTCAGCGAAGAAATCATGTATCATGCCAAGAAATACTTCGCCAACATTCTACTTTTGTACAGTCTCAAAATCGAGAAACTGCTGGCCAAAGTCAATGAAATGGGCCTGTCCATCAAGATGATCTGTCCGGATCACGGCATCATCTGGCGCCGAGATCCTTCCAAAATCATCAACGCCTATGCCCAGTGGTGCCGTCAGGAAGCCGAGAACAAAGCGGTGGTCGTCTACGACACCATGTGGCACAGCACCCAGGACATGGCGGAAGCGATTGCCGCCGGGATCGCGGAAACCGGTGTGGCCGTCAAACCGATCCACATTCGCCAGTCACATCGCAGCGATATTATGACCGAGGTCCTTGATGCCAAAGCCGTTGTCGTCGGCTCACCCACCCTGAACAATCAGCTTTTCCCAACGGTGGCCGATATTTTAACCTATATGAAAGGCTTGAAGCCCAGAAACAAAATAGGCGGTGCTTTTGGATCCTACGGTTGGAGTGGTGAAGCGGTCAAACTGATAAACACTGAGCTGGAAGCCATGAAGTTTGATCTGATCACCCCCGGAGTCAGGATTCAGTATGTACCGGATCGAGAGGGACTCGACGCCTGCTTTGCCTATGGCCAAAAGATCGGTCAAGCCGTCCTGGCCCCAACAGAATAGCCGCCGAGTATAAAACATGCGCAGACCTGTTGTCGATATCGGTGCTTGCACCTTGTGTGAAGGGTGCATCGAAATGTGCCCGGCGGTGTTCAGCCTGAATGAAGCGGGTTTCATCGAGGTGGCTGACCTGCCCCACTATCCGGAAGACGATGTCGCCGAAGCCATTAAATACTGCCCGGAAGACTGTATCGCCTGGGAGGATAACTAAAAGCTGTCTCAAAATAATTTTCCGAGGTGGGAAAAATGAAAAAAGTCGCGCTGTTTGTATTCAACGGCGACCCCATGTGTTTTATTCATGTTCTGTTAAACGCCCTTGACATGCACGCCAAAGGGTTCGAAACCAAAATCATCATCGAGGGCGCCGCCACCAAACTCGTTGCGGATTTGGCCAAAACCTACAATCCCCTGCATAAACTCTGGGAACAGGCCAAAAACGAAGGCTTGGTGGAAGGGGTCTGCAAGGCCTGTTCCAACAAAATGGGATCTATGGAGGCTGCCACGGGCCAGTCTTTGAACCTGCTTGAGGGCATGTCCGGCCACCCCGGCATGGCCTTTTATCAGGAGGCTGGTTACGATATCATCTCATTCTGATGGGCTTCCGCGCACTTAAAAAAGACATCCACCGCCTTTTGGTGACCGATGATTTTCAAACCGCTCTGGCCGCGTTTGACCATATGGTCGAACGCCAGGCCGTCAATCCCCTGCTGTCTTTTTTCTATGACATTGATCCGATCGTGCGTTGGCATGCGATTACGGCCTTCGGCCGTGTGTTGACCAACCTGGCCCACAAGAACATGGAAGGGGCCCGCATCGTCATGCGCCGGTTGATGTGGAACCTGAACGATGAATCCGGCGGCATCGGATGGGGTTCCCCTGAAGCGATGGGCGAAACCATGGCCTTGCATGCCGGGCTCGCCGATCAATATACCCATATCCTGATCGCCTATATCAATCCCAACGGCAATTTTCTGGAGCACGAAGTTTTACAGCGCGGTCTTTTGTGGGGTCTGGGCCGGTTGGCCCACGCAAGACCCGAACGGCTCGAGCCGGCCGCGCCATTCCTACATCCTTTTCTCGAATCGCATGACCCCATCCATCGCGGACTTGCCGCGTGGAGCCTTGGGGCCCTGCAGGATGCATCCGCCATACCACTGATAAAACCCTTCACAGAAGACAAAACAACCGTATCTCTCTATCGCGATTTGCGAATCCAACAGGTTACGGTTGGGGAGCTCGCGACATTCGCTTGTGAAACCATCCTCGGCTCTTGACCAATCTTGCCCAAATACGTTAAAATAAAAAATTCTACAAAGGAGTGCCGCCCAGTGGAAAAATCCAACAACCTCGCCCTGTTCATATGCCTGGCACTTGTCGGCTTGGTGCTAAGCGGTTGCACGTCAAGCCAAAACTATCAATACGATCGTATTCAGAAAGACTACGCCGGTCTGATCTGCAACACACCACCGGTCGATGGCTTGGCACCCCGTGACCAATCCTGTGACATCAACCAACCGCTGGCGCTCAAGGAAGCGATCGCGATCGCCCGGACCAACAATCCGGACGTTCTCATAACACTCGCCCGCCTGCAAAAAGCCAAAGCCTGGCTCGAACAGGCCAAGGCGCCTTTTTATCCCTACGTCGGACTTTATACCGAATACCTGCAGGGCGATGCCCCTTCCGCCTACCTGTTCAAGACAATCGATCAACGCCAATTGGCTCCGGATGTCGATTTTAGTTACCCCGGTTGGTTTGAGAACTATGAAGCGGGGGTCAAGGCCGGTATTAACCTGTACAACGGTGGCCGTGATCTTCTGCAGAAAAAGATCGCCGCAACCGAAGTCACCGTATCGGAATTTGACCGTCGGCGCATCGAAAATCAGCTGATCGCAATGGTCACCAATGCGTATTACGAAGCCTTAGCGGCTCATGATTTCATCCAAACAGCCCAGGCCTCGGTTGCCACCGTCAAAGCCCAGCTGCGGATTATGAATGTCCGTTTTGAATCCGGCGGTGCCCTTAAGTCAGACATCCTGTCGTTGGAAGTGCGACTGGCCCAGGCCCAGGAACGGCTGGTAAAAAGTCAAAATCAACATCAAATCGCTTTGGCCAACCTGGCCAATATTTTAGGGATGAACTTTGACGTGCCTTTTACGATCAAAGACGAGCACGAACAACCACCTGAAATTCCAAATCAATACCCGGCCGGGCTCGTTTATGCGCTGGAACACCGCCCGGAACTTTTCAAGATGCGGGAACAGCTGCGTCAATCCCGCATGGCCATTGACGTGTCCCGCTCGGGTTACCTGCCACGGGTCGATTTCCAAACACGTTACTACATGGACGATCCGAATATGGCCTATGACACGGATCGTGATAACTGGACCGCCGGGATCATGATCAACTGGGATCTTTTTACCGGCTTCAGCACAGCTGCCGATCAGCAGAAAGCATCGGCCTTACTGGCCGAAATGATGGCTGCTGATCGCAAAACCCTGCTGGCCGTAAAGTTCGATGTCAAACGCGCCTACTTGAACCTGTTCGAAGCGGATGAACGCCTTAAGGTTGCGCAATCGAGCGTGGCCAAAGCCGAGGAGTCCTTCAAACTGGTCAAACGACAATACGAAGGCGGCTCGGCCGACATCACCCGCTATTTGGAGGCTGAACTTGCCAACAACCAGGCGCACATCAGCGCCATCGCCGCTTTTTACGACAACCGCAAAGCACTGGCCGAAATCGGGCGTGCCATCGGATATTGGAGTGTAACCTACAACACCCAACAGGATGCAGAAAAACCATGAGATGCCAACCAATTTCAGCTGTCGTCAAAGGCCTTATGATTATTATCGTTGCCGGCCTACTGGCGGCCTTTACAAGCGGGTGCGAAAAAATCGAACCAGGGCGCTTTGAAGCCGGTTCCGGACCGGCGATCACGGTTCAACAAACCGCTTTGGTACAAACCGCCAACATTATGGAGTGGTACGAAGCGGTCGGTACCGTGCGCCCAAAGACCGAAACAAGTATCGAAGCCCAGGTGACGGCCCAGGTACTTGACGTCAAAGTCAGCCCCGGCGACACCGTGACCAAAGGCCAGCTTCTTGTCGCCCTCGACAGCCGCCAGATGAAATCTCGTAGGGACCAAGCCCAGCAGGCGCTGGAAAGCGCTATCGCCGGTAAAAAGCAAGCTCAGCAGGCAGTTGCCGGTGCCCTGGCGGCCTTCAAACAAGCGGAAGCCGACTACCAGCGCGTTCAAAAATATTTTGAATCCCAGGCCGCCACCGCTCAGGAGCTGGAACGAGGGAACGCAACGTTTCTGCAGGCCCAAGCCGAAGCCGAACGGGCCCGGGAAGGCTTGTCTGCGGCCGAAGCAGGAATCCGCCAGGCCGAAGCGTTCGTTAAAGAGGCCCAGATTGCGATGGGCTACTCCCAGATCAAGGCCTCGGAAGCCGGCGTGGTCCTCCAACGGTTTGTGGAACCGGGCGATTTGGCGCTGCCGGGCAAACCGTTGCTGACGTTGAGGACGACCGGAGCATTACGGCTGGAAGCGTATGTCCGTGAAGGGTTGATCGCCCAGGTTGCTCCCGGGCAGCAGCTGCGCGTCGACCTGCGCACCTTGAACCAGACGGTCGACGCCTGGGTTGAGGAAATTATTCCCTATGCCGACCCTCAGACCCGCACCTTTCTGGTCAAAGCCGGCCTTCCGGCGCTCCAGGGTTTGTATCCCGGCATGTTCGGCAAACTTTTGATTCCGATTCAGGAACATCGCGTGGTCATGGTGCCGCAGGTGGCCATCCGACGGGTCGGCCAACTGGAATTGGTCTATGTCCAAACAGGCGATGCCTGGCAATCGCGCTATATTAAAACCGGCCAGATCCTAAACGCCAACGTTGAAGTCCTGTCGGGGCTGAAGGGGGATGAAACCATCGGCTGGGAGGTCAACGCCAATGGCTGAAAACCAGGCCTCCCCGCAAGGCTTCATTAACGTGATCGTCCGGCAATTTCTGACATCCCAGCTTTCCATTATCCTGATCATTCTGGCACTCTGCATGGGCGTTGCCGCGATTTTGGTCACACCCCGGGAAGAAGATCCTCAAATTGTCGTTCCTTTGGCGGATGTCTATATCAGTGCGCCGGGGGCCAGCCCCAGTGAAATCGAAAAGCTGGTCGCCACCCCGTTGGAAAGGCTCTTGTGGCAGGTTGACGGGGTGGAGTATGTTTACTCCATGTCACGGCAGGACATGGCCATCGTGACCGTGCGGTTTTATGTGGGCCAAGACCGTGAAGACTCCTTGGTAAAAATCCACAACAAGATCGCCATGAATCAGGATTTGGTTCCGCCGATCGTCAGAAATTGGGTGATCAAACCGATCGAAATCGACGACGTCCCGATTGTCAACCTGGCCCTTTATTCCGATCTATATGACGATCATGCCTTACGCCGCATTGGCGAAGAAACCCTGGCCCGTCTTTCGGAAGTCAAAAATATTTCACGAACGGAAATCATCGGCGGCCGCAAACGTGAAATTCGGGTCGAATTAAACCCGGAACGGATGTATGGTCAAGGTATATCCCTACTGAACGTTCAGCGCGTTTTAAGGGGGGCCGACGCTTCGGCGACAGCCGGAAATTTCGATCGGTATAACAATACCTTCAATGTCACCAGCAATGCTTTCATCACTTCGGCCCGGGAAGTTGAAGCCCTTATGGTCGGCGTCCACGGTGACCAGCCGGTATATCTGCGCGACATTGCACAGATCAAAGACGGCCCTGAAGAAGCCCTGGCCTACTCCCGGATCGGTTATTCGCACTATGCGCGCCAGCAAACCGGCCAAACCCATTCTCCGCTGACGTATCCCGCCGTTACCCTGGCCCTGGCCAAGAAAAAAGGGACCAATGCCGTCCTTGTTTCCCGCAAAATCCTCGCCAAGCTGGAGACCCTCAAGGGAACCGTTGTCCCGCACGGGGTCCACGTAGAGATCACCCGCAATTATGGCCGGACGGCGCAACAGAAAGTCAACGGCCTTTTGAGTTCGCTTGCGTTTGCCGTAATCACGGTTGTAATCCTGCTGGCTTTTACCTTGGGTTGGCGTGAAGCCCTGGTTGTGGCGTTGGCCGTGCCCATCAGTTTTTCTTTGGCGTTGTTTGTCAATTTTCTTTTGGGATACACCATTAATCGCGTTACCCTCTTTGCTTTGATTCTCTCGTTGGGGCTTGTTGTCGACGATCCCATCACCAATGTGGACAACATCCAGCGCCATATTCTGATGGGCTTGCGCAAACCTTTCGAGGCGACGATTTACGCCGTCAATGAAGTGCTGCCACCGGTCATTCTTTCAACCATCGCGATTATCGTTTCCTTTACCCCGCTGTTTTTCATCACCGGAATGATGGGCCCCTATATGGCGCCCATGGCAGCTAACGTACCGGTAACCGTTATCTTTTCGACCCTGTGTGCTTTGACCATCGTGCCCTGGCTTTCCCACCTTTTATTGAAAAACAGGACCGCGCCTGTTGATGCCACCGAGTCTGCAGGCCCTGAAGACCGCCCTCGGAAGCTGATCGATCGAGTTTATCGAACTGTGGTGGGCCCTTTTCTGGACTCGCGCGCGAAACGCTACGGACTGCTCGCGGTCATTATCATCTTACTAATAGTCCCGTTGGGACTGGTTTTCGCTCGACTGGTTCCATTGAAGATGCTTCCGTTTGACAACAAAAACGAGTTTCAAATCGTCGTTGACCTGCCCGAGGGAACGACCTTGGAAACGACTGACGCTGTGGTTCGCCGTTTTGAAGCGTACCTGCGAGGCGTTCCGGAGGTGACCGCCTATGTCTCTTTTGTCGGCAACGCATCACCGATCGATTTCAACGGCCTGGTGCGCCACTATTATCTGCGACAAGGAAACCACCTGGCCGATATTCGTGTCAACTTAGTTGATAAAGATCGCCGTGAACAACAGAGCCATGCCATTGTCCTGCGACTCCGTAAGGACCTGGAAGCCATTGCGGCCGCTAATGGGGCCGTTATCAAACTGGTCGAGATACCGCCCGGCCCGCCGGTACTTGCCACGATTGTGGCAGAGGTCTATGGCGAGCCAGATCAACCTTATGATAAACTCATTGTGGGTGCGGACCATGTTAAAAAAATCTTGGGCCAAGAGCCCTTTGTTGTCGATATCGATGACATGACAGAAGCCCGACGAGACAAAATCGATTTCATTCTGGACAAGGAAAAGGCCGCTTTGCATGGTGTTACTACGGATGCGGTCGTCAAGACGCTTCAGATCGCCCTCAGCGGCAGCATGCCGGCAACGGTTCATTTACGCGGTGAACGCCAACCGCTCATGATTCGGATCATCCTGCCGCGTGTCAAGCGCTCCGGGATCGTTCCGTTGTCGCAAATACCGATCCAAAGTGCCTCAGGCTTCATTGTTCCATTGGCAGAGTTGACCCAAGCGCTGCGTGTGGCCGAGGATCAACCGATCTACCACAAGAACCTGGAGCGGGTCGTCTACGTGCTGGCAGAAATGGCCGGTCGTGCGCCCGGTGAAGCGGTCCTGGACATCCAAAAACGCCTTAAAAATGATCCCATGCCGTCCGGAACGCGTGCAGATTGGGCCGGTGAGGGTGAATGGAAAATTACCTTGCGGGTCTTTCGCGATATGGGCATCGCCTTTGCCGCAGCGTTGACCGGCATATACATTCTGTTAATCATTCAAACCAATTCATTTTTTATGCCGGTTTTGATCATGATGGCGATCCCTTTGACTTTGATCGGCGCCATGCCCGGGTTCTGGTTACTCAATCTGATCACATCGAACACGGTCGGCGGCTTCGAAGACCCTATCTTTTTTACGGCCACCGGCATGATTGGCATGATCGCTTTGGGGGGTATCGTAATCCGGAATTCCATTGTTTTGATCGAGTTTATTCAAGACGCCATCAAGCGGGGCCTTGAGTTTCGTGAGGCCATTTTACAAAGTGGCGCGATCCGCATGCGTCCGATCCTACTGACCGCCGCCACAACCGCCTTAGGCGCCTGGCCCATCACCCTGGATCCCATCTTTTCCGGTCTGGCCTGGACCCTTATCTTCGGCCTGTTTGCTTCCACCCTCTTTACGCTGCTGGTCATCCCGGTCACTTACTATGCGTTGTATCGCCAAGATTCAAACAGGTAGCCCTTTCGGTGTCGTCTAATATCTTGTCATAATAGCCGAAATGTGTAAGCTTAATGAAGAATCTTCACTGAGACCTCAATGGAAAGGATAGCTTTCATGTTTAACCATATTCTTTGTCCAACTGACTTGAAAGAGCGTGCCGACATAGCTGTCAGAAAGGCCGTGCAACTGGCACACCAGTTTGGTTCAAAAATCACTCTGCTCAATGTTCATCAAGAGTTTATGGATAAGGAAGAGCGGGAAATGCTTCGAGTCAGTGTCAGCAAGATGAAGGAAAAATATAAGCACATCGCTTCTGATTCCAAAAAAGAGATGCGAGCTATCATCCACAAGCTGCATGCCGACGATATTGAAGTAGACTACCTTTTACACAAAGGCAAGCCTGATAAAACCATCGTAGAAGTTGCCAAAAAACTTTCTGTGAATCTGATAGTTATGTGCACAGACGGCAGGGATAATCTCATGGATTTCGTTATGGGTTCCATTACCGAGCATGTCATCAATGCGTCTCCCTGTCCTGTCCTGGTCATCCCCTACAAAGAATAATTCTGAACTCTCGATCTTTAAAATTGCCTGCCAACGCGATTAAGCGTCATTAACTGTACTAAAGCCTCATAGGGTTGGGCTCCGACCAGTTTGTTGATCCCCATAATAAAGGTCGGTACCGCGGCAACCTGTTTTTGGCGTGCCGCCTCCCAGTCTGGTCATACCGCGTGGGCATAGGATCGTGTCTTTAAAACCGTTTCAGCTTCGTTCGTTGGCAGGCCAACAGCTTGCGCCAGTTCATGCAGGACCGGGCGAAGTGCAAGATTCTTGCCCTCGGCGAAGTAGGCCCTGAACGCAGCCGCATGAAAAGCATCGCCCTTGCCTTGGTCTTCCGCCCACAGTCCCAGTTCCTGTGCCAACCGGCTGTTATATGTCCTGGATCGCTCGCCGAACGGCAGGTCTAGTTCAGCGGCGATCTGTTTTAAGTGGTCCAGCATGGCTCTGACATCGATCGGTTGATTGGCAAACAACTGTTCCAGAGTAAGCCCGTCTTCCGGAGTGTCCGGATGCAGCGGAAAAGCCCTCCAGTGAATATTTATCTCATATTCTTTTTCAAGTTTATCAATACGCCCGGTAATGAAGTAGCACCAGGGTCAGATGTAATCGGAAAAAATTTCGAGTGTCAGAATATCAGCCAATTGAGTTTATTTCTTCTTTTTCGGTGCGGGATAGGTTGACAACTCCAGGACACAGCCCAGGTTGGGATGTTTGGGTGTCCCGCCTGTGATGTCGGCCACTATGGCCGCTGTCATTATGTCCTCTTTGGTCATCCACCGAATGACATCAGCCGCCACCTTGTCGTTCAATCGGCCAAAACAGTCAGGCAGGGAAAGCTCCCGGCCTCGGCCGCTGCGCACCAGGAAGACGGTATTTTTATTACCGGAAGTGCCGGCATCCCAAATCAGCCGGACTTTGGCGCCCTTTTTTATTTTCTGAAGGGCTGTCTGGCGGTCACTACCGTCGGGATTGCGGTATGCGGTCCCGACCGCAGGGGTTCTAAAGCGTTTGATGTAGTCATCGTCCTTCCGCTTACAGAAGATTTCCTTCAAGTCGACCTGAACCTGTTTCGGCTTTTTGGACGGAATGAAAATTCCTTCCAGCTTATCCAGCAGTCCCATATGATTCCTCTCTCAGAAAGCCCCAAAATAATCTTTTGGCCCAACTTCGGCGTTGGCACCTCGTTTTAAATCCGCAATCCGCCTGAGGCCGACCTTCAGGTTACAACCCCCAATGAGGTGTCGATAAGGCGGGAAGTCCCGCTTCGCGGGGAATGTCCGCCCCGCCTTGCTGGTTCTGAGCTTGTCGAAGGGACCTTGAACCAAAATCTTTATTTTGAGATACCTTCTATTTAATCGCCACCGCGCCTATTGGATAGCTCAGTTAACCTCGGTAATGAGAAATACACTAATATTATAACGTGCTAAGCAAGCATTGATACGATCAATGCAATTGAGCCCGGCCAGCCACGGCTCGGGGATAGCAGCCATCCCGTGATAAGCCCCCAAGACCATTCCGGTCAGCATGCCTCGGGAGGCCGAATCGCCACCGGCCATCACATTGGCGATCATGGCCTGTTTATAATTGTCTTCATATTTAGCGATCAAGTGAATGGTCGCTGGAAAGGCCGCCTCGATTTCACACATTTGACCGAAGTCGGCAATTGTTTGGCGGGTGTCTAAAGACTTGCTTGCCAATCCTTCTGACAACCAATCCGCGAGGAGCCCCAAAGTCCGCACCTTCTTTTTTTGCTGCGTCAAGCGCTTCTGTTGGTTTCGAACCGCCCAAAACTTAATGAACCACCCGGGCAAAAAACTCGGCGCTGCTGATAACGGTTTGATCGTTATGCGTCAGAGCGGTTTGGGTCCGCGCTGACTCAACCAATCGTTCAAGGTCAGCATGGTGTGCCACCACCAAAGGGGCGATACGGGCCGCTCCGCCGAGGTCGTGTGACTTCGAACCGCAATCCGGATACTCCCATCCGTTGGCCATGTTTTCCAGCGTGGCTTTCGTGGCCTGATCGAAATACCCGTCATAGGAATCCATAAAGCCCCGCCAGTCATTCGTGAACTGATCGAGATTGAATCCGGAGGTGGCTGCCACCGATTCCAAAAGCACCAACATTTGGTCACCATAGTGCGTCAGGTCACCCGCTTGTTTGCCTTTATGGTAGGATGTAAGCGGATCCAAAAAGCGGTCGACGACACCAAATTTTTTGTCGATGACATTTGCATTGTAAACCCAGTGTGGACCCAGCGCCAAGGCATCGGCGGCAAAAGAACCACAAACGGCTGCTTTTACTCGGTCTTCCATATCGTCCTTCCTTTGCATTAGCGTGATTTTCACAAATGCAATTTGTGCGATTGCTGAAGCGGAGCACTTATAGAAAATTTATGTCGACGTTTTAGTGCCTATGACGGTCGAACAACTTATCGTTGTTTTCAACGAACCATAGTAACCATAAGAGATTCTTCCGTCAAGGATGGTTACGATAGCGTCCTTTCATCGCCATGGCACATGATGGAAAATCGAACTGCCGGCCATGAGGGTAGCGCCGCTTCCCGAGAATGGTATGGCAACCGGAATCTCATCACGTGCCCGACTATATTCTTTGCTTTTCATTTTTATTTTTGCTACCCAAGATTCGGACAGGTATCGTTACTTATATTGCCATTGAAATAAAAAATAAATTAAACATTCCTAAAATTTGAAACGCTCAATAAAGGAAGGAGCTTGATATAATGAGACCTAACCATAAGTTTTCATTCAACCCGATTGTCGTTGGGATCATTATATTTTCAATTCTTTCGGGCAGTTTATTGGCCCGAACAACCGGTCCTGGCGTCTGAAACCGGACCATTGAAAATTGCCCTTTTACCGATTATCGATTCATTCCCGTTTTACGTGGCTGAAGCCAAAGGCTATTTTGAAAAACAGGGTGTTCAGGTGAAAGCCGTCCCGGTAGCGAGCGGCATGGAACGGGACCAGCTCATGCAATCCGGTGAAATTAACGGTATGCTCAACGAAATGATATCTTCGGCCAATTTTAACCGTGAACAGATCCGGGTTAAAATTGTTTCGGCAGCCCGCAAAGCCTATCCGGACTATCCCCTTTTTCGAATATTGTCGGCGCCGGGAAGTCATATCGACACACCAGGGAAACTGGCCGGCGCTTCCATCGGAATTTCCAAGAACACCATCATCGAATATGTCACCGATCGCCTTCTGGCTGAAGAAAACATACCGGCTGCTCAAATCGAGAAGCAATCGATTCCGGTCATTCCCGAGCGGTATCAGTTGCTGATGCAGGGCCGAATCAAAGCAGCTACCCTGCCCGATCCCCTGGCTAAAAGCGCCATGCAGGCCGGCGCCGAACTGGTGGTGGACGACGCCAAGTATCCAAGATACAGCATGAGTGTTTTGACGTTCAGCATTCAAACTCTTGAGAAGCGACCCGGGGACGTCCGCGGCTTCCTGAAGGCCTGGGACCAAGCTGCCGCCGATATCAATGCATCCCCGGAAGCCCATCGTGAACTGCTTCTTGAAAAAATCCGCGTTCCTAAAAATGTCCGGCATAGTTATAAGATACCTGCTTACCCGAGAAGAAAAGTACCCGAACCCGGACAATGGGCGGATGTGATGGACTGGATGATCTCCAAAGGTTTGCTCAACCAAACCCTGCCATATGAAGATTGCGTTACGACTAATTTTTTACCCTAATAAAATTTGAGTAAAAAATGGAGATGATTGAAATAAAAGATTTGGCGTTTGCTTACGGCAACAGTCAACCCATCTTTGAGGCATTCAACTGGCAGGTTCAACAGGGTGACGCCTGGGCGGTTATCGGTCCTTCCGGCTGCGGTAAAACAACCCTCCTGTATCTGCTGGCCGGATTATATCAACCGGATTCCGGCAGCATTTTTATTGAAGGGTTGGAAATTACCGGACCCCGTCCCAGAAGCGGCCTCGTGCTTCAGGACCACGGTCTGCTTCCCTGGTCAACGGTTTTAGAAAATGCACGGCTGGGATTGACTGTTCGTGAATTCTATGGATCCGACGGGCGTCATACACCCCTGGATGAAGATCTTCATGCGAACAAATCCGACCAGCGCGTTCGATACTGGCTGGAAAAACTGGGCATTGCACATCTTCACGACATGTTCCCTTCACAGCTGTCACGGGGCCAGCGGCAGCGAACAGCCATTGCCCGGACCCTCGCTACGCAACCGGATCTTCTGATCCTGGATGAACCCTTCTCGGCCCTGGATGCACCGACCCGAGAAGCGCTTCAAAATCTGACCATCGATCTGCAGAAGACATCGGAGTTAACAACCATTATCATTACGCATGACATCGAAGTCGCCGTTATCATGGGTAAGCGGATTCTGATTCTGAAAGAAGGGACCAACCATCATCCACGCATCATTGAGAACAAGAACGCCGGCAGCCGAGGATATCGCTATCAGACCGGGTTTAAGGATAAGTGCGAGGATCTGCACCACATATTGGGAGATCTGCTATGAAGCCGCAACTCAGCCTGCGCACGGCATTGCTCGGGCTCATCATGTTTATCGTGCTCTGGCAGATTCTGACATGGATCATTGACCGACCTATTCTGCCGTCGCCGTTAACGGTTGTTCCCATATTTTTCAAGTCAATTTTTAAGGATCTCGGACTTCATTTCCTCGCCAGTACCGGCCGTGTCGTGGCTGCCATCGTTTTAGCGGTTATTGCGGCGGTTCCCATCGGACTGATTCTGGGCCTGATGCCGAAACTCGATCGGTTTTTTGCACCGCTGATTGCCATCACGTATCCGATCCCCAAAATTGTTTTGCTGCCCGTCATTTACGTTCTCATGGGCATTACCGACATTTCCAAAATCTTTTTGATCGCCCTGATAATCTTCTTTCAAATCCTCGTGGTGGTTCGGGACGAAGCCGCCAACCTGCGTCCGGAACTGATTTTATCCGTGCGGTCATTGGGGGCTGGGAGCCGGGCGCTTTTTCGATATGTCTATTTCCCGGCATCCCTTCCTGCGGTTCTTACCGCCTTGCGCATTTCCGTAGGAACCGCCATTGCTGTTTTGTTTATTGCCGAACAATCCCTCACGACTTACGGCTTGGGATACTATATTGTCGTGGAAACCTATCAGGTGCTGCAGTATCCGGAAATGTACGCCGGTATTCTGGCGATGAGTCTGTTGGGACTCATATTGTATGCTCTGATTTCGAGCATCGAGTATCGGGTGTGCCGATATCAGAGGAAATAGTTAGTGCCCATCCATAAATGGTCTTTTCCCGTGATATCGGCGTTGGGCGCCATGATTTAAATCCTCAATCCGCCTGAGGCGGATCCTCCGGATTAAATCTGACGCCCGCCTTGATCTAACGAGAAAATCCCTATTTCTGGTCGGACACTAGTCAGAATATGAAAATTAATTAGTCGAAAATTTAAAAACCGATTAGTCAAGGTACCACATGTCCAATCTTCAAGCCTGGATTCTGGCGACAAGGCCAAAGACCTTACCGGCTGCCGTGGGCCCGGTGTTGGTGGGTTCCGCCCTGGCTTTTGCCGACAACCTGTTTGCCTTGATTCCGGCACTCGCCGCCCTTGGAATCTCACTCCTGCTGCAGATCGGCGTCAATTTGGCCAATGATTATTTTGACGGCATCAAAGGCATCGATACAAAAGAACGATTAGGGCCCATACGCGTCACCCAGAGTGGTTTGATTTCCCCTGCTGGCGTCAAATCAGCCATGATGCTGACCTTCAGTTTGGCAGCCTGCATAGGGTTTTATCTGATGATGCGTGGTGGCTGGCCGGTGATTTTTATCGGAACGGCCTCCATTTTAGCAGCCCTTGGTTACAGTGGCGGGCCCTTTCCATTGGCATCGCATGGCCTCGGAGATCTGTTTGTTTTTATTTTTTTCGGGTTGGTGGCTGTCTGCGGCACTTATTATGTACAGGCCCTGCAGTTAACATGGCTTGTTTTTTTTATGGCCGCAGCCGTCGGTTTGCCCATTACAGCGATTCTGGTCATCAACAATTTAAGGGATATTCGTACGGATCAAAAAGTCGGTAAAAACACACTGGCGGTGATCCTGGGGGAATACCTGTCCAAAATAGAATATGCTCTTTTGCTGGCGCTTTCTTATGGCTTACTTTTAATTGTCTGGATGATCGGCTGGGGGTCGTTCTGGATGCTCCTCCCTTTATTGTCCTTGCCATGGGCGGTTTCTCTCATCCGGACCGTCTTGAGAAGCAACATTGATCCCGGCCTGAATATCATGCTGGCTAAAACCGCAGGGCTTTCTCTGATTTACAGCGTCTTACTTTCTATCGGTTTTATAGTGAGCTTTTAAATCGACCTGGACATGCATTTTTCCGTCAATAACATGGCGTTGGGACAGGTAGAAAAGGCCAAATCGCGTTCCGTCATGCGCTCCTTTTATGTGCCACGGTAATGGTTGCGATGCCGAAAGTCTGGGGAAAATGCTGAACATTGGCAAACCCGCCTTGGAACAACATCCGGCCCAGGTCGGTCGGCTCGATAAACGTGGCAATCGTACGGGATAAATAACGGTACGCCAGCGGCTGACCTGAGATCAAGCCTCCGATTAACGGAAGTAAATGATCCAGGTATAATTTATAAAACGTCCGTACCAGTTTATTTTGGGGCCGGGTCAATTCCAAAACAACCAGCTTGCCACCCGGTGTGAGAACTTGTTTTACTTCACCGATAAAAATGTTGATGTCCGGAATATTGCGGATACCAAAGGCGATGCAGGCGACATCAAAGGTTTGCGGTTTAAAGGGCAGCAAGCTTGCGTCGGCTGCCAGCGGTCGGCCCGGCAAGGCCTTTTTGTGGACACCCCGTTGGAGCATTTTCAATGAAAAATCGAGCGATACGACGTTTCCGCCTCTATGATGCATCAGCGCAGAAAGATCTCCGGTTCCGCAGCACAGATCAATTATCGCCTGTCCTTGCACCGACGAGATGTGCCGAAAAATGTTCCGCCGCCAAATCACGTCAGTCCCCATGGACAATACCCGGTTGAGCAGATCATATGTAGGAACGATGGCATCAAACAACTGCTGAATAAAGCGCTTGCGTGCTTGCGGGTGGCCGTCGTCTAATTCATAGGAAATGGGATTTCGCATCTTTAGTACGAAATATAATAACATCCAAAACTGGAAATGCAACAAAACACAGGGCCGTCCGGATCTGAATCGATCCGAACGGCCCTGTTTGGCCATCAATAAAATCGTTATACAATCTTATCTAATGATTATTTTAAGGCAGCTTCGAGTGTTTAGAAGTGGTTTCAAAACCTTTAATCGGGTTCAAGGTCAAGGCGGACGAGAGGTTCGAACCGAAGGAATACTATCGTATTTCGAGGATTTGAACCGAACGCCCAACGCTGAGATTGGACCCGAGGGGAGGTTTCGAAACTGCTTCTACCAGCCCCAAGTCAGGTAATCGTGAATCGAATTGGCAGCGGCTCTACCGGCCCCCATCGCGAGAATGACGGTTGCGGACCCGGTCACAATGTCGCCACCGGCCCACACCGCTTTGCGGCTGGTTTTGCCGGTTTTTTCATCGGCCACAATGTAGCCCCACTTGTTTAGTTTCAACCCTTCGGTCGACCGGGTTAGCAGCGGGTTGGCGCCAGCGCCGACCGCGATGATGACCAAATCACAATCCAATTTGAATTCGGAGCCTTCGATCGGAATCGGCCGACGGCGCCCGGACTCGTCTGGCTCGCCCAACTCCATCTTGAGGCCTTCCATGGCAATCACGCGGCCTTTTTCATCTCCGAGAAATTGGGTTGGGGCCGTCAGGAAGTGAAATTCAACGCCTTCTTGCTCGGCATGGTGTACTTCGGCAGCCCCGGGCCGGAACTTCCTGGCGTGAACGGCGATAAACGATTCGGGATTTTTCGGCCCCCAGTCGTAGCGCTGTACGGGCGGAATCCATGGCCACGTTGCCGGCGCCCAGAGTGATAACATTTTTACCTTGGATGATCGGGGTATCGTATTCCGGAAACCGATAGGCTTTCATCAAATTGGACCGCGTCAAATACTCGTTGGCCGAAAAGATGCCGATCAGATTTTCGCCGGGGATGTTGAGAAAGCGGGGTAGACCGGCCCCGACGCCCAGGAAAACGGCATCATAGCCTTCCTCGAATAGTTCTTCCAGCGTAATCGACCGCCCGATGACGGCATTGCACTCCAAATCGGCACCCAGGGATTCCAGACCTGCGACCTCGGAAAAAACGATTTCTTTGGGCAGTCGGAACTCAGGGATGCCGTAGACCAAAACGCCACCCGGTTTGTGAAAAGCCTCGAAAATCGTAACGTCATGGCCTTTCAAAAGAAGGTCGCCGGCCACGGTCAACCCACTGGGGCCAGAACCCACAACCGCGACTCTTTTACCCGTTGGCTCCGCTTTGGTCGGTAAAGAGGCCTTTTGATTGGCCCTCTCATAATCGGCCACAAACCGCTCCAGATTGCCGATTGCCACCGGATCGCCCTTCTTGCCGACAATACAAACGCCCTCACATTGTAGTTCCTGCGGGCAAACACGTCCACAAACAGCCGGAAGTCCGTTTTTCTCCCATATTCTGGCAATCGCCCCGGTATAATCCCCTTCTTTGATCAGACCGATAAATCCCGGGATGTCGACTTCAACCGGACAACCTTGCACACATGCCGGTTTTTTACACTGCAGGCATCTTTGGGCCTCTTTTTGAGCAGCCTCCGGGCTGAGCCCGAAAGGCACTTCCTCGAAATTTTTGGCCCTGACTGCTGCCTCTTGCTCGGGCATGGGCTGACGCGCGATTTTTTCTTTCTTCTTCTTTACAGCGGCCTTTTCTGCCATGTTTTCCTCCATTCGTACCGACCGACTCTATAGCAGGCGGCTTTGTGCTAAAATCGCTTCTTGAATGTTCACGTGCCTATACGCGGGTTACGTACCTCGAACATTGCAGTAGTGATCGTGGCTGACTTTTTCCTCACCCAGATAAGCCCCTAACCGGAGCATGAGTTCGTCGTAGTTGACCAAGTGCCCGTCAAATTCCGGTCCATCCACACAGGCAAAACGGGTTTTGCCGCCAACCGTCACCCGGCACCCGCCGCACATCCCGGTACCGTCAATCATGATGGGATTTAAACTGACCAGGGTCTTGACGTTGTACTCCTTGGTTATACCGGCCACGACCTTCATCATGATAACCGGGCCGATGGCAACAACCATGTCGACGTCACCTTGATCCAAAATCTCTTTCATCACTTCGGTCACGAATCCATGGTGACCGTATGAACCGTCGTCCGTGCAAACGCGCAGGTCGTGGGAGGCCGCCTGCATCTCTTTTTCCAATATCAACAGATCTTTGTTGCGCGCCCCGATGATGCAGGTCACATCGTTGCCCGCCTCTTTAAAGGCCCTGGTTATCGGGTGCAGCACCGCCACACCGGTACCACCGCCGACACAGACCACTTTTCCGACCTTCTCGACATGGGTTTCCTTGCCAAGCGGCCCGATCACGTCCTGGTAGGCATCGCCGACCTGCAAGTCCTTGAAAAGGGCTGTCGATTTACCCACAACCATATAGATAACGGTAACGGTACCCTTTTCCGCATCGGTATCGGCCATGGTCAAGGGAATCCGTTCACCGGTTTCGTTGGCCTTCAGGATCACAAATTGGCCGGGTTTGGCTTTTTTAGCAATCAGGGGGGCTTCAATTTCATTCAATATTACCGTTCCCTGTGCCATTTCTTCTCTTCGAATGATTTTAAACATAATTTCCTCCGATCGTCGCTACAGGTTGCCGCTGCGTTGGTAATCGCTGCGCCCCTGTCTTTGTTTCTAAAAAAGATATATTAAGCATTTACTCATTAAGAAAGCAAGCTCAAAGTATTGCCCCGACGCTTTTTTAGTGCTACACCAAAATTTAAATGCAATTGTTTGACAGCCACTGCCACTTGGACGACCACTCGTTTGACAAAGACCGGGCTGAAGTGCTTGAGCGCGCGGACCGGGCCGGAATCAAGGGCATGATGATCGCCGGTATTAACCTCGCGAGTGCCTCCAAAGCGATAGAAATTGCATCAACCCACACCGCTTGTTATGCCGCTGTCGGTGTTCACCCGCACGACGCCCGCCACTGTAGTGAAACGATACTGGCGGATCTAAAAGAGCTGGCCCGTCACCCCAAGGTCTGCGCCTGGGGTGAAACCGGCCTCGACTACAACCGGATGTATTCCCCGCAATCAGACCAGGAGAAATGGTTTGCACGCCAATTGCAGATCGCGGATGAGTTGATGCTCCCGGTCATTATTCACGAAAGGGACTCGCGCGGTCGCTTGATAGACATGTTGCAAAGCAGCTTTGCTGCCAACGGTCGCGGCGTTGTACACTGTTTTAGCGGCAATGCCTCCGAATTGAAACAGTACCTCGAGATGAACCTTTACATCGGCATAACCGGCATTCTAACCATCGCGGGTCGCGGTGCCGACCTGCGCCGTCTGGTTCCTCTGATTCCGGACGACCGCTTGCTGGTGGAAACCGACGCGCCCTTTCTCACACCGACACCGCATAAAAATAAAACCCGCCGCAATGAACCGGCCTTCGTACAAACGGTCTTGCAAAAGCTGGCCCAGGTTCGCCAGCAAGATCCGGAACAACTGGCCGCCCGAGTCTGGGAAAACACCTGTCGTCTCTATGGCATTGATCAATAAGCCTTGCTGCGAACCTGCTCAGCGACCGTACGCTTTGTTGAGATAGCCGCTATCCCCCCATGAGCCGAGCGATGGCCTCATCCAATCCGTCCAGGGTCAACTCAAACATGGGAAAAATATCGCGAATGACCGTAATCGTGCGGGTGTAATTCCACATGCGTCGGGGGGCGGGATTGAGCCAAACACAATATGGAAAAGTTTCCGCCAAAAATCTGAGGCGCTCGATACTCGGCAGCCCGCTGCGCTCTTCGATGTGGATCGATCCGTCGGTTGCCATCAGTTCATAGGGGGCCATGCTGGCATCCCCAACCAGAATCAAACGGGTGTCCGGATCCAAACGGACGAAGTCATCGATTTTTTTGGGTTTGCGATAGCGCGCAGAATCGGACCAAAGGGTATCGTAAATCGTGTTGTGAAAAAAATAGGTCTTCACGTCTTTGAACTGGGCGCGGGCGTAATCGAACAATGTCTGGACCACCGGAATGTAAGGATCCATTGACCAGCCCCCATTGTCAATGGCCAGGATGACCTTGAGTCGGTCTTTTAGACTCCGGTCGAAGACGATTTCAATTTCGCCCCCATTTTTCATGGTGCGATAAATCGTGGCATCGATGTTAATCTGGTCCTTGGGGCCTACCGGCCGCATATGGCGTAAGCGTTTGAGCGCCTCACCGATCAAAGCCTGCGTCAAAGGTCCGGTCCTCGAATAGTCTTTATAACGCCGGTCCATGGCCACTTTGACGGCCGATTTGTTACGCGAAACACCTCCCACGCGCATGCCGCCCGGATGGTTCCCGGAATGTCCCACCGGTGAAGTGCCACCGGTCCCGATCCATTTGCTGCCCCCGGCATGGCGGCCCTCTTGGTCTTTAAGCCTTTCTTTGAAATATTCGATCAGCTCTTCGGGCGTGAGTTTGCTGACCTCTTTGGGGTCCATTCCCAACGCCTGCGCCAGGGCTTCGGGGTCTTTCAGCCATTCTTCCAGCAAGGCACGGGCCATCTCGTCCAACTCGAAACCTTCCACGTCCGGAAGTTCGGCCCCTTCGAAATGGTGTGCAAAGACCTGATCGAACAGATCAAAATACCTTTCACTTTTCACTAAAATGGCACGCGAGGATGTATAAAAATCGTCCAATGAGCCTATCAAGCCCTTGCTCAACGCCTTTTGCAGAGTCAAAAATGAGGTCGGGCTGATAGGGACCCCAACATCTCGTAATTTATAGAAAAAATTTATAAACATAAAATCGTTTCACGATTTTATAAGACGCGACCAGGTCGCTCTTGGGTCAACAATTTGTCCACAATATGCGGATAACAATACGAAATCAGTTAAAAAAGGCGGCGCCGATTTACGGCCCCATTGGCACGCTCATAATCTTGGCTCTTTTTAAACAACACCCCCAGAAACGGAATCTCACCTTTGACGAGCGCCTTGGGATTGAAGTCGGGATCGGCCTGCAAGGCCCTGATCCAATTGATTAGTTCGCGGGTGGCCGGCTTCTTCTCGATGGCATCCAATTCACGCAAGCGGTAGAAAGTCGTGATAGAATTCTCGATCAGGTTCGAATCGATTTTGGGGAAATGGACTTTGATAATGCGCCGCATCATTTTGGGCTCCGGGAATGCAATATGATGAAAATTGCAGCGACCCAAAAAAGGGTCGGATAAATCCTTTTTAGCATTGGATGTAATAATGATGACCGGCCGTGTTTTGGCCTGGATGGTTTTATCGATTTCAATAATGTCAAATTCCATCTGATCAAGAACATCCAGCATGTCGTCCTGGAAATCCGTGTCGGCCTTATCGATCTCATCGATTAAAAGGACGGTCCGCCGCTCGGCCGTAAAGCTCTGGCCGATTTTGCCCATTTTGATATAGTCTTCGATATTGCTGACATCACGACTCGAATCGCCAAAACGGCTGTCGTTTAAACGCGTCAGGGTATCATACTGGTAGAGGGCCTCTATCAGTTTCATGCTTGACTTCACGTTCAGGACGATCAGCGGCATATCCAGGCTTTCCGCAATCGCATGGGCCAGCATGGTTTTGCCGGTTCCCGGTTCGCCTTTTAGCAGCAAGGGCATCTCTAATGCCATCGATATGTTTACAATTTTAGCCAGCTCATCATCTAAAACATAACGGGTCGCCCCGCTAAAACCGTCATCCGATCGCTTGTAACTCATTGAATTCCTCTTTATTATTTGAAACGTTCAATTTAGAATTTAGGCTAGCGACTTTCTTGCCTCACGGCAGCGGCCAAATCTCTTGTCAATTTAAGCACTTTCTTGGCATGTTCAAGGCTGATCGATCCGGTTCCACAGCTGGGTGTCAGCAATGATTGGGCCCGCAATACAGATGGCTCGATACCCAGCGCCTCAATGGCAGCCACCTTGGAGCGCCATTGCTCCAACAAGGAAACAACGGTCTCTTTTTCGATCTCTGTGGGTTTTAGCGTTGGTACGATGCCCCAGGCCAGAATCCCACCGGCGTTTAAGAACCTTTCAATCGATTCCGGATAAAGGATAAATCGGTCAAAATAGGCGTAGGCATCGAAATTGACGATATCGATCTCCGATTCCAGGAGCAGCGACCAGTCGGTGTTGGCACATACATGCACGCCGGCCAGCCCCCCGGCCGATTGAATGGCCCGGGCAACTTCATTCAGACACGCACTGATTTCAGAGCGGCTGATGCTGATGAACTCCGACGAACCATAGCCTGCCAGCGCCGGCTCATCGATAAAAATGATCACCGGGCAATTGAACCGTGATAGCTTTTCAACCTGCCAGCGTGCTTTCATGGCCAGCAGCTTTACGACAACCTCACGGGCCTGGTCGTCGTAAAAAAGAGCGCGCGCCTGCTGATCTTTGACCCCCGTACCGAAAGTAATCGGTCCGGTTACCTGGCCTTTTAAAGCGCTGGGTGGATTGGCCATCCCTGCGATCCGTTCCATAAAAACAAAAAAACCAGCAGCTGTTTCCGGCGTCAAAGCAAAACGCGTTTTTTCAAGGGATCCACCACCATCCGTAACCGCCAAAAAATCCTCAAAAAACGCCAGCAATTGTGTTTCGTAATCTTGCCCGGAGGTGTCGACCCATATTTTTTCCGGTGTCGCGGTCAGCCCCGGCAGTCCCGGTGTGAACTGGGCCAGCATGCCTTCCTGGTGATAAAAAGGCAACTGTACCCACACGGGCACCTCGGGCGTATAGCGCAGTACCAGTTCCAGCGCTTCGGCGTGATTCTGAAGCGGTAAACTGCCGACCAAAACGGGCAGGCAGTCGGCTTTAAACCTTACGGTCATATCCTTCCTCCTCTAGTGGACCCCAATGCCAGTCATATTTAGCGACAAGGCAATGCCGCGCTCATTAAATTCGTACAACACCTTTGTTGGTTTGTGTATTGAACCTTTACAAGCAGTCCGTGCATTTGGCTACCTGTTTTCATATTCGCTTGGTACCTGTCAAGTGAATTAGTTTTCATCCAGAAATCGCCTTTGCGCCCCATCGCATCGTCCGTCTTCACAATTATTTGTGCGGCGTACCTGAGTACGCCTCCGCCCAATGGCTTGATTTCCTTGACCTTGAGCGACAATTTGCCTTTCTGGTTTGGAAACATACACTCGGCCATTTATGGATAGGCCCTAAATAACATTGGAAAACCCAAAAGATCAGGCTTGTTCGGGAACAACCACCTGAATTTTTTTGACAACTTGTAAAAGATTGACACCCTCCAGACCCAATGCTATATTCAGCTATAAAGCATAATCACATCAAGGCAAGGTGTATTTGTGGCGGATATTATCTCCCTAAAAGCAAAGCGTCAGAACTCCCACGAAAAACAGGAAGTTTTGGACCGTCGGCGCAAGATCCAAGCGGTACAAAAAATTTTTCATTGCACCCACTGTGCGTCCAAATGTGAAAAATGTGGCACCCAGATCGGCATGGAGATGAGTCCGAGCAAGCAGAAACTTTACGAGCTTCGGGTCCCCTACCGGTTTTGCGAAAGCTGCTCTGAGGAATATATCGATTATATTGAGCATTTGAAAGGTGGCGGCAACCCCAAGTGCTACTGGCACAATGATGACTGGCGCGAATTGTGGAAGGCTTGGATCGATTACCAGTTTACCATTGACCGCTATTTAAAATCAAAAGAATTCAAACGGTTGGTTGACGAGTTGAAACAAACCGGTCCCGACCAATAGGAGGTTCATATGTTTGGAATCGGAATGCCCGAACTTATCATTATCTTAGTGATCATTCTGATTATTTTCGGGGCGGGCAAGTTGCCTGAAATCGGTGCGGGGATGGGCAAAGCCATCCGCAATTTCAAAGGCGCAACCAACGACGCAACCAACAAAGTTGAAAAAACCGAAACGGATAAGATCGAGGAAAATAAAGAGACCTGATCCGCTTCCTTAAGGTTAATCATAGACAACCCCATACCCAAAGTCAATAAGCGGCCCCGTTCGATTCATCTAGCGTTGCCGTTAGCTCGCGGCCTCTCGTTTTTGCCCATCGTAATGATTTAATCCTGCCACCCTTTAAGCGACAGCATTTGAATGACTTCTTCCGAAATATCAAAATATGAACATATCGCTTGACTTTATTTTTTCTCTGAATTCAAAATATATCATCTATGAATTTTTCGAAGCCGTTAAAGCACACACCCTATTGTTTCACAATGATCCTTGCCACCCTGTGCTTGCTTGTCGGTCACAGCAACGGGGATGCCGCCGAATCTCCGGTTAAGCTCTTTATCCTACATAGTTACGAAAGCAAAAATGTTTGTGGACAACCGCAACACGATGGAATCATCACTGCTTTGCGCGAGGCTGGCTATCATCCGAACAAAAACCTGGATCTCGACGTATACTATATGGATACCAAACGTAAAAACAACACCTTGGGCTTGATTCAGCGACAGGCCGACATCGCTTTAAATCGGATTGGCGCCTTTAACCCCGCCATCCTCGTCACGTTGGATGACAACGCCTTCAAGTCGGTTGCCCTGCGTTTGGTGGATACCGATATCGATATCGTCTTTTCCGGGTTAAATGGCCAACCTGAAAGCTACAACCAGCAAGTCACCTTTATGAAGTCCCGAATTAATCCGGGCCACAACATCACAGGTGTTTACGAGAGATTACACATCGCCAAGGCCCTGCGCGTGCACGCCCGTATGTTTCCGAAGGTTCAAAAGGCCCTGTTTTTAACCGACCCCTCCCCGACCGGCCAAGCGATCTTTCGTCAAATTGAATTGGAACTCACCAATGAAGCGGTTCCCATTGCCTGGGAACTAAAAATAATTCAAACCTGGGAAGACTTCCATCGTGAAATCGCCGCAGCCAATCAGAACCCTTTGATTGGCGTCACTTACCCGGCCGTCCTCTTACTTAAAAACCGCAAGGGCAGGACCTACACAACACCTCAGATTTTTGAATGGGCCATCGCCAATTCCCGCAAACCCGAAATCGCGCTTAACCTCGGATTGGTGCGGTTAGGTCTTTTTGGTGGCGCGGCCGTCGATTTGAATGCCATGGGGCATCAAGTCGGCCAAATGGTTGTCAAGGTTCTGAGGGGTCATCGGGCAGGTGCTCTGGCCATTGAAGAGGCTGCCAAGTATTTGCTGGCCTTCAATTTAACCCGGGCGCAGGACTTGAACATCGCTATTCCGGATGAAATCCTCCTGACAGCCGACGAGATTGTCCAACCCTAGTACCTCGAGGAACCCCATGACATCCAAATTTTCACGCTTTATTGCTTGCATCGCTCTTGGATTTGTCCTGTTATCGACGACCGTCATCATTGGCAGCCTGTATAAATTTCTCAGCGCTTCAATGCAAAGGGGATACCACACGGAACTCAAAGTCTGTCAGACCGAAGTCGCGATCATGCTGAGAGACCAGTTCAATCTTTTGGAGATGCAACTCAAAGAAGTGAGTCTGAACAACCCCCTGCGCGTCAACTTGATGTTGAGGGCCACCCAGCCGATCGAAGAATGGTTGCGCCACTTGAAGCCACTGACTGACCATACCCGCTTTTTTATCCAGGACACGCGCACATCCCATTATATTCCATCGCTACCACAACCATACCAGGCACTAAAACCGATCCTTGAAGCCCTACATCATACACGCGAACCCCAAAACCGGAAATTCATCGCATTGGCTAACACGGCTCACACGCTCATCGCTTTTCCGATCTACCGCAAAAGCGAACGCCTCGGGACCGCTTACGCCATATATGATTGGTCCCAAGACGCTGCCTTCTGGGAACGCTTTCATAATACCCCGTTATGCAAACGTTTGTTGGTCCGTCATTCGGACCAGCTTATCGATATGCTTACCCTGGTCCGCTTTCCGGCGCCTTCATCCGGCCTGCCTTTGGGCAGCCAAACCCAGCTATGGGGACCTACGGACACAACGGTGCCCTTCGAAAGCCTGATGGCGCTCAAAGCCTTTCCGGATTTGCTGCTGGAAGCCTCCGCGATTCCGTTGATCCAGCAGAAAACCGCCCTCATAAAGAAACTCATCCTTGTTGGCGTGGGTCTTCTTGTAGCCACGTTGTTTTTGGCTTTGCTGATTGGCCATGCGGTCAGCAAACCTTTGAAAAAGCTGGCCGACCAGGCCCTGGATATTTCCAAAGATCCATCCGATCGCTTCTTAAGCGAAGAAGGCATCCCCTACGCGGAATTTCGTAAACTCACGGCCAGTTTCAATCTGGTTCTCGAGAATTTGCAGGCAATCCGTAAAAAAGAACATGTGTCTAAAAAATATCTCGATATCATCATCGATTCGGTCGCAGATCCAGTGATCGTCAAGGACGATCAGCATCGGTTAAAAACGATCAATCAATCGTATTGCGACCTGCTGGGGTTTAACAAGCAGCAGGCTTTAGGTAAAACCTCATATGAACTCTTTCCAAAGGAAGAGGCCGATAAATTTCACGCCTCTGACCAGGCCGTGCTCAACACCGAGAAGGAGATTGTTTCTGAAGGACAAGTGACCGACGCCCAAGGAAAAACCCATCTCATATCGACCCAAAAAAAACGCTTCGTCGATCCTGAAACCGGTCAGAAAGCGATTGTCGGCGTAATCCATGACATTACGACAGCCAAAGCCTTGGAACAGGAACTGGCCCAACATCGGGATCACCTGTCGGAAATGGTCAAAGCGCGAACGCTCGAACTTGAAAATGCGAATGTCAATCTGCGCAAAGAAATCACCGAGCGCCTGGACGCTGAAACGGCCCTACGGGCGAGTGAGGAAAAATATCGATCGATCCTGGAAAATATGATTGAGGGTTACTTTGAAGTCGATCTGGCCGGCAACCTGGTTTTTTTTAACGACGCTTTTTGCGCGCTGGTGGGGTATCCGGCTCAAGAGCTACTGGGTGTTAATTATCAAACCTTTTTCCAAGGCAATGACGAAATCGTCCAGGCTATTTTTAAAACTTACAACCGTATCTACAACACCGGCAAACCCATCCATGGTTTTGAACATCCGATTCGCACCAAAGATGGCACAACCATCACGGTCGCCACAACCGTGGCCTTGATCCATGACAATCAAGGCGCTCCCATCGGCTTTAGAGTCCTGGCCCGTGACGTTACAGAAAAACGGCACCTTGAAATCCAGTTGCAGCAAGCCCAACGCATGGAGGCCATCGGAACGCTGGCCGGCGGTGTCGCCCACGACCTCAACAACATCCTGTCCGGTCTGGTCAGTTATCCTGAACTGCTGCTTATCGATCTGCCTCCGGAAAGCCCCCTGCGCAAACCGATTCTGACGATAAAAAAATCCGGCGACAAGGCGGCCGCCATTGTCCAGGACCTCCTTACCCTGGCGCGCAGGGGCGTTGCGGTTAAGGAAGTGGCCAATTTGAACGATATCATCACGGAATATTTGAACAGCCCTGAATGCGACCAATTGCTGTCCTTTTATCCGAATGTGCGCGTGGAAACCGACTTGGATCCGGAGCTCCTAAACATTTCGGGATCTCCGCTCCATCTTTCCAAATCATTGATGAACCTGGTCTCCAATGCCGCCGAAGCCATGGTCACCGGTGGCACAATCAGGATTGCATCGATGAATCGGTATGTGGACCGTCCGATACGGGGTTATGATGACGTTCGGGAAGGCGACTATGTGTTGATCGAAATTCAGGACACCGGAATGGGAATCGCGCCGGAAGATCTAAACAAGATCTTCGAACCGTTTTATACAAAAAAAGTGATGGGCCGCAGCGGCACCGGCCTGGGAATGGCCGTTGTGTGGGGTACCATCAAGGATCACAACGGTTACATTGATATCCATAGCAGCGAAGGCCAGGGGACGACCTTTAAGCTCTATTTTCCAGTAACCCGTCAGACACTTGATGTGAAGCTCTCGCCACCGGCTCTTCAAGATTATGCGGGTCAGGGCGAATCGATTCTGGTGGTGGACGATATTGCGGAACAGCGCGACATCTCATCCGAAATATTAACCCGGCTGGGTTATTCAGTTACGGCTGTTGCCAGCGGGGAAGAGGCCGTTGCTTATATGCAGCACAACCCGGTGGACCTAGTGATTCTGGACATGATCATGGATCCGGGGATGGATGGTTTAGACACTTTCAAGCGCATGCTCAACCTCGACCCCCAGGTCAAGGCGATCATCGCCAGCGGATTTTCGGAGACCAGCCGTGTCCGTGAAACCCTGCGGTTGGGGGCCGGTCCTTATATCAAAAAGCCTTTTACCATGGAAAAGATCGGTATGGCCATCAAAAGGAAGCTCAGACGGTCATCAGATGCCGGTTAAATCCAACAGGCCCGCAAGACGCCTATTAGAACGGAATATCGTCATCCTGGCTGGCAACATCCGGCGTGTTCTGATAATCAGACGCTGGTGAGGTTCGCTGCCCATCCATCGCATCTCTTGATCCGAGCATCTGCATTTGGGAGGCGACAATTTCAGTGGTATAGCGTTTGTTGCCGTCTTTGTCTTCCCAGTCGCGCGTCTGAATCCGACCCTCGATATATACCTGCCGTCCCTTGGAAAGATATTCTCCGCAAATTTCACCCAGCCTGCGAAAAGCGACAATCCGGTGCCATTCGGTCCGTTCTCTTTTTTCGCCACTGGCCTTATCCTTCCACTCCTCGGATGTGGCCACACTGAAATTTGCAATCGCCGTCCCATCCGGGGTATAACGCACTTCAGGATCTCTACCGAGCCTACCGATTATGATCGCCTTGTTAACACCTGACATCGTTCACCTCCCTCAAATTGAAAACCATAGCCCTTAAGATATTGTGCGACGATATATAAAGCGGTTTGCAATGTCAACCACACCAGAGCGCTTATCGTCGACTGATAATCTTGCGTATCACTTTCCCGGCGAGGGGTTCGATGGTTCTGATCGCCCCTTCCGGGCAGACTTCCTGACAGCAGTAACAACGGATGCAGCGGTCGTAATCAAACTTGATTTTACGTTGACTGCGAATAATCGCCCGGGCGGGGCAGTATTGCCAACACGTACTGCATACACCACAATGCCGATCATCGACGACTGGCTTTTGCAGCAAATACCGACGGGCCAGCGTTTGAAAAGATCCCGGGCCAAAAGTCAACGGCCCCAATTCCGGGAACTTGAAGTCATGGATCATATGAAAGTCGCCGGCAATATAAAGCGATTCATCGACCAATCCCAACTGCGTGGCGGCCCGATTCGTTGCCAGTTTTTCGGGTTCGATTCCCAAAAACTTGCAAATCGCCCTATCGGCTGCAAAGGCACTGCGACTGCCGACAACAATGCCCAATTTCCTGGGCGTTCCGCTTTTGCCCGGACCTTGGCCTTCCAGGGCCAGAACACCGTCTATCAGGGTAAGGGCCGGAGCAAGGTTGTGGCAGACCTGAACCAGAAGACGTGCAAATTTGTCACGATCGATACCGGCGCGCAGATGCCATTCCGGTTTCATCAAACCCACAACGCACCCGAACATGTTCTTGACCCCCAGGGTCAAATACATCTGTGAATGGGTTTTAAGTTTAGCCAGGTTGATAATCACATCGGCTTCAATCGCGTCCCGTGCCAAATCGATGGCCCCAAAGGGCATGTCGATGTCGAGTTTGGCCGTTTGCTTAAATGGCTTCCACTCAACGTCCAAGCCTTTCAACGCTTCGGCGTAACCCCCCATGCTGATAATACGGTCAAAGGGGCCCATGGCCGGGCTGTCTGAAATTTGGGGTCGCGCACCCATGTCGAGCACATATTCGACCACCGCGCGCACAATATTGGGGTGTGTCAGTACGGCACGTTCAGGACGGGCAGGCAGCAGCAGATTGGGTTTGATCAAAACCGTCGATTGAGACCTGATCGACAGATCGCCGATATCAGCGATCATTTGGCGCACAACCGGCATTAGCACTTTATAATCATAAACCGATTTTTTAAAAAAAACCCTGGCCACGCCTTACGTTCTCCGATAACCCATTTACAAAGCTAAGCGTCCCTGTTAAATACCCGTTGTTTCCATAGTATTGATATAAATGATTAGCAACCTTTTTTGCCCGGCCTTCACAAGCCATATGCAAATCGGTCTTTAAAACATGCAACCTGTCAAAACAGATCAACTTTCCCGGAGAGGATATACTTTCGTCATCCTGGCCGCGCTTTTGTGGGGCGTTTCAGGCTCTTCGGCGAAGTTTTTGTTCAATAGCGGCGTAACACCCTTTCAACTGGTGCAATTGCGACTCACCATCGCGGTCGGTGCCCTGTTTTTCTGGCTGCTGCTTCGCTCGCCGGCCCGCCTCAAAATCGCCCGAGAAGATATCCTCTATTTCGCGCTTTTCGGAACGGTCGGTATGGGATTGTGCCAGTTTACCTATCTGTTCGCGATCAGTCGCATCCATGTTGCAGCGGCCATTTTGCTGCAATACCTGGCCCCTTCCTTTATCGCTCTTTACGCTGTGATTTTCGCCCGCGAACGTTTGAGTTGGCCCACCCTGGTCGCCCTGTTGGGTGCCACGTGCGGTTGCTACCTGGTTGTCGGGGCTTACACCCTGGATTTGCTGACCATGAACCTGGCCGGCATCATCAGCGGCATCCTTTCGGCCGTAACCTTCGCCTGGTATTCGATCCATGGGGAATACGGTATGCGCCGCTATAACCCCTGGACCGTTCTTTTTTACGCCCTGCTGTTTGCAGGCATCGTCTGGAACATCTTCTACCCGCCCCTGGAAGCCTTTCAGCACGATTACGGGCTGCTCGAATGGGGCTGGATCCTGTATATCGGCATCTGCGGCACCCTTTTGCCTTTCGGCCTTTATCTACAGGGTGTCAACTATATCCGCGCAACCAGAGCCAGTATTACCG
This sequence comes from uncultured delta proteobacterium, assembly GCA_963802265.1. GTDB lineage: Bacteria > Desulfobacterota > Desulfobacteria > Desulfobacterales > CAWDIC01 > CAWDIC01. The sequence goes on from CAWDIC010000001.1 coordinate 358,278, forward strand.
CGACCCTTGAACCGATAACCGCCGGCATTGTTTCGTATCTGTTTTTGAGTGAAAGCATGGGCCCCTTGCAAATATTCGGCGGCATCCTGGTAATTGGCGCAATCATCCTGCTGCAACTCAAGCAGGAATACGATGCCAAAGCCCCCGCCCTCATGCGTCAAGAAGATAACGGCTAAAAACTTTCATCCTGGGGGCCTTCACAAGTTATCGCAACAACCCTTGGCCACCTTATTTAATATGACCCAACCCACACCACCGGCAATACCCGCCCTGCAAAAACGGATCAAGCGACACGTCAGGGGCCGCTCGCATGCGTTTTTCATCGCCACCGCACCGGCATTGACAGCGCTGTGTTATGACGAATTGATTGCCTTGTCCTTACCGCTTGAGCATGCCCAGATGGTGCCCGGTGGAATTGCAATCACGGGCCGCCTGGCGGTATGCTATCTTGCCAATCTGTACCTACGGACGGCCAACCGGATCTTAATGCGCCTCACTCATTTTCACGCCACCAATTTCAGGCAGCTTCACAAAAAACTCGCGGCCTTTCCCTGGGAGTTGTACCTGTATGCGACGCATCCGCTCGCTTTTCAGGTGACGGCCCGCCATTCCCGGCTCTATCACACGGATGCAATCAGCGATGCTTGCCGGGCTGCCATCCTGGACCGCCTGTCCCGTCGGGGGCTGCAACCAGCCTCCCGGCCGGTCCAGGACCGCCAGCAACAAATCTTCGTGCGCGCAATCGATGACAATTTTTCACTCTCCATCGACAGTAGTGGAACCCATTTGTACAAACGGGGTTTCAAAAAACATCGTGGCCCGGCGCCGCTGCGTGAAACCATCGCCAGTGCCATTTTGACATTGGCTGGTTATGACGGAACACACGTCCTGTTCGATCCAATGTGCGGCACCGGAACCTTTGCCTTCGAGGCGGCGATGATTGCCGCGCATATTCCGGCCGGATGGCATCGCACCTTTGCTTTTATGGAATGGCCGGCCTTTCGCCCTCGCCAATGGGCCTTTTTGAAAAAAGAAGCGGCTCAACATATCACAATGATTGAACAGCCGCGCATTTTTGCCTCGGATAAAGATCCTGATCATTGCAAAAGCCTTGCCCGATCGATTGAAGCCGCCGGTCTGTCTGGGGCAGTTAACGTGCAATGCCGCGATTTTTTTGAGATTGATAACCATGGAGACCAACCAGGCACCGGGTTGGTGGTTTTGAACCCGCCTTACGGTCGTCGCCTCGGAACCGACCGTGAGGCGCATCGTCGCATGCGCGCCATCGGCACCAAATTGATCCACTCATTCAAGGGTTGGCGGTTCGCATTACTGGTCCCCCATGAACACTGGTTGCAAGCGCTCCCTTTCGATCTAAGGACACACCCGTTGCAACATGGTGGGTTGCGGCTTCTGCTGGCCGTTGGAACGATTCCCGCCCCCTAAAGGTTACCCGCCTGGGGGTCTTTTCCCTTCATTATTAGCGTTTGAACTGGTATAGTGTGTTGTTGGCTAGAGCCTTTGTTTTGGTCCTTGTGATATTCAAATTTGCCCTTCGACTTGGCTCAGAGCGGTGAGCCTGCCGAACCGTTTCGAATATAGAGATTCGGATTTCGGATTTTGCTTAAAAGAGATGATCGCTTACGATTTGGATAAATGGCGGCACCGTCACGACTTCCATGAAGGCAGCCGGCAGGGAGAGCGCAACACCAAACGCGTGATTCTGTTGACTTTGGCCACCATGGTGCTGGAGATCGCCACTGGTATGCTTTCCGGCTCGATGGCCTTGCTGGCCGATGGCTGGCATATGGGAACCCACGCCGTCGCACTTGGCATAACGCTGTTCGCCTACCGTTTTGCCCGGCGCCATGCTGACAATCCTCGCTACAGCTTCGGCACCGGGAAAGTCGGGGTCTTGGGCGGGTTTAGCAGCGCTGTTGTCCTGGCACTGGTTGCCGTGCTAATGGCGGCCGAATCTTTGGAGCGCCTGTTTACGCCTGTCACGATTCGATTCAATGAAGCCATCGCTGTCGCGTTTATCGGCTTGACGGTCAACCTGGTCAGCGCCTTTTTGCTGCAGCACCACGCCCATCACGGCCACGGCCATGACGCCCACAGACACCCGCATCATCATGATCACAATTTAAAAGCCGCCTATTTGCACGTTCTGGCTGACGCGTTGACTTCGGTCCTGGCCATTGTCGCACTCCTGACAGGCAAGGCTTTGGGGTGGGTCTGGATGGACCCGGTCATGGGGATCGTCGGGGCCATCATTATCGCTCGCTGGGCCTATGGTCTGTTGCGAGACACCAGCAAGGTTCTGCTCGATCGTGATGTTGATCTTCAGACCGTGTCACAGATCTATGACCGCATCGAATCCAAGTCCGACGGCAAAATTACGGATATTCATATATGGCGCATCGGTTCCGGCCAATTGGCGGGCATTATATCGATTTTAACTCCCAACCCCCAAGCTCCCGAATTTTATAAGCAACTACTGGAGGACTTCGAAGAGTTGGTTCATATCACCGTGGAAGTAAATCGCCATGGCTCACAACCCACGGACCAATCAGACTCCCGGACCCACTAATTGGTGTTTTGTGTTTGGTGATTTGTCTTTAGGATGCCGATCAGGCGCTTTGGTAGAGAAAGGGTGACACAAATTGGAATATTTCTCGGTGCGATATCGATTTATTCTGGAAGATGGCGACCAGCGCACCTTCGATTTGAAAATCGATCCCCAAAAGATGGCGCTGGTCAACAACCGCCCGTCTGATCTTCCCTCCTGGACGGAACTAACCTTCCGCCAGTGTCCGAACTGTCCCCTTACTCCCCGGACCCATCCACAATGCCCTCTGTCACTCAGCCTCGTCAATATCGTGAGCACTTCCGGCAAGCTGGCACCCTCTCAACGGATTCGCGTGGAAGTGACCACGACGGAGCGTTTCGTCGCCCAGGACACGACCGCCCAAAAGGGCATCAGTTCAATGATGGGATTGGTAATCGCTACCAGTGGCTGTCCGCATACGGCCGTTTTCAAGCCCATGGCGCGCTTTCACATGCCCCTGTCCAGTGTGGAAGAAACGGTCTACCGCGCCGCCTCCATGTATTTGCTGGCACAATACTTTTTAAACCAGGAAGGAGCGCCGGTTGACTTCAACCTGGAGGGTCTCACGCGCATTTACCGCAACATCCAGTTGATCAACGAATCAATCGCCGAACGCCTGCGTGCTGGTTCACAAACCGACGCTTCCGTAAATGCCTTGATTTTGCTCGACATGTACGCCCGACATCTACCCATCGTGATCGAAGATAGCCTGCGCGATATGCGCCATCTCTTTCAACCCTTTTTCCCTGAACCGCAAGGCAGCCTTTAGAATAGCCTGTTCCGTCTTGTTTTAATCAAAGCCCCCGTCCTCTGACATGGGCCAACGACAATGCGTTTCAAGATCAAGTAAGGAGGTCCACCATGCAACTTACCAGTCCCGCCTTCGCACATGGAGGCCGCATTCCGGCTAAATTCACCTGTGACGGGCCCAATATCTGCCCGCCTTTAGAAATTTCAGGCGTTCCGGCTGAAGCCCGCAGCCTGGTTTTGATTATGGACGACCCGGATGTGCCCAAACATTTGCGCGCTGATGGTATGTGGGATCATTGGGTTGTCTTCAACCTTGCTTCCTCGCTTACAACGATCGCTGAAGGTCAGGAACCGCGCGGAACGCAGGGCGTCGGCACGGGTGGTAATTTGAATTATTACGGCCCCTGTCCGCCGGACCGGGAACACCGATACTTCTTTAAGCTCTATGCCTTAGATACGATGCTGGATCTAAAAGAAAAGGCAACCAAGCACCAGGTTGAAGCGGCCATGCAAAACCATATCCTCGCCCAACACACCTTGATGGGGCTATACGAACGCAGCTAAGTGCGGCACGAAGGGAAGCATTGATACCAAGTGTTCGATCAAACCGCTTGCGGATGGACACGCGCTGGCTTATAGGTATCCATCAAGACATTTGCGCTTTAATCGTTTGCACAGATCGCCAAAGTGCATTATGATAGTGATATCGGCCTTGAAGAGCCTGCCGCCCGTACAGGTCCCTTACCACCTCAGCCAGGGGGCATTGTCATGATCAAAAAGTTGATCGATTTTCTTACCACCGATATCTGGCGCATTCGATCCCAAAGCTTACCACCCAAAAAATCGATCCCGATTCGTATCCTCCGCACCGTCCTTTTAGCAGTTCAAGGGTTTATAGCAGACAAGTGCCTTTTGCGGGCCTCGTCCCTGACCTTCTATTCCCTGCTGTCAATCGTTCCGGTCGCGGCACTGGCCTTCGGTATCGCCAAAGGGTTCGGCTTCGAGTTGATTCTCGAAAGACAACTTTTGAAACGGTTTGCCGGACAAGAAGAAGTCCTCGTACGGGTATTTGATTTTGCCCGCAACTTACTTGAAAATACCAAAGGCGGCATGATTGCCGGCATCGGTGTCATCATTCTCATTTGGTCGGTAATGAAGGTGTTGGGCCACATTGAGCAGGCCTTTAATGAAATTTGGGAAAATAAGAAAGGACGGACCTTCTGGCGCAAATTCAGTGATTATTTCGCCATGATGTTGATCAGCCCGGTGCTCTTTATCATGTCCGGCAGCGTCACCGTTTTCATCACCACCCAGGTTACCGGTATTACCAACAAAGTGGCCTTGATCGGCTTTTTCAGCCCGATTATCTTCTCTTTGCTCAAACTGACCCCCTACTGTATCATCTGGGCCCTTTTTACCTTTGCCTATCTCGTGATGCCGAACGTCAAAGTAAACTTCGTGTCCGGACTCGTGGCCGGCATCGTGGCCGGCACGTCCTTTCAACTGCTTCAATCGTTTTACATCACCTTTCAAGTCCTGGTAGCCAAATATAATGCAATTTACGGTAGCTTTGCCGCTTTGCCCTTATTTCTGATCTGGCTGCAATTGAGCTGGTTGATCGTTCTGTTCGGTGCTGAATTAAGCTTTGCCCATCAAAACGCTGATACGTATGAATTTGAACCGGATCGACGTAATGTTAGTCATCGTTTCAGAAAGCTCTTGGCGCTTCAAATCGCACACATGCTGGTGAAAAATTTTATCAACGAACAGCCTCCTTTGACCGCTTCAACAATCTCACATAAGCTGGAAGTCCCCATTCGGCTGGTGAGCAGTACCCTGTTCAACCTCACGCAAAGTGGTATCGTGGCCGAAATCGAAACCGAAGAATCCCAAGAACTCGCGTATCAGCCGGCGCGCGATGTCAACCAGTTTACGATCAAATACGTGCTCGACGCCTTGGACCACAAGGGCATCGAGAATATCCACGTCGCTCAGACTCCCGAATTGGCCACCCTATCGGAAGCCATCCAACGATTGGGTGCAACAATCGCCGCGTCACCTGACAACAAATTGCTCAAAGAGATTTGAGGAGAAGACGCATGCCGCCAGCAAAACTTAACGAGATCGACCGTCTGAAGCAAACGATCGAGCACCTTAACGAAGCGAACGCACAGTTGCAGCGCTACGTATCCATCGGCAAAAGCCTGGGTAGGGAACGGAACCTGGAGCGGTTGCTGCCGCTGATCATGACCGAAATCTCGAAACTGCTGAACGCCGATAGGAGCACCCTTTTTTTACTTGACTGGGAACGGATGGAATTATGGACCAAGTTTGCCGAAGGCCTCCAAGGTGACCGCATCACCATTGCTCTCAAAATGGGCATTGTCGGCTGCTGTGTTCTTACCCGCGAGTTGATCAGCGTTGCCAACGCCTATGAAGACGCCCGTTTCAATCCCGAATTCGACCAAAAAACAGGCTTTCGTACGGAAAGCGTTCTGGCAGCACCCCTTTTTGACCCAAATGGCACGGTCAAGGGGGCCCTTGAACTGTTGAATAAAAAGACCGGGTTGTTTACCGAGACCGACGAGCAGCTGGCCCTAACAACGACCGACCGACTCAGCGCAATCGACCTCAACACACCGGAAGGGCTGGCCCAAGCCAAGCGCCATGTGGCGGACCTCAGGAAGGCGGTCCAAAGCACGCGCGGTTCGCTATTCATTGTTGACCGTGAAAAAGGGCTGCTGCACTCCAAGGTCTTTGAAGGTCTGGAGGAACACAAAATCACTTTAAGCCTGAATTTAGGAATTGCCGGTCTGGTGGCCATTACCGGCCAGGTCCTCGACATTCGGGACGCCTATACCGATCCGCGCTTTGACCAGCGCGCGGATCAAAAAACCGGTTATCGTACGCGTTGCATTCTGGGTATGCCGGTAAAAAACCAGGAGGGTGATGTGCTGGGCGTTATCCAGGCCATGAACAAGGCCGGTGGGCCTTTTGAAGCCGCCGACATCGAACAGCTGGAAAGCCTTGCGGCCAGTGTGGCGATATCTTTGGAAAACGCCATGCTGTTTGAAGAGCAGGATCGCCAGTTTAGGAGCATTCTGGAAGTGATGGCCGCCTCAATCGACGCCAAAGATCATTTCACGGCCGGCCACTCTAAAAATGTGACCGAATTTGCTGTCGGGATTGCCAAAACCCTGGGGTTTGGTCCCAAAGAACTCGATGTTCTAAATGTCGCCGCCCTGCTTCATGATTACGGCAAATTGGGCATTGATGACCGGGTTCTCAAAAAACCAGGCAAATTAAATGCAGAGGAATACAGCCACATCCAGGAGCATGTTAGCATTACGCGGTCAATTCTAGACAAGATGCATTTTGCACGTAAATATCGGATGGTCCCGCTGATCGCTGCCAGTCATCACGAACGGTTGGATGGATCCGGATATGCCAGTGGGCACCAGGACGCCAAAATCCCTTTCATGGCCAAAATCCTGGCTGTGGCCGATGTTTTCGAGGCCATAACCGCACAGCGCCACTATCACAAAGCGCGATCAGCTGAACAAGCCTTTGAAGTCTTGGAAGAAAATTCCGGGACCCACTTCGATCCTAACATCGTGGCCGCCTTAAAAACCTACTGGTACAATCGCTAAAACGTGTGCGATCTTTAGCCGTTGCGCCACCCGCTTCAGGCGTTGCGCATGCCAGCCGGCTCAAACCTTCTTTGCCTGACCCGCCCAAGCACCGCAGATCGCCTCCACCGCTGCATCAATCTTCATCCGGCTCGTGTTGAACATCAGGTCGTAATTTTTTGGATCGTCGATAAGTTGTGCTAAGGCTTGATCGTTGGTATCCATCGTCTATATCCCCACAATTGCCAAGAGCCCGGCATAACCGGGCTCTTGGTGTTTTGTTCGATTGGTCAAACACGTATTATTTTGATGCGATCTCGGAATAGAACGCCTCAATTTGACGCTCGTCGTCGGCAGCATTGACCACCTTTGGGAGTCTTTCCAAAGCAATCCCAAAAGCGGCATCGATCAGTTCTGACCGTATGCGCTGTTCAGCCATATGAATCTGATTTTCAATTTTGCGCTTGGCACCTTCGATCAAGATTGTACTTTCCCTTTTGCCGGCCTCGATGATCTCGTGTTTGCGTTTTTCGCCATGGCGCATGATACGCGTTTTCATATTCTCAAAACGTTCTTGGCTGGCGTCAATCGCCTTCAAATTCTGATCGACTTCGGCCAGCACATCGTTTTTTTCTTGCTCCAGCTCTTCGATTTGACGGGCGATATCCGCTTGGCGGCCCTGTAAAAAATTTTTGAGGGGTGCGCGGCCAAACTTTACGATAACAACCGCCAGGATGATAAAATTAACCCAGCGCATGGCCAGGTCATAAATCGGCCGCCAGTTGCCGGCCGTTTCGGCAGCCCAGGCGTCTGTTCCGGTAACCAGCAGCCCGATGACCAAAATCGTTAGCAACCACCCGAATCGATCTGGCATACACCCTTTGTTCATGGATTGATACTCCGTTTCAGCACTTTTTCCATGATGTGCCGAGCCAGGGGCTCTGAATCCTTCTGAATCTTTTTACGCGCTTGTGCCAATTGAACGTCAATTTCGCCTTGGGCAGCAAGTCGCATGCGGGCAATCTCGGTTTCAGCCTCAGCAACGATCGCCATGGCGTCCGCCTGGCCGTCAGCTTCCATCGCGTGTTCGAATTTTAAGGCCTCCGCCCGCATCTGATTTTCTTTGGCCTGGCTCAGGCGGGTCTTTTCAGCCAGGTCTTTTTGGGCTTCGACAATCGCTTCCTTGATATCGACGATGTGTTGCTCCCTATCAGACATGACTCCCCGCAGCGGACGAATCATCACCCGGTTGATAATAAACAAGAAGATGAGGAACGAAAGCAGTTGGACAATCAGCGTCTCATTGATACTGATGAGCGCTATGTTGGAAATAATCTGCATTGCCTTTATTCACCCAAGATCATGGCGTCTCGTTAGATGGTAAGCAGGCCGTACGAGCCTATAAATTCCATCGCTTGTCAGCGGCTGGCCGCCACTTTTCGTAACCCTTGCGGTATTGAAAAAAGAGCGCCGCCTTAAACAACGAAAAGGAGCAACAATGCAATGACCAGGGAATAGATGCCGGTCGATTCCGAGACGGCTTGACCGACCAGCATGGTCCTCGTCAGCAGTCCGGCCTCTTTCGGGTTTTTACCGATCGCTTCACACGCCTTGGCCGCGACCATCCCCTCGCCGACGCCGGGACCGATCGCGCCCAGCCCCATGGAAATGCCTGCGCCTAATAACGCGGCTGCCTTTACAATATCAGCACCTTCTATCGCCATCTTCGCCTCCTCAAAAAAATAATAACTAAAGCACAAAAATTAAAACCAGGCTCACGACCATGGCATAGATTGCCGTTGATTGTGACACCGCCTGGCCAACTAACATTATCCGCATTAACTCACCCGCATGCGCGGTATTTCTGGCCACCCACCGCACGGCGCCTTCAGCCGCCAGGCCGTTACCGATGCCGGGACCGATACCGCCGAAACCCATGCACAGGCCGGCACTTAGCAACGCCATTGAGGCGCTTAAGGCCTGCGATTCGGGAAAGGCCTTGAACATCAGGATAAAACTGACCAACAAGCCGAAAATCGCGGGCGTCTGAGCAACCGCCTGTCCGACCAGCATCGTCGTCGTTACATTACCAACCGATCGCGGTTGACGGGCAATCCCTTCACAGCTGGCACCGGCGGCCACGCCTCCGCCATAGCCGGATCCGATGGCCGCCAGGCCGGTACTCAAGCCTGCGCCCACCAGCGCTGCCCAGGTCGGATACAGGGGCATATCGCTAAAATTCATAAACATCAGCATCAGGGCCACGACCATTGAAAAGATGGCCGGAGTTTGGCAAACGGCCGAACCGATCAACATATTGGTGGTCAACTGCGAGGCAACCGCCGGTTGGCGGGATATTCCAAAACACGCCTGCCCGCCTGGAAAACCGGATCCGACACCGGATCCGATGGCTCCCAATCCCATGCACAGGCCCGCGCCTAAAAGGGCGGCTCCTTTCAAATACACAGCGCCGGTTATATCCAAAAAAAGCAGCAGGATCGCGATAACCAGCGCAAATATCGATGCCGACTCGGCAACCGCCTGCCCGACAAGCATATTTTTAAAGATATCGCCCGAAATCTCCGGGTTGCGCGATACCGCTGAATTGGCCTCTCCGGCCGTGTACCCTTCACCAATCGCGGCACCGATCGCACCGAGCCCCATGGCGAAGCCGCCACCGGTATACGCGGCTAAATGAACAAATGTAGATGCGTCAATATCCATAGTTTACTTTATCTGCACAGAAATATAGACAATGGTCAACATGGTGAATACAAACGCCTGAATCGTTCCGACAAACAAACCGAAAAACGCATTTAAAAATGGTGGCAGGAGGACACTGTAAGTTAGATATGAGACGACCAGAATGATGATCGACCCGCCCATGATATTCCCGAAAAGCCTGAAAGAGATGGAAACGATTTTAGCCAACTCCCCGATCACATTGAGCGGCATCATAAAAAACATCGGCTCGAAATATTCTTTTGCATAGGCCTTGAAACCTTTGGTCTTGATACCGGCATAGTGTGCGATGACAAAACCCATGAGGCCGAGACTCAAAGGCGTATTCAGATCCTTGGTTGGTTCCTCCAGATGCGGAATAATCCCCAACCAGTTGGAAAGAACGAGGAACATGAACAAGGCGCAGACCAAGGGGCCGTATTTTTTAGCCATTTCCTTATCCAGGGCATCTTCCGTGAGGTTGTAAAATTGTGCGATAAACAATTCGCCCAAAACTTGCATCGGCCTTGGCCGCAGCTCTCTTTTGCGACTGGTGGCAATGCCGAAGATAATTAGCAGAACAAACACAATCCACGTCATCAGAATCACTTCCAGATTCAGTCGGATTTCGTGTCCCAGAAAAGGAATCACCAGTTGATGAATTTTGCCTAGTTCGCCCATAAATTGCGACCTATCATCGTTATCGGGTAAAGATGGCCGTCCTGTTTATAAAGGCATCGGTCAAAATGACACATTGGATCATGAAAAGACCCGCAATGACACCCCCTAGATGGAACTGTTCGTAGTTGAACGCCACAACCAGAGGAATTGCCAGGAGAACATAACGGATAAAGATAGAGGAGAGTGAAAACAAGAAGGTCTTGCGCTTCGACCGGCCCAACCGCATCGGCAACAATTCACCAATTAGGACAAAATTGAGAATACTGAAGATCGTTCCCAGGACAAGTCCTTTGCCCACCGGTTTAAACCCCGCCAGGATTAAAACAAACCCCAGTGCAATAGCGGTTAGCATCGCACGGGAACCGAATTTTTTCTGGGTTTCTCTAACCGCTTCCATTTTTCGAATTATTTGGACGTTTACGGTCGTCTGAGATAGTATCAAGAATCTGTCGGTAGGCCACATTGCCGCCGCCAACGACGCCAAGAATGATAAAAATCGTGATGAAAACGCCTTTTGTCCCCAGCCATTTGTCTAGATAATAGCCGATAAAGAAACAAAACCCGATACAACCGGCCATGGTTAAACCGAGTTGCATCACGATAGAAAGGTGTTCGGCCCACGATTGGTTTTTTTTGTAATCGAAAAACATGGCCGATGCCTTTTATCAGTGGATCACGGCTCCCCCGAATTTCCAAGATGACCTTGATAGCATATACTTTGAAAATTGCAATGTTTATTTTCTAAATTCGATTCACCCAATTTACGGCGTTTATTTGCCGCTTGACGCGGCCGGCGTTTGTAGTATATTCAGACGCGATCTTATATGGTTACATTCCCTCTTTGGGGATTTTTGAGTTTTTCTTTTTTGTTGGTGCGATGCGCTGGCACCACTGACATGCTGGCCTGACTCGGCGCTCTGCAGCCTGGGAACCGCTTGCTGATCGATAGGGCGCTACAGACCTTCGCCTTGATGACCGCTTTGATAATGATCAACCCTAGCAAGAAACCTGCACCCGGATCCATGGCAGCAACCGGACCATCAAATTTTCCCGGTTGTCGTTCTCGCGCCCCGGTTCGTTTCTTCGGTTTGGGTCGGAGAAAAAACACGGGCGATGTCATCTGGCCTTCAAGCTCTGGCTTGCTTTCCTGACGGTCTTTGTTGTAACTACATTGGGTGAATCTTGACCTGGTTCTATATAATAAGGAGGAGACTGGTAATGAAAGTCATCCTTAAACTCGCCGGCCTTCTGGGCTTGATCTGTTGCCTGTCGGCCATTCCGGTTTCAGCTGCAGCGCCTGAGCCGCCGAGCCATGGCCCTCAAGAAATGGCAGTCAGCCAACCGGTAACTGAACACCACGCAAGCCCTGAGCACCCATCGGCCCATGCCGGGGATACCGACGGCGGGCATGGCCATGCCAATCTGGGAGAGGACCTCCCGCTCTGGAGTTGTATTCCATTCGCTTGCATGCTGCTGTCGATCGCCCTCTTACCCCTTATAACACCCAATTTCTGGCACCATCATTTTGGCAAACTTTCCGCCTTCTGGGCCGCCTGCTTGGGTCTGCCATTTCTATTCGCTTTCAAAGGGGCCGCCTTATATGAAATTTTGCATATCATCTTGGCCGATTACGTACCGTTCATCATCCTGCTCTGGTCGCTCTACACGATATCGGGCGGTATCCTGCTGCGCGGATCCTTGCGAGGCACACCCGTGGTCAACACCGTCATGCTGATCATCGGCACGGCCTTGGCTTCCTGGATGGGCACCACCGGCGCCGCCATGTTGATGATTCGGCCTTTTTTGCGCGCCAACAATTATCGTTCCAAGCGTACCTTCATGGTCGTTTTCTTTATTTTTTTAGTCGCCAACGTGGGCGGCTCCTTAACGCCGCTCGGCGACCCGCCGCTCTTTCTGGGCTTTCTCCATGGCGTGACGTTTTTCTGGACCTTTAAAATCATGCCACACATGCTCCTGGTGTCCGTGCTGCTTTTGGTAATCTATTTTGGCCTTGATACCTACCATTATCGCAAAGAAGGCGTTAAAGCGCCTGATGAAAAAGACGTCAAACAACCCCTCAAGCTCGAAGGGCTTTACAATTTCCTTTTCCTCGGGGGGGTGATCGGGGCGGTGCTCATGAGCGGCTTGGTCGATTGGGGTGAGCTCAACACATTCGGTGTCCATCGGGCGATACAAGATTGGGTCCGCGACGGACTGTTAATTCCCATGGGCATGCTCTCTTTAATCATAACCCCGACTCCCTGAGAGAGGACAATGAATTTACGTGGTTCCCAATCATTGAGGTGGCCTATCTTTTCATCGGCATTTTCATCACCATGATTCCCTGCCTTTTGATTCTCAAAGCCGGTGCCCAGGGCGCACTGGCCTTTTTGTCAAGCCGTCAATGAGCCATGTCATTATTTTTGGTTACAGGTGCGCTGTCGGTTTTCTGGACAATGCACCGACATATCTGACATTTTTCAACAGCGCCCTGGGCAGTTTTTATGCCGGCATGACAGAAGCCCAGGCCGTCCCGCTGTTGATGACCGAAAAATCCATCTACCTTAAGGCCATTTCGACCGGGGCGGTTTTCTTCGGCGCCTGCAGTTACATCGGCAATGCACCGAATTTCATGGTCCGCTCTATCGCCGAGGAAGCGGGCACGCCCATGCCGAGCTTTTTCGGCTATATCCTTAAATATTCGCTGGTGTTTCTGATTCCGTTTTTGTCATCGTGACACTGATCTTCGTTTATTTTTTGAGGGAAAAAATTCGGCCTTGTCTTTCCCATTGAGACATAGAGTAAATAGGGATAGTGTAAGGCCATGATTGAACAAGGAGATAGTGGTTGCTGAACGAATTCCTAAAATCGAAAATCGCGATTGTCGGCGGAGGCAATTTCTGCAGGAACTTGCTGCAGTTGCTTTTCAACGCAGACTTTGATGCGGATCGGCCCACCATCCTGGGGGTTGCGGACTTCAACAGCGAGGCCGAAGGAATGCTGCTGGCCCGCCAGCTGGGCATCCTGACACTGCCGATTACCACAGCTTTTTTCAGATCCCGGACACTTGACGTCCTCATGGAACTGACCCCGGATTTTGGCTTAGCTGGCCTCGCGCCTGCGAACACAGCTGCCCGCCGATCTAAAGTTGCTCGATCATATTCAAGCGGGATCCCTTTGGAACTCCCTGCAAGTGGAAGCAGCCAAGCGCCGCCATAAAAGAACATTGGCCCGCGCTGACAACAAGCCTGACCAGGATTCGGCCGCTCTTCAAGCAGTTTTCCGATAGGTGGGAGAAATTATCTACCAGCGCTTCAAGTATACCCTAAATCTTGAAAGAGATCTGATCGAACACGAGAAAACAATTGTCCCAAATCATCGAAGGCAGCACCATTCCGACATTTGTCGTCAACAAAGACCATGTCGTCACCCACTGGAACCGCGCCTGCGAACGACTGACCGGTTAGGCCGCTGAAGAAATTGTTGGGAACCACCCACCAATGGAAACCCTTCTAGGGAGAAGAAAGACCCACCATGGCCGACGTGATCCTGGATCAGTACCAGTGAAGAGGATGAAATCCAGCGTCTGTATGGTGACAGATGGCGCAAGTCGGCCTTGATTGAAGGGGCCTACGAGGCGGAGGAATGTTTTCCCGGTAATGGGCAAGGAAGGTAAATGGTGCTGTTTCACGGCCGCACCGATCAAGGCCCGGGACGGCAGCATTGTCGGGGCCATCGAAACCCTGTGGGATAAAACCGAGGACCAAAAGGCCGAGCAGGAGCGGGATAAACATAACCGGGAACTGAAGTTAAAGGCGCAGCAACTTGCCGATAGTGAACGTGTCATGGCCCAGATAATTCAGGGCAGCACCATTCCCACCTTTGTCATCGACAAGGATCATGTCGTCACCCACTGGAACCGTGCCTGCGAAAAGTTGACCGGCCATACGGCCTCCGAACTGGTCGGCACCAACAGACAGTGGATTCCCTTTTATGAAAATGAACGATCCACCATGGCGGATGTTATTCTGGACCAGCCTGATGAGGCTGAAATTCGAGAACTGTATGGTGTCAACTGGCGCAAATCGACCTTGATCGAAGGCGCCTACGAATCCGAGGGCTTCTTCCCCGGTCTTGGAAATGAAGGAAAATGGTGCTGGTTTACAGCCGCACCGATCAAGGACCCGCTCGGGCGCACCACCGGTGCGATCGAAACGCTATGGGACCGTACCGAGCAAAAAAAAGCCGAAGAAGAAAAAGAGCGCCACTACAATGACATTGCCGGATTGTGTTCGATCTATACCGCCCTGAGCACTTCTTTAGACCTTGATCAGCGAATCGATGCAGCCGTGCGGGAGATGCAAAATCTACTCGGCACCGATGGCATCTGCCTCTTTCTAAAAAAATCGAATGGCCGCTTCGAGCTTCAATACAATTACGATATCTCCCAGAAAGCGTGTGAAATCATCACCGCCTTTCACCAGGACGATATCATTGACCAGGTCGTGCAAAGCAGGAAGGTCACGATCTTTGAAAATCTGCTCACCGACCGGTCGGTTCAAAATGGTCTGCGGGAAACCAAGGGCATTAAATCCCTCGCTTATATACCGATAAGCACCGAGGCCAATAACGTCATAGGCGTCATCCGGCTGACCAGCAAGGAGCCCAATCATTTTTCGACTGAAGGCCGGAACATCCTCGACTTAATCGGGAATGAAATCGGCGAGGCGATCGAAAACTCATTGCTGCACGAAAAGTATATTCGCTCAGAAGAGAAGTATCGCTCCCTTTTCAACAACGACCCCAACCCAATATTCATCATCAACCGGCAGACCTTCGAAATTCTGGACATCAATCGCCGGGCTGAAAGCTCCTATGGTTATGGTCGCCAGGAGCTATTGGGCAGCCCTTTGTCGAATTGGGAGATGCCAATGATGAAGAACTTCTGGCCGGGCTTAAAAGCCTGTCAATCGATCAGTCGATCTTGTTTTCCAAAAAACGCCACTTCAACAAAGAAGGGCTGCCCCTATACGTCAATGTCAATGTTTGTTACGCCCAATATCGAGAAAACGACGTTTTTATTGCCACGACCACCGATATTACCGAAACCGTCGAAAAAGAAACCCAGCTCATCCAGGCCGGCAAGATGACGACGCTCGGCCAGATGGCCGCCGGTATCGCCCATGAAATCAACCAGCCCCTGAACGTCATCCAGGTCTGCGCCGATTATTTTTTAAAAATGATCCAAAAAGGCGAACCGATCGCAGATACGGAATTGAAGACGCTGGCCCAGGATATCAGCGCTAATGTTCAACGCGCTGCCGGCATTATCAAACACATGCGGGATTTCTCGCGGCAGTCCGAAAGTGTTCGCAACCGAGTGAACATCAACGATCCCATAAAAGACATCTTTAAAGTGATGCGACACCAGATTGAAATCCACAACATTGAAATCGAACTCGCACTGGATCCGGAACTGCCCGATATCTTGGCAGAACACAATCGCCTGGAACAGGTGTTCCTCAATCTGGTTACCAACGGGATCGATGCCATGGATGAAAAAGGCCGCCAGCCTGAACATCATGCGTCACCCGAACGAGCTGACCCTAAGGACCTTTTCGCAGAGAACGCGTTGTGGTCGAGGTCACAGACACCGGCCTGGGCATGTCTCAAGAGGTTATGAATAAATTTTTCGAGCCGTTTTTCACAACCAAAGAGGTCGGCAAAGGAACCGGTCTGGGGGTCAGCATCAGCTACGGCATTGTTAAAGACTATGATGGGACGATCGATGTTGCCAGCCAAATAGGCGAAGGCACAACCTTTACCTTGACCTTTCCAGCGCTTGACCTGTAATCCTAAGTACAAAAATGAAACCTAAAATCCTTTTAATCGACGATGAAGAAGTGATCATACGGGTTCTGTCCATGTCCTTGCGCAGCGACGGGTACGAGGTGGTCACGGCCCAAAGCGGCCAAGAAGGGCTGGAACTTTTTAAGCAGGCGTCTCCGTCCATTGTACTTACGGATATCCGCATGCCGGGTATGGATGGGTTGGAGGTGTTGAAGCGGGTCAAGGAATTCAAACCCGAAGCCGAGGTGATTATTATTACCGGTGATGGCGATTTGGATGCCGCCATTGAAGCCTTGCAAAATGGTGCTTCCGACTTCATCAACAAGCCGGTCCGCGACGATGCGCTTGCGGTAGCCCTGGAACGCGCCCAGAAAAAGCTTACCCTTCGCCGTCAACTTGACCAATATACCTATGATCTTGAAGACATGGTTAAAATCGCCACCGGCGAGTTTGAACGTAAATCCAATTTTCAGGCCAAACTGATCCGCAGTTCCAATGACGGGATTATCGCCACCGATGATGAATGGAAAATCGTCATCTTTAACCCGGGGGCTGAAAAAATTTTCGGACATCCCCGCACAGCGGTGATCCGTAAAGTTGACGCCCGCGATCTATACCCGCCCGAGATCCGGCAACGCCTTGAATCGTGGGCCGCGGCGGACACTCCCCCAGATGAACCGGCCTGGCTGGAAACCTTTATCACCGCCAAAACCCAGGAACGCATTCCTGTGCGTTTTTCAGGTACCGTTTTACGTGAAAAGAAAACCATGATGGGCAGCGTCGCCTTTTTCCAGGATTTGCGGGAAATCAAACGCCTGGAACGTGAACTGCTCAAGGCTGAGCGCCTGGCGGCGATTGGACAGACGGTGTCCGGCATGGCCCATTGTATCAAAAATATTCTGCACGGTTTTAAAGGCGGGAGCTATCTGGTAAACGTCGGCATTGACAAGAATAATACGGATAAGTTAAAAAACGGCTGGCAGATGCTTCAGCGCAACATTACACGCACCTCGGATTTGGTCCTCGATTTGCTCTCCTATTCCAAAGAAAGGGAACCGGAATACGAGGTCTGTGCGCCCAACACGATCGCGGATGATGTCTGTGAACTCTTAAAAGAGTCGGCCAGCGATTATCACATTGACATCGTTAAACACTATTCGACATCCATCGGCGATGTCCTGATGGACGGACGGACGCTTTATCGCAGCCTAATGAACCTGGTTTCCAATGCCATCGATGCCTGCATCTTCGATGATAGCTTAAAAAAGAAATATCATGTGGATGTCACCACGGCCTTGGAACCCAGCGGGTTTATCCGGTTTGAAGTCCAGGACAACGGTTCCGGTATGAGCCCGGAGGTCCAGGACAAACTGTTTTCATCTTTCTTCAGTACCAAAGGCGCTAAGGGGACCGGTCTCGGATTACTGGTTACCCACAAATTGATCGAAGAACACCAGGGCACGATTGACGTTACAACCCAGCTGGGCAAAGGGACCACCTTTATCATCCGGTTACCCTATCGTGACGCGCCGGCCGACTGACATTCAACGCTGCTGCGTCCTGATGCCAGTCATAAAAGAACAATGACTCATTTTTATTATCATACTTAGGAGGAAAGCCCCATGAGTAAAAAAGTCCTCATCGTGGACGATGACCCGGACGTTCGATTGTTCAATACCACTGTTGTGGAGGAAAACGGATACACGCCGCTGGAAGCCAGCAATGGCGAAGAAGGGCTCGCAATGATTAAGCAGGCCAAGCCCGACCTGATCATCATGGACGTTCTGATGCCCAAGCAAAGCGGAATCAGGTTATATCGTGAATTGAAAACCAATCAAGCCTTTCAAGACGTTCGTGTGATCGTGCTGTCAGGTATAGCCAAAAAGACGTTTTTGCGTTCCCAGCGCGCGTTGACCGAGTTTGGCGATGCCAGTGTCCCTGAGCCTGAAGTTTATCTTGAAAAACCGGTTGAACCAGAAGAACTGGCTGAGGAAATCAAGAAAATTCTGGGCTGATGGCGTGGAATTTAATCATGCGGCCTGACCATGTCCGAAGCGCTTAGAAGGCACTGTTGCCAATACTGAAGGATCGCGCCACTAATCGCGTCTTGAAACACGCGTCTGGCGGAAACGTTCAAAACGGATCCATGTAGCAAACCGGCAAACAGACCGCAAAGCTTGTAAGGATCGCCTGTTATGAACATCAAGAAACTTTTATTTGTAACCAAATTTGAAGAGTTGTGGTTTGACGCGTTGCAATCGCTGCTTGATTTGCGAAAAGCCGATCTGAATCATGTTGTTTTTCTCAATGTCATCGAACGCGAGAAAGTCGCGCTGCACAGAGGGACCGGTTATCAAAAAAAAGAAGAGCTCAAATTAAGAGAAAAGGCCAACATCCGTTTTATTGATTGGGCTGAACATCTGTTCGAACAAGGAATGGAAGTCGGCGTTTATATTGTTGTCGGCACAATGGTCAAACAGGTTATCAGTGCCACGCAGAAAGAGATGGCTGATTTAATTGTCATTGGGCGGCAGAAGAAGAGCAAAATCGAAAAGCTCCTTAGCGGCTCGGATATCACCGAGATCATCCGCCGAACATCCCTGCCGGTATTGGTTTACAAATATTTGGCGCCGCAAGGCAACCAGCCGGAAAAGCCATTCACACGGCCCTTGCTGGCAACGAATTGGTCACCTGCCAGCCAGAGGGCGGTTGAATATCTACGACCATTAAAAGAGGTGATCGAACAAGTCAACGTCATCCATGTGGCCGATGAAAAAAGCCTTCAAAGCGCCTCGGCCATGGCCATTCAAAAAACACGCAAGGAAAGCCGCAAAAAACTAGAAACGATATGCGATACACTGGAGGCCGACGGCCTTAACGCCCGGGCCCATGTATACATCGGTGATCCGGTCGATCAAATTGAAAAAGCGGCCCGGGAATGCCAGGCGACAATGATTATCGCGGGAACCCCTGGCACGGATCGTTGGAAAGAACGATTGACCGGAAGCATCCCCCAGGAGCTGGCCGATAAATCTGTTTTCCCAACGCTGCTGATTCCACCGGCTCCTGATAAGCCATCTTCGGAATAGGCGCTTGGCTCAAGGCCCCGATAAAATGATTTATCCGCCTTTGGCGGATTGCCAATAGACAATTTTTAGATCGTCCTTAATAATAACAGACAAAAAGGGCGATCAACACCCTTTAGCGATTGTCTCTGATATGGACAGGAGGACCTAATGGCGGTCATTACCATTTCCAGACAATTCGGCGCAGGCGGCAAAACCCTTGGCCAAATGATAGCCGATAAACTTGGATACACCTTTGCGGACAGCGACATCGTGCAAAGGATTGCAAAGGAAGCCAACGTTTCCGAAGCGTGGGTGACATCCTTTGAAAAAGAAGCTGGTAGCCGTGTATCCCGGGTGATATCGAGTATGGTTTCGCAGCGTTGGATCGATCGCATCTTGAAAGATGAGCGTGGTTATCTGGATGAAAAAATATACCTCGACTATCTGGTCCTGATTGTGGCCCAAATGGCCGATCAAGGCGATGTGGTCATACTGGGGCGCGGCAGTCAGTACATCCTCGATGACCATCCGGACGCCTATCATATTCTCCTGATCAACGAGCTTGAAAACCGGATCAAGTTCCTTATGGAACGCTACGAACTTTCACAGAAAAAGGCCGCTCGGCTCGTCGAAGCCGAGGACCGCCGCCGAATCAACCTCTACCGCCGGCTCGGCAAATCCGATTATAACGATCCGGGTCTTTATCACCTGGTTCTCAACATGGGCCGCTTCAGTTTGGAAGATGCTCTGCAGCTGGTGTGCCAGATGGTCCAAAAATAATTGCGGTTTCGGCTGCCTTTGAGTTCGAACGCAGTTGAATCCCCCCCTCGGAAGGATATATACGTGCTGGCCCCGTGGCATTATGCCATCCCAATTTGACAATCCCATAAAGCTGGTTTAGATTTTGGGTTTGATTGCCAACGCCGAAAGATGGACCGCCACGCATTTGGCGAGTGGCTTTGATTGCCCCACTAGACGGGGATTATCATTTGAAAGCACCAACTTTGTGGATGTCCGTTACGGCCCGCGATTCATCCAACTTTTAAAAGGAGCGTACGCATGAGTAAAGAAACCTATCTGTTCACGTCCGAATCGGTTACCGAAGGGCATCCGGACAAGGTCGCCGACGCCATTTCCGATGCCATTTTGGATGCGATCATGAGCCAGGATAACAATTGTCGTGTTGCCTGCGAAACGCTGGTCACCACAGGCTTGGCCTTTATCGCCGGTGAGATAACGACCACCTGCTATGTGGACATGCCGGAAGTCGTGCGAGACACCATTCGAGAAATCGGTTACCACTCATCCCAAATGGGGTTTGATTGGCGAACGTGTTCGGTCATCACCAGCATCGATCATCAGTCGCCTGATATCGCGCAAGGGGTCAACGTGGGCGAAGGGCTGTACAAAGATCAGGGCGCCGGTGACCAGGGTTTGATGTTCGGGTTTGCCTCAGACGAAACCCCCGAGTATATGCCCATGCCCGTGATGTACGCCCACAAGTTGTGTCAGCGCCTGTCCCAAGTCCGCAAGAACGGCGCCTTGGATTTTTTGCGGCCGGACGGCAAGTCACAGGTAACCATTGAATATGAAAACGGAACGCCGCGACGGGTGGATACAGTGGTTGTATCGGCCCAGCACAAGCCGGACGTCACCTATGAGCATTTGCAGGAAGCCATCATCGAAGAGGTCATCAAAAAGACGATCCCCCAGGACATGACCGACGGCGACACGCGTTATTTCATCAACCCCACAGGCAAGTTCGTTATCGGTGGCCCCATGGGCGACTGTGGATTGACCGGTCGCAAAATTATCGTCGATACCTATGGCGGCCAGGGCAGCCACGGAGGCGGATGTTTTTCCGGTAAGGATCCCTCCAAAGTCGACCGCAGCGCCTCCTACATGGGGCGCCACATCGCCAAGAACATCGTCGCGGCCGGCTTGGCTAAAAAATGTGAAATCCAGATCGCCTATGCCATCGGCGTGGCCCAGCCGGTTTCGGTCATGGTCGATCCGATGGGCACGGGCACGCTTCCCAAGGCCCGCATTGAAGAGATTGTGCAAGAGGTCTTCGACCTCAGGCCGGCGGCCATTATCGAGTACTTAGACCTGCTGCGCCCGGTTTACGGTAAAACATCAGCCTACGGACATTTCGGAAGAAACGATCCGGATTTTACCTGGGAACATCTCAACAAAGTCGACGCGTTGAAAGCCAAAGCAGGGCTGTAAACCCCTATACCAATTAAAGGAGTCCGACGAATCATGAAGAACTACGATGTTAAGGATCTAAAACTTGCCCGGGATGGTGCGCTGCGGATCGAATGGGCCAACCAGAATATGCCGGTTTTAAACCGCATCAAAGCACGCTTTGCCAAACAAAAACCGTTGCAGGGCAAACGGATCGCCGCCTGTCTGCATGTCACCACGGAAACGGCGTCCTTGATGCAGACCCTCAAAGCCGGTGGCGCCCGGGTCTTGCTGTGTGCGTCCAATCCGCTCAGCACACAGGACGACGTGGCGGCTTCCTTGGTCAAAAACGACAAGATACCGGTATTTGCCATCAAGGGCGAAAACAATAAGACCTATTACACGCATATCAACGCCGTGCTGGATGCCAAACCGCACTACACCATGGATGACGGCGCTGATCTCGTCTCCACCCTGCATGCCGAACGAACAGAAATGCTCGCCTACATCGAAGGCGGCACCGAAGAAACCACCACCGGTGTGATTCGCCTCAAAAGCATGGCGGCTGATGGCGTGCTGCAATATCCCATCATCGCTGTCAACGATGCCCAGACCAAACATTTTTTCGACAACCGTTACGGGACCGGTCAAAGTACGATCGACGGCATGATTCGGGCAACCAACCGCCTTTTGGCCGGCGCCAAGTTTGTGGTCTGCGGGTATGGCTGGTGCGGACGCGGGCTGGCCATGCGGGCCCGCGGTATGGGTGCCCAGGTCATCGTTACCGAGGTCGACGCCTTGGCCGCCTTGGAAGCGGTAATGGATGGCTTCGCGGTCATACCCATCGGTCAGGCTGCCCGTGTCGGTGATTTCTTTTGTACGGTCACCGGCAATATCAATGTGATCCGCCTGGAACACTTTCAACGCATGAAAGACGGCGCCATTGTCGCCAACTCCGGGCACTTCAACGTTGAACTCGATCTGGTCGGACTTACGAAAATATCCAAAAAAAAGCGGGTCATCAGACCCTTTGTAGAGGAATACACCCTTGCCAACGGTCGGCGGGTCAATGTTTTAGGTGAAGGCCGCTTAATCAACCTGGCAGCAGCCGAAGGGCACCCGTCGAGTGTGATGGACATGAGTTTTGCCAATCAGGCGCTCTGCATCGAGCACATGGTTAGATTGAAATCCGGGCTCGAACGGGCCGTGTATCCGGTCCCGCAAAAAATCGACACGGCCATCGCCAAGGAGAAACTGGCGGCCATGGGCGTCAAGATCGACCGCCTCACACCCGAACAGAAAAAGTATTTGGCGTCCTGGACGATGGGCACCTAGATACCACCTCAAAAATGTCTTCTAATAAAAAAAATCCCCGCCTTTAAAGGCGGGGATTTTTGATTGGATAAAGCCCTCGTATTGGAGCCTGTCCCTCAAGATTGATCCAGGTTTTTATTTAAGGCGTTTTTGCCTGCTCTAAAGCCTTGACCGTTTCCAAGGCCTGCTCTAATTTTTCAGCATCCGCAGGGTCCTGGGCAAACTGGCGCGCCGTTTCCAACGTGTCGTACGCCGCTGCAAACCCACCTTTGTGGGCCTGGGCCAAGCCAATCCCGATGTAAACCGGAACGTATTTTTTGTCCATCTGCTCTTTTGCGCGCAGGAATTCGTTCAAGGCTGCGTCATACTTACCGTTTTGCAGCAATTGATTTCCATTGGCGACATGGTGAGAGGGAGTATCGAACCCGCTTTTAAGAAAAATTGTTTCCGGGCCACAAGCCGCCAGCAAAAACATACCGCCGACGATCAAGCCAATCTGGATCCGCTTAACGAACATGCATCCTCCTTCGACCCCATCTAATCAGGGTTATTCCTGAAACGACCAGAAATCAATCCACCACAATAACGACCCGGCATTCCTTTAATAACTTTAAATGCTCAAACGAACTGCGCAATTTGGCCGCATCGGCATTGCTGATCACGATATCGGATCGCGCATGTTCGCGAATACGCAGGGCCTTGACTGTCAATGGAGCGTTCAGCACGCGTTTGGCCTGTTGCGCAAATTTTAGACCCCGTGTATAGCCGCTGACACCCTGCTGGACAGCGAATTCACGGCTGACAATTCCCGGTCCATACACCTCCTGCTCTTTTTCATCGAGGATCGTAGGTGCCAAGGCCGGGCGGACGGCAAGGCCCCGTGCATCGACCACGAGGCCGGTATAGACGTCCGGCGCCGGACCGGGCGTCGCTTTCTCAGCGGCATCACCGGACACCGTCGGATCGGTTGCGGTCACGGCTTTGATCGTTTCTATTTGTTCAATATCATAGGGCAGCATCATTTGCGCAAAACCACCATGCAGACGCATTTGAAGGGTTACCGCGACCGTACCATCGGATAGATATTCCTGTTTGATGACTTCGGCGGCCCGTGCCATGTCTTCTAGTTTCGTGCTGATTTCATCTTTTTGGGCGGCCAAATCGGCGACCGTAAAAGTCGACGTGATACGGACGCGCTCGGCAACCTTTAAAATGTTCTGCCAACCGTTCTGATATGCCGCTGCCAGCGCCGTATTGCGCGCTTGGGCTTCGTCCGTCTTTTTTTCCAGCGGAGCCCCGATCCCTTGCGCCGCAACGACACCATCGGTCCAGTTGATCCATCCCTCTTCAAATGTTTCCACCAGAGCGTCTGTATCTGAACCATAGGACCAAGCCGGGAAGATTAAAGCGCCGACAATAACGAAAGCCACAACGAACGGATGCTGCATATGCCCTCCCGAATCCGGCAGGCAATGAAACGTCACGGTTGGCTTTGACAATAAAATTAAGCAAAAACGTGGCGTTGGATATTTATCTAATTTTGTTGACCTTTTTGCATATTATATTGTAAGCTTCCGCTAAAGTCAATAACCAGGCGATGCGCCTGATGCGACCACTGCAATCGACCAACGCACACAAGCGTATCCATCCACGGATGGCTACCAAGCAAACAAAGCCAAATGTATCAACTTGCCGGAACCATCGGAAGAAAGACCTTAATTTCCATCAATCACCTGTTGAATCTCTTTGCTTTTATCTATCGGATGTTGGGGTTACTGTTCCGACCGCCAACCACCGGTAAAGCAATCGTCCGACGGATCACTTTAGAACAGCTCTATTTCACGGCCGTCCAAGCCTTACCGATCATCGTGCCCGCCGCGCTTATCATCGGCAGCATGCTCATTATTCAATTCACCAAGTTCCAGGGTCAGTACGATCTGGGTAAAATAACGGTCCTTTTGATCATGCGGGAAATAGGGCCGGTTGTAACGGCCCTGCTGGTTATCCTGAGATCCGCCACGGCCGTAACCATCGAAACCGGCTACATGAAGGTCCTGCATGAAGTCGATGCCCTTGAAATGGCGGGGCTCGATCCGCTTTGGGTGGTCTGTTTGCCCCGCTTAATCGGCATAACGACAGCCATTTTAAGCCTCTTCATCGTCTTTGATCTGGTTGCCATTCTGGGTGGCTATGCCGTGGTGTGGATCATCTCTTATATCCCCATGGGAAACTTTTTGCAGCAAATCGCCAAAGCCATTACGGTTGCTGATATTGTCGTCGGAATTATCAAAGCCACCTGTTTCGGGATCGCCATAACGGCAACCTGTTTGCATCACGGAT
The DNA here is from genome assembly GCA_963802265.1 of uncultured delta proteobacterium. GTDB lineage: Bacteria > Desulfobacterota > Desulfobacteria > Desulfobacterales > CAWDIC01 > CAWDIC01. The sequence goes on from CAWDIC010000001.1 coordinate 383,426, forward strand.
TCGGCATTCGAAAGCTGATTACCGGCATACCGGTTGCGACATCGCGGGCCTCGGTGGAAAGCTTTTTCTTTTGTTTGGTTATCAATGTAATCATTTCCATTTTGTTTTATATTTAGGGGCCTGAATGGATTTGCTCGAGCTTTCCAATTACCGGATCAAAAGTTCTCATACAAACAACCTGAAGCCATTTTCCTTTGCTCTTGCGGTAGACGGCCGATGTTCCATTCAGACCGATTCCCAAGGCCAAGCCCAAACATTTCTCAAGGCGCTGGCCACCTTGATTCCTCCGGTTGAGGGAACCTACCGTTTCGAAGATCAAACGCTCAATTTTAAAGATTACCGTGACCTGCTGCCTATCAAACGCAAAATTGGATATATTGCCCCGGACGCAACCCTGATCAGCAATCGTTCCGTGTTGGACAATTTACTGTTGATGCGCTACTATTTTGAAAATCGGTTCAGCCTTGCCCTTGATGAAGAAACCGAAAAACTTTGCCGCCGGTTCGATCTGCTTGATAAACTAAAAATGCGTCCGGCGGAACTGAATCCGTTGGATTATAATATTACCGTCACCATTCGGGAACTTGCCAAAACCCCGAAACTGCTGCTGCTCGAGCGACCAGATGACCTAATCGGCGACAATCGCTTGGAAATGTTAATCACAGTTTTGCAAGATCGTGTATTGCAAAACCTGGCGATTGTTTTTATATCTTACAACCAACGCTTTAACACGGCGATTGCCAAAAAAAATATTTTGATCGCCCAAGGCAATCTGACAACTGTAACCCTTTAGCAATAGAGAACTTATGGACGTCGATTTCAGTCGCAAAGAACGGATTGTAGGCCTCTTTGTTATGGGGGTGGCCGTCCTCCTTCTGGCCACGATCATTACCATCGGCCGGGGCAAGGACTGGTTCAAGAAGTATGTCGTCTATTATACGACCTTCAGCGAAAGCTATAACCTCCAGACCAACGCCGACGTTAAACTCTTTAATACCGCCATCGGCAAAGTGAAGAAGATCGCCCTGGTCGGAGACAAGGTGAATGTACGCATGGCCATCTTGGAAGACTATGCCGGCCGCATGCGCGAAGATTCCATCGCCGTGGTGGAAAGTCCGACGTTCATCGGATCGGAATTTATCGCCATCCAGCCCGGCAGTTCCACCGCCCCCTTGATACCCCCGGGCGGGGAAATCAAATCCCAGAAAAAACGATCTGTGGCCGATCTGCTGGATGAATTCCAGGTCGAAAAAACACTTAAAATGATTGTCCAGGCAGCCCAGGATCTCTCCGAATTGTCCCAAATCTTGAGCAAGCGCGAAGGCCCGCTGTTTCGAATCATGGACAATGCCGAACAAATCACGTCCCACGTGGAAGGGATTACCGGTGACATCAACGCCGGCAAAGGAACCATCGGTGCGCTGTTGCAATCCAAGGCGCTGATCGATGCCATCATGTTCAACGTCGGCAAAATTGAAAGCATTCTCAGCAGCATGGATCAGGCTGTGGCTAAAGTCCCCGATATGCGTGAAGAAATCACGGTCACCATCCAGCGGGTTAACCGTATTCTGGCGGAAGTGGAGGCCAACATCGACAAATTGGGCGCCATCATGGCCAATGCCGAAGAAGGGAGTTACGACATACCCCGTATCACCCAGAGTGCCCGCTATGGTATTGAGGAAATCCGTGAAGGCGTTGAAAATATCGACAAGGTCGTCCAATCCTTGCAGCAAAACGTGTTGATCCGTTCCAACCTGCCGCCTGAACCGGTCGGCCAAAACACCGACGCCGGCCTGCGACCTTAGCAAGGAATAAACAGTTTAACTCACTTATAAAAATCCCATGTTCGGATGGTGCGGCCAAGTTGCCAGAATTAATTTAACAACCGGTCAAAAACGGATCGAAAGGCCGGCCCCTGAACTCTATCAAAAATTCATTGGCGGCCGCGGTCTGGCCGGGCATTATCTGCATCCTTTCGTCACCCATGACTGGGCCGCCCCTGACATGCCGCTTGTGTTTTTCACCGGTCCGCTTGTAAACACCCCCTCGCCCACCTCCGGCCGCATGACCATCATGTCACGCTCGCCACTGACCGGCACCGTTGGGGATTCCTCAGTCGGCGGGTCGTTTGGCAGTGCCTTGAAACGCGCCAACCTTGACGGACTGATCATTACCGGTCAAAGCCCCTCATTGTGCGGGATTGAAATCGACAACGCCGAGATTGAAATCAGGCAAGCAACCCACCTGGCCGGCCAGCCAACCGATCAATTGGCCACCCGCTTGCGAGGCCGAGGCGCCTCCGCCATCATCGGCCCGGCCGCCGAAAACGGGGTCCGCTTTGCCAATATTATGATCGATCGCCATTTTGCTGCCGGTCGGAACGGTTTGGGTCTGGTGTGCGCTGCCAAAAATCTTAAATACATCACGGTCAAGGGAACGCACACCACCCCGGTTCAGGATGCCAACCATCTTAAGTCGGCGCGCGACCAAATTTTACGCTTGGTGGCGGCTTCGCCTGTTTTGTCAGGCGACTTCGGGCTCTCGCGCTTTGGCACGGGCGCGCTCTACGACCTCATGGACGCGCGATCGATGATGCCGACCGATAACTTTCGAAAAACCCGTTTCCCTGCGGCGGCCCGACTCAATGCCTATGCCTATCGAGAAAGGTACCAGCCACGTTCGAGTGGCTGTCGGGGATGTCATGTTTTGTGTAAAAAGAAGGCGGCCGATGGCGAGCATCTACCAGAATTTGAAACCATGTCGCATTTCAGCGCCCTGATCGGGAATTCGGATCTCGCCACCGTCGTCGAAGCCAACCGCCTTTGTAATGTCTTGGGAATGGATACGATTTCAGCTGCAGCAACGCTCGCCTGTCATGCCGAGCTTACCGGCCGGACGCTAACACCGACCGAAATCACCGCCGCATTGCAGGCCATCGGGGACCAGACCGGTATCGGGCCGGCTCTCGGGCAGGGCGCCGCTCGCTATGCCCGCCAACACCTCCGCCCCGAAATCGCCATGACCGTAAAATCCCAGGAACTTCCGGCCTATGATCCCCGGGGCGCACTCGGCATGGCCCTGGCCTATGCCCTCTCCTCCAGAGGCGGTTGTCATTTAAGGGCCTATCCGATCAGCCATGAAATTCTGCGCAAACCAATAGCCACCGACCGGTTTTCTTTCAGTGGCAAAGCCCGTATCATCAAAATCAGTGAGGATATGAATGCTGTTATCGATTCATTGACGGCCTGCAAGTTCATTTTCTTTGCCGCGACCTTGGAAGAGTATGCGCAGGCCTATACCGCCGTCACCGGCCACCCAACCTCGGCCCAGGCCTTGCTGACCACCGGCGAGCGGATTTATTACCAAGAGCGGCTAATGAACGCGGCCAATGGTTTCAGCCGGGCCGACGATGACCTGCCGCCGCGCTTTTTCGAAGACCCGCCGCACGCGGATGGCACGCCGGCTATCAGACCGATCAACCGTCAGGCGTTTCTGGAAGCCAGGGCCGATTACTATATCGTTCGCGGACTCGACCCCGAGGGACAGCCACTGCAGGAAAAGGTCCACCAGCTGGGGTTGGATACAAAGACCATCCCCCAGGGAAAATGCTAATGCGGGAGGACCTTCAAAAAGAATTTAAGCGATACGCCGACAAGCTTTACGCCAGTGCATTGGTTGACGACACCGAGCCGCTTTTCGGTGTACGCGACGCCGAACTTTGTTGGAACGCCGAAACGAAGGAACGCGCCCTTTTAGAAGAAGTTTTTGCCAAACTGAATATCAATGCCCTGCTTTGGGCGCGGCCGGCCGAACCGTATCGAACCCTGATCGACACTCTCGCGCGGCAGTCCGATAAAACAATTTACCCCCAGGACACGGAAACCCGCACGTTTATGCATGATCTACCGGTCGCCGACCAATTCACGGCAGCGGCGATCATAAAGGCCTTGCAACAACGCAAAAGTGTTATCATTCCAGGTCACGGCATTGTTACCCTCGGAACCGTCGGCCTGGAGCAAGCCTACGTTTCCTTTGCCTGCGTCTGTTTTGCCTGTTTTGTTAAGTTCTTTCTCGATTTTCGGCGGGCAACGAGACACAAAGGCCCCGCGCGAGGGTTGCAAACCGTATTTGAAACGGTGTGCCGCTCTCTCGGTCCACCGCCGGCGTGTGATCAGCGACTCCAGACCGGGCCTTTCGCGGATGCATCTGCAATCATCTCCGCCATGGAAGAAGCCGGCCAGCAGGTTGTCGCCCAGCGACTGGTCGACGCTTTTTTTGGCAATCTTTCTTTTTGCGACGGCAACACACTTTACATCAGCCAAACCGGAAGTTCCCTTGACAACCTGCGAGGGTGTATCGACCCCTGCCCGCTGGATGGCTCTTCCTGCGTCAGTATTACCGCATCTAGCGAATATCCGACCCATCGCCAAATTGTCGCACGAACCGATCACCGGGCGATCCTGCATGGGCACCCCCAATTCGCGGTTATTCTATCCATGGATTGTGATATCGAAGACTGTGAAGACGCAGGCGCTTGCCACCGACGATGTCCCCATGATCGGTTCATCAGCGGCCTGCCGATCGTTGCGGGCGAAGTCGGCTCAGGCCGCTACGGCCTGGTGAACACGGTTCCGCAGGCCCTGGAAAAGCATCACGGCGTGATTGTTTACGGACATGGCGTCTTTACGGCCGGTACAATCGATTTCAACCGCCCCTTCAAGCACCTGATCGACATTGAAACCCAATGCCGGGAAGAATATTTCAAGCGCCTATAGCAGCACCATACCCATCTACCGCGAACCTTTATAATCACCGAAAATAATTCATCGATGTTAACCCGAACCGTTGAACAAGCCTGAGGGCCTTAGGTGCAAGGCCAGAGGGGGTAATGCTGCAGCCATCCTACCGCGAACCCTTATGATCACCAGAAAACAATTCGTGTCGATGTTAACCCGAACCGTTGAACAAGCCTGAGGGCCTTAGGTGCAAGGCCAGAGGGGGTAATGCTGCAGTAATCCTACCGTGAACCCTTATGATCACCAAAAATAATTCGTGTCGATGTTAACCCGAACCGTTGAACAAGCCTGAGGGCCTTAGGTGCAAGGCCAGAGGGGGTAATGCTGCAGTAATCCTACCGTGAACCCTTATGATCACCAAAAATAATTCGTGTCGATGTTAACCCGAACCGTTGAACAAGCCTGAGGGCCTTAGGTGCAAGGCCAGAGGGGGTGAAGCTGTAGTCATCTACCGCGAACCCCCGATAACGCCGCACATAAGGCCCTCAGGCTTGTTCAACTAGACGCGCCCGCCGGACCAGTGCAACTTCGCCTTCAACACATCAAAATAATCGCGGTCTGACAAGGTAATCATATGCACGGGCGTCGGCCCTTTTTGAATCGTGATGAGAACGTCGTGATTAATGGCGAGACCGGCTTGGCCGTCAAACGTCAACATCAAATCAGAAGCTTCTTCGGTAAGGCTTAAGGTGATGCGGACCGTATCAGGGACAATCAGGGGCCGGTTGGTCAGGGTAAAGGGACAGATCGGTGTCATAACAATACAGGTAACCGCCGGGTGAACAACGGGGCCACCGGCGGCCAAAGAATATGCGGTCGAACCGGTGGGGGTCGCAACAATCAGGCCATCAGCCCGGTAAGTGGTCAGGTACTGGTTGTCAATATCGGTTTTGATCGTGGCCAGGCGCGCCAGGGCGCCTTTGTTGATGACCACATCATTCAAGATGGTCTCGCGGGTTATTTCCCGGTCACCGCGCATGACCTCGACCAGCAGGCGCGCACGCGGGATGGTTTGAAATCGACGGGACAGGATGGCTTCGGCGGCTGGGAACAGGTCGTCTTCGGTTATTTCCGCCAGGAAGCCGATTTCCCCGAACTTGACGCCCAAAATGGGGATCTCTTGATCCCCGATCCACCGTACCGCACTTAAAAAGGTCCCGTCACCCCCCAGAACAAAGACACAGAAAAGATCGGGCGGGGCACCTCGCGTCGCGTTTTCCGAAGCCGTTGCGTTGGGAACGATGCTTTCGCGCCGGACCACTTCGATATCCTTGGACTGCAGCCACAGCTCAAACTCATCGGCCTTGCGCCGCGCCTTTTGATCCTCTTTGACGACCAAACCAATTCTTTTCAAAATAATTCCTCCGATACCTCCGTTTGCGGCCTTATTCTTCATAGCGACCAATCTTTGAAACGGCAACATTTTTTTCTGATGCCTTCACACGGAATACAGTTTTACAGTGATTGTCAAAACAACTTTTCGATTGATAGGAGGGGCACCCTATTTTTAAAAAGGCATATCAACGCAAGCCTGGCCTTATGCCCGCCGTGCCGATTCATCATGATGTGCCTTTTTAAAAAATAGGGTGCCCCTCAGGCCGTTGCTCTATCGGAACATGTTGATGACAACCGCTCTAACAGGCTCTTTTAGCTTGACTCGTTTGAAACATCTGATTATAAGAACTTATTTTATTGAGTTGTTATCTGCTCATAAATATCTATAAAGAGGAGACTAAGATGATGAAGCGAACACGAAAGCCATTACTTACCGTTTTTATTGCAATTTTAGCGCTCGTTGTCGGCGTGGCATTTCTGACGGCCTGTGGTGAAGCCGAGAAACCGGCCCAAAAAGCAGCCGCACCGGCCAAGATGGAGCTCGAACCGATTAAAATTGCCGTTGCTGGGCCCCATTCCGGGGACCTTGCGTCTTACGGGATCCCAACCATCAAAGCGGCTGAACTGGTTGTCGACCATCGCAATGCCATGAACGGCATCAATGGCCGTAAGATCGAACTCGTGGTCGAAGACGATGTCTGCAAGCCGGAAGTGGCCACCAACACCGCCACAAAAGTGGTTGGTGAAAAAGTCAACGTGGTGTTGGGCCACATTTGCAGCGGTGCTACCAAAGCGGCCCTCGGTATCTACAAAGACTCCAAAATCATTACCATGTCGCCTTCGGCCACCAATCCGGCCCTGACCCAAAGCGGCGACTATCCGAACTTTTATCGCACCATCGCCTCGGATGATGCCCAGGCACGCCTCGAAGTCGATTTTGCCCTGGACACCTTGGGTCTGACCAAAATTGCAGTTCTGCACGACAAAGGTGACTACGGCAAGGGGCTGGCTGAATTCGCCAAGAGCTTTCTGGAAGCCGACGCCCGCGCTGAAGTTACCCTGTACGAAGGGATTACACCGGGTGCTGTCGATTACTCGGCCGTGGTTCAAAAAATCAAACAAAGCGGGGCCCAAGCCGTTATCTTTGGCGGGTACCATCCCGAAGCATCGAAAATTGTTACCCAGATGCGCAAAAAAGCCATGGACGCCATTTTTATCTCCGATGACGGCGTAAAAGACGACACCTTTATCAAGGTCGCCGGCAAATACGCCGAGGGCGTTTACGCCACAGGGCCCAGGGATACGACCAGTAACCCCATGGCCATTGAAGCGATCGAAGCCCACAAGAAAAAATACGGCTCTGAACCAGGGGCTTTCTTCTTGAATGCTTACGCTGCGGCGCTGGCCCTGGTCAATGCCATCGAAAAAACCGGATCAACGGATTATGATGTGCTGTCCAAGGCCCTGAAAACCGAATTCGTGTCCACACCGCTGGGTATCATCCGTTTTGATGACCGCGGCGACGCCATCGGCGTTGGGTTCTCCATGTTCCAGGTTCAAAATGGCACTTATGTGGAAATAAAGTAAACTCCATTGCATTCTGATATCTGATAACAATCAGGGGTCGGGCACAAACGATGCCTGGCCCCTGATTTGTTCAAGACGGTGGCGGTCGACAACCAGATTGTTGCAATCCTATCAATAAAACTGCCCAATGTTTTTTGAGGAATTGGGGCGTTTATGGAATATTTCCTTGAACTTTTTTTGAGCGGCCTGACGCGCGGGAGTATTTATGCACTGATTGCGCTCGGTTATACCATGGTATACGGCATCATCCAGTTGATCAATTTCGCCCACGGCGAAATTTACATGATCGGTGCCTTTACCGCCCTGATCGTTGCCAGCGTCCTGACGCTTTTAGGGCTGAACCAGATTGCCATTATCGTCATTGCCGCTTTGATCGCTGTTGTGTATTCGTCGGCCTACGGATATACGATCGAAAAAATCGCCTATATGCCGCTGCGTCAAGCCCCCCGTCTTTCGGCCTTGATCAGTGCCATCGGAATGTCGCTTTTTTTACAAAACTATGTCCTGTTGGCCCAAACTTCCGATTTTCTGCCTTTCCCCAGCCTGATCCCTGAATTTGAGTTTCTTAAATCGTATTCCCACATCATCCGCTCGTCCGAAATTGTCATTTTCGCCACCACCGCCCTTGTGATGGTGGGTCTGACGTTTCTGATAAAATTCACTAAAATCGGCAAGGCCATGCGGGCCACATCCCAGGACCGTGACATGGCCATGCTGGTCGGGGTCGATGTGAATCGCGTCATCTCCGCCACCTTTATCATTGGGTCGGCCACGGCGGCCTTGGGGGGGGTTCTAATCGCCTCGCACATTGGCCAGATCAATTTTTATATCGGTTTTATCGCCGGGATCAAGGCATTCGTGGCGGCCGTGCTGGGCGGGATCGGCAGTATTCCCGGTGCCGTGCTCGGAAGTCTCGTGCTCGGATGGACCGAAGCCTTTTTCACCGGCTATGTTTCGAGTGACTATGAAGACGTGTTTGCCTTCTTGTTCCTCGTACTCATTCTCATATTCAGGCCGGCCGGTATCCTGGGTCGGTCAACCACTGAAAAAGTATAATACCATTGCTGAAATTCGAAGAAATAAAACGATCGCTTCTGGTTTCGATTTGGTTCATGTTCCTGACCTTTCCGATCATGGTGATCCGGGTCAACACTGTTCACGACACGATTGAGTGGCGCTGGAATAATCTCCTGTTTGTGGGACTCGGTAGTTTCGTCCTTTCTTTTGTCTGGCGTTACCTGCTTAAACGGAAGGAAGCCGGCAAAAAAAAGGAAGAACTGGCAGATGTCGAAAAAACCACATGGGGTCTGCGGCTCCTCCAAGAGAAAAAATTCTTCATCCCCACGCTGGCAGCCCTGGCGCTGTTTGCCGTCGCCTTTCCCTTTATCTTTTCCATGTATCAAACCAGTATTATGATCACGGCCCTGATCTATGTTGTGGTGGGTCTGGGTCTCAATATTGTGGTCGGGCTGGCAGGTCTGCTGGATTTGGGTTATGTTGCCTTTTATGCCGTGGGGGCTTACAGTTACGCCCTGCTTAATTACCACTTCGGTCTGGGCTTCTGGACCGTGCTGCCAATCGGCGCCGGAATGGCCTTTCTGTTCGGCATCCTGCTGGGTTTTCCGGTCCTGCGTCTGCGCGGCGACTACCTGGCCATCGTGACTCTGGGATTCGGCGAAATCATCCGGTTGATCCTGGAAAACTGGAATGCCTTTTCATTCGGCCCCAGCGGCATTGCGAACATCCCCCGTCCCGGTTTCTTCGGCATCGATCTTTCGCTGCAGGGCGCCACCATCTATCTTTACTTTTTGATGATAGGCCTGACCCTTTTTACCATTTTCGTGGTCAATCGCCTGCAGGATTCACGTATCGGCCGGGCCTGGATCGCTCTGCGCGAAGATGAAGTCGCCTGCCAGGCCATGGGCGTCGATAAAACCAGGACCAAACTGACAGCTTTTGCCTTGGGCGCTACCTGGGCCGGTATGGGCGGTGTTGTCTTTGCCGGCAAGACGACCTTTATCAATCCGGCCAGTTTTACGATCTGGGAATCGATCATTATCCTGTGCGTCGTTGTCCTGGGCGGCATGGGGTCGATTATCGGGGTTGTGGCCGGCGCTCTGGTTCTGATTCTTTTACCGGAATATCTGCGGGCCTTTTCCGAATACCGGATGCTCATTTTCGGGGCCATCCTGGTCGTGATGATGGTCTTCCGTCCGGGCGGCATCGTGTCTACCGTGCGCCGGACCTATCGATTTGAAGTGGATGACAATAAACCCCTAAACCCGATCGCCAACGAATGAAACCGATACTCGAAGTAAAAAAGCTAACCATGGATTTCGGAGGTTTGCGAGCACTCGACACCCTCGACCTGGATGTCCGCGAAGGCGAGATTGTGGCCCTGATCGGCCCTAACGGGGCCGGTAAGACGACCTTTTTCAACTGCCTGACCGGAATCTACCCGCCAACGTCCGGCGACATGCTGATCTCACCACCCGGTAAAGCACACAAACGGCTAAACGGACTCAAACCCAACCAGGTGACCGCAAAGGGATTGGCACGGACCTTTCAGAACATTCGCTTGTTTCCAAACATGACGGTCCTCGAAAATGTCATGATTGGACGCCACTGCCGCATGTCCGCCGGTGTCCCCGGTGCTATCTTCAGACCCAAGTCCACTGTCCAGGAAGAAAAGCAGGTTATTACAGACAGCTATGCCATGCTGGAAAAAATCGGTTTGCACCAGTTTGTGAACGAGTTTGCCAAAAACCTGCCCTATGGGGCCCAACGCCGCCTTGAGATTGCCCGGGCCATGGCAACCGAACCGTTTATGCTGCTGCTCGATGAGCCGGCGGCCGGGATGAATGTCAATGAGACCAAGGAACTGGACGAACTGATCGTCAGAATTCGGGACCAGGAAGAGATCTCGATTCTACTGATCGAACATGACATGAAACTCGTCATGAGCCTTTCCGATCGTATTTTTGTCGTTGATTATGGGAAGAAAATCGCCCAGGGGACGCCGAGCGAAATCAAGAATAACCCGGCTGTCATCAAGGCCTACCTGGGAGAAGATATCGATGCTTAAACTTGACAAAATCAGCACTTACTACGGCAATATTCAAGCCCTCAAGGGTATCAGCATCGACGTCTCCCAAGGTGAGATCATTACCCTGATCGGCGCCAACGGGGCCGGCAAATCAACCACCTTGATGTCAATCTGCGGTATTGTGCCGCCCAAATCCGGTGAAATCCTGTTTATGGATCAGCCGATTCATGCATTGAAGCCCAACGAGATTGTTTCCCTGGGCATCAGCCAGGTTCCCGAGGGTCGCCGGATCTTTCCCTATTTGACCGTCATGGAAAACCTCGACATGGGGGCTTTTTTGCGGACGGACCGCGATGAAATGAACCAAGACCTGGAATATATTTTCGAACTCTTCCCCATCCTGGCCGAGCGCCGGAACCAGGCCGGCGGAACGCTCAGCGGGGGCGAGCAGCAAATGCTTGCCGTCGGCCGAGCGCTGATGGCCCGACCGCGACTCCTGTTGCTCGACGAACCGTCGCTGAGGCCTCGCGCCGATGATCGTTAAACAGATTTTTGAAATCCTGACCAAGATCAATACGGAAAACCAGACCACCATCTTTCTGGTCGAACAGAACGCCAACCTGGCTCTGCAGGTCGCCCATCGTGGTTACGTCATGGAAACCGGCCGGATTACCCTGGCCGACACGGCGGCCAATCTATTCTCCAATGAAGACGTCCGCAAAGCCTATCTGGGCATGTAAACCGACATCCCGCCGGTTCGTCTCCGCAATCCAAAATCCACTAGTGGTCCTCAATGTTTTTCTGCAGCAGCGCCAGACGAGGACTCAATGATACGGGTGAAGGTTCGTCTTTCTCATGCACCTTGTATTTGGCAGGCAATGCGGCCAGGTTCTGCCGACAATTCGCCCTGATCTGAGCGAGCGACGGGTGGCGGTGCTCATAGCGGCCTTTTGTCATTACTTTTTCGAGCAGCGGTACCGCGCCCGCTTCCGGATCTTCTTCTCTTAACCCAATGATATCCCTGAAACAATCCCCATCGATTTGCCTGAAGACCTGCTTGGCGCCAGCCAAAGTCACCTTGTGTGTGCTCAATTTGCGCACATTGCGGCCCTTGTGTCGGGCCATTTTATAGACAACATCCAAGAAAGGTGCATCGGCGGCGACACCGACCTTGGTGCCGACACCAAAGGCATCGATCGCGGCACCATTGGCGATCACATCCGCTATTTTATACTCATCGAACCCGCTGCTGGCAAAAATTTTGACCTCGGGCAATCCGGCCCCATCCAAAAGCTGGCGCACAGCCCGGCTCAATGTGACCATATCTCCGCTGTCCAGCCGCACGCCGATCAAATCCTTACCGTGGGCCTTCATTTGCTGCGCCACGGCTGCGGCTTGGCGGGCACCTTCGATGGTATCGTAGGTATCGATTAAAAAGACAGACTGCTCGGGAAAGGTGTCGGCATACGCCTCAAAGGCCTCTTTTTCGCTGGCAAATGCCATAATGTATGAATGTGCCATGGTGCCCGCGATGGGAATCCCATAATGCTTGCCAGCCAATACATTGCTGGTCGCATCAAAACCGGCAATATACGTACTGCGCGCTACTTTCATACCGGCATCCATGCCATGGGTCCGTCGCAAGGCAAAATCCATCAGCGGCCGCCCCTGGGCAGCGGATATACAGCGGGCCGCCTTGGTGGTAATCAGCGATTGTAGCCCAATGGTATTGAGCAAAAAGGTCTCGATCAACTGCGCTTCGATCAACGAGGCGGTCACTTCGATAAGCGGTTCATTGGCAAAAAAGACGGTTCCTTCCGGCATGGCTACCAGATCCCCGCTAAAGCGCAACGCTTTCAGGTAATCCAGGAAGTTTTGCTTGAACAGTTCGGTGTCCTGCAGGAAGTCGATATCGGAATCGGTAAACTGGAAGGCGGCCAACATATCGAGCACATCGGCCAGACCGGCGGCCACAAAATAATTGCGATGGGTCGACGCGCGCACGAATAATGTAAAGGTGGCCGGCGCCATGAGGCGACGCTCGAAGTAGCTGGCCGCCATGGTGAGTTCATACAAATCGGTAAACAGTGCACCGATGCGCGCTTTATCCGTCATGTAACCTTGGCTCCGTAAAGACGCCGCATCCGTTGCAAGGCGAGATCATGCATTTCGCGATCGAAATCAGCGACCCCTTGGATCGGCACCACGATTTCATAATCACGATTGGCCAGACCGCCCACAGTATCCATGACGCAAATCGAGGTGCACACCCCAACCAATTCGGCTTGCTCTATTCCAGCTTGGTGTAGCGTTTTTTCCAAATTGGTTCCATAAAAACCACTGAAACGTTTTTTGGGGATAATAGGTTCACCCGGCAGCGGCATGATTTCAGGCAAAAAATCACCCCCCCACGTTCCGGCCACACAATGCGGTGGGAACTTTTCGAACTCCTTGTCATTCTCATCATGGGCATCGCGCAGATAAATAACCGCATCACGCTTTTCCCGAAAGGCGCGTAAGCGCTGTTGGACAAACGGAATGATCGCACGGGCTTCCTCACCACAAAACAAGACACCCTTGTGATCCAGAAAATCATTTAGCATGTCCACGATGATCAAGGCCTTACGCGGCATGGGGCCTCCTCATATTAAATGCACTTCGCTTGGATAATCGGCTTTCTTGCTATTAAACAATAAGAACGCCCCACCGAATTGCAAGCGCTTGTGCCTGCAGTTGACGGACGTGCAGTGTGCTGGTCAGCAAACGACCCTTCGCAAAGCCGGAGAGACAAGGGACACTACAGCGACCTCAAGTTGCCATGTTGTCCCCGTACACAGAGGCTGTGTCAGAAGGTTCTATATGATAGGCCTATTTTAAAAGAGCAGGGCGCCCCTCATGCCATGGCTTTTTCGGAACTTACTTATGACAAATGCGATTATATTTCGGGAAAGGAAACTTGAACCTGACGCCGAGGAGGGGCCTTATTACAAAGTCTCAAAGCCCCCGCTCGCCCAGGTTGCCATACCGGTGGTAACTGTCACAAATGCTTTGCTCTTTGAGATAGTGCAGCAACTCGATGGCACCGTGCATCAGCACCGGCGCGCGCGCTATGTAGAAACCGGTAGAAGCTGCCGCCGACCAGATTGACCCGGGTACTCGTTCCGGGCCCGCATAGCGGATGCGATCAATTTCCGGCAGCATCTCGATCAAATCCTCATCCGTATCGACAGTCAGGGACGCACCGTCAAGCAAACGTCGTCCCTCTTTAGATCTCAAGAAGGCCACCGTACGGCTTTCCAGGCCTTCCGGTAAACTGACAAGTACCTGACACCCGCTGATTCGGGCCGCGGCCGTTCGTGATAAAATGTCGAAAAGCGTATCACGCGGGTGTACGCGGATCACCACCTTGCCTACCGGCAAATAGCGCAGCAGATTGTCTTGGCCCCGCAGGTTGAAAAAATCCTGTTCTTGGGCAAAATCACGTTCCCAATGGTAAAGACAACTTTTAACAGCCCGTATGGCTTTCTTGAGGTCATCGGCATGTTCAGATAGTTGCCCCCAATAAAGCTTGTTGTCCCATTCCTGGACCAGCTGCAGTAGCGGATGGGGTGCCGACAGGACACCGACCTGCGGAGGACCCGATTCCGTGAAATCCATGAACTGGGTCACATACCTGGGTCCACCGGCCTTGATACCGGCCCCCAAGGCCGACTTGCCCATCCCGCCGAAAGGCTGGCGCAACGTAATGGCACCGGTCGTTCCACGGTTTACATATAGATTTCCGGCCCGCATTTGTGCTTTAAAATAAGCCTGTTCCCGCTTGTCCAGACTTTCTAGTCCGGCTGTCAAGCCATAGCCGGTTTGATGGACCAAGTCGATGGCCGTCTGCAGATCTGGGGCCGGCATGACGCCCAACAGCGGCCCGAAAAATTCCGTCATGTGAGTGCTTGAACCGGGCTGAACATCCCATTTAATTCCCGGCGTCCACAGGTGAGGATTCCCCGCTCTGTTTCCGGGTTTCAAAGCCCACGATTCGCCGGGTTCCAGTTCGGTCAGTGCTTTTAGAAGCGCGCCTTTCGGCGGCTGGATCAAAGGCCCCATGCGGTTTTCAAAATCCCAGACCGAACCGACGCCCAAACTTTGGGCCGCATCGACCAATTGTCTTTTAAAGGTGGCATCTTCATAGACTTCTTTTTCGAGAATCAGCAGTGAGGTGGCGGAGCACTTTTGCCCGCAATGTCCAAAAGCCGAATACACGATATTTTTGACGGCCTGTCCGCGATCGCTCATGGCCGTTACGATGGTGGCATTTTTGCCGCCGGTCTCCGCTGCCAACATAACATCCGGCCGCTGTTCAAGGATCGCCATGCCCGTATCGGTCCCGCCCGTAAGGATAACAAAATCGACATCCGGATGGCCAGTCAGCAGGGATCCCACCTGGGCGCCCGAGCAGGGCACGAATTGCAGTGCTTGCTGGGAGACGCCTGCTTCCCAGAAGCAGCGACACAAAACCCAGGCCACCAGCACAGCATCGGATGACGGTTTGAAAATAACCGTGTTGCCCGCCGCCAAAGCCGCTACGATGCCACCACAGGGGATGGCGATCGGGAAATTCCAGGGAGCGATCACGAGCCCGACCCCCTTGCCCTGCGATGCGAGCGTGGGAACGTTGCCATAGGGCCCGACCGAAAAGGGATAGAACTCCGCAAAATCGATCGCCTCGGAGACTTCCACATCGGCTTCGCTGAAAAGCTTGCCGGTATTGGCAGCTGCCGCCCCGATCAAGTCGCCTCGGGCGCGACGCAGGGCCATGGCAACTTTGGATAGGATTTGGTGTCGCTCCCGGTAATCCCGGCGTCGCCAGCCGTCCGGGTCGGCTTTGGCCGTTGCAACCGCTGCATGGATATCCGCCTCGTCCGCCAATGCAAAACGGGCGACTTGAACCGTGGTGCCGCTGTGTGAGGCATCTTTACAGGGTCGCTGTTCGCGGCCCTCAAAAAGCTCTTTACCTGCAACAACCAACGGAATTTCGAGAGAAGGATCGGTCGGACGCTTTTGCCATTTAGCCCGAATCGCTTCGGCCCACTTGCGATTGGCCTTCAAGGACCAATCTGTGTCCGGTTCATTTTTAAACGCGTTGTCCTGAAAAGTTCCCGTGGTGGTTGCAAAGGTCTCTTGCCCACGATCCTGAATCCGGTAGGGCTGATCTCCAACGCGATCCATATGCGCGACCGATGCGACAAACTGCTCTTTTAAAAAGGCCCATTCCTGCGAATCGGTTCGCAGATTGGGAAGATAGCGCAGAAAATTCTCAGGGGCGGTATTCTCATCCAGTCTTCGAACGAGATAGGCAATCGCATTGATAAACTGGTCTTTGGTAGCGACGGGCGCATAGAGCAACATTTCTCCGGTTGTTTCAAACAGTGCCCGGCGGACGTGGTCGGCCATTCCTTCCAGCATCTCGAAGTTGAAATATTCGGTTACCTGATTCAAACGTCCCAATTCATAGGCATAGGCCAATTCAAACAGGTTGTGGGAAGCAATTCCCAAATTGACCGCTCGAATATTCTTCGGCTGCATGCCGAAAGCCACCATGCGCTTGTAGTTGGCATCCACATCGCGCTTATTGTCATAAGGTGCCAACGGCCAGTTATAAAGGGTGGCTTCGAGGTGCTCCATTTCCATGTTTGCGCCTTTGACGATCCGGATCTTAATCGGACTTCCGCCGGCTGCCACGCGCTTTTGGGCCCATGCCGTCAAGTGCTGCTGGATGGCAAATGCGTCCGGCAGGTAAGCCTGTAAAACGATTCCAGCCGCATGGTTTTTAAAGGCCCTGCCATCCAAGGTTCGCGTAAAGGCTTCACAGGTAATTGCCAGGTCGCGGTATTCCTCCATATCCAGGTTGACAAATTTGGGAACCTGGGTGCCGTCATGACGGGCAAAGAAATTTTCCATGGCGGTATGGTAGAGCCTGGCCAGACGCTTACACAAAATTGCCAACGTATGCTCAAAAGCCAAGGGTTGAATCTGGGAATAGATGGTCGAAATCTTGACTGAAACGTATTCAACTTCCGGATTTTTTAAATCTTCAATGTATGTCTCGAGGCGGGCTTGCGCCTCTGCTTCACCCAGGATTGCTTCACCCAAGTGGTTGATATTCATTCGCACGCCTTGACTCTTGCGTTTTTTCAAATGGGCATGCAGCACCTCTGGTTCGCCGGCAATGATGGCGCGGCTGCTATCATGGCGCATTTTATCGATCATCTTGGGCACCGAAATACTTGGGATATGACGCCCGAGTCCGAGAAACATTTGAACCAGCAGCTTGTCGACCGAGGAGAAAAAATCCGGCACGCCGTATTCACGCAACAGGCTGTTGACTTGATCTGCCACCCGACGGGGATTTTCGGAGCGAAAGCTTTGATCGATCAACTGGGTCAGAATCACCTTGTCCCTGGGGTGGGTCAAGAGACGCAGCATCTGATCGGTAATACCTTTTTCATCGTGGGTCATTAATTGATTGGCGCGTTCCTGCCAGGCCTCGGCCCGCTCGATTGCTTGGGTAACCAGGGTGTCTCTTTGCGGTTGCTCCATTTTCACTTTTCCTTTATGTCAACGCAGTACAAACCCGCGCTGCAACGGGTCGTCCGGGTCGATTAAAAATTCATGCCGGCCGGTGATAAAAGCCGACCCTTCCACCTCGGGAATGACAGCGGCATGGGGGCCGAAACGGGTTGTTGCAACGACCTTGCCGGTGAAGCGACTGCTGATGATGCTCTCAATGGTCAGCTTATCACCCACTTGGATATCGCCGCGGGCGAAATGTAGCGCCAGGCGTGCACTCACGCCGGTTCCCGTGGGACACCGGTCAACCTCACCTTCAGCAAAGATGCAGACGTTGCTGGAGTGGGCCCTGGACGAATGCGGCGGGCCAACAAAAATCGTTCCATACAAAAAACTTAAATCTTTTTCATAGGGGTGCACGATGGGACGCTGCTTCATGATGGCCCGTTTGATCGCCATCCCCTTGGACACCAAGGCGGCAAAAACTTCCGGCCGCGTTTCAAGTCCCACCTCAGATGCCGCGACAAAGGCGTAAAACGCACCGCCAAAAGCGATGTCATAGCGAACCGTTCCGATCTCCGGTACCTCGATGGTTTCATCCTGAGCCAGCACAAAAGAAGGCACATTGTGAAAGTAAACGCTTCGGACCTTGCCGTCCTCACACCGGGCGTAAGCCGTCACCAGGCCTGCCGGGGAATCGATTCTAAGGCAGGTTTCAGGATATTGCATGGGTAGCATCCCTGTTTCCAGCACGACGGTGACAATGCCGATGATGCCATGCCCACACATACTGCTATAGCCTTCATTGTGCAGAAACAACACGCCGAAATCGGCCTCCTTTGAGACCGGCGGTGTGACGATACAGCCGTACATATCGGCATGCCCTCGCGGTTCCCACATCAGCGCCGTGCGCAGATGGTCCAGGTTTGCACGCATATAGCGCCGGCGGGCCAAAATCGTATCACCCGGCAATTCTGGCAAACCACTGGTAATCACACGGAACGGCTCACCTTCCGTGTGAGCGTCGATAGTCGTGATCCGTTGCCAATGCCCGGGCGGGCGCCACGTCATCATGTTATTCGGCATTTGAAATCCTTGTAGAACTCATCTCAATAATGTCGATTGGCCCAAACCGCTGGAGGCGGACCTCCAGGAGGAAACACAGCACCGCTACCCTGAGCCAAATCCTATGTTTGAGACGAATTCAATTAGGGCATGATGTCTTTTAATTCGGCCCGAATGGCATGCAAATGCAAACGCATCCAATCAGCCGCTGCTTGACCTTCACCGCGCGCCACATGGCCCACAATTTGCCGGGCCGAATGGATCGAGCGTTGCCGGTATTCCGGTGAGATCAATTTGGTCTTGAAGCCGGTATGATAGGCCACCACTTTTTCCAGAACCAGACGGGTCATTTCGCAAATAACGACATTTTGGGTTGCTTCAGCCAAACTTAGATGAAAGTCGATATCCGCCTGTAGAAAAATGGAATACTCTTTTTCCGTTCTTTCAACCCGCTCAATTACCTGATGCAAATTGCGGATATGCGCTTCGTCCGCCCGTTCGGCGGCCAGTTCGGCCGATTTGCACTCCAGAAGTTCACGGGCCTCGGTCAGATCAAAAAAAGACCCCGCTTTAAAAGCGGCGTTAAGTTTGTCAACCGAAGGATCGGAATGCCGGCAGTTCCTGACGAATAAAGGTTCCCTTGCCCTGGCGTACGTCCAGATATCCCATGACGGTCAGCGCATTGACCGCCTCGCGGACCGAAGAGCGACCAACGCCCAGCAACTGGGCCAGTTCACGTTGGGACGGCAACTGTCCGCCCGGCTTCAAGTCGCCTTTTTTCAACTTGTTAAGGATTTGCGCGACCACCATCTCCGGAGCCGTCGCTTTGCGGATGGCCTCAAAAACCATGATTGTTTCCCCATGACCAATACAATCGATCCCCAATATAAACATTTTTGTGCAAGCGCAATAGAAGCCATCTCAAAAATAGGATTTTGGCTCAAGATCGCGGCGGGGCTAAGTTTTAACCCGGAGGAATCCGACTGGAGGATCGAGGAGTTGAAACGAAGCCCCAACAAAGAGATTGGCCAAAAGATATTTTTGAGGTCGCTTCTATAAGCCTTCATGCGCCGTCCGTGCAATTATCTCCTCCTGCAGCTCCGTCGTCAGATCCACAAAATAGTCGCTGTACCCGGCAACGCGCACAATCAGGTCCCGATAATCGTCCGGGTGACTGTTGGGCACGGCGCAGCAGGTCACTGTCCACAACGTTGAACTGAATGTGATGCCCGTCCATTTTAAAATAGGATCGAATCAGGTGGGTCAGTTTTTGCAACCCTTCATCCCCACTCAAAACCTGAGGAAGAAACTTCTGGTTGAGCAAAGTGCCACCTGTCCGGATATGATCAATTTTGGCTGCCGATTTTACCACCGCTGTGGGACCGTTGCGATCAGCGCCTTGAACCGGCGAGATCCCTTCCGACAGCGGCGTCCCGGCCAGACGCCCGTCCGGCAAGGCGCCGGTTACGGAGCCGAAATAGACATGGCAGGTCGTGGGAAGCAGATTGATGCGATGGACGCCGCCCTTCATATTCGGCCGGTTGTTCACGGCTGCATAATACGCCTCGAACGCGGTCTTGAGCACATCGTCAGCATAATCATTGTCATTCCCGTATTTAGGCGTGGCATGCACAAGGCGCTCGCGCAAGGATTCATGGCCTTTAAAGTTGTCTTCCAAGGCCGCCATCATTTCCGCCATTGAGCAGGAATGATGATCAAAAAGATGGTATTTCAAAGCTGTCAGGGCATCGGTCAGGCTACCCAGGCCAACACCTTGAATGTAAGAGCTGTTGTACCGCGCCCCACCGTTGTTGTAATCTTTGCCGGTCGCGATACAATCGTCGATCAAAAGTGAAAGAAACGGGACCGGCATGTAGCGGGCATTGATGCGTTCGATCACGTTGTTGCCCCTGATTTTCATGTCCGTGAAATACTGCAATTGCTCTTGAAAGGCGTGAAACAGGTCTTCATACGTTTCAAATGTTGCCGGATCGCCGGTCGCAAGCCCGATTCGTCGGCCCGACTGCGGATCCAGGCCGTTGTGCAGGGTGATTTCTAAAATCTTGGGCAAGTTGAAATAGCCGGTCAAAATGTAGCACTCTCGTCCAAAAGCCCCGGCCTCGACACACCCGCTGGCACCGCCTTCACGTGCGTCCGCCACCGCTTTGCCCTGCTGCACCAGTTCCTGAACAATGGCGTCGGTGTTGAAAATAGAGGGCTGGCCGAAACCGGTCCGCACAATTTTGAGTGCGCGTTTGACAAACCGGTCGGGATTCCGTTTACTCACCTGGCACATGGCACCCGGTTGCAACAGCCGCATTTCTTCGATTACATCGAGGATCAGATACGTCAGTTCATTGACCGCATCTGCGTTATCCCGTGTGACGCCGCCCAGATTGATGAGGGCAAAGTCGACATAGGTGTTGCTCTCTTTGCCGGTCACCCCGGTTTTAGGAGGCGCCGGATGATTGTTGAACTTGATCCAGAACGCCTGCAAAAGTTCCTGGGCACGCTCGCGGGTCAAGGTCCCGGCCGCAATCTCTCTTTGGTAAAACGGGTACAGATGTTGATCCAGTCGCCCGGGGTTGAAAGCATCCCAGGGGTTCAGTTCGGTAATGACTCCGATGTGAACAAACCAGTAGTACTGCAACGCTTCCCAAAAAGTTTGGGGCGCCTGGGCCGGAACGCGTTCGCAAATCTCAGCCATACGCCGTAATTCTTCTTGGCGATCCGGATCGTCGTGCTCGGCCACTATTTGGCGCAGGCGCTCGGCATGGCGCCGGGCATAGGCGATGAGTGCATCGGCGGCGATCGCCATGGCATTCAATTCTTCCATTTTATCCAATGCTTCGGGATCATGGTAGAAATCAAGGGCCTGGGCCGAAGCTTCGATCTCGGCTTTAAACTGCTCAAAACCCTTGCGATATATTTTGTCCCCCAAAACCGTATGGCCCGGAGAGCGCTGCTCCTGGAACTCGGTAAAGATGCCTGCCGCATACGCCGCTTGCCATTCCGGCGTCATTTGAGCGAAAATCTTTTCCCGAACCGTCTTGCCGCGCCAGAAAGGAATTATTTTATCGCCGTAACATTTCTTTACGGCGTCATCGACCTTAAAAGGAACTTTGGTGCGCGTGTCGAAAATTTCAAGGTCCTCGATGGAATGGATACAGACCTCGGGGTAGGTTGGTGTGGCTTTGGGTGCTGGTCCGCGTTCACCAACAATCAGTTCCTGATCATCGATCCAGATCGCCTTGTTCTCCAACAAGTACTTGAAAGCCAATGCCCGCTGTACCGGGATCGACTCCTGTTGCGCAATGCCGGTCGCATAAAACTGGGTCATTAAAAGCGCCCGCTCCTCTGTGATGTGGGGAACCGCCGCCAGGCTTCTATCTCTCAAGATTTCAATTCGTTTGTTCAAAATCAACCTCCGATGTTGACGCTAAAACCATACGTCTCCAGGTCTCGTTTTATTTTTCGTACCTGTTCATCCGGATGGGGTGACACACCGCCCATCCGGTTGGCCAATCCCAAGCGTTCGTATTTACCTTCGGCTGTGCGGTGAAACGGTAACAAATCGACTTGTTCAATGGACGCCAACGCTTTTACAAATCGTGCCACCTGATGAACATTGTCCGGGTCATCCGTCACACCGGGGATTAGCGGAAACCGGATATGGATCGGTTTGCCGTCACCGGCGATGCTTTTTAAATTGTTCAAGATCTGTTGGTTGGATACCCCCGTGAATTTAAAGTGCTGTTGATCATCCATAATCTTGATGTCATAGAAGATCAAGTCGCTCTTGGCCGCCACAGTCCTGAAAATCTCGGGCGCTGCGTACCCGGTCGTATCGAGCGTGGTGTGAATGTCGCGGGCCTTGCACGCCTCGATCAAAGCCACGAGAAAGGGCGCCTGCAGCAGCGGCTCTCCGCCCGAAAAGGTTACGCCGCCACCCGACTCGTCATAAAAGATAATGTCTCTTTCGATTTCAGCGAGCACTTCTTCAACTGTAACCGCTTTGCCGATGGTTTGCTTGCCGGCTGTCGTCGGGTGCACCGGGTCCATGGTTTGCGGTTCGAGCTTAAGACCTTCAGGGTTATGGCACCACCAGCAATTCAACGGGCAGCCCTTGAAAAAAACAGTTGTGCGAATCCCGGGGCCATCATGCAGGGCATATTTTTTGATTCTGAAGATGGTACCTTTTACAGGCTCTGGCGGTTTCGAAACCATTGGCCAATTTGCCGGTTGACGCTTTGAGGGATTGCAGGTGTTCAGACCACCTGCGTTGTTAAAGACAATGACCTTACTTTAGCATAATAATTGTTATATGCAAGTTAAAACATCAGGTCTTCAGACCATTTAAGCTTATAAACCGTTGAAATGAACAACCTCCAATGATAACTACTTTTTTATATTCTCCAACCGATTTCATAACTTTAAACCTATATGATCAGGAATTTCACCCGCCAATTATTAAAATAATAATTGTTAGTAATAAGATTTTGGTATATATGGTCACTTTGCCCGTGATAATTTCCACATTCACTATGGGCATTTTTAATTTGTACTTTTTGAGGCACCTTAACCTTGCTGAGGAGAAAGACATTTCATTAAGGACAACGGCTATTGATAAAACTTACTGATGTGTTTAATCACAACAAATCAGTATGACTTCACATTCTATGCGACCAAATTCAATCCCACATAAGCGCGTTCCCATTCTATTTTTACTCATTGGATTTTTAACCCTGTTTCCGGCACCCGTCTCCAGCCAGTCTGCCTTCGATTTTAGATCCGAAACCATCGTTCGCATTTTCGAACGTGAAGGGCTGGCCAACAAGCAAGTCATACCTGTTTATGAATACCTGCAATTTGACTATGGCAAGCCGGATGGTGACGGATTGTCATTTCATTTTAACGGCTGGGGGCGAATAGATTTAGATGATAGCCGCTATTTCGAAGATGATCCTGACGGATCGCTGCTGTATGCCTTTATGGAATATGTACACCCTGTATTAAACTTTCAGACACGGCTGGGCCGCCAGCAAATAACCAATGTCGTGACCTCCGATAGTGTTGATGGCCTCTGGTTGAGTTCCACCCCGATTCCCTGGCTTGGATTTTCAGCATATGGCGGTGCACCGGTCGCATTGCAATCCGCCGAAGACCGCAACAATGATATTACCTATGGTGCCAGGATGTTTCATCGCTTGGCTGCCTACTACGAGCTGGGCCTTGCTTATAAAATGGTCACCGGTGACTTAGGAGACGACGATGAACGCCTGGGTGCCGATCTTTTCTTTTCCTATCCTGGATGGGCATCATTAACTGGTTATTCTTCTCAAAACCTGGTCACCGGCGGCTGGGGTGAGCACTTCTACGAAGCCACTTTTTATTTGGATGACTTTTATCTCAAGCCCTTTTATCAGTATATCAGCTACGAAGATTTTTTTAATTCCGGCACTATTAGCGCCAGGCCGTTTCGTTTTCTGTCGGATACTGGTGAAACTCTGAACCTAATCGGCGGTGAAGTAACCTGGCAGGCTTCAGGCGGTTTAGAACTCGGCGCCAGGTACAGTAATTATGATTACAAAATTCGCCAGGAACGTTCAAATTATTTCGGCGGACTTTTAAACCATAGTGCCGGAGATACTTTGTTTGGTGGCGAAATCGGAATAATGGACGGTGATACAGCGGAAAACAGTTATCTGTTGACCAGGGCTTTCTTCTATTGGAACCGGCCATTTAATTTGATGAACAACAGCATGTTCACCGGTGACATCGTCTATGTTTTATATGAGGAAGAAATTTTTAACAAAAAAAGCTCTCTTTTTGCCTCTTTGGGATGGGGTCGACACTTTTTAGATGACAAATTGGAGCTGAAACTGTCAGGCGACTACAGCGTTGACCCATTTTTTGACTCAGATCTGAGAGGAATGGTGACAGTTATATTAAGGCGCTAGTTCTTTAACGATAGGTTTATCCGTCTGAAGGGAAAATCCAGGAGAACACGAAGTGAAGAATAAATTAATGCCACTTATTTGCGGTATCATACCAATTTTCATGATCCTCGCCTGTGCCGCCATGCAAACAGATTTAACCCCCCCACGTATTCATCCTGACCAGGAGGGTGAAAATCTGAAAATGTGCACGAATTGCCATGAAACCTCTGCCGAGACCATCGTCTTCGAAAGATTCAATCACACCATGCAATTCGGTGATGATCACGGACAGGTCGCCAGACAGCAGGGCGTCTTTTGCAATATGTGCCATAAGCAACGTTATTGTGATGACTGTCACGGCACCTGGGTGGAATTGAAGCCCTCAATTAAAAATCAGACCGAAAATTACCGCCGCATGCCCCATCGCGGAGACTATATCAGCCGGCATGTTATCGATGCACGTGTCAACCCGGCACCATGCTACCGCTGCCATTCTAATTTTGAGACCTCAAAAACCTGTCGGCCGTGTCATGGATAGATTTGACAAATGACCGTTGCTTTAAGAGGGCTTAAAAGCATCATAAGAAGCAATTAATTGTATAAAAATGGAACGAGTCGATATTTCAAAGGGAAGACGAAAGAGCCATGCGGTTATGGGGGTAAGATCCATCATCATATTGATCGCGATTACATTGATTGGATTAATGTCAGGGAGTTGCGCGAAACCGAATCCTGATGCACCCTTGCCAGGCCATGTTCACGCGATTAATTATACCAATCCTGAGTCGACGATATTCCATGGAATAGAAGTCAGCCTATCCGGGTTTGATGATTGCATTCGCTGCCATGGTGCTGACCTGACAGGGACAAAAACCATTCCCGGTTGCTATGAGTGCCACTTTGACCCTTACGGAAGCCAGGTTCCGCCAAATTCCGGCTGGACCCATGGACAACCTGGGCATATTGACTATTCTGCATTCCTAAATGTATGCAATAACTGCCACAACACGGTGCGGCGGGTTGGTCTGCCGCCAGCATATTGCCACGACTGTCACGGCAAGGGAATCAATCATGTTTTGGGGCAGGCATGGCTTGACAAAAACAACCCGGATTTTCACGGGATAACCGCATTGGCTGATTGCGGTGATTGTCATGATTTAGCTCAAAAATGCTTCGAGTGCCATTTTGGAGAAAACGGCAGTAAATCCCCTCCAGGATCCGGCTGGACCCATGGCAATAATGATGCGCATAAGAATCAAGAATTTTACCAGAATACCTGTAACCAGTGCCATAATCTTAACCGCAGCTATGGCAATGATCCAATTGCGTGCCATGACTGTCACGATGATTGATGTGGTAGTAAAAAGGGTGTTAAATCTTGAATAGTGAATCAAGAATTGAAAGCAAAATACGCGAGCAAACTCATACCACTAGAATCTCCAGCTTATATGTATCCGATCGCTCATAGCACTGCCTATCTCTTATATGTTTCAATGCCCCATCTGCATCTGGATCAATTGAAGAATTAAACCAATGGAGAAATTATGACCACTAATTTAACGATTTCGGCCGAAGTTGCTGCTTGCTGTTCCAATAATTGTCCCGCAAAGTTTTGAGAATCGCGATTATTCCGGGTTAAATGACTCAATTATCTTACCTTTCTCTATGAAGTTGGTAATATCGTCTAATGCATTACGATACACGGTCACCGCTGTTTTAAGTTTGTTTACGAGCGGATCATCCTGGTTTAACGATTCTTTGGCTTTGCCGAGCAACGCCTGTCCCTTTTCATAATGCTCTGATATTTCTGACAATAACTTTTTGCGTTGTTCGTGTTTTTTACGCTCATTTGCGATAATTGGTATTAACCTGCGGACCGAATATTCCACCAGCGCATCCCTTGGTGCGTTGTGCTGGCTGGAAATCGTATCTAAAAAGGTCAATGACCTGCGGCTGATAACAAAGGATTTTTGAATGCTGTCATTGCGATTAAAATCAGCATCTGCAAGAGCACGGGCCGTGTCCTTTAACGTTTGAACATCCTCCATTAAATGGTCAAAGACCGCTTTCTGCTTGATGCCCGATTGCGCTGCCAGAATACTGATGGCGTCAATACATTCTTCGGAAAGTCGAAAGGTTGCTCGTACCGACTGGCGACCTATCAAAGCCACCATAGACGATTTAGATATGGAATGACCCATATCCTTATCATTTTGTTTTAATTTGGTTTTATTCATTTTCAATCGCCTTGCCGAGCGCTATTTTAAGAGGCCAACGCGGCTATATTATTATAACATAGCAAAATAAAATAGTAATGCAATTTTTCCTTATTGTGCGTCTTGACAACAATAAATTTATTTTTATCATATATTCAAATAGCGATTATCGCCACAGGGAGGTTTCACATTCAAGCAACTCAAACACATTAACGCGTAAATTTAAGGAGGTGTAAAAATGATTTACCGCAGATTCTTTGGCTTGCCGACCTTAAATTCAGGGGTCCATTCGATGAATTGTCACAAATGAGACAACAAATGGACCGGTTGTTTGAAGATACCAAGAGCTCTTATCACCCGCCACAAGCCGGCGTCTTTCCGTTGATTAATCTGACTGAGGATCGAAACAGTTATTTCATTCGCGCCGAGTTACCGGGTGTCACCGCCAATGAACTTGATATTCAAGCCACCGGCTAAAAATATCTCCATCTCTGGTGCACGAAAGATAGCCCCGGAAGAAGAGGGGACCAAATATCACCGAAAAGAGCGTGAAGCAGGAAAATTTTCCAGAGCAATCGGGCTTCCTGGTGACATTGACCCCAACAAAGTGGAAGCCAAGCTGGCCGATGGTATTCTAACCGTCGTGGTTTCAAAAGCGGAAGCCGCAAAACCCAAACAAATTACTGTAAATTAAGATCGATAAAATGCTTGTAAAGGAGGAACCGAGCAATGGCCGATACACAAAGCAAAGAACTAAAAGTTCAAGGAAAACAAGAAGTGCCCCTTCCTGCTGAGCATACCACTCCGGGTCCGGTTTTTACGCCTGCTGTTGATATTTTTGAAACTGAAAAAGAGATTACCCTGTTAGCCGATATGCCGGGTGTCAAAGCCGATGACTTGACGATCGATCTGCGTGACAATACCTTGACCCTGTCGGGAGATATTGCGCCGGTTGAAAACGCTGACGAAGAGGACATCCTGATAGAATATGAAACTGGCAGGTATTACCGCCAATTTACCATTGGCGAGCTAATTAACCAAAAAAACATTGATGCAAAGCTAAACGATGGTGTGCTTCGACTCTCACTTCCAAAAATTGAAAAGGCAACCCCAAGGAAAATTACGGTCACAGACAGGCTAAGCGGATCTGAGGAGCTGGAAACCCTTCGCAGAAAATGCTTCCGGGATTCCAGCTCCAATTGACCAGCCAAAGAAGCGTTTCATCCGCATGATTAACAAAATAGCATCGCATGTACAACGGTTGCGATACAAGGCTGGCTGCATGCCAATCATATCTTCTGAGGAGTTTGTGCCATGGCCAAAAGCTATTTTGCTATTTTAGGCATTTCGCCGAATGCAACCACAGATGAAATTAGGAGTGCGTTCCGTCGACTTGCCAAGGAATTTCACCCAGATCATCATACCGGTGGTTCCCAGAGATTTCAGAGAAATTCAGGAAGCCTACTCCGTGCTCGGAAATAACCGGAGGCGTCGTGAGTATGAGCAGAAATATCAGAAAAGTAGCACGCCCAAAAGCCCACTGCGCCCTACCACTATACCCTGAACCGGAACCGCTGATTCCTGAGAATAGCCCTACCGATCTTGGCGAAATATCACCGGTCCGATCCTTTCAATCTTTTACACCTTCGTTTGACGAGATTTTTGACTGGCTGTGGGGTAATTTTTCTGCTTTGGACCAATCCCAAATCAAGTCGTGTTCAAAACTTGACCCTTGAGGTCACACTGACACCAGAACAAGCCCTCCGTGGTGGTAACGCCAGGATCATGGTACCCGCTCAAGCCACCTGCCCGGACTGTCGCGGACATGGGGGTGTGGGTCTTTATGAATGCTTACGATGTGCTGGTGAGGGTGTTATTTCTGGTGAGATGCCTGTTTCCATTTCATTTCCACCGGGACTTACTCAAGACCATGCCGTGATGGTCCCATTGGCTCGCTACGGTATCCGAAATACCCATATTACCGTTCTATTCAGACCATCAGAGATCAATTCAGTCTGAAACATCCATTCGCTTGTTCATTCCAAATTTTTGATAAAAATAATTAAGCGTATCTTTTTTTACATTAGGGTTGCTACTCCGAAGGGAAAGCTTTAATATCCATGTCGAATATAGGAACCCCTTTTTATTGAGTTGCCTAAAAATACGAGAACGTAAAATTCAAACCCTTACAACCTTAAAGAAAGGACTAAAAAATGAACAAAGGAGATTTAGTTAACGAAGTTGCTAAGATCGTGAGTACCAAAAAGGATGCTCAGGCGGCCGTGGACTGTGTTTTTTCTTGTGTCACCAAAGCATTGGAGAGCGGTGATTCGGTATCATTGATCGGCTTCGGTACATTTAAGGTGGCCGCTCGAAAGGCGCGCACAGGCAGAAATCCTCAGACAGGGGCGGAAATACAGATTGCGGCACGAAATGTGCCAAAATTTGTTGCAGGCAAGGCATTGAAGGAAGCTGTGAAATAATTATTTGGTCACAACAAACTTTCCGAGAAGCGGGGTCAGCGATGGCCCCGCTTTATTTTCAGACCTTTAACCGCTGATATAAATCGTAACCGTTCGTTATTGCACGCTTAAACACCTATTTCTCATTTTTTTAAAAAAATCAAACATTTAGCTTGATTTCTCTCTGGGCAATGATTACTATACGTTCAATCAATTAAGTCCTGTTTCATCTTTGGGACGGTTTGCTTCTGAAGGCCGTATCTATTTGTAAAAGTAGCATCCTCCAGATCGCGACGTTGAAAATTATTAAGAAAGGAGGATGTTATCATGACGAATGGAACTGTAAAGTGGTTTAACGACCGCAAAGGGTTCGGATTCATTGAGCAGGAAGACGGACCGGATGTGTTTGTTCATCATTCAGCAATCAATTCAGATGGTTTTAAATCCCTCAATGAAGGCGACCAAGTTTCCTTTGATATTGAGCAAGGACAAAAAGGTCCAGCTGCTGGAAATGTCACTGTGATTTAGCTTTATATTCTGAGTAAACTGGGCATCCCTTTCGTTTTGAGGGGATGCCCTTTTTTTGTGAATGTACACGTGTGCCATGTGTTATCGCAAGACCCTAAATCTCAGCAAGTCCGCCCATAAACCCTATTCTTGTTTTCATTATTAAAACAGCAACCAAGGAGGCAACAAATTGGCAAGATCAAATTACTCATTTAAAAAACGTCAAAAAGAATTAGCAAGGAAGAAGAAAAAAGAAGAAAAAAGACAGCGTAAGCTGGATAAGAACACCATCGAATCAGAAGAAAATCAAAATCAGGACCAGGATGAAGAAGAAGTGATGTAAGTATATAAGCGGGATCAAGAGAAATAATTTGCGCAAAAGATATATCACCGAACCGTTGTGACATCTCACCTGTAACAATGCCTGCCTGCCAGCGTAACGCCCGCACCTGCTTAAGCCACGGATAAAAAAACTCCCCAAAAGTTGTTAGGACTTGCAGTCCTGTTTTAGATAATTTTCCTGAACAACGTGTGGATCTTAACATCAAAAGATAGTCGCAGGAATCGAAATTAAGTAAGTCAATTATTTAGCTGGCCGTGTTCATCGGTAATATAGCCTTGATATTCACAATCCAATTTTGATATACACAATTTTGTCCAAATATTATATTCTCAAAACGTCCTTACTTTCAACAAAGAGGCCTCGATGATCCTTGCAAGGGGTAAAATACAGTTGACCATTAGCCTGATGTTGTTGGGTTTTCTGGTTGGTTGTGACGCTTATACAAAAGGCAAACCAATAGAATCAAATATGCCTGAAAAATATGCTTTTTTGATCATGGACGTTCAAAAAGATTTTATGACAGCTGATGGAAAACTTCCCGTGGATAGTCAGCAAGCCCAGAGCGTTTTAAAGACGATCAATCGAACAGTCGAAGCCGTGGATGTTAGCACGGTAGAGATTGTTTATATCGGAAATGAATTTAGCCCCTCGGATCGGATTGCTAATTGGTTCAGAAACTACGCTGCTCTTAAGGGAGAAGAAGGAAGTAAACTGGATTCACGATTAAAAGTAGTCAACAATCTTTACTTCAGCAAAAACATGCCTGATGCTTTTTCGAATGATGCGTTCGATCAATATCTAAGAAATAAAAAAGTGAACAAAATTATAGTTGCCGGTGTTTTTGCTGATCAATGTGTACTAGCGACAGCAAAAGGTGCGGTGCAAAGAGGTTACAAGGTCATAACCCTATCCGATGGGATTGCTGCAAAAAATGATAAAAAGCTTATACAAGCGCTGCAGAAACACAAAGAGGTTGGTACGACTGTCATATCATCAGCAGAATTTATAAAGCAATTGGATACATAAATTAAGGAAGTATTGAAAGAAGAGGTTAATTTTGGGGCTTTTATCAATCGATGAATCCAGATGTAAAAAGGATGGCCTGTGTGCGGCGGACTGCCCCGTGGTCATTATCCAGTTCAAGGACAAGGACAGTTTCCCGGAGCTCGTGCCGGGCGGCGATAAGATGTGTTTGCGATGCGGCCACTGCGTGGCCGTATGCCCGCATGGCGCCCTGAGCCATGCCGAAGTGCCCCTGGCGGAAAGCCTGCCCATTGACAAAGAAGCATCTGTCACCCTTGCACAGGCGGTCCAATTCCTTCGTTCACGGCGGTCCGTGCGACGTTTCAAGGAGCAGCCCGTCGAGCAAGAAACCCTTCAGCAGTTGATCGAAATTGCCCGCTATGCTCCCACCGCCAGCAACACCCAGCTTGTGGAATGGATTGTCATCAATGACCGGGAGCAAATTCGAGGCCTCTCGGAAATGGTGATCGACTGGGTGCGTCTGGTTCTGGAAAAAGACCCTGAACCGGTTAGCGCTCCCTATCTGCCGCTCCTCGTTGTAGCATGGGACATGGGGATGGATGTCATTTTGCACGGTGCGCCCAGCCTGGTCGTTGCGTCAGCCCCCAAGGCGGACAGCAACGGCATGGTGGACCTTACCTTAGCACTTTCTTATCTGGAACTGGCCGCACCAAGCCTGGGACTCGGTACCTGCTGGGGAGGGCTGCTCCAGGGGGCCCTCCGTGCCTATGCGCCGTTAAAACAGGCGCTGGGAATTCCTGAAGACCACCCTCACCATTACCCGATGATGATCGGCTACCCAAAGGTCAAATACTACCGCATGCCGGAAAGAAAAAAGCCCAAAATTACCTGGAAATAAAAAGCTTCGCGTGTATTGGTTTTCTGTTAATGAGAGCTTAAACACCCCTATCACAGGATTTGTGAACTGCGTCGCTCAACTTTTCGCAAGCATTACGAAAAGAAGCCACCTTAAAAATAGAATTTCGGCTCAAGGTCACCTCGACAGGCGCGGTACACGCAAGGCGCCCATAAAGAGACTTGTCCGCCTCTGGTGGCTTGGGTCAAAAGACATTTGTTAAGATGGCGTTTACAAATCTTGCTTTGATTTTATCATACCCCTGTCGATTAAAAGGACATCCACTTACGAAAGCTCTTCGTCGTGGCTCTCATCAAGGTAGGCTTTTACGGTTTTCAAGTGGTAGATTAAAAAGACCAGAATCAGAACACCGACAATGATTGTGCCCCATTTCTTCACAAGGTCGATGTTAACGTATTGGTTTAAAAAATTAAGGATGTTGTTCCCGAGCAAGGTATATATGATGATCGAAGTCAAAGTCCCGCTGAATACGATTAGAAAATTATTGATCGCCTTGTAATGCAGCAGATATCCGATAATCGCGCCGATGACCGGGCCGGTCATGAAAAAAGGAAACATGACGAAAAAGAAAAGCCCGATGGCCCCATATTTTTTAATCTTGGTTTTTTGCTCTTGGGCGGTCAGCTCCGCCTGGCGCACGGCGCTACGAAACAGTTTCGGTTGAATGATGTTCCGCATCACCAGCACCACAATCCCATATGCGATCAGGACTATGATGATTTCAAGAAAAAAATTGTATAAGATCGTGTAGAATAGCGATATGTCGGCTGCAAGACAGTTAGCGATCCCCAGCGCTCGGCCACCCATCACATGGACGATGGCCGTTGAAGAGAGGACATTATAAAGACCTGGGTCTGCAAAAAGGAGATAGAAAAAATAGAGCCCTAGTAAAAAAGTTAAGATAAGGCCGGTTAATAAAATCTTGACTTCGATGAGATCAAAGCGCTCGCGAACCAGAAACACTATTTTTTTTAATCCCCGGTAGGCCAGGGACAAGAGTTTTTTCAAGTATATCATTATTCTTCAAGTTGCGACGAAAGGCATAAATCACAAACCAGACGCGTCTGGGTACGTAACACCAAAAATATAGAACCCTATGTATACCGTTGTATTTCAAGGATTGTCAATTGATTCCTTTGGTGTTGCGCACGATAAAAAAGCAGGGCTAAACAATAGATATGATTAAAATATAAATGGCTTTAAAAACGTCAGACCACCCAAAATTCAGGCCAAGACTAACAGCAGCCTCTTAATTTTTTTCATCCCGGATAGACATTCTTAATGAATCGCTTGACTTGCCAACCGTAAGCTATAGTATTTAGATTCATTATTCATTGGATTGCCAGCGTACAAGCGGATCTGCCTTCTCAAAGGAACGATGATGATCGAACGGATCGAAGATTTTAAAATCGGGATAATTGGTGGCGGTCAACGGTGCCAGACTTTGTTGCGTGCTTATTTAGATGACCTGTCAACGGATCCGCGGCCAGTCATTTTGGGCGTCGCAGATTTGCAGGAGCACGCTGTTGGGATGCAATATGCCCGCTCAAAGGGCATCTTCACAACAACTGACTTTCGGGAACTATTTACACTGGAAGACCTCGAACTCCTCCTTGAAGTGACCACGGATGATGGCCTTAAAAAGATCATCAAGGACCTCAAACCACCCGGCGTGCTGTTGGTAGACCACTTCGAAGCTCGCGCCCTGTTGGACAAGTTACAGATCAAAACCAAAAAAACGGCCATCTTAGAGGAAATACACACCGGCAAAGGCGATCGGCAGCAGGCCGCGGAACTATTGCAAGGGTTCTATCGCTTTGTGATTGATATCAACCGGGAGGCCAACACGTATGCCCGCACAGACGCGCCAGCGGCTGGTGGCCAGTGAAGAAGTTACCGCCCAAATCATCGACGGCAGCACCATCCCCACCTTTGTCATCGATAAGAAGCATATCGTCACCCATTGGAACAAGGCTTGTGAGCGTTTGACGGGCCATCGGGCGCAAGACATCGTCGGTACGGATTTGCATTGGAGACCCTTTCGCTCAAAGAAACGGCCGATCTTGGCCGACTTGATATTAGATGGTATCAGCGAGGAACAGCTGTGGCGCCTTTATGGTGGCAAGTGGGAAAAGTCGCCCTTGATCGAAGGGGGTTACGAAGCTGAAGAGTTTTTTTCACATTTAGGACCGGAAGGCACCTGGCTCTTTTTTACGGCGGTACCCATCAAAACACCCGATGGGGATATAGTAGGCGCCATCGAAACCTTGCAGGACCGCACCAAACTAAAACAGGCTGAAACCGAGCGGGAACATAAAAACAAAGAACTGGCGAGCAAGGTGGAAGAACTGGTCGCCAACCAAAAGATTATGTCGCAGATCATCAACGGCAGCACGATTCCCACCTTCGTGATCGATAAAGGTCACACAATCACCCATTGGAACAAGGCGTTGGAGCGTCTCACCGGTTACTCAGGCCAGGAAATGATCGGAACCAACCGCCAACATGCCCCGTTTTATGAAAATGAACGCCCTTCCATGGCTGATCTAATTTTAGACCAGGTCGATGATGCCCAAATCGAGCGCCTGTACGGTGCCAAATGGCGCAAATCGGCTTTAATCGAGGATGGCTATGAGGCCGAACTTTTTTTCCCCCACATGGGAGAAAACGGCAAATGGTGCTGGTTTACCGCGGCACCGATAAAAACACGTGAGGGCGAGGTGTTCGGTGCGATCGAAACAATCTGGGATAAAACCGAAGAGCATAAAGCCCAAAAAGAGCAAGAACAGCACACCAAGGAACTGGCCGCTTTCTGTACGATCTACGCCACCTTGAGCGGTTCGTTGAGCCTAAGAGACCGCATTAAAGCAGCAATCCAAGAGGTTGCCAGCATATTCGCAATTGATGGCATCTGTATTTTCACTTCACGACCTGATGGAAAATTTCACCTTAAATACAGTCACGGTTATTCCGATAGATCTTTGCTATCAAAACCGGATTTCCGATTCCGAAAGTATAGTGGACCGCGTGGCCGCGGAAGGGAAAACCATGGTATTCGAACAGTTACCCACGGTAGGTAACAATGAAGTGGAACTGCTCCGGCAGGCCGGGCTTGCTTCGCTGGCGTATCTTCCCATTCTCGACCAAGACAAAAAAACAATCGGTGTCATCCGGGTAGCCAGTAACAACGCCCAGCATTTTGATACCAACGACATTCGGGCCTTGGAATTAATCGCCAATCGCATTGGCGTCGCCATTGAAAATGAGCTGTTACAGGAAGATATCAGACGCCGCGCTAATTTTCAGGCCCGCTTGATTGGCAGTTCCAATGATGGCATCGTGGCCACGGACGACCAATGGCGCATCGTCATTTTCAATTCCGCGGCGGAGCAGATTTTTGGCTATTTGGAATCCGAAGTAATCGGTCAAATGGATGCACGAACGTTTTATCCATCCGGGGTCGTAAAAGCCCTTGAGGAAGCCATGGCTCGGGGGCCGCAGGGCGGCAATCTGCCCTGGTGCGAGACGACCCTTTTATCTAATGGCAATGAAAGCATCCCGGTTCGATTTTCCGGATCGGTTTTACGAGAAAAGCATAAAATGATGGGCACCGTAACCTTTTTCCATGATCTACGCGAAATCAAGCGCCTGGAAAAGGAGTTGCTCAACGCCGAGCGCCTGGCCGCTGTCGGGCAGACCGTCGCCGGCATGGCCCACTGCATAAAAAACATCCTGAACGGGCTCAAGGGCGGCAGCTACATGGTCGATCTTGGGATCAAAAAAAACCGTCCTGAAAAACTGGAAAGTGGCTGGCAGATGGTTTCACGCAATATCAACCGGACATCTGATTTGGTTCAGGATTTACTCTCCTATTCCAAAGAACGGGAACCTGAAATCGAAGCCATGTTTCCCCAATGATATCGCCGCCGAGGTCTGCGAACTCATGCAAGCTGTTGCCACGGAAAACAACATCGCGCTGGTCAGCCAATTTTCTCCTGCAATCGGTGAAATTCGCCTGGATCCACGCAGCCTGTACCGCTGCCTTTTGAATTTGGTGTCCAATGCGATAGACGCCTGCCGGGATGACGAGAACCAAGAGAAGACCCATCAGGTCGTCGTAACCACCAAATGCGAGGGTGACGCATCTGTTTGCTTCGGGGTTCAGGATAATGGCATGGGTATGACCAAGGAGGTCCGCGCGAAACTTTTTTCTTCGTTTTTCAGTACCAAAGGGCCTAAAGGCACTGGGCTGGGCCTTTTGGTCACCAGGAAATTGATCGAAGAACAAGGCGGGACGATTGAAGTGGAATCCCAAGCGGACGTGGGCACGACCTTTACCATCAAACTGCCGATCCGAAGCCTTTGAAACAGCTTATAGAAGCTGGCCATGTCGCTTCCTTATTCGGATGTCTCCGAGTCGACAAGCTCGATTTCGATTTGCGGCCCTGCTTTGGGCCGCGATTTGACCGTATCTTTTGAACGTTGCCAACGTGACCGTTGACGCAATAGCTCCACCCGACTCTTTATTATCCGGCTGCGACGCAAGTTGATCCTGCGTTTCAGATCGCCATATTTTCCAAAGCGGCCACCCATAGCCCCCTCATCTTGATAAATCCGGGCTCATCAACGATCGCTGTGCGCGCTCGGTCTCACAACGGTGGGTTTGCAAAATGGTTTAGGGTGCTTACCTTTATGAAGTTTGAGAAAGGATAAAATATGATCAACGGATTTGCAACACAGGAAGCAACACAGCAATTGGCGGAGGCACGATCACCGCTTGCATACACAACCCTGGGGACGACCGGTCTAACGGTCAGTCAGGCCGGATTTGGAGGCTACCGCATCGCCGATGGCAACCCCGCCCACGCCCAGGCGCTTACCAAGGCACTTCTCAAAGGGATCAATGTCATCGACACCAGTGCCAATTATGCTGACGGCGCTTCCGAAGAGCTCATTGGCCGAGTGCTGGCAGATCTGACTGCTGCACGCCAGATCAAGCGTGAGCAGGTCTTTATCGTATCCAAAGTCGGTTATCTGCAAGGTCAAAACTTTGCATTAAGCCAACAGCGGCAGCAAGAAGGGCGACCGTTCAAAGAGCTGGTGCCTTACGCCCCGGAGCTGGAGCACTGCATTCATCCTGAGTTTATCGAAGACCAACTGACCCGGACTCTCGAACGCCTCGGTCTTACAACGATCGACGGGTATTTGTTGCACAACCCGGAATATTATCTCGGCTGGGCCAAGCAGGATCAAAAGGATTTGCAAAAGGTGCGCAGCGAATATTACCGCCGTATCTTATCAGCTTTTCAACATCTTGAAACCGAAGTCCGCAAGGGACGGATCCGATATTACGGTATCAGCTCCAACACGTTTCCGGTTTCCAGCATTGATCCACAATTTACCAGCCTGAAGATCGTCTGGGATTTATCAACAAAGCTTGACCCTGATCACCATTTTCGGCTGATTCAACTGCCATTCAACTTGCTGGAACCGGGTGCTGTCCTGGAAGCCAATCAGTCCACCGGACAAAGTGTTTTACAACTGGCGGCTGAAAACGGCCTCGGCGTCCTCACCAACCGCCCGCTTAACGCCGTCTTGCATGACAATATCATGTGTCTGGCCGATGTTGCGGTTGAACAGCGTGAAGATGACAATACCATCCTGAGCAAAATGAAAGACGTGACCAATTCCGAAACCCGGCTGTGGCGCACGATCCTTCCAGCCCTGGATAGCATCCCGGATGGCATTAAGGTGCGGATCAAACAGCAAATCGGCATCAGCGACACGTTAAAACATTACTGGCGTAATTTCGGGTCCTACGAACGTTGGCGTCAGGCCAAAAACGAAATGATGCTGCCCCGGGTTCGGGGTGTCATGGACTTCCTGCAAAATCATCGTGATGGGACCCCGGACCTGGCAACCTGGATGACTGCTCACACGGACACTCTGGACACAGCCTTTAAGGCGGTCGGCTCCATTTATGCCGAAAAAGCCGCACGCCAAAGCCAGACCGTGCACCAAATGGTATCGGCCGCCGACCCGGAGTGGTCCGCCGAGGGCACCCTCAGCCAAAAAGCGATCCGGGCCCTTCGGTCTACAACCGGTGTATCGACCGTTCTGGTCGGCATGCGACGGGAATCCTATGTGGACGACGTGCTGGTGGAATTGAGACGGCCCCTGGAAGCGCAAAAACGGGTTGCTTCGTGGTCAAAGTTGCACGAGCAGGCGGCGTCTGTTATGAACGATTGATGATGTAACGTAACTTGGGCTGATAGCCTTTTTAGAAGCTTCTAAACGTTGTCTTAAACACATACCATGGGGCGAGGAGATAGGAATAAAGTGCCTGAATTTGGAACCACCAAACTGGGCCGAACCGAACTGAACGTCGGCCGTCTTGGGGTGGCCGCCAGTTATGGCGCCCCGGCGACGGCTTTTGAGGCCGCCTTTGAAAGAGGCTGCAATTATTTCTACCTGGGATCTGGCCGTCATCGCACGGGTATGCGCCAGGCAATCCGCAACATCTGCCGCAAAGGACAGCGCGACCGACTGGTCGTTGCCCTGCAGACCTATGCCCGCTTCGGAACCTTCGCTGAATTCGCACTAAAACGCCGGATAAGATCACTGGGCCTCGCTCACGCCGATGTCTTAATTCTGGGTTGGCACAATCGATCGCCTTCCCGCAGCCTCATGGAACGTGCACAGGCCTTGCAGGCCCAAGGATTGTTCAAATATTTGGCCATGTCGGGACACAATCGGCCCTTGTTCGCCAGCTTGGCGGCTTCGGAGCCTTTCGATATTTTTCATGTCCGTTACAACGCGGCACATCGCGGGGCTGAAACAGATGTTTTCCCCCATTTACCGTCTAAGAATCGTGTGGGGCTCGTCACCTATACCGCCACACGCTGGGGGCACCTTTTAAACCCTAAAAAAATGCCGCCCGGTGAAACCACGCCTACGGCCACCGACTGTTACCGCTTTGTTCTTTCCAATCCTGCTGTAGATGTATGCCTTTGCGGTCCCAAAGACCAAAACCAGATGGAAACCGCTCTAAAAACGCTTGACCTGGGGCCGCTAGAACCACCCGAGCTACAGCGAATGCAACGCATCGGGGACCATATTCATCAACATGGCAAAGGTTTTTTTGGATAAAAATCACGCAACAATTTCATCATAGGAGATCTAATTATGCCTGCAACCAACCCTCTGGATATTCTGAAAAGTGCTCTATTGTTGGAAATTCGTGGCCAGGCCTTTTACAAAAAGGCCGCCCAGCAGTCTGAGAATCAAGCGGTTAAGGATTTCTTCGAAACAATGGCGGCCGAGGAAGTTCGCCACGTAGAAATTCTTTCCGAACAGTACAAATCCGTCAAGGCCGATGGTCATTTCACGGCCCCGACCATCGAAGCGACCCCAACCGGAGTGGCCGACAATGTCTTGGACGATGCTTTCAAAAAGCAGATCTCGGCCGCCGGGTTCGAATCGGCCGCCATTTCGGCCGCCATGGGCATGGAAGAGCGCGCCATCAAACTTTATGCACAGCGGGCGGGTGAGGCCACCGATGCCCAGGAAAAAGCGCTGTACCAGTGGCTGGCGGAGTGGGAAGGCCGGCACCTGGAATTTTTGGCGCGCATCGACCGGGAGGTCACCGAGACTATTTGGAACGACAACAGTTTCTGGCCCTTCTAGTGAACCACTGTCGGTGTTGGCCAACCAAAGGGTCTGTTATTCCTCTTCAGCTATGCTGGATAGCGTTCGCTTTTAGACCAAGGCGCCTTGCTCAAGCACCAATCCTGTCTCAGTTTTTAGGAGCATAAGGACTAAATATGCCCGTTTCGTCTTGATTGATAGACGTTTTTCCGATGGCGGTGATTAGAACAAGACGAACCCCGATGAAACCATATTGGGACGCATTAAGTCGATGGGGACGGCTACATGAAAAAAACAGTTCTATCGCTTTGTATTTTATTGCTGATCGGTTCACTCTCCTTTGCGCAGGAAACAACCCACCCGCTAAAAATAGCGGTGAAAGAATTTCCGCCTTTTGTTTTCAAAGACGCAAGGGGGCTTTGTATCGACATGGCCAAATATATTTGTGAACAGCATGGCTTTGAACCCCAGTTCGTCTACTATGAAACAGTTCCGGAAGTTCTCAATGCTGTGGAAACCGGTGAATGCGATATCAACTTTTCCGGTATTACCATAACCGCTAAACGCGAAAAGAGGGTCGACTTTTCCCACCCGTTTTTTGATTCGGGTCTGCTCATTGCCGTTAAAGCAAGTCCTGACAGCGGGTTACCGAACCTTGTCCTGAAGATCCTGAGAGTGATTGGCTACTCCTTGATCGTGTTTGTGATAGGCCTCACAGTGGTTGCCCATGCTATCTGGTTTATCGAAAAAGGTGGTACGGATCCCAGGAGCTTTCCCAGTGATTATAAAAGTGGCATCCTGGATGCCTACTGGTGGGCGGTCGTAACCATGACGACCGTTGGTTATGGCGACAAATGTCCCAAAAAAGCCATCGGGCGCATCATTGCGTCGGTCTGGATGATTATCGGCATTATCTGGTTTGCCGCCTTTACGGCGACACTGACATCTTCATTAACGATCAATCGAATTGGGCACGGAGAGATAAAAGGGCTTAATGATCTGAACAATAAAACCGTATCCGTTATTAAAGGAACAACCAGCGAAAGCTTCATCCGCTATTACGATGTGACCGTAATGCTGGTTGAATCATTTGATGATTTGATTAAGAATCTTAAAGGTGGAAATGTCGATGCCGTCATATATGATGCCCCCGCTTTGATGTATATGGCCAAAAACGATCCTTCAATCAAAGTGGTTGGAAAGATGTTTGACATACAAAAATATGGCGTCGTTTTCCCGCAGGGCCAACAAAATCCATACAAGGAAATATTCAATATTGCCATTCTTGAAATGCAGCACAGTGGCGAATATCAAAAAATATATAACAAGTGGTTTTGATCCGCAGATCTCTTTCCTTGTCTCCAAATGTCAATATTTCACGATCGTCCCCTAAATTGCTTAAATAAGGAGAAACATAAACACATAGTCTCCATTATCGACGTCAACGGTTAAATTGGCGCCGCGCGATTCGGCAAAAATCACCCAAGCCGGCTGGTCCTGACCGCCGCAGTCGTAGCGGGGATAAAAATCGCCGGTTTTACGATTGTACCAGGACAGCAGCATGGCATCCCGGCTGCGCTCCTGTGCTGTTTGTTTGGCCAGGTCCTTGGCCGCTGTAAACGCAAGGTCTGGGTCGCCGCTCTGCAGGGCAAGGCGAACCGCCGGGACATCCATGTTTTCCGAATTTACTTGAGCCATGATGGGGCATCCTTTCGTTCGGTGTGCTGAATCGTTTCTTCGATACCGTTTGTCATCAATATGTTCCGCAAAAGCCATGGCATGCGGGGTACCCTATTTTTTAAAAGGCATGTCATACCAATAAGACGCCATCGCCTGACGCGCAAGCGGTCACCTTCATATATTCAGAAAAACCTTGCAATTGATTACCGGATGTATATATTGCCTCTTCTTGCTCTATTTTGAACACAAAACGGTAAAATTACACCATGCCAAAACAAAAATACAATGACCACCTGCGTAACGTGGCCATTATCGCTCACGTAGATCACGGTAAAACCACTTTGGTGGATGCCATCTTTCGCCAAAGCGGGCTGTTTCGTGAAGATCAGGTGCTGGATGAACGCTTAATGGACACAATGGAGTTGGAACGGGAGCGGGGTATCACCATTGCAGCCAAAAACTGTTCCGTTCTGTGGCAAGGCGTGCGCATCAATATCATCGATACGCCCGGACATGCGGATTTCGGCGGCGAAGTCGAACGCGCCTTATCGATGGCCGACAGTGCCATTTTGTTGGTCGACGCTTCTGAAGGCCCCTTACCCCAAACCCGTTTCGTTCTCAATAAAGCCCTTGAGGCCGGATTAAAAATCATCGTGGTGATCAATAAAATCGATCGTCAGGACGCCCGCCCCGCCGAAGTCCTCGATGAAATCTACGACCTTTTGATTGATCTGGGCGCCAGCGACGAACAGCTCGAATTTCCGCTATTGTATGCCATTGGCCGCGACGGTATTGCCATCGAGGACTTGAACCAGGAAGGTCACAATTTGCATGTCCTGTTGGACACAATTCTATCCCAAACCCCCGGTCCATCCTTTGACCCCGAGTTGCCGCTTCAGATGCTGGTATCGGACCTGGGCTATTCCGATTACTTGGGGAGATTGGCGATCGGTAAAATTTTTAACGGCACGGCGCACTCACGCGACAATCTGGTGTGTATCGGCGCGACCAATCAAAGTACCCCCCTCAAGGTTTCCAAGCTGCAGGTTTACGAAGGCATGCAGTTAAAAAGTGTTGATCAGGTCCAGGTCGGTGATATCGTGGTGCTGGCCGGCATCGAAAACGTCAAGATTGGGGACACGATCTGCAATGCCGAAGATGCCCGGGCTTTGCCCCGGATCCATGTGGACCAACCCACGGTTTCCATGCAGTTTAGCGTCAACAACTCGCCTTTCGGCGGCCGGGAAGGAAAATACGTCCAGTCCAGCCGCTTGCGGGAAAGATTGTTGAAAGAAACCCTATTAAATGTGGCCATCC
The DNA here is from genome assembly GCA_963802265.1 of uncultured delta proteobacterium. Classification (GTDB taxonomy): domain Bacteria; phylum Desulfobacterota; class Desulfobacteria; order Desulfobacterales; family CAWDIC01; genus CAWDIC01. Next base: position 425,830 of record CAWDIC010000001.1, read on the forward strand.
AGGTCGAAACCAACGGGTCTCACGATAGTGTATTGGTCAAGGGACGGGGCGAGTTTCAACTGGCGATTCTGATCGAAACCATGCGGCGGGAAGGCTACGAATTCTGTGTTGGACGCCCGGAAGTTATCTATCGCTATGTCGACGGCCGTAAGCTCGAGCCCATGGAAAAGCTGCTGGTGGATTGCGAAGAGCAGTTCTTGGGGATCGTCACTGAAAAGCTGTCTCTGCGCAAAGGCAAGATGACCAACCTGGTCAACAATGGCAAAGGGCGGGTGCGCATTGAGTTTTCCGTACCTGCCCGGGCACTGATCGGTTTGCGCGATGAATTTCTGACTGATACGCGTGGTACGGGAATCATGCATGCTTTGTTCGACGGCTATGGCGATTTCCGGGGCGCGTATCCCAGCCGGTTCACCGGTTCGATCGTGGCCGACCGCACGGGCAACGCCGTGCCTTACGCTCTGTTCAACCTGGAACCACGCGGCCGATTGTTCGCACAGCCCGGCGATCCGGTCTACGAGGGCATGATCATCGGTGAGCACAACCGGGGGCAAGACATCAATGTCAACGCCTGCAAAGAAAAAAAACTGTCCAACATGCGCGCTGCCGGCAAGGACGAGAATGTGATTCTGGCACCGATCAAGCCACTTACTTTAGAGCAGGCCATCAGCTTTATTCGAGAAGATGAACTGGTGGAGGTCACCCCGTGTTCCCTTCGCATGCGCAAGGCGGTCCTTTCCGCCGCCCAACGCCACACGCTGCGCGCCGCCGACTACAAAAAATCCTGACCCACATAACTTTGTCTTCGGTCACCATAAGTAATCTCAACCAAAAAAGATTATAGCTGGACGCCTAAAGCTATCTCAGAAATAGGATTTTGGCTCAAGGTCAAGGCGGGACCGTGGTTCAACCCGCAGGTCCGCCTTAGGCGGATCGAGGACTTGAAACAAGGGCCCAACGCAGAGACTTGACCGCCTCTGGAGGATTGAATCAAAAGACATTTCTGCTATAGCTTTTACTTCAAATCGGCATGATAATCCTGTAACGACTTGACCTTGGGCGCCCCTTCCCGACGGGCAGCAATCCCTTTGGCCGCGGCCACTGCGGCCGCTGTGGTGGTGATGTAGGGCACTTTGTGTTTGATCGCAGCCTTGCGAATGTCAGAGCTGTCCCTGGCCCCTTGACGGCCGCTGGGTGTGTTCACCATCAGGGTGACTTCCCCGTTCTTAATGGCGTCCACCAGGTGCGGTCGGCCATAACCGAGTTTGCGCACCGAAATGGTTTCAATGCCCTTTTCTTCCAAAAAGCGGTGGGTTCCGCTCGTCGTCATAATCCTAAACCCCAGATCTTTGAAGAGCCTGACCGGTTCCAGGGCCGCCGACTTGTCCCGGTCGGCGATGGTAAACAGCACGGTCCCTTCGAGCGGCAGGACCGTCTGAGTGGCCTCCTGAGCCTTGAAAAAGGCGCGGCCGTAACTGTCAGACAGCCCCAGCACCTCACCGGTAGATCGCATCTCGGGACCTAAAAGCGGATCGACTTCCGGGAACATGTTAAAGGGGAACACGGCCTCCTTGACACCGTAATGCGGGATCATTTGTCGGCGGAGTCCCATGTCGGCCAATTTGACCCCCAGCATGGCCCGTGTCGCCAGGTTTGCCATGGGGACATTACAGACCTTGGAAACGATCGGCACGGTCCGCGATGCCCGCGGGTTGGCTTCCAGCACGTACACGGTGTTTTCATAAATAGCATATTGAACGTTCATCAACCCCACAACCTTCAGCTGCACGGCAATTTTACGCGTGTAGTCGCTGATCGTGTCAATGTGTTTCTGGGGGATACTGACCGGTGGCAAAACACAGGCTGAATCGCCCGAATGAATGCCGGCCAGTTCGATATGTTCCATTACGGCCGGGACATGGGCATCGGTTCCATCCGCGATGGCATCGGCCTCGGCCTCGATGGCATTGTCCAGGAATTTATCGATCAACACCGGTCGGTCCGGGGCAATATCGACAGCGGCCATCAGGTAATGACGCAGCATTTCTTCATCCTGAATAATTTCCATGGCCCGACCACCGAGGACATAGGAAGGGCGCACCATCAAGGGATAGCCGATCCCATCGGCAACGGCGCGGGCCTCCTCAAAGGTGCTGGCCATCCCCGATTCAGGCTGTGGAATACCAAGATCCCGCATGATATGGCGAAAACGGTCGCGATCTTCAGCCAGGTCGATCATCTCGGGCGGAGTGCCCAAAATTTTCACGCCGGCTTTTTCCAGTTCGGCAGCGATGTTGAGAGGCGTCTGACCACCAAACTGGACCACCACGCCTTCCGGCTTTTCCTTCTCGTAAATACTCAGCACATCTTCGACGGTCAGCGGTTCGAAATACAGTTTGTCGGATGTATCATAGTCCGTGGAAACCGTTTCGGGGTTGCAGTTTACCATGATGGATTCGAACCCCGCATCGCGAATGGCAAACGCCGCATGCACGCAACAGTAATCAAATTCAATGCCTTGCCCGATGCGATTGGGACCACCGCCCAAAACCATGATTTTCTTGCGCTCGCTGACGCCAACCTGGTCCGGTGCGTTGTAGGTTGAATAGTAGTAGGCCGCTTTCTCGACGCCGCTCACCGGTACCGGCTCCCAGGCCTCGACCACACCCAAGGCCTTGCGTTGCTCGCGAATCGCCGCTTCCGATGTTTCCAGCAACTGCGCCAGGTAGCGGTCTGCGAAACCGTCCTTTTTGGCCATGCTCAAAAGCCCGTCCGGCAGTGCTTGGCCTTTGTATTTCAGAATCTCCTCCTCCCGATCCACCAGTGCTTTCATCTGCTGAAGGAACCAGGGCTTGATATGCGTGATTTCATAAAGCTGATCGATGTCGGCACCTTTGCGCAACGCTTCGTACATAATAAACTGTCGTTCACTGGTGGCTGAATGCAACAGGTTCATCAAGTCGTCCAATGGTCGATCGTTAAAATCCTTTGCAAAACCAAGGCCGTAGCGATTGGTTTCAAGGCTGCGGATTGCTTTTTGAAACGCCTCCTTATAGTTCTTACCGATGCTCATCACCTCGCCCACGGCCCGCATCTGGGTTCCCAGTTTGTCTTCCACCCCTTCAAATTTTTCGAATGCCCAGCGCGCAAATTTTACGACCACGTAGTCCCCTGAAGGCGTGTATTTTTCCAGGGTTCCATCACGCCAATAAGGAATTTCATCCAGTGTCAGCCCGCCTGCCAGAAGTGAGGAGACCCGTGCAATGGGAAACCCGGTGGCCTTGGACGCCAGGGCCGAAGAGCGCGAGGTGCGGGGATTGATTTCAATGACCACCACCCGGCCTGTTTTGGGGTCATGGGCGAATTGAACGTTGGTCCCGCCGATCACCTCGATCGCTTCCACGATGGCATAGGAATATTGCTGGAGGCGCTGTTGCAGCTCCGGCTCGATGGACATCATGGGGGCCGTGCAGAAACTGTCACCGGTATGAACCCCCATGGCATCGACATTCTCGATAAAGCAGACCGTGATCATCTGGTTCTTGGCATCCCTCACCACTTCCAACTCGAGTTCCTCCCAGCCCAAAACCGACTCCTCTACCATGATCTGGTTTACCATACTAGCGGCCAGGCCGCGCGCGGCGATGATGCGCAATTCTTCAACATTGTAAACCAGGCCGCCACCGGTGCCGCCCATGGTATAGGCCGGTCGCAGGACAACCGGGTACCCGAGCGTGTCAGCCACTTTCTCGGCATCTTCAACGGTCTCGACGATCTGGCTGTCGGCCATTTCAATGCCCAGCTTTTCCATGGTGCTCTTGAATGCCATGCGATCTTCACCGCGTTGGATGGCATCGACATTAACACCGATAATCTGAACACCATATTCTTTCAAAACCCCTGTTCGATGCAGTTCCGATGAAAGGTTCAATCCGGTCTGACCGCCCAGATTCGGCAGGAGCGCATCCGGGCGCTCCTTGGCGATTATCTCCGTAAGGACCTTGACATTTAACGGCTCGATGTACGTATAGTCGGCCATTCCGGGATCGGTCATAATCGTGGCGGGGTTGGAATTGACCAGCACAACCTCATACCCCAGGGATCGCAAAGCCTTGCAGGCCTGCGTACCAGAGTAATCGAACTCACAGGCCTGTCCGATGATGATGGGGCCGGAACCGATGATCAAAATTTTTTCAATGTCGTCGCGACGGGGCATGGCGTCTCCTTTTCAGTGTGGCTGCAGGATTGCTTGGCCGGCCGGCCGGGTGAAAAGAGACCGGGGTGGCGATGCGGATCAAATTTAGTTTGACTAAATTTTGTTGTTTAAAGTAAGTGAAAATGAATGTCAAGAATTCTCCCTGATCAATTGCAAACCGATGCTCTCAACTTGGGACAGATCAAAGGAAGGAAATCCTTATGGGTGGAATGTTTGGAGTGGTATCAAAAACCGACTGTGTCCGGGATCTTTTTTATGGAACGGATTACCATTCACATCTCGGCACCAAACGTGGCGGTATGGCGGTCAACGGCGCGTCAGGTTTCAAAAGATCGATTCACAATATTGAAAACAATTATTTCCGGACCAAGTTTGAACCCGATTTGTCCAAGTTCGAGGGCACCCAGGGGATCGGCGTAATCAGTGATTATGACCCGCAACCCCTTATTATCAGCTCGCATTTGGGTACATTTGGCATCGTGACGGTCGGTAAAATCAATAACCTGGAAGACCTGGTGCAAAACGCCTTGAGTCGCAAAAAATATTTTTCGGAAAACCTGGGCGGTGAGACTAACCCTACCGAACTGGTCGCAATGTTGATTTGTGAGGAGACTTCCTATGAAGCCGGCATCCAGAATGCCCAGTTGCAGATCGAAGGGTCCTGCTCGCTCATGCTGCTGACCGAAAAGGGCATTTATGCCGCCCGTGACAAACTCGGCCGCACACCCCTTGTCATCGGGAGCAGGGCGGACGCCTGGGCGGTCGCCTCCGAAAGCTGCGCCTTTCCAAACCTGGGCTTTGAGGTTGATTCGTTTTTAGGCCCCGGTGAAACCGCCTTGTTGACCCCGGATGGGTTCGAAAGCGTCATCCCGCCCGGTGACCGTATGCAGATCTGTTCATTTTTATGGGTCTACTACGGTTATCCGGCATCCGAATACGAGGGTATCAACGTTGAATATGTCCGCAACAATTGCGGTGCCGCCCTTGCACGTCGCGACGACACGGAGATTGACTTTGTGGCCGGTATTCCCGACTCGGGTATCGGTCACGCCATCGGTTATGCCGGTGAAAAAAAGGTGCCCTACCTGCGACCGTTTGTCAAATACACCCCCACGTGGCCCCGCAGTTTCATGCCTCAAAACCAGGACCTGAGAGATTTGGTGGCCAAAATGAAGCTGATTCCGGTTGCGCGGCTGATTAAAGGCAAGCGTATTCTTTTCTGCGAAGATTCCATTGTGCGCGGGACCCAGCTGACCGATAACATCCAGATCCTGTATGAGTACGGGGCCTTGGAAGCACACATGCGCCCGGCCTGCCCGACCCTAATCTTTCCCTGTGAATTCCTCAACTTTTCAACCTCCCGGTCAACGTTGGACCTGGCCGGTCGCAAAGTCATCAAGGAATTGGAAGGCGTCGAAGACAAGGATCTGAATGCCTATGCCCAGAGCGGTTCGGACAAGAATCTGGCGATGATCGAGCGCATTCGCGAACGACTGAAATTGACCAGCCTCAAGTACCAACGCATAGAAGACCTGGTCACGTCCATCGGTCTTACCAAAGACCGGCTGTGTACGCACTGCTGGGATAATACAAGCTATTTCTAATCTAAAATCGCGCTGCGATTTTAGATAAATTCAATCTTATACACATACTTGGCCCAGTGCGACCCCCAGTGCCCTTCGGCTACGACCCGCAGGGGAAACCCGTGCTTACGGGGCAAGGCCTGTTCGTTGACACCGTGAGCCAAAAACAACCGACCGCTTTGGACGTCATCGAAACTGAAAGTCTCCTTCCTGTCCCCAAAACGGCTGCGTCCGTAAAAATGTACCTTCGACACATTTGGTGAGAGACCGGCGCGCTGCATCAGTTCTTCCAGAGAAAAGCCCTTCCATTTGCCATGGACCACGAACACGCCGGGACAGACCAGCAGGACTTCCCGTTCGATCGGCGGCAGAGCGAGAATTTCGGCATAGGTCAGCGACAAACGTGTCTGAACCGCCCCAATCACTTCCAGGCGCCAGGTTTCCACACGGAAGGGTGCGTCTTTATCGCCCATGGTCTCGAACGCTTCCAGCGGCATGACCTCAAGGTTTCGAGTATCTAGATTGGCAGGATTTTCAAAGCGCAAGCGTTCCAGATTGGCGTCTTTTGGTAAAATACGCTTCTTGGTTTCAGCCCAAAGTTTGGAGGCACCGGAAAACCCCAGCCCGACCGTCGCACCGATCCCTAGAATCAAGCGGGTCAACAGTTTCAGGAGTTGCCTGCGCGTTGGCATCTCTATTCCTCCGCTGTGCCAAGGTAGGTCCCCGCTGTTTTAAGGGCCTTGACCATCTCATCCGGCGTAATCAAGCCGGCATCGTAGTTCACGGTGTTGATCTCTTTAAAACCCTTGAAGCCTACGGTTACTTTTTTTACACCTGGCAGCCCATCCAGGGCTGCTTTGCCAACCGAGTATCAGCTGACATAAAAGACGGCCTGCGCCATTGACAGAGCTTCTGCAGCCACGGCAAAGCTTCCGTATGAAATGAACAAAATTAGGGCGATCAGCGTTGCGATATGGCGTTTCATTTTAGCATCCCCCTTTACAGGTTTGAGATAGCTATTATTTAAATAGTTTTTGATACTGCCCATAGCCCTCTTTCTCCAGTTCCCCCTCGGGAATAAACTTCAAAGAAGCCGAATTGATGCAGTAGCGCAAACCGGTCGGCGCAGGCCCATCGTTGAACACGTGCCCCAGGTGTGAATTGCCGTGCTTGCTGCGCACCTCGGTGCGGACCATGAATAAGGCGCGATCCGATTTTTCAATAACATTGGCGGTTTCGAGCGGTTTGGTAAAGCTCGGCCAGCCGGTTCCGGACTCGAACTTGTCCGTGGAGCTGAAAAGCGGCTCACCAGTTACAATGTCCACGTATATGCCGGAAGCGTGGTTGTCGAAATATTCATTGTTAAACGGCGGTTCGGTGGCGTCCTTCTGGGTGACCTTGTATTGCAGTGGGGTCAGGCGTTGGCGTAGGTCGCTGTCACTGGGACGCTGGTATTGACGGCTGTCCATCTTCACCTGCACGCTGTCTGTGGACATTTCATTTTTCTTCATTGACCCCGCCGCGCCCGCTGCCATCCCGGCTTTCATTGCAGCTGGCATGTCGGCCCACGCTTTCTCAATGAAGCGGTCGCGTCCGGAGCCGGAGCGGTACCATTTGTAGCGAATTGGGTTTTTTTTGTGATAATCCTGATGATATTCTTCAGCCTCATAAAAGGATTCCAGGGGCAGAATGGCCGTTACGATCGGTTTGTCAAAAGGGCCGGTGGATGCCAACTTCTTTTTTGAGGCCTCCGCCTGGCGCCGCTCTTCTTCATTGGCATAGAAAATCGCGCTGCTGTACTGCTGACCCCGGTCCACAAACTGGCCGCCGGCATCGGTAGGATCTACGTGTCGCCAAAACACATCCAGCAGATCTGTATAGGTTAGCTTAGCTGGATCGTAAACCACCTTGACGGCTTCCACATGACCGGTCCCACCACTGGAAACCTGCTTGTAGGTGGGGTTGTCAACATGGCCGCCGGTGTAGCCCGAAATGGCTTCGACGACACCGTCGACTTTCTCGAAATCGGATTCCGTACACCAAAAACATCCGCCGGCAAAAACAGCGGCGTGGGTTTTTTCAGGAGACATCTTCATGGGTTCCTCCATTTTTTTATCCATGCTGCTGACCTGGCTGAAACCAAAAAGTAAAACCGCCAGGGCCATCAGAACAACATTCATGCTTTTCATTGGTCACCTCCGCATTTCCTTTGATCATTAAAACATAATCCGCATTCAGCAATTTACAAGGGTTTGCATAATACACATCCATTTCAGGGCGATATGCGTTTGATGCGAGCATACCCAAACAATAAGACATGCCCTTAAAGAAGGGATAAAGGGCGTGTAAAGATTTGGTAAAGAATCAACTATCTGCTATTGCCGCTGTCATAAATAGGTTCCCATAGCACCCAATCATGCGAGGCACCCTATCGGAATAATATTTTGAAATCCAATTTAAACGGTAGATTAAAATAAAATCGGGGAGTAAAACAGGTTTTAAGGCGTTGGGGGTCGCTCTGTGGGAAGGCTAAACCAGATCGACGTTTCGTTGTCCGAAGCCGCAGCACCGACCTGGCCGCCCTGTACTTCGACCAGCTCCTTGACGATGGCCAACCCGATGCCTGCGCCGCCGTGTTGCCGGGAGCGGGATTTTTCACCTCGGAAAAACCGTTCGAAGATCAGCTCAAGGTCTTTATCCGTGACCGTTACACCGGTATTGGCCATCACGACTTTGATGAATCCGTTCAGCGGTTCGGTCAAAATCCGTAAAGTCCCCTTGGCTGGGGTATACTGCCATGCGTTTTGCAGCAGGTTGTCAAAAATCTGGGCGAGCTTGTGGGGATCCGCAAAAACCGCTGCCTCGGGATCAATGGCCGCCGCATCGACGAAGATCGACTTGCTTGTAAATTTAGGTTCAAAGGCTGACAAAACATTGGCCAGGGCCTCATTGATCCTGATCTGCATGACATCGAGGTGTTCCTTGGCCGCATCGGCTTGCGCCAGGTGGAAAAGACCTTCGACCAGATGCACAAGCCGATGCGTTTCCTCCTGCAGCAGCTCGATGGTTTCGCGCGAAGGCGGCACCACGTCATCGATCAAGGCTTCCAGGTAGCCTTGAATGTTGGTCAGAGGTGTCCGCAGTTCGTGGGCCACATCCACCACCATGGTTTTGCGGAGCTGCTCGATACGCTGCAAACTGCTCGCCATGCGGATGAACGCTTGGGCCAGCTGGCCGACTTCATCTTTGGTCGTAACCGCCAGGTTGGCCGTGTAGTCGCCTGCAGCAATTTGGCTGGAAATGCGGGTCATCTGGGTCAGCGGTGTGAGAACACGTTGCATGAAATAATAACTGAGGGTAACCGAAAGGATTATGGCCGACAGGCTGGCCCAGATCAAATAGCGATGCACCGCTCCCACGAACATTTCGTGGCTCGAGGTGGGGGAAATATTGTATTTTTTCATCAAGACCACAAAATAATCGGCCGACAGATAATCCACGGCCAACCAGACAACCACAATCACGAAAGCGACGATCAGGATGTTAATTCCAAGCAGTTTCCAGAGCAGTCGTTTCTTCATGAATGACGACCTTGTGCAAATTGATAGCCGATGCCTCTGACGGTTAAAATATATTGCGGACGGGAGGGGTCTTTTTCAATTTTCTGTCTGAGTTTGCCGATGTGGACATCCACGACCCGATCGATCACGATGGCGTCGCCGGCGGGGTAAAGCCGATCCAGCAGCTCACCCCGGGTAAAAACCTTGCCGGGCCGACCGAACAGGGCTTGCAGTAATTTGTATTCGTGGGGTGTCAGGCTGACCGGCCGCTGGTCAATCGTCACTTGGCGTTTCTCGATATCCAGCACCAGTCCTTCGTAGGTCAGGACATGTTCTTCCTGATAAGTGCTTAGGCGTCCGCGCCGCAAAATCGCTTTGACACGGGCGACCAGTTCACGTGGGCTAAAAGGCTTGATCACATAATCATCCGCCCCCAGGGTCAGCCCGGTAATCCGGTCGATTTCATCCTCACGCGCTGTTAACATCAAGATGGGCACATCGGAAGACCGCCGGATCTGACGGCAGACCTCCCATCCGTCGATACGCGGAATCATCAAATCGAGAATGATAAAGATGAATTCTCGTCGCTTATTCAACGCCAGCGCCTGCTGACCATCAGACGCGATGGCCGTGTCATAGCCTTCACGTTCAAGGTACAATGACACCAGGGAGGCGGTTTTCGGGTCATCCTCGACAATCAGAATGCATTTATCACTGCTCAAAGCCATGGTGTCCTAGGTAAGAAGTTTAATCGATTAAATCGTGTCAAAAATACCCTTATGATAGGCCGCGATGTAATTCATGCAGAAATCGTCTTTTCCGGCAAGCGTTTCTGCTGCGATGATGCCGGCCATCATGGCTTTATCCAAGGGATTGACGATAGCGCCATCGAGCCCTGCGGCAATCGCCATTACCATGAAAGTCTGGTTGAGAAGTTTGCGGGACGGAAGTCCGTACGAGATATTGGACAACCCGCAGGCCGTGTGGATCCCTTCGAAGCGGGTCATAATCTCTTCCACCGACCGGATAAAGGCCACACCGAAGGCATTGTTGACCGACACCGGCTGCACCAACGGATCCACCCAGATGTTTTCAACCTTGACGTCGTTCTGGATGAGTCCGTTGACCAAAACGTCGGCAATGCGCATGCGCTCGTCCACGGTTTCCGGCATGCCTGCGTCACTCATACACAAGGCAATCACTTTACAATCAGTCCCGGCCACGATGGGCAACAGGTTATCATAGCGATTTTTTTCCAGGCTGATGGAATTGATCATGGGCGTTCCCCGATGCACAGCCATGCCGGCCTCGATAACGGCGGGATCCGGACTGTCAAGGGCGCAGGGTTTGTCGGTCACGGATTGAACCGTTTCAACCAGCCACTTGAGGTACCCGGCCTCCTTGCCCGGGAACACACCGGCGTTGACATCGATATAGTCGGCACCGGCGCCTGCTTGGTCCGCGGCCACTTTTTCTATGACTTCCGTGTTCTGTGTCTCGATTGCAGCACCGATCACTTCACGGCTGGCATTAATCAATTCTCCGATGATCAACATCGAACCTCTCCTTTTACCGGTCCGCTTGCTTGTTCAATTTTCGATAGGATCCTCAATTTTAATATGGTTTGAAGGCGTTTTTATCCTTGAATACAAAGACCAAAAGGCCCCGATCACGGCACCCCCGATACTACCGACAAATGCCCCCAAGATAGCCCAAGCCAGGGGCCCGGATGGCACCATAATAAACAGGCTGCCGCGGTCCATCGTTCCACCGATCGCACCAACAATCGCACCGGCTAGGCCGCCCCAAAAAAACCAGATGATTATCCGCTTAAGGCTTTTCATCACGTCATTGCTTCGGTGTCGCCGCACCTGGCATGCAATTGCCCCGCTGAAACCATGCATTCTATGTACATTTGATCAACCCGACTGAAGCACTTTCAGTTTCGCGTCGATCAACTGCTTGTGCGAAAGGCGCAGCAAATTGGTCATTCGATTCATGAGATAGTGCTCATATTTGTCCATCTTGCCGTCGACAAATACAATTTGCCACAAAATTTCGATGATTTCGATTTTTTCCTCGTTGGTATAATTCTCATTGATAAGCCGGGCGAATTGCCACAAATCAACACTGTTTTTAAGTTCGGCATCCGCTTCGGCAATGAGATTGTCGGCATCTTCTTGGGACAAGCCATGTTTGTGTTTTAAAACTTGCAGCAGGGTCTCCATTTCCTCGGGCGTAAAACTTTCATCGATTCGCGCCATCTCCAGAAACAAGGCACACGTGGCCACGCGCACATCGTGGGCCGTGTCATGGACTTTCGTTTCGGAATTTTCCGCACCGACTTTCTCAAAAAACCGTTTCAGCGCCTTAATCATCAGTATGTCTCTCCTTTTTGATAGAGGCCAACTACAATTCGTTTTCAACGATTCGATAGGCATGCTCAAACTCGGCATTGAGCGACGCCATCGCACTGCAGTATTTGGTTTCCGATAGTTCGATCGCTTGTTCGACCGCTTTGGCCTTGATCCCGCTGCCGTGTAAAACATACTCGATATGAATGCGGGTATAACGCTTCGGGTCTTGGGCCGCTTGCTCGCCTGCAATGTTCACCAGAAAGCGGGTTACTTTGGCTCTCTTTTTCTGCATGATAAGAATAACGTCTATGGCCGTACATCCCGCCACACCGGCCAAGACCATCTGCATCGGACCCATCCCGCTGCCCCCATCGGAACTGTCAATCACCACGCCCGGTCCCGTGCCTGCCCGGGCCACAAACTGCAATCCGTCCGTCCAGTTCAGTTGCACTTCAATTGTCATCTCACTTCTCCCAATAAATGTTCGGCCGATTGGCCATGATGCGACCATGTCGCTTTTTTGATGGTTCGATATTTTCTTCGCAACCACCGGACCCTACGGCTTGGTATAATCCTTGTAGATCTTTATGGCCAAAAGGATTGTTGGAATCAGGTGAAAAAAAAGATCGAAGACATCGATTGGTCTGGTCAGCACCCCTTTTTTTAGCATGATCAGCTTTTCGATTACATGGGGCATGGGCCGAAATGGCGCCAGCAACATGAAAACCGCTACCAGGATCAACATGGTGTAGGGGATTGTATCGAGAAATTTAAACATCGTATTTACCTATCTCTAATTTATATTTAGTGCACTGTATAATAGCGAACACCATTAATCTGGCTCACGGTAAAGGGCCAGGACTCCCGAGCGGGCCAATTTCTTGATGCCCATCGGCTCCAGCATGCGGATCAGGGCGTTAATTTTTTTTTCCCCGCCGGTTGCTTCGATAATAAAATGCTCCAAACCGGTATCAACGATCTTGCTTCTGAAAATTTCAACGATTCGCAAAATCTCGGATCGGCTTTCCGGTTCGGCCTTGACACAGATCAGCGCCATTTCACGCTTGACAGCCTCCTCCCCGGTCATATCCCTCAGTTTGATGACATTGATCAGACGCCGCAACTGCTTTACAATTTGTTCGTACTGCATCGGGTTGGCTCGGGTCGTGATGGTAATGCGCGACATCGCGGGATTCGCTGTGGGTGCCCCACAGATCGTTTCGATATTGTAGCCGCGCCCCGCAAACAAACCGGAAACCCGTGCCGTGACCCCGGGTTCGTTTTCAACCAGCATGGTCAGAATGTGCTTCTCTTCGCTCATAACCACCACCTTTTGCGGCATTGGGTTCCCCATCCGCTTCGTAAAGATCTTTTTTATCCTTATTGGTTTCCTTTCTTAGCATTATTTGCTTATTTTTTCCACACAGGTCCAAAAGCGGTCGCATCCTTCGGCATTGGTTGGCCTGAAACCCTGTCGGGTGGACAGGCCCTTCAAAGGCGGACGCGCTTGATAATCGCTCAAATTGGGTTTATGTTCATAAAAGCGCATAACGATTTCATATGATAGAGGCCCAATGACACGTGCTCATCAACCCACTGCCATGACCAGCCGCGAACGTTTTCTGGAAACCATGCAATACGGTGCCCCTGACCGGGTCCCCTATTTTGAAGAGGGGTTGCGGGATGAGGTGCTCGCCTGCTGGCACCGTCAGGGCCTTTCAAGCGCCGCCGAGTTACACCGGCGTTTTCCTTCCGACCAAAGAGAGCACATCGAAATCAACCTGGCGCCCATGCCGCGCTTGAATCATTGGCCAACCTCGCTGGCGGATCTGGATAAATTCCGCCGCCACCTGAAGCTTGACGAGCACCGGCGTTTGCCACACCAATGGCTGCAGCGTGCGCACGCCTGGCGTAAGCGCGAACACGTATTAATGCTGTATGTGCATCAGGGCTTTTTCCTCAGCATGGGCGTCCAAGACTGGCGGCGCTTTAACGACGTCATGTTGCTGATGATGGACCAGCCGGAGTTGGTACGGCAAATGATGCAGATCCAGGGCGAACTGGCAGCCCGCTTGACCCAACGTCTGCTGAACGAATTTGATATCGACGCGGCTGTATTCAGTGAACCGATTGGCGGCAACGACGGTCCGCTTTTCGCGCCGGCAATGTACGAGGACTTTGTTTTAAAAAGCTACACACCGGTAAAGGACGTGTTGCAGCGCCATGGTGTGCCCGTGATCTTATTTCAGACCTATGCCAACGCGGCTATCCTGGTCCCCAGTATCCTGCGCTGGGGGTTTAACTGCCTGTGGGCCTGTGAAGTCAACGTGGACGCGATGGATTACCGCCGCCTGCGCAAGCAGTTCGGGCGGCAATTACGCCTGATCGGCGGAATTGATTTGGATGCTTTGCGTCAAGGCCGGGAAGCCATTGAACGCGAGGTCCAAACCAAAGTGCCGCCCCTTTTGCAGGAAGGTGGTTATGTCCCCCTGGCGGATGGACGGGTGCGGGAAGATGTGCCCTTTGACAACTATGTCTATTATCGACAACTGGTTCAGAAAATCACCCAGAGACCCGTTAACCCATGAAGCTCTCACCCGACATGACCCGCTATTTGGTGCTGGGCATTCTCTGGCTGGGCTGGTGCTGTTTGCACAGCTTGCTGATTGCGCCGGGTGTGACGGCCTATGTTCAGCGCCGCCATCAAAAACTGGCCCATTATTATCGCCTGCTTTACAATGCCATTGCAATCATCACCCTCATACCGGTTTTAGGATTCAGCGCTCATCTCCAGGCCGAGCCTTTTTTCCGCTGGAACGGACTTGCACGCCTGGGGCAGCTTTGCATGCTCCTGACTGCCCTCTACCTCTTTTGGGCCGGTGCGCGCAATTACGATGTCCTGCAATTTCTGGGCCTTCGTAATCTAAAGGCCGATGAAGCCTGCAGTTTGATCTCCGAGGACTGTCAGTTGGAAAACAAGGGTATTTTAAGCGTCGTAAGACACCCCTGGTATGCGGGCGGCATCCTCATTATCTGGACCAGAAATTTAGATTATACGGCCCTCGTTACTAACTCCATTTTGACGGGCTATTTTATCGTTGGCGCTTGGCTTGAAGAAAAAAAGCTCCTGCGGCAATTCAAAGATACCTATCGAACCTACCAGCAAAATGTTTCCATGCTTTTCCCCGCCAAATGGCTCCGCGAGAAGCTTTTCAGGAAAAATAAAAACCGCTCGACGCTTTAGAACGGATTGCCCCTCGCATCGGTAATCTTAGGTTTCCGGGTTTCATTCCAGAACCGATCACAGCGCCTGCTTCAGCCTTGATTTAACCACATCTTGTGGTTTACATAATTTCCTGATATTGTAGTATTAATATAAGCTTGGCATGAATAAAGCTGCCCCTTCAACACACGACCGAACGCCCGTATACTGCGCTTTCAACGGTTGTTCATGGTTGTATCGTCGCCATCCGCTGCATCCGCACGCGCGTGAAGGCCGACAAGCGAGTAATCACTTTTTTAAGAGGCCCGTTGAACCCGTGAACGGTCACAATCGACCAGTCCGCTTCAGGGATGGGTGAAGGGAGTATGTTCAAGATGAAAACCATCATTCTGGTCAGACACGCCAAATCAAGCTGGAAAGATCTCAGTCTGGACGACTTTGACAGACCTTTGAACAAAAGAGGTAAAAAGAATGCGCCATTTATGGGAAAAAAGCTGAAAGAACGAAAAATTATGCCCGATCTTGTTCTGTCAAGTCCGGCAAAAAGGGCCCGCAAGACAGCCAGAGCGATTGCCAAAGCCATCGGTTATTCCAAAAAAAAGATTGTCTTCGACGACAATATATATCATGCCAATGCAAGGTATCTTTATAAAATAATTCGAAATATGGACGATAAGCATGAGACCGTCATGTTTGTTGGACATAACCCTGATTTGAATGACCTGGCCAACCTATTGCTAAAAAATAATCAGGTCGCTAACATTGTCACCACCGGTGTCTATTGCATCAAACTGAATGTGAACCAATGGCAAAAAGTACGGGAATGGAAGGGCAAATCCGTTTTTTACGATTATCCCAAGCAGTACCCGGCTGAGTGAAGCTTCCCGTCCAAAAACAAGGGGCTTCCGCCTGTCGGCTTAGGCGAAGATTTCCCGACCAACGTCACAAAACATTTGTTATAGCAGGACATGAACACTTCGAGGATTAACGTTACGGTATGATCGATCAGTTAAAATATAGTTTACCTGAGGCCTGCAACCCAAAACCGATTATCGGCGAATTGGCTGATCAATATGTGATCAAAGAAGAACGGCCCGTGCTGAAAAGCATGGCGATTTACGATACCTTTGACTGGCGCTTGTTTAACAAGTCATTTGTTTTGTACGCGTCCGAAAACAAACTTTTTTTACGCAAACTGTTTAATAATACCGTCATCCACCACGTCGCAATGACCTCGCCACCTGGTTTTTTATGGGATTTTCCCGACAGTGAATTAAAAAATAAGCTGGAACCGGTTTTAAAAGTACGCGCCCTTTTTAACCTGGCTGAGCTGCATTCCCGATTAACGGTTTATCGCCTGTTAAACCAAGATCAAAAAACTGTGTCCCGCTTGGTCTACGACCAAATTAGACTCGCCCAAGGAAAAAGTTCCCCGGTTTGGGCATCCTATTTATACGTGCAACCGGTCAAGGGGTACTTGAAAGACTGCCGAAAGATCACCAAACGCCTCGAAAAATGCGGATTTACAGCGCTTAAAAATGAAGACATCTGCTTAAAAGCAATCGAAGCCGCGGGTAACATCCTGGGCAGCTATTCTTCAAAATTGAAAATACAGCTTGATCCCACCATGCGTTCTGATGAAGCCACGAAAATCATTTTACGTTATTTGCTTCAAATAATGAAGATCAATGAAGCCGGCATTAAGCAGGACCTGGATACGGAATTTTTACATGATTTTCGTGTGGCCGCTCGGCGCACCCGCTCGGCGTTAAGTCAAATAAAATCCGTGTTTCCGAAAAAGAGCGCCGTCCGATTTAAAAAAGAGTTTGCTTGGGTGGGCAAGCTCTCCAACCAATTGCGCGATTTAGATGTCTACCTCCTCAAGGAGGATGTGTTTAAAGGGTTGCTCCCACCTGCCTTGCGTCGTGACATTGACCCCCTGTTTGACTATTTACGGAATAATCGAACAAAGGCTCTGCAATCCGTTATCCGAGGCTTAAAATCAAAAAAGTATGCCCTAATCATGCAGAGTTGGGAATCCTTTTTAGATGAACCCGTGCAGGATCCCCCGACGGCATCGAATGCGAATGTGCCCATTATTGCCTTGGCACGCAAAAGAATCTATAAGCAATACCGATGGATCGTCAAAAACGGCAAATGGATCCTCGAGAACACCGAGGACAACAAGTTACATGCACTACGCATTGAATGCAAAAAATTGAGGTACCTGATGGAGTTTTTTTCCAGTCTGTTCCCACGTAAAACAATCAAGCTGCTGATCGCTCAATTGCAAACCCTGCAAAACAATTTAGGAGATTTTAATGACCTGAGTGTCCAGGAAAAATACCTGTTGAACCTCGTCGAAAAGCTGCCCGCAACCCATCTGAAATCCAAAAAAACCCAGGTTGCAATCGGTAGCCTGATCGGATCCTTCGACAGAGAAAAACACATCACTAAAGATGCCTTTGCCAAAACGTTTACAGCCTTTGCATCCACTTCGAATAAAAAAGCATTTTATGAACTTTTCGCGTCCAAGCAGAAAGAGATCGTTTTATGACAACGTTGGCACTATACAGCAATAAAGGAGGTGTCGGCAAAACCACGGCTGCGGTTAACTTGTCCTATTTGGCAGCCCGGGCAGGCACAAAAACGCTGATCTGTGACCTCGATCCCCAAAGTTCTACTACCTATTATTTTCGGGTCAAGCCCAAATTGAAGTTGGGTGTCAAAGGATTTATTAAAGGGGGCAAGCAGCTAAATAAAAACATTAAAGGCACTGATCATGAAAACCTTGATCTGCTGCCCGCCGATTTCAGTCTTCGTCATTTAGATGCCGTTTTCGGTAAATTTAAGCGTCCGCAAGAGCGGTTGCGCAAAATTCTAAAACCGCTTAAAAATGAATATGACCTAATCATTTTAGACTGTCCGGTCACAATCAGTATCCTGGCCGAAAATATATTCAACGCTGTCGAGTTCATCCTCGTTCCACTTATTCCAACAACGCTTTCTGTCAGAACCTATAAACAATTACTGTCCTTCCTCAAAAAGAATAAATATGATGTAAGCAAAATTTACGCTTTTTTTTCTATGGTCGACCGACGCAAAAAAATGCACAATGAACTCATGGCCATGATGTTGAAGGAGTTTAGGGGCGTGTTGCGAAGTCTGATACCCTATTTGTCGCAGATCGAAAGAATGGGCATCGAGCGCGAGCCGGTTACGGCCTCTGCGCCGGGGTCGGTGGCGGCCAAAGCATATCAAAATCTATGGATAAAGTTCCAGGAAGCCGCGCTTGCCAACTCAAACATTTAGCATGGCTGTATATTCAGCCAAATACGATAACAATGCGAAAGTCCGCAACCAAATGATGGTGTGAGGCACGGATGGCCCTGGAAATCGAAAGAAAATTCAAAGTGAAGGAAGGTGCCTGGCGCATTGCTAAGGGCAAAAAATACCGCCAGGGTTATTTAAGCACCGTCAAAGAAAGAACCGTTCGAGTGCGCACGATCGATGCAAAAGGGTATTTAACCGTTAAAGGTGTGTCGCAAAGAGCGGTGCGAGCGGAGTACGAATATGAAATTCCGGTGTCCGAGGCTGAAGCCATGCTCAACGATCTATGTGAAAAGCCCCTCATCGAAAAAATGAGGTACAAAGTCGAATTCCAAGGACTTGTTTGGGAGGTTGACGAATTTTTTGGTGAAAATCAGGGATTGATCATCGCCGAGGTGGAGCTTGAAAGTGAAGATCAGAAATTTACCAAACCCGAATGGGTCGGTGAGGAAGTCACCGATGACCCCAAATATTTCAATGCAAATCTGATTCACTACCCATACAGCAGGTGGTAATTACATTTCAACTGGTTAAGAAAATTACCACGGAAAATTCCTTGAAATATCAGGGACCGATGCGGAAAAGCCGGAAGGAAATGATGATGAAGCAGGATGATCTAACCGCAATAAAATATGTCGGCCTCACCCGAATGCGAATACTCAAAGATTCTGGAATCACGCATATAAAACAACTTGATGAAATGCCGTGGCAAAAACTGGCTGCAATCAAAACGATCGGCGAACATTCTGCCAAACTGATAAAAAAATCTGCTTCCGAATATTATAGGGAAAAACACGCAAAATTTCCCGACAAGGGCGCATCCGCGCAAAAAATGAAAAAACCAGAAGATCAACCGCGATTTAAAAAAGCGAATTAAAAAGCTTCACAAGAATTTAAACCGCGTTAACGAAAATTTAAAACCCTTGTGGAAAAAGAAATATTTGGAATTGTATATTGATTTTAAAAAGAAATTTAAAAAGCTTAAAGCCCGTCTCAACACGCTCAGTCGAATTAAAGAAGACCTTTCCGAGAAGGACAAAAACAATATTATCAAAAATGCGGATATCCTTATCATAACTTTGAAAAAAGTCGGGAAAAAGCCCGAAAAAGAAAAAATACAAACAAACAACTCAGGAAATTCAATCATTTTCCCGATTGTTGCGGGATATTATTCCCTGAGTGCTGATTACGGCTATTTTCAACCGATCATAAGCCATGCAACCCGATTACACTGTTGCTGTTTGAACTTCTCCGATTCATGAAAAAAATACTGCTACTGGGTGACATTCACGCAAATTATCCGGCCTTACAAGCGATACGGAACTATGTCCGGCAATCCCGGTTCGATCGGATCATTAACACAGGCGATTTCACCGTATACGGCCCTTTCCCCAATGAAACGATCCAATGGTTCCGTAAAAGAAAAAAAACCGTCTGTATACTGGGAAATACGGACAGGCGTTTATTGGGAATCGTGAAAGCCAAGAAATTGAAAAAACCTAAAAAAGAAGAAAAGCGGGTCATGTACTTCTGGACCGCTCAAAACTTGCGTCCCAGACAATGTCAAGTATTTAAAATCCTTACCCCGGCAAACGGATTTCAATCTCGGCAATATCCGTATCGGCGTATTCCACGGAACCTATGATGACAAAAACGAAGCGCTCTTTCCAGACACCCCGGAAACCCGCTTTCGTACACTGGCGCAAGACGCTCCCTACCGAGTTCATATCATGGGCCACTCGCATACACCCTATTACAAAATAGTCGACGGGGTTCATTTTATCAATCCGGGTAGTGCCGGGCGCATGTTTGATGGAGATCCGCGAGCGTCTTTCGCAATCCTCAAGATTGCCAAAAGGGAAATAATCGCAGGACAATACCGTATTCCCTATCCGGTGGAAGCGGTGATCAAGGGAATAAAACAATACCGCCTGCCGGCTATTTATACTAAAATGTTCCGTACAGGAAGAAAACTTACCAATTCAGTGGCTTATGGTCTCATAGATAATCGTAAAAGGTTTTTTCGCCGATCAAAGAATCCACCTGGCCTTGAATCTCTCTTCTTTCTTTGCTATGCGCCCATTTCTTCCAGTCGTCGGCTGTCTCCCACTCACTGATGACCAGGAAATCTTCGGGATCTTCGAGGCTTCTTAATGTCTCGCTGGAAACGTAGCCGGGCTGTTTTTTCGCTTGCGCGCGTAATTCCGAAAGAAGCGGAAAAAGTTTTTCCGGCTTATCGATTTGCCATTTTCGTTTAATAATTATTTTAACAGACATTTATCCCTCCCTGTTGATTAATAACTCTTAATACCTTCGTGCCACTAATCCGGACTGAGGACTTTAAATCATCCGGGCAGCTCAACGCCCGTCATTAGATGATCTTCCATGAATCTGATTTCATCAATGCCCGATACCACGATCTCAGGATCTGCCTGTAGCTCTTCTTGGGGGATCTTGTCTTTATAATCGACTTTGGACAGAATATGCTTAATACAGTTGAGTCGCGCCTTCTTCTTGTTGTCGGAGCGGATAATGGTCCAGGGGGAAATGGTACGGTTGGTTTCATTGAGCATCTGGAACTTTCTTACGGTGTAGTCATCCCACCTTTCCTGTGCCTCTCTGTCGACCGGAGAGATTTTATACTGTTTCAGCGGGCTCGTCTCCCTTCCTTTAAACCGGCGTAACTGCTCCTCCTTGGAAACAGAGAAAAAGAACTTGAATAAAATAATTCCGTTCTTTACCAGCATTGATTCAAGCATCGGTGTGTCTTTTAGAAAGCGCTTATTTTCCTCATCAGTGCAAAACCCCATTGTCGGTTCAACCATGGCACGGTTGTACCAGCTGCGATCAAACAGTACAATTTCCCCGCCGGATGGGAGGTGTTGGATATATCTTTGAAAATACCACTGGGTTCGCTCCCTGTCGCTGGGCTTTAAAAGGGCGACAACCCGGGCACCCCGCGGGTTCAAATGTTCGACAATCCTTTTGATCGTTCCACCTTTGCCGGCGGCATCCCGCCCTTCGAATAACAGCAAGACGCGCTCCTCATTGGCAATGACATGCTTTTGCCATTTTAAAAGTTCGATCTGCAGTTTGTTTAGCCCCTCTTCATATTCGAGGGTGAATTTTTTTACCCAGATCGCCTGGCGGCCTTTTGATTTTTTTTTGTTTACATTTTTTAAACTGGTATGTTCAGTCAATTTCTTCTTTATTTTTATTTCTTTTTGCTTGCCGTCCGTCTTTTTTTTCTTTTTTTCTTTGGCAGCCTTTTTTTGCTTTTACCACAACCGGCTCGGTTTTTTTTATTTCTAAGGCTTTGGCTTTCTTTTTCTTTTTTTTATGTTTAGCCATTCTGTCCCCTTTCTTTCATGCAAAAGTCTTTAATCACACCAGCGATCGGCCGTATTTTTTTCGTTGCGTTTTCATTTCCTTTAATTCTTTATTGCCTGGGATCACAATGGTCGGATCCAGGGCGATATCTAGTTTTCGGCTTCGGCCTTTGTATCGCACGGAATTGAGAATCAGCTTCATGGTTTCTCTTCGAGCCAGATGCTTATTGTCGGACCGTATCACCCACCAGGGTGATTGTTTGGTATGGGTTTTTTTTAACAACATCAATTTTTTTTCGGTGAACTCATCCCACAATTCCTGGGCCTGCAGGTCCACTTCGGAAAGCTTCCATTGCCGAAGCGGATCGTGTTTTCTTCGATCAAAGCGCCTTTTCTGTTCCGCCTTGGTTACAGAAAAATAAAGTTTGACCAGGATGGTCCTGCCGGCATCTTCGAGAAAGTTTTGTTCGTAAGTGATAACCTTCTTCATGAAGCGCTTATACTGGGCCTTGGTGCAAAACCCCATGACCGGTTCGACCAATGCCCGGTTATACCAACTTCTGTCGAATAAAACGATCTCCCCGGCATGGGGGAAGTGTTCGATATACCGCTTGATGTGAAGTTCTGTTTTTTGCAGATCGTTCGGTTTGCCCAAGGCGACGACCCGATATCTCTTTTCATTCAGGTACCGGGTAAACCGGCGGATCGTCCCCCCTTTCCCCGAAGCATCCCGGCCGTCGAACAAAATGACCATTTTTTTCCCGGTCTTTTCCAAATGACGGTGGAGCTTGATAAGTTCCGCCTGATAGGGTTTCAACTCCTCGACACGGTAATACTTATCTAATGCCCCATTGACGATTTCTTCTTTTTCTTTTTTTTTGAGAGGCGCTGGGACCTTTGGTTCCTGCTTTTTAGAGTCGACCGGTTTAAATTTCAAAATGCCTTTCCTCACCAAGCCCTCCCATTTGATCTAAAATCTTCGGCTCTTGCCCTTGATCAGCCGATTCGGCTGTAATCAATCGTCCTGAAAATGCATCTTTTTGCGCGCTCATCGCAGACCCATCGGGTTATCTCTGAAATCCATCTGGGTGGTGCCACAAACCTTTTCAGGCAGCCATTCTTTAGCTTTTGTTACGAGTGAGCCGATCTCACGACCCTCGTGGATGCGATTATCTATGTATCGATGGTTATCTGACCAAAAGCCTTGGCCTCATTTAGGGACGGCCGGGTTTTATTACTTTTTCTTTTTTCCCTTTTTCTTCGCCTTTTTCTTCGCCTTTTTCTTTTTATCCTTCTTTATCTTTTTATCCTTTTTCTTGGCTTTTTTCTTTTTGTCTTTCTTTTTCTTTGTTTCCTTTTTCTTGGTTTTTTTCTTTTTGTCTTTCTTTTTATCCTTCTTTTTCTTTTTATCTACTTTTTTCTTTTTAGCGTTCTTTTTCGCGACGACTGCTGCTTCACTCTTTTTCTCTTCTTTGACTTCCTCTTCGACCTTAGCTTCCTCAGTTTTTTTTGCTATTGCCATGGGACTCTCCTTTTTTAGCGCTATCAATTTATCAAAGCTGCCGTGTAATTCTGACTTGTTGAGCCTGGCTGTTTTATCTCGACAGATAAAGCATCCCTTGTAGAAAACAAAAAGCGATGATGCCTGAAGATAGCTTAAAGTAATTCTATTTTAGTGACACAGGTTTGTGTAACCACTTTTTCTTGTCGGCCACCCTCCCACATTTTTTACATACGAAGGTCGGTTCGCTGACGATCTTTTTAAATTTATCAAACTTTTTGGATAGATCGTCTTCCTTCCACTTGCACAGACGTTTGTCCTTTTTTGCCATCGTGGTCTCCTTATTCTGAAACGGGTTCAAATGTGGGGGCGTGGAAATGGTCCCATCGGCCAAATTACGAAACAACAACGCGCTTTCCAAAAGGTGATGCCGGTCTATAATACCTGGCGATACATGAAAATGATTGCCATAGGAGCGTTTCGGGGAATCGGACAGTTAACGGGTTGGGCATTATCACCAGTTCCCGATAACATTTGAATATCAAATATAATCTTTAGCGTCAATCATTAACCAATTTATCCTAGGAGCGAACACTGAGCAAGGGAATCGGGCACCGGCGAGATACTTTTTCGGCCGTTGATGTATTGATGCTTTGCTGAATTGATTGACTACAGATATGGCAGCGAAGACCTGCCTATATCGTAACTGGAGTGGTTTGGTCGCCCTGTGTGCCGGCCTGCCATCACATGCTCGCTTTACTCAGGAATACCCTTTTGAGACCGGCCGCAATCCATTGGGCGGGTTTACCGCAGATGGCCCATCCCATGGCGGCCACCATCACATACAGCATGGTGCGCCCCACCAGAGCCATATCATGCTTTACAACATAAGGGGCGAAAACCACCGCTAAGAGGAATCCTCCCAAAATCCGCCAGGTGTCGGGAGCGAATAAGATGTAAAAGATAATATAGGTCACTGTAAGTGGGCGTTTGGGGCCCTTGGTCACGATTTTATCTCCGATTGAATTTAATGTATAGGCCTCTTAGCTGCCCTTTTGCTTCATAGGTGCTTCTTGAGCGACGGTGATCCGGTCGCCACCATCACGTTTGGCATCATACATGGCAAGGTCCGCCCGCCGAATGACCGCCTCGGCGCTTTCATCTGATTGGGCCTGAGCAACACCAAGGCTCAAGGTCACCGGATCGAAGCGGGTCCCCTTGTATTCGTCGTTATAGGGCCAGCGCTCATTGAACAGACTTCTAATTTTCTCACAGGTTGTTTGCGCACTTTTCAGCGCGGTTTCAGGAAGCAGGATAAAAAATTCATCTCCGCCGTATCTAAAGGCCATATCCGTGCGCCGAAGCACGTCTGTCAGCAAATCGCCTATCAAGCGCAAAACATTGTCTCCTTCCAGGTGACCAAAGAGATCGTTACACTGTTTGAAGCGATCCAGGTCACAACAAATGAGGCTTAGCGGTCGTTGGTAGCGTTTGGCCCGGTCGAGTTCCCGATTGAGGCAGGTGTAAAAATACCGTTGGTTGTAAAGCCCCGTAAGGTTGTCTGTGACGGACAGATGGCGTAATTTCTGCTCCATCGCTTTGCGCACGGTCTGGTCGTAAAAAAACCCGACACTGCCCATTTCTTCACCGTTTTTTTGAATGAGGACGGCCGATAAACGAATGGGCAATTTTTTGCCCTGGCGGTCCTCAAGTTCGATCTCCAAATTTTCGAGCCGGCCGGGTCCTCCATATTCATCAGAATAGATCGCCTTTTTGATATCACGTGCCACTTGTTCCGATTTATAAACACTTGCTATGTTCAATTTGCCGATGACATCTTCTGCTTTGTATCCGATCAGGTCTCCGGCCGCCTGGTTGAAAAGCGTGACAAGTCCGGATCGATCGACCGCAATGATACCGTCCGGGCAAAGGGTAACGAGGTTTCTTAGGTAATCCTTTTCACAAATCCGCATATTCTGGGCTCCCTCGGACTGTTCGCTCATAATTACGCCCCTTCCCCTATTTTCCAATTCCGCTTTCAGAAGTTATCTTAAGGCACTGCTTATCAAACCATGGTTAGTCCTGTGCCCGCACGGATTGATGATGAAAACAGGCCGGCTGGTATTAAAATAAAGCGATTGATGTTGCTTCAAGCAACATGCCACAATTTTTTGAGCCCCTTCGCGGCACAAATAGATTGGCCACGTCGGTCTACTGGTAAACATTTACTGGGTGCACATTTCGGGTAGGTATCGTCTTTAGCTACCAAAATCTACCAATAGCCGTCAATAAAAGACTTAATGGCCTTTCTACGTTTGAAGAAAGCCGCCTAAACAGAGATGGATCCTTTCCGGAAATCGGTCGGGGCAATCTTCAAATTGATCAGGACCGGTTGGCCTTCGGCTGCCAGTTTCATGGCCTGAGCCAGTACGTCGTCAATCTGGTCCTCAGATTCGATTTGCAGCCCTTGGGCGCCATACCCCTGAGCCACAAGATGATAATCCGTATGTCGCAGCACCGTGGCCACATCGTCTTTCAGGACCGCCACCTGATCACGGGCGATCTGGGTCCAGCCGGCGTCATTGCCCACCACGGCAATCACCGGCAGACCGTGCCGGACAAAAGTGTCGAATTCCTGCAGCGTGTAGCCGGCCGACCCGTCGCCGTATATGAGCCAAACCTCTGTTTCGGGTCGTGCCAGTTTGGCTCCCAGGGCAAAACCGCCCCCAACGCCCAGGGTACCGAAAACGCCCGGGTCAAGCCACTGCAGGGGAGCACGGGGCCGCAGGATGTAGGCGGCTGTTGCCACGAAATCACCGCCGTCGGCTACAAGGACACTGTGCGGATCGAGCAGGGCATCGAGTTTTTTGAAAAACACAATCGGGTTGACTCCGTCCGTAGCTGGCGACGCCATGGCCGTAATCTCCTGCTCCCGGCGCTGATCGGCCTTCGCGAGGCTGTCGCGCCAGGTTTGCCATGCTTGGCGGTCAGGTTGGCAAGGCTTTTGAGCCAGCGCACACACAAATAGAAACGGGTCCCCATGCACGGCCAAAGTCGGTTTGCGATTGAGGAACAAATCTTTTTTGCTGCGATTGACAGCCAATAAAGCGGCGTCCGGGTTGATCACTCGGCCGTAGTCCAGGCGGAAATCACATGGCATGCCGGCCAGTATCGCCAGATCTGAGTTTTTGAGGGCATCTCTGCGCCGGTGACGCATTTGCAATGGATGCGAAGGCCCCATCAATCCCCGGGCCATTCCGGCCAGGTACACCGGAATTCCCAAGTCAGCGACAGCTTCGGCCAATAGATGCGCCTGGTCGGGATGTAGCATGGCCTGACTGCCAATCACCATGACGGGCGTCTTGGCTTGTTCGAGTAGCCGGACGGCTTTATCGATCCCGGTCGGTGTCATTGAACCGGCATCCGGTGCGTGCGGTTCCGGTGCCATGGTTTCCAGGTCGCAGGCAAACATCTTGTCCACATGATATTTCAAGTAGAGCTGTTTGATCTTCTGCTTGATTCGGGGGGGTTGCTCTGTTTGGGAGCCGGTCTCGTACCACTCGCGCACGAGGTCCTCGCCATACAGCAGATCGATGGGGCATTCGATGAACACGGGTCCCGGAACACCGGAGCGGGCCACGGTAAAAGCATCCTCTAAAACCGGTACGATGTCACAGTTGCGTTGGATACTTTGACTCATTTTTACGATCGACTTTAAGAGGGTCAACTGGTCAATGTCCTGCAAAGAACCGCGCCCCTTGAGAACCGTTGCAGACGCACCCCCAATCAAAATCAAGGGCACCTGTGCCAACTGGGCATTCTTGACCGCGGTAATGGTATTGGTCACACCGGGTCCAGCCGTAACCACAGCCACCCCGGGAATGCCGGTGATACGCGCCGTTGCCTCGGCGGCAAACACGGCGCTGGCCTCTCCGCGCACATCCACTATACGCAGCCCGGCACGCTTACACCCTACCAAGATCGGCGCAATGTGCCCGCCACACAGCGTGAAGATAACGAGCACTCCCTGGCTCTGTAAAACCTTGGCAACGACATCACCACCGTTTATGGTCATGTAGCCCCCTGTGACGGCTTGTCTATTCCTTGCGCTGTAAAAATGAGCTGCGCGTCATGCCAGCACCGACCGAGTCATTTAAGATAATTTTGGCCTGCTTGAGATTTTCGATATTTCTGTTGACTGGAAATCCATTAATATAATCTTCGGTCAAGGCGCTTCGGCTGAGGTCATACGGTAAGCGCTGCATACAGACCACGGAACAATTGCCGCGCAAATGAACGTTGGTTATCATTTTATCGGCAATATAATTTTGAACTTCCTTTTTTAAATCAGCCTGTCCGCCTGCCAAAACCTGTTCAAGGGTTATTGGAATCATGGCAAAATTGGCCTGGTGTTCGATCAGAAGATCGATATCATTGATGGTTAGGGCATTGCGCCCTAATAGTTTATTCAAGTGTCTTTTGGCGCTGCGTGTGGCATATAAAAAAACACCTTTGCCGTCCATATCACCGAAAACGTCATCGCCTTCCGGAAGGGCCTGAATGAAGTCTGCAAAACACCCATGCGTGCGGGTCCGTGTGTCGACAATCCCGGTCTGCGGTCGTTGAAATTTAACACCCTGGCCTTGATGAAGGGTTATTTGCGCTTCCAAGTTTGATGGTAGATAGACCGACGCAACGGTTTTACATTTGCCGGAGCTGACATAGGCCTCGGCCACCTGGCTGACCAGACGGGCATCATTTGCCAATGACATAATATCGTAAGCAAACGAATCGACCTTGCGGTCATAAAAGGCCAGCGCGCGTTTAAAGTTTTTAAAGGTTCCCTGGGCCGTTTCATCTGGGTTCGCGAGCTCGACCAGCCGATGTTGAACCCTCGCGGCGGTGGCCGGCACTCGGTTTTGCAGCGTTCCAAGCTGGTTGTCAACGAT
This sequence comes from uncultured delta proteobacterium, assembly GCA_963802265.1. Lineage (GTDB taxonomy): Bacteria > Desulfobacterota > Desulfobacteria > Desulfobacterales > CAWDIC01 > CAWDIC01. The sequence goes on from CAWDIC010000001.1 coordinate 453,878, forward strand.
GAACCCGTCAACTTTTTCAGTACCCGTCAGGTCTAAAAGGGCCTGCGCAAGATCGGTAATAAAGTCTTTTCCCAGTTTACAGGCCGACTGCCTGGTTGAAATCGTATTTTTCGACAGCTCCACATCGGCCGTTGTCTCCAGGGCCACGGCCAAGGCATCATCGCCAAAGATGATATTCGAGGTGTCAAGCGGCCTAAAGGCCTTGGCCCGGTGGATATTTTCCGCCCCGATGATAACCGAAATGTCGCCGGCTTTGAGATTCCCGGACATCGAAAGCATAAATACCAGCTCCACGGCCACATTATACCCTGGGCAGCCGGCATACAGATCGAAAGGAATCGCTTTCGGACTCAGCGTTTTAATCGTTTCATAGGGATGCTTGATTAAGGGGCCGGCATCATACTTATCTTCACCGACATTGGTCGCACCGATGATAATCTTGATCCGGGCCGGATCGACTTGTTTGGATTCCATTAAATCCTGTAGTGCCACCACACCGATGCGCACATCGTCGGGTGCAACCATCCTGGTTCTGATACCGATGCGCTCTTCAATGGTTTGCATGTTGACCGGAATGCCATTCTTGAAAGACATGCCCCGATCTTCGTACATGGAGTTGTCGGTAAGGGTTCCCCCATTCCATGCGCCATAGCCTTTTATCTGCAGCAAGGATTTCAGTGCCACGGTTGTTACCCAATCTGTTTTTGTAAAGGTTTACGCCTTCGATCCACCGGGCGGCAAGACTAGACCGCGGCCAGCAAACCGAGGGCCCCATGGATCATTGCCAACACGAATAAAACGATTCCCGATCTTTTATGAACGCCCAAAGAAACTTTAAGATAACGCAACCCGGTAAGCAGCTGAAACACGAGGAGTCCCAGGTTCATGAGGCCGAGAATCAGAATAATCGAAACACCCCCGATAGTCATACCGACAGCCCCCTTTTCCTTTAAATCACTTCACATCAACCGTAACGGTGGTTGGCCCCGCACTGCCATGCAGGTTGCAGTTCGCTTCAGCGACGATTTCGGTGGGCTCGCTCACCGTATAGGGAATCGTGAGGATAAATTTTTCGTTCTCCGGTCGGTTTTTGCGGGAAAATTCCCAACGCTTGAGTTCAGACCCGTTTACCGCGATACGGACCCAGTTGGTATAATGAAACAAGTTGTTGCCGCTGTGGGCCACATTCAATTGGATGGTAATCGTTGTCCCCACCGCAACCTCGGCGGGGGCCTCGATCCGCACAGATGATTTGCTCGCCAGGGCCGGTGACGTCATCACCCCCACCCAACTAACAGCGATCATTATCAGCCCTAAAAGTCTGAAAAGTTTCATGCGCCTGTCTCCTTTCATGAGGTCAAGTCCATTTTTAAAAGGTAACCATGGCATCACGGCCGGCTTTCAAGCATTCCCGTGTGAACAATATTTTTATTATCACATTTATCGCGTTCTATAAATCAAATCATCGTTTTTGCTCGATTTCGTCGGACCCGCGTTGACATCGCGCCTGACCTCGCTTATAGTGCCTAACCCGGTCGTTGCGACCGAAAATTTTAGAAAAGGTATAAATAACGATAACTTCTAACGACTTCCGCTCATGAATCGATGATGCCATCGCAAGACAAACCGCCCCTGAGCAAAGCCTGGTTCATCTGGGGCTTGGGTGCGCTGCTTTACCTGATGGGATTTTTTCAACGTGTCGCTCCAGCCGTGATGACCGCTGAGCTGATGCGCGATTTCAACATTAGCGCAGCGGCCCTGGGCAATCTCTCGGGTTTTTATTTTTACGCCTATGTGGCCATGCAAATTCCAACCGGTATCATGGCCGACAAATGGGGGCCCCGCCGTCTGTTGGCTGCGGGTGCCATGGTCGCCACGATCGGCACCGTCCTTTTTGCATTGGCGCCGGGTGTTGCCTGGGCCTGTTTTGGACGTTTGCTGATCGGCGGTTCCGTAGCCGTTGCTTTTGTCGGTTTGCTGAAAGTGTCGAACAACTGGTTTCCACCTCGCTATTATGCCATGGTTGCAGGTGTCGCCCTTCTGTTCGGCATCATCGGAGCGGTCTGCGCCGGAACACCTTTGCGCTTGTTCGTATCTTATTATGGCTGGCGCAGCGTCATTCTCGCTTCAGCTATGGTTACCTTCATTATTGGCCTCGGCATCTGGCTGTTTCTAAGGGATTATCCACACGAATTGGGCTATGCGGATCATGTGGCTCGCGCCGGGCAAGCATCGCGTGCCACGCGCCGTGCCATTCTGACCGGAATCATTGATGTCTTTAAATACCCCAATACCCTTCTTTTGTGTTTGATCCCCGGCGGTCTCGTCGGCTGCGTGCTGACCTTTGCCGGTCTCTGGGGTGTCCCCTACCTCACGACCCATCATGGTTTGTCCCCCCCCACAGCAGCAGCTCTGACCTCTGCCCATCTTATCGCCTGGGCGGTCGGCGGCCCCTTGTTCGGCTGGCTCTCAGACCGCCTGGGAGTTCGCAAGCCGCTTTTTATCATCGGATGTGCCGTATCGCTGATTGGGTGGCTGGCCCTGGTGTTCATTCCCTCCCTACCATTCTATGGACTGATTACACTGCTCCTGGTGACCGGCTTCAGCGCCGGCTGCATGATTATCAGTTTTGCCTTTGCCAAAGAATCGGTGCCCGGGCACCTGGCCGGAACGATTTCCGGTGTGATCAACATGGGCGTCATGATGGGCCCCACCATCCTGCAACCGGTGGTTGGCTGGATTCTGGATCACAAGTGGCAGGGCCGCTTGATCGAAGGCATCAGACTTTACGATCTGGGTGCCTATCAAACCGGCTTTACCCTAATGATCGCCTGGAACGGGCTGGCACTGCTTTTGCTTTTTTTCACCCACGAGACCCACTGCCGCCCCTTTTATAAACGCACCCCCATGTAGCGGTTGGCTTTGCTTGCCCCGCCGATCATCGAACCAAAACGACAATACCGTGGCTTAATGTTTCGGTTGCATACCGGTTACAAGCGCTGATTTATGCCAAACATTGAATTTTCAGACGTCCTGAAAGAAACCCGCTTCGATGGTGTCTACTTTATTGATGACACGTTTCGGTGACGAACAAACCGCTTTCAAAAGGGGACCAATAGAAAGGGATCCAGATTGTCGCTCTACGAACTCAGAAAGATTATCCAGTATCGTCTGACGAGCTTCTTGAATGAAGCCGAAGGAGAGGATACGAACACCAAAGTCGATCGTATCGAGAAATACACCGTCATCCTTTTAGATGAAATCAAGGCGATATTAAACCTAAACAAATACATGTGACCTCCGGAGTGCTTTCTGATATATTGATATATGCGAGACACCACCCGAAACAACGGAACGAGATTGGAGGACGCCCCTGCCTGATAAATAGGAAAACATATGCCTCAATTCACTTATTCAAACGTAAAAAAAGAGATGGAGGTCTTTGGCTACGACACGGTCGTAAAAAGTCATTGTCGCATGTGCCATGGTGGCTGCGGTGTTTTTGTCTATCTTAAAGACGGTAAGATCAAGAAAATCGCCGGTGATCCCGATTGTCCGATTAACCATGGCACCCTTTGTTCCAAGGGGATCGGAGCCACGCAACTGGTCTATCACCCGGACCGCCTGACCTATCCTGTCCGCCGGGCAGGGCCCAAGGGAAGCGGAAAGATGGGAGCGTATTTCATGGGATGACGCCCTGGATACCATTGCCGAAAAAATCCTCCAATACAAGGAAAACTTTGGCGCGGAATCTATTGTGCCCGGGTATGGGACAGGCCGAGAAAACGAAGCCGTTATTTATCGTTTCGCAAACGTCCTGGGCACCCCCAACGTCCTCACGGCAGGACATTTTTGCTACGGCCCCCGAATCGCCACCACGATCATCACCTGCGGCACAAATCCCATCGTCGATTATGAAAACAATCCCAAGTGCCTAATGGTCTGGGGCAACAATGTGGTGATCAGCAATCCCGATTGCTACAAGGGTGAGCCGTTTTCCCAGGCCCTGGACGCCGGTGCCAAGCTTATCGCTGTGGATCCGAGGCTGACCCGCATCGCGGCCCGGGCTGATATCTGGCTGCCCTTGAGACCGGGCACGGACACGGCCCTTGCCCTGGGAATGTTGAACGTAATTATCCATGAAGCTCTCTATGACAAGGACTTTGTGGCGAACCACGTACACGGGTGGGAACCGTTTGTCGAGCGCGTCAATGAATACCCTCTGGACAGGGTGGCTAAGATCACCTGGGTCCCAAAGGAAAAGATTCAGGCGGCGGCCCGTCTTTTCGCGACCACCAAGCCGGCTGCCATTCAGTGGGGCGTTGCCATCGAACGCAGGGCAATTGCGCGGACAACAACCGTATGTTTATAGCCCTGATGGGTATCACCGGCAACATTGACATAAAGGGCGGACAGGTCCTCTTCAAGTCCCCGAAAATTGTCAACGTGGGTCGGTTCGGGGCTCACAACAGGCTTCCCAAGGAGCAGGCAAGCAAAGCGATTGGGAGGTGGCCGTTTCAGGCTGGCCGGAAAGTTTGCCATCATCAATCCCAAATGCGTCTGGGATGCCATTCTTGAAGAGAAACCATATCCCGTGAAGATGCTCTTCTTTATCAGCTCCAATCCACTGATGACCCGGGGCAACGCCAAGGAAGTATACCGGGCGCTCGAAGCGGTTGACTTTATGGCGGTGTCGGACTTCTTCTTGACGCCTACGGCGGAACTCGCTGATATCGTGCTGCCGGCGGCAACCTGGCTGGAAATGGATTATATCGCGGATTTCTGGAAGCGGCACGGCTACATCTTCCCGCGAAGAAAGGCGGTGCAAATCGGGGAATGCCGCTCGGATCACGAAATGCTGAACGATCTGGCGCACAGGGTCGGGCAGGGTGCCCTATGGTGGGATACCTTTGAGGGAGGCCTGGACCACATTCTGTCGCCCATGGGACATCTCGTGGAAAGAATTCAAGAAAATGGAATATATCCGGGGTGAAGTGAACTATAAAAAATACGAGAAAAAGGGCTTTTCCACACCAACCGGGAAATTCGAGATTTATGCCACGCTCCTTGAAAAGTGGGGATACGATCCCCTGCCACGATTCAGAGAGCCACCGGAAAGCCCGGTCAGCACGCCGGACCTTTACGAAGAATATCCCTATATCCTGATAACGGGAAGAAGACTTCCGGGGTTTTTCCATACGGAAAACCGCCAGCTTCCCTGGCTCCGGGAACTCCACAGGGATCCCGATCGTGGAGATTCATCCGGAGACGGCCCGAAAAGAAGGGATTCGGGAAGGGGACTGGGTGGTCATTGAATCCCTGCGGGGCAAGCGTCCGGCAAAGGGCCAAATATTTCGAAGGTATGGACCCGCGAATCGTCTCCGCAGAACACGCCTGGTGGTTTCCGGAGAAAAAAGATCCGGGGCACGGGTGGGCGGAATCGAACATCAACATCCTGACGAGCAATGCTTATGCCCATTGCGATCCGGCTATGGGCGCGACCCATGTTCGAACGCTTTATGCGGATCAGTCCGGAGGCGCCGGAGAAGGGTTAAAGCAAATGAGGACGTATGAACTGATTATCGATCACGAATCCTGCTGGGGATGCAGGACCTGTGAAGTGGCCTGCAAACAGGAAAACCACGCTCCGGAGGGTATCCGGCTGATCAAGGTGCTGGAAGAAGGCCCTCGAATAATAAATGGAAAACCCGAGTTCACGTTCCGTGTCAGCGTCTGCCGGCACTGTAATGAAGACGGCCTGCGTGGGAGTGTGTCCTGAAGCGGCAATCCTAAACAGAGATGACGGCATTGTTGTTCTGGAGGACGAAAAGTGCACCGGGTGTGGCCTTTGCATAGACGAATGTCCCTACGATGTCATAGAATTTGACCCGGATAAAGAGGTTGCCCGCAAGTGCAATCTCTGTTCGCATCGGGTGGATAACGGGCTCATCCCGGCATGCGCGGACAACATCTGCCCCGGGCATTGTATCTATTTCGGCGATCCCGATACGGTTAAAAAGGAGATTGCGGATAAGCACTCCCGCCGCCCAAGGCGGCCCGCAGCGGCCGCAAAGGTTTGAAGCCTAAGATGCCGGGTATTCTCCTATTCCCATTTCCCGGACAATAAAAGGAGGGGAGCCATGCCAGAGACATTCATCCATATCGGTGAAATGCTGTCAAGAAACGCGAGGATGTATCCCGATGACATCGCACTTGTGGAGCGCATACCTGCCGAAAACAAACGGCAGGAAATTACCTGGCGGCAGTTTGACCAAGATGCGAGCCGCTTTGCAAACCGATTGATGGGAAAAGGCATCTGCAAGGGTGACAGGGTCGTTCACCTGATGATGAATTCCATCGATTGGCTCATCGCCTATTTTGGGATCATTAGAACAGGGGCCTGGGTCGTGCCCCTGAATTTCCGGTTTACAGGCACTGACATCAAATACTGTATTGATGTGGCTGAACCGAAACTCGTACTTTTTGGGGAGGAATTCATCGAGCGCATCCAGGAAATCCGGGGTCAGGTGCAAGTTGCGGATTTTATTTTTGCTGGAAATGATTTGCCGGACTTTGCCGAACCTTTTCAACAAATGAGGGATGCAGCGCCAACAACACCATGGGGTGGAACTCGACTCGAATGATGCATGCGCCTTGTACTTTACCTCCGGGACGACCGGACGACCCAAGCCCATCCTGCTGACACATAAAAATCTGGAATGCGCCTGCATAACGGAGAATGTCCATCACGGTCAGAAAAAGGATGATAATTTCATACTCATTCCGCCCCTATACCATACCGGCGCAAAGATGCACTGGTTCGGGAGCCTGATCGTCGGAGGCCGGTCAGTGATCCTTAAGGGGATTTCTCCGGAATGGATATTTGAGGCGGTAAGCGAGGAAGGAGGAACGATTCTATGGCTCCTGGTGCATGGGTGCAAGATATCCTCGTGAAGCTGGACAAGGGCGAAATGCATATCGAGAATTACAAACTGAACCAATTGCGGCTCCTGCATATCGGGGCCATGCCGGTCCGCTATCCCTCATCAAACGGTGGAGAGCTTATTTTCCCGAGATGGACTATGACACGACCTATGGCCTGAGCGAGGCCACAGGCCCCAATTGCGTCCATCTTGGGTATCGAGAATATCGATAAGGTGGGCGCAATCGGGCGGCCTGGATTTAACTGGGAAACACGTATTGTCGATGAAGCGGGAATCGACATAGCGCCGGGAGATGTGGGAGAACTTATTGTTCGTGGCAACGGTGTCATGAGGGAATACCACAAGAACCCGGAGGCCACTGCTGAAGCACTCAAAGACGGCTGGCTTTACACCGGAGATATGGACAGGCAAGACGAAGACGGATTTATATTCCTGGTGGATAGAAAGAAAGACGTGATTAACTGTGGGGGTGAAAATGTCTTTCCGGTCGAGGTGGAGAACCATATCCATACCCACCCCAGTGTAAAGGATGCAGCGGCTATCGGGTATCCTGATGAACGTCTGGGAGAGATCGTTGGCATCGTTATAGAAGTTGTCCCGGGAGAAATCCTTACCGAAGAGGAAGTCCTGGCGTTCTGCCGGGTATTGCCTAAATACAGGAGGCCACGAAAAGTCTTTTTCGGAGAAATTCCCCGTAATCCCACGGGCAAGATTGAAAAGGTCAAACTGCGAAAGCAGTCTGTCCGCAAATAAGAATAGAAGGAGTGTGTCCGCTTTCGATTCGCTCGTTGTCGCTGTTTTAAAAAATGCCCGTGAAGCGGCCGATGCGGTAGGGATTGGGATCAAGGTGCGGGGTCTGACCATTTAACAGCTCGGATACCAATTTGCCCGTACCCGGTGCCAGGCTTATGCCGAGCATGTTATGGCCGGCTGCCAGCATGACATTTTGCCACTTGGGCGCTCGGTCGATTATCGGCAGGCCATCAAAAGTCATGGGCCGCCAGCCGCACCATTCTTCCTCCACCGGCCCCCATTCCGTGTGTTTGAAGTAGCGCTGAGCCCCTCGATATAAGGCCCCCAGGCGCCTTGGATTGAGTGATTCATCATAGCCCGTGAATTCCATGGTGCCGCCCAGCCGGTAACCGCCGGGCCACGGTGTGGCCACAACGCGGTCTTCTTCGAGCATGCAGGGTCTTGAGGGGCACGGGTTCGGTCGCGGCAGGGTTACCGAATAGCCCTTGCCCGGTTGAATCGGAATCCGGCAGCCGAGCTCACGTGCTAAAAAAGGCGTCCAGGCACCGGTGGCCACAACAAACGCGTCGCCTGTAACGGATCCCCGGTCAGTCATCGCCTTAATGACACGTCCGTCGTCTCCCTTTAAGGCGGTGACCGTTGTCTGTTCCAGAATGGTCACGCCCGCGGACGTGAGAACGCGGTTTAATTCACGCATCAACAAGTCGGGTCGCAGATGGGCCGCGCTTTCATATAGATAGGCGCCGGCGACATCTGTTCGCAGCGTGGGTTCGAGCGCCTGCAATTCCGTCCGATTCAGGGCCCGGCCCGCTTCTCCGAAAGACATGAGCAGCGCATCGATGTTTCGATAGCTTTCCAATTCCTTGAGTGAGCGAAAAACGTACAAGGCGCCTTTGGTCTCCCAATTGCAATCGAGCGCCTCTGTATCAATCAAGTCTTGAAAAAGATCGAGGGCACCCTTTAGCATGGCTGAACGGGCGACCGCGGCCTGCAGCATAGCGCGGCGGTTACAGCGTAGGGCAAACCGCAGCAGCCAGGCACCAAGCGCCAGATCGGGTTTGGGTTTGATGTATAGCGGCGCATCGTGTTTAAGCATCCATTTTAAACCCTGCCAAAAAACGCCCGGCATGTTCAAAGGCAGAACATGACTCGGCAAGATTAACCCGCAGTTGCCATGGGAGCTGCCTTGTCCCCAATGATCCTTTTCGATAACCGTGACATTCCATCCACTGCGACACAAAGAATAAGCGCACGCGGCACCGATAACACCTGCTCCAATAATTACGGCACGTTTTGGTTTTTTTTCCATTGGGACTTGTCAGATGATGCTTGTCGGCAGGTGTCACCGAACGCGTTTGGTGAACTGCGGGGTTCGCTTGCGCTGGCTCCCTGGTTCGGCCTGACCGGCAGCCCAGCTACTCACCCAGGTAGGCTTTTCTTATTTCCGGATTGTTTAGCAGTACGTCGGCCTGATCCTGCATGGTTATATTGCCGGTTTCGAGGACATAGCCTCTTTCCGCGGTCTGTAGCGCTAGGTTGGCGTTCTGCTCCACCAGCAAAATCGTGGTTCCTTGATTTTTGTTGATGTCATGGATGATATCAAAAATCTTTTGAACAAAAAGTGGGGCCAATCCCAATGAAGGCTCGTCCATCAGCAGCACTTTCGGTCTTGTCATCAAGGCCCGGGCAATGGCCAGCATCTGCTGTTCACCACCGGACAAGGTGCCGCCCTGCTGCTTGCGGCGCTCTTGAAGAATCGGAAACAAATCGTAGACATGCTCGAGGTCCTGATTGATCGCTTCGCGGTCTCTGCGGTAGAAAGCGCCGAGTTCCAGATTTTCCGCCACCGTCAGGCGCGGAAAGATGCGTCGACCTTCCGGCACCTGGCACAGCCCCAACGGCGGCAGGGTCTCCGCCGCACGTCCGTTGATTTTGGCACCTTTGTAAATGATTTCGCCCTTCTCAATGGGGATGATCCCGCAGGTGGCCATGAGGGTGGTCGATTTTCCTGCACCGTTGGCACCGATCATGGCAACGATTTCACCGGGAAACACTTTAAACGAGATGCCCTTGAGCGCCCGGATGCGTCCATAGCTCGAATGGACGTCTTTCAATTCCAGGATCGGTTCCGTTGACATCTAGCCCTCCCTCTCTTCGGATCTTGTGCCCACCCGTTTGGCCGGTATGATGCCTGCGGGTCTGAAAAGCATCATGATGACCATGGTGGCACCAAAGACAAGCATCCGGTACAGTTCGAATTCACGAAACACTTCTGGAAGGACAATCAGAGCGGCGACACCCAAGACGATGCCGGGTATCGATCCCATGCCGCCCAGCACCACCATGCAGAGGACCATGGCCGATTCAAGGAACGTAAAGCTTTCCGGGCTGGCAAACCGCATCCTCGCCGCGAAAAAGGCCCCCGCGAGCCCTGCAAAAACGGCTCCCATGGCGTAGGCCAAAAGTTTTAAAAGAAAGGTGTTGACGCCCATCAATTCTGCGGCCGTCTCGTCTTCGCGTATCGATTCCCAGGCCCGTCCGATCCGTGAAAAATTGAGCCGCCACACCGCAATGATGGTGAAAATGGCCAGGGCCAGGGCAATGTAATAAAGGAAGTGCAGCTTTTTCAGATATAACAGCTCGAAACTCAACCCACCCTCGAAATTGGGAATATAAATGCTCGGCGCTTTGATGCCGAGGATGCCGTTAGGGCCGTTGGTGAGAGACATCCAGTTGTTGAGAATGATGCGGACGATTTCTCCAAAGCCGAGGGTTACGATAGCAAGATAGTCCCCCCGCATGCGCAAGGTCGGGTATCCGATGATGCACCCCGCGATACAGGCAAAGATTGCGGCCAAGGGCAGGCAGACCCAGAAAGACAGCCCGTAAATCGTATTTAACAGCGCATACGCATACGCCCCCACTCCGTAAAAGGCGATGTACCCCAGATCGAGCATGCCGGCCAGACCCACGACGATGTTGAGGCCGAGGCCGAGGCATACATATATCAGTACATTGATGGCCACATCCTGAGAATATCTTCCTGTATAGATGGGAAACGTCAGGGCGGCTACCAGTAACGTCATAATCCAAAACCAAGTCGGCAGGGCGGCTGAAAAAGACGACGCCTTGGCCCAGGTTGCAGAAAGAGGGTTTGTAACGCCTTTCAACGCACCGCTCTGGTTCATGACATAAACGACCATGCAGACAAAGGAACCGCCTGCAATGTAGAGCCAGACCGTTAGCGTCGGACCTATGGAGAGCGTGCCATCGGGGTGAATCCCCAGCAGGGGCCAGAGGAGCCCGAACAGCCACACCAGGCCGATGACGTAGGGTTTCCAGATTTTATTAAACTCTTGTATCATCGATATTCTCGCCCATAATACCCGTCGGCTTGAAATAAAGAACCGAAATCAAAATGATAAACGCAAACACGTCCTTGTACTGGCCGGATATGTAGCCGGCACCGAAAATCTCAACCATGCCGATAATCAGACCGCCCAGCATGGCGCCGGTGATATTACCGATGCCACCGAGGACGGCCGCGGCAAACGCCTTGATGCCCGGGACAAAGCCCATATCATATCGAACCGAACCGTAGTAAAGCCCCACCATGATGCCGGCGGCCGCAGCCAGTCCCGCGCCGATGGCAAAGGTCAGGGAAATGATGCGGTTGCTGCCGATGGCCACCAGGGCCGACATGGTTTTATCCTGGGCCGTGGCGCGCATGGCCATACCCACCCGGGTCTTGAAAACCAGGATATTGAGGCCGATCAGCAGGGTGATGGTCATGACCACGATGCCGATCTGCATATAACTGAGGCTGATCAAGCCGAACTCGAATCCGCCGGTGAAAAATTCGGACGGATACGGTTTGTCGAAGACACCCTGGGTGAGCATGAGCCCGTTGGAAAGAAAGATGGACATGCCCAGCGCCGACAAAAGCGCCGCGAGCCGCGATTGGCGTCGCAGCGGCTTGTAGGCAACTTTTTCGACCGCCACAGCCAAGAATGAACAATACCCCATGGTCAGGACGAAGGCACCCCCCAGGCACAAAAAGGGGTGCGTTTGCATATATCCCAGGCCGGCAAAATAGCTGAGCAAAATGACGCCCACATAACCGCCGGCTGCGAAGAATTCGCCGTGGGCAAAATTAATGAGCTGAATGACGCCGTAGACCATGGTGTATCCCAGAGCGATAAGGGCGTACAATCCGCCGAGCGTCAGCCCGTTGATCAGCTGCTGAAGAAAATAGTCCATATTTTATATTTTCCGGGGTTACCCTTTGCGATAAGCGACTTCAAAAAAGATCCTACAACATCGAATGACCGCCCAACCAACGCGGGCGGTCATTCGAGATCGACTTTAATTATTTCCAAAAGCCCTTTTCCGGTGACCAGTACGGCATGTATTCGCCGTTTTGGATCTTAAATGCAATGTAAGAAGACCCGGAGTCGCCGTTCGCTTTGAACTTGACATGTTTGGAAGCGCCCTGGAAATCGAGTTTCATGAGTTCCGCCTTGACTTTGGCCGGGTCCGTTGACTTGGCAGCCTTGATGGCTCTCAGCAAGGCAATCCCCGCATCGTAGGCATAGGTGCCGTAGGCGCCGACTTCACCGTATTTGGCCGTAAAGCGTTTTTCGTAGTCTTTGTAGGCCGGCGTGGATTTGTCGGTGTAGCCGTAGGTGACATAAACACCCTCGGCCGCTTCTTTGGCAACCTTGACAAAGTTGGGATGGTACATGGCGTCCTGGGAAACGATGGTGGATTTCAGGCCCATATTTTTGGCTTGCCTGGCCATGATGCTCCCTGACGAATGATTTTGCAGACACATGTAGAACACATCCGCATTCTGTCTCTTGGCCATGGTAAGGATGGCGGAAAAATCCTTGTCACCCTGGTTCACGTGGTCATGCCCCAAAACCTTGATACCGAGATCACCGCTGGCCTTGTTGACACCTTCAGCCAATCCCTGGGAGTAGGTGGTCTTGTCGTCCACGATGAAGATGGTTTTGGCTTTCAGCGCTTCTTTCATAAACTTGGCTGCTGCCGGCGCCTGGTCATCATCTCTTCCGCACATACGGAACATGTAGGGCAGCCCCCGGTCGGTTACGTCCTGATGGGTCGAGGCCGGTGTAATCATAATGATATCTTCCTCGGCAAGGGCCTCGGAGGCCGGAATCGTGGAAGATGAGCAATAGGCGCCAACAACGCCCACCACTTCGAGGTTGATCAGTTTGTTGGCGGAAGCGACCGCCTGTTTCGGGTCGCAGGCCGTATCTTGGGGCGACAGTTCTATCTTGTCGTACCCGGGAATGCCGCCCTCACTTTCGATCACTTCAATCGCCGTCAGAACACCGTTTTTAATGTCGTTGCCGTCAGCCGCATAGGGGCCGGTCAAGGGGCCCATGGATCCGATCTTCAGGGTCTTGGCCATTGCGGTGGTCGTCAGAAACGGTACCAAAATCAATCCCATTACCAGTAGCACAAATGCTTTTTTCCTCATCTTTACTTCCTCCTTAGTTGTTTTGTTTTGCCGGCTGACCCAGGTAAGCTTCGATCACCTTGGGGTTGCGCTGAATGTCTTCAGGCCCTCCCTCGGCGATTTTAATCCCGTGATCAACGCATACAATCCGATGACAAACGCCCATAACGACTTTCATATCGTGCTCCACCAGGAGCACGTCGATACCCAGTTCGGAGATACGGGAGATATCACGCATCAAGGCGGAACTTTCGGCAGGATTCATCCCTGCCGCCGGTTCGTCCAAAAGCAGAATCTGGGGCTTGGCCGCCAAGGCCCGCGCAATTTCCAACCGGCGTTGCAAACCATAGGGCAGATTCTGCGCCACCGTGTCGGCATATGCCGCCGCGCCCATGAAGGTCAGGGCTTCTTTAGCCTTTTCCCGGATCTCCGCCTCTTCTTTTTTTTGAGAGTTGGTTCTGAAAATGGCGCCAACCACGCCTGTGTTCGAACGGCAATGGCGCGCCACCATGGCATTTTCGATAGCCGTCATGTTGGAAAAAAGACGGATGTTCTGAAAGGTTCTGGCAATGCCGTTGGAAAAAATTTTGTGTGGTCTTTGGCCCAGAAGGCTTTGGCCGTTGAAAAGGACCTTGCCGCTGGTGACCTGGTAAACACCGGTCAGAACGTTAAAAACAGTGGTCTTGCCGGCACCGTTGGGTCCGATAAGGCCCAGGATTTCGCCTTGATTCAAAGAAAAACTTAACTCCGACAGGGCCGTCAGCCCGCCGAACTTGACCGTAATCTTCTGTAATTCCAGATTTGCCATAGAAATAAATATTCAGCTCTGATCAAAATGTTCTAAAATTGGCACACGAGGATCATTGTCCGTTTCGCATCATATAGGCATTAAACCTGTGGACATGCTCCTTGGCCAACTTTCGCGCCCGCTCCGGTTGGCGGCCTTCCACCGCCTTGACAATATTGACGAGATCTTCCAGGTTTTCCTCCAGTTCCTGTTGTCCCATGGGAAGGTATTTTTTGTAATAATTGATCATGTTGTCCTGGATGGTTTTTAGGACCGAAATATAAATCGGATTCTCGGCAATTTTTGCGAAGGCCATATGCAGATTCTTGTCGGCGTCCAGAAAGTCATCCACATGGTCCACACCCTGTTGCACATATACCCCGGCTTCTGCCACCAGGCGTTTCAACATCGCGATGTCCGCTTCTTGAGCATGTTCGGCGGCCAAGGCCACAACATCACCCTCGACGCCTTCCCTGAATTCGGCCAGATGGTTGAGTGAAACCTTTTGGGACTTGATCATCAGGTCGAGGCTTTCGGTCACTTGCTCAGAGGAAACCGCCTTTACCACTGCGCCGCCGCCCGTGCCCCGCTTGATTTCGATCAAACCCTTTTGCTCAAGGACCCGGAGGGCCTCACGAAGGGTACTTCGGCTGGTTTGGAGCGTCTCTTTCAGCTCCCTTTGAGCGGGCAGTTTATCTCCGGTCTGAAGCTGCCCGCAAATAATGGCTTCCTGAATCTGCTCGACAACGTCCTGGAAGATTCTGTTTTGTTTGGCTACTCGAAACACGGGTGTCGTCAAATTTTCCTGTTAAAAGGGACGGGCCATTTATGCCCGTTGGCTGCATGCGATGCTCGCCACAATGTAGCTGCCAAATGGTCCGACCATTATTATGCTTTCGAGCCTCTGTCAAGCACATTATTTTCTTTTTCCAACGGTATTGAAAATATTTTTGCCTTTAAATCTGTATGCTTACGAATAATATTGTATGTTCCGGCCCGAAGAAGGTTAATGGTTGCACATCCTCACGGTCACACGAGGCCGACTTCGCTCAGCGGTTTATTTTCCAGGATGCGTTGCGGGCTGAAAAGAGATAGGTCCAAGCTCAGCGGTCGCGAAGTGATCACTTCGGACAAGTATCTGCCCACGGCCGGTGCCTGTTGAAGGCCATGTCCTGAAAACCCATTGGCCAGATAAAAGCCCTTTAGCTCGGGCCACTCACCCAAAATGGCATTGCCGTCCAGTGTATTCACGGCATACAAGCCGGCCCATCCCCGGATCAGCTTGGCCGTGTCAAAGGCCGGCACAAAAGCGGCCAGCTCCGGCCAGAGGATTTCCATGAATCTTTTGTCATCCCAGTTGAAGCTGAATCCGATCGGATCTTCGGACATTGATTTGCCCAGCAGAATCAGGCCGCCGGTTTCCGTACGGAAATAAAGCCCTGACGGCAAAATCGTCAGGGGTAGCGATGTTTCCGGCTTAACCGCTGTATCGAGGGCAAAGACCTGGCGGGAAACCGGCTGCACCGGCAAATCGACGCCGGCGGTTCGGGCGATCTCCGCCGCCCAGGCCCCGGTACAGTTGACAACATACGCGGCGGTCAGTTTTTCTCCTGATGCCATTTTGACACCGCTGACTTTGCCTTTGTGTGAGCAGATTTCAACCACTTCGTTCTCGATGTATTCAGCCCCCAGAAATTTCGACTTTGCCAGGTAACCCATGAGGACCGCATACGCGTCAAAATGTCCATCCTTTACGCCATAAGTACCTCCCGCAAAGGCTCCTGGATCATAAAGTGGATATTGTTCCTTGATTTTCTCCGGCGGCCACCATTCAACCTGACACCCGAGGCTTCTTTGCAGGTCGAATGCTTCTATCGCCTGGCCGTGTCCCTGCTCATCCACCATGAAGAGGTTTCCCTCTTGGCGGTAGGCGATGTTCGGGACACTGTCTCTGACAGCCATGTCTTGTTCGAACCGTTCCAGGATTTCAAAGGTGTACTGGGAGATGGATATATTCTGACGGAGGCTGAACTGGATGCGCGCGTTGGCCATTGACAACGTGGTTGACGCCCTGGAATAGGTAGGATCCCGTTCGATAACGGCAACCTTGATATCCGGTTCTTGCCTTGTGAGATAAAAGGCGGTGGCGCTGCCCATGATACCACCGCCAATGATGATGATGTCGTATGTTTTTTCAAGCATTTTATAAAACAGTCGCGCGCTTTTACAGCGGCAGCTTCGTCCCGATGCCGTTTGCCATGGCTTTCTGGTAAAGGAGGGGTGCCACGGCCATGTCATCCAGCGCCAGGCCCAGATTGGCCGTCATGGTGCGTTCCTCGGCGGTTTCGCGACCGCTTCGCTTCCCTGTCACCAGTTCTCCCAGGTCCGCATGCAGCGCCGGAATGCTCTGAAAATATCCCACCTCTTTATAGTGGAGTAGCTGGGCCGTGTCGTCCGTACAGAATTTGGCGGCCTCGTTCAGGGCATCCGCATGCCAGTAGGAGTCAAAATCCACCAGGGAGGCAAAGGCGCCTTCATCCATCCAGCCGGCCTGAATGGTGGCGTGGGGCGTTTTAAGAATCGGTCCGGCGGTAACGATCAGGTCGCATCCCGACACCGCCTCCTGCGGGTTTTGAACAGGCACAACCTCCAGGTCGAACCGAGACCCGACATCTTCCGCGTACTGGCGTACAGCCTCGGCATCCACGTCGTAGGCCATGACCTTTTTAAGCGGAAAAAGAACATTGAGGGCTTCAACGTTGGTGCGTCCCTGCACACCACAGCCAAGAACTCCCACCACGGATGATTCCGGTCGCGCCAGGTATTTAGCGGAAACCGCCGTGGCGGCGCCCGTACGCATGCCGGTAATCCAGACACAGTCCATCACCGCCAAAGGCAGGCCGGTTTCGGCGTCATTGAGAATAAGGAGCCCGGTAATATAGGGCAGGTCTTGCTTGTAATTTTCAGGAAAGCCGCTGACCCATTTTACGCCGGCGGACTTCATGGCAGGAATGTAGGCCGGCATGGCGTGAATGAAATTATCGCCGCCACCCGGGTGAATACCGGGCTTCGGAGGCATTTCAGTACGGCCCTCGCCCTTTTCCTTAAAGGTCGTCTCCAGGGCTTGTATGATTTCAGTCATTGTCAGACCCGTTGCGACAACGTCATCCTTGGATAGGTATAACAGCTCGTTAGTTGGCATATGCCCCCCTTGTTAAAATCATTTTAGCACAGAAGACGGAAAGCCTTTCCCAAATTCAACGATTTTCAAGCTTGGTTTATAGATTCAGCCGGTCAGACATGTCAAGTCGTCGGCCTCGCGGTTCGTAAAACGCTCTACTAATCCATGCGGTTGCATGCCCGCATATTCCTTTGCTATAATGCAGCCTGCGTCAGCGTGCGCCGCAGCAAAGCCTACAACCCGACCAGGAGAGGTACGCTATGGACATCTTTGATTTTTTATCTGAGAATGGTATTGAATACGAGCGATTCGATCACCCGCCGGTTTATACTGTCGATGATGTCCATCGACTGACTCCGGATTTGCCGGGCGCCAAAACAAAGAACCTTTTTTTAAGGGACAAGAAGGGCTCACGCCACTTTCTTGTGGTGATGCCCGCCGACAAACGGATTGATCTCAAAGCGCTTCCTGAAGTACTCGACAGCAGCAAGGTGAGTTTCGGGTCTCCAGACCGCTTGATGAAGCATCTGGGCGTTGAGCCCGGATCGGTCTCCTTACTGGCCATTTTAAACGGCAATGAACAGGCTGTGGAAGTCTTTATCGATGAGGCCCTTTGGTCGTCTGACGCGTTTCAATTCCACCCCATGATCAACACCAGTACGCTGGTCCTTACAAAGGCGAGCATCGCAAACTTTTTGGCGGCCTTGGACCACGCCTATCAGATCGTAAACATCCCGACCCCAAAATGAACTCGTTTCAAGCCATTATGGTTAGGCTCAAACGAATGTCTATTCACGGATGAGGGATTTTGCGTGAATTCCAGGCGGACGCCAGATTTGAACAGGAGGAATAGCTGGCTATTTCGAGGATACAAATCATGGGGTCCAACGCCGAAGTCACGTAAAAGAGCCATTCGTGGATAGACATTAGGGTCGGCAGGCGATACACTTAATCTCAACACAACCACCCTTGGGAAGCGCGCTCACCTCTATGGCGGCCCGAGCCGGCTTGTGATCCGAAAAGTAGTCGGCGTAGATGTCGTTAAACTCAACAAATTTTCCCATGTCCGTGAGAAAGACATCAACGGCAACCACGTCGTTGAGGCTGCAGCCGCCGGCTTCGAGGATCTGTTTCAGATTTTCAAGGGCCTGGCGAGCCTGTGATGCCAAGTCCGGCCCCACCAGTTCTCCGGTTTCCGGCACCATGCCGAGTTGACCGCTTACAAACAGGAAGGGCGGAGCATCGATGCCCTGAGAATAAGGTCCGATAGCCGCCGGCGCTCGATCGGTTTCAACCGTATTTAGTGTCATTCCTGCATTCTCCTTTCAGCACGTCAGATGGAAGCAAGCCCCCACCTTTTTGGTTGTGACCCATTCATTGTAGCGTTGCACCGCTTCTTGATTCGCTTCAGCCATCAAGGTAATCCCCTTGGCAGCCAACAGCTGTGCCAGTTGCCGATCCGGACGCATTCGTCCGCTGGCCCCGGTACCGACCACGATGATTTCAGGATTGGCTGTAATGAGCGGTGTGATATCTTGCAGGTCGAGCCGATGGCCTTCCATACGGCGCCAGGAATCTGCCACCCGGCCATCGGGGTAAATGATGAGGTCCGACGAATAGCGTTTTCCGTCGATCACCATGGAACCAAAGGAACAGGCTTCTATCATGCGCCACCTCTTTGTTTCGTGCGGGTCGCAAGAATCGTATGGAAGTGACGCTATCATCGGGTGTACGTTTTTACAACACCCTTGAACATAATCTTGGGCACCTAAAAGCGTGATCGAATGAATGCATCGATACACTTACTCACCAAAACCGATGCTATCGTGAATAGCCTTCCATCGCACAAAGGGAACCGGTTTGATGTTTTTTAAATCGCTGCTGGGTATCCAACCGACGGTGGAATTGGGAATATAGAAACACCGTTGGCCCTTGTAATCGCCCTCGTCAATGACCCGGCCGTCCTCCACGGCAATCATTTTCCCTGCTAAATCCCTGGCATCGGGATCGTAATCTCGGTTTTCTGCGGGTTCGAAAATGGCTTCATAAAACATGGCGGCACTCCTTTTTAAAAAAAACCGGGGCACACCTTTCACAGATAGAAAGGCGGCCCCAAGACAAACCGAATTTTTTGCGTTAAAAAACCGACCCACGGCTAACAGATGGGCCGGTATAATTATAAATTTTAACCAGCATTGATCAAAAGTCAAGCAAGGTGCTATCGAAACAGTTTAACAACTTGGATTCTTTGGTGAATCGCTGCTTTTACCAGGCGACGCTCATCATCATGCAATTCAAACCGCTACCGATCCCCATCAAGGCCACATGCATTCCGGGCAGGGCGGCACCCGCTTCCACCGCCATCGCGAGAGTAATCGGTAAAGCGGCCGGTCCGATGTTGCCTTGGTTCTGAAAGTTCAAATGATGCTTGTGCGGCGAAAGCCCCAGGGTTGCATTCAACGCTTCCATGTTGCGGGCACTGACCTGATGGGGGACGTACAGGTCGATCGTTGTATCGCTCCAATTTGCCAGGTTCTCGGAAGCCATTTGCCAAGTCGCCTTTGCCAGTTCAACCCCGTGAAACAAAACACCGTGTGCATCGGCAATCATCTCGGTGCGCTGCCCCAAACACAGACGACTGTGCTGCGTAGCCGCCCGTGTGACGGCGCCGTTAATGAGGTGTCCGGATTGCGCATCAGACTTGTGACACAACAGCATGGCAACGGCGCCGGACCCGAGCGTTAGGGTCGCGAAATTGTCGCGAAAAGTTTCGGCCGACACATCTTCCGCCTGCAGCCTTTTGATCGTTGCCTCAACCGCCTCCCGTGAACCTTCCCCATCCACGATTAAACCGTAACGAATCAGACCGGCTTCGATCATTAATGCCTGGGTGACCATGGCATTCATAAAACCGAGACAGGCATTGCCGATATCGTAGTTGATGCACCCTGGCGGCAACTGAAGATTGCCATGCACCAAGCTGGCAACTGAGGGTTCGATGTAGTCTTTGCAAACCGAAGTATTCATCAGGCAGCCGATTTCTTTTTTGTCAATCCCCGCCTGTTCAATGACCTTGCGTGCCGCCCGGGTGGCGACCTCGCTGGGCATGACACCCGGTTCCCAGAAGCGCCGCTCTTTAATACCGGTCAGTTCTTCGAGCAGGCCTTTCCGGAGGCCCAATCGTTTCATGGTCGCAGCCAGCTGGTCCTCGATGGCGGTTGATGTGATTATTTGCGGTGCCAATTCGTAGGCCACCGCTTCGATGGCCACATTGCCTGATAACAGTTTCATAAAGCAGCTTTTTCTTCGCGAACGGATCGTTTGGAATTGTAGGAATGGCTTAATTCGGTTACTAGTTATCTTCCCTTAAAATTCGCTGGAATATAAAGCAGGGCGTAACCGATGTCAAATGGTGCCACCCGGTCGACACACCGCCTGATGGTCATAAAATTCGGCATCGTTTTGGAAGTAGCACTCGGCCTGGAGACTCATTTCACAGTTAAGCAGGCTCTGATTTCAGCGATGCGATTGGCCGCATGTTGGGGGTTTTGAATGTTTGCCAGCGCCATAAGATGCTTCGCAGCGTCCATTGGGGATTCACCACGCCGCTTTAAAGTCAATTTGTACCAGTCGGGCAGCCGCTCTTCATAGACAGCGGTAACGGCAGCGGCATGTTGTTTCCAAACCGGCTTAAGGGCCTTGAGCGCTTCTTTGGAATAGACGGGCTTTCCTTCCTTATCGCGTTCGCCCGCATTGAGGTCCTTAGCCAGCCGGCGTTTTACGTTACGATAACCGGCCACCGGGCGTAGCCAGAAAACGACCAGCACATATCCGAACATGCCGATAAAAAAGCTGATCAGCGCCCCAATGATGAGAGGGTTCATGATTATTCTTTCGATGGCTGAAGATATAATGGCGTAACGATTTGCTATTCAACACGTTTGATGCTTGCATCAAACCTCTCTTTTTGCAAGGGAATTACAGGGTAGCCAAGAACGATATTGTCGTGTTACCCAAAATCGTGTAACGAATTTATTCGAAGGTACTTATTTTGATCACAGGCCTAAACATACGGAAGAACAAATTTCAAGCGGCCGAGCCTACCGCATTTACACAGCGTTGCTTGCATCACATTTTGACTTTAGCAGCCCTCGATAGTATAAAAAAAGAAATCCATTTTAGAAGTTATCTCAAAAAAAGGATCTTGGCTCAAGGTCCAGGCAGGACCAGGTTTCAACCCGCAGACATACTTAAGTATTTCGAGGGCTTGAAACGAGGGCCCAACGCAGAGATTGGGCCAATAAGCTTTTTTGAGATAACTTCTAAAAACATCATCCGAACAGTCGGTCTCATTATAACCGCATACCACAGGAAAATCGATATGAGACGCTTACGCGTGTTTCTGGTTCTTCTGGCCGTTGGCCTGGCAATCGGCTGTGGCGGCCCCAAGGTCAAAGACAAGCCGCCCCACCTTAGCGGTGGCATGCAAGAAATACAACAAGGCATCGCCGCCTACCAACAGGGATGCTACCACCGGTCCTTGGATCATTTTTTCCGGGCCCATGAACACTTCACCGCCTCCGACCAGTTAAACGGCGTTGCCATGAGCATGAACAATATCGGCAATGTTTACCGGTTTATCGGAGATCCAGATAGTGCCGGCCTTTTTTTCGATGAAGCGATCGGGATTTACCTTGTTTTGGAGGACGAAACCGGTGCCTTGCAAGCGCTTTCCAACAAGGCGGCCCTGCTGATCGATCTGGACAAGCTTGAAGCAGCCCAAGACACACTGCGTCAGGCTGAAAGCCTCATGGGAGATAAAAAAGCGACGGCCGGCCTTTTAAACAACAAGGCTGTCCTGTTGATGAAACAAACCACTTTCGATCAGGCGGAAGAAATCTTGAAGCGCGGCCTGGGCCTGGTGTCCCCTAACGATCTGCCCGAATATGCGACCCTTAACTTTTCTTTAGGCCGCTTGATGCTGACAACCAATCGTATCGACCTGGCGCTTGCCTACTTTAATACCGCCTTGCAAACCGACCGCCAACAGGGCTTTCACAAAGGTATCGCCGATGATCTGGCCGCCCTCGGCAGCGTTTACCTGGCACAAGCCCGCTATGACATGGCTGCGGCCCACCTCCAGCGAAGTATTAAAATCTATGCCTTGCTAGAAGACAAGCCGAAGGTTGACGAGACCCTGCAGCAGCTCGAGAACGCAGCCGCCAAGGCCGATCTGGATATTCGTGTCACCCAACTTTTTGTCGAGCGCTGGATAGAAGGTAAGGCACTGGAAAGCCCCTGCCACTAGTACCCACCCACAAATAGCTTTATTATGGATGGATACTAACTACAATCGCGCAGCGATTTTATTTTTGCAGTTCTTTGAGGGTATCGAGCAGAGGTGGTTCCACATCCTTTCTGGAAGGATGCAAGGCTTTGTCCTCGTGCCAGACAAATTCGAACAGCTCAAATCTTTCCGGAATGACGTGTTCATTTTTCTGGCCATAGGTTCGGGCTGGAGAGTATTCAATATAGTTAATCCGCTGATGCGGCAGGTTAAATTGCTTTGCCACTTGTGTGGCCACATGGCTGATGCAGCTGCGCACCGACATGGCGCTTCCGGGCACATCGCTGACAACAACAATGATGGGTTTCAGGTGTGCAATGCCCTTGGTAGGGCTTTGGTTCAGATCATAGATTTGCAGCCGGCATTTCCCGTGGGCCAGTTTTAGCGCGCCACCAAAACCTTCCCAGACAAACACATCGTCATGTATCAACATCTTTTCACCTGTTCGGGCCAATCGCTAAATGCGTTGCTCAAATCTATAAGCGCGTTAAGGTACCATAGATACGCAGCAGTTTATCCGGAAGTTCACGTACGTCTGAAATAACGCTGTGGTGAAAATTCCCATAGACAGCGTCCAGCCGCCCATCACCTGCGATATTGACCGTTATTCCTTTAACGTGAATGTGTTTGGCACGCGCCTCATAGATCGCTTTGCTGGTGTCTTCAATAGCATACTTCTTTTTATAGTCAACATCATTGGGGAACCCATCTCCTAAAACGATCAGCAAGCGCACTTTAGCCGTCACTTTTTCCAAAAGCCTGGTGGCGTGTCGAATCGCTGCCCCCATGCGCGTACTGCGGTGAGGCGCCATGGCCTGGATGCGTCCCTTGACTGTGTCGTCCAACGGGCTTTCGAAATCTTTAATCCTGAAATAATCGACACCCAGACGACCGGTCCCTGAAAAGCCGGCAATGGCGTAAGCATCACCGACCACCTCCAGAGCTTCGCACAACAGGACAATGGCTTCCTTTTCAATATCGATCACCCGGGACCGTGTGCCGTAGGCCCGATTGGCGGTCGAACGCGAAAGGTCCACCAGCAACAAGGCGGCCACGTCGCGCTGGGCCTTGACGCGTTTGATGTAAAGCCGCTCCGATGGCATCCGGTTGGCTTTTCTTTCAACCACATAATCCAGCAACGCCCGATAATCAAAATCATCCCCTTCACGCCATTGCCGCAAAACCTTGAAGCCTTCCGGTTTTAAAAGCTCGAAAGCTCGGTGAATCCCTTTGACCAGACCGGCGTAACGTTGCAGTGTCTGATCATAGAAACCAGGTGTCGATCCAGATAGGGGTCTTTCGACCACCTGCACATGTTCGTCCAAATAATCCGCCAGCCGGCAGTCCCATTCCACATACCGAAACGTTGGGCCATTGGCCTCTGTTGCTGGAATGTCTGAAATCCCTTCACATCCCAGAAGGTCGGATAAATCAAGCCAGGACAAATCGATTGCGGTGCGGTGCGGATGTAGGCCGGTGTCCATGGCAGGCGAACTTGCTTGAACGGTGAGGGCTTCCAGATCCTCGACCGACACCCGGCCATCGTTTTTTAGAAGGTGTTGCCTGATATCGGCCTTGTAAATCTTTATACCCTTATCTTCCAGCAGCCTTTTGAGTTGTGTGGCCAACGCTTCATACGTTTGCTGGGCACCATAAAACAAGTCCGGTCTCAGGCAACGCCCAAAAGGTAAGGTCAAGGGCTCGTAAGCGTCCGGTGCGTCCAAGAATCCTTTCAGTTCCAGCAGCTCTGCCACCATCGCATACGTCCACCAAACCAGTTCCGCGCACACTTCAACGTCTGCGATTTGTTGTACCCGGTCTTCGAACAACTGCGCGATAGGAGACAGGGTGGATGCAAACTTGCTATCGATTGCTGCGATTTCATCCGAACCAATACCCAGGGCAATCCAGGCATACAAAAGCAGCAGGCATTGATTGGGGTGCATAGTCTCTAAAAGGCGTCGGGCTTCGTTTTGGACAGACGGATAGACCTGCCGGACAAGACCGGGATAGCGCCGGATGTGAATGTTTCGCAGGCGGCCATGTTCAAAAACAGTGAACAGATCGGCGGCCAGAACATGATTTGGAAAGGATTGGAAAAAAAGTTCCAGATCTGACAGATGGCTTAAACGGTGAGAATCAGGGTTCGCGTTGGGTTGTGCCGACGGTTGCCGAAACGGTCCCTCTGGAACACCACGGGTCTCAATGAGCATCCGCGCCTTTTCTATATCGAAAGCAAAGGTATCGAATTCGTAATAACCGGCCTCGAGCCGAGTCATCTGCTTGTAAAGTCTGCGGTTGGCCTCTTTTTCTGGAAAATGACGAATTTCGTCGGAAAGATAGATATAGCGCCCATCCGAGCAGACCGACGGTTGACCGCTGGATGCAAATCTGGACAAGGCCACTTCCGAAAACGGACGGGTGGATATCGTCAGCCCGGTCCGTGCCTTCAAATAGCGGTTCAACTGGGCCTGCACCTGGGTCAGCGGAACCGTTACCTGCATGGCTTGGCAGGTGTCCAGTCCGAGTTTGGATTCTAGTGCCAGAAATTTCGATCCGAGCCCTTGGTTGCGAGCATATTTGTCAAGTGCCTGGGCGACAAACTGATTCAATTCCTTTTGTGCCAACAGATCCAAGCCTTTGGCCAGCCCTTCCAAAAAAGGTTCCGCCAATTGGAAATCGACCTTCACAACATTGGCGAGCGCTTCAATCTGCCACGGTCGCCGCTCGGGATTGAAACTGAGAACCGCTTTGGGCAAAATATAGGTCAGATTTAAACTTTGATTATAGGTCATGGCCTGGGCAAAAGTGATGCTGAAGAGTTCAAGGCCGGCAAGAGCCGACGCAAGATCACCGCTGATCAGGATTGAGGCAAGGGCTTCGAAAGGCTTTTTTAAAGTATAGGTCCCTTTGCTCAGCATCGTCGTGATGGTCGCTAAAAAGCGCTTCACAAGCCGCGCATCACCTGCTTGCAGAACCACCGCCAGGTGTGTGGCCATGGTCGTGCCGATCGTCGCCCCCTTTGCACCGGCTTGTTGAACGTTTTGCCTGTATATCTGCAAGGACTCCCGGTTCACGACACCCAGGAGCTCGGCATACCCCTTGGCAATGGCCCGACCCAACGATTCGGCCTGCGACAAACCCCATAGGATCTGATCGGCGATAAGGGCCACTTCTGTTGCAGGCAGCGGTGCCGTCTGGCCCTGCCACGATGCGGCGATAGTGTCCGCCAATTGCGGATCGGCAATCGCGAGTTGCTTTAATGGGTCTTGGTCAGCCTGGTTCATAAAAATATATCATCGATCAAATCACCCAGGGTTTCCAGCAGCCGGGCGTCATCGGTCAGGGGCAGACAGATGGCCGTAAGGCAGGCCTCTGGAATTGAGACGCCTCTTTTGATCAACTGGGCCGCATATATTAAAAGGCGCGTACTGGCCCCTTCGGTCAAGCCATGTTCACGTATATTCCTGATTTTTCCAGCAAAAAAAACAAGTTGCTTCGCGATGGCCAGATCGATGACCCCTTCATGAGCCACAATTTCAGCCTCTTGATCCGGCTGTGGGTATTCAAATTCCATGGCGACAAACCGCTGGCGGGTACTTTGTTTGAGATCTTTTAAAATCGACTGATACCCGGGATTATACGAGATAACCAGCCTAAAATCCGGGTGCGCTTTGACAATCTCGCCCTTTTTGTCGATGCTGAGCGTCCGTCGATGATCCGCCAGCGGGTGGATGACAACGGTCGTGTCCTTACGGGCTTCGACAATCTCGTCCAGGTAGCATATGGCCCCGATGCGTACGGCCCGCGTTAAGGGCCCATCATGCCAGACGGTTTCATCCCGCTGCAGCAAGAAGCGCCCGATCAAGTCGGATGCAAACAGATCTTCATGACAGGCAACCGTAATCAAGGGGCGTTTTAACAAATAGGCCATGTATTCCACAAACCGGGTTTTACCGCACCCCGTCGGCCCCTTCAACATGACCGGCAACACGGCATCGTCGGCGGCCTGAAAGCGGTCGACTTCATCGCCAAGCGCCCGGTAATACGGCTCTTGGGTGAGCAGATACCCGTCCCTGTCGTTTTCGTGCAGGTTCAACATACAATCCATCCTTCCGCAACGGTGTGATTCAACCTGTGACCGTATGCGTTGAGCGATCGTCGCGATACGATTTTATTTGCATTGACAGGCCTTATATAATAGTTACTTTGGCCTGACTCTCACTAAAAAGGATTCCTATTTAATACAGATGGCCGACAACAGCAATATGAAACATCGCCTCCAGGTGGGTGACAAGGAGATTATCCTAATCGGCACTGCCCACGTTTCCAAGGAAAGTGCCGAACTGGTGCGATCGGTAATCGAAGCTGAAAGGCCGGATACGGTTTCAGTTGAACTGTGCCAATCCCGCTACCAATCGATCCGCCAGAAAGCGAACTGGCAGGACATGAACATTGTCAAAGTGATCAAGGAAAAAAAGGCTTTCCTGCTTCTGTCCAACCTCTTGCTGGCATCGTTTCAAAAAAGAATTGCAGCCAAACTCGATATCAAACCCGGGGCTGAAATGATTGCTGCTATCGATACCGGTGAGGCGCTCGGCGCTCAAATCCATCTGGCCGACCGCGACATCCGCGTCACCTTGTCGCGCACCTGGCGTGTGATGGGTCTCTGGGACAAACTGAAGATCTTGTTCCAGCTGGCCTTATCTCTGGGTGAGGTCGACGAGATCTCTGAACAGGACGTCGAAGCGATGAAGCAGGAGGACATGCTGCAGCTGTTGCTGGCCGACGTCGGCAAATCGCTTCCCGTTCTGAAAAGCATTCTGATCGACGAGCGCGATCGCTACCTGGCCCAGAAAATTAAAACCGCCCCCGGACAAAAAATTGTCGCCGTCGTCGGCGCCGGGCATGTGCCCGGTATCAAGGAATACTGGTCTAAAGATATCGATCTGGCGGCCCTGAACACCATCCCCCCCAAAGGCATTCTCGGTAGCATCTTAAAATGGGCGCTGCCGCTGGCGATTCTAGTGCTTGTATCTGCCGGCTTCTTTTTCGGTGGTGCTTCGGCCGGGACGGACATGATCACCTGGTGGATTTTGGCCAATGGTGTCATGGCCGGGTTGGGTGCGCTCGCCGCCTTGGCGCATCCGATCACGATATTATCGTCGGTCATGGCGGCACCGTTGACATCCTTAAACCCCATGATTGCGGCAGGCTGGGTATCCGGTCTTAGTGGAAGCCTTTTCGCGCAAACCGAAAGTCATCGACCTGGAACACCTGCCGGACGATATCCTTTCCATCAAAGGTTTCTGGAAAAATAAAGTCACCCGCATTCTGCTGGTCGTCGTATTCACCAACCTGGGTAGCTCAATCGGCACCCTGGTCGCGATCCCTCTGATGGTGAAAGTGCTCTAGGGCCTTCCTGTTGAATGTGATTTCTTCGAAGATTCCGCTGATAATAAAATCGTATCGCAACGTTATCCTGATTGGACAATTTTTACGACCGTGCGCTGAAAGATTTGACCGTTTGGTAGGGTATGGGTCATCTTGACCGGCTGCAGGCGGCCCTGGGCAAAAAGCTGAATGCATTCTGGATACAGCTTCCATTCCAACTGCAATCCTTTGGCCTTGATCGATTCGATTGTATCTTCCGGATCGATGACATAGGTTTTTTGGCCGATAATCGGCCCTGAATCTTCTCCATAGTCAACGAAATGGACGGTACATCCACCGATTTTACACCCGTAACGATAGGTATCGCCGTAGCCATCGATACCGGGGAAGGCCGGTAGTAAAGCAGGATGGATATTCATGATACATGGTTTGCCAACTGCGCCGTTGATGCGGTCGATGAAATAAGGACTCAACATTCGCATGTAACCGGCCAATACAATCAAATCGGATCGATACGGTCGGAGCGCCTCGAGCAATTCGGCTTCGGCGAGAACGCGTGTGACCAGGGACTTGACAAGCATCGACCGATCCGGGCCGACGGGCCATAAGGACTGTTTGGCAATCAGATCATCGACATCCAAACCATCCGGCCATAGATCCTGAGGTGGTATCGCCTCATCGTGGGCCCTGTGGGCAGCATAGTCGACAATCGCCGTTGGAATACCGTGCGTGCGAGCCCGCTCTAATCCCAAAGCACCGGGGTTGTCCGACCCCACGCATACGATTTCACCATCAATTTGGCCGTTTTCACAGGCATCGATAATTGCTTGCAGGTTGGTCCCACCACCGGATATCAGGGCTGTAATACGAATATTTGACGCCATCTGGTGCGCTCCTCTTGTGGCCGGCCATGGGTGGCCAGCCGGCCAATTGTGCAAGGTTGACAATAGGCATTTACGTAACTATAATCAACAAATCTTTACAAATTCCCTATTGAAAGGAAACAATTATGGCTGAAGGTATATTGGAGGTTGAGGACAGCAGCTTTGATTCAGAAGTACTGCAATCCGACAAACCAGTTTTAGTCGATTTTTGGGCACCATGGTGCGGGCCCTGTAAAGCGATCGGTCCTGTGGTTGAAGAACTCGCCACCAATTTTGGTGATAAAATTAAATTTGCTAAATGCAATGTCGATGACAACCCTGTAACGCCAGGCAAATACGGCATCAAAGCGATTCCCACGCTCATTTTTTTTAAAGCCGGTAGTGTGGTTGACCAGATTACCGGTATGGTAGCCAAATCAAGACTCGAAGCGTCGATCAATAACCTTCTTTGATCGTCTGTCACAATGACTCGCCTTGCTTATCGTCGGCGGTGCCCTTAAAGGTCCACCGCCGCTTTTTTATGTACCGAGGCGTATTGATAATAATCAAATGAAAATTAAAGCTGTTATTGCAATCGGTGTTTTCCCGCTATTGATCTTGGCAGGGTGCGGGTGGTTTGGCGCCAAAGAAGAAAAGCCGGCTCCGGAACTGGCCCGCGATGGTATTGAAGCATTTAAGGAAGGTAAATACCGGGATGCGATTGAAGCGTTCGAAACCCTAAAGGATTGGTACCCTTTCAGTAAATACGCCATTTTGGCCGAATTGAAAATTGCCGATGCGCATTACAAGTTGCTCGAATATGAGGAGGCCATTTTTGCGTATGAGGAATTCGAAAACCTGCATCCGCGTAACGAGGCCATTCCTTATGTTATCTACCAAATCGGTCGCAGCTATTACGATCAGATCGATACGATCGACCGGGACCAGTTGACGGCCCGTAAGGCGCTCGATACCTTTAAACGTCTGACGAAAAAGTTCCCTGACGATGCCTATACGCTCAAGGCCCGCCCGCACATCATCAGATGCCATAAGAGTTTAGCGGGACACGATTTGTACGTGGGACGCTACTATTATAAAAGCGGGCATTACAAAGCGGCCCTGCATCGCTTTAAGTCCGTACTGAGCAACTATCCGGACGTGGGCGTCCATTATGAAGCGCTGCAATATATCGTGTTGTGCGAAGACGTCTTGCAAAAACTGACCGTCGCCGCGGAGCAACCAGAGTGACCGGCATGCGTTTTACTTAAAGAAAAAACTACTTTACACTGGAGAAATAATAAGGTAGAAAGTCAGATTCCGTTTGCTCTAGACAAAATGATGCGATCGATGATTTTACCCGGGCCCCGCGGCTCGGCCGATGTGATACAAGGAGAGCTTGAGATGTCCAGAAAATGCGATATATGCGGCAAAAAACCGTTGGTCGGCAATAACGTGAGTCATGCGCACAACGTCAATAAACGGCGTTTTAACCCCAATTTACAGAATGTTCGGGCCCTTCATAAAGGACAGGTTAAGAAGATGGTGGTCTGCACAAATTGTATCAAGTCGGGCCGCGTCCAAAAATCCGCCTAACGCGCGATTCCCCCACCCCAAAAAAAGTTTTGGCACGTTTCCTCCGGCTACAACCCGCAGGAATTCATGCCTTTTTTATTTTCTGTGCAACATTTCCAACGACAATCACACAAGAGAACCATGCGTGAATGGGCACTAATTAGCTTACGCGCCGCACCTCCTGCACCATTTTAATCTTCTTTAGATCTGAAAGTACCCTTTTCAGGTGCTCGGTACTTTTAACCCCGATTGAAAAAAACGTGTCCACGGTCTTATCTTCATGGGTTTCAGTGTTGGCGCTGAGGATGTTGGCCGCATTTTTACTGATGGTTGCGGCGATGTCAGCCAGCAATCCCACCCGGTCAAGGGAACGAATACGGATTTTGACCGGATAGCTCTCAGCCTCTTCCATGCTCCATTCCACTTCGATTTGTCGCTCAGGACTCATTTTCAAGGCATTGATGCAATTGCTGCGGTGAACCGTGACGCCGAACCCCCTGGTAATGTACCCGGTTATCAAATCACCCGGAACCGGCTGGCAGCATTTACCGAACCGAATCAGGATATCATCCACACCCTTTACGCTGACACCCGCTTTGGGCTTCTTCTTGCGGACACGACCGATCAATCGATTAAAGATCGATTTTTGCTCCTCATCGGCTTCCATTTTGGGTTCAAATTTGCGAATAATTTGCAGGGGCGTGGTTTTACCGTATCCAACACTGGCGATCAGGTCATCGACCGCCTTAAACCCGAAATGTTCCACGACCTTGTCCATTTCTTCAGATTTGACAAGGGCGTTGAAATTCAAACGGTACTTGCGAAACGCTTTCTCACACATTTCGCGCCCGAGGGTGATGCTACGTTTCTTTTCCTGAATCTTGATCCATTGCCGAATGCGCGACCGGGCTTTGACGGTCTTGACAAAATTGAGCCAATCCTTGCTCGGATGGTGCCCCTTGGCGGTTGTGATTTCAACGATGTTTCCGGTTTTAAGTTCATGCTTTAGGGGAACCATGCGCCCATCGACTTTAGCGCCGACGCACTGGTTGCCGACTTCCGTGTGAACCATGTAGGCAAAATCGATCGGTGTCGCTCCGGTCGGTAGCGATTTGATTTCACCTTGCGGGGTAAATACGTAGATCTCCTCAGGAAACAGATCGATACGGACATTTTCCAGAAATTCGTTTGGATCCCGAATATCGGCCTGATTTTCAACCAGATTCTGGATCCAGGCAAACTTGTCGATGGCCCCCTTGTCGATGCGTTTGCCTTCCTTATAGCTCCAATGGGCCGCAATCCCTGATTTGGCCACCTGATCCATCTCTTTGGTGCGAATCTGAATTTCGATACGCTCGCCATAGGGCCCGATCAAGGTTGTGTGCAGCGATTGGTACATGTTGGCCTTGGGAACCCCAATATAGTCTTTGAACTTTTTGGCGATCGGTTTCCAAAGGGCATGGATGATACCCAGGGCCTCATAACACTTGGGAATGCTATCTAAAATAATTCTAAAGGCAATAATGTCATAAATGTCTTCAAAAGCGAGGTTTTGCGTTACCATCTTCTGATAAATGCTGGAAATATGTTTGTATCGCCCAAGTACCTCACACTCGATATGCGCCTCTTCTATTTTGTCTTCGATGAGACGCTTAACCGTTTCAATGTATTTTTCGCTCTGTTCGCGGTCTTGATTTAATTTGTTGTTAATCTGTTCGTATTCTTCGGGCTGCAGATATTTAAACGAAGTGTCTTCAAGCTCGTTTTTAATCCAATAGATCCCCAGGCGGGCCGCAATCGGAGCATAGATGTCCATTGTTTCTTGAGCTATTTTAAGGCGTTTGCTTTCTTTGTGATATTCGAGGGTCCGCATGTTATGCAGCCGGTCCGCCAGTTTGATCATAATGACGCGAATATCGTCCGCCATGGCCAGCAACATTTTGCGGATACTTTCGGCCTGACGCGCCCGGGAACTGTTGAATGGCAGCTTACTCATTTTGGTAACACCGGCGACGATGCGCAGGACCTCGCTGCCAAAATGCTCTTCAATATCCTCAGGCGTGGCGTGGGTGTCTTCAACCACATCATGCAGCAGGCCGGCAACGACGCTGACCGTGTCAAGTTTCATGTCAGCCAAAATACCGGCGACTTCCAAGGGGTGGGAAAGGTAGGGCTCTCCGGAAAGGCGCACCTGCCCGTCATGAACCCGGGCAGTATAAATGTAGGCACGGTCGATGAGGTCAAGATCGGCCTCAGGATGGTATTCAATGACCTTGTCGATAATGTCGTTGATCCTGATCATATGCGCCTGTGTCGATAGCAGCTATCTAAACAATTGGCTTGCCGTTCAATCTTCAGCCGGTGCTGAAGCCACAGCCGGCCGCCTAGCGGCCGCAAAATTTTATCAATAGGCCTTGGCGAAGACGACCCGCTGATCGCTCGGCTGGCCGCAACAAACGCACGCGCCCGGTTCGTCCGTGCCTTCAAACGGGAGGCACCGTATTGTAACGCTCAAGTCATCTTTGATTTGGGTTTCGCAGGTTGCCGACCCGCACCAGGGTGACAGGGCGAAGCCGCCATGAATTTCGGGTTGGGACAAATCCTGCGGTGTAAAAAACGTGTAAAAGTCATCTTTGGTATCAATCTTGAAGGTGTGCTTTTCCCTGAAAGTCAGCGCTCGCTGAAGGAGTGTATTCTGAATTTCATCGAGGATCGTCGTCAGCTGTTTAACAAATTGGTCTTTGGACATCGACACCTTGTCGCGATGATCCTTGTCGCGTCGTCCGACGAAGACGGCTT
Source organism: uncultured delta proteobacterium (assembly GCA_963802265.1). Lineage (GTDB taxonomy): Bacteria > Desulfobacterota > Desulfobacteria > Desulfobacterales > CAWDIC01 > CAWDIC01. The sequence continues at coordinate 487,003 of CAWDIC010000001.1, forward strand.
TGTCCGCGATGTCACGGGGGCCGACCTCAATTCGGACCGGAATGCCTTTCTTGATCCATTCCCAACCCCGGGCTCCGCCGATGTCACGGTCATCGACCTCTACGCGGACATGGCTCTGATGATAATAAAGATCTCTCAATTCCCGGGCCAGTTGTTCGACAAAATCCATTACCAATTGGCGGTCTTTAGCCTTTCGGATGATCGGCAAAATAACCACGTGGGCAGAGGCAACTTTGGGCGGCAGGATAATACCGTCATCATCTCCATGGTTCATGATGACACCACCGATGAGGCGTGTTGACGAACCCCATGAAGTCGTCCAGGCATATTCCTCGGTTTCATCGGCCGATTGAAACTTGATTTCAGAGGCACGTGCAAAATTCTGACCCAAAAAATGGGATGTCCCGGCTTGAAGCGCTTTGCGGTCTTGCATCATGGCTTCGATGCTCAAGGTATCCACCGCCCCGGGAAAGCGTTCCGCCGCTGATTTACGTCCTTTGATAACCGGCATGGCCAAAAAATTTTCCGCCAGGTCAGCATAAACATCCAGCATGAGGCGGGTCCGTTCGATGGCTTCGGCTTTGGTTGCATGAACCGTATGCCCTTCCTGCCACAAGAATTCACTGGTGCGCAAAAAAATACGGGTGCGCATCTCCCATCGAACGACATTGGCCCACTGGTTAATCAATAACGGTAGGTCCCGATAACTGTTGACCCATTTGGCAAACGAATCACCGATAATCGTTTCCGAGGTGGGTCGTACAACCAGCGGTTCTTTGAGTTTTCCGGCTGGCACAAGCCCTCCATTGGCGCCCCGCTCCAGACGGTGATGGGTGACCACGGCGCATTCTTTGGCGAAGCCTTCCACGTGTTCAGCTTCTTTTTCCAAAAAGCTCAACGGGATGAACAAGGGGAAGTAGGCGTTTTTAACACCCGTGGCTTTAAACAGGTCGTCAAGCGCACGCGAAATATTTTCCCAGAGGGCATAACCCCAGGGTTTGATGACCATACAACCCCGTACTTTCGACCTTTCGGCCAGATCGGAGGCTCGCACAACCTGTTGATACCACTCAGGATAGTTTTCCTGGCGCGTGGGTGTTACCGCCGTCTTCGCTTGTTTGCCCATGCTCTCCTCACCTGTTTGAATTTTAGATCCGCTTAATCCTCTATTCGATCAACTTCCGCCAACAGTGTTTCAACCAGTTTCGCCTGAGGAACCTTTTTTACGACCTTACCCTTTTTGAACAAAACCCCCTTGCCGCTTCCCCCGGCAATGCCGATATCGGCCTCCCGGGCTTCACCCGGCCCATTGACCACGCAGCCCATCACCGCAACCTTGACATTTTTCCTGCGCGCCCACAACGCTTGCTCAATTCCTTCGACAATATCAAACAGGTCGATGTCGCAGCGCCCGCAGGTAGGGCAAGAAATGATTTCCGGCCCAACGTGACGAATATCCAAGGCCCTGAGTATTTCATACCCGGCCCGGATTTCTTCGACCGGGTCCCGCGTCAACGATACGCGGATCGTGTCACCAATGCCCTCGCGCAGCAACATGCCAATGCCCAGGGCCGACTTTACAGTACCTGCGATCAGGGTTCCGGCTTCGGTCACACCCACGTGTAAAGGCAGGTCGGTTTTGGCCGACAACAGCCGGTACGCTTCAACGGTTCGGTAAACATCCGAGGCTTTGATCGACAGCTTGATTGCACTGAAGTCGAAAGATCGTACCAAATCAATCTGGCGCAGAGCGCTAACCACCATGGCTTCAGCGGTAACTACTTGATATTGTTTTAATAGATCCTTTTCCAGGGAACCTGCGTTGATACCGATTCGAATGGGGATGTTGGTATCCCGCGCACAGTCGACAACGGCCTTTACCTTGCGAGCACCACCGATATTACCTGGATTCAACCGCAAACCGTCCGCACCTGCTTTGGCAGCCGCAAGGGCCAGACGATAATCAAAGTGAATGTCTGCAATCAATGGAATATTGATTTGCGCTTTTATGGACGCAATGGCTTTGGCCGCGTCCATGTCAGGAACGGCCACCCGTACAATTTCACACCCGGCTTCCTCCAGGCGTTTGATCTGAGACACGGTTGCCGGTATATTTTGGGTGGGTGTATTGGTCATGGACTGCACACAGATGGGCGCATCGCCCCCGACCGTGACATCGCCGACCTGGATCTGCTGCGTTTTTCTGCGCTTTATGGTGAAGGGCATGGGTCAATAGGCATTGATTTAGGCCGCCACTTTAGCCGCGGCATCATCGATAATAAGGTCACCTAACAACCGTGCGTGCAATTGGCCAAAATACCATAACAGGGTTATAGGTCCAAATTTTATTATTTAGCAAAGACAGGCTATTTGTTCAAGATAAATAGACAGGTTGCAAAAGCCAGTGTAAGGCATTAAAGTATCTTGATGCCGATATTTAAATGAAGGGAGCCATTGTATGAGCCAAAATCAAGAAAAAAGCTTTGCCGCTAAGCACGTGCCCGACGCCGCTGTCGATAAGGACCTTCAAGCGGCAATCGCCGAACGGGTGTCAACCGGTGAAATTCCCTGTGCCGTTGCCTTCGATATGGTTCAACAGCTAAAAACCACACCGGCAGAGATCGGGAAAACGATCGATTTATTAAACATCCGCCTGGCCAAATGCCAGCTGGGTCTGTTCGGTTACCAACCCGACAAAAAAATTGTCAAACCCGCTGAAACCATCGAACCGCAGATAGAGGCTTTGATCCGTGAAGCCTTGGTCGACAACTGCCTGTCTTGCCAGAAGGCCTGGGAAATCGCCGCGCGCCTTGGGCGACGCAAAATGATTGTCAGCAGCACCTGTGAAGCACTGTCGATCAAGGTAAAACCCTGTCAATTGGGTGCCTTTTAACTTCTTGGCAAACTGCCGTTTTATGATCTGTATGGGAGACAAATCCAAATATCCTCCGCATGCCGTCGCGCACCAGGGGGTCATGTTTTTTCAAAAGCCCTGGTGCTTGCTGCTGCTGTTTATCCTGCTGGTTTTTTTGATCTGTACCGGTTGCGATCAACAACCAGGCGGCGTGTCCTCGACCAAGCCCCTTGAAGAAATTCTAAGCGCGGGTGAAATTCGGGTCATTACGCGGAATAACGCCCATTGCTACTACTTTTACCGCGAACAGGCCATGGGGTTTGAGTACGACCTTGCCAAAGCGTTTGCCAAATACCTCGGCGTCCGCTTGAGGGTTCAAATCGCCGACAAGTGGGAAGGTATGATTCCATCCATCATGAACCGTTCCGGCGACTTCGTCGCTGCCAGCATGACCATTACACCCAAACGGCAACGGCAGGTCGCCTTCTCCGATGGTTACTTGAACATTCAGCAGCACATCATCGTGCACCGTGACAACACGATGGTGCAAAGCCAAGAAGATCTGTACGGAAAAGATATCTTTGTCCGCAAAGGCACTTCCTACGAGGAACGGTTGGAAGCGCTCCAAGATGCCGGCATCAAAATATTTATCTACCGGATGGCGGATGTGCCGACCGAGGATCTGATTCGTCAGGTGGCCGCTAACGAAATTGAAATTACCATTGCCGACAGCAACATTGCCCAGATGAACCGCCGTTACCATCCGCAGATCCGAATCGCCGATTCGATCAATGACACGGAAGTTTTAGGGTGGGCCGTCCATCCTCAGGCATATCAGCTGCGGGAACGCATCAATGCATTTTTCAAGGAAATCAAGACCAATGGAACGTTCCAAAAAATTTACGACAAATACTACGCGGATATCGAATTTTTTGATTATGTCGATTTGCGCCGCTACCACCGGCGCCTGCGAACACGCCTACCCGCGTACAAAAAACTGGTGATTAAAGCCGCCAAGCGCCATGGTTTAGATTGGCGTTTGATCGCTGCCCAAATCTACCAGGAGTCACATTTTGATCCCAAAGCCCGCAGTCATGCCGGTGCTTACGGCCTCATGCAGCTCACGGCTTCCACCGCCCGCAGTTTGGGCGTCAAAAAAATCTATGATCCCAAACAGAACATCTACGCCGGGGTTTACCATCTCAAGCAACTCTACGAATACTACGATCAAATCAGTGTTTCAGACCGGTTGAACTTCTCCCTGGCTGCCTACAACATCGGCCAGGGCCATATTAGCGATGCACGTAGCCTGGCTAAAAAAATGGGCCTCGACCCCGACAAATGGGGCTCGCTGACGCAAACCCTGCCTTTGCTGCGCTATCACAAATATTATAAAGATGCTACTTATGGCTATTGCCGTGGTACGGAACCGTTACAATACGTCAAGCATATCATGATTTACTACGACATCCTGAAACGGCAAGCCATCGAGTACACCACCGATCCTTTAAAAAATCCCGAGTTAGACACGACCCTGCATTAAAAGGCGTCGCAAGTAAAAACAGGCAAATGTCAATATTTCACGATCGTCCCCTAACATCGGTTTTCGACGTTTTTGTTAGGTGCCTGAGTTTTTGGTATTGGTGGATGTGCGTCAACCGGAAGCGTATGCAACGGTACATCTGCCCGGTGCTATTTGTGTAAAGATTCTTAGCCGTGCAACCGACCGCAGCGGGCTAAAAAGAAAATTGGTATGGATGTTGCGATATTAGCGCTAGTTTGCTATACGTATCTTACCGGTTGCCGGGTGATGATCTGCTCTTGCTCAGGGAACCAAATGGGGTACCAACAAGCCCCTGGTCCATCAACCAGAAAAGCAAAGGACGGCGCCGTAGCCGGCCTAAGCGACCTCCGGCGCCGTACAGAGGTATGTCCAGAAACATAAAACCTCAGTCACCCTACTACCATTTCCCTACCAGTAAAAAAACGCTTGCGATTGTCGTCGTATCTTTTGTCCCCGGTACTTTTTTCAGCAGTCTGATTTATCCCAGTTTCGCGTCATTTACCGGGAAATGGTTTTGGACATCTTCAAAAACTGGTCCAAAAGCGTAAATAGCGGATCACCGCTTTTTAAAGGAAACTTGTTGGACATTAAATTATCGCGGCCAGCAACACCTGCGCGAATTTGTGTGACGAACGTTTCCTCCGACCTAAACTGACAGCGCTACAACTGAAACAAAGCAGGTTTAGGCAAATTTCGTCGTGTGAACGCCGAAGGTCGCCGAGGTATCCAGGCCGGTCCGTTCGAACGGGTCCATGCCCGGCCTTTGGAAACAGCCTCACACCGAGCTTGGGTCACATATATCCGAGGCAATGTCAGACCCAAGGCCTTAACCTCTATATCAAGAGCTGAGCGATGCGGACCGAATCTGAAAAAGAGTGGCTGTTGAAGGCCGACGACGCTTTCACAAAACGTTTCATTGTTGTTTCCCCGGAATTTGAAATATTGGCTGCCAACCATTCCGCCGACGGCACCCTTCAGGAAAATATCATCGGTCGCCCATGCCATGCGGTCTTTTATGAGCGCTCCTCACCGTGTGTGGGCTGTGCGGTTAAGGAAACCTTGTCGCGCAATGAACCAACCATGCGGCCAAGGCCCGATCTGGATTCAGAAGCAGGATCTATGCCCTGCCAATATGCCTACCCCATCCACAAAAACGGCCGGATCGAGGCCGTTGTAAGTATGGATTTCGATTTGCCGACCCGCCAAGGCCTGGAAGATGATCTGCAGCGCTCGAACGCCTTTCTTCGCAAACTACTGGCCAGTGCCGACGATGCGGTGATTGCCGCGGATAAGCAAGGCCGCATCTTGATATTTAACCAAGCGGCCGCAGCAATTCTCGGGTACGATGCGGAAAAAGCACTGCAAGAAATAGAAATTGGGGATTTGTACCCCAATGACACCGCCTATGAAGTCATGAAAATGCTGCGAAGCGAGGATTATGGCGGCAAGGGCCATCTGCGCTCGTATAATATCGCCTTAATGGCGAAAAATGGTGAAGTCATACCGATCAATCTGAATGCTGCCATCGTTTACGAGGGCGCGCAGGAGATTGCGACCATCGGTTTTTTCCATGATATGCGGGAAGAACTGCGCATAAAAGCGGAACTTAAAAAGATGCAACTGCAATTGCTGCAAGCCGAAAAAATGGCTTCGCTCGGCATGCTGGCGGCCGGTGTTGCCCATGAAATCAACAATCCCGTCGCTATCATGATTGAGGAAGCCGGCTGGATTGGAGACCTGCTGGACGAGGAAGAATTCCAGACGAGTGAAAATCTGCAAGAATTAAACCGGGCCCTAAAACAAATCACCACCCAGGGTAATCGTTGTAAGGAAATCACACGCAAACTATTAAGTTTCTCCCGCAAATCTGACGCGGGGATTCAAACCGTGCAGCTTAATGAACTCATCCAAGATGTGGTCAACCTGTCCATGCAGCGGGCCAAATCCGCCAACGTACAGCTGGAAACCAATCTGTCGACGAATTTACCGCCTGCCCGGATTTCGTTGTCCGAATTGCAGCAGGTCCTTTTTAATCTGATCAATAACGCCGTGGAAGCGATGGAGAAAAAGGGAGGAACCATTACCCTTTCCAGTCATATTCAACAGGGACAAATCCTGGTGGAAGTGGCAGATGATGGTCCGGGGATTTCCAAGGCCCATTTGTCCCGGATCTTTGATCCGTTTTTTACCACCAAATCCGTTGGTAAGGGAACCGGACTGGGGCTTTTCATCTGCTACGGCATTATCAAAACCATGGGTGCCAAGATCGATGTCAAAAGTGTCGTTGGCGTGGCACGACATTCAGCATCAGTGTTCCCGTTCCAGTTGAAGCGCTGACGGCTTAATTCTTTTGCGGAAGGGGCCTGAAGCTTGCGCCTTCAAAGCGCTGGTTCAGGTCATATTTCTCTGTTCAGGCTGTCTATAACTTGGGTCCCAGGCCCGACACGATGAAAAGGGAGATGATAAATGGCACGCGCAAACGTACTTCTGGTCGATGACGAGATTGCTTTTGTAGAAACCCTGGCCAAAAGATTGGCCAAAAGAGATCTCGAGATTTCTACCGCCTTCAGCGGTGAAGAAGCCCTTGCAGCACTGGGATCGACCAGCCAGGTCGAGGTCATTATCCTTGACGTCAAAATGCCGGAAATGGACGGTATTGAAACGCTGCAGGCCATTCGAAAAGATTACCCCTTGGTGGAAGTGATCATGCTGACCGGTCACGCCACGGTGGAATCGGCCATTGATGGGATGAAAATGGGCGCCTTCGATTATCTCATGAAACCGTGCGACATGGATGTGTTAATAACCAAAGTCGAACAAGCCGCCGCCAAAAAACGTGCTCACGAAGAAAAAATCATCGAAGCGCGTGTCAAGGAGATCACGGCCAGGCGCGCTTAAGGGGGGCGACATGACAACCGGCCCCGGTATCTTCTCGATCCGGCTCCTTATCGTGGATGACGAAGAAGGCTTCGTCAACGTTCTTACCAAGCGCTTGGTCAAACGCGGTATCCATGTCACCGTTGCACTGAGCGGAACGGAAGGCCTCCGGGCCTTGCATCATAACGAATTTGACGCCGTGGTACTGGACCTGAAAATGAAGGACATGGATGGGATCGAACTGCTCAAACGCATTAAGAAAAATTACCCGGCGATGGCCGTCATCATGCTTACCGGTCACGGTTCCGAACGGGCCGCTCAGGAGGGAATGGCGTTCGGTGCTTTCGATTATCTAACCAAGCCGTGCGACCTTGAAAAACTGATCGCGAAGATTACCGCAGCTGCAATGGAAAAGGATGTTTCTGATGGATAACCCGATGGTATTGTTTGTTGATGACGAAGTTGAATTTATCGAAACGTTGATGAAACGCATTCATAAGCGGGGCATGACGGTTTCCGGTGTCGGGAGCGGAGCAGAAGCCTTGGCCTGGCTCGGAAGACATGAAGTCGATGTGGTCGTGCTGGATGTCAAAATGCCGGGAATGGATGGTATCCAAACCCTTCGGGAGATAAAAAAGCTTAAACCGCTGGTTGAAGTGATCATGTTGACGGGCCATGCCAACTTGGAATCCGCAAGTGAGGGTATGGCCTTGGGTGCCTTCGATTATCTCATGAAACCCTTCAACATTGATGAACTGGTATACAAAGTGCAGGATGCATGCATGATGAAACGGATCCAGGAAGATAAAAGCCAGCATGCTAGAGGGGGTGGTAAACAAAAGCACTTGAGGCAAGCACCGGTGTCCGCCCATCAATAGTCTTTTTTGCGTGATCATCCATTGGAACGCTGGGTTGAACCGCTCAGGCCGCCCGCATTGAAATCACGCCGAAGTCCGTATTGCCGGGAGGACACCAATGAACGGTGGGCATTCAATTGGCACCTACAATTTGAAGGAGGTGATCGCTGCATGAAATTTTTCGAGCAATGGGGTAGATTCATGATGATGGGCGCAAGAGCCCATGCGCGCTGGGAGATCAATGTTTCTAATACGATCCTAAGTAGTAAAAAGCGACTGCTTATCCTCGGCGCTGCTCACGCTTCCAATCGTGCTGGGTGGTTTCGCATTTGCCGATCAATTGGCTGAAATCACAGACGTCATGCCGGATATTCTGGGAGGTCATAAGGCCTACAGTCCGGCCTACTATAGTACTTTAATTTTTATCGTATCGATTCTCATCGGAATGGGTGCGGGTCTGATTACCGGTTGTATCGGTGCGGGCGGCGGTTTTATTATCGCTCCGGCCCTAATGAGTGCCGGGATTAAGGGGATCCTGGCCGTCGGAACCGACCTGTTTCATATTTTCGCCAAGGCGATCATGGGGAGCGTTATGCATCGCAAACTCGGCAATGTGTCTGTGCCACTGGCAGTGGTCTTTCTGATCGGCGCCATCATCGGTGCGACCGTCGGGGGTCTGATAAACCGGGTGCTCTATGAGATCAACCCAGTGCTCAGCGATGCCTTTATCACAACCGTGTATGCGTTCATGCTCGGATTTCTGGGCGCATATGCCATGTTCGACTTTCTTAAAGCCCGCAAGGCCGAGGACGCATGCCGAACCCACGGTGGCGGACCCACGGCGGCAAGGACGAAGGGGCGGAGATGGGCAGCCTGCCCAAAAAACTCCAGGCCGTCAACCTGCCGCCTAAAGTCAAATTCGATTTCGATCTCATCCCCGGAGGACGGAGCATCTCGTGGCTTTTTCTGGTTCTCAGCGGGGCGCTCGTCGGTTTGGCCGCGGGTATCATGGGCGTCGGCGGCGGATTTTTGACCTTTCCCATTTTTGTTTACATGCTGGGCGTCTCCTCCATGACCACGGTGGGAACGGACATTTTTCAGATCGTCTTCACGGCCGGTTATGCCGCCATCAGCCAGTATGCCATCTACGGGTTTATCTTTTATACCCTGGCCATGGGCATGCTCCTGGGGTCTCTGCTGGGCATTCAGATCGGCGCCATGGTCACCAAGGTGGTCAAGGGGATTACCATCCGGGGATTTTATGCCATGGCCGTCCTGGCGGGTTTCGTCAATCGCGCCTTTGCCCTGCCGGCCAAACTGGGTGCCATGGGGGTCATTCGATATCTCCAAAGAGACCGGCCACATTCTGGACACGCATCGGCATTTGGGCGTTTTTTATTGTCATCGCCGGCTTTGCGGTTTGGGTCATCGGCACATTTTTGACCAACATCGAGAAACTCAAAGGAAAGGGGGCCGACCGCATGATTGAGAAAAAGGGAGAATTCTTCGGCGGCATGGCATTGATGGTCGGCTTTATCATCGTGTTGATCATCATTTTTCATGCCGCTTTTCAACGGCCAAAACGGCCTCGACTATCCTGGATTCGCTTTACAACTCCATATCTAAAGGATCCGCCTATTTTATCCCCAAAGTAAACAAGGAAATCGGTCCTTTCAAAGGCGCGAGCTATCAGCGTCGCGCTGGGCATGGCAACCGATGAACAGGCCGAGCAGGCGGCCTCGCTGTTCATGCAAAGCGGCGCCATGGTCAACGTTTCCGGCAAGGAACTCAAGATCACCGGTAACCTGGGAGACATGCTGGCCAACAGTCTCGCCGATGCCGATAAAATGTTCCACAATGATAGTCAGGCCGTGTCGGAAAAATACGGCTATGATGCCCAGCGCGTCTTGTTCAACTGGTGGATGAGCTTTAAAATCATGGAAAAAGAGCTCAATGCCCAGAAAAAGTTCAAGGAAGCCAAAATCGTAGCGTTGGTCGTGAAAAAGGCGGTGGAAGTTGCGTTTAATTTTTACCAGATCGAACCACAGAAGATAAGCGACAAGTTCGGTATGGTAACGTTTTCGCTGATCTTTTATGTCATCTATACCCTGTGGTACGGTTTTGCCATCTTGTTCATGTTCGAGGGCTGGGGGCTGAAACTGGAACACTGATTCTGGCATTCGGGTTGCGGAAACAGGACGACGAATCTAAGGTCCAAAATCGTGGCCGCAACGCAATCGCTGCGCGATCGTCTCTAGCGCGACGTCAGCCCATTTAAAAAGCCGGAAGGTGGCACAGGGTTGCCTTGCTTCCGGCTTTTTTACTCCCTGATTAACTTCGCTTTTCTCCGCTGTTATACAGCGCGAGATTAAACCAAGTAGGAATACAATCAAAATGTGATGGCAGCATGTCCTGGCTGATCAACAAATCCGACGGTATTTTAAAAAGCGGAAAAGCCCACCTGAAAATGCCGAACATCTGCGTACTGAGTTCAGGGCTCGCTACCACAGCTTTAAGCTGCTGCTGGGTGCCAATCAAAAGGCACTTGATATCCTGGCCGAAATTGAACGGGCCCTGGCGGGGGATCGACCTTTTGGAATGTCGTTTATCCGTTCCCACTGCACGTCCATGGCCGTAAATGTCTACAGCATGATACAGCACCTGGAGCGCCTGGCACCGGGCAAACATACGGGCTTGGAAGAACGATTCAAACATATCCGGCAGCAGATAGACCGCGTATTGAAGCATGAAAGGCCGATTGGGGATGAACGGCTCATTATCCCACTGGAAGCTGTCGACAAAGAGATGGCTGATTCCGTGGGCAACAAAATGTCCAATCTGGGCTTGCTCATCAGAAATACGGACCTAACGGTACCATCCGGCTTCGTCCTTACGGCCGCTGCCTATCGAAAATTTCTCGACCATAATGGCCTGCAGCCTGAAATAGACCGGCGGATTCAATCGGCCGATTTGAACGATCTGGAAACACTGTATCGGTTGAGCTCGGACATTCAGCAACTCATTATCAGATCCCGGATTCCTGAAGATCTGTCGGCCGCACTGTCTCAAGCATGGCAGCATTTGGAGGATCGCCAAGGCCGCACGATAACCGTGGCCTTGCGTAGCAGCGCCATCGGGGAGGACGTTGCCGGCAGCTCCTTTGCTGGACAATACCGTTCGGAACTCAATGTGAGCCGTGAAAACATTCAACACGCTTACAAGGAGATCCTGGCAAGCAAATACAGTCTTCAGGCCATTACCTACCGGTTAAACAAGGGCTTCCGCGATGAAGATATTGCCATGTGCGTGGGATGCTTGGTCATGGTCGACGCTGCGGCTGGTGGGGTGATCTATACACGCAATCCGGTCGATTCAGCGACCGGTCTCTATTCATCAACGCTGCTTTAGGCCTGCCGAAATCCGTGGTGGACGGGAGCACCGCTTGTGATCTTTTCGTGGTATCACGCGAGGATCCCCTGGCAATCGTCAGCGAGACGATCCAGGTCAAAACACAAAAATATATCTGTTATCCGGAGGAAGGTGTCTGTCGTATGGATCTGACCGGCGATGCCGGTTCTTTGCCGGCGATCGACCGGCGTGATGTGATCCGGCTAGCCCGTGCGGCCGTGGCCATTGAAAGCTTTTATACCGTGCCCCAGGATATCGAATGGGCCATGGAAGCGGACGGGACGGTCTTCATCCTGCAATGCCGACCGCTGGTTCAGGCAGAAACACGCCCGATTGGGGCCACTGCCGAAAATCCGTCCACGCCTGTTGAAACCGTATTGCTGCAGGGGGGCATGACGGCCAGCGCCGGCGCCGCTTCAGGCGTCGTATACCAAGTGGACAAAGAATTCGATGTGCTTGGGTTTCCGCAAGGTGCTGTCCTTGTTGCCCGACAGGCCCTTCCCAGGTGGGCATCTCTGCTAAACCGAGCCGCTGCTGTCGTAACCGAACAGGGTGGCTTTGCAGGTCACCTGGCCAATGTTGCTCGAGAATATAAGGTTCCAGCGCTGTTTGGGATTGAGGGGGCTGTGGCGGCACTGACGCCCGGTGAATTGGTGACCGTCGATGCCTCGGGTCTTGCGGTGCATCGGGGTGAAATTACGTCGCTCCTCAGACAAGACGCGTCTCGCAAAAATATCATGGCCAGCAGTCCTGTATATCAAACATTACGTGAGGCAAGCCGGCATATGGTTCCTCTGAACCTTTTGGATCCCGATGCAACGGATTTCCAACCACAGCAATGCCGGACTTTGCATGACATCACGCGCTACATCCATGAAAAAGCAGTACAAGAGATGTTCAGCTTCGGCAAGGAACATGCGTTTTCCGAAAGATCGAGCAAACGACTCTATTACCAGGTTCCCATGAAGTGGTGGATTTTGAATCTGGACGACGGCTTTACCGAAGAAGTCAAAGGCAAATATGTCAAATTGTCCAAGATTGCATGTCTGCCGATGCTGGCGTTCTGGGAGGGCTTCGTCGCAATTCCGTGGGAAGGCCCCCCCCTTGACGGGCAGGGACTGCTGTCCGTGATGTTCCATTCCACTACCAATACCGCGCTGGTACCCAGTTTGCGATCAAAATTTAATGACCGTAACTACTTTATGATTTCCAAAAACTACTGTAATCTGAGTTCGCGACTCGGCTACCATTTTGCCCTCCTGGAGGCCCTTATCAGTGACCGCAAGCGGGAAAATTATGTCAGCTTTCAGTTCAAAGGCGGGGCGACGGATGATCATCGACGCGTCAAGCGGGTTCGATTCATCGGGGAGATCCTTGTGGAAAACGGCTTCAGGGTCCAGATACGGGAAGACAATCTGACCGCCCGCGTCGAAGGACAAGCAAAAGAATTTATGCTGGACAGGGTCAAGATCCTCGGGTATTTGAGCCTCCATACCCGCCAACTGGATATGATCATGTCCAATCATACCCAAGTTAATTACTACCGCAACAAGATCAACAAAGACATTCAAACAATCATCGCACACAACAAGGCCGAATTGGAAGCCGAGCAACGCTTCGGGCAAAAACCGTGACGTGCTTGCATGCCGGCCCGAACCCAATTCGACACCCAAGCTTGATTGGAGGTGGAATCGAATGGTTGAAAGAAGAAAGCGGTCGCGCTCCGAAATTAATTATCCAGTCTATTTTATCGGATCGGACCGAGACGGCAATGTAACGGCCCAAGACATCGCCACCGGAGTAAATGTCAACGAAAACGGTATCTTGATTGAAAGTTCCGACTATATCAATGCGCGCTTCATTCAAATCATGGCCCAAACCCAGGACAAAGCAACCATCAAAGTCAAAGGCGAAATCATCTATTCGATGATATCACCCGAGGGCAAGTTCAGAACCGGTGTGTCCTTTGAAGATTCGCCGGAAACAGCGCTCTTGTTTATAGACGAAATGATTCAAGCGGCGACATCTGCCAACGACAAATCCAATTGATCTGTTTATGGCTGACAAAGAACGCATCTTTATGACCCGCGATCAAGCCGTGGCATCGATCTGTAACGACTTTCGGCAATACGAGCCTCAAATCCTGCTGTTTTGTGAAATTATCCGGCTGATTTCAGATGGCCAGACGACTGTCAAACGATCGCCCGATCACATAATGGCATCTGGGTTCGGATGGCCGGCCAACAAAACATGCGTTGGATGGAAGGCAAGGACCTGGTTGAATACATGTGCGCATCGCTCAAGGCGCTTGATTTATCACTGGCGCTGCTGGCCGCGGTTAGCGCGCGCGTGTTTCAAGCTCGTGTGGCCGCAGCAGAGGATCCTGAAACCGGTCGCAAAGGGCTTTTGATCGAAACCGGCATGGAAGGTTTTCGATGTCGTCAATGTGGCCATTGTTGCCAATCCCTTGATTATCACCATGAGGTAACGGCGGAAGATGTAACACGCTGGCAAGCATTGGGACGCACCGATATTCTGGAGTGGGTCGGTGTTTTTAAGGGGGAGGATCAACGAACCGTCTACCAAATTTGGGTAACTCCTGGTACCCGGCGATTAGCGGACACTTGCCCATTTTTAAAAAAAGATTTATTTGCAAAACGCTGGTTTTGTCGTATCCATGACGCGAAACCGAAAATTTGTCGGCAATATCCGGTGGGACGCAAGCATGCTTTTATGACCGGTTGTCCGGGCTTTAAAAAAGACGCCGTTTGATTTTGACACATAGAACTGCAGTTGTGGAGGATTAGGATGCAAAAACGGGCCAAGAATTATCGAATCAAGATTTATTCTATTTTGCTGATACTTATGGGGATTCTTATTTTTATCATGGCTTGCGACCTGGCTGACCACAAGCCGTTGTTTGCACAAAAAAGGCTGGCTTATAACGAGAGCGCCCTGGCGCCGACCATCTCCACGCGTACGATGCAGCTGCATTACGGCAAGCATTATGCCGGGTATGTCAAAGCAGCCAACCGACTTGTCAAGGACAGCCGTTTCAAAGGTTGGACCATGACACAGATCATTCAACAGATACCAAAAAACAATGAGCTTTCTGACATTTTCAATCATGTGGCCCAAGCATGGAATCATGAATTTTTCTTTGAGGGGCTCAAGCCGAATGGTGGCGGAATGCCGCAAGGCGTGCTGTTAGAGCAAATTAAAGCGGAATTTGACACCTTCGAGGCCTTTAAAACCGAATTTTTTACGGCCGCCAAGGGCCGCTTCGGCAGTGGTTGGGTTTGGCTGGTCCTTGCTGACGGCCAGCTTAAAATTGTGACAACGGCCAACGCCGACACACCACTGGCGCATGGCATGCACCCCCTTTTTACCGTCGATCTATGGGAACACGCCTACTACCTGGATTATGAAAACCGCCGCAACGAATACGTAAAGGCCGTTATTGCCAACCTGGTTGACTGGGATTTCATTGCCTCTCGAATGGAGACAGCGCTCGCATCAAGCGAATGACCCAATACATTGCCATTGTCTGCGTGTTAATCATTTGCTCGCCTTGGAGAGGTATGGCCGAAGCCCCTGCGGAGGTGGCTGACGCCCCCTCGAAGGGCAAATGGCTACACGACATCCGGCTGGGTGTCTTGGCCCATGATGTGGACAACCTCTGGAGTGGCCATAGCAAAGAGGAAGGGATCGTTTATAACGCCGAAGTCGTCTTTAAAGCAGTGCTGCTTGAATTCCTTGGCGGTTCGGTTAAACCTAATTTGGGCTTCAGTATCAATAATCAAGGTGATACGAGCAAACTGTATGGTGGGCTTCTGTGGGAATGGACAATCAACCGTTTCTTTTTTAATACCGGCCTGGGTGCCGCCTGGCATGATGGTGCACGCGAGACCAGCAACCCTGACAAGAAGCGCCTGGGGTCACGGGTGTTGTTCCGGATTCCATTTGAGGCCGGGTTCACCTTATACGGCCCGCACCGTATCGCCATCATGTTCGATCACGTGTCTAACAGCTATTTGGCCTCCCCGAACGAAGGTCTCGATACCCTTGGGTTGCGGTATAGCTATCTATTTAATTAGGTTTTTAAAAAAGGGTTTTGCCGCAATCTCGCCTTTGGGCTCTCTTTGCTAGCCCCATTCCGCCTCAGGTGGACCTGCGCGTGCGACGCGACCCCACCCTGAATGGCAGCGCCTACAAGCCAATCCTTGCTCAGCCGGCGGATTTTCGACGGAAAGGCGACCAGTACCACCTTTTTAAACCCTTATAGATCGTGGCGGTTTTTATTTTAGCCGTTTCAATCGCGGCATAGAGTGTCGGCACAACCACGAGGGTCAACACGGTCGCCACCATCAATCCGTAAATAACGACAATGGCCATGGAACGCCACCATTGGGTCGACTCACTGGCCCAGGACATGGACATCACGTGAAAATCGTAGCTCACACCGGTAACCATCGGAATCAGGCCCAGGATGGTGGTGATCGCGGTCAAGATAACCGGCCTTAGCCGGGTTGCGCCGGCCTTTATCACCGCCTCTGTCAGGGCCATACCTTGTCGTTTGAGTTTGTTCGTGTAATCGATCAAAACGATCGCATTGTTAACAACAACGCCGGCCAAAGAAATGATGCCCACACCGGTCATAATGATGCCGAACGGCGATTTAATCATGAAAAGGCCCAAAAAAGCGCCTCCCAAGGACAGAACGACCGATGTCAGGATGATTAAGGGCTGCGTCACCGAATTGAAAAGGGTTACGAGAATAAAAAAGATAAGGAAGACGGCCACCACAAACGCTTTAATCAGGAAATCCTGGGATTCCTGCTGAAATTCATTTTCTCCTGTAAATTTGAGCTGGTATCCAGGAGGTAGTGAAACATTGCCCAGTAATTCTTCGGCTTGGGCCCGGGCCACCGCCCCAGGTATTTTCTTCTCGTCAACATTGGCCTTAACCGTCACGACCCGGTCGTGATTGATGCGAATGATATCACCAATGCTGCCGCCATATTCGATCCGCGCCAGGGTGGTCAAGGGTACGATCTGGCCTGCGGGTGTGGGAATCATCAAAGCGTGCAACACATCCGTGACCTTGCGATTCGCCTCAGACAGGGCAACGGTGATATCATAGTCATCGTCACCCTCGTAATAGGTGGTAATCTCAAGGCCGTTGTAAGCCGTTTTCAAGGCAGCACCGATGTTGCTGGTAGAAAACCCGAAAAGCGCGGCTTTCTGGCGGTCGATTCTGACTATGACGGAGGGTAACCCTTCTACATAATCATCCCGCACGTCTTCCACATGGGGTATCTTGGCAACGACCTCTTTTACCTGGGCTGCAATGGCACCCAGACGACGAAAGTTATCTCCGGAGATTTCAATATTGATGGGCGACCCGGTCGGCGGGCCCTCTTCCTGTTTGTCGACCGTGACACGTGCCCCTGTAATCGCGCGCAAGCGCTCGCGGATCGTTTCGATATCCGCTGCCGTGGGCGACATGCGGTCTTTAAAATCTACAAATTGAATGCCGATGTGGTTCGGGAGATTGGAATCAAACGCGAAGCCGCGGCCGCTCCGATCGGCTTTGGCGTAAACATGTTCAATATTGTTTATGTCGCCCGGAGCTTGGAAGCGCTTGCCATCGCTTTTGCGGTGTTCTTGCAACCCATAGGCTTCCTCATAACCCGCGAACCGCGATGAAGGGTCGACCGCCATCCCGAGTAGGGCCATTTCGGCTTGTTTTAAAATACTGTCCACATAATCCAGGTCGGCCCCTTCAGGCGGATCGATGTTGACATAGGCACTTTTAGGGTCAATGGATGGAAAAAATTCGATCGGCTTTTCCAGGCCGATGCCTAACAGCCACACCTGAAACAAAAGGATCAACAGCGCAAAGGCGGTCACCAGAACGACGGCCTTGTGTCGCAGGGCGGCGCTTAAAAACCGGGCATAGCTGGTCAAAAGCAGCCCCTGAATTTCAATCGGTTTCTCTTGCGCCTGCGAGGCCTCTGGGGTCTCGCCAGCCGGAGGCTGGTATTGGCCCTGCCGCCGCAGGCGCATGAAAATGGCGCAAAGCGCCGGATTGATTACCATGGCGACAAAAAGGCTCGAACAGAGGGTTACAATCAGGGTCATCGGTAAATATTTCATGAATTCGCCCATGATCCCCGGCCAAAACAGCATGGGGAAAAAAGCCGCCAGGGTGGTCATCGTCGATCCGATTACCGGCCAGGCCACTTCACCCGTGGCGCGCATGGCCGCTGTTACCGTGGGAACCCCCTGCTGCATATAGCGGTAGATATTCTCAATGATGACGATCGCATTGTCCACCAACATTCCCAACGCCAAGGTCAAAGAAAAGAGAACCACCATGTTCAAGGTAATTCCCAGAGCGTTGAGAATGATGAAAGACAACAGCATTGAAAAGGGAATGGCCAGACTTACCAGGAGCGCATTCCGAAAACCGAGGGCAAACAAAAGAACCACGATAACCAGCAGCAAACCGGTAATGATATTGTTTTCCAGATCGGCGACCATCAAACGAATCTCGTTGGCGCGGTTCATAAGCTTGGTAATTTTGGTGTCCTGGGGCCAGGTTTGGCGAGCACGTTCGATAACCGCATCGATCTGGTCATGAATCTGAATTATGTTTTCACCCACCCGCTTTTTTACCGAAATATTGACCGCATCGATGCCATCCAGACGCGAGCGGCTTGTTTCCTCTTTAACCCCGTCCACAACCGTAGCCACATCTTTCAGGTAAATGGGGCGCCCTTCATACGTCGCCACCACAAGGTTGAAGATTTCATCCGGCGTTTCGAATTCGCCGGGAACCCGGAGTTGGTAGCGACCTTGTCCAAGCGTAATTGCGCCTCCGGACGTGTTCTGGTTTTCACTGGCAACCGTCTGCTGCAGGACCGTTATCGGAATCCGATAGTAGGCCAGCTTGTCGGGGTCCACCTCGATGCGGATTTCCCGTTCCAGCCCACCGGTTATTTCGGCCTCCAGAACACCTGGGACGGCTTCAATATCGTCTTTCAAATCGTCGGCCAATTCTTTCAGGCAGCGCGGGCCACAGGTGCCTGACAGTGAAAAAACGATGATCGGCAATTCCGAAAAATTGACCTCGTATACCGACGGATCGTTTTCCAGATCAGTGGGCAAGTCCGCCATGGCCTCGTCCACCTTATCTTTCACTTTGGGCAGAACCTCATCGATTTCGGTTCCGGGAATAAACTCGATGTCGATTTGCGAGAGCCCCTCGGAACTGACCGACTTAATGTTCTTGACCCGGTCCAAACCTTTGAGCTTTTTTTCGATTTTTATGGTGATGCTGGTTTCAATATCGGATGCGGACACACCTCGATAGTCGGTATTGACAAAAACATGGGGAATCGTAATGTCGGGATCGCTTTCGCGCGGCAAAGACAGATAGCTGTAAGTGCCTATTATTAAAATAATAACGGCCAGAACGACGACACTGACCCGATTTTTTACGGCCTCATCAGATACGATCACGGCTACAATTCCTCTATGCTTTGGATCTTGCGTGTTACATTGACGGCCTCACCATCGTTGATGCTTCTTTGGCCGACCACAATGACCTGGTCCCCGGGTCTGAGCCCGCTGCGGATCTCCATGCGCCAGCCGTCCTGAATCCCTGCTTCGACCAGCTTTAGCCGGGCGATCCCTTGATCAATGACGTAAACAGCATTGCTTTCGTTTATGCTGAGCAGCGCATAAAGGGGTACGGCCAATCCATCAGGAATCTCCTTTTTAGTGATTTCGACACGCGCAAACATGTCCGGTAGCAATCGGCCATCGGCATTATCAACCGCAATTTCCAGGTTGTAGAGTCGGGCGAAACTGTCGGCGGTTTTATAAAGGTGATGGTACGCACCCTCAAATGTCTGTCCGCCCAAGGCATCGATGCGGATGGAATAACGATTTAGCTGGCGAACGTCAGCCACGTCTGATTCCGGTATACCGACCACGATTTTGACACGATCGATCTCAAGGATCTCGGCCACGGGATCGGCCGATTTCAGATATTGGCCCACATCCACATAGAGTCGATCGACGATGCCATCCATCGGGGCCCTGGTTTTGCAGCGTTCGAGGTTAAGGGCCGCATTATCCATGGCGGCTTTACTGGTTTTGACGGTCGCAAGGATGTCATCCAGCTGGGCCTGGGTTGAGACGTTGTCTTTAAAGAGCCGTTGCAACCGTTTTTGGGTGGCCGCCGCAAGGCTGTACGAAGCCTGAGCCGAAGCGTAGGCATTACGATAATCACGGGCGTCGATCTCCGCTAAAATATCGCCCTTCCGGACCCGTTGCCCTTCTAGCACTCTTTTTTCCACTATTTTTCCCTGAACTTCGGCAACGACCTTAAGGGCGATCCACGGCTTGACAGAACCCGGCAGGCTGATCCTTTCACGCAAAGGGGCGGGTATCATTTCCATGGCAACGACATTGGTTAGGGTGCGTGTCGTTCGCAATCCTGCGACTTTTTCTTCTTTAATCTCGTCACCTTTGGATTTGATCTGGTTACCCAACAGGAAAATCAGACCCACTAGAAGAAAGACCAAGATGGTCGGCAATAGGCCCCATATCCGTTTAAAAACAGAGCGACGCGGAGCGGTGGTTTCAGTATTCTCGTGTAAGTTATCCATGTGCTTGCATTCCTATGATATTGCGCTGCAGGGTTTCGGTAAAAGGGCGGTCATCCGTCGTGGGTTTCATCAAAAGCGTCATATGCGACATAAAGAGGTTAATCTGTTCACGGAGATCGATATAGCCCGGCTCAATCAGGCTGTGCATGTGAATCCCGTCCAAAAAGGCCAAAAAGTTGATCGCTATTTTTTCGGCATTCCGGGCAATGGCGGGATTCAACTCACCCCGGGAAACGCCGGCCAGCAGATAATCGACAACGACCCTTACAATGCGCCCATGAATTTGCCGGATTAAATACGGGCGGTCATGGAAAACGCCGCCTTGCAGGAAGGTCTGGGATATGACTTCGATAAACAGGCGCGCTTCCGGTGTTGTTGCAGGGGTCTTTTTATCCAGGTATCTGTCCACGATTAAATGCAAGCGCTCAATAGGATCGCGTGTTTTGTGGCCCACATCTTTCAAACCGGCGATCCATTCGTCCGCCCCAGCCATGATGGCAGCGATGAACACCTCTTGTTTGGTTTGGAAATATTCGTAAACCGTACTTTTACCAATCCCGGCTTCGGTGGAAATCATCTGGATACTGGTAGCGGCGTAGCCTTTGCGGGTAAACACACGTAAAGCCGCTCGAGCGATTTCCCGGGCTTTGGTGATTTTCTTATTTGATGACGCTTTCATTGTGCCAAAATCTCATTGTTTTAAGGTTATCACCGAACAAAACGTCGAAAAGTAATGCCTCCCTACCGTTTTGTCAAAGAATTTTTAAATATTAATTAAAACCTGATAATTCAATATGTTAACACGAAATAAAAACCGATCGGCGCACATATTTCCGACCAATGGGTCGGAGATGGCGGAAAAATGGGCGCACGTTGGCCGCCACGATGCGCCCAGATGAAACCCGTTTGAAAGCTGGAATGCCAGGAAATTGATAAGGAACGCTTTGGGGACGCGGGGATTCAAATACACTAAAATCGAATCACGTCAGTCGGCAACCGTAAAGTCATAAACTAACGGAACATGGTCTGAAAATTTGACATCGGGTACATGGAAGCGGGTGGTCCGTATTTCCGGGGAATGAAGAATGTAATCTAATTGTCGGCGGGGTGCCCGACTGGGGTGCGACGGCAGGCCTTGGATATTGGCATTTTTTAACCCATGGGCTTCTTGGAAGGCGTGCAACTCCTGATGCCCTTTGAACGCATTAAAATCACCGGCAACGATAAACGGCCCCGTAGTCTGCCGCATGATCTCGCTGAGCTCTAGCAGCTGGTTCTGGCGGTGGCGAAATTTCAATGACAAATGAACCAGAAAAACGGTCAAATCGTTTAACTCCAGCTTCATCACCAATCGTTTAACACCCTTGTTCAGATAATAGAATTCTTGGGCCTTGATTTCCCGATTGGTCAGCAGGGCATTGCCTTGTTGTTTGAGTAGCGGCATTTTTTGCGCCAAGGAGTCATGTCCGTATTTGGACTGATAGATATAACAGTGCTGCATTTCAACGGCCATGCAAGCCGCTTGGTTTTTTTGTTCCGACCGGAAGGATCCCTTATCGACTTCGATCAGCCCGGTAATGTCCGGGCGCATCGATTTTATAAAGGCCTTGATCTGCTTGAAATTTTTATCGGTATTTTTGAAATAGCCTGCATACGGTATGGGGAAGTGGATCTGCTTGCCCACGCCAGCGCCATACCGAATATTATAGAGTAAAAACCGCATTACGTCCCTTTTTCGTGAATCGGAGATCGTCACATTAAAAACAATCTCGGCACTTATGGCACATCCTTTACTGCAAACGCAACAACCATTTTTATTTGCGTTCTGCGTTGCAAGCTCTCGGCTGATGCGCATGGCCGAATTCAGATTACGGTATCAACGCTCAAAAGCTACCAACGGTAATCATCCCAGGAGATGATTGCAACTTGTCAGGCAGAGGGTCAGGTGATATGGCAGATGCTCTGCGCTTTATTTTTGATGCCGCAAAGGATGCCGATGAAAGCCACTTCCAAAACCGCGTCGATAGAAACGCATACGATCAAGCAAAACCCGATGTACCTATACCTGGTGGTGTTGACCATCTGTTCCACCATTGGGTTGCAGGCCTGGACGACCCTTTTCAACAATTTTGCCGTGGAGATTGCCGGTTTGGACGGCGACCGTATCGGGATCATTCAGTCGGTGCGCGAAATCCCCGGCTTTCTGGCCTTGTTGGCTGTTTTCGTCATTATCATCATTCGAGAGCATCGGCTTTCGGTGGTAGCGATCCTCTTGCTAGGCCTCGGTCTGGCTGCCACCGGTCTTTGGCCTTCCTTTGGCGGGTTGCTGATAACCACCCTGGTCATGAGTTTCGGCTTTCATTACTATGAAACCACCAACATGTCCTTGACCCTTCAATACTTCAAGGCCAACGAGTCTCCCTGGGTCTTCGGTAAACTGCGCAGCCTGGCGGCGGCGTCGAGCATTGCCATCGGGCTTGTCATCTTTGTGCTGGCACCGATACTCACTTTCACCCAGCTGTACCTGATCATCGGCGGGGTTATTGTGGCCGGCGCCCTGTGGGGCTTTACCCAGGATCCAACCGACCGGGATTTAGTCCCCCAGCGCAAACGGATGATACTGCGAAAAAAATATTTTCTTTTCTATTTTTTGACTTTCATGGCGGGTGCCCGCCGGCAGATCTTTATCGTCTTTTCAGTGCTGCTGATGGTTCAAAAATTCAAATTTTCGGTTCAGGAAATAACCCTCCTGTTCGTTATCAACAACACAATCAACTATTTCTTGAGTCCCTTGATCGGGCGCAGCATCATCCGTTTCGGCGAGCGCAAGGTCCTGTCATTGGAATATGGCAGCCTGATTTTGGTCTTTCTCGGGTATGCGTTTACCGATTCCCGGTGGGTGGTGGCCGGGTTGTATATCCTGGATCACATCTTTTTTAATTTCGCCATCGCCATCCGAACCTTTTTCCAAAAGATCGGCGATCCGCGCGACATCGCACCCACCATGGCGGTCGGTTTCACCATCAACCACATCGCCGCCGTTTTCCTGCCGGCCTTAGGCGGTCTTCTCTGGGTCTTTGATTATCGAATTCCTTTTATCGCCGGGGCCGGGATGGCCCTGGTCTCTATGCTGGCCGCCCAGATGATACGGTTGCCCAAGGTTTGAGCAAACAAACGCTATCGTGATTGTCAAAACAACTTTCCGATTGGTCAGAAGGCGCCCCTCAGGCCGTGGCTCTATCGGAACATCTTTATGACAAACGCTCTAACGGTTTGGCGGTGTTGTCTGACTTGAAGGTTGAAGATCGACAACCAGAAGCCTTGACCATAAAAAGCAACGAGCCGGCAGGGTGATCCTGTCGGCTCGTGATGGTGCAAATTATTCGGTCCGGTTATTTTTTCGTTTTGGGATGGCACTTGGTACAGGTGGTCGGGGCAGCCTTGGTCTTGTTCTTTTTGTTGTAGGCCTTGTGGCAACCCTTACAGTTCTCATGTATGGCTTCGGCATGATACTGCAATTTTTCGCTTTTGGAAAGCTTGGGGGCGCCTTTGCCTTTGGGTTTTTCCCCGGGTTTGTTGTGGCATTCAATGCATTTTTGAACATTGTCGCCTTCTTTTAGATCGGCTAAAGGTTTGTTGTTTTCATCGTGGTGACAATCCCCGCAGCCCGCTTTATATTCGGCCACATGCTTTGCGTGGCTAAATTCTACGATCCCTTTGGTGTGTTCGTAATCATTTTGCATCTTGATCACATCCGGGACCGCGGATCCGGCATAAAGCCCTGCCGCCAGAAACAGGGTGGCAATTCCGATAATCGCTGCTACCAGCAAACGCTTGTTTTTCATAACCGCCTTCCTCCTCCTTGTGAGCTCCTATTGATGGTTTCAATAGCTATCTATAATTCGATAGAGATTCCTATCAAGGATGCCGGGCCCTGTCAATGACAAAGACCCCTTGGCCTGGTTAGGCGCTTTTCTCTGGTTCTTCAGCAGGTTCCGGCTCGGGTACAGGTTTCTTTTTACCGAAAACCCGGGCGCCAAGGATGCTGATTTCGTACAACACCATCAAGGGCAGAGCCATCATGATCTGGGTCACCACATCGGGGGGGGTTAAGATGGCGGCACCGGCAAAAAACAACAAAAGCGCATATTTACGGTTTTTCTTTAAAAACCCAACAGATACAATGCCGAGCCGGGCCATGAAAGTAAGTACAAGCGGCAGCTCGAAAACCAGGCCGAAAGCCAGCAACAGCTTGGATGCGAAACCCAAATATTCCTTCATGGACGGTAGCGGTCTGATCGTCTCGGTGGCAAAACCTAAGAAAAATTCAAACCCAAAAGGAAAAACGATAAAATAGCCGAAAAGGCTCCCCCCAACAAAAAAAAGCGTCGATAAAAAGACGATAGGCAACAACAAGCGGCGCTCCTTTTGATACAGGCCTGGCGCAATAAACATCCAGAATTGATAAATAATCACGGGTGCGGCCAGCATCAGGCCGGTCAGGAAAGCGACCTTCAAATAAGTGAAAAAAGCCTCCGGCAGGCCGGTAAAAATGAGTTTTTCACCCTGGTCCATGACGCCTATCAAGGGCATTGTCAAAATATCGAAAAGCTTTTCCTTGAATCCATAGGCCAGGACAAAGCCGATACCGATGGCGATAAAGCAGACGATCAGGCGTTTACGCAGTTCCTCTAGATGGGCTGTAAAAGGAAGTTTTTCATCCTTTTTCATTCGTCATCGATCCTTTATCTTCAACCTCAGAATCGTCATTGCGGGAAGATTCAAGCGGGTCGCCGGCGACATCGCCGGTGTTGGTCTCGGTTGGCATCGGTTCAGAGGCAGGTGCGGCCTCTTGATTGAGGTCGTCAAAGGCCGCTTTCAGGTCGCTCAGCGGTTTTTCCGGGTCTTTTTGCTCGGCCTCCGATCCGGTTAGGGCCTTGTCGGCCATATCGGCAGGTGGGATATCGTCTTGCAGGGTTTGGTTGATATCCTGGTTGAGCTCATTGAAAGCCGTCTTGACCTCCGCTATCTCTTCGACTTCCATGGAGCGTTTCAAGTCACTGGTCGCCTTTTTAAACTCGCCCAGAGCACGACCCAAGGATTTGGCCAAATCGGGCAGTTTCTTGGGGCCGATTACAATCAGGGCGATTGCCAGAATTAAAATCATTTCCGGCATACCGATTCCGAACATACAAAGCTCCTTAGGAGAAATTTAAGATTTGAAGAAAGGATCTCTTAGTATTTTTTTTACCGTAATGTCAAGCCAATCGGCCGATCCTACTAAGCGGATATTGTTTTACAATGCCTGTGTTCACCGGACAGCACAGGCAACACCAAAAAGGTACGACATCGTCGCGTCATATAAAATTGCCGGGTGCGATTTTATTCTTTGATCACCAGCCTATCCCCGGCGGCCTCGGGTTTTAGCACCAGAAAATAAAGGGCCCCGTCATGTTGCATGTGGCCAGCGGTGATACGGGCGTAAGTGCCGCTACCCCAGAAAATATCGACGCGTCCTGGTCCCCGGATGGCGCCACCGGTATCCTGATTCAAGGTAAAACCGCTAAAATCGATCCAGGTATGAATGTCGCCATTCTGATCGACAAGCGGCATTTGGGTCTCAATATAGGCCAAAGCGGCCGGGGCAAAAATGCGGCGGTCCAAGGCGATCGATCGCCCTGGCGTTAGGACGACCTCCAGATACCCCAGTGGTCCGTCTTCCTCCAGTTTAAAGAATACATAACTGGGATTGTGATTTAAAATCGAATCGACTTCCTCCGGGTGTTCTTTCAAATAGGCCCGGATCTTCTGCATCGACATTTCCTCTTTGGCGATTTTGCCCTGGTCGATGAGCAGTCGGCCGATGCTGCGGTAGGGACGCCCATTGCTCGTGTGATAATGGACATTGATGACGGTGCCGTCATCCAGCGTGATTTTACCGGACCCCTGAATATGGAGAAAAAACAGATCGATCGGATCATTGACCCAAGCCAAAATGTCGGTCTCGGATTCAAGCGCGTCGTTCTGCTGTATCTGCCGACGATCATAATAGGGGACCACGGTTCGGTTTGAAATACGGCCCGTGATCCGCTTGCCTTGCAAGTCGGATGAAAACGGCGACAGGTCGATCGTGATCAAGTCATTGGGGCGTGCGTAAAGCGGGTAAGGGTATTCGTCGCTGCGAAACAAGCTGCCTTTAAGCAACGGCTCATAATATCCGGTAAACAGGACTTGGCCGGTTTCAGTGTTGCCGACCGAGCGGTAAACCCGGTAGTTGTTTTGGATAAAATTGTTCAACGCCTGGATGGAAGGCTTGGATTCGATGAAATTCCCGAATTTTTCAATGGATAATTTGATGTGGGCGGCGGTGTAGGTGTCCGGTCCAAAACTGAAGGTGCGCTCGGCCGGTATCCTTTCCAGATAGGTAAGACTCTGCTGCAGGCTGAATTCCAGTCCGTCGTAATACATCACATCGGCAAAAACAGGGTATTCATTTTCAGAAACCTGGAACAGGTCGGTTTCCAAAACCGAAGGTGGTGCTTCAACCGGTGGTGGTGTTCCACACCCGGCAAGCAACCAAACGACGAGAAGGGCCACCAGCGGAAAGGCCTGCTTCCAACCAAACGAAAAACGGTGACGTATTTTATTCAGTGTCGGATTCATCTAACAGCAATTCCGTTTCTTTTAACGGGAGTTCCTGGACATCACGTAATTTACGTTCAATGGCCCGCGTGCGAACACCGGCTTGATCAATGACATTGCTGGCCTCTTTGAGTTTTTTCTGGGTTTTTTCTAAGATCGTGCCGAATTTACCGAATTCAGTTTTAACGGCGCTCAGAATCTCCCAGACTTCGCTGGATCGTCTTTCAATCGCCAGGGTTCGAAAGCCCATTTGCAGACTGTTCAAAAAGGCCGCCAGGGTTGTGGGGCCACTGATAACAATCTTGTATTCGCGCTGCACCGCTTCAAACAACCCCAGCCGCAAGACTTCGGCATAGAGGCCTTCAAAGGGTAAAAACATGATCCCGAAATCGGTGGTATGCGGGGGATCAATATACTTGGTATGAATTTCCTTGGCAAAAAGCCTGATACGGGCGGCGAGCTGTTTGCGGGTGCTCTCGATTTGTTCCGCATCGGCGTTGTCATAGGCGGACAGCAGGATTTGATAATCCTCGGTTGGAAATTTGGCATCGAGCGGCAGCCAGACGATTTTTCGGGTTTCTTTATTACCGGGCAATTTTACGGCAAATTCAACCATGGCATTGCTGCCTTTTTTGGTCTTGACATTTTTCGCATATTGCTCAGGCGTCAGCAACTGTTCCAGAATGTTTTCAAGCTGGTATTCACCAATGACCCCACGGGTCTTAACGTTGGTCAGGACCTTTTTAAGATCGCCGACGCCGGTGGCCAGGGTCTGCATTTCGCCCAAACCCTTGTGCACCAGTTCCAAACGGTCGCTCACGATTTTAAAAGACTGTCCCAGGCGTTGTTCCAGGGTGTTGTGCAGTTTTTCGTCAACGGTTGTCCGCATTTGTTCCAACTTGCGGCTATTGTCCTCCTGCAGTGCCTTGAGCTGCGTTTCGACCGTTGTCCGCATTTGTTCCAGGCGTTTGTCGTTGGTCGCTGTCAGGTTGTTTAACTGGGAAGCAAAGGTGTCGAGCTGATTTTTAAGCAACCCGCCGATCTCCGCCATGCGCGTGGAAATCGAATCGCCCAGATTTTTAAAGGAGCGGCTCAATTCTTCACGGGAATCCCTGGCGCTACTGCCGATGACCTCGCGACTGCGACTGGATTCATCCCGAAGGGCAGTTTCAAGGCGCAGGAGGTCCTTGGCGACAGTCTCAAAGGTGTGCTTCAATTGTTGGTTGGTATTCCGGATCACGACCAACAGCAGGATGCCATAAGCCAGGCCCAAGCCTGCCAACACACTAATGATAATCAATATATCTTCGATCCGCATTATGGGTGGTCTCGATCTGCTCTTTCAAAGGTACCGCTTTTGCCGCCGCTTTTGGCCAGCAGGCAAATATCAGAGATCGTCATTCCCCGATCGTAGGACTTGCACATGTCATAGATGGTCAAGGCGCTCACCGCGACCGCCGTCAATGCTTCCATTTCCACCCCGGTCTGATCGACAATACGCACCGCCGCTTCGATTCTGATCAAACTGGCGGCCGTATCGGGGAAAAAGTCGACTTGCACATGGGTCATGTTCAAGGGGTGACACATGGGAATCAGTTCAGCCGTCCGCTTGGCAGCCATGATACCTGCGATGCGCGCGGTTTCGAGCACATTGCCCTTTTTAACATTTTGATTGAAAATCAATTCAAGGGTTTCGAGCTGCATTCGGACAACGCCCTGGGCAACGGCACGGCGTGCGGTCGGTTGCTTGGCTGTAACATCGACCATGCGGACACGGCCTTCTTGGTCGAGATGGGTGAAGCGCGACATGGCGGGCTCCTAAATGAAATATTCTGTTTTGCTGGTCACGGTTGTTTTAATGGCATTCAAAGTGTCTTGCAGCACGGCAATCACATTCTCGCGAATGTCGCCGGCAACCACCAGATACATGACATCGTCGCCCACTGCAAGATCCTGTTCAGCGAAGATTTCAACCAAAATTTCTACAATTCCAGGCCGCTGCTTTTGCTCGGCCACGACCTGATCAAGTTTCCGTTGGTCGACAGCTACCGTGAGGCCTTTAACCGGGCGCCCATCACGCGAGGTATTGCGCACCACGCCATTATGACACAGAATCATGCCCATACGATCGGCTTGGGGATGTTGTTTAACTTTTTGAATTAATTGGATCAGTGCCATCGGTGTTGTGTTTCTCTCGCAGGTCTCTGGAAATCATAATAAAACCAGGTGGGCCCCCACCAAGAGGCTTACCCGCCCATGGCAGGCTTGTCCGCTTCGGAAGGATTAAGCCCTATGTTTTGCCTGCGCATCGATCAGATAGATGCGTGGTATCAAGGTCCCGTGCTTGTTCCAGATCTTCGGGCGTATTGATGTTAAAAAAAGAAAGCAATTGCGGATCAAATTGGCGTAACGCTGGTGCCAGAATTTTCTTCAAGCGAACTTTTTTGAAAAGCAGATCAATTTTAAGCTCCTTGCGCAACAATTGCTGCTCTATCGGTACCAGGCACCTTTTGGAATAAACTGCGCAAAGGGGTTCAAACCCCTCGTCGGTGCAGGGGATGACGATGTCGAGATCCGGATTCACACTGTCAAGCAGGGCGCCAACGAGCTCTTTGCACAGGAACGGTGTGTCGCAAGCCGCAACAAAGACATGCGGGTTTGCAGCATAGAAAAGCCCGGCGTGAATACCGGTCAAAGAACCTCGCAGCGCAAACAAATCTGTGGCGATATTTAAATTCCATTTAAGGTACGCCGCCGGATTATTCGTCACCAGGATGATTTCGTCGAACAATTCTTGAAAAAGCCCGTAAAGATGATCCAGGATAGAACGCCCGTGGATGGTGATAAAGGCCTTTTCGCGGCCCCCAAAACGCTTGTTTTCTCCTCCGGCCAAAATGATACCCGATACGGGGCATGTCATCTTCAAACGATCCTCTACCTGACGGCGATCAATGCGCTACAGCTGATTGCAGATTATAAGGGCGGTTGCGCGGCCAAGGGAAACCGAAACAGGGCACGTGCTTTAACAAACTGAGCATATGCAAAAACCTATTTAAAAGCAAGCCATTTCAATAGGTTCAAATTATTCACATCAGGCCGTGGGATACCGCTTGATCTTAAAAGCTGGCCTGATATACAAACAGGAAGCGCACCATTGTTTATTCGATTTCGCTCGAGCACCTTTTCGACTGCCCGAGGGACCCCAAAGATAGAAAGAGTTGACCGTGCGGATAATGGGGTGAGCCAGCGCACTTAAACACACCGACCCACAATACGCTGGTAGAACCTTCGCCATCAGAATGGCGATGTCTTGTCATATTGAATCGTTTAACCACTATATTTTGAAAGGAAATTTGAATGGGCACCCAAGAGCACAAAGCCAACGCGCCTCACATAATTAAAGTGGCCGTAATTTCAGTTTCGACCACGCGCTCTATCGATGAGGACAAGAGCGGTCACTGGATGGTAAAACGGGCGATCAAAGAGGGACTCGTGGTTGTCTATCATCAGGTCGTGAAAGACCAGGCTGAAATGATATCCAAAACAGTGCATGATGTCTTGCACCAACACGCCCCGGAGGTTGTTTTAATAACCGGTGGAAGCGGTATCGGCCCGCAGGATGTCACCATTGAAGCGGTGCGCCCGCTGTTCCATAAGGAATTGACGGCCTTTGGGCCCCTGTTTGCTCAGCTAAGCTATGAGGAAATCGATTCCGCGGCATTGTTATCCCGGGCAACGGCCGGGGTACGGGGAAAGACCCTCCTGTTCTGTCTACCGGGTAGCCTCAATGCCTGCAAGTTGGCCTGCAAGGCCCTGATATTCCCGGAAGTCGGACATCTGGTCAAACACGCTCTTGACAATTAGGGCGGTCCCCATGATTCGACCTAACGGCATCCGGACCGAGGCGCTTGAATGACCCCCAATCGTGCGAATGCTCCGCTGTTCAAACGGCTTTCAGCATTCTTGGGTCTGCAGCGCAGCACCCTGGGCCTTCTGGGGATGGTGATACTGGTCGGTATGGGCGAGCGCATGGCCGAACGGTTTTTGCCCATCTACCTGATCGCCGTGGGCGGCAGCATCCTTTCAGTTGGTCTTCTAAATGGCATGGACAACCTATTGTCGGCCCTTTACGCCTTCCCGGGCGGGTATCTTGCCGAGCGCCTGGGCACCAAGCGATCATTGCTCGTTTTCAACCTTTTCGCCATGGGGGGCTTTCTGCTCGTCATCCTGATCCCAACCTGGCAGGCCGTGCTCATTGGCGCAGCCTTTTTTCTGTCCTGGTCGGCCATTTCTCTGCCGGCTACCATGAGCCTGATTTCCCAGGTGCTGCCCAAGAACAAGCAGACCATGGGCGTCAGCATGCACTCCCTGGTGCGCCGCTTTCCGATGGCCTTGGGCCCGATCCTGGGAGGCCTCTGCATTGCCACGTGGGGTGAAAAGACAGGGGTGCGCATCGCCTTCACGGTCGCACTTGCGTTGGCTTTGGTTGCCATGGTTCTTCAGCAGAAGTTGATCCAGGAACCCAGCCGATCGAGCGGTAACAACCGTGAAGCGCTCAGACCGGAAAAAAACCCATTCAAGCTGCTGGCTTTGATGAACGCATCGATGAAACGGCTGCTGGCAGCCGATATCCTGATTCGCTTTTGCGAGCAAATTCCCTATGCCTTTGTCGTTATCTGGTGCATGAAGGTTATCGATCAACCGGTAACGGCAGTGCAATTCGGGTTGTTAACGAGCATTGAAATGGTCACGGCGGTGCTGGTCTACATTCCCGTGGCCTACCTGGCCGATCGAAGCACCAAAAAGCCGTTCGTGGTCATTACATTTGTATTTTTCACAATGTTCCCTTTGGCTCTCATATATTGCCGGTCCTTCGAATCCCTGGTTTTGGCGTTTATCCTGCGTGGGCTCAAGGAGTTTGGTGAGCCCACGCGCAAAGCGCTGATTTTGGAATTGGCGCCGGAAAACTGTAAAGCCGGCATGTTCGGACTGTACTATCTTATACGCGATATCATTGTATCCGTGGCCGCTTTCGGAGGTGCCTTCCTGTGGCAGATCAGTCCTGAAACCAATTTCCTGGTGGCCTTTTTTTTCGGCCTCGTTGGAACATCGGCTTTTGCACTTATGGGTAAGGATTTCAAATAGTTTTCATCTATAAATGGCCTTTTTTCCCAATCCCGGCACTGAAAATTACATTTGTAGACGAGCACCAAGTAGGCAATGATGGCGGATAACAGACATAACCATTTGATCTTATTTGATAATGTCACGTTGCGCATTCGGGATCGGCAGATTTTGCCCGCAACGGACTGGCAAATTGAAAAAGGTCAGAATTGGGCCGTGATCGGACCCAATGGTTCGGGCAAGACAACGTTGCTGCGCGCGATCACGGGCCAGACGCCGGTTGTGGGAGGTAACATCCAGCGCTATCATCGAAAAGCGCAGCCGGCCGCCATCGGGTATGTTTCTTTCGAGTTGCAGCAACGGCTGCTTGCCCGGGAACAGGATCGCGACGCAGCCCGCTTTTTCAGCGGCAACTTCAACGATCAGCTGACCGCTGCACAGTTGATGCAAACAGCGCAAATCGATCCGTCCGATAAAAACCGCCCGGCACTAAAGATCTTGAAGGCCCTAAAAATAGATCCTCTCTGGGACCGACCCCTACGGTCTTTGTCCAACGGTGAATGCCGTAAGGTTTTAATTGCCTGTGCTGTATTGCAATCACAAGGGTTTTTGGTTCTGGACGAACCCTTCGAGGGACTTGACCATGACAGCCGAACGCAACTAACCGCTGCGGTCCGTGCGCTGATCCAAAACGGGGTCCAGGTGGTCCTGGCAACGCATCGGGCCGATTACATCTTGTCCGAGTTTTCAAACGTGTTGGGATTAAAAGAGGGTCGCATCTTTTGCCAGGGGCCGCGGGAAAAAATATTAACCACCGATCAAATGAAAGCGCTTTATGATCATCCCCCGTCTTTCAATGGGAAGCTGCAGCCGGCACGGGCACCATCGCAAAGCGGGCCAGCCCCCAAAACGTCCGCGCATGTGGTTCACATGCGCAATGTCACCGTCCAGTACGGCGGCCAGACTATTTTCAAGCGCCTCAACTGGACCGTTCGAAAAGGAGAAAACTGGGCCGTGATCGGTCCCAACGGTTCCGGAAAAACTACCCTTTTACAGATGATTACGGGTGATCAGCCCCAGGCCTACGCCAATGAAATTTATCTGTTTGGCCACCGCCGGGGCAGTGGGGAAAGCATCTGGGAGATCAAACAGCACCTGGGGCTGGTATCGTCTGAATTTCAGCTCGGTTACCGCAAACCGCTGCGGGCCTTCGATGTGGTCCTTTCCGGCTTTTTCGATTCGGTTGGTTTATATCGGCATGCCAACCCTCACCAGCACCGCGTTGCCGGCCAGTGGATTGCACGTTTAGCGTTAACCCACCTGCAAGATCAGCGTTTTGATCTGCTTTCCTATGGCGAACGGCGCATGCTACTGCTGGCCCGGGCCATGGTCAAAGCACCCGAACTGCTGGTTCTCGACGAACCGTGTCAAGGGTTGGATCCGGCCAACCGCCGGATCATCCGAGCATGCATCGATGCAATTGCCACCCAATCCGCGACCCAAATCCTGTACGTCACCCATTTTTCAGAAGAGCTGCCCGCCTGTATTACCCACCGTTTTGACCTGGCCCCGTATGGTTCTAACAAGCGTTAACGGTCTGACGGCCGCACCCAACAGACAAATGCCACAATGTGACATTTTGAACATTGACATCCCCTCACCGGTGTTTATACTCATTTAAAGCAAGGTATTGATATTCAATCGATACCTGCAGTCAAACACTTCACCGTATACCCTAACTAATTTATATTTCACCGTAGAAGAGGGAGGCGTCATTATGCAAAGCAAGCTTATTAAACTTTACTTGGCGATGGCCGTTGCATTGATTCTGCTACCCGGCCTGGCCGTTGCAGGCGCGGTCGAGGGATCGATCCAAGGATTCACCTGTGTAACGATGGGCAAAGTCTGCCCAGTAGGCAAAGAAGATCCGCTAATTGCCCACGAGAAAACGTTCGGCGTGTTCACCTATGACAATCAATTTTATTTTGTGCCCAATATGGACCGGGCGATTTTGGCGCGTTATATCAACAAAAGGGTCAAGGTTACCGGCGAGGTCAATAAGCAGTACAAATCGGTGAACGCCGAGAATCTGCAGGTCTTTAAGGACGGAAAATGGGAAACCCCTTGGTCTATTAAACTGGAAGAGGCCATCAAGGTCCAGATTTACGGGCCCAACAGCTAAGCCGTTTAGCCACTTAGATTATTCCAAGCACCTATAAACAAATGATAAGAGCTACGATGAGAATGGCCGTCCTCAGGTATGGGTGGATCAATCAGCCCGCTTTTTCAACCAAGGTGACCATAATCGCTTTTTGAACATGTAACCGGTTTTCAGCCTGATCGAACACCACGGACTGGGGGCCGTCGATAACCTCGGCGGTCTGCTCATAGCCGCGTTTGGCCGGGAGACAGTTCATGAAAATTGCATCTGGTGCGGCTTGGGACATCAGTTCGGCGTTTACCTGAAAAGGGGTAAACAGCTTGACTCGGGACGCCAAGGCTTGTTTGGGAATGTGGTAGCTCATCCAGGAATCGGTGTAGACAATATCCGCACCTTGAACCGCTGCGGCCGCATCATGGGTCACCGATACGGAGGCACCGGTTTGCGCGCCAGTTTTCTTGGCGGCCGCCAGAACCTCGGGCAACGGCTGGGCGTCTGGGTCCTGCGGGCACCCCACCCGGACATGAATGCCCATTTTCGAACACCCATACAGCAGCGAGTGGGTAACATTGTTGCAGGCGTCACCCAGGTATGCAAGCGTACAGTCTTGAAATGATTCTTTTTTCTCTTTTATTGTCAGTAGATCAGACAGAATCTGACACGGGTGATTGAAGTTGGTCAAACCGTTTATGACCGGAATATCGGCAAAGCGGGCCATCTCTTCCATATGGGCATGCTCGAAGAGACGCGCCATAAGCAAGTCGGCATAGCGACTCAAGGTTTTGACCGTATCGTGGATGGTTTCCTTGCCGGCGCCCATAGGCGAGGTCGACATGTCATAGTAAATCGCATCGCCGCCCATCTGGCATATACCGGTTTCAAAAGATACCCGGGTGCGAAGGCTCGGCTTTTCAAAAACCATCACCAGCACCTTGCGGTGCAGAAGGTTCTCGTAATCTGCAGGGGCACTTTTAATGGACTGCGCCAGATCGAGCACCGCTTCGATTTGCGCTCGGGACCAATCCTCGAGCGAAATTAAGTGTAACATATTAAACCCTTTCAGCGCATCAAATCTTCGTAATACTCATCGATTTCCCGGGTGCGATCGAAGATCGTCAGCATTAAAGCGGCCCGCATCCACATGCCGTTGCGCACCTGCCGCCAGTAAATGGCGCGCGGATCAGCATCGACTTCAGGGGCGATCTCATTGCGACGTGGCAGGGGATGCAAAAGGACGGCATCCTTTTTGAGCAGTTCGAGATGCACCGCTTTAAAATGATACGGAGAGGTGTCGATCATGCGACTCTCTTCGGCGGTGTCCCATTCATCCTGAATGCGGGTCATATAAATGGCATCGACCTCTGGAATGACCTTTTCAAAATCGTAGCTAACTTCGTAGTCATGCCCTTCATTGTCCAGCGCCGCCAAAATATCATCCCGGATTTGCAGCGACTTGGGCGCAACGAAATATTGTTTGACCCCTTGGTAAAGTGTCAAAATGTAAGCCAAGGACCGCACGGTTCGCCCCCTGGCAAGATCTCCAACAAAAGCGATCTTCTTGCCGTCAACGCCACCGGTATTTTCAAAGCTGCGCTCTAGGGTATAGATGTCGAGCAGGGCCTGGGTTGGGTGCTGGTCTTGGCCGGAGCCGGCGTTGAGCACCGGGATCGTCCGGTCGCTGTTGGACAGCAGCCAGGCGATCCGTTCGGCAAATCCGCCCACCGGGTGGCGCATGATGATCAAATCAAAATAGGAACTGAAGGTCCGAACTGAATCTTCTGGTGATTCCCCCTTAATTTCACTGGATGTCGATGCATCCCGGACTTCGGCCGGATGGATACCGATCAACTGGCAGGCGGCGTAAAAGGAGAGGAATGTGCGCGAAGAAGGTTGAGCGAAATAGAGCATGGCCCGTTTCTCCGACAGCAACTCCTGCAAAAAATGGATCCCTCCTTTGGTCTTGCCGATCCGCCTTGTTTTAGTGGACAGTTCGCAAAGCCGCTCAATTATTGGGCGGTCAAATTGTTGGGCCGCCAGAACATGATAGGGGTTTCCGTTTCGCAGGAAAAGGGCGCTTCGCTCTCTAACTGTCATCTTTTGCAAATCCGGCCACGATACTTTCTTCATGGGGTTGTCCCGATACATAAACATCTCTCCTTTGACTTTGGCGAACCGTGTGATTGTAGATTTGCAGCCTTGAACCTACGGTATGGTCCTATTTATCTGAATTTAAAAGTTGTTGTCAATGGGATGTTGCCGACGTCTCATTCGGACCGGGACTTTGAGCGGTGTGGCGGTAAGCGCTCACGGTTGTCACCAACGCCTTTATATCAGGCTTAGAACACCGAAAAATTAGGTTGCGTGGCAGCGATCCATACTTATAGTAAGAGAGGTTGAGCAACCCTGTGCGCAACGCATCGATAAATTTATGTAAATTTTTTCAAAGATACTGGAATCCCCCCACGGGGGATTTTTTTACATACCAAGGAGGAAAAATGACCTTTGAAACCAGAGACCAGGTTCTAGAGAAGATCTTAGCAGCGGACAAACCCGTGTGTCCCCATTGCGAAGGGGAAATGACCCTATGGGAGGTACCACCGATTAACGTCGGCGATGGACTGGGATGGGGCACGCCTTATTTATACGTCTGTTTTAACGATGAGTGTCCGGCCTATAAACAGGGTTGGGACAACCTAAAGGAAAATTATGCCCATAATGCATCCTACCGCTGTATCTGCTATCCAATGACCGAAACGTATGAATTCATGCCGGTTTTCAGCCCAACAGGCGGACATGGACAGATAATCGACGACCAGGTCATGATGCAGGAGGAAATGCTCAAAGAGGCCATCAAAAAGGGCTTTTCAGTCCTGGCCGACTGTTATGTCCAGAAGGACGGGCCAGCCGTTTTATTAATGCTTTTGGATCCCACCGAGCCGACTCGCGTGCGGTTAAAGGCGGCCGAAATGCTCGGCGACCTCGGCGATCTTGACGTGATTGAGCCCTTGCGCAACCTGCGGGTCGGCAACGATCGGGTCGATGAAGCCGTGGTCGAGGCGGTGACCAAAATACACACCCGCTTTTTTACCCGCGAATGTCCATTTTGTGCCGAAGTGATTAAAAAACGGGCCCATGTTTGCAAACATTGCGGTAAGGACGTGGCCGGGCTATAGTAAATGCTCGGCCCTGGGGCCCGAGCATTTACGCTTGCGGCCGAATGACATTGACATTCATACTGTCGTAGGATCGAAAAATCAGCTGTTCCCGCTTGCGCCGATCAGAGGGCAACGGCGCCAGGGAGATTGTGCCGGCGTAATCGGCCAGTTCCTGGCGCGTGGGGATGGCGTCCAACCCTTCGCCTCGCTTTTTCCCGGTCAGTGTGTCGAACACCAGCGCAGTACGGCCGTCCGAAACAACTGCCAGGGGAACCTGATATTCCACTAGCAATCGGGCGGCAGCCAATACTTCACGCTCACGCGAGCCAAGCGATCCGGCTGCACATTTAATCACGATCATATACTGACCGTCGATCGTAACCGCTAGATCAGCGGTCGAACGATAAACTTCATCGTCAAGCTTCATTTCAAGAGGCGTATCGACCTCGATCTGCGACTTGGCAAATCCTTGCGATTCCACCAGAAAGATCTCTACGGCTTGACGATTGGCTTCGGCGCCCACGTCGGGAATAATTCGGCCGGTGATGTAATCCGTCAAAGTCGCATGTCCTCTGTCAAGGGGGCCTGGCATAGCACTCCTCGTTTAGATCCTTGTGCCTAGCGCGACATCATCGCGTTATACAGAATCGTGTAATGATTTTATCTTTCCAGTAAAGAGCGGCCGGTCATCTCCCGCGGCTGCTCAATCGCCATGATTTGCAAAACAGTGGGGGCGATATCAGCCAAAACACCCTGCCGCAGTTCGCCCGTCTTGCGGGTGTCATCCACTAAAATAAGCGGAACCGGATTCAACGTGTGGGCTGTATGCGGTTTTCCGTTGGGCTCCATCATTTTTTCAGAATTTCCGTGGTCGGCTGTAATGATCACAACCCCTCCTTGAGCGGTTACCGCTTCGATGATTTGGCCGATACAGCGATCCACCGTTTCACAGGCCTGTATGGCGGCCGTCAGCACACCGGTATGCCCTACCATGTCCATATTGGCAAAATTCAAAACAATTAGATCATAGGTTTTAGCGGCAATGCGTTTTAAAACTTCAGTCGTAACTTCCAAGGCACTCATTTCGGGTTTTTGATCATAGGTAGACACATCCCGCGGAGAAGGAATGAGGCAGCGATCTTCATGGGGAAATGGTTTTTCTTCGCCCCCGTTAAAAAAATACGTCACATGAGCATATTTTTCTGTTTCGGCGATTCTGAGCTGGTGAAGTCCATTATCGCTGATCACGGCACCCAGAATGTTTACCAGGTGCTTGGGCGCAAAAGCGACCGGCAGACCAAAGCTTTCATCAAACTGGGTCATGCCGACATAAACGCTTAACTGTGGGAAACAGTCACGTTTAAAGCCGTCAAAATCAGGATCGGTTAGGGCGCGGGTGATTTCCCGAGCACGGTCAGCGCGGAAATTGAAGAAAATGACCCCGTCAGCGTCTTTAATCGTCCCTGAAGTTGAGCCGTCAGTATCTGCCAAAACGATGGGTCGAACAAACTCGTCGGTTTCGCCCCGCTGATAAGCCGCTTTGACGGATTCGACCGGATCATTCGCCGGCGTCCCCAGGCCCTCTGTGTAAAGCCGATAGGCCTCTTGAATCCGATCCCAGCGTTTGTCACGATCCATGGCGTAGAATCGGCCACATATCGTTGCCACACGGCCGAAGCCGTGTTTTTCGATATGTTTTTGCAGTTGGCCAAGGTATCCAACACCACCGTCCGGCGGCGTGTCCCTTCCATCCAGTATGGCATGAACACACACTTGCGTGAGACCCTTTTGGCGGGCCATATCGAGCAGCGCCAGCAAATGGCTCAGCTGGCTGTGGACACCGCCATCTGAAACCAATCCCATTAAATGCAGGGTTGATCCATTCGCGACAACACGGGCCATGGCCTCCGTTAAGGCCGGGTTGTCAAAAAAGCTTTGGTCGGCGATGGCATGATCAATGCGGAGCAGGTCCTGGTAGACCACACGCCCGGCGCCGATATTCAAGTGTCCGACTTCGGAGTTGCCCATTATACCATGGGGCAGTCCAACCGCTTCACCGGAACACAGCAAGCGGGTTTGGGGATATTGATGGGCCAACTGGTCTAGATGCGGGGTATCGGCCAGCGCAACCGCGTTGCCGGTGTTGCCCGGTTCAATCCCCCATCCGTCCAGAATTATGAGCATACAAAATCGGTGGTCATTCATTATTCGATCCCTCCGTGTGATCGTTTTCCAATCGCTCCTGGCCGGTTGTCTTAATGCGCCGGGCATCGATCCAAAGGCCCTCAAGATCGTAGAAATCGCGCACCGGTTCATAAAATATGTGTATGATTACATGACCATAATCGAGCAGTACCCAGTGGCCTTCCTTCAGGCCCTCCACGCTCAGGGGTTGAATATTTTGCTTTTTCAATTTCTGCCGAATATATTCGCCAATGGCCGATACCTGCCGGTGCGAGCGACCGCTGCAGATAATAAATCCATCTGCAACGGACGTCAGCGGTCGGACATCCAAGATGGTCACGTTCAATGCCTTGCGGTCCAGTACCGCGTTGACATAAGGATCGAGCCAGGCTTCGAGCGGTTCGGTCATCGGTATAGTCCTCGTTGGTTGATGTACGCGACAACGCTTTCAGCCACCAAATGCTGAATTGATTGATTGTCCTTGAGGCGGTCTCGAATTTGGGTTGCCGAAATGGCCATCGGACTGACCGCAAACGGAACGACCGGTTGATAAAAGGTGTGCATGTAACAACCTCGCTCCTTCGAATAACGGTAGTCACTTGAAATGGTGGCTTTAAGATAGGTTTCAATTTGTTGTTCATAACCCTCAGCATCCGGGTGCTGATCGCTGGGGCGTGACATAACAACCATTTGAATCGATTTGAAAAGGGCCTCAAAGGATTTCCAGGTGTCGATTTCAAGAAACGCATCGAGTCCAATAATTAAAAAAAGCTCGCCCTTTTCATGATAACGGGACTTGAAATAATGGACCGTGTCGATGGTGTAGGAAGGACCATCGCGCCGTAATTCAATATCGGATGTTAAAAAAAAGGGGTTGTCAGCCAGGGCCAAGCGCAGCATTGCGAGCCGGTCTCCGGCGTCAGCAATCCAGTCGGGCGCTTTATGGGGTGGCAGGGCCGCTGGAATAAAGATTATTTGATCCAGCGCCAGACCTGCCTGAACATCCCTGACGACCTTCAAATGCCCGAAATGAATAGGATTAAATGTGCCGCCAAAAAGACCGATGCGCATCATTTGACCTTGTGTTTACCAATTATAGCGTGGTTGTCAAAATAAGGGTTTTCTGTTTAGAAGATCAAAATAAAACGGTTTGGCTGCAATGTAAACCCCCATGTAGGACGGGGTGTTTCGGCTGAACGCGATCTCCGGTCGTATCCAAGGGCTTAGGTGCGGATCTGACCATCACCAAAAACCACAAATTTGGTAGTGGTCAACTCATCGACGCCCATCGGTCCAAAGGCATGCAGCTTGGTGGTACTGATACCGATTTCGGATCCCAAACCCAGTTGTCCTCCGTCGTTAAAACGGGTGGACGCGTTGACCAGCACAACAGATGAATCGACTTCGCGAACAAAACGGCGGGCCCGCCCATAATCGGAGGTTACGATCGCTTCGGTATGATTGGAACTGAACTGCGCAATATGGTCAAAGGCTTGATCCATGTCCTCAACGACCTTGACTGCGAGGATCAAATCCAGAAATTCGGTCGGCCAATCCGCCGCCTGGGCCACTGAGGCTTCTGGAATCAAACGGCAGGTCTCCGGACACCCTCTGATTTCAACCCCTGCCGCCAGCAAGCGTGGGGAAAGGTGCGGCAAAAATTCTGCGGCAACCGCTTGATTGACCAGCAAGGTTTCCATCGCATTGCAGACGCCCGGTCGCTGTACTTTAGCATTGAAGCAAATGTCTGCGGCCATGGCTAAATCGGCATCCGCATCAACATATACATGGCAAACACCTTTGTAATGTTTCAGCACGGGAATTTTGGAATTGGCGACCACAAAACGGATCAGCCCCTCTCCGCCCCGGGGGATAATCAAATCGATAAATTCTTCCTGTTCTAGCAGCGCTTTGACGGCTGTACGATCCCGTCGGGGAACAATTTGGATGACCTCGGCCGGCAGGCCGCTATCAGCGAGCGCCTT
The DNA here is from genome assembly GCA_963802265.1 of uncultured delta proteobacterium. Classification (GTDB taxonomy): domain Bacteria; phylum Desulfobacterota; class Desulfobacteria; order Desulfobacterales; family CAWDIC01; genus CAWDIC01. The sequence continues at coordinate 528,495 of CAWDIC010000001.1, forward strand.
GGAAATGATTGTCGCCAGGACTTGATTCGAATGAAAGGCTTCCGAACCGCCCCGCAATATAACGGCATTGCCGGCTTTAAGGCAAAGGCCGGCGGCATCGACGGTGACATTGGGGCGCGACTCGTAGATGATGCCGATGACACCCAGCGGGATCTGCATACGCGAAACCTGTAGGCCGTTAGGTCGCGTCCAGGTTTTGCTAATGGCTCCCACCGGGTCTTCCAAGCGGGCAACGTCCCTCAAGCCATCCGCCATGGCTTTGATCGTTGCTGCGGTCACCCGCAAGCGATCGATCATGGCCGGGGAGAGCTTCCCTTCTTCTGCATGCAGCACGTCTTTGTGGTTCTCGGCGATAATGTCAGCCGCCTGGTTCTCAATTTGATCGGCCATGCCCAGCAAGGCCTTGGTTTTGCGGTCAGGTGCGCATCGGGCGATTTGAAGGGAAGCCTTGCGGGCGGCCCGTGCCATATCCTTGATGGTTGTTTCAGTGGACATGCATGCTCCTTACGTATCGATGGTCACCACCAAATTATCCCGGTGGATGACTTCGTCGTACGGTTTGTGTCCGAGACATTTTTTTATTTGGCCCGATTTCAGTCCCTTGATTTGGCGAATTTCGATGGCGCTGTAATTGACCAATCCGGTGCCTAAAACTTCCCTGTCGGGCGTTTTGAATTCGACCGGCGCGCCGACCGTAAAATCACCATCCACTTCGATGATACCGCTGGGCAGAAGGCTTTTGCCCTGCTCAAGGACCGCGGTGGCTGCGCCCGAATCGATGATAATCCTTCCCTGGGGTTTCAGGGTGAAACCGATCCAACGCTTGCGACTGGCCAGGCGACCGGTTTTCGGCACGAAATAAGTCCCCTTACGATTCCCCTCAAACAGCTGCAACAAAACATCGGGTCGCCGGCCGTTCGCAATAATCATGGGAATACCAACCGCCGTCACTTTGCGGGCGGCCTTTATTTTACTTAGCATACCCCCTCTGCCAAGGGGCCCGGGAATATCCCCGGCCATTTTTTCAAGGTGTTTGGTAATGGTGTCGACCGTTGGAATGAGTGCTGCATCCGGCTGGGTCCGTGGGTCTTTTGTAAATAAGCCATCGATGTCTGTCAGGTTGACCAACAGGTCGGCATCCATCAAGAGGGTGATCATGGCGGCCAGGTTATCGTTATCGCCGACCTTGATCTCTTCGACCATGATCGTGTCGTTTTCATTGATGATGGGAACAACCCGCCACGACAGCAGCGTATACAGCGTATTGCGGGCATTTAAATAGCGCTTGCGGCTGGAGAGGTCTTCGCTGGTTAATAGGATTTGAGCCACTTTTTTATCATGCCGGGCAAAGGCTTTTTCATACTCCATGATCAAGCCGGCCTGTCCGACGGCGGCGATGGCCTGACGTTTGGGAATTTCATCCGGTCGCTGGCCCAGGCCCATTTTTTTTAACCCCGACGCCATTGCTCCGGAAGACACAAGGATAATTTCAAGGTCTTTGTCGATCAATTGACAAATCTGCCGACTGATCGATTGAAGGGCCTGATGGTTGAGACCGCTGTCCTGGGTTAGAACATTACTACCCACTTTGACAACGGCACGCCGCACCTTCGAAAACCATCTGACAGCTTCAGCTTGCATTCTCAAGCTCCAGCATTGCCAGGATTTGGGTTAGCATTTGATCGATGCCTTGGCCTGTTTGAGCAGAAATGGCCAGTATGTCGGACCGCTCAAGCGCTGTCTTGAAAAGATCAGCCCTTTCCTGGGAACCGGGCAGATCCATTTTGTTCAGTACCAGCAATTGGGGTTTAACGGCCAGGTTGGTTTCAAAGCGTTCCAGTTCCTGAATAAGGGCGTTATAGTCTTTTAACGGCTGCTCAGGATCGACGGTGGACACATCGATTAGGTGAATCAGAACTCGCGTTCTTTCGATGTGCCGCAAAAAACGGATTCCCAGCCCGGCCCCGCGGTGGGCGCCTTCGATCAGACCGGGAATGTCGGCCACGACAAAGGGTTCACTCCAGTTGGTCTGAACAACCCCTAAAGAAGGTGTCAGCGTGGTAAAGGGGTAGTTGCCGACTTTCGGTTTGGCCGACGATATGGACCTGATCAAGGTGGATTTGCCGGCGTTGGGCAACCCGACAAGCCCGACATCAGCCAGAAGTTTTAGCTCCAGTTTGAGCATGATCGTGCGACCGGGTTCACCGGGCTGCGCAAACCGGGGTGCCCGATGGGTCGATGATTTGAAACGCGCATTGCCCTGTCCCCCGCGACCGCCTAAAGCGACCGTAAACACTTCACCTGGGTGGACAAAATCTTTAATAATTTCGCCAGTTTCATTGTCAGCTACGATCGTGCCTGGAGGGAGTTCAATGAAAAGGGGTTGGCCGTTGGCTCCGGTTTTCTTTTTGCCCTGGCCAGAAGATCCGTTAGAAGCCTTGAAATGTTTTTTATGCTGCAGATGATAAAGGGTTCGTTTACGGGCGGTTGTTTGTAAAACGATGTCTCCGCCTTTGCCCCCGTCACCGCCGTCCGGCCCGCCTCGGGGAATGAAACGTTCGCGCCTGAAACTCACACAGCCGGCACCGCCATTCCCGGACTGAACGGTGATGATTGCTTCATCAATGAATTTCACTCGGCATATACACTTACTTTTTTGCGCGACCGGCCGGTACGTTCGTAGGCGACGATACCGTCTATTTTGGCGAACAGGGTGTAGTCCTTACCAACACCGACATTGTCGCCAGGATGGATTTTGGTTCCCAGTTGCCGAATCAGAATATTTCCGGCTTTGACCTTTTGCCCGCCATAGCGCTTGACACCGCGCCGTTGTCCATTACTGTCACGGCCGTTCTTTGAACTTCCGCCTGCTTTTTTATGTGCCATTTGATCACTCCTCTAAATTGATCGCCTTGTGTCGGAATTCTTTGCCGGCTTAGCGGCGCTGGCGCTGGCACCAACGGCGTACTCAACCGGAAATGAGCCGGGGGACTATTTAGGCATCAATTTTATCGATCTGGATCGCCGTAAACTGCTGCCGATGTCCTTGCTTGCGACGAAATCTTTTTCTTCTTTTATACTTGAAAACAATTATTTTCGCAGCTTTGCCCTGTTCGACAATATGGCCGCGAACCGCCACATCGCTCAAGACCGGCTGGCCAATTTTCATGTTTTCGCCATCGGAATACAGAAGCACGTTGTCGAATGCAATTTCCTGCCCGACCTCGCCTGGTAGCTTTTCGACCCGCAGGGTCACCCCTTCTTCAACTCTATATTGTTTGCCGCCTGACTCAACTACAGCGTACATCTCGATGATCCTCCTTGCACATTTACAGTCGCCTTTGACTCGAAAATGTGAAATATTAAACTTTCTAAATAATTTGTCAAGCAAAATGTGTCGAATATTCCTTGGCTTGAATTTTATTATGGAACCATGTAGATCAGAAGGCAACCGTACCAAAAAAGGGAGATTTTCGTTGGATCGATTTCGAAAACAATCCGTCGTGCGCTGGGATCAGGATACCACCCGGGTAACGCAGCGTGACCTGATTGGTGAAGAGCCCCTTTCAATACGGATACAGGGCAAGCCCTATTCCGTTGTGATGCGAACCCCGGGCGATGAACTGGCCCATGTTGCCGGCTTCTGTTTGGCCGAAGGGATTATCGATACCCAGGACGACTATACCTCCATGGCGTTTTGCGATGGTGACGACACCAATGTCGTGACCGTGACGCTAAGCGCCGCCCGCCGTTCCCAGATTAGCCAAATTTTGGACCGGCGGGGTTTTATCAGTCAAACCAGCTGTGGCCTCTGCGGCAAGGAATTGGTAAGCGATCTGATCCAGCAAATTAAGCCGTTACCAGACGGCCGCGTGTTAGATCGCAACCGGGTTTTTCAGCGGTTGGAAGCCCTCCGGGACATTCAACCCTTGCGAAAAACAACGCGCGCCGCACATGCGGCAGCGGTATACGATGGTCGCTTTGACCTTCTAGCTGTCGCCGAGGATGTCGGGCGCCACAACGCGGTTGACAAGGCGATCGGCGCGGTTTTCCTGGATGCGAACTTGGACGCGGCTGCTTTCTTGGTTATGTCCTCCCGCATCAGTTACGAACTGGTTCAAAAAGCGTCCCGCGCCCGCATTCCGATCCTCGTGGCCATCTCGCGCCCGACGGCTTTGGCTGTCGAACTGGCCTCCCACCTGAATATGACCCTGGCCTGCCTGGCCGAAGGCGACGGCTTGTATATCTTCTGCGGAAAAGAGCGCCTAAACTAAAAAGAGGGTTGGCCCTCTATTGGGGGCCAACCCTCTTGTGATGCACTTCTATTGGCAGACGCCTTAGGTCTGGACTTCCTCCTTGACCGATACAGCGAGTTTGTACAGAATCGTCAGAACCAGGGCACCGACGGCGTACACCCCGAGGGTAATACCGATTTCCGGGCCGGTGGGAATGTATTCGTTCACATGATGCATGGGATTTGGCACGAATCCGCCCGAAATCATCCCCAAACCCTTGTCAATCCAGGTGCCGATGATAATGACAACGCAACCGAAGGCCAGCACCCCTTCGTGTTTTCGCGTGATGGGATTGACCAACAGGATAATGCCAACCACCATAAATATCATGGAAGACCACATCCAGGGAACCAGGGCCCCTTTCCCGTGCAGGCCAACAAAGAGGTATTTGATATGATCCATATGGGCAGGAATATTGCTGTAAAAGGCCACAAAAACTTCGCACAAAAAGAAAAAGACATTGATGGTGATGGCATAGGCCACAATCTTGGCCAACGATTGAATCTGTTCCCGGCCTGGGTCGAAATTGGTTGCCCGGCGGATAAAGAGGCACAGAAGAATCAGCAGGGCCGGACCCGCAGCGAAGGCTGAAGACAAAAAGCGGGGAGCCAAAATGGCCGTGAGCCAGAAATGTCTTCCCGGCAGGCCGCAGTACAGGTAGGCCGTGACCGTGTGAATGCTGACGGCCCAGGGAATCGAAACATAAATAAGCGGTTTGAGCCACATCTGATAATGGACGCTGTTGCGTTCGGCTTCAAGCACGTTCCAACCGATGACCAGGTTCAGAAAGAGATAGCCGTTCAAGACAATCATATCCCAGAAGAGAACCGAGTTGGGTGTCGGGTAAAGGGGCACATTGAACAGGCGCGTCGGTTGGCCGAGGTCAACAACAATAAACAGCAAACACATGACGATCGCCGCAATGGCCAAAAACTCCCCAAGGATGGTGACCTTACCGAAGGCTTTGTAGTCATGCAGGTAATAGGGCAGGACCACCATCACACCCCCGGCCGCCACACCGACCAGGTAGGTAAAGTTGGCAATATAAAAACCCCAAGACACATCCCGGCTCATACCGGTAATACCCAGACCCAGTTTGACTTGGCCGAGATAAAGGCCAAAGGCGCCCCCGATAACAACCAGCAGCGCCACGATCCATCCCCAGTAGCTCTTTCCACCTTTAAATGCTAATTCAAGCATATTCACCTCACACTATGTAGTAAACAGCCGGAGACGTTCCCAGCGTCTGCTTACGTCGAATGGTGTAATTGGTTCGCAACAACTCCCTGACCTCGGATTCGGAATCATACAGATCACCGAACGTGAGAATGCCGTTGGAGACTTCTACACAAGCGGGCATTTTCCCGACAGCCAGCCGCTCCGCACAAAAATTGCATTTTTCGACCACACCTCGCGTGCGGGTCGGATATTCCTTGTTAATCTCTTCGATAAACGGCCGCGGATCCCGAAAGTTGAAACTTCGGGCGCCAAAGGGGCAGGCCGCCATGCAGAAACGGCAACCGATGCAGCGATGGAAATCCATGATCACGATCCCGTCACTTTCTCTTTTAAAAGTTGCCTTGGTCGGGCACGCGCGAACACAGGCCGGTGCTTCACAATGGTTGCAGAGGACCAGAAACGGTTTGTGCTCGACATCTTCATTCAGATACGCATTGGTCTTGTCCGTAAAGGCGTGCTTGTACTCTTCTTCCCAAATCCACATGATTTGGTGCCGCTTATTCTCAAATTGGGGGATATTGTGGATCTTGTTACAGGCCTCGATCATCGGCTCGATATCTTCGCTGGAGTGAATTTCCCGGGTATCGATAACCATGGCCCATTGCTTGGCTTTGAGGGCGTTGGCACCCTTTTTGATGACGATTTCCGGTTGTGCTTCTCCGCCGTGTTCCGCGGCAAAAGCGTTCAAAACCGGTTTGGCCGTCAAACCAAGGGCCGAAATTCCCGCCAGTTGCAAGAAGCGTCGTCTGCTGCTTTCCATTACTTTTTCTCCTTCGGGTTATCAATATGGCAGTCCCAGCAGTAGGGCTTTACAGAAGCATAGTTATGGCAGCTGTCACAAAAATCTGCCTTGTTGGAATGGCAGTCCAAGCAGGTGTTGGAAAGGCTCATATTAAATTCTTTACCGCTGGGGTTTACGAAGGTCCGTTGGGCGTTGCGTACCACGGAATGCCGCCAGAGATCTAAAAGCTGCATATGTTCCGCGCGCATATAATCGGTCGCCATGACGCAGGCCTTGGCAGCCTTGGCTTTGTCTGTGAGCTTGACTTCGGGCGCGGGCGCTGCTTTCCCCCGATTAAACCAAAAGGGGAATGACACCAGGACGACAAAAATGAGTAACCCCGTAACGATCAGTTTCTTATCATTCATCAGCATCTTCCTCCATCCCTGGGAGCGGTTCCCCGCGTAGATCCGTCGTTCGCTTGGCTTCGCCGGGCTGAATCAGGGCGTTGGCCACGAGTTCGTGCAGGCCGGTCACGTCTACATCCGGGACCCAGTATTCCATTAGCGCCGGCAGAACAGCACGGTCGATGGCGCAAATGGTTGCCAGCATGTTCACCCCTTTGGTTTCATGCACGTGCTTGACTGCGTTGGCGCGTGGCAGACCGCCTGTCATTCTTAGCTCCATGTCTTCACCGGCATTCAAGCCCGAACCGCTGCCGCAGCAGAAGGTCTGCTCTCGAATCGTGTTGGCCGGCATATCGTAAAAATGGTTGCAGACGTTCTGGATGACATAGCGGGGTTCGTCTAGTAGTCCCATGCCCCTGGAGGGGTTGCAGGAGTCGTGGAACGTTATCACTTTATTTTCGTTGCGACTGGGGTCGAGCTCGAGTTTGTTGTGCTTGATCAGGTCGGCCGTAAATTCGGCGATGTGAACCATTTTGGTCGACTTGGCGTTTTCGAATTTGGTCCCGGTAATCGGGGATACCGGTTCTTCCAGAAAGTCAGCCGGCCCGTTCATGGTGTCCATGTACTGATGAATGACGCGCCACATATGCCCACACTCGCCGCCCAAAATCCATTTGACACCCAGCCGTTTGGCTTCGGCGTACATCTTTGAATTCAGGCGTTTCATGGTTTCATGGGACGTAAAAAACCCGAAATTACCCCCCTCGGAGGCATAGGTGCTCCAGGTAACATCAAATCCGTATTTTTCCTTCAAATAATGAAACAGAAGCATATACCCCATGCAGGTATAGGTTCCCGGGTCGGCAAACACATCCCCGGATGGCGTGATAAAAAGGATTTCAGCCCCTTTCTTGTTGAATTGCGGTTCCAGTTGGAGGCCCGTGACCTCCTCGATGTCTTCAACAAAGAATTCCATCATATCCTTGAAAGCGTGCGGTTGAATCCCCAGGTGATTGCCGGTGCGGTAGCAGTTGGAGACCGGGGTCGCAATCCAGTCGATGTTGAGGCCTAGCAGGTTGAGCAACTCCCTCCCCATGATGGTGATTTCGGCTGTATCGATGCCATACGGACAGTAAACCGAACAGCGGCGGCACTCCGAACACTGGAATAAATAGTACCACCATTCTTTTAGAACATCGATGGTCATGGGTCGGGCACCACCCAGTCTGCCCAGGATCTTACCGGCTTTGGTAAAATCGTTGCGATAAACCGAGCGCAGCAATTCCGCCCGTAAAACCGGCATGTTTTTCGGATCGCCAGTGCCGATAAAGAAGTGACATTTGTCAGCACAGGCACCACAACGAACGCAGATATCCATAAAAATTTTAAAAGTCCGAAACCGTTCAAGACGCTCCCGAAAGCCTTCGTATATTATCTCTTTCCAGTTTTCAGGCAGTTTCCAGTCTTCGTCTAGTGGGTTCCACTTTCGGGCGTTGGGAAAATCGAGCGTTTCTAAGCTTTTGGGGTTTCCCGCATAGCAGTACATCCCTTTGCGGATATCAATAGGGGTGTCCATCCAATCCTTAGGCGTAGGACCATGGTCCAGCGCTGCTAACAGCTCATTTGATTTTGGAAGGTCATCGGCCATTCGTTACTCCTTTTCCTCTGGCGCTTTATCTTCAGATGCTTCAACTTCAGGTTCTTCCGGTTCCGGCTGTTTGTCCACCGGCAGGCCGGCCTCTATCATTTTTTCCCTAAAATCATCTTCATATTCTTCGTACGTATGAACATGGACAGGATAATTCCATGGGTTGACGTGTCTGACTTCACGAGTGTTGGTGGTCATGTTGCGGGTGGGGCTCAGAAAAACGCCCCCGAGGTGCATGAGCTTACTGAAAGGAAAGTAGGCCAAAAGCACGCTCACGAAAAAAAGGTGCACGTAAAAAACACCACCGATGCCCTCCGGGATGGTCGGGTGAAAGGTGACCAGTCCCATGGTGAGTTCTTTGGCTGCCACAATGTTCACCTTGGTAAAATAGCGCATCAAAATGCCCGTGAAAGCGATCCCAAAAATGAGGAACAGGGGGAAAAAATCGGCAGCCAGCGATATATATTTCACTTTCGAAATAAACAGTCGGCGGGCAAACAAATAGGTGACGGCCGCCAGCAGGGCCAGACCGGAAAGGTAAACCCCCGGCAACCCGACTTGGGCCAGATCGTAAAGCACTTCGATCCGAAAGAAGCCATCGACTTTCTCCAAAAGTTGAATCGCCATGGGGACCGGCTCGGTAAAAAACCGTAGATGCCGGATGGTGACCGTGAGAAAGGCCCAATGAAAGGCCAGCGATCCGACCCAGAGAAATATTTCCAGGTTGTATGAGAGCTTATTGCCTTCCTTGAGCGACATGCGTGTGTTCCGAAACAAGGATCTGAAAAACACAATTTCCAGAAACATGCGGGCAACCACTGCACCGGTTGTCGAAGGATTGTCTATTTTATTGGGTTTGATCCAGGGCAGTGATTTCTGCTGACCACAGGTCGTGGGGATACGGAACGGAACGGCCGATTGCGCCCACCCCATCACGCGGTAAATAAACCCGGCAACAAAGACGATCACCGCCAAGTATGGGAGAATGATTCCGAAAAGAACCTGGAGTCCCACCGCTTCGACACCCACGTAGGCGATCAGAAAGAGTACAATAACTGCAATGAGAGAAGATATGTACTTATAATTCATTTAACAGCACCTCACTCTTTGGCCACTTGGCAGCGGAGAACGCGTCCGAATGCCTGAAGCCGTCATCATTAATTAAGGTTAATGCATGTTGGGGTCCGGCCCTTCTTCGGCCGTCTCGGTGATCAATCCGGCGCGCACGAAGGCCCTGAGTGTTCTATCCTTGGTTTCATTCGCCTTGATTTGATTGATTTTTTCCCGACATTCCATATAGATATCAAAAGCAATCAAGCCGATCTGATCCAGTTTGAAATTAAGCCTTTGCATTGCATCCGGGACCTGGGCTTTGACGATCTTTGAATTCAGCCGGGCCCTCAGAATTTGTTTTAAATCGAAGATAAAGCTGAGTGCTTGGGATGGGTCAAAAGCTTGGACCGCCCGAATTCGAATCATTGGGTCGAGGATTCGTTTAAGCGCTTCCCGATCGGTGGCTTTGGGAAGCTGTGCGTACAGTCCCTTGATTCCTTGTAAGAAGGTGTTGCCGACAGGATTGCCAAAGGCGTCTTTTTGGCTTTTTAAAAATTGGGCAGTGTCGGGGGCATAGGTTTTGATCACCACCTCAAACCATTCTTTGATAATGGTGTCTTCATGCTGTTCTAATAGTTTTGCGAGCCCCATATACGGAACGACTCCTCGCTACGCAGTCTCGTCGCTATATGCGATGCGTTTTAGGATTGAGAATCCGGCGGCTTTGTGGGTGCGCGATCTTCGGTAAACTTGGTGTGCGCCCCTTCTGAAACCGGTTTAAAAATGGGTGCTTCAAACGAGCCAAAAGCACCGCTACGCGAACATATTCAAGGAATGAGCTATAAACAACATGCCCATTTATGTCAAGTGTAAAAAGAGCGCCAGGCGGTGCCTGAAACCGGTTGTGAACCCAGGGTTGATGTGCGGCTTTTGTTGTTCGTGATATTTTTAGCGATAGAGTTTTTTCCAGGGTGCGCGCTGTGTGTCCTGAAGATCGGCCAAGGCTAAATACAAAGCGCCCACGGCCAGTTCAGCGCAATGGAAGTGATCGGCTGGAAGGGTTTCAAGGAAAGCGGCTACCTGTTCCGGCGTTATGTCCCAGGCACGACTGACAGGCTGACTTTCGACCATTTGCACGATCGTGTTGGCACAGGCATAGGTGTTGCGACAGCCGTTGATGCGGTAACCGATGCGCTCGATGGTCTCTTTGTGAACCACCAGAAAAAATTCGATCGAGTCACCGCAGTCGCCGGTTTTTTTTGCGTAACCATCTGGAATGGAAATAACTTCATTGTGATCGTTGCGAAAAGCCATCTCAAGATAATTGGCGGAGTGATCCTGCCAGAAATCAAATTTTTTCTGTACCATGCGATGGTTTAAACCTTTCAGATCTGAATTTATAATTTAGTATCGAAATCTTTTTCTACGTGATCTGCCGCAAGCAATAATCATTGCAGGGTATTGATGGTCTTAAGTTAGGGAGGTCGGGGCCTGATGTCAAGCGTTGGCGGCTAGGCGGGCATATCGAGAATTTCACGAACCTTGTGTAACATTTCCGCAATCATATAGGGTTTGCCGATAAAGCCTGAAGCCCCGGATTCAAGTGCGGCTTTGACTTTGCCGGTTGCAGAATAGCCGCTGGAAATGATCGTTTTGACTTTGGGGTTAAGTTTTATAAGCCCTTCCAAGCATTTATATCCGCCCATGCCGGGCATGCTGACGTCCAGAATCACCAGGTCAATCTCGTTCCGCTGCGCTTCATAGATCTTGAGCGCCTCTTCGCCACTGGTAGCCATAAGAGTTGTATAGCCGCGGCTTTCTAATATTCTTTGGCCTAAATCGAGAATAATTTCCTCATCATCGACCAGCAAAACAGTCTCTTGGCCCTGAGACAGATGAGCGCTTTCGTCTTCTTGGGGAACATCCGTTCGAACCTCGGTTTGCAGCACGGGAAAATATAGGTCAAAAGTCGTCCCGTGCCTCGGTTCACTGGAACAATAAATAAAACCTCCGTGACCCTTGATAATGCCATACACGGTTGCCAGTCCAAGACCGGTCCCCTGGTCCCTTTGTTTGGTTGTGAAGAAAGGCTCGAAGATATGATTTAGAATCTCTTGCTCCATGCCGTGGCCTGTATCCGATACCACCAAACCAACATACTCACCCGGTTTGGCCCCCACATGGGTGTTGCAAAAAGCTTCATCCAGGATTGCATTGCGCGTCTTGATGGTGATGGTTCCACCGTCGGGCATTGCGTCGCGAGCATTGACACCCAGGTTCATCAACACCTGTTCGAGCTGAGTAACATCCGCATTGATCAGCTCAAGACGATTTTCTAAAACCATTTCTATTTTTACCATGCGAGGTATGGTGCGTTCTAGCATTTTGGCGATGTCCAGAATAATCTCGTTGAGTTGGATTGCCTCGTATTTGTTTTCCATTTTGCGGCTGAAAACCAACAATTGTTTAACAAGATTTGAGGCTCTCAGGGCCGATTCTTTTATGGCCTGCAGATCTTTATGCCCGGGATCATCTGATTTCTGCTTGAGCAGCAAAAGCTCGGTATAACCTGTTATGGCTTGCAGAATGTTGTTGAAATCATGGGCGACCCCACCGGCTAGCGTGCCCACAGCTTCCATTTTTTGCGCTTGCAGTAACTGGGCTTGCAGTTGTTTTTTTTCACGGTCGGCAGCTTCGCGCTCGCTTAACTTACGCCGTATGTCGCCATATAAGCGCGCATTGTCGAGCGCAATTGATGCCAGTTCCGCAAATCGCTCCAGAACGGATATATCATCCTGAGTAAACTGCTGTTCAGCCAGGTGGGCCATCCCAATAACACCGATAACGGCGTGCCCCGCGTAGAGAGGCATGCCGACAACGGAGCCGATCGCATCAAACAATTTTGCGGGCAAACGTCCATGCCAGTTGGCGTAATCCTTAACCCACAACAATTTGCCGCTTTCCCAAACCTTGCCGCCCAATCCCAAGCCTAGCTGGGCCTCTAGGTTGATTAGGTTTTTAAAAAAGCCCCGCCCCAACCGCAACTCCATTTTGCCCGTGCTCTCTTCGAGAAGATATATAAAGCTGTGTTGCGTATCGGTTAATTGCGCCGCACGTTCAATGATGGCTTCGAGGAGCTCGTTCATATCCAGGCGGTTTAAAAGGCCCAACGCGGTTTCGTGCAAGGCAGATAGGTATTCATTCTGTCGGCGCAGAACTTTTTCGACCCGTTTTTTTTCACTGACATCATTTAAAAGAACGAATAACTTTTTTTCGTTGTCTTCATTTAGGGGAAAGATGTCGAGGGTGACGAGCGCACCATTGATTGTGATCGGCAAATTTTCCGGGGTAGATTGGCGCGTGCTTTGAGCTTCCGCTATCATTTTATTGGTCCGGGATCTGTCTTTGGTGGCAACCAAGCTCGGAAAATCCAGACCTATCAATTTATTTTCAGTCTTTCCGGAAATCACTACCGCTGCCGGATTGGCAAAAATGATCTTACCTTCAGGTGTCAGTTCGAGCACTCCTTCGGACATAACACCCACAATCGATTCGAGGTGTTTTTTGTATAAAAGCAACTCCTTGGTGATTTGACGCTGATGAATTTCGTCCACACCATGAACCGTTGTGCTTAAACTTTCAACTTGGCCCCGGCTGATTTGGTCGAGAATCGCCAGGATATATTCAGCCACTTTGTCGAAAGGTCCTTTGGCGATACAAGCGTTCGCGCCGAACGCCTTAACATCATGTGAAACTTCGGCAGCGATGGCGGATAGGACAACGATGGGGACCGAGGCAAGTGCCGGTAGGCTTCGTACGATACGGCACAACCGTTCGCCCGAAATATTAGGCATTATCAGGTCAACGAACATGACGTCCGGGGTGACGCTTTTAAGGATGTTGAGCGCTGTCAAGCCGTCCGGTGCAACCCAGACCTCATGGCCGTGCTTTTCTTCTAGCAGTTTGGTCAGTAACCGCAGGATGATCGGGTCGTTATCAACGATTAGAATTTTTTGCATGTCCAGTCAGTTTCAGCGAAGTTTCTTTTTCAGGTTGAGAATTTCGATGCAGCGCTTAATTCTAAAAAAGATTTCTTCCGGTTCAAAGGGCTTAAGCAGAAAATCGTCAGCATCCGGTCTAAGGGCGTTGATAAAGGGCGTCGTATCACCGCTTCCTGTCAGCAAAATGGTCGTGGTTCCGGGATGAGCTCTTTTTATTTCCTGAAAAACCTCGATCCCGGTGAGGGCTTTGAGTTGAATATCGGCAATGACTATATCAAACTTATTTTGATTTATCAAACTTGCGGCTTCGGCTCCATTGTCGACTGTTGTTACCTGATAGCCTTTGCTTTGCAACAAGGGGCCCAGACTTTTCAATACCAGTTGACACTCGTCTGCAAGCAGAATCTGGTGTGTTCCCATCTGCAATACCCTCCGCTATAATACCGGCCATGGAGAACCAGCGACCCAATAGCCCGACAATCGAATCTGCAAGGGTTGTGCCATAAATAACGCTCGTCATTTTTTACATTCCGCTGTGAACACAAAACAGGTCGGCCTGATAGTAACCGCTGGTTGCAGACCCTATAATCGTGCTTTTTGATTCGGATGAGCATGGCCTTTCAGGTTGTGCGGCAGTTGACCTAAATCCTATTAATTGTTTGATACTATTAGGTATAAGGTCGCAATTCACAGCAACTCCTTCAATTACCGTGGCGCTCAGCGGCCCCTATGCGTCTAAAGGGGAGCGGTTAAGAATTGTGCGTACCAATTATGATCAGAAATAATCGATCGTTACATTAACGGATAAAACACACGTTGGATTGCCATAAACGCCACGACATGCACAAAATAATGTGCATGTCATCTGGCACCGCAATGGATGGAAACAAATCTTCAGATACTTGTTTTTGGATTAAAAGGTGAGAATCATAATCCAGAGCCGCGATAACTGCTTTTATATACTGGTTAAAGTTCAGAGGGCCGCCCTTTTAGAGGCAAAAATGAATGGAGATTTTTTACTTGGCGGTCTTTTTCAGGAGGGTGTTGCGATGAATTCCGAGTTTCTCGGAAGCCTTTTTGCGGCTGCCGTTAACCCGCGTCAAAACTTGAGCAATGTATTTTCGCTCAAAATCCCTGACCGCCTCTTTGAGTGGAACGATCCGGGTTGTTACTTTTCTGATGCTGCCTGGTGAAGGATCTTCGATGTGAATTGTCTTGCCCTTGGTAATTGCGAACAATCTTTCGACCAGATTCTGCAACTCTCTGATATTACCGGGCCAATCGTAATCAGACAAAATCTTGATGGCTTTGTCCGAAAAATGCTTGGCGGTTTTTCCGGTTCTTTGCGCTTGCGCGGCTAAAAAGTGCTCGAGCAATAAAGGGATATCTCCCTTGCGGTCTCGCAGCGGGGGTAATAGGATCGGAAATACATTCAGGCGATAGTAAAGATCTTCACGAAAATTCTCCTTGAGAATCAGATCCGTTATATCTTTATTCGAAGCCGCCACGAACCGGACATCGATTTTGATTACCTTGGTGCTCCCCAGGCGTTCAAACTCTTTCTCTTGGATGACCCGCAGTAGCTTGGCCTGCATGCTGAATTTAAGTGAGTCTATGTCGTCTAGAAAGATGGTGCCTTTATGCGCAATTTCCAATTTACCAGTGGCGGCATTGATGGCACCCGTATAAGCCCCTTTCGTATGCCCGAAAAGCTCACTTTCCATTAATGACGATGGAATGGCTGCGCAATTGATGACCACAAAGGGATCTTTGCGTCGCGGACTGCGGTTATGAATGGCTCGTGCAACCAACTCTTTGCCGGTACCGCTTTCACCCTGGATCAGTACAGCACCATCGCTTTGGGAGACCGTGGCGATGAGATCAAAAACTTTTAACAATTGGGGATCCTGGCCGACCATTTTTTCGAAGGGCTGATAGCGTTTAAGCTCATGTCTTAAATAGGTAACCTCCTTGATCAACCGTCTTTTTTCCAAAGCGCGACTCACCGCGATAACGATGTCGTCCACGACAAACGGCTTCATGATATACTCGTAAGCGCCCAATTTGATGGCTTGTACAGCGGTCTGGATTTCTTTGACGGCGGTTACCATAATAACTTCGACCCGCGGATCGATTGCTTTGATCTGCTTTAACAGGTCGAGGCCTTTGACATCCGGCAGAAGGATGTCGAGCAAGACAAGATCGACCGGATTTCTTTCGATTATCTTTAGCGCCTCAGCGCCCGTTGCCGCAAGCAACACAAGGTAGTCATCCTTCAAAACCATATTGAACGATTGGCGGACACCCCGCTCATCGTCAACCACCAGAATTGTTGTTTTTCGAAATTCGGCCATTTTTGGTTCCATTTGGGCGGTCATTTTTTACACCATCGGCGTTATATGACCACAAATCGGGACGCGCGTCAAACCATGCTAAGGCGTTTTTGCACAGAAAAATGGGCGCGAGTGCCCATTTTTCTGTGCAAAGGTTACGATCGGTCCTTGAAAATACCGCCAAACGATAGATTTAGAGTCCATAAAATGAGATGTTTTGGCCTTAGCGCGCCTATTCCGCATCAAAGTTTAAAAAGATGTGATACCTGGCACGCTTATTGAGAGAGATAAAGCTTGTTTCCTGGGCAAAGATTTTTTATCCCGATGCTATACAGGCATAAATCATATATTGCATCGTGCCAACGCTTTCAGGGCACGGGGTATTCGTACAAAACACGGTGTTTGGGGAAAGCCAATGGGAATCAATATTAGCACTTTTTTGCAATGTCGCATCAACATCTATGCGTATCAAAAATTGGGGTGGCGCTTCGCTTATTATTACCTAAAACTCTTGGCATGGCTGTACTTTTCAATCAATTGCCAGGAGAAAAGCAAGATTCGAACATCTGTAAAAACCGTATTTAAAGAACGAAAAACGCAACCGGAGCTCAAGGCCGTGACCAAAGAGGTCATGCAGGGCATTGTCGCCCACTATTACGAAAAGCTGTTCAATGCATACGCTGCCGGTGAAACTTTAAGGGCCTTTGTCGGATCGCATGTGGATTTCGATGGGCTTGAGACGATCCAAAGGGGACTGGAACACAACAAAGGCCTCCTTTTAATAACCGGGCATGTTGGCGGAGTAGAACTGATCCCGGCTTTTCTGGGACATCATCGGTTTCCGGTCACGATAATCGCCAAATTTTCGTCCAGCCGTTTGCGAGAAGCTTCTGAGCAGCAGGCCAAGCGCTTTATGACCCGGATCATCGATGCCGAGCAGACGCCCAATATTCTGCGTGAGCTGCTCACCCAATTAAATGAGAATCGGGTTGTGATTACGCAATGCGATGAAATCGATGAATGGCGACCCTCGCGTCGTGAACAGATCAATTTTTTAGGCAAAGCAACCCACCTGGATCGAACCATTAACGTGCTGGCCCGACGCCTCGATACGCCCATTGTTTTCGGTATAATGCATCGCAGGCAGAACCATCACTACCGATTTACCGTGGTGTCCCGGTCCGAAATGGAGGCGGGTTTAAAAACAGTCACCCCCGTGTCAATCGGAGAAGTGGTGCTCCGATACCTGGAGCGGTACATTTACAATCATCCGGCCGGGTGGTATCAATGGAAAAAATATTCATCAATTGTCCCGATCGCTTCTACGGCTGAGGCGGTCACCCGGCAACCGGATGTGGCCTTGTTGGACCCTGCCGTCGGCGAAGCACCTTAAGATGACCCTCATTGCAACCAAGCATGCCTGAAAATGCATAGGGCCGGAGTTTGTCTTGATATTATTAATCGAACCCATTTCCACCAATATAGACATGTTTATACCGGCGTATCCGTTGCCGCTTTTAGAAATTGCCAGTTTTATCAAGGCGCGCCGACCACAGGTGGCGGTCGAAATCCGTTCGTTGGCCATGGATTATGGCCTTCCGATAACGAAGCCTGGTAAAGACCGCCTATATCAGAAGTTGGCGGATGACATCGCTCGTTTAAAACCAAGGGGTGTGGGCATTTCCTGTACAGCGATCGCTCAAGCCGAAGAAACCCTGCAATTGTGTGAGCGGATTAAAACCTGGATCCCTGAGGCCTGCATTTTTATAGGCGGCTATTTCCCTTCGATTTATTATCAAGAAATTTTAGGTCGGTCTGCAGCCGTCGATTTGGTCGTTATCGGGGAAGGTGAAGAGCCGACGCTAAAAATTGTTGAGTGTCTTGAAAAAGGTGTAAGTCCCAAAAGGAATGATATTGCCGGTCTGGCGTGGCGTGATGGTGACAAGGTCCGCCGATCGGCCCCCAGTCAACGTTTTGACTTGCAGCGCAAAGCGTTGCTGGATCTGAGCTTGCTAGAGAATCCAGATGCTTATCAAATTTTGCCCTATACTTTCAGTCGGGGCTGCCCGCATCGCTGCAGCTTTTGTATGGAAGATGTCGTTAGACCCCACCGGAGAGCGGTTCCAAAGGCAATTGTTCGCCAGGACCTTTTGAATCTGGGTAGTTGGAGTAACGCCCACACGCTTTTGGTAAGCGATGCCCTTTTTAAATCATTTGAGTTTTTGCCCCTGCTCCGCGAGCTGCAAAAGAAAGTCAACTTCGAAACCCGGTGCGATGCCTTGGATCCAAACCTGCTAGATCAGTTCGCTGATGTGTGTGGCGTCTTCGCCCTGGGCCTTGAATCAGCCAGTTATCATTCCTTGCGCCGGATGAACAAAATAAAAGACCGTGCCCACTTCCAAACCTATTTGGCCCAGGCGGAAGCTATTTTCAAGAGGGCGGTAAAAAACAAAATCCCGATCATGATTTTCATGATTGCCGGCTATCCAGGCGATCGTGAGCAAGATCTCAAAGAAAGCCTGGCCTTCGTTAAAAAATTGGCCCGCTTTAAAGGAGACGGCGGATATGTCTTCAAGATTGGCGAAACCCGAGTCTATCCCAAGACCAAAATTTATGAGTGGGCCATGACAGAACCGGGTGTGGTCATTGACAACCAAGACGTCTTTGGTGAAAGTGTCGTGAGGCAGCCTTCCAAGGATTTGAAATTCAACACCGTGCAAGCGTATATGCAGGAAATTTTTAGCCTGTCCCATTCAACATCAAAACTGGAAAGGCGACTCAATAAACTGATGCCGTTTTTTAGAATCCCATTTCAAGCTCTCACAGATGGAAAAATTCCGGACTCCTGCTATGTGGGACAAAACCGGGAAATCCTTAATGCAAGCGGTTCCAGCTTGGCAGCCTTCCGGGAATGTCTACCGACCTTGGTAAACAAATACAAAACTGCCCGAGCGGGACAGAGAAGCACCCGTAGGCTGCCATTGTAAGGGAAGCGGTCGATGAAAAAAGAAACCAGTTGCATCAACTCGAGAGCGGTCATCGAATATATCAAAGAACATCGCCCGGAAAGCTGTTCCGATCTGATTCAGAACATAGATCCGGAGCTCGATGGCATGTCAGACCCGGAGGCCTATCTGACCGATCCTAATAACTGGATTTCATGTGTGGTGATTTGCGAACTATACCTTAGGGCAAGGACAATTATGCAGGACGAGCAAGTGGCCTACAACATTGGGCGCTACGCGGTCGAGAAGACCTCCATGGGTTACGCCCAGAGTATTCTCGTCAAGGCTTTTTGGTCGGCCAAAAAAGCCCTGCGTCACGCCCAGAAAATTAACGATAAATGGAACCGTAGTAAAAGGGTCGAGCTGGTTGAAATCCGTCGCAACCGTGCAACGGTACGATTGCACTGGGACACCCAGATGAAATTGTCTAAGGACTTGTGTTTGATTAACCAGGGAACCTATACCTTTCTTCCTTTGGTTTGGGGTGGCAAACCCTTTTCCTTGCACGAGCAGTGCTGCTTTTTTGAGGGGGCACCGTTTTGTGAATATCAATTGAAATGGCCTGTGCGCAATCGCCTGCACGAAATTATATCCCGGTTTTTCACCTCTAAGTCGGTTTTGAAGGAGACCATCCGGGAAATGGAGAACGATAAACGCGTCATTGAAATGAAATATGAGGAGGTTAATCGGTTAAATATAAAATTGAATCAAAAAATTAATCAGTTAACCGCAATACAGGACACCGGCAAAGCCATATTGTCGGTACTGGACTTGAAGCGCTTGTTAACGGTTATCCTGAACCTGATTGCCAATGTGTGTCACATCAACCGTGCCATTATCATGCTCGTCAATGAAGATGAACAGTGTTTGGAGTATATTCACGGAACCAGTTCCGTTAATGAAGTTCCCCAAGCAATCCGCGATTACCGGGTCTCACTCGACCGCGTCAGCAATATCCTGGTAAGAGTCGCCAATACGGGACGCCCTGAATATATTCCGCGGGTTGACCATTCTCAACTGCGCAAGGAAAATATCGTTCTGGCTTATGGCAAGCCTTCTTCCGTTTATGTGGTTCCCCTGATCACCCGGTCCAAGGTCATCGGTGTCATCGCCACGGATGGAATCGATGGTGTCGGGGTTCCTGATGAAACCCGTGCAACCCTGGAGGTTTTTGCCCCTCAAATCGCAATTGCCATAGAGAATGCCAAATTATACGGGCAACTTCAGAAAAAGATGACCGAATTGAAGCGCTCGCATGCCTTGCTAAGTCGGGCGGAGCGGTTTTCTTTTTTGGGAAATCTAGCGGCCCGACTGGCGCATGAAATCAAAAACCCGTTGACAGCCATCCGAACATTCTTACAAATGCTACCGCGCAAATATGATGACAAGGAGTTCATGGAGGAATTTTACGAAATTGCGCTCGAAGAGACGATGCGCGTCAACAATCTCATTACCGAACTGCTGGACTTGGTTAAACACAAAGAATCTAATTTTGCATTCAATGACCTGCACGCCCTGATCGATAAAATGGTCCTGCTAGTTTCACCCCAGACCAAAGAAAAAGAAATCGAAGTTGTGCGACATTATGATACCGACCTTGGGCAGGGGTGGTTCGACGCTGAACAAATCAAGCAGGTTATTTTAAATCTGTTGTCCAATGCCGTCGACTTCACGCCCCACGGGGGGCGAATTGAAATCGTAACGCGGAAACGTGCTGAAAAAGGCGTCGATGAAGCCAACATATCAATCCGCAACAAAGGTAGCAGCATATCTAAAGCGATCGTCGACAAGATATTCGATCCCTATTTTACAACCAAGCATCGCAGCGACATGCACAACGGTACCGGTTTGGGTTTGTTCATCGCACATCAGAACATGACTGCGCATGGCGGCAACATCGAAGTCGACAGCCAGTTCGAAAATGGAACCAGCTTTCTTCTGCGGTTGCCATTAGCAGCCGCGCAAAACACGACTGCCGATGGTGAGGATGAAAGAAACGATGCGCATTGACGCATTACACGCCTATCAGGTAACCCTGCCCTTCAGGATCGCTTTTGCAAATGCGTCTGCGCAAGGTCGCTCCTCGGAAATCGTCGTGGTCGAAGTGATTACCGGTCACAAGGACATCATTGGCTATGGGGAAGGGCTGCCTGTTAAAGCCGTCACCGGTGAAACACCCGAGCAGGTAATGGTCCGTTTGGGCACGTTGAGCCGGAGCCCTGCATTTCCTTGGCAAATTGACGATATCGCACAAATATGGCGGTTTGTTGACCAACTGCCACCGACTAAATTTGATAACACCGCCATTTGTGCCCTTGAAATGGCACTGCTTGATGCGTGGGGCAAAGAGGTGAACAGACCGCTGGTTGACCTATTGCCGCAAGCGAACCGCACCGATCGGATATATTATGGGGCACCGATTACACTGGGCGACAGACAAACCAAAGAGACCGCATGTCGAGCCATTCATGCTTTTGGCATCCAACATGTGCGTGCCAAGATGGAATCCCGTTATGACCGTAACAAAGAAACCCTTGAAACGTTTTCTGAGGTCTTTGAGGGTGCCGGTGTTTTAGGAATCGATCCCAATGGCGCCTGGAACCATGCAATCGCCACTAGACACCTCCCTTTAATCCGGCAGCATCGTGTTCGTGTGGTTGAAGAGCCGTTTTGCAATAAAGACCCGGGCTTTAAGGATTTCGCACAACAATTACGCACCTCGGGAGTCAGTTTAATGGCGTGTGAATCCGCTCCAACCCTTGCGGAAATCAAACAGATTATACGAAATGGCAGCTATGATAGGGTCAACGTCAAGCTGTGCCGCAGCGGCGGATTTCGACGAACTTTGAAAATGATCGCGCATCTTCGCAAGAAGGGCCTAGCATTTCAACTCGGATGTTCCACGGGTGAGTCTGGGATCCTATCGGCTGCTGGTCGCGCTTTGAGTCTCCTAAACAGAGATGCAGTTACCCACGATGGCTCTTACGATACGTTTTTACTGGATACCAACACTACCAGCACGGATGTGACCTTTGGGCCGGGCGGTGAAGCAGGCCCGTTACCGGAACCCGGTTTGGGTGTGCAAATTGATAAAATGAAACTCGAACGGCTATGTTGTCAACGGAAAGTGTCCATCAAGCGAAATGATTAAAGCCGGGTGATGCGCGAGGATACTGACGAAGGATAGCAAGGAGGTAAGGTGGACCAGCAAATCGATTATGGGATCTGGAAAAGGGCTTGTGCCCCGGTACTGGAAACCTTTACAGGAAAAACCATATTTGTGTTGTATTCCGGTGGCAAGGATTCATCGGCGCTGTTACATTTGTTCGCTCTGGCGCGCCAGGAATTCAATATCACTTTTCAGGTGCACGCCGGGGCCTTTCCACACCATCGCTACACGCAAACAGAAATCGAACGCCTATCAAACTATTGGCAAACTCGTGATGTCAACATAACATGGCATGCTGTACCTGCAACAGATGACATGCTTAGCGAGGTAACCGATCCTTGCTATAAATGCCAACAAACAAGAAAAAACCTGCTTCAAAGCTATCTGCTAAAAACGACAACCCAATGGAACAAGGTCGTCTTGGTGATCAGCTACAGTTTATGGGATCTCGTTAGCTATACAATAGAGCACGTCTTAGGGGGGATTCTGGCCCAATCAAACGAAAGCACAGATGCCAATCAGCGTTTTTTGGAAACTGCTCAGAGGTTCTATCCCCTTTTAGAAATGAGCGAGGGCTACCAGATTTTCAGACCCCTTATCCGGCACAATGACCCTGAAATTGAAGCGCTGATCAACGCTACAAAAATCCCCATCCTCACTATTCCCTGCGCCCATAAGAACCACCGGCCCAAACGTGTGCTGGGCCAATATTATGCTTCCCAGGCGCTGCGCTTTGACTATAATCGCGTCCTGGCGTTTGCCCGCGATGTTATGAACTTGCCGGACATCTCCGCTTTTAGGAATCTATCCAAGGAGGATTACTTAGGCCGGATCTTTTAACTGCCAAGGAACAAGCCTATCGCCAGAAGGATGGGGGTGGCAATATTCAAGATAACGTTCATTCCCATATACGGGAGCAGTTTTGGTATATTGCCCGCATGGCGCACGATGCCGCCAATGGCTGGCAGTGCCAGAAAAACGGTACTGAGGGCGATCAAACCCTGGAACGGAAACAGACCAATAAGATATCCCATAAAAATCGCCGCGTAGGCACCGACCAACAAGGCAGTGTAAACGAATACACTGCTTTGGCGACCGATGACGATTGGCAGGTGCTTGCGGCCGATGGCTTGGTCCGCTTCCACATCTGGAAATTGATTCAGTAAAAGGAGGTCGCTCACCAGACAAAAAGGAACCAGCGAAGCTGTAAAAGCGGTCCAAGAGTAAGCACCAGCGAGAGCGAAATGCGTTCCCATGACCATACAAGGGCCAAAACCCAGGCCCGGAGCAACAAGGCATAAAAAAGGGTTTCTGGTCAACCATTTGGTATACGCGATCAGAAGCAGCAGGCCTGTGAGGCCCAACGGCAGCAAGCCAATACCGACGACCCATACAAAGTATATTCCGATCAAGGCGGCAATGACCAAGCCGAGTATGCCGGCAAGTAAGGCAAAACGTGCCATGTGCGGATTGCTTGGGAGGGTCCCGCTTCCACCGCTGAAAGGCGTCCGCTGGGTATTAAAATCGAGGCCACTTTCAAAATCGTGATACTCGTTAAGCGCATTGACACTTATGTGGGCACAGAGTGCCCCGACAAAAGCTAAAATGAGATTTAACACATTGAGGGAATGGCCGGAATAATGGGCGGTCGCGGCGCCGAGGGCAACACAGGCAGGGTTTAGGACCAGAAACGGCAGTCGCATGGGGCCTAAAATGCCGGCGCGCTTTGAATCAGTCTTCGTCAATACACCTCCTACAACATCCTTGAGACTTGCCCGCCCTTGGAACGTTTGGCCCAAAGACATTTATAAACAACTTCTATTATCCTTGTTTATTCAATGCCATGCAAGTTAAAACTTAATGGGCAAGTGGGCGCAATGCGTTTTTGTGAAAAGGTTTATCTTCTTGTATCTATTCATAATGTATGCTAAATGATGCTATTTGACTAGCTCCGGTTGGGATCATCCGTTTTGTTGTATGTGATCTTAGCCGGGCAACCGGTGATCCCTCTGAGTAAAACATTGGTCATGAGAGAGGCCTATAATGGATCAGTTTCGCAAACCTTACCAACTGATCAAAACAGACATAGAAATTAGCCGATTGGAAAAGGCCTCTTTAACCCCTCAGCTTAAGAAGGATCGCCAACGTCCGGACAGGGGCAAAGAACGCAAAGTTAGCTTAAGCCAGTTGGTAAATCGCTTAAATTTCATTAACTTTCAAGGCCGGACGATCCTGCTGAACTTTAAGCATGCCAAATTCGGGTATGACTTGTCGATTCCTGTTTACCCCCAAGCCGTTGAAAAAGATCGCTTGAAATGTTTTTGGACAGAAGAGTATTCCGGCGATTTTAAGATCGCATCCTTTCGCTTCTGCAATGTTATCGTTCCCGACGGTAAAAAGTTTTTCCTGCTAGAGCCGGAGAGCGTCAGCCTGGAGAGTGACGGGATTTCTTTTCGCTTGCCACAGTCGTGTTCGGAAAATTATTACCGTAATAATCGACGCTACCGCTGTGAAGGGGTGACTGTTCAAGTCATCCAGGCCGGGGCCACTTTTTGGGGTAAATTGATTGATTTCAACCCGGCCTCCTTTCGCATCGAACTGCAAACCAACCATCCGCGGACTTTTCATTGGCTCAATCCCGAGTTGAATATCAGCCTCATCATATTCGATCGCGACGAAACCGTTTTTTCCGGAGAATGTCGAATTCGCAAACAAGACAGAGGCCGCGAAGCCCGGGAATTTTTAGTAGAACTGGTCGAAAATCAGATCAGACGCTTTCAGCCCAAGGAGTTTCGCAGTACCCGGCAAAAACTCGTTCCATCACCAACGATCATATTTCAGCATCCTTTCTCAAAAAAAATGATATCCTTGACGGCTGTCGATTTATCAGGGGCTGGTTTTTCCGTCGAGGAAGATGAAGAAAGTGCCGTACTCGTCCAGGGCCTGATCATTTCCGAAGTAGAGCTTTTTTTTGCCAATGACCTATCATTTACATGTAAGGTCCAGGTAGTCCATCGTCGCGAGAGCACCAAAGATGGGGATAAGAGAAAAGTACATTGTGGCTGTGTTCTTCTGGATATGGATATTCAACAGCATGTCAGCCTGGTGAGCCTTCTACAACAAGCCAAAGACTGTCACACTTTTGTTTCGAACAGGGTGGACATGGATGCTTTGTGGGAATTTTTCTTTGAGGCCGGGTTCATATATCCTCAAAAATATAACTACATTCGAGATAACAAGGAAAGAATCAAAGCGACCTATGAAAAACTTTATACCCGGAATCCGAACATCGCCCGTCATTTTATTTATCAAACCCATGGAGAAATTCAGGGACATATGGCCACGGTTCGATTTTATGAAAACACATGGTTGATTCACCACCATGCCGCCCGCAGGTCCTCATATAATTGGAGTGGATTTTCGGTGCTGAATCAAATTGGACGTTTTATCAACGATTCTCACCGCCTATATTCCATGAAAATGGACTATGTTTTTTGCTATTTTCGACCTGAAAATAAATTCCCGAACCATGTATTCGGTGGAATCGCGCGCAACGCCAAAGACGCGAAGCGATGTTCGCTCGACAAATTTGCCTATTTTCATTTAAATAACGAAACAGTTCCGGATTTGCCTCAACCATGGCAATGGTCTCTCAAGCAGACAGTCCCGGCAGATATAATGGAACTGGAAGCTTTTTATGAGCAGGTTTCCGGGGGTTTAATGTTGAATGCCCTGAACCTGGAAGCCGACAGAATAGAACTGAATGGACTGACGGAAGAATATCATCGTCTGGGGTTAAAAAGGGAAAGGCAGCTGTTTTCCTTGAAAAAGAATGGCGACCTCAAAGCCGTGATTATGTTAAACATGGCGAATTTAGGCTTGAATATGTCCGATCTAACCAACAGCATGACCGTCATTGTGGTAGATCCGACTGGCCTTTCAAGAAATACCCTGCAATACACACTGAAGCTACTGTCCGCCAAATATGAAAAGGCCGAGGTCCCCGTCCTTCTGTTCCCAATTTCCTATGCTGAAGATCGATCGATTGCCTATGAAAGGTTATACAACCTGTGGGTGCTGAACATGCAATACACGGATTATTATTTCAGATACCTCAAGCGCTTGATTAAGTTTATCAAACATTAATTTCAATATTGAATAAAACCGATATTATGCAAGATACCCGCATCAACGAAGAGATCCCTTTATATAACAGCAGGGTGATCGACACTTATATTAAGCTGATAAAGCGCAAATATAGTCACGTTAATATTAGTGAATTGCTTCGTTATGCCAAAATGGAGCCATACGAAGTGGCCGATCAGGGCCACTGGTTTTCGCAAGAACAAATTGATCATTTTTATGAAAAGCTCGTTCAGGTAACTGGTAATATTAATATCGCTCGGGAAGCGGGACGCTACGCTGCCTCTCCCGAAGCATTAGGGGTAATGAGGCAGTATGTACTGGGTATGATCGGTCCAGTGATGCTGTACGAACTTATTGGTAAGATTTCAAAAAATTTAACAAGGTCATCCGTCTATAATTCTAGAAAAATATCCTCAAATAAAATTGAAATTGTTGTCATGCAGAATGAAGGTGTCGTTGAAAAGCCTTTCCAATGTGAGAACCGCTTCGGCTTTTTCGAAGCGATCTCATTGGTTTTTGATTACAAGAAACCTCGAATTGAACATCCGGAATGTATGTTTAATGGAGAGGATGCCTGCCGCTATCTTATTTCATGGGAAAATCCATTCTCTGCTATATGGAAAAAAACCAGAAATTATACAGCTTTATTTTTATTTTGTGTCTGTTTGGCCGCTTTTTTTTACATGCCGATTATGACCTTGACCGCTCTTTTTCCGATTTCTATGCTAATCGCGATATTATTTAACTCTATTAGCGAACGTATTGAAAAAACCGAGCTTAAAGCCAGCTTAAACAATCTTAGGGATTCAACTGACGAATTGATGCAACAGATCAATATCAATTATAATAACGCATTGATGACGAATGAGATTGGAAGAACTATTAGTGGTCAAACAAATA
Source organism: uncultured delta proteobacterium (assembly GCA_963802265.1). Taxonomy (GTDB): domain Bacteria; phylum Desulfobacterota; class Desulfobacteria; order Desulfobacterales; family CAWDIC01; genus CAWDIC01. The sequence continues at coordinate 555,412 of CAWDIC010000001.1, forward strand.
CCGAAGAAATTTTATCTAATGTGATTCACATATCTAAAAAGCGTCTTGATTATGATCGCGGTTTGATACTTTTGGCGAATCCTGAAAGAACGCGGCTTATGTTCAGAGCTGGGTTTGGTTATACTGACGACCAACGCGAGTTGTTGGAAAAAACTAGTTTTCATTTGGATCGTCCAGACTCAAAAGGGGCGTTCGTGGTTTCCTTTAGAGGTCAAAAACCTCTACTTATCAATGACATCAATGAAATTGAAGAGGAGTTATCTAATAGAAGCTTAGCCTTTGCAAAGCAACTTGGAACTAAGTCCTTTCTCTGCAGCCCTATTATAGCGGAGCGTGAGTCAATAGGTATTTTGGCTGTTGATAATCTTAAGTCGAAGAAGCCTCTAGTCGAAAGCGACCTTAGCCTTTTAATGGGAATAGCTTCTGTTTTAGGAATAAGTATTCGCAATGCCGAGCTCATGGCAGCCCGAGAAAGGCAGTTTCGCTCCATTTTATCGACTCTTGCGGCCAGCATTGATGCACGCGATCCTCTGACTGCAGGTCATTCAGAGAAAGTTACGGAATATGCCTTATCCATTTGTAAGGAGCTGGATTTATCCAATGACTACCAGGAAATGATCCGGGTTGCTGCTTTGCTACATGATTATGGCAAGATCGGAGTACCGGACGCAATTTTGAAAAAACCGGGTCGACTAACGGATGAAGAATATGAAATTGTCAAACTGCATGCAGAAAAAACACAGAAAATTCTACAGCAAATCAATTTTGAGGGCGTTTTTAGTCAAGTGCCTCAAATTGCAGGATGCCATCATGAAAAGATCGATGGTAGCGGCTATCCTGGTGGACTGAAAGGGGATCAGATCCCGCTGGGTGCCAAAATAATTGCCGTTGCCGATTTTTTTGAGGCGATTACCGCCAGACGTCATTACCGGGGCCCCATGCCTATCGAAAAAGCCGTTGCATTGCTAAAGCAAGAAAGAGGCGTCCATTTTGACCAATCGATCGTGGATGCGTTTTTTCGATATTATCTCACCGACAATGACATTCCAATCACTAAATATTTAGGCTAGCTTGATTTGTTTTCGGGCTTTTGGCCCCGACAAGAAATTACGGGGGTGTAGGTAAACCGTCGTTTACTGTAAAAAAACTGTTTGAAATCTTCAAAGAACTCTTTAAAACCACCTTCGTATTCTTCAAATTCATACCCCGAATTTTGAGCAGCCACTTCTGCCTTTTTCATCCAATTAAAAGCGTCTCTTTCTTTCAAAGAGCCATAAATCAAATGATGTGGGGTAAGATTGATGTTGATCTCCTCATAACCAAGATCAAATAGATAAGAATACAATTTTCTCCCAGCATAAGGATCGAAGTCTGCATTTTCTTCCAAGGTTTTCATGACACCGATGATGGTCTTTTCAAATTTTGCAGAATGACCATAATGGTTTAAGCAATTATGGTCCAGGTCGATTAGGCACAATATGCCTCCGGGCTTTAAAATTCTAGATATATTTTTTACTATTTCAAAACTAGCAGCACGATAATACTCTAGAACAAATCGGACCCAAACAAAGTCAAACTCACCTATATCATCTAAAGGTTCGCAAATATCCCGACAATAGTATTTAATATTGGTGTCAGAATAATTTTCATTCGCATACTTGATTCGATGGGCTGAATTGTCTATGCCAATTGCTTTACCATTAGGCTGGACTAGCTTGTTGAGGTAATAGGTGGGTTTCCCGGAGCCACATCCAATATCAGCCACTCTCATCCCTGGTTTGATGCCAGCCCAAAGCCCTTGTTTTTCAACTGCTTCACGATCGACCTTCATTTCAAGCCTTAATGCTTCTTCGTCGCTTTCCATCAAATACCTTCGATCTCTCATAAATTAAGATCCTTATTGCCAGGTTCAAAACTTTAGTTTTGAGTCTTCATGGCCGAACATTTTATAACAAATTCTTAAAACTCGAGATTATGTCACGTTTGTTTAACTTTCCCGTCGCCGATAATTTTGACAAGGAATGACGGGTCTTAAAAAATTGTTTTCTTTGCTTAGGGGTCATTTTTCCCAATAATGCCAAATTATCGCCCCGATAAATTGGTCCTGAATCTTCAAGCTCAAAGAAAGTCTTTTTAACTTGTTCTTGGGCTTGATCAGAATCCATCGTTGAATGTTTCCAATTAAACAGATACCCTGATAAGCTGTAGGCCTTACGCATCTTACGTTCGTAGATAGGGCTTAAGGGACTCAAGATGAATGGGAAAAGTGACCAACTCAGGGTTCCCTCAAAATTAGGGAACTCTATGCTTTTTATAAAAGCCCGCGTTCGCTGTGCGGTAGCTTCTGTCTCCCCCGGAAAACCGAAAATAAAGTAGCAGCTGCAATTTATTCCCACGCTTAACATTCTCCGAATCACATCTAAATAAAGAGAAGGGTCCGATTTTTTATTCATATTATCAAGCACTTGTATGTCAGCTGATTCCAACCCTAGTTGAACTTCTTTACACCCTGACTTTTTCATCAGTTCAACATCTACATTTCTAAGCGTACTGGCCCTGATAAAAGTCATCCATTTGAGTTGGATGTTTTCATCCAGAATTCTTTTGCAGACAGCATTCAAATCATTTTTACCAAGCCTAAAATTATCATCAACAAACCAGACATATTTAATACCCTTGTCTGATACTGCTTTGAGTTCTTCGACCAAATCTTCAATTGGTTTGATCATTATCGACCCAACATCTTTTGTAAAATTACAAAAATTACATTTATATGGACATCCTGCGCTGGCTTGAATTGGAATAACTTTTGATTGAAACAAATAGTCCGGCAGAGATTGCCAGTCAATTTTTTCTAAAACCGCATTCGAAGCATCATTAACGCGGGAACTAAAATTATAGCTCTGTCGTCTTAGGCATGCCGTATTGGGCAGGTTTGTAGAGGAAATTCCGTTTTTTAGGTTATTTAATGACTGGCACAATATTTCTTCGCCCCTTGGGCTAACTATGTATAGATCAACAGATGGCTCCTGATTAAAATCGAGGAAAAGGTAATCGTTTTTAGCGGAATCTGTGTCATAATCGGGTTGATTCGTTCTTTGAAGCAATAGGTATGATAAATAGATAAACGATCCACCTGCGATGATAAAAATATCGTTTGCCAACTCGCGTACATCTTTAACTAAATTAAAAAGCGCTTTTTTATTGTGTATAAAACTTGTTGAAATTATTATCGCTTTTGGTGACTGTTTCAACAAATAACTGAAGTGTGTCTTTTGTTCATGATATCGATCTATCAACGCTACGTTAAATTTTTTTCTTAATAAATAGTTGAGCAGATAAATGCCGTTTAGTTTGGGGGCTGAAGACCAGCTCATGACATCATCACCCTTAACTGGTGGAACGATACGACCGTTATGCTGCAGGAAGTTCTGGATGATTTGGATATCCCCAACACAATTATCTATAGTAAATTTTAAGGGATTCGTTCCAGAAAGCGAATCAATCCCAGCGTCAGATATTATAATTGCATCAAGATTCATCCTAATAACACTCTTTCGTTTACGCTCTACGTTGCGCTTGGTCCAACAATCTTCGTGAAAAAGATGGCTGCATTGATTTCATTTTCTGTAAAAACAGTAATTAGTATCAGCTTTTTAACTGAAAGCCAAGGTGGTTATCAAACCTTTTAATAAACAACAGCTTATCGTCATGATATCAAGCATATATAAAGTTATAGGCTGTTGTGTTGACTGTCTATGATGGGACTTGACAAACTCAAAAACAAACCCATGTTATTTACAAAAAACTTATTAAATGAAAGCTTTATGATTACAAAGTTTCCAGTTGAAGCACAATTGCTCAATAGGAGGGAGTATGACCATTAGGAAAGAAACACACCAATTTAAAACCGAAGTTCAACAGCTATTAAATCTCATCATCAACTCGTTGTATTCCAATAAAGAAATATTTATCCGCGAGCTGATTTCAAATGCCTCCGATGCCATTGACAAGCTCCGCTTCAAAGCCCAGACCGATTCCGATATCTTGGGCAAAGAGACCGATTTCAAAATCAAGCTTGCCGCTGATGGTATTAAGCAAACCTTCGAAGTTGCGGATAACGGGATCGGCATGACGTATGATGAAGTTCTTGAAAACATTGGAACAATCGCCAAAAGTGGAACCAGTTCATTTTTGGAGGCGTTGACGTTGTCAAAAGATAAAGACCTTTTGGCGCCGGAACTTATCGGTCAATTCGGCGTCGGGTTTTACAGTGCCTTTATTGTCGCTGAAAAGGTGACGCTCATTACACGGGCGGCGGGTGAAACGACGGCCACAAAATGGGTTTCAACAGGTGATGGTTCTTTTACAATTGAAGAAACAACCAAAGCTGACCGGGGAACGACCATTACGCTGGATTTGAAGAAGGCCGAAAAAGGCGATCCGGACTTTACCGATGAGTGGACCATCCGTGGAATTGTCAAACAACATTCCGACTTTGTCAATTATCCGATCGTGATGGATGTAGAAAAAGAGGAGCCGCTTCCCAAAGAACAGCAAATTTTGGACGGTGACGGAAAGCCCCTCGGTGAAACAACACGCCGTGTCAGGCGAGAAGAAACGCTGAACTCCATGAAAGCCATATGGAGCAAAAACAAAGAAGATGTAACAGACCACGAATACAAGGAATTTTACAGCCATATAAGCCATGACTGGAATCCCCCTCTGACCCAACTGCATATCAAACTAGAGGGCACAACCGAATACACAGCGCTCCTGTATATCCCCTCCAAGGCGCCGTTTGATCTGTTCCAACCGGAACGTAAGCATGGGATTCATCTATACAGTCGACGGGTGTTCATCATGAACGATTGTAAAGAACTGATGCCCGAATATTTGCGTTTTGTTAAGGGTGTGGTCGACGCGGCCGATCTTAATCTCAATATCAGCCGGGAAATCTTACAGCAGGATCGATTGGTCCTAAATATTCAAAAAAATCTCGTCAAAAAATTATTCGAGTTGCTCAGCAATATGGAGCAGGATCAATACGACACCTTTTACAAAGAATTCGGATCGGTTCTAAAAGAGGGCATCTACACGGATCCGGCCCGCAAAGATAAAATTGCCAAACTGGCACGCTATTTCTCCACCAAAAGCGGAGATGAGATGATTTCGCTGGCGGCATATGTAGATCGGATGAAAGCTGATCAGGAATTTATCTATTTCATAACCGGAGACAACCTAAAGGCCCTGGTCAACAGTCCCCATCTCGAAAAGCTGAAAGCCAAGGATTATGAAGTTCTATTGATGACGGACCCGGTTGACGAGTGGGTTATTCAAACCCTAACCGAATTCGATGGAAAAAAATTGAAAAGTGCCGAGAAGGGTGATCTTGATCTGGATGATGTCGACCCCGAAAAGAAGGACGCGTACGAATCGCTTTTCGGTTTTATCAAAGGCCACCTGGAAGAAAAGATCAAGGAAGTAAAACCTTCAACCCATCTGAAAGAGTCAATTGCCTGTTTGTCTGGTGAAGCTCATGATGTCAGCGCTTATATGGAAAAGCTCTTAAAAGCTTCGGGACAGGAGCCACCATCAGTCAAAAGGGTACTGGAGTTAAATCTGGACCATCCTGTTCTTATGAAGATAAAAAAATTATTTGAGGAGGATCGCAATAATCCAGCCCTGAGAGACTACAGTCAGCTTTTATTCGATATGGCTCTTATTAGTGAAGGCGGTAAAATTGAAGATCCTTCTCAATTCAACCGGGTTATCGGAACGATTATGGCGAACGCCATCTAAAAGTGATTTTTTTTGACAAAGCAGCACATAAATTAACCCAGCAGACACAATGTCACTGCCTGCTGGGTTAATTCGTTAAAAGGGCCCTATGGCAAACGGTCATTAATCTGAGCCGTATTTAAAGGACAAATTAACCCGGGCACGGAATGCAGTCACCTTGCCGTCTTCGACTTTCATATCAAGTTTGTGCACTTCGGCAATCCTCAATTCTCTGAGGCTTTGGCCGGCTTTTTCCACAGCCGCTTTGGCTGCATCTTCCCAGGAATTCGGACTTGTACCCACCAGTTCGATAATTTTGTAAACGCTTTCGGTCATGATCTTCCTCCTTTCCTCTGCAAGGTTAACAGTAGCATCGCAAAAGCTCCCTGTCAGCAATATGGCGACGAGCTAGAGCATCGTTTGATAGCCTAAAGGCTTTTTGCGCGTGTATATTTTAGTCGTCGGCAAATCCAACGATCAACCGGTAAACAATTGCTAATAGAAAGTGTCAATATCAGAACATCGTTTGTGAATAGCAACTTTAATCAGCGCAAGGCCAATCCATTGATTACCAGTGGTACTTGTTATGTTGCCAAGCTGTGCGAATAGAGCATCGAAATGGTGAGCAGACTGAGAAATCTTTGTTTTTACTGGATTCTAGCACATCCGTTAATAATGAATTACACCAAACGATTCGTTAAAGTCAAGATCGAATAGCGTCTTCGGAAGCCTTGCTTGACAGGCTTCCCTTTACCTTGCAGGCACAGAGTTTTTCCTTGCATGTATTATTAAATCTCGATATTTATTTTTTTTTACGATTGAATTGAAAGGTGCCATACATATGAATCTGAGTACGTCTCCTAGCCAGTCACAGATCACCATCAACGTTGATGCGGTTGCCAAACTAATTGCCGACACGCAAAAATCCGACGGACAGATTCCATGGTTTCCAGGTCATAAAACCGATCCTTGGGACCATGTCGAAGCTGCTATTGGTTTAAGCATCGGCGGTTATTTGAAAGAAGCCCGCCGCGCTTTCAGATGGATGAAAGCCAATCAGCTGGCTGATGGCAGCTGGTATGCGTCCTACCAAGACGGGGCACCCATCGACAAAACCAAAGATACTAATTTTTCATCTTACCTGGCGGTCGGAGTCTATCACTATTATTTGGTGACCCAGGACGAAGCCTTTCTAAACGAAATGTGGGAAACCATCAAAGGCGGCATTACCTTTGCCTTGAATCAACAAGCACCGGGTGGCGAAATCTATTGGGCCCTCAACCCCGAAGGCAAAGTCGATCCCATGGCCCTTTTAACCGGTTCCTCATGCATTTACCTGAGCATAAAAAGCGCCATGGCAATCGCCAAAATTCTCGGGCATCGGATGGCGGCTTGGAAGAAGGGCTTTTTAAAGCTGGAGCAAGCCATCCGTCACAAGCCACATCTTTTCAACATGACCAAGTCGCGCTTTTCCATGGACTGGTTTTACCCGGTGTTGACAGGCGTATTAACCCAGGCAGACGCGCGGGATCGAATCGCTAAATACTGGAAGAAATTTGTCGTCAAAGGACAGGGCGTACGCTGTGTTTCCGACGAACCCTGGATTACCTTGGCCGAGACGTCCGAGCTCTCTTTGGCATTGGCGGCTGCCGACAATCGAGACGCGGCTGAAATCGTCTTCAGCTGGATCAGTGACAAGACGTTCGCGGATGGCTCCTTCTGGTGCGGCTACACCTATCCGGATATGATCACCTGGCCAGAAGATAAAATCACCTGGACCAACGCCGTTATTTTAATGGCCGCCGACGCACTGTTTAATCTAACGCCCGCCTGCCAGCTTTTTAGTCATCGCTTTTGGGACGAACTTGATTTTTTACCTTGAAACACTTGAAAGGTAATCCATCTTGCTGAAAGATCACCGCCCTTATTACATTAAGAAGGCTTACCTGAATTTCCAAAAATTATATGTCCGCCATTTTCTGCGCCCCCAATTCGAAAGCCTAGGGTCGGGCTTTACGTTCATGAAACCTTGGCATGTTGAGGTTTTTGGGGCTCCCATCGTTCTGGGTCAATTTGCGGCCGTCATCGCTGCGTCGGATAAAAAAGTGCGCCTTGCGGTCTGGCCCAACCGGGAAGATAAAGGCGCCATCCAAATCGGTCATTACTGCATGATTTGTCCGGGTGTCAGAATGGGTTCCGCCGATCGGATCGAAGTCGGTGACAATTGCATGTTTGCCGGCAACGCATACATTACCGATTCCGATTGGCATGATGTGTATAACCGGATTGCAATTGGCCGTACGGCGCCGGTTACCATCCAGGACAATGTTTGGATTGGTGACAGTGCCATTGTTTGCAAAGGGGTCTCAATCGGAACGAACAGCATTATCGGTGCCGGGGCGGTTGTTGTAGATGATATTCCCCCCAACGTAATTGCCGCCGGCAATCCCGCCCGCGTCGTAAAACGCCTTGACTCGCAAAAGGAGATAACAACACGGGCGCATTGGTTTGCCAACCCGCGGAAGCTTTTTAGTGAATTCGACTACTACGACCGATTAATGCTGCGCAGGAACACCTTGGGTCATTGGCTAAGGCATGTGTTCTGGCCGCGGAAAGGTGAGTAACGACCGAGCTTACCCCCCAACCCTCCTGACCGGCGCAGCGCGTCATCGCTTAAGACTTCAGTCTTTAGGTTTTTTTTTCCGCTTTTTTCTGAGCATCATCCCCAATATCATACCGGCTGTCAGGGCGATCATCCCGCTTACGTAAAACAGGTAGGACGCGCCAACCCGATCAAATAAAAAACCGCTAAGAAAAAATCCCGCCATCAGACCCAAACCATAGGTAACGGCGTTATTGACGGCCTGGCCGGTTGTCTTGGCGTCTTGCGGGGCCATGGTGTCGATATAAAGAATGCTGGCCATGTGAAAGGTGCCATAGGTAACGGCATGTGCCAACTGCGAAACCAGGATGGCCAACGATGATTCGATGTGCGCGAGGGCTATCCAGCGAAGGCCGGCAACCAAGCAGGAGAAAGTAAGGATGGTTTCCAGTGCCACGCGACGCAAAAGTCTTTCGGATTTCAACATAACCAGGATCTCAGCGAGCGAAGCCAAAGCCCATGCAACTCCGATAAAGGTACTATCATACCCTAAACGCTCTAAATGAATCGAAAAAAAGCCATAGTAAGCCCCATGACTGACCAGCATCAAAAAGCCACAAAAAAGAAAAACGATTACCGGGCGGTTCAGTAAGGATTTAACCTGTGACGGTGTCACCGCTTTTTTTATGGTTTTAATCTTCGGTATTTTAACTGAGCCAACCGCCTGCAAGGCACTACCAGCCAGAATAAGGATGATAATTATGTCGATCGTATACAATGTGATGAGCTTGCCCAAGACCAACACGGTAGCGATAAAGGCAATCGATCCCCATGCTCGAACCTTACCGTAATCGCTTTTGGCATCTTCCAGCACATCCATGGTAAAGGCTTCCAAAAAAGCGATGAGGGGTGAATAAAAGATGCCGTACAAAATGGTTATCGCCATCATGGGCCAAAATTCGGTATAGAAAAGGAAAAATACCCATAAGCCGGCGCTGAGGAAATTAAAGACGATATAAATGGGTCGTCTTGATTGGGCGCGGTCGGCGATTCCGCTCCAGATAATCGAAAACAGGACCAGAACCACCGAACGGACAGCTGAAATGGCTCCAATTTGAAACGCATTGAAGCCGATATGATAGCAGTACAAATTGAAAAAGGGCAAATAGACACCCATAACACCAAAATAAAAAAAATATTGAGCTCCGATAATGAGTCTTGGGGCGGTATGGGAGGGCAGCGTCATAGTATCTTAATACGAGAATTTGTTAAAAAACCGCAAATCATAACAAGGACATGCATGCGGTATCGGTCTAAAAATGTCGCTTGGACCGGCCCGCCAACCAGACCAAATCCTCCAGAGGCGGACAAATCTCTTGGTTGGGGCCTTGGACCAAACCTCGGTGATTGATACCGCTTCTAAACAGATGAATTGCGGCTTAACACGCCATATACAAGCTGCTGGCGTATGGCACGCTAGCTGGCATCTGCGTTTGCGAGAGGGTCTTGGGGGTCACCGCTCTGAAGGGATCGCTCACGCAGGGTCAGACAATGGCTTGGTTAATCGATATTAACTTTAACTTGCAAAGGCTTTTGTACTTCCGCTTTCGGTATATGGATTTCCAAAACACCCTCTTTGAATCTGGCCTTGATCGTATCGGGCGGGATTATCGAATGGAGCGCAAAAGCCCTGTGAAAAGATCCACAGCATCGTTCCTTACGAAGAAAATTCTCCGTATGGATGCTTTGATCTTCCGGCCGATCACCCCGAATGGTCAAGACATTGTCTTTGACTTCAACCGCGACCTTTTCTTTCCTGACTCCGGGAAGGTCGGCTCTAATCATAACACCGTCAGGGGTCTCGAAAATATCTACCTTCGGACGCCAGGAGCACTCCGACAATTCATCCTCCGATTCGCTGGACCGAGCAATAGACTCATCGAACAAGCGGTTTATTCGTTCTTGCAACGTTGAGACGTTTCTGAACGGATCCCATCTTATTAAAGACATTCTGGTACCTCCTTTTTGTTTTCAAAGCCTATCCTAACTTAAGCATACGCATTTGGGTGTCAAGAGTGCGGCTGATGTGACATTCAGCACCAATTACACCTATCATCCCTTTACAAATCCAAGTAGCGATGTTAACTTATAACTTAGTGGCAATAACCGATAAAGCCATGAGAAATTAATGCTTTAACCCGCAGGAGTTTGATATGGACTATATCAAAATTCGCTTTAGCAAGGATGTTGATCAATTTGGATCCAAATTGAGAGAGACCATTGACGACATGTTTCAAGACATCAACCCGATGTTTTGTTTATCTGAGCGGTATTGGAAACCTCAGATGGACATCTATGAAACGAGCGAGGAAATAATCATCCGCGCTGAAATCGCAGGGGTCAACAAAGAAGATCTCGAAGTTGAAATCAGCAGTCGTGCGGTGAAAATCTTTGGTAGCCGCCTGCAGCCCACAGCAGACAACAACGCGACTTACCGGCTGGCTGAAATCCAATATGGAAAGTTCGAGCGGATTCTTTACCTACCCTCGCCGATCGATACGGATGTCGTTTCAACTTCCTTTGTTAACGGGCTCCTTCAGATTCGCCTGGCAAAAATGCCACTGGATAGGACCTACAAGGTCCCCATCTCTGATGAATGACGTCCGGTCACTCGGGATGCTTGTCCTTAATAATGATATTTTTCCGATGATGTTCCTTTTTTCAATCTTTCGGAGGATGAAATGAACAACCCGCAACCACCTATGGAAGTAAAGACTGATCGAATCCCGGATGTTCTTCCAATTTTACCCCTGTTTGACGCAGCCCTTTTCCCCAAAATGGTATTACCCCTGATTGTAATGAAAGCTGAATCGATTCAGCTGATCGATGAGGCCATGTCTAAAAATCGAATCATTGGCCTGCTGGTCTCCAAAAAGACGGAAGACTTGGACAATCTGTCGCCGAAACAAGACCTGCATCAGATTGGGACCAGTGCAATGATCCTCAAGATGGCCAAAACCGATGACAATAGAGCCCAGTTACTGGTCCAGGGACTTGGTCGCTTCCGGGTGATCGAATTTATGCCTGGAAAACCCTACCCCTTGGCGCAGGTTGAACATATTCGGGAAAAAGATACCAAGGACACCGAGATTGAAGCGCTGATGGCCAATATCATCAACATTTTTACCCGTGCTGTCGAGCTTTCTCCCGGGATGCCATCAGAAATTGCCGCCATGGCCCAATCGATACAAGAACCGGGCACCCTGGCCGATATGGTGGCATCCAGCATCAATTCGACAACGGTCGAAAAGCAAAGCATATTGGAGCTTTTTGATATCAAGCCCCGTCTCAAGGAAGTTAATAAACTTTTAAACCACCAGCTTGAAATTTTAGAACTTGGCAATAAAATTCAGACCCAGGTAAAAGGCGACATGGATAAAAGCCAGCGTGAGTATTACTTGCGCCAGCAATTAAAAGCCATCAAAGAAGAACTGGGCGAGAAGGACGAAGCGACGGTCGAAATCGATGACTATCGCGCTAAAATTGAAGAAAAGAAGCTACCGGAAGTGGCGGCCAAAGAAGCCAAACGTGAACTCGACCGCCTGGCGCGCATGCATCCCTCGTCGGCCGAATACACAGTGGCTTCGACGTATCTGGATTGGCTGACAGAACTTCCTTGGAACGAAAGTACCGCAGACAACCTGGATATCAATAAAGCCCGCAAAATTCTGGATGAAGATCATTTTGGCCTGGAAAAAGCCAAGCAACGCATTATCGAATACCTGGCGGTGCGGAAACTCAAACCGGATTCCCAAGGGCCGATTCTTTGTTTCGCAGGCCCCCCGGGGACCGGCAAAACCTCCCTCGGCAATTCAATTGCGCGGGCCTTGGGCCGTAAATTCCACCGGATCTCTTTGGGTGGGGTGCGCGACGAGGCCGAGATTCGAGGGCATCGCAGGACCTATGTAGGGGCCTTGCCCGGACGCATTATCCAGGGTATCCGCCGCGCCGGGTCGAACAACCCTGTCTTTATGTTGGATGAGATCGACAAGGTTGGCAGTGATTTTCGGGGCGACCCCTCCTCGGCCCTATTGGAAGTTTTGGACCCGGAACAAAATTTTTCATTTTCCGATCACTACCTGGATGTGCCCTTTGATCTTTCCAAAGTCATGTTTATTACCACCGCCAATATCCTCGATACCATTCCGCCGGCCCTGCGCGATCGTATGGAGGTCTTGCAATTGCTGGGGTATACGGAAGACGAGAAGATCAAGATCGCCAACCGTTACCTGATTCCCCGCCAGCGTAAAGCCCACGGACTCAAGGCCGATCAAATTTCATTTACCAAAGGTGCGGTCAAGCGTATCATCGGCGGCTATACCCGTGAAGCCGGTTTGCGTAATCTGGAACGTAATATAGCGACCATTTGCCGGGGTGTCGCCAGCAAGGTGGTTGCTGAAGAAGCGACGTTCATGAACATCAAGGTCATCAATGTCTCCAAATTTTTGGGTCCTATCGTGTTTACATCGGAGGTCAAAAGCCGTGTGGCAACACCCGGTGTTGCCATGGGGCTGGCGTGGACCCCCACCGGTGGCGATCTCCTTTTCATTGAAGCGACCAGCATGAAAGGTAAAAAAGGACTCACCTTAACCGGGCAATTGGGAGATGTCATGAAGGAGTCGGCCACCGCAGCCATGAGTTTTATCCGGTCCAATGCCGCGTCCCTGGAGATCGATGAAGATTTTTTCGATAATCTGGACATCCACATCCATGTTCCGGCTGGCGCGATCCCCAAAGACGGGCCATCGGCCGGAGTGACCATGTTGACAGCCCTGGCCTCTTTGTTGACCGGTAGAAAGATAAAAAAGGATCTGGCCATGACCGGTGAGATTACTCTGCGGGGTCAGGTCCTGCCGGTCGGTGGTGTCAAGGAAAAGCTTCTGGCCGCACATCGCGCAGGGATTAAAGAAATTATTCTACCGGCCTGGAACGAGAAGGACCTGGCCGAGATCCCCAAAAAAGTACAAAAAGCAATCAGGTTCCATTTTGTCGACAAAATGCGGGATGTATTAAAGTTCGCTCTAAATTCAAAATGATTGGCTTTGATGCGAAAACATAAAGACAAGCGCCCCTCTCGCTGGTTCTACCTGCTCGGTGTCATCGGTTTACTGGGGCTTTGGCTGTATGGATGTAGCCAAGCAAAACCGCCCTCGACGCGGCCAGGCCAACCCAAACCGTACCGGGTCGGTAAAAACTGGTATCAACCCGTTGCCCATGCAAAGGATTTTCGACAACGCGGCCTGGCGTCATGGTATGGAAAAAAATTTCATGGGCGCCGAACCTCGAGCGGCGAAATCTACGACATGTACGCCATGACCGCTGCTCATAAAACCCTACCGCTCGGCACCCATGTGCGGGTCCATAATCTGAAAAACGATCGTGAGATCGTCGTCCGGGTTAATGATCGGGGGCCGTTTGTGCGGGGTCGGATTATCGATCTTTCCTATACGGCCGCCAAGAAAATTGACTTGGTGGGACCGGGAACGGCGCCCGTTCAAATCGTGGCCCTGGGTACCGTGACGCCTGCACGCCAGGCAGATGCCGGAGCGCCAACCTATACACCGATAGACTATTATTCCGGCAATTTTACGATTCAGATCGGTGCCTTTCAAGAGCGTCGGAATGCTGAAAATTTAAAGCGGAGATTGGATCAAGCGTATAAAAATGCGCATGTCACAACCTTCAACGATGGGAGTCAAACCTGGTACCGCGTGCGCGTCGGCAAAACCCAGACGTTGAATCAAGCCATCGAGTATGAAGCCCTTCTGATCCAAAACGGCTATCCGGACGCCTTTATCATTGCCGAGTAATGTCAAGCCAACTGCGACAAAAAGTTATTTTCTTAGACCGTGACGGGGTCATCAATCGGGACTCATCTGACTATATCAAACGTTGGTCCGAGTTTCATTTTTTGCCCGGTAGCTTGGAAGCACTGCATCGCCTGACCCAGCAAGGCTTTCAACTGTTTGTGATAACCAATCAATCGGCGATTAACCGTAAAATGGTTCCTGTCGAAACCCTCCAGGACATTCATACCCGGATGCACGCCGAGATCCGGGCGTATGGTGGCAAGATACAGGATGTTTTCTACTGCCCGCACACACCCGATGAGCAGTGCAATTGTCGCAAACCGGCCCCTGGATTGATTTATCGCGCCCAGCAGATCCATCACATCGACCTCCAATCTGCCGGCATGATCGGTGACAGTGCCAAAGATATTGAATGTGCCCGGAATGCAGGCTGCGGCTACAGCATCCTGGTTCAAACCGGCAACGGCCCGGCAGCGAGCAAAGCGTTGCTTCAAAAAGGCATCCGACCCGACCACGAGGCTTCGACGCTTTACACGGCCGCTGAGTGGATTCTCGCCCAACACCCCCAAAACAAACCGATCAAATGACCACAATCAATGGCCGCCTTGAAAGAATTACCTATCGTAACGAGGAAAACCACTACACAATCGCTCGGTTGAAAACCACAGCCAGCGCCAATTTAATCACCGTCGTTGGTTACCTGGTCGGAACACGCCTGGGTGAAACCCTGCGGCTGACCGGTCAGTGGGTTACCCATCCGCGTTTTGGTAACCAATTTAAATTCGATACGTTTGAAGTTGCTCTACCGGCCACGGTCGACGAAATCTTAGCCTACCTTCAATCGGGTGTCATCAAAGGTATCGGACGCAAAATGGCCGGCCGTCTTGTCCGGCGCTTTGCAGATAAGACCCTCGAGACGATCGATAAGGATCATGAACAACTTGTCGAGATAGAAGGGATTGGGCCTGTTAAGGCTGACGCCATCCACCGCGCCTGGAAGGACCATCACACCGTTCGGGAATTGATGCAGTTCCTGCAGACCCACGGTGTCAAAGCGGCCTACGGATCCAAAATCCTCAAACTCTATGGATCGGATGCGGTCGCCAACTTGCGGGAGGATCCTTATCGTCTGGCCCAAGACCTTCCAGGTCACGGTTTTATCATTGCCGACACGCTCGCGCATCAAATGGGCGCTGTGGAAGATGATCCCAAACGCGTCATGGCTTGTCTATTGTACCTCATGGAGACCGGTGCGGCTGAAGGTCATACGTATATCCCTCAAGAACAACTTCTGCTGCGTTGCCATGACTTGTTCAAGATCGACACGGCTTTGGCCAGCGAAATTTTAACCCAGCTGATCGAATCCGGCCACCTGCATCGGGAGGATCAGATGGCCGGCATTGAATCCCAGGCCGTATACCTGCCGATACTGTTTGAGGCTGAGCGTGGAATCGCCCAGCGCCTGGAGGCCATGTTGACCGTGCCGGTCCATCCGCCGGCCATCAATCAGGAAGAAATGATGGCGGCGTTGGTTAACAAACTGTCGATTCTATTGTCCCATGAACAACTTGCTGTGCTGCAAGAAATCCTGGCCTTTCGTATTGCTGTGATCACCGGAGGACCGGGGACCGGCAAAACAACCCTCATCCGGTCATTAACCGCCATTTTAGGGACTCTTGGCCAACGGGTCTTGCTCGCTGCGCCGACCGGTAGAGCGGCGCGCCGATTGGCTGAAGTCACCCATCGCAAGGCCGAAACCATCCATAAACTGCTGCGCTATAATATGACGAGCGGTACTTTTGAGAAAAACCGTGACGCGCCCTTGGAAGCCGATGCCGTCATTATTGATGAAGCTTCCATGATCGATACGTCTCTCATGTTTCATCTGCTTCAGGCCCTTCCCCTAACGTCAATGCTGGTGCTTGTAGGCGATATTTATCAGCTGCCCTCCGTGGGACCCGGAAACGTCCTGGATGACCTGATTCGTTCCGGTCGGATAAAAACCTTCGAACTCAAAGAAATCTTCAGACAGGCCGGCGAGAGTGCGATCACGACCAATGCCCATCAGATTCGCAAAGGTCGCTGGATCGACCCGATTGACCCTGGCAAGTTGGATCAGTTGTCCGAGTTCAATTTCCATGAAGAATCGCACCCCGCAAAGGTGGTTGAAATCATTGTGTCGATGTGCCGCGATAAAATACCGAACCAATTTGGCCTGGATCCCGTAAAAGATATTCAAGTCATCTGTCCGATGCATAAAGCTGTTGTGGGAACCCTTAATCTGAACAAAGTTCTGCAATCAGCGCTCAACCCCACGGCCCAGCGGGTCGAAATTATGGGAACCCCTTACGCCCTGAGCGACAAAGTCATGCACCTTAAAAACAACTACCAAAAGGATGTCTTCAACGGGGATATCGGCATGATCCAGGATCTGGACGTTGTCGATGAAATTGTCCGTGTGGATTATGATGGTCGCTCGGTTGCTTATGATTTTGACGAACTAGACGAGCTTTCGCTAGCCTACGCCATCTCCGTTCACAAGTCGCAAGGATCTGAATATCCAGCCATCGTTATGCCCCTTATGACGCAACACTACGCCCTTTTACAGCGGAACCTTTTATATACGGCCATCACGCGTGGATCTAAACTGGTCGTCATTGTTGGGACGCACAAAGCACTGGCCATTGCCTTGCAGAATGACCGGCCGCGGCAACGCATGGCCGGCCTCAAGGTCTGGCTTCAAAACTAACCGGCACCTGCGCATGGATTGTTATCACCGAACCGTGTGTGGGCCCAAAGAAAAAGATTTTCCGCTTAACGAACGCTCATGCAAATTATGGCAGGTCTTGGAAAAAAACTGCTGCTGCCGGGAGTCGGAACTTTTATGAAGGGTCTTTGAAAAATAATGCTTGGGAGCTTCTTGGGTGCATTGGACGAAGGTTGGATGCACATCAAGGCCGGTATCTCAAGCGGAGCAGCCGTTAGGTGTCACCATCTGATTGAACCGGCATGGGCAGTTTGAAAAACTGAATGCCTTCTTTTTTTAACGTTTTTTCCTCATCCTTTGTGCTGCAACCTCTGATGTTACGGGGTTCCGCGGCACCGTAATGAATTTTAAGAGCCTCTTTGGCAAAATCGCATCCCACATCATCGAAATTTTTATGCACGTAATCAACTATTTGCTTCCCCATTGCCGCCAATTCGGCATCTGTATCGGCATTTTTTAGCATGCCCGCCGATTGTGACCCTTTGATGGCAAACGTTGAAGGGATTCGAGACACGCCGGTATCGTTGCAGACCGGACAAGCGATCATACCCTTTGTTTTTTGGGATCCATAGGATTTTTCATCCTCAAACCAGCCTTCGAAGGAATGGCCTTGAGAACATTGTAGGTCGTAGGCAATCATATTCGCTCAACGCTTTTGGCGATCCTATCAAAAATTTTTTTGGGTCCAAGCTGCTTGGGTGCAGCCTAAGTTAATAATATCGATACAGATATCATAACTGTCAATTTTTTTAAAGAATTTATTGACAGATTACCCTTTTTCATCAAGAGTTAAGGGCCGATTCGGGATGTATTAATTTGAATCGCAATATGTTACGAAGCAACTTCGAAGGAGAAGCCTAGCAATGAAACTTATCTTGATACGGATCATGGTTGTCGCCTTGGCCTTGGGTCTTAGCGGCTCCGCTGCTTATGCGCAACAAATGTTCGTGAAGGAAATGATGAAAATTACCATGCGAACCGGTCCCGGCAATGATCGTAAGATCTTGGCCTTGGTCAACACGGGCCAGGCGGTAGAAGTGGTTGAACAGGGAGAGGAATGGTCGCTCGTGCGCATCGGCGAAAGCAAAGAGGGGTGGGTCCTAACCCGTTTTCTGACGCAGGAGGAACCGAGCAGCATCAGTTTGGCGAAATTGACGCAGAAATACGCAGCTCTTGAAACCAAGCACATTACCTTGTCAGAAGAAAAGACGCGACTCCAAGAAACGGTCCAGCGCCTGACAAAGGACATGCAAACCGGCGCCAAAGCAATGAAGGGTCTTCAAAAGGACTATGACACCCTCAAAAGCGGGTCGGCTGATTATATTAAACTCAAATCAGAACATCAAAAGACTTCCGCCCAGCTAACCGATCAGACCAAGCGCGCCAATAAATTTGAAGAGGAACTCACCAAATTACTGCGCAATCAAAACATCAAGTGGTTCTTGAGCGGGGCCGGTGTCCTTATTCTGGGATTCATTATCGGGTATAGTTCTAAGCGTACGCGCCGCCGATCGTCTTTGTTATAAGGGTGACAGGCGATGCAGTCTGAATCGAAATTTTTGATCATTGGCAGCGGTATTGCCGGATTGACGTTTGCGCTCAAAGTCGCAGCCTTTGGAAAGGTGATTCTGGTCACCAAAAAGGAGGTGATGACCAGTAACACCAATCTTGCGCAGGGCGGCATCGCGTCTGTTTTCGGTCCGCGCGACTCTTTTGATCTTCACATCGAGGACACCCTGGCCTCCGGAGATGGCCTTTGCAACCGCGATGTGGTTGAAATGGTTGTGCGCATGGGGCCCGACCGCATCAATGAACTGATGCAATTTGGTGTCAAGTTCAATGTCGATCCCCAAATCAAAACCGCTCCGGACGGCCTAACATTCGATTTGGGAAGAGAGGGCGGGCATTCCCAGAACCGTATTGTGCATGCCAAAGATATGACCGGCCGGGAAGTCGAAGCGGTCCTCGTCGAGCAGGTTAAACAGCACCCCAATATTGATTTATTTGAAAACCACATCGCCATCGACTTAATAACCTGTTCCACGCGTATCAAAAGAGGGTTGATTACGACAACCCATGAGGACTACTGTTGTGGCGCCTATGTGCTAGACCGCAAAACAAAAGCGGTCAAGACATTTCGGGCCCCGATTACCCTGCTCGCCACCGGAGGCGCCGGCAAAGTCTATCTTTACACGAGCAATCCGGACATTGCCACCGGTGACGGTATTGCCATGGCCTACCGTGCCGGAGCAACGGTCGCCAATCTCGAATTTGTGCAGTTTCATCCCACCTGTCTGTTCTCCCCGGAAGCGAAAAATTTTTTGATTTCAGAAGCGGTTCGCGGCGAAGGCGGCATCCTTATCGATTCGGCCGGGAAGCCTTTCATGGGGCAATATTCGTCTCAAAAAGATCTGGCCTGCCGCGATGTCGTGGCACGGGCCATTGACGCAGAACTCAAGAAAAGTGGTGAAAATTCCGTATTTCTAGACATCTCACACAAGGACGCAACCACGATCAAAAAACGGTTTCCGAATTTATATGAAAAATGTCTGGCCTATGGTTATGATATGACCCGCGAACCACTACCGGTTGTGCCGGCAGCCCATTACATGTGTGGCGGTGTCGCCACCGACATGAATGGCCAGACAGGTATCCGGCGCCTGTATGCGGTCGGGGAAACAGCGTGCACGGGTCTGCACGGCGCCAATCGCCTTGCCAGCAACTCGCTCCTGGAAGCCTTGGTATACGCGCAAAAAGCGGCCCAACAAGCGCTTAAAGATTTGAAAACAATCGACCTCAATTTGATCCCTTCGGCACCTGGCTGGGATGAGGTCGGTGCGACCGACAGTGATGAGGCCATCATGGTTTCTCACAATTGGGATGAAATTCGAAGACTTATGTGGAATTATGTCGGCATTGTAAGATCGGACAAACGGTTGGCGCGTGCCAAGCGACGGATTGAAATCATACAAAATGAAATACGGGAGTACTATTGGAACTTCAAAGTCGATGCCGATCTGATCGAGTTGCGCAACATTGCCACCGTTGCCGAGTTGATCATCCAGTGTGCCGCCCATCGCAAGGAAAGCCGTGGGCTCCATTATAATATTGAATATCCGCACAAAGATGATACCCGCTGGCTAAAAGATACCGTCATTCGTCGTCCCTTTGTCGGTTAGCGCCCCCATTGCGATTGCCCCTCTGCCACACGCAACAGCATACCCGGCCGCTCCAAGCAACCATTAGGCCCCTTACACAAAGCGGCAACACGGATTGACAAGCCTGCTTATTGCATTACATTATTAGTCTATTACAGACACGTGGGTGCCCGTCCGCTTCGGAGCGGGCATCATCTTTCAGGAATCATAAATGACAAACAAACGCGATTACTACGACATTTTAGGGGTCAGCCGTGAGGCAGCCGACAGTGAAATCAAGGCCGCCTACCGCAAACTGGCTTTAAAATACCATCCCGACCGCAATCCCAACAACAAAGAAGCCGAAGAAAAATTCAAAGAAGCCGCCGAAGCGTACGAAGTCCTGCGCGATCCACGCAAAAAAGAGATCTACAACCAATACGGCCACCAAGGTTTGGAAGGCAGCGGATTTTCCGGTTTTGGTGGTTTCGAAGATATTTTTTCAAGTTTCGGTGATATTTTTGAGGATTTTTTTGGGTTCAGCACCGGCCGGCGTTCCCGAAGCAGGGTGCAACGCGGGGCGGATTTACGCTATGACATGACCCTCAGTTTTATGGAAGCGGCTTTTGGAACGGAAACAACGATCGACCTGGAAAAAATGCAAGCCTGCGGGGTTTGTGAAGGCAGCGGCTGTGAACCGGGGACTTACCCGGAAACCTGCGGGCAGTGTCAGGGTACCGGCCAGGTTTCGCGCAGCCAGGGCTTTTTTACCGTCAGAACCGGATGCCCCCAATGTCGGGGTCGGGGACAGACCATACCCAAGCCCTGTGGCGATTGTAGAGGCCTTGGACAGGTTATGGTCAATAAAACCGTGTCGGTAAAAATACCCGCAGGTGTCGATACAGGGTCACGTCTCCGTTTGACAGGTGAAGGAGAGGCCGGGCCACTCGGTGGGCCACCGGGTGATCTTTATGTTTTTATTCGAATCAAACCGCACGATTTTTTTGAGCGCGACAACACCAATATTCTCTGCCAGGTGCCGATTTCATTCGTTCAGGCGGCCCTCGGGGATGAAATCGAGATCCCGACCTTGAACGGCAAGCGGATGCTCACGATCCCCAAGGGCACCCAGTATGGCGATATTTTTCGCTTTCGGGGTGAAGGGATTCCGTCTTTGCGACACAAAAACCGGGGCGACCAAATTATCCAGGCGGTCATCAAGACCCCTACGCATCTCAACAAAAAGCAGGAGACCCTGCTCAAAGAGTTTGCGCAGCTGGAATCCAAAAAGTTGTCTACCAAGCTGAAGAATATTCTCACAGGTAACGCTCAAAGCGCAGCAAGATCGTGAGTGCGAGGAAGCATCTTAATGTATGAACTAAAGGTCCAGACCCATTTTGCTGCGGCCCATCAACTTCGAATGGTCGCCGATAAGTGTGAAAATTTACATGGGCATAACTGGAAAATCGAAGTCTATGTCAAAGGCGACAAGCTGAACGACGCCGGCATCTTGATGGATTTTGGCGAGATCAAACACCACGTGGCCGACATCATGACGGTCTTGGATCATAAGTTTTTAAATGAGCTGGAGATTTTTCCTAACGGTAACCCTTCGTCGGAAAGTATTGCGCGTTACATCGCCGACACGCTGCAGGCCAAAATCGATGATCCAGCCATCGCGGTTGCGCGGGTCACGGCTTGGGAATCGGACAATGCCAGTGCGACCTATATCCCCGAGCCATAAGGTGTTTGCCACCAAGACGGCCGTCTTCGCGCTCCTCGCCTTATAACCGCCCCTGCTGCATGAGTTCATCCCGCGTGATAATCGCTGATACATCTGCCACATGCTGACGGATATTATCAAGACCGCCTTCCTGGCGATCAACCAGAATGACCGCCTTGACAACCTCCAACCCCTCTGCGCGTGCACGCTCAATCGCCTTGATCGTGGACCCGCCGGTTGTGGCCACATCATCGATAACCGCAACGCGCTCCCCTGGTGTAAGGTCACCTTCGATCCATTTAACGATACCGTGATCTTTACGGGTCTTGCGAATTGAAAAGGCCTTGAGCGGTTGTCCTTTTAATTCTGATGCAAAGGCGGTTGCCACGGCGATTGGATCTGCGCCAAAAGTCAGTCCGCCGACCGCAGCGACCTTCAACGCTTTGACCGCATCGAAAATGAGGTGGCCGACCAGAAACATGCCGCGCGGACTCAATGTTGTCGGTTTGCAGTTTACGTAAAACTGACTCATACGGCCTGACACTAATTTGAAAACGGGCTCTTCGCTATATTTGAAGGATTTGTGAAAGATTAGGTTGATCAATTCCTGTTTCATAAGGGCATGTGTCCTTCCTTGGTAATGAAGTCGGCAACCGGGAGGCCAAAATGATGCGGACCGGTCTGCAAAGACAAGAAATGGTTGCTTTTCTACCATCCATCAGGTAAAAAAAAGCCTCCACCAAAATGGAAGAAGCCGGTTTAATGGGATTCAGTGGAGGCTTTAAGCAAGGAAAACTGTTGTCAGCACTCCTTGAACTTAGGGCATTCATAGCAACAATAAAATAGCAGGTCAAATAAAACCGTTAACAGGACGTGTGGCGTCCCTTTTAAAGAAAGCATCATGTTGAAAAGTACACCATTTTTTCGTTTTCTATCCGGAGTGAGCGCAGGGATCGTGCTCCTTTGCACCATAAGTGCCCACAGCGCGGAACTGCCCGAAGAAGCCCAAGAAGAGGTCGCGGTTGCAACCCTGGCACAGACCATTGCAACCGCACTGGAAGTCAGTCTGGGATTAAAAATATCACAGGCGGATGCCAGCGCCGCGCAATCCATCAAAGAGGCGCAACAGACGAACTTTTTCCCGACCTTCAGCGCAACCTATCAATACAAGCGCAACTATGAAGAGCGGCGAGATCCTATTTTCGGGACAATTACGCCTGAAGATGAATACGCTCTGATCACATCGATCACGCAACCGGTTTTTACCGGGTTTGAGATTCTAAACCAGTACAAAGTTGCCAACCTGGGGCTCGATATTGCCAAGATCAAAGAGCAACTGGCGCGTCAGGATATTGTTTTCGAGGCCAACAACGTTTATTTTTCGGTTTTAAAAGCCCAGAAGCTGCTCGCTATCGCAAATCAAACCGTCGAGCAGATTAAAGCCCAGGAAGATGTGGCCCGCAATTTTTATGAAGTCGGCATGACCCCGTTAAACGAGTTGCTTCAGGCTCAGGTCGAACTGGCCAATTCCAAACAGGCCGAGATTATTGCTTATAACAATCTGGAGACAGCCAAGTCGGATTTTAACACCTTTTTGCGCAGGCCGATCAACACAGCCGTAAAAATACAAGATGTTTTGGATTTTACGCCAGTGGCAAAGACGCTCGATGACTGTCTATCGATAGCCGCGGCCAATCGCCTGGAGCTGAAGGTGGCTGATTTGGAACTTGAAATTGCCAACCGCGAAGTTCAATTGGCCAAAAAGGACTATTACCCGACCATCAGCTTGCAGGGGAATTATTACTTGCTGGGCACGGACTTTTATGTAAACGGCGGGCTGGGGGTTCAGGATCCCGACTCCTGGGATCTAAGGGCGATCGCCAAGTGGGATTTTTGGCAGTGGGGCCGCTCTTCCAAGCAAGTCAAGGCCCAACTCAGCCGCCAATCGCAGGCCGAGTTTAAAAGAGAAAGGATCCTGGATGAGATCTCCTTGGAAGTAAAACAGGCGTATTTTAAGACCCTGGAAGCCGAAAAAAATATCGATACAATTGAAACGGCCATCGATCTGGCCAAGGAAAATTTTAGAATCAACGAGCAGCGCTATAAGGAACAGGTGGCCACGGCCACCGACTTGCTCATCGCGCAGACGTTGCTTGCTACAACAATGACTAATTTTTACAATGCCTTATACGATTTTAAGATCGCGAAAGCCTTCCTTTACCGGACCATGGGTCAGGAACTTATGGAATGAATGAGGCGCATGCTAAAAATACAATCATTCGTATGTTTCATGTCCACAAGCGCTATGGTTCCCAAAAGGCCCTTTTCGACATCAACCTTGAAATCGTCCAGAATGAATTCCTCTTTATAACCGGTCCCAGCGGGGCCGGCAAATCAACCCTTCTCAAGCTGTTTTATTGGGGCGCGTCAGCAACCGAAGGCCAAGTGCTGGTCAATGGCATGAACCTCGCCAGGATTCCGCGTAACCGCATTCCGCTTTTACGTCGTCAATTCGGCATTATCTTCCAGGATTACAAATTAATACCGACCAAATCCGTCTTCGATAACGTTGCGCTGGTGCTCGAGGTGCGGGGTCTCAAGCGACGCCTGATCGATAAAAAAGTAAGGAGCGTCCTTAGAATCGTTGGTATGGAAACCCGTCAGAAGGCTTTACCACCGAGCCTTTCCGGGGGAGAACAACAGCGCATCGCCATTGCGCGAGCCGTTGTGGGGGATCCGAAGATTATTCTTGCGGACGAACCCACCGGAAGCCTCGATGTGGAGGCGGCCTCCGATTATTATTGATTTACTCAAGCAATTCCACCGGCGTGGCGCTACGGTTATTATCGCCACCCATGACCAGGCGCTGATCAACAGGGCTAAGGGGCGTCTTCTGAGCCTTCGGGCAGGACGTCTGCAGTGAGCAATAAGAACCGGACAACACCGAATGATGATCTATTATTTCCGTGCCATTAAAGATATTCGCAACAATAAATTCCTCAATTCCGTTACCGTGATTACGATTGCGCTCTCCATCATGATCGTCAGTGCCTTTCTGCTATTTTTTGTCAATGCCAACCTCTTGGTAAATTCCTGGAAACAAGGGATTCGGGTCATGGCTTACCTGAAACCGGAAATAACGGCGTTGGAAATCAGCGCTCTGAAACAGCAAATCACCAGCATGGCAGGTGTCCAGGAGGTTCACTATATTCCCAAGGAAAAGGCCATGCAATTGTTAAAAGATCATTTGAAGCGGCAGTCATCGCTTCTTTCCGATCTAAAGGAAAATCCTTTGCCGGACACCTTTGAGATCCGTCTGCTGCCATCCGCTCGCAATGATAAAAAGGTCGAAGCGTTGGCCGTGGAAATCGAAAAATTACCTGCGGTCGATGATGTCGAGTACGGTCAAGACTGGGTTGGGCGCTTGTCGTACATCGTCCGTCTTTTCAGGTTTACTGCGTTTGCCATGGGGGGCCTTTTTTTCATGGCTTCGGTTTTTATCGTGGCCAACACGATCCGCTTGGTCCTCTATTCCAGGCGGGTTGAAATCGATATTATGCGGTTGGTAGGCGCTTCCGACCGCTTTATTACAGCGCCATTTTACATCGAAGGGCTGATCTTGGGTGCCGTGGGCGGGATTGTCGGCATTCTGACCCTGCTGGTAACCTTTGGCATCATAACCGCACGGTTTGAGGCCGGCTTTGCGATTGGCCTGTTAGAAATGCAATTTCTTCCCTGGGGGCATGCGCTCGGAATCATAGTTTGCAGCATGCTGGTGGGTTGGCTGGGGTGTTTTCTTTCTCTCAAGCAGTTTTTAAAAAATGACCCCCAGGAAGCCGGTTAAACAGACCTCATGATGACAATCGCTCGAACATTACCTGCCAACAAGAGCTCTTTGCAGATATGGTTTTGGCTATTTTTATCAACGGTCCTGATGTGCTGGCTTTTGGCCCTGGCCCCTGGCGTGAATGGTAGCGAACGCAAAATCGGCATTATCAAGGCCTCGAACCTGAATATGCGGCCCGAACCCGGAACGCATCGACGGCCGCTGATGAAGCTGCAACCAGGTAACCGGGTAACGATTTTGGGTCGTGAGGGTCTTTGGCTGCGAATCTCCTATGACGGTCGAACCGGGTATATTCGCAACCAGTCCCAATACGTTAAAATCGAAACGGTTTCAGATTCGGTTGCTGCTTCGCCGACCGGCCCCGGGTCCAAGCTGGACCAAACCACCGGGAAAAAAATCGACCAGTTAAAGCAAAAAGCCGCGACGATCAGTGATGAAATCGAGCAATCACAGGCCCGCGTTCTGAATTTTAAAAAAGAAGAACGGGCCGTCATGAATCGACTTAATGATATTGATCTTCGTTTGGATGGTAACCGAAAACGCTTGCGGAGATTAAAAGCCGATTTGCACGTTCTGGACCAGCGGATAATAAAAACCAGAAGTGCCATCGCGGCGCTGGAAATGATATTCAGATCAACGAAGCCTATGCTGCCAAGCGTCTGGTTGCCTTATACAAACTAACTTGGCTCGGCCATCTGCCGGCTTTGGGTTCAGCAGCAACGCTTTATGAATTTGTTGAGCGCAAATCGCGTTTGGAGCGAATTCTGGTTCACGATGAGAATATCCTGAAAAATCTGATGGCAGGCCAAAAGGCACTGCAAACACGCATCCAAGAAATTCAGGTGCAAAAAAAAAGAAACGCGCGGTCCAGCATCAACTGGATCAGCAGATTCATTTAATTTCGCGGGAAAAAGACAATCGGACCAAATTGTTGAACGAGGTTAGGGGTCAGCAGTCACTGGAACTGGCCGCCATCGAGGCGCTGAAAAAGTCGGCCCAGGACTTGGATCAAAAAATAAGGCTTTTCACGACCCGCCCGGCCAAGGACCAGGCGCCATCATCTGCCGCTCATCCCTTTAACGCCTCGAAAGGGTTGCTTAATATGCCGGTAAACGGTAAAATAGTTTCTTTTTTTGGACCGTTTAAGAACACCAAGTTTAACGTTGTTAATTATCAAAGTGGTATTAACATTAAAGCTGACCGTGGCGAGCCGATTCAAGCGGTGCATGCCGGGCGAGTCCTCTTTGCCAGCTGGTTCAAAGGTTATGGCAATATGATTATTGTCGACCACGGCGACCATTTTTATACGATTTATGCCCACGCCGAAGAAGTTTTTAAAGCCAAGGGTGACCTGGTGGATGCCGGAGAGGTCATTGCCACGGTAGGTGATTCAGGCTCGATGATCGGCCCGGCCCTACACTTTGAGGTACGCCATCACGGGAAACCGCAAGATCCACTAAACTGGATAAAAAAAGGGTGAAAAGGAGCAATTCAATGACTTTCAAACCAAACCCCAATGTCAAACTGTGGGTGGTAATGGTTGTTGCCGCAATCTTTTGGACGGTCGGCACCGGCTTCTACCAGAATCTCTCTGCGAGCAGCGAAGAGACCTATAAAGGACTTAAAATATTTTCCGATGTGATTGAGATCGTAGAAAAAAATTACGTTGACCCGGTTGAAACCAGGAAACTGATCGAAGAAGCAATTAAGGGAATGGTCAGCAGTCTTGATCCCCACTCAGCGCTTTTGCCGCCGGAAGAGTTCGAGGAGTTGCAAATCGACACTCAGGGAAAATTTACCGGCATCGGAATTCATGTGACCATGCTGGACGGTTTCGTTACGGTCGTGTCGCCGATCGAGGGCACGCCGGCTTACGAGGCCGGCATCGAGGCCCGTGACAAAATTATAAAAGTCGACGGGAATCCGATTAAAGATTTACGCAATGCCGTAAAAAAAATGAGAGGGCCCAAAGGTACGACCGTGGAGCTGACGATCGTCAGGGAAGGCTCCAAGAACCCGCTGGAATTTAAAATAGTTCGTGATGTGATCCCCATTCACAGCGTTAAAGCAAGCTTGCTGCAGCCCGGCTACGGATACATCTGGATCACCAATTTCAGGGAACAAACCACCGAAGATTTAACCACCGCCCTGGCGCAATTGAACCAAGACGAACCGCTCAAAGGACTGGTTCTCGACCTGCGCAATAATCCCGGCGGCATTCTAGATCAGGCCATTAAAGTTTCAGATCTTTTTTTAGACAAGGGCATCATTTTATCAATCAAAGGACGGCTTACGAAGCATACCAAAACGTTCAAGGCTCGCCCAGACGAGGTACAACAGGATTACCCGATTGTTATTTTAATTAACGGCGGTAGTGCCAGCGCCTCCGAAATTGTTGCCGGTGCGCTGCAAGACCAAAAACGCGCGCTGGTTTTAGGCACCACGTCATTCGGAAAGGGGTCGGTACAGACCATTGAAACCCTGAGAGAGGGGTACGGGCTCAAGTACACCATCGCGCGCTATTACACCCCGAGCGGACGTTCGATACAGGCCAAAGGCGTGGAACCGGACATTGTGGTCCCGCAACAAAAAATTGGGGACCCCGCAGGTGCACCGGCAGAAAGCTTTTTGAAAGAGAAAGATTTAACCAATCACCTTGATTCCGGGCCTGATGAAGATTCTGAATCACAAAAAGACGTCCGCACACCTGAGACGGAGGCCCCTAAAAAACCGAAGGTAGATTTAAGAATCGGGCCATTGAATACCGATAAATTGATGTCCGATAATCAGGTGATACGCGCGCTCGATATTTTGAAAAGCCATGAGATCTTTAAAAATCTGGATAGCTGATGGTAAAACGAAAAAGCGCGCCTAAAAAAAAGCCGGCTTCAAAACGTAAAAAAAGAACCACAAAGGGCTCGCCGATCCAGGTCATCCGCATTGCGGCGGGAGTCGCAATCCTGATTACCATTGTTGTTGCGGCGGGCTTTTGGGCCCACTATCAATTCATCGTAGGGCCCTCACGACCCTCGCCGGACGTCGTTGAAAAACAATCCGTGACGCCCCGGCCTGCTGCTGAAAAGCCGGCTTATGAAATATATCCACCCGAAGCGGTAACCCCACCCAAGCCGCCCCACACAACCACGGCCCCGAAAACCCGACCGGAAATTGCTATTATTATCGATGACTTGGGTTACGATCGCAAGATGGCCAATAAATTCATTGCGCTGAACGCCGTTTTGACCATTTCCGTATTACCGGACAGCCCTTTTTTAAAACCGATTGTCGCGGCCGCCAATCAACACGGGCGTGAGATCTTGCTGCATTTGCCAATGGAACCGGATGAATATCCCAACATTCAACCCGGTCCCGGGGCTCTGTTGATGTCCATGACTCCGGATGAACTCATTGCCCAATTAGACCATGATCTCGATCAAGTACCGAACCTAAAAGGGGTGAATAACCACATGGGGTCTCGCATGACCAAAGATCCGCCGAAGATCAGGCAAGTCTTTACGGTTCTGAAAAAAAGAGGCCTTTTTTTTGTCGATAGCCGCACCACGGCGGAGACGCTCTGTGAACCTTCCGCCCGCTTGCTGCAAGTCCCTTTTGCCGAGCGGGATGTTTTCATCGATCATTCAACCGATCCGGAATTTATTCGCCGCCAGATCAAGCGCCTGGTGCAAAGGGCCAAGCGGCAGGGCTTTGCCATTGGCATCGGGCATCCCCACCAGACAACCTACCAGCTGTTGCGGGAAGCGCTGCCGGAACTGAAAAAGGAGGTGGATTTGGTGCCGGTGTCGCAGATTGTCAGAATCCCCAGCTAGAACCTGTCCCCGAAAACGGTCTAAGCCCCCATGGCCGCGTTGTGGCTAAACTTAAAATGCTCACATATTATGTGTATGCTCCGCTTTCTTGCTGATCCACGCCTTGCCATGAACTCTGATCCCAGTTTCTGAGACAGGGTCTGGTATTTTGTAAAGGTTAATTTTGACGCTGACCGACGATGGCGACCCATTCGTCGAGCGTGGAGACTTCAAGGGGCTTCAGCCCGACCGAAGTCATTTTTTGCAGAAGCTGGTCTTTTTTAGGAGGGATGATGCCGGAGCCGATGAAGATCCCGTCCGGTTTCAAGACCCGGCGGACATCTTCCAACAGGGCCGCGATCACGTCACTCAGGATATTGGCGACCACAAGGTCAAAGTGTCGATTGCCGACGGTTGTCAGGTCCCCGACGGAAACGGCCCAGCGCAAGGCCGCAATCTGGTTGTGCTCCAAGTTGAGACGTGCAACCTGGACGGCGACTTCATCGATATCAATCCCCGCAACCTGCGCAGCACCGAGCTTGGCCGCCGCAATCATCAAAATCCCGGAACCGGTTCCAATATCCAGCACGGATTGACCAGGGCGCAAATGTTTTTCAATCAATTGAACGCAGAGCATCGTGGTCGGATGGGTGCCGGTGCCAAAGGCCATCCCTGGATCGATTTCCAGCACGACTTCATTCGGCTTGGGTGTATACGTTTCCCATGTCGGTTTTACAACAATTCGGGGGGATATTTTTTCGGGGTGAAAAAACACTTTCCATGAATGCGCCCAATCTTCTTCGTCCAGACGACGATAAAGGATCTGATAGCGAAGATCGATCGTCTGTTTTAGCTGCGCCAGCGACTGTTCCAGCGTTTCCGAGTGGGAAGCCAGACGTTCATTATCTGCAAAATAACCTGCCACGGCCGGCCGTTCGGGAGGCTTGACCGCATCGGAGGCCCACCCTTCGAGGGGCGACAGGTCCGGGTCTTCCAAAACAACCCCTTTCAGGCCGATGTCGAAAAATACACTGCCGATCAGTTCAAAGGCCAATTCCCGATTGTTGCCATCAAAAACAACTTTGGCTTCCAACCATTGCATGTGCTCGTACCATTCGATCTCTTAGCGCCGCACGTTTATTTCCACTTCTCTTTGGGTGGATTAAAATAGCCATGCTTCAGCTTGGGAAAGGCCGATCGGATTTGATTCAATAGCCTTGTCATACCGATCGGCGTCTTGGTGGTTGCGACCATTTTTTGCCAATAGCGAACCGGATCAAAATTCAAGTTGCGCCACTGGATCATGTGAATGGGGTGTTCACTTACAAAGACACGCAGCGCTTCGGCTTCGTCCGGCGTGTCGGTAAATCCGGGGCAATTCAAATAGTTGATAGATACAAAACAGCCTTTGCTGATGGCCAGGTCAATACTGGCCAAGACATCTTCAAAGGCGTAGGCTTGCGGCCGAAAATAGGCCTCGTAACAATGCTTGCGCACGCTGTTGAGGCTGACCCGCAGGCTGTCCAGGCCGGCCTTGATTATTTTTTCAAGGATATCGGGCCGGCTGGCATTGGTATTGAGATTGATGGTCCCACGACGGGTTTGGGAGCGAATGCTGCGGATTGCCGGTGTGATTACACGGGCTGCCAACAGCGGGTCCCCCTCACAGCCCTGCCCGAAGCTGACCACACTGCGGGGCACCTGTTTTATATGGGCAAGGGCGACTTCCGCGATTTCATCCGGTGTCGGTGTAAAAGCGATTCTTTCCTGGCTGCTATGGATCGCTTCGCTGTCCTGCAGCGACAGGCAGCCCAAACACCGTGCATTGCACTGGCTAGCGGTTGGCAGCGGCGCTTCATAGCGGCCCAGGAAAAAATTCTTGCCTGCCGGACAGCCATACCGCAATGCACAGTTTTCCAAATGGGCCCGCAAGCGATTGTTGGGCATTTGGTTTTGCATCCGTGCAATCCCTGCCCGGATGTCTTTGTCCGGCATCAGCCTTAAATCCTGGCGGCGCTCCCAGTCGATCCGTATGACCGCCGAACGAAAATGGCCGCGCGACCATCCAACGGCCCCGTAGGAAAACAGCGGCAGCATGTCAGCGTCCTCCGCTTCCTCGTAGGCACTGATCAAGGTCGTAACATATCCCGGTGAATTAAAAGCGGCAACCGGATAGATCGGTTGGTCGTTGGCAAAGGGGTTGGTGACGACGGTTTGCAGGCGTTGGGTTGCGAGATTGTAAAGAATGGGGTGGCGTTGGGGCAAAAACATCAGTTCACCACCATACGGCAGGTTGGATGTATGGGTGGTCGTCAGCGGGACAAAGGCGTCGCCGGCCATGCCGACAGCTGCAAAGCCGTCCAGTTCAAATATTTCGCCGGCTTGATTGGCAACCAGGCCGGTAATGTATTCGGATTTAGATTTTTTCTTGAAAGGGTTTGATGTTGCTGTCCGTTCGCGTTTTGAAAGCGTTGGCATCCGTGAAAGCTTTCTATCATAAGATCGTTTTATATTAAAATGTCGTTTTGCGCCGATCCAACGTCCGGTATTGAATCGCTTCGGCCACATGGGAGGATTCGATGTCTACGGCCGCCGCTAGATCGGCGATCGTACGACTTATTTTCAAGATGCGGTTGAAGGCGCGGGCCGATAACCCAAACTTGTCGATGGCCGACTCCAGAAGGGTTCTGGAAGCCGGGTCGATCCGGCAATGGGCTTTTTTGATGTGACGGCTGCTCATCTGAGCGTTACAGTAAACCTTGGTGCGCTTGAACCGCCTTGATTGCAGGATCCGGGCGGCTGCCACCCGCCGTTGGATCGTGTGTGAGGCTTCCGCCTTTTCTTCCTGCATCAGATCCTTGTATGGCACTGCCGGCACTTCCACATGGATATCAATACGATCTAACAAAGGACCCGATACCTTAGAACGATAGCGATGGATTTGATGATGGGTACAACGACAGGCATGCTTGGGGTCGGAAAAGTAACCACAGGGACAGGGATTCATGGCCGCAATTAGCATAAAACTGGATGGATAGGTAATCGTCGATGCTGCCCGCGAAATCGTTACCCTGTGATCTTCTAGTGGTTGCCGCAGTACTTCCAGAACGTGTTTTTTATATTCCGGCAGTTCATCTAAAAACAAAACCCCGTTATGGGCCAGGCTCACCTCACCGGGTCTCGGGATGTGACCGCCGCCGATTAAACCCGCGTCGGAAATCGTATGATGTGGTGCTCTAAACGGCCGCCTCCTTACAAGGGCTTGATCCTTTTCCAACAATCCGACGACGCTGAATATTTTGGTTGTTTCGATAGCTTCTTCAAAGGTCAGGGGCGGAAGAATCGATGCCAGGCGTTTGGCCAGCATCGTTTTGCCGGACCCCGGTGGTCCAATCATACACAGATTATGTCCGCCTGCGGCAGCGATTTCAAGCGCTCGCTTGACGTGCTCTTGGCCTCTTACTTCGGCGAAATCGTCCTTGGCGCTTGCTTCCCGACTGAAAATGGCATCCATATCAGCCTGCTCGGGAGCGATCTGCGCATGCCCACTTATATATTCAATGACTTGTGACAGGGTTTTTACGGGTAATACCTGAATATCTTTGACAACGGCCGCTTCGCAACGATTTTCAAAAGGAATCAGGACGCTGGCATAGCCGGCCTTTTGAGCGGCCAGGGCCATGGGCAGCGACCCGTTGACCGGCTTGATACGGCCATCGAGAGATAGTTCGCCGAGGACGAGATGTTCGGCCAGTCGGGAGTTGGAAATCAGGCCCGTGGCCGCCAATATCCCCAGGGCAATCGGCAGATCAAATCCGGTTCCTTCTTTTTTGATGTTGGCTGGGGCCAGGTTAACGGTAATGCGGTCATCCGGAAATGTATAACCGGAATTCTTTATGGCCGAGCGCACCCGCTCCTTGCTCTCCTTGACGGCCGCTTCCGGCAGACCCACGGTTGTAAAGGTCGGTAATCCCGAGGCGATATCGACTTCGACTTCCACGGTATAGGCATCGATGCCCTTGACTGCACTGCTGAGTACTTTGGCGAGCATTCAACTTCTCCGTATCGAATGGTTCTGGAACTGAAATAGCGATTCAGCGACCGACATGCAGGATAGAAAGAATGTCATAACTCGAACTCTTTGTAAAGATTGAAACTCCTGCTGCTACGTTCTCCGATGATTACCCGATGACCCACCTTCCAATGGATCTTTGGGGCAACTTCCGGCCGGCACCTAAGTTTTGGCTTGGCAAGCCGTGTTGGCCGCCCTGACTTTGCCTTGAAGCGCATCGAAACATCCCACTTGAGCTTTTAAGCGGATAACTTTTGCTAAAACCTCTCATCGGAGAATTAGCGCTTGGGGTGTCGAAGAAAAGACACACCTATAACCCCATGTGTTGCGAATTCGGCACGTGTCCAATGCGTTTGAGCGCACCCGGCCAACATAGAAATGAGCAGCAATTAAATATTGTGTTTATAAATCATATGGTTAATAGCAAATACACGTATTTTGATTTAATGGTATGATAATTGCGTATAGACCCATTAACACGCATTATTTCGTGGTGTGTGCACCGTTTATTTTATTAAAACCTGTTAAACAAGGCTAAAGGAAACGAAATGCAAATGGGTATGCGCTATCATCAACAAACCGTTGCCAAAGCGATCGATTGCAAGGGCGTTGGGATTCATTCGGGTCGCGAAGTCAATTTGACAATTAATCCCGCACCTATCAATCATGGGATCAAATTTGTGCGCAAGGATCTTCCAGATAGTCCTGATATCGCTGCACATTTCAATAAAGTGGTGGATACCAGTTTGGCGACGGTCATCGGCTATGAGGGGTTTATTGTTTCAACCATAGAACACCTGATGGCAAGTTTTGCGGGCCTGGCGATCGACAACGCCCGGGTCGAGATCGATTCCTACGAAATGCCGATCATGGATGGGAGCGCTGAGCCGTTTACAGCGTTGATCAAAGCCGCGGGAATTGTATCTCAGGAGGCGCCACGGCTTTTTTTCATCGTAAAAAAACCGATCGTTTTGCAAAAAAATGGCACGTCAGTTGGTATCTATCCAAGTGACAGCTACAAAATCACCTGTTCGATTGCCTATGATCACCCCCTTATTAATAAACAATCGCTTTCAATCGACATCTCCGAGCAAGGCTTTGAACAGGAGATAAGCAAGGCCCGAACCTTCGGTTTTCTGCATGACTATGAACAATTAAAGCGTTTTGGTCTGGCGCGCGGCGGTTCGCTCGACAACGTCGTGGTCATTGACAAGCAGAATGTTTTAAACGAGAGCGGCCTGCGGTACCAGGATGAATTTGTACGACATAAAATTTTGGACTGCATGGGCGATTTTGCCCTTCTTGGCATGCCGTTGATCGGCCACATCAAAGCTGAAAAATCTGGCCATACTTTTCATCACGCCTTCCTACGGAAGTTTTTCGAGGCCAAGGATTCATGGGAGACCGGCACCCTCGAAGAGACCACCAAGGCGCATCCCGTCTGATCAAACCGCTTGCCATTTACCACGGCATCCGCTATGAAATGAGAACATTATCTCTTGTGATGTTATATGGTTGGCAAGCAAGTTCCGAATCGAGTCACACTTTTAAGCCAGAAGGTTAACCGTTCCTGCCCAATCGCGGTGGCAGGCTAGACGCATTGGTATATTGTTAACATGGCATTTTTCAAACAGCACTGTCGGACTTTTATCATTATCTGCCTTGGTTTGATTGGACCAAGCCTGGTCTTTGCTCAGGATGCGACCCTGACGAACATCATTGTCACCAATACACGTGATGATTTGCTGATTTACCTGACGGTCGAGGGCGCCTTCCGGGAAGAAATGGAAGAGGCCATTAAGAGCGGCGTCCCCACAACCTTTTCCTTTTTTATCAACCTCTATCGGCAAAGAACTTTATGGCCGGACAAGAAAATCGCCGAACTACGGGCCATGCACACCATTAAATACAATAATCTTAAAGAAGAATTCGTAATTAAACGGTCCTGGGAAGCTGAAAAAGCGCTAACGGTGCAAACCTTTGATGAAGCAAAAAAATTGATGTCCGAAGTCGACAGCCTCAAGATCATCTCTTTGGGTGCGCTTCAAAAAGGGAAACAATACCAGATCCAGGCCAAAGCACAGCTCAGTAAGGTCACACTACCCTTTTACCTGCATTATGTCCTGTTTTTTATCTCAATGTGGGATTTTGAAACCGATTGGTACACAGTCGATTTTGTCTACTAGAAGCGATCTTAATCAGCGGATTTGCGTTGGCTTCTAAAACCGACACATTATGACGCCCGCCTCGACGATATGATGAAGAAATCCAGACCCGATAGACCCTCCCCGCAAATATCGGAAGACGAGCGCCGGCGGCGCAAGCGTGAACGCATCATTATCGTCGCCATCATTATCGTCGTCGCCCTGCTGACGTTTATAGAAAGTCGCATCATTCATTTTGGTGCCGCTTTCCCTGTTTCCAATACCATATTGATGTTTATCCTGATCAATATCAATATGCTGCTGCTGATCCTGCTGATTTTCTTGGTGTTCCGTAACCTCGTCAAGCTCCTGTACGAACGGAAGCGGCGTGTCATGGGATCGAAGCTTCGCACCAAGCTCGTCATCGCTTTTATCGCCTTGACCCTCCTACCGACCATTATTCTGTTTTTCTTTTCGATCAATTTTATCACCAACAGTATTGAATTCTGGTTCAATGTCCCTGTTGAGCAGGCCCTTGACAATTCGCTTCGCGTTGGGCAGCAATTGTATCAGCATGCGGAAGACAATAATCAGTTTTATTTGAATCGCATTGCCTATCAAATCGACAACAAAAAATTAATCGACGACCAGAAGCGCAATGCTCTCTCCCGTTATATCCAGGTGGTTCAACGTGAATTCAACCTTGATGCCGTTGAAATTTATGACACCAATTTCAAACGGTTGACCTATGCGCTTGCAACGGAGCTTGAAAACAAGCCCCTCAAAATCGTTTCAGCCGACAATCTACAGGCCATCATCGCCTCTGGGCAGGTCAGAACGATTACCGAAGCAATTCCGGCCGGCGAACTCGTTCGAACCATTGGAACCGTCCCTTTCGGCGTGCCGCACGCAGAAGCTCTTGCGTTTGTCGCCGTGAGCGTCGTTGTTTCGCCCGAGCTATCTGAAAACATGACGGCTATCTCAAGAGGCTTTGAAGAATATCAGCAAATAAAGCTTCTTAAAAGGCCGATCCAGACAACCTATTACATAACCCTTTCAATTGTTGCTCTTTTGGTGGTGTTCTGTGCCATCTGGTTCGGCTTTTATTTAGCCCGGTCGATCTCGATTCCAATTATGGAGCTGGCCGAAGGAACGCGCAAGGTCGCTGAAGGTGATTTGAGTTTCAGTATTGCGTCGGTCGGCGACGATGAAATCGGAAGCCTGGTGACTTCATTTAATAAGATGACCAGTGATTTGCGGATCGGGCGCGAGCAATTGGAGCTTTCGGCCCGCATGTTAAGCGAACGCAACGTTGAAATCGAAGAGCGGCGGCGCTATATAGAAATCGTTCTCAGAAATGTTTCGGCGGGCGTGATTACGCTTGATGCGGAAGGCTTTGTTACGACGATCAACAAGTCCGCCGAAAAGATGTTAGGCCTCCAAGTCGACGATATCTTGTATAAAAGCTATAAGAATCTATTGTGGGGACAGCACTTAGACCTGGCGCATGATATCATGAACAAACTGACAATCTCCAAAAAAGATGCCGTTGGCTTGCCCCTGAACCTGACGATCGAAGGCAGTCCCCGCAGCTTTTTGATTAATGTCAATGCCCTGCGAGATGAAGCCGGCCATCCCATGGGTCTTGTAATGGTTTTTGACGATTTAACGGCACTTGAAAAAGCGCAGCGCATGGCTGCCTGGCGGGAAGTGGCCCGCCGTATCGCCCATGAAGTTAAAAACCCGCTGACTCCCATAACCCTGTCGGCGCAACGCTTAAAAAGGCGGTTTTCGCTAAAACTGAATGAGCCCGTATTCGACGAATGCACCCAGACCATAATTGACCACGTTGATCTGATCCGTAATTTGGTCAACGAGTTCTCAGCCTTTGCTCGGTTTCCTACTGCAACTCCCGAGCCCAACGAACTGCCCCCCATAATTGAAGAGACGCTCGCCCTTTACCGCGAGAGTCATCCCAACATCACGTTTGAGCTTCAAATAACAGAACCGATTCCGCGCCTCAAACTTGATCGCCAACAACTCAAGCGCGCCATGATTAACCTGGTTGACAATTCGATCGCGGCGATTAAGGAGACCGGCACGATTACGATCGCCCTTAGCCATGACGCGACCGCTAATACCGTTTTGGTCGCGGTCGCCGATGACGGAACTGGAATTTCGGACACCCATAAAAAAAGGCTCTTTGAACCGAATTTTTCAACTAAAAAAACCGGGATGGGCCTGGGACTTGCAATCGTTCGTACAATCGTACACGACCATAACGGGACGATAATCGTAAAAGACAATCATCCCCATGGGGCTAAATTTATTATTACCCTGCCCGTTTAAAACCCCAGCCAGTGGATGGGCACGAGGTAACGAAGCAACCAAAGGAAGATATTAAAATGTTTCCAACAATCCTGATTGTTGACGATGAACAATCGATCCTGCAATCCTTAAGCGGGTTGCTCCAGGACGAAGGCTTTGAAGTCATCACGGCAAACAATGGTTACGAAGCCCTTAAAATTATCGATGCCGAATCACCGGATCTGGTCTTGCTCGACATCTGGATGCCGGGCATTGACGGAATTGAAACCCTCCAGGAAATCAAAAAGGACAATCCCTTTATCCAGGTCATTATCATAACGGGGCACGGGACCATCGAGACCGCCGTGAAAGCAACAAAATTGGGGGCGTTCGATTTGATTGAAAAGCCTCTTTCGATTGATAAAATTATTGTTGCCATCAACAATGCCCTCAATTTCAGGCGCCTGGAGGAAGAAAACCGGTATCTGCGCAAAAAAATGATCGAGAAAAACTCGATCAGCGGTAACAGCCTTCCGATCAAAATGCTCAGGAAGCAGATAGCGGCGGCAGCACCCAGCGATACCTGGATATTGATACAGGGGGAAAACGGAACCGGGAAGGAACTTGTTGCCCGCACCATTCATCAGATGAGCTCGCGCGCGAGCGAGCCGCTAGTCGATGTAAATTGCGCCGCCATTCCGGAAGAACTGATTGAAAGTGAATTGTTCGGCCATGAAAAAGGATCTTTTACCGGCGCGGTTACCAAGAAAAGGGGTAAGTTTGAACTGGCCAATGAAGGCACAATCTTTTTAGATGAAATCGGGGATATGAGTTTGAAAACCCAGGCCAAGATTCTGCGGGTCCTGCAAGAGCAGCAATTCCAGCGGGTCGGTGGTGGTCGCACCATCAAGGTCAATGTTAGAGTCCTCGCAGCGAGCAATAAAGACTTGGAAGAGGAAATAAAAAAGGGCCTTTTTCGCGAAGACCTTTATTATCGCCTCAAGGTTATTCCGATTGAAGTGCCCTCCTTGCGCAACCGTGGTGATGACATCCCCCTGTTGGTTGAAACATTTTTAGAGGAGTATAGCCACCAAGAACACCGAGGCGGCAGGAAAATGGCACCTGAAGCCCTGGCGATACTGCAACGTTATCCGTGGCCTGGCAATGTGCGTGAACTCAAAAACCTCATAGAGCGACTGACGATAATGGTCGAAGGTGACCTGATCACCGTGGCAGATATTCCCGCGCCTTATAATCCTGAATGCGGCGTTCTTTTAGAACACTCTGATTCGGAGTTTTTCCAGATGGCCTCTTTGAAAGACGCTAAAAAAGCGTTTGAAAAAGAATTTATTCAACAAAAACTGAAGGAAAATGAGAAAAACGTTACCCAAACTGCAAAAGCCATTGGCGTTGAGCGGAGCTATTTGCACAGAAAAATCAAAAATCTTTAATGACAACATCCAATGAAGCGCAAACAGTTGCGGATAATCGGTGGTGCCCTTAGAGGCAAGAAACTCCATCCGATCAAAGGCCAAAGCATCCGGCCGACCGCCGATCGCGTACGGGAATCCATTTTTAACATCTTGGCCTTTCAGTTGCCCGGCCAAGTCGTTTTGGACCTATTTGCGGGAACCGGTGCCCTCGGACTCGAAGCCCTCAGCCGTGGCGCAGCCTTCGCTTATTTTATCGACAATCGGTCCGATGCCATTGCGGTGATCCGCCAAAACCTGCAAGCCTGTCGTTTCACGCAGCGGTCTTTGGCCGTCCAGTGGGACGTTGGCACGAATATAGACTGTCTTCGGGGCTGCGCACCTCGCCCCAGCCTTATCCTGATGGATCCACCCTACAATCGTGGCTTGGTCCGGCCGACGCTCGAAAGCCTTCGACAAAGCGGTATCCTCCGCCGGGACACTGAGATTGTGGTGGAACATTCCCCGCACGAACCGATCCCCGTCGAACTGGAGATGTTTAAAGTGACCGATCAGCGGGCATATGGAAAAACGCTTGTTTCGTTTTTGACATCTATGGTATGATTTATAAGTACCCTTAACAAAAGGATATAAGGATAATGCACAGAATCGCGATCTACCCCGGATCTTTTGATCCGGTTACCAACGGCCACCTCGATATTCTTGAAAGAGGCTTGACCTTATTCGACAAGATTATTGTCGCCATTTTAATCAACCCGGGCAAAGCCGCCTTGTTTAGTGTCGAAGAACGTGTTGAGATGCTGGCCGCAAGCACCAAAAAACTAAAGCATATTGAAATTGATCAGTTTGATGGGCTGCTGGTTGACTTTGCCCATAAGTGCAAAGCTCAGGCCATTCTGCGCGGCATGCGCGCCGTGTCCGATTTTGAATACGAATTTCAGCTGGCCTTGATGAACCGTCGTTTCAATCGGGACATCCAGACTGTGTTTCTCATGACCGGACTGCGCTGGATCTTCACCAGCTCGTCCATCATAAAAGAAGCGGCCAGTTTTGGGGGCGACATCAAAGGGATGGTACCGCCCTTTGTCCATGAGAAACTAAAACTCAAGTTTGGGCTGTCCACCTGACCTGTTATATATGGATCTGTGGCAATTAAATATCTTTTGCAAGGTCATTGAAAACAAAAGCTTCTCTGAAGCCGGTCGGAAGATACATCTTTCGCAGCCGACCGTGAGCAGCCACATCAAGGATTTGGAAAACCATTTCGGCTGTCGCTTAATCGATCGCCTTTCAAAAGAAGCCCTGCCGACCAAGGCCGGCGAACTGCTTTATACCTATGCCCGGCGCCTCATGGCCATCAAAGACGAGGCCGAAACGGCACTGGCTGAGTTTCAGGGCAGCATCAAGGGAACGCTCTATATTGGGGGGAGCACGATTCCCGGTGTCTATTTCCTGCCAAGGATTATGGGTGCCTTCAAAAGGGCCCACCCTGATGTCAAGGTCTCGCTGGTGATTGGAGACACGCAAAAAATAATTGAAGAAATCCTGGCCGATAATCTTGAAATGGGGATCGTGGGTGCTGAAACCAAGGACAAGCGGATCGTTCAAAATCGCGTGATCGAAGACCAGATGGTTCTGGTACTGGCCGGCGAACATAAATGGGCCGGTCAAAAGCGTGTCGCCTTAAACGCACTGCGCCAGGAACCCTTTATCGTCAGAGAAAAAGGCTCCGGCACCCGGGAGTCGATACAGCGCAGCCTGGTCCAAAGCGGTAGCAGCCTGGAGGGGTTCAACATTGTGGCGGAAATGGGAAGCACGGCTGCCGTAATTCAAGGCATCAAAAACCAATTGGGCGTTTCGATCCTTTCGTCAATCGCGGTGGCAGAAGAAGTTCGCGCCGGCAAGCTGAACATGCTTGAGATCGAGGGACTCAACCTAACGCGCGGGTTCCTGCTCACGCGGAGGCGCAACCGAACGGCATCTCCTTTGTGCCAAGCGTTTATGGAATTTATTAGGAGCAAACTGCAAAACTAAAATGAAACTTTCTATCTCACCCAATGCCCGAATCATACTGGAAAAAAGGTATTTAAAAAAGAATGCCGGCGGCGAGGTCACAGAAACGCCCGAAGTCATGTTTGAGCGCGTTGCCCAAAGCGTCGCCAGTGCTGACGCACTTTTTGATCCCCAGGTGGATGTCCAAAAAAGTGCCAACCAGTTTCAGCAGATGTTGTTCAACACATGGTTTTTGCCCAATTCCCCAACCCTGATGAATGCCGGCCGCCGTTTGGGTCAGTTAGCGGCCTGCTTCGTCCTTCCAATCGAAGACTCCATGGACAGCATCTTTGAAACGATCAAGCACACCGCCATGATACATAAGAGCGGAGGTGGAACCGGGTTTTCATTTTCCAGGATACGAC
The DNA here is from genome assembly GCA_963802265.1 of uncultured delta proteobacterium. GTDB lineage: Bacteria > Desulfobacterota > Desulfobacteria > Desulfobacterales > CAWDIC01 > CAWDIC01. The sequence continues at coordinate 597,315 of CAWDIC010000001.1, forward strand.
CGGAAAAGGACGCTGTCCTCTCAACCGCGGGGGTTTCAAGCGGGCCGATCTCCTTTATGTCGGTATTTGATGTTGCCACGGAAACGGTTAAGCAAGGCGGAACGCGGCGTGGTGCCAACATGGCTATCTTGCGGGTCGACCATCCGGACATCGAAGCCTTCATCAAGTCCAAAAACGATCTGGGCAAATTGAACAACTTCAATATATCGGTCGCTTTGACCACGCGTTTCATGAAGGCCCTAATCAAAGGGGCTAAATACAACCTGATCAATCCCCGAACCCGCAAGGCCGTCAGGCAGGTCGCGGCACAAGAAATCTTCGACCTGATCGTTCAGTCGGCGTGGCATACCGGAGAGCCAGGTATTATTTTCATCGATCGTATCAATCACGACAATCCACTACCGCACCTGGGCGCGATCGAAGCGACCAACCCCTGCGGAGAACAGCCCCTCCTGCCTTATGAATCGTGCACGCTCGGTTCGATTAATCTGTCCAAAATGGTTACCGGCACCACATTAAATTTTAATCGTCTCAAACAGACCGTTCACCGGGCGGTCCATTTTCTCGACAATGTTATTGAAATCAACAAATATCCTCTTAAAAATATTGAGAAAATGAGCAAACGGACCCGGAAGATCGGCTTGGGCGTGATGGGCTTTGCCGATCTGCTGATCAAATTAAACATCCCCTATGATTCCGATGCAGCGGTAACACAGGCGGAACAGGTTATGGCCTTTATTTCCCAGGAAGCCCAAAAGGCTTCGGCTCAGCTGGCACAAAAGCGGGGCAATTTTCCCGCTTATAAGGGGAGCGTCTTCGACCATGAGGCGACACCCTATATGCGAAATGCGACCACGACCACCATCGCACCCACTGGCACCATCAGCATTATCGCCGGTGCCTCAAGCGGCATCGAGCCGCTTTTTGCGATCGCGCATGTGCGCCATGTGCTCGACGGGAAAGCCCTGCCGGAGATGCACCCCCTTTTCATTAAGGCGGCCCGCCAAGGCGGCTTTTATACCAAGAACCTGGCCCAGCAGGTTGCCGAAAAAGGAACGATTCAGGGATTCGACCAAATTCCGGATGCGATCAAAAACCTGTTCCGGACCTCCCACGATATCGCCCCTGAATGGCACATAAAAATCCAGGCGGCCTTTCAACGCTTCACGGACAATGCTGTTTCGAAAACCGTTAATTGCCCTGCCGATGCCACCCGACAGGATGTTGAAAATATTTATCTGATGGCCCATCAGGAAGGCTGTAAAGGGGTCACGATCTACCGCTATGGAAGTCGCGGTCGCCAAGTGCTCAATATCGGACTGGATCACGGGGAGACAATCGAGATTGCGCCCCGTCCCAGACCAGAGCAGACCCACGGTGTGACGCAGCGTATCAGCACCGGGTGTGGAAAATTGTACGTCACGATCAACTCGGACGAACATGGGATGTGTGAGGTTTTTGCACAGATGGGTAAGACCGGCGGTTGTGCCTCATCACAAATCGAAGCCGCCGGGCGCTTGATCTCGCTGGCGTTAAGATCCGGGGTAAAAGGCGAGGCCATTATCAAGCAGCTGATTGGTATCCGGTGCCCGAATTCATCCTGGCAAAATGGCAAAATGGTGCTTTCATGCCCGGATGCGATTGCCCAGGTTTTAAAAAAGACCGTCGATTCGGATTTTGTCGAAAATCCAGGAATGATGGGGGTCTGTCCCGAATGCAGCGGTGTCCTGACGCATGCCGAGGGGTGTCTTGTATGCCATGGCTGCGGGTACACCAAGTGCAGTTAGCCAGAGGGGTGTATTTGCGGCGTTATCGGGGGTTCGCGGTAGCAGGCTACAGCTTCACCCCCTCTGGCCTTGCCAATACACCCCTCTGACTAACTGCACCTTTCGAAATTGTGCTGTGTCCTACCTACAAATAGCTTCGGATAAATAGTCCCCATCGGAAATGCCAGCCGACCGCGAACCATTAATTGTGACTTCGCCAACAGCCGATCCTAGAACAAGTACTTGATACCCACAAAGCCTGCGATCAAGAGGATGACAAAAGCAATGGCCAGGGCGTTGAAATAGCGATCGATAAAAGCCTGGATGTCCGGGCCAAAGATGTAGATCAACCCACCGACCAAAAAAAAGCGGGCTGAGCGCGAGATTGCCGAGGCAAGCAAAAAAATGGGGAAATCGATTTTAAAGGCGCCGGCCGCGATCGTAAAGACTTTATAGGGGATGGGCGTAAAGCCGGCAATCCCAACGGCCCAGGCATCATACTGATTATACAACGCTTCTATATATGATACTTTCGGCGCAAGGCCGTAAAATTCGATGATCCGGCTGCCGACCCCCAGCATGAAGTGCCAGCCGATCAGATACCCCAAGCACCCACCCAGAACCGACCCGATCGAACACACCAGTGCGAACTTCAGGGACCTTTTAGGTGCTCCCACCGCCAGTGCAATTAATAGGACGTCCGGTGGGATGGGGAAAAAAGAAGATTCAGCAAACGCGAGTAGAAAAAGTGCCCACGTACCATGAGGTGTTTCCGCCCAGTGCAGGACCCAGTTATACAGCTTTTTGAGCATTTAACGTTCTTTCCATCCATATTCGCCCACAAGCTTGACAAACCGGCACCCGCCCAGGTTCGATTGATGGACGCCGCTATCATCCCGATCTATTTTGATCAATTCCTGGGAATATTGATCCCCAACCGGCAAAACCATGCGTCCGCCGACAGCCAATTGATTGAGCAAGGTCTCAGGAATTTCAGGCGCACCGGCGGTAACAATGATGGCATCGAACGGGCTCTCGTCCGCCCAACCGGTTGTACCGTCAGAGTATTTGGTTACGATGTTGTGATAGTTGAGTGTGTCGAACAGTTTGCGGGCTTTGAGCAGAAGTGGGTGCATCCGTTCGATCGTATAAACCCTGAAGGTGATTTCAGCCAGAATTGCCGCTTGATATCCGGATCCGGTTCCAATTTCAAGAACCCGGTCATCGGGTGTCAGTTGTAACGCCTGAGTCATCTCGGCAACAATGTATGGCTGGGAGATGGTCTGCTGGTGGCCGATCGGCAGTGGAAAATCACCATAGGCTTGATCCATTAATGCTTCGCTGACAAACAAGTGACGGGGGACTTTGCGCATGGCGAGCAGGACGTTTAAGTCGCTTATGCCACGGGGTTCGATCTGCTTGTCGACCATCTCATCCCGCAGCCGCTTAAATTTGAGGTGCTCGTTTTTCATAGTACTGGATCTACCAATCCGCGAGCAGGTCGTCAAGCAATTAGAAATCATCCCTATTAAAAACGAGCCTTTAAGCGTATCTATGGCTTGACTTTTCAGCAACCATCCATGGACCAAAATAAAGATCCAGGGATGCAAGTGAACGAGCGTTTATATCGAAGGGCGAAAAAACGCTTGCTAATTTTTAAAAAATGTCAACAAAATGGCTTTGATCAAAAGCAGTTAAACCCTTAGCGTATATGAAATCATATCATGCTTTTATATAATCGATCTCTGTATTGTGCGCGGGATGCTAAATGAATAGTACGGCCCACTTTATCAAATGCATTATATTATCCATCCTGCTCATCATCTTGGGCGCACTCGGGTATATGACCATTGAGGGATGGGCTTTTTTGGACGCGCTCTATATGACGGTTATCACTTTTTCGACGGTCGGTTTCAAAGAAGTCCACCAAATCAGCCCTGTCGGGCAGCTTTACACGATGGTATTAATTTTTTTGGGGGTGGGCTTTTTCCTGTATGTGGCCGGCATTGTCATCCAGTTTATGGTGGAAGGGCGCATACGTGAGATCATGGGGAGGCGAAAATTGAACAAGGAAATTTTACGGTTAAAGGACCACTACATCATCTGTGGCTACGGCCGTATCGGGCGGGTTCTCTGTAAAAAAATATACCACAAATCTCTGGAATTTGTCGTCATCGAGAAAGATCCGGAACTCATACCGGTTCTCGAAGAAGATGGTATGCTATTTGTGTCCGGTGATGCCGCTGATGAAGCCGTCTTAAAAAAAGCAGGCATTGAACACGCCAAGGGCTTGGTCGCGGTTTTAGCAACGGATACGGATAATGTATTTCTGGTTCTGACCGCCCGGCAATTGAATGCAGACCTCACGATCATGGCGCGGGCGGGGTCCATGGCATCAAAAACCAAATTGCGGGCTGCGGGCGCCGACGCCGTGGAATCACCCTATGAAATGGGAGCGGCTCGCATGGCCCAGCGGATCTTGCGCCCGGCGGTTACCTCTTTTCTTGATCAAGCTTTTGCTGATAGCCGGACCGATATTCTAATGGAAGAAATTCCCGTTAGTGCCGCGTCGGACCTAAACAATGTGATGTTAAAGGATTCAGGCATCCGGCAAAATTATAATCTGATCATCATCGCTGTCAAGCGACCTGACGGCAGCATGAAGTTCAATCCATCTTTTGAAACCAGTCTCAAAGCAGACCACACGGTAATCGCGGTAGGCGAAGAAGAAAACCTGCAGGCTTTGGCCCGGATTTTAAACCCTTCCTGACGCCGGGCCCAAGCGGGAAAAAGACCCTTGCATTGGCATCGCACGACGGTCGCGAAACCTGCCGGCGCGATCATTCGGCCGCCACCATCCCAATCTGGGGATTCGTGACAACCTAGATTTTGTAAATCACACGGTTTTCCGTAATAATGATATCGACATGTTTATCGTGAGAGTCCATGGGGACTTGCGGAATGATCTGGCTTTCAAAGGCGAGGCTCACCTTGCGCGTCGTTATCGGTAGTTTGGGAATCAGGCGGTCGTAATAACCATCGCCGGTGCCGATCCTGCCCCCCTTCTCATCAAAAGCGATACCCGGAATGATTGCGATATCGATGCAATCGATCGGTACGGCCTTACACCGCGCTGGGTTCGGCTCTAAAAGCCCTCGCATGCCTGGTTTTAGGTCAGCGCTGTATTTGTCTATTTTGAATAGCTTCATGGTGCGTTTGGCCGTATCAAAAGCGGGTAGCACGACGATTTTGTTATAATCAAAACAACGTTTAATGATCTGCTCGGTAGAAACCTCACTGCTATTATTAACATACAGCAAGGCAATCTTGGATTCTAGAAAATTGGCAAATTCAAAAAGGCGCGTTTCGATTTGTGCATTTATACCCAGTAATGCTTTGGGTGCCAATTCCTTCAATGCTGTGGCGATATCTTTGCGAATTTCATGTTTACTTGCTTGTATTTCTTCCATATTTTCTCCAGTTATAAAAGACGGAATCACTAGTAGGCTTATAAACACATGAATATATTGTTTTCTTTATCAAAAGTCAACTATGAATAGCCATTGACGCTCGTCGGCTGTCATGATATATTTTTAATTTCCGGAGACTTATCGTACGATCACAAACCAGTGAGGATGCAAAATAAGGATTGCCATGTTAGACTTCAAATATGTCCGGGAAAATCTGAAACAGGTCGAACAGGCGCTCACCAATCGGGGTGACGCCACGAATCTGGACCAGCTCAAAAGCGATGACACGAAAAGGCGCGAAATTCTGTTCGAAATCGAGGAATTAAGGCACCGTCGCAACGTGGTTAGCGACCAAATCGCCTCAATGAAAAAAACCGGTGAAAACGCCGATCAGCTCGTCACCGAAATGCGTGCGGTTGCACAGAAGATTAAAGCGCTTGAAAAACCACTGGCGGAACTTAATGCCCAACTAAAAACGGTTTTACTGGGTGTTCCCAACATCCCCCATGAATCGGTGCCGGTGGGAAAAGACAGTGACGACAATCCCGTGGAAAAAAAAGTGGGTCAAATACCGCAATTTGACTTCGAACCTCTGGCCCACTGGACGATCGGGGACCGACTCGGAATCTTCGATTTCGAAAGGGCCGCCAAAATCGCCGGCGCGCGCTTCCCTCTGTATCTGGGGGCGGGTGCCCAGCTAGAGCGCGCCTTGATTAACTTCATGCTGGACATTCACACGCGTGTACATGGATACAAGGAAATTCTACCCCCTTTTGCGGTCAACACGCAGAGCATGACCGGCACCGGCCAACTGCCCAAATTCGAAACCGATCTCTTCAAGCTCGAAGGATGGGATTATTATTTGATTCCAACGGCCGAGGTGCCGGTCACGAATATTCATCGGGCCGAAGTGCTGGACGAATCCGCCCTGCCGGTCTATTATACAGCCTACACGCCCTGTTTCCGATCCGAGGCCGGTTCCTATGGTAAGGACACCCGGGGTTTAATCCGGCAGCACCAATTTAACAAAGTTGAGCTGGTTAAGTTTACAACACCGGAAAGCTCTTATGCGGAGCTGGAAACGCTACTGGCCGATGCCGAAACGATTTTGCAGCGCCTGGCGCTGCCCTATCAAGTCATAACACTTTGTACCGGTGACCTGGGATTCTCGGCTGCTAAAACTTACGATATCGAAGTCTGGATGCCGGCCCAAGGTGTGTATCGTGAAATATCGTCGTGCAGCAACTTTGAAGATTTCCAGGCCCGCAGGGCCGACATCCGCTTTAAGCGCCAAGGACAGAAAGGGACAACCCTGGTCCACACCCTCAACGGTTCCGGTTTGGCTGTCGGGCGCACGGTTGCCGCACTGCTCGAAAATTATCAACAGGCCGACGGATCGGTTGTGATTCCCGATGCGTTGCAACCCTACATGAATGGCTTAAAAAAGATTAGCGCGTGAAACTAACCGATTTTCCAGAAACAATTCAACCTCACCTGCTTCCCAAGGTTCAAGGTGAGCAGTTTTACCGGTGCCTGGGCTGCGGTCAGGAATATGGCGTTGCCAAGCTATTGTATACGTGCCCTGACTGTAAACAGGTCCTGTTGTTGTACGATCGTAATTTCGCGCAATTGAAACAGATTCCCGGAAAAACCTGGCGCCGTATTTTCGATTACCGTAAAATGCTGAAAATTCCCGCATTAAAGGGAATCTTTCGCTATCACGAGTTTATCGGCCCGTCAATTCCGCTTAACGATCTTGTCTACCTGGGAGAGGGGCACACGCCGGTAATCGAAGCCAATGCACCCTTGCAAGCCGCTGTCGGTGTTCGCTTCTTTTTTAAAAGCGACGGTCAGAACCCGAGCGCTTCCTTCAAGGACCGCGGTATGGCCTGTGCCTTTAGTTATATCAACTTCCTGGTGAACAACGCCTTGGTCACCGACGTGCTGGCCATTTGCGCCTCGACGGGTGACACGTCGGCGGCAGCAGCCCTGTACGCCGCATATCTTCAGCCCCAAGTCAAATCCGCGGTTTTGCTTCCACATAAAAAGGTGACCCCTCAGCAGCTTTCGCAGCCACTGGGCAGCGGTGCCGCAGTCTTCGAAATTCCGGGTGTGTTCGATGACTGCATGAAAGTTGTCGAGGCCTTGTCGGAACGTTATAACGTGGCCCTTTTGAACTCCAAAAACGCCTGGCGCATACTGGGTCAAGAATCGTACTCATATGAAATCGCTCAAGATTTCGAGTATGATCTGCAGGATAAAGTGATCGTTGTGCCAATCGGCAATGCCGGCAATATCACGGCGATTTTAAGCGGTTTTATGAAGTTTAGAGAAACCGATATCATCAATGGCCTGCCGAAAATTATCGGTGTTCAGTCTGCACATGCCAACCCGGTCTGTCGGTATTACTCGGAACCTGAAGCCGCCAAGCGCCGTTTTAAACCTGTAACCGTAAAACCGAGCGTGGCCCAAGCCGCCATGATCGGAAACCCGGTGTCAATGCCGCGGGTCATTCATCTGGTAGAGCAGTATAACCAACAAGCCGGAAAGCAGCAGGTCTTTTTCGTGGAAGTCTCCGAGCAAGAGATTATGGATTGGCAACTGCGTGCCAACCGTAACGGCCATATCGCCTGTACCCATGGGGGCGAATCGCTGGCAGGCCTGGTAGCCGCTAAACAGAAAGGTCTGGTCGACGCCAACGATGTTGCCATCGCCGATTCGACGGCCCACGCACTTAAATTTGCCGATTTTCAGGATTTATATTTTCAGCAGAACTTTCCCAAGGCATTCAACATTGACCCCAAGGCGGAACTCATCAACAAGCCGGTACTGGTCCGCCCCCATGACTTGACGCGCGTCCCGGCCCCTGGCAAGCCCTTGCAAGAGGACGACTTCCAAAAATTTGTAAACCGTACGTCCCAAGAGATTGCCAGAGCCCTTGACTTGCAAAAGGTGGAGCCAGAATGATTGCTTCAGGCTTCCGATTAAAGGCCGGATTGCTGTGTTTGACCCTTTGTCTGTGGTTGGCAGGCGCTTGGCCGGCTGACGGTGCGTTATTATATAAAAGCTATGTGGTTCGCTATGATCGCGGCTGGGACATTTTGTGTGACCCCTATGTGGTTCAGAAAAATGAATGGGTTTACAAGATATTTCGACAGAAAGGGGAAATCTCACAGCAGGATTTCCAAGAATTTTTAGAAATTTTTAAGCGGCTTAACCCGACCCTTAGAAATGTCGACCGGATTCGACCGGGTCAACAAATCTTGATTCCTTTAAAAAAACTGGAACCGGAAGCCCTGCCTGGCCAATCGTCAGGAGTTGTCACGATTCCGTTTGTTACCATCTCCCAAATCAGTGAAATTCTTGAAGCCTACTCCCAGCAATACCGTGTCGTAAGGGGCGACTGGGTCTCAACCTTGGTCGCTAAACGCTTTGGATCTTATGGCACACCGTCCTACGCAAAGGGTCTCGAGTTATTCAAGGCGCTTAACCCTGATATTGAAAATTTAGACCTGATTCGTACCGGCCAGATGTTAACGCTGCCGGATGCGTCTCTGCAAAACCAACCGTGGTATCTCTCCCTTTTCGACGATTCGGGACGCTTGCAAAGCGAAAGCAACGGGGCGCTGCCGCTCCCTACCGGAGCTGCGGCACCACCGGACGCCATGGCCGGCCGCACCAGTGAATATCGACCCGGAGACCCCATCGCCGAGACCGCAATGGCCCTGGATGGCAAACTGCTGAACAGGGGAACCGTTTTCTTTCCTCAAAAAAATGGACGCGCATTGGAGCTGGATTTGTCCCAATTTCCGATGATTGAGCTGCAAGACGGCACGCGCCTGCTGTTTGCCCAGCAAAACAATTCGCTCGAAGCCGATTTAACGATGCTGCAATCCCGGTGGAAAAATGTAAAAGTTATTTCGGTGCCACCCCAGGCATCTGTTGAACAGGTCCTGGATTCGGTTTTCACCCAAGATGAGACACCTGCTGCAACGCAGCCGGATCGCGTTTCGTTTGCTGACAACGGTGTGAACGTGGCCGTACAGGCGCAATGGATCAAGACCAAGGATTCAAATGACCCAAAGCAATCGCGCCATATTTGCATTACGATCATTAAAAATGAAAATGCGCGCACCCCTGAAACCATCAGCCGCTATCTTGACCAGCATAACATCATCATCAAAGATGTTCTTCAATCACAGGCCATTAAAGGACCCTTGCCAGACACCCAGAACGCGACGGTGGAAGATGTCATTTCGCTTTCCCCGATCAGCCGCAAACACTTTGTTAAGGATTTTTTTGAGGCCACCGGCTATGTCTATGCCCCGAATGTCAGTATTTCATTCCCTTATGCCGGTATCCAGGTACAGGCGCTGTCGAACCTGCTTTCAACCAGCGACGGCCGGCAAATTCTGATTGATTTCGAAGATCTTTATGGTGATGCGATTACGGCCATCGAAAAGACGGGCCTCGAGATAATTCAAATCAAGGGCGATGATAGCCTGTCGGTCATTCTCGGCAAGCTACTCGACGGACTCCGGATTTCATATACCATCGACCCAACTTTTCTGGCGGCCAAAAGGCCCGCCGACTACAACACCTTTATCAACATCAAAGGGTTTTTGTTGGCCGAGGAGGGCAAACCCAAGACCCTGCTCGCAGCCGTACCATTGTATCGCGGACTTGTGAGATTTTTCAATGAACGTCATGTCAAGGTTATCATGACCGGCGCCGCGGGCGCCGCGCCTTGAGGCATACGCGAACGCAAGGGCCTTATTGTAATTGCGGCTCATTCGCCCAAGGCGGGCAAGCGTGAAAATTGTTAAAATTGGGTTAAACTCATAGCGGGGGAACAACGATGGCAAGGCGACTGTTCTGGATATTCGGCCTAATCCTATTTTTTAGTTACCTCGGGGCTTGCGCAACCAACCAGGAAGCGCGCAAAAAAGAATCCGAAGCGCAGCGCAATATAGGCGAAGCGTATATGATTCAGGGAAACACCACCCAGGCCCTTAAAAAGCTTTTGGAAGCCGAAAAAATATATGCTGATGATCCCATTCTCCAAAACTATTTAGGGTTGGTATATTTAAACAAGAACCAGGTTGATCTGGCGATCACGCACTTTAAACAGGCCATCCAGCTCAAGCCGGGCTATGCTCCGGCCCACAACAACCTTGGCTCGGCCTATTTGCGCAAAAAAGAATGGGACCAAGCAATCGAAATCTTTGAAGCGGTTTCCAAGGACCTGCTGTATGCCACCCCACACTACCCTTTGACCAACCTGGGATATGCCTATTACAACAAACGGGACTATCGGCAAGCGGAAACCTATTACCAGAAAGCCCTCGATATCGAACCACGCTATATCAACGCGATGCTGGGCTTGGGGCGGACGTATATCGCGGCCTTAAAAGTCAGAGAGGCTGCGACGGTCCTCGAAACGGCACGCAAATTTTACCCCACCTCGGCGGAGGTTTATTTCGAGTTGGCCACAGCCTATAAAATAGCCGGCCAGTACCGGCAAGCGGTTTGGGCCTACGGCAAGGTTGTTGAAATTCAGTCGGATGGTCCCTTGGCCGCCCAGGCGCGAGATGAAATGAAGCATCTGGGCCAATAAAAAAAGAATCCCCACGATTGTTTTCACGATCGCGGGGATTCTTGTTTGGGGGGTGGACGAAATGCTCTGCCTGGCACCGATTTACTTCATCATATCCCGCTGCTCCAGTTGAACGATACGGGGTGTGATAAAGATAAGCAGCTCGTTGTTTTCTTCATTCCTGGCTTCCGATTTAAAAAACCAGCCGAGCACCGGTATACTTTTCAAACCCGGAAAGCCTGAATCACCTTCCGATTTGGTACTTTTAATGATCCCGCCGATCACGATCGTGTCTCCGTCGTTGACCAGCAGTTCCGTTTCAGCTTCATTGGTTGCCAGTGACGGTACGCCCAGCACGATCTCATCAACATCGTTTTTGGTAATCAGGATGTTCATGGAAATACGATCGTCGGGGGTCACATGCGGCGTGACTTCTAAAAGCAAATCGATGTTTTTAAACTTGACCGATGAGCCGCCGGAGTCATCGCGCTCCAGGTAAGGATATTCAAGGCCCTGTTTGATGCGGGCTTTTTTGTTATCAAGGGTCACGATTTTGGGTGATGAAATAATCTTACCTTCGCCCGTCGTTTCGAGGGCGTTGAGCTGGGCATTCAGAACAAACGGTGTCCCGATGACGCGTGCGAAGTTGAAACCGATAGAGGATGTCGCTGCCGGAGCGGGGTTGTTCATGGAAACGGTATAGTTATAATCGCCCCCTAAGCTTTCACTGGGTACGCCGGGCAGGTTGTTGGCGTTCCAATCGACCCCCAGTTCCCGTGTGAAGTCGCTGGTCACTTCAACGACGCGCGCTTCGATAATGACCTGTGCGGTGACCTTGTCGATCCGCATGACAATTTGCTTGGCCTGGCGAATGACATCCGGTACGTCGGTTAAAATCAGTTGGTTGTTGCGCCCGTCAACCGAAACCGTGCCCCGGCCCTTGGTCAGAATGTTGTTGATATGGGGCAAGATTTCCGTTTGGGCATTGGAGTAATTGACCGCAATATATTCGGTGACCATTGGCTCGAGGGCCAATTCCTGTTCCTGTTCTTTTTGCTCGGACGCCTTTTGGGCCGCACGCAGATTTTGCTCGTTTTGAAGGGTTTGGACCGTAGCAACCCGGACAATGTCCCCTTCATAGACCATTCCCAGCTGGTTCATGCGCAATACCAGATCGAGGACCTGGTCCCATGGAACCGGCGTGTCGAGGGTCAGCGTCACTTTCCCGGTGACGTCTTTATCGATGGCAAAATTCTTGCCGCTAACCTCGCGGATGATCCGGAAAACATTTTTAATGTCGGTTTCATAAAAATCGAGGGCAATTTTTTCACCGGTGAAGACCTTGTCCGGTTGGGCCCGGGTAAGGGTGACGGCCGAAGTGGCCGGAACTTCTGCTGGGGACGACACCGATGGTCCTGGCCCGGGCATAACTGGCGCAGCACCCGGTCCTCCGGTGGATGGCGCCATCATGGTCGGCGGTTGGGTCTTTTCCATGACCTGCTGCCAGGCTGGCAATTGGGCCCGATCCATGGTCTTGGGCGGTATGGTAGAGGCATCAAAATGGATTAGCAGGAGGTTGTCGGTCTGTTCCACGAAATAGGGCACCGCTTCACGCAGTTCGATTGCCAAAAACGACATGTTCGCAAGGTCCGGTTTCTGAATGGGTGTGATGCGATCGACCGCGCTGCTGAACCGCGTCGTAATAAGGGGCCGCTTACGGTAATCAGGAATATTGGTATTCGCCATTTCAAGGCGCAACAGCTTTTCTTCAACTTTCACGAGTTCGTATGCAATCGGTATGGTGGTGCCGATGATGATACTCGATCGGCCGGCATCCTCGCTCGCAAAGTCGATGCGATTGACCCAGGCCGGACCCATATACTCGGGTTTTGCCGCTTGATTGCTGGCCATGGGTGCTTCGCTGGTCATCGCAGCGGCGGTTGCTGCCGGGGCACCGCTGGCAACGCTACTCGGATTAGATGCTTCCGTGACCGTCGAACTAGCTGTTTCCGCGGGTGCACTGGGCGTTTCCACTAACGCCGGCGGCGCGCTTATCTTGGTGAAAGCAATTTTAAGGCCATTGGCTTCACGAGCCACTTCATAAGCCGTATCGTGTTTCAAAGCGATTTCAATCCGCGCCGTCTGGCCGTTGGAAGTCAACTGAGAAGAGGCAATGGAACTGACCGTTGCACTGTCGGTCGCCATGGTCGGCAAAATATCTGCAAGGGCTGTTTCCGGGAAATAAAGGATAACGGCTAACGGAAAGGGCTGTTTGACCGACGTGTACGTCAACTCGCGGTTGCCCTGGACAACGACATTAAAGGTTTCATCACTGTCCATCGTCGTAATGGCCGTAATAAGCTTGGGCTCACTGGATTGGTCGGTATCTTTGGTTGCTTGCTGAGTGGCACAACCTGCCACAAGGGCGACCACCAAGGATGCCAGGAATAAAAGTAAGACCGCTTGCTTTCTCAATTTAAAATTTACGTTACGCATGTTATTCCTCTCCAAGAGGTTTCTGAAGTTTAAGTTCTTTTTCTTGGATGGTACCCTCGCCGAATGCATTTTTAGTTAATTCCTCTACGATAACCCGGTCCTTTAAAATGGAAACCACGATGCCGGACTGTGTCCCGATATAAGTGCCTTTCTTGATGATATAGCCTTTGCCAGAGGCCTCTTCAACCAGCGCCTTGTTGCCGCTGGCGGTGCGGAGAATCGCCTTGAGTTTGAGTTGCGACAAAGCGACTCGCTCTAGCGGGGTCGTGGGGGGGCGCTGTTCGACTTTCTTGCCCGGTATGGCTGACGAAACGGGCGTTGCCTCAGATTCTTCATCTTTAAACAGAGGCTCAAAGGGATCGATGCGGCCTTCTGGTTTATAGCTGGTGTCAGCTAAGATAATCATCGGCCTGGCCATGCCGCTGGCAACTGACGATCCCATTGTGGCCGGTGCTTTGGGCTTTTTCGTCTTTTCAGCCTTGACAATTTTCTTGCTTACCGCCTTGCTTGACTTTTGGGGTTTATCCTTTTCCTCCCCGCAGCCAAGGATGAGGAACAAAGCGACGCACAACACAATAATCAGATTGAATATGATTGATTTTTTTATCATTTTCAAATTAGTTGGCATTTATTTTTTCTTCTTTTTTTTCTTTTTACCTTTTTTGTCGGCCTTAGCCGCTTCACGCTTTGATTGTTCAATGAACTTGTAGGTCACCGCCGTGCAACCTGTTTCGAGTACCGGGCCATCAGGTGAGGGACGCATGGTAATGTTCTTGATGTTGACGACTCGCGACATCTTCGAGACTTGATCGAAAAAGATCGCGACGTTGTGATAGTCCCCGACGACCTTAATCGAAACCGGAATCTCGGCATAAAAGTCTTGCATAATATCCGGCATCGGTTGAAAAAGGAGAAACTCTAACCCGTTATCCTGCCCAGATTTTGAAACATTCGCTAACAGTGAAGGGATTTCGTTCTTTTCAGGTAACGCTTTACTGACAACCCTAAACTGCGCTTCGGCCTTTTTCCGCTTGTTGCGCCAGGCATTCAGTTGTTTGGCGTTTCTTTTGGCCGTCGCCAAGGCCTCTTCAACTTTGGCGAGGTCTTCTTTAAGGTCACCGATCGTTTTGAACTTGGGAATATAAGAGAAGTAAACAAAAGCCCCGATCAGTATAAAAAACGTACCGCTGTATATAAGAATCCGCTGCACCTTGGACAGACGCTCGATCTTTTCGATCAACGGGGTCAGTTTTTCTAGCGAGAGGTTGACCTTCTTCATGATTTTTTAGCCTTTTTCTTGCCCGGTTTTTTAGCCTTTTTCGTTTCCGGTTTTACCAAAGGCGCTTTTTGATTTGTAAAGGTTACATTGAAATTCTTCAGGTTGATATCTTTACCTTCAATCGTTTCTTGGGTAATGCTCTTCAGAATAACATCGCGGTTTTCACCGCCATAGTGTGGTGATTTTTGGATGCGCGTCATGAAATCCGCCACGGTCCGGTTATCGACCGCGATGCCGGTTACATCAATAAAACTTTCTTTGGTTTTCAAAAGCGTAAACCACATACGATCAACTACGACCAGTTTGGTCAACGAATCCAGTAGGGTAATTGCATCCTTGCGATTGGCTTCAAGCGATGCAACAACCAGGATTTTTTTGTTGAGAACATCCAACTCCTTTTTGATTTCATCAATCTCCTTGTTGATCTTGTTGTATTTTTCGACCTGCGTTTTGGCGTCGGCGATCTGTGTGTTTAGCTTGGTAACCTTGCGGCTCAATTGAAAATGGAAAAGAACGACCACCATGGCGACAAATATCAGGGAAAGAAGAAAGATCGAGATCTGGCGCCTGACATTTTCTTTTTTTCTGGCCGCACGAAACGGTAGTAAATTAATACGTATCATTTATCATTCACTTTTCTAAGCGATAGCCCCAAACAAATCGAAGCTTGGGGAGCAATCCGTTCCAGATAAGTTGTGTCAAAGCGATCATCGTCGACATACAAACTTTCAAAGGGGTTGATGGTTTGGACTTCGGCGGATGTCTCAACCGCCAGTAGCTGGCGAAATTCTTTAATGTTACCCCCACCCCCGCTCAATACAATTTTTTTAATCTGATCATCCGGATAGGTTGAATAGAAAAAATCAAGCGCACGACGGATTTCCGTGCACCAATCGGCCACCACCGATGAGACGATACCGGATAAATCTTCTTGTGAGATTTTATCGCTTTCATCTCCAAACTTCAATTGTTCGGCCTCTTCAGGCGAGCAATCAACAAGCGATGCAATTTTCTGGTTTATTTGACCGCAACCTAACGAAACATCTCGCATGAATACCGAGGTCGAGCCTTTAAGGATATTCAAGGAAGTCTTGCTGGCACCGATATCGATCAGGGCCACATTTTCATCTTCAAGATCATAACTGCTTTCGAAAATATTTTGAAGCGCAAAGGCATCCACGTCGATAATACAAGGGTTCAACCCGGCCAATTGCGTAAGATTAATATAATCGTCAATCATCTCTTTCTTGGCGGCAACCAGCAATACACTCATTTGATTCGGGTTCTGTTCGTTCTCTCCCAGAATCTGGAAATCGAGATTAACATCACTAATGTCAAAGGGGATATACTGTTCCGCTTCAAAGTGAATCGTTTCCTGGAGTTGTTCTTCGGACATGGTCTGGACATTGATTTTTTTAACAATCACCGAATACCCGCCAATGGATATCGCCACATTGTGTTCCTTGATGTTATACGTTTTGTATAACTGTCGAATGGCATCGGCAACCGGTTCCGGATCCTTGATCGATCCGTCCTCGATAATGCCCGGCTGGATGTCGATCATGCCGAACTTCTCCAGCGTAAACCCCTTTTTCGTCTCCGTTATTTCGCCGGCTTTGATTGCTCTAGATCCGATATCCAATCCGACGAGATGGTCTTTTTTACCGAAAAACATAGTCTTCTCTTATTCACCGAAAAGTTTGCTTTTGTCCGAAAGTTTAAAGCCCAAGGCCAGAAGTATTTTCCGCTTGGTTTCCATCCGACAGGGCATGCCTTGTTCAATCCGTGTGATGGTAATCGGTGAGACATTGGCTTCCCTGGCTAGTTCGGCTTTACTCATCAGAAGAGACTCTCTAATTTTTTTTAACGAGTTTTTAGACATTGACTGTTTTTTCTCTCATCTTTATGAGTTAAATCAAAATAGACCTCTTCGTGGGAAACGCTGAAATTAGATAAAATTAATAGCAAATGGAATTTTTTATTGCATAATTTACTAGTACTTCTACTATGTCAAGTAAAATTATGCATAATTATCATATAATTTTACTAAGTTACTGTATATTGTGGGTCGTTGTCACAAATTACTACATATAGTAGTTGAGAAAAAGACAACATCCATGAGACATTGAACTGACAAATCTCATCACTTGTTTTGGTACCGCTCATATTGAAAGCGTGTCACGACTTCATTTTTTGACCTTCTATCCAACTGTTTGACAGTTGAGCACTCAACTTTTAAATGCGTTGGAAATAGTTTTAGGTTCGTTCTTTTCAAAACAAAAACCGCCCCGCTTGGGAGTTGTTGATTCTGAATGATTCAGGCCTTCTTTACCTTGACTTAGGCGACGGTTATCCAATATATACTTATGGAAATATTTGGCTTTTCAATTTTAAATCCCCCTTGTTATCCTAACGGGATGAATTCAACCCAGGGAAAGAAATTTTAGCCTTGTACCAATGCGCGACATCGTCGCGTTATCTAAAATCGTGCTACGACGCTATTACGCCAAACCATGCTAAAGTTATTTGAATATGCTGGAAGACCCGTGATTCATGCGGTCGAGGAGTGCGGACGCATCCTGTTGCTGCTGCTCTCAGCCATTAGGTGGTTATTTCGACCCCCTTTTCGCTTACGGGTTCTTATTCAGCAGATGGAGTTCGTGGGCGTCAATTCACTGGTCGTGGTCCTGATTACCGGCGCTTTCACCGGAATGGTCTTGGCCCTTCAAACCTATTACGGCTTTAGAATGTTCGGCGGTGAAAGCCTGGTCGGTACGACGGTTGCCCTTTCAATGACGCGGGAACTCGGGCCCGTAATCACAGCCCTGATGGTGACAGGTCGGGCCGGATCGGCAATGGCGGCGGAACTTGGCACCATGCGGGTAACCGAGCAAATCGACGCGCTTTATACGATGTCCGTCAATCCGGTCCAATACCTGGTTTTGCCACGAATCCTGGCCGCCTGCATCATGTTGCCAATCCTGACGATCATTTCAGATTTTATCGGAATCGTGGGTGGCTATTTTGTGGGCGTGAAATTGCTGAATATCAATTCCGGGATATTCGTTGCCCGCATCGTTGAATTTGTCGACCTGGAGGACATTTTCAACGGCTTGATCAAAGCGGCCTGCTTTGGCCTGATTCTGGCCCTGATCGGATGCTATAAAGGCTTTTATACCACGGGCGGCGCTGCCGGTGTCGGGCGGGCAACGACCCAAGCGGTGGTCCTATCATCGGTCGCTATTTTGATAAGCGATTACTTCCTGACGGCGGTGATGTTCTAATGATCGAACTGACGAATGTGTGCAAATCTTTTAAAGGGCAAAAAGTCCTTGACGACCTGCATTTAAAGATTGACCCGGGTCAAATAACCGTCATTATCGGGCAGAGCGGTGGTGGCAAGAGTGTTTTATTAAAACATATCATCGGATTGCTGCGACCAGATTCAGGTGAAATTCGTGTGGACGGGGTCGACATTTCCGACCTGAACGATAAGGATCTCAATGAAATCCGAAAAAAATTCGGTATGTTATTCCAGGAGTCCGCTTTATTCGACTCCATGACGGTCGGTGAGAATGTGGCCTTCCCGTTGCGGGAACACACCCGTCTGCCCAGGCAAAAGATCCAGGAGATAGTCATCGCTAAATTACGCCAGGTCGGACTTCGCAACGTCACGGGCAAGCTGCCGTCTGAGCTATCCGGCGGGATGCGCAAACGGGTGGGCTTGGCCCGCGCCCTGGCCCTGGATCCCAAAATTATTTTATTCGACGAGCCGACGACCGGGCTCGATCCGATCATGTGCGATGCGATCGATAAGCTTATCCTGCAGACCCAGCAGCAGACGCAGGCGACGTGTGTGGTCATCAGCCACGATATCGAGTCGACTTTTAAAATTGCACATAAGGTCGCAATGCTGTATCATGGCAAAATTATTAGTGAAGGCACGCCCCAAGAAATTCAGACGACAACCAACCCGGTTGTAAGGAATTTCATCGAAGGCAAGGCAGTTGAAGGTCTGGGGTAGTTACTTTTCCCGTCAATTTAAACAAATAGCTGAAATATAAGGCAGGTTTAATTTCCATCTCTTTACAACGGGCAAACCTATGGCGGATGTAAGTGTTGAAGCAAAAGTCGGTGTTTTCGTTGTCATCGGAATCATCCTTCTCGGCTACATGTCCATGAAAGTCGGCAATCTGAACCTTTCCGGGGATAAAAGGTATGAGGTCGAAGTGCTTTTTGATTCGGCATCGGGGCTGGCTGTAGACACAACGGTCGAAATTGCCGGCGTTGAAGTGGGACGCGTCAGCCGGATTGGACTCAAGGACGGCAAGGCGCTCGTCGGGCTAAATCTTGATCCGGATATTTCCCTGACCCGAGACGTCAGAGCGGTGATTCGGACCAAAGGCATTTTAGGGGATAAGTATGTTGAACTGATACCGGGTTCACCGGCCGCGCCCGTTTTGGCTGCGGGAGATCGGATTGTCCGTTCGGTTCCGACCACGGACATGGACACCCTCATGAACACGCTGGGAGAGGTCGCCCGCGATGTCAGCAAGTTGACCCGTTCGCTGGCCGATGTGATGGGCGGCGAGGAAGGGGCAGCCTCCTTGCGCGCTATTATCACGAATTTGCGCGAGATGACCGAAACGTTAAATCAAACCGTTCAGGCCAACAATGAAGATGTCTCCAAAATGATCACCAACCTTGCCGCCTTTGCGGAAACACTGCGCAAGATCGGTGACGCCAACCAGGCCGACATCGGCACCATTGTCGCCAATGTCCGCCAGGCATCCGATGAAATCGAAACGCTCGTGGCCGGACTCAACGAGATTACGACCAAGATCAACCAAGGCCAGGGGACGATCGGCCAACTGATCAATGACAAAGATACGGTTGAAAACCTGAATGAAGCGCTGGTGTCGCTCAAGGAGGTGACCGACAAGATCGGCAAGGGTGAGGGCACCATTGGTCGATTGATCAACGAGGACGAAACGGTCGAGAACCTCAACGCCACCTTAGAGGGCCTTAACGACTTCATCAGCCAAAATGACACGTTTCGGACCTATCTCGATTTTCGGGCCGAATATCTTTTTGATAGCCAAGACACCAAAGGCTATTTTTCACTTAAAATTCAGCCCAAAGATGATAAATATTATCTGCTCGGCGTAGTCAACGATCCGTATGGCAAGCGTACGATCCAAGAATCGATCTCCACTGTCGATGGTGTCACATCGACGGCCCAAACCGTTACGTGGGAACGGAACAAGCTGACCTTCAACGCCCAGATTGCCAAGCGCTATTACGACCTGGTGCTGCGCGGCGGCTTCATGGAAAATACCGGAGGGGTCGGGCTCGATTATTACTTGTTCGATGACCAATTGGCCTTTACATTTGAAGCCTACGATTTCGATCCCGACAAAAACCCCAATCTCAAGCTCCGGACCGACTTTAGACCCATTCAGAACCTTTACATTACCGCGGGGTACAACGATATGATCAGCGATTGGGGTCGTGAATCCTTTTTTCTTGGTGCCGGGCTAAGCTTTGCCGATGAAGACATAAAAGCGCTCATTACAAGGGTTCCCATTCCAGGAAACTAGAACCCCCGCCGGAAAGCCCCGGTCTTGAACATCTATGAATCGTCACCTCCCACAAGAAAAAATAAAGCCTTTCCGGCTGGTGAAATACTTTACCTTTGCCAGCCTGATCGTCGTTTTTGTTGGGACGATCGTCCTTGCCGTGCTCAATACCCACTGGGCCCGATCCATGCAATTCCAAAAACGGGAGGATTTCGCCCTCCTGCTGGCCGAGAATCTCAATCATCAGATGTTTTTTCAGTTCATTATTCCCATGGCCCTGAAATTCGGAAAAATTCAATTGCGTGAAAAAGAGCAATTCGAGCGCATGGACCAGGTCGTGCGAAGCACATTTCGGAGCTTTAACGTGGAGTTGGTAAATATCTACGATATGAACAATATCGTATCGTACAGTTTCGATAAAGAACTCATCGGTATCAAGGATATCGGGGGGTCTGATTATCAGCAAGCGCTGTACGGCAAGGCCACATCAAAACTCGTACAACGGGGTAGTTTTTGGGAAATCCTGCTCGGTTTTCCCAAGGAAATTCGGATTGTCACCTTTGCGCCCCTGCGGTCTGAACAACCGCTTACCAGCATCACCGCCGGTCCCGTGATTGGCGTGGTCGAGATCATCCAGGATATGTCGGATGACTACAAGACCATATTTAAATTTCAAGTCCTTGTTTTTATAACAATTACAAGCTTTATGGCGGTCCTTTTGCTGGTGCTGGTCCTGATTGTCAAGCGGGGTGAAGGCATTATTCAGCAACGGGCCCTGGCGCACCTCAAACTCAAAGGAAAGCTCCAGCGCGCCGAGCATATGTCCAGCATCGGTGAAATGGTGGCCGGCATCTCTCACGAAATCCGCAATCCCCTGGGTATTATTCAGAGTTCGGCCGAGCTGCTGAAAAAAAAGGTAAATACGGTCGACGCGGCCAACGGCATTCCCGATATCATTGTCGAGGAAGCCGGCCGCCTGAACAACATCATCACCGATTTTCTCAATTTTGCAAAACCCCAGCAACCCACACTGAGCGCCTGCCGCGTGGATGAAGTTATTGATAAGAATCTGGCCTTTTTGGCTACCCAGATCGAGGAAAACGGCTATCATGTTCAAAAAGACTACGGTACCAATTTGCCTGCCATCATGGCCGATGCCGATATGCTGTATCAGGCCTTTTTAAACATCCTGATCAATGCCATGCAAGCAATGCCAGCCGGAGGAGTGATTCAGGTCAAGATCGCCCTGGAAAACGAGGCCCTTCAGATTTTCTTTGCCGATGAAGGGGATGGCATTCCCGAAGATCTCATGGGAAAAATTTGGGACCCGTTTTTCACCACCAAAGAACAAGGCACCGGTCTTGGTTTGGGAATCGTCAAAAACATCGTCCAGGCTCACGATGGAGAAATAAAACTCGAAAATAGATCGTCGCGCGGCTCACGAATCATCGTCAGCTTGCCGGTACAGCAAGAGGTGTCATAATGGAAACGGTTTTGATCGTAGATGACGAGAAAAACTATCCGCTCGTTCTCAGCGCGGTCCTGGAGGAAGAAGGATTTGAGACCCTGACGGCAACCAGCGGAGAACAAGCTCTCGAAATGCTAACGCATTCAGATATCGACCTGGTGTTGACCGATATGAAAATGCCGACCATGGACGGTATCCACCTGCTTGAAAAGATCAAAAACAAAGATGCCGACTTGCCGGTCATCATGATGACGGCTCACGGGACCGTGGAAAAAGCGGTCGAGGCGATGCAAAAAGGCGCCTACAATTACATTTTAAAGCCCTTTGAAAATGAAAGCCTGGTGCTTTATGTCAACAAAGCCATTGCCGTGTTTCGCGTGATCAAGGAGAACCGTCAACTGCGCAGCGCCGTGGAATCCCAGTTCAGCTTCGGAAATATCGTCGGCAAGAGCAAAGAGATGCGGGATGTCTTCGAAACCATCCGGAAAGTTGCACCGGCCACGGCCACCGTCCTGATCGAAGGTGACAGCGGCACCGGCAAGGAGCTGGTTGCCAAATCGATTCACTTTAACAGCCCCCGACGCAACCGCCCATTCATTGCCGTAAACTGCTCCGCCTTGGCCGAAACCCTTTTGGAAAGCGAGCTCTTTGGTCACGAAAGGGGCGCGTTCACCGGGGCCGTGGCCATGAAAAAAGGGCGCTTTGAACTGGCTGACGAGGGCACCCTATTTCTGGATGAAATCGGCGAGTTGTCAGCCGATCTACAGGTCAAGCTTTTGCGGGTCTTGCAGGACAAAGCCTTTGAAAGAGTGGGCGGTATCAAACCCATAACGGTCGACATTCGACTGATTGCGGCCACCAACAAAAATTTAAAGGCCGAGGTCCAGCAGGGACGCTTTCGAGAAGACCTTTTTTACCGCCTCAATGTCGTGCCGCTGACCTTGCCCCGTTTGCGGGACCGCCGTGCAGATATTCACTTGCTGGTCCACCACTTTATTGCCAAATACGCCGCGGAACGGGATCCCGACAGCCCCATCAGCGGTGTGACCAAAGAGGCGGAGCGCCTCTTTTATGACTACAGTTGGCCAGGCAACGTGCGCGAACTTGAAAACGTGATCGAACGGGCCATGGTGCTGTGTCCCGGTGAAAGCATCCGGGTGGCGGATTTGCCCAGGGATTTTAGAGACAGTGTCTATAACACCTTGCACCTCGAAGGCATCCCCGCCGATGCCGCGCTGGATGATACCTTGGCCATGATCGAGAAAAAAATGATCGCGCGCGCCCTCAAATTATCGAACAATGTTCAATCCCGTGCCGCCGAATTGCTGGGGATCGGCAAGAGCGGTTTAAACTGGAAAATTAAAAAGTACAATCTGGACATCAATCGGTCTTGAAAACAATTTTCTTTAGGAATATGTGCATGCGGACGCGCTCATTCTTGGCCGGCACGCCCTGTTGGGTCCTTAAGATCCAAAATTTTTAATTGTCCCGGATTTTAAATAAATCCATTTAAACAAACAGTTAGAGAATATTGCCCGGTTTGCGGTTCAAAAATTTGAACCGGGTCGTTTTAGGATAATTAACATGAAATCAGTTAGTTGGTTGTTTTTGGCCTGTGAGTGGTTCAAAAATTTGTACCATTTTGGCGCTTGCGAGACACGCGAGACGGTTATCAAGACTTGCTAAAATCGGGGGAAATTACAGGTAGGCACATAACCCATTGAATTGACTTAAATTAAAATTAAAATAATTATTTAGAAAAAAATTGATTAACGTTGGCAAGACAATTGCATGTGGATTAGGTACAGCCTAATAATTTTTTCATCTGTTCTCCTCCTTTAACGGTCAGCGCATAGGGCGCTTGGCCGTTAATTTTTTGGCAAACAGTTCTTTTACCTACCCCAATTAAATCGCAGTTTTTTCTTTGGCCAGCTCCATATAAATCGAGTCCGGGTAGTCTGTTACGATCGTGTCGAAAGCTTTTTGGCTTTTGGTCTGATCGCCCGTTTTCTGATAGAGCGTTCCCAGATGAAACAGGGCTTCGTCTTTGAGGATCTGATCCGGCCCGTCAACGATCATTTCAAAGTACCGGACTGCTTCAGCATCCTCGTTCAGTGCCTCGTGGGAATACGCGAGGCCGCTTAAAAGACCGTGGGCCATGAGGGGATTGTCTTTAAAGTCATTTAGGGCGTCTCGATACAAAACGATGGCTTCTTGATACGCACCACCGGCATAGCAGATATGGGCAAACGCGATGCGCGCCAAGCGTCCACCCTGGCGATTTGAAAATTTATCCAGAAGCGGCTCGAATTCGGGTTTCACTTTCACATAGGCCTCGGCCGGCTCCATATCCTTTAGCAGGGTTTCATATTGGGCCTGGGCCTGGTTCAACAGCGCGAAGGCCTTTTGCTCACCTTTAATGGCAAAATAGCGAACCCCGGAAACGATAATGAGGATGGCGAACAAAGCACCGAATCCAAGGGCTAATTGAAGCCGGTAGGTCCGCCCGAAGCGGATCAATTTACCGGAAAAAGTGATAAATTCATCTGGTTCTTTGAGTAGTTTTTTGCGCGATATTTTTTTGGGTTTCTTGGCCATTAGTCCTCCATTTCAAGTTATAAGTGAGCTAAAGTTTAGGAGTCACTCGCGCTCCATCTTATATTTTTAGTTTCAATGACATAAATTTTGTCATCAGGCATCGCAACTCTTTTTGAGTTAGTCTTTCCATTCCTAAATGAGGATTTTTTTGTGAGATCAAGGCGGGCGTCAGATTTAATCCGGAGGAATAGCAAGCTATTTTGAGGAGTTAAATCGTAGCGCCCAACGCAGAGATCGCGAAAAAAGACTCGTTTAGGATTGGAAAGTGTTTATTCGTGCCCACCCCTCCTCCGGAATGCTGGCCCCGACGACCTGACACACTTCCATGCCGCAGGCCGAACCCAGTGCCCCGCACGTTTCAAGGGACATGTTGTTGACCAACCCGTAAAGAAAGCCGGCCGCCCAAAGGTCGCCGGCGCCGGTCGTGTCCACCGCGGGGCCACCGTCAAGCGCTGCCACGGGGATGATGTGGTCAGCGTGGGCAATATAGCTGCCCCGCGGGCCGACTTTCAGGACCGCCAAGGGTGCTTTGGTGGCCAGGGCCCTAATCGCCTGTTGCTCATCGGCCAGGCCGGTAAAGGCCCGCGCTTCATCCTCATTGGCAATCAGAATATCGACATATTTTTCAACAATCTCCACCACGCGCTCCTTGTTCATTTCAACCACCGTAAAGCTGGCCAGGTCGAGCGAAATCAAGGACCCGGCCTTTTGCGCGGCCGTCAAGACCGCCTGCATTAAATCCGGGTTGAACAACAGGTAGCCCTCGATGTGGACGATGGCGGCGTTTTCAAAGCACCGCGGCGTGATCTCCTGCGGTGCCATCTCAGCAGAGGCCCCCAAATAGGTCAACATGGATCGCTGGGCATCCGGGGTGATCATCGACAAGACCTGTCCAGTAGGTGTCGTGGAAGTGAACAGCAGCGGGTCGACACCGCACATCTTCAGGCCCGCGATATATTGATCGCCCATGTCGTCCCGACCGCATTTGCCCACGAAGCGGGCCGTGCCTCCCAGCTTGGCAACCCCGACCACCGTATTGCAGGCCGACCCGCCGGTGACGATCGCCGGCAGGTTCTGGGTCCGATCCAGCACTTTTTGGATGTGTGCGTAATCAACGAGTTCCATACCCCCTTTGGGAACCCCGGCCTGGGCCACAAAAGCGTCTTCTTCGTGGATCAGCAGATCGATCAGCGCCGATCCGACGCCTGCTATCAGGTTTTTGTTTGCGGGTATGGGGAGGGTTGAATGCATTAAAAACCGTTTTAGGTTTTAAGTTTTACGTTTTCGGTCGTGTCCGGCTGCAGACGGGCGCTGGGTATGCAGCGCAGCTGTTCCTATACAAGCGCGACGCGCATTTATTTTCACAATCAGCGGTCAATGTCAATAATGGCGTCATCTCTTTCCTGAGGTGACGCCATTATATGTCGAAGCGACGCTCCTCCAAGAGCACATATCTGATATAGTCAAACAGTCATATTCCAAACTGAAATTATAAAACCAGGCTAATTTAAAGTTTGACTTTAAATCGGCCTTGAAAATTAATTTAATCCAAAATCTATACAAAACGATGCCGGATTAAAAGGTTTGTGAAAAAGTCCGGGTTGGTTTTTTTACCAAGACGGTAGAAAGTCGGAGTGTCGTCTGGATTAGACAAAAAAGGGGTGATCCGTTCGGATCACCCCTTTTGGGTTTGAATTAGAGCGACAACGTCGCGCCCCATTTAAAATCGTTTTACGATTTTAAATAATTAGAAGCTCAACGTAATCATGTTAAAGGCCGAAAACAGGTTTTCGATCTTCTTGGTAGCGATGCCCTGTTTCCAGTAGTCTCCGGCATCCAGGTAAGCGAGCGTTGCGCGGTAGGTTACGTTGTCATAGATCTTCCACCTCAAGTTGAAGTCGTACTCCATGCCGTGGTCGTCATCCCACTTCAAAGCTGGAACGGCAGTAGGACCAACGATCGGGAGAATGACCGTTTGGGCTTTGCGATCCATGACCTCGTCAGCTTTTGAGGTAGCCCACAGGAACTCCAGAGTCACGTTTTCCAGAGGCGAATATTCGAGACCTAAATACAACATCTGAAAACCGTTGACTGCGACCTGGCTCAGGTTGGCGCCGGCACCGGCGGTCGATCCTGCCAGGTTGCCCATGGTGTAATTGCCGTTGCCGAAATCTTCCACGGCCGGTCCACCCAGGGTGTTGTACAAGCCGGAGTGCCAGAAGTCGGTCAGGATAAACATTTTTTCCCAGTCACCACCCGACTCGATGTAACCGTTGGAGGTGAATTCGTCGTCATCATCCTGTCCGATGACGTCACCGCTGCGGAGGGCATAACCACCTGAAAGGGCAAAGGGACCCATGTTGTATTTGGCTTCCACCCAGGCGTTATAAATTTTTATATCCCGATCTGCTCCACCCAAGGGGTTTGCCGGGCCTTGCGACTTCCCAAAATCGTATGTGCCTTCACCCCAGCCATATAAGCCTTCGAACGTCAGGTCAAAGGGGCCGAAACTGCCCTGAAAATAAGGGGTCAAAATGTAAACATCGGCCTCGATAGGACGTTGATAAGTAGGAAGGGTTCCTGGAGCAAGCCCGTTTATCACATCATAAAAGGTTTTAGAATACGTGTTGCCCAAATCCTGCAGGGTTTGAACCCGATAAAACGTACCCAAAAGGCCGTATTTGATTTGATCGTCCTTGTATTGGGCCGAAAGGTAATACTTGTCATTGTCCGAATCCGACTGGGCGTATGGATCGGGATTCAGCGGGCTGCCGTTACTGTCGAACTCGTTCCATTTTTCATAGGTAAAGGCGAACTTCCAGTTGTCGATGGGGATTACCCAGTTGAAACGGTCGGCCGGATCGGTGGTGTCATTCCAGTCGGTGCCCCAGGGGCCGTCCGGCATGCGACCGATCACGAACCCGCCGATCTTGGTCTTGACGACCATGAAGGCTTCTTCCCAGTTGAAATTACTGCCGCTAACGAGTCAGGATGCGAGGCCCTTGGGCACCCATTCATTGGTGCCCCAGCGGTTCTGCAAGGCCTTGAAACGTGTCACCAGGGTGGTGTTGTCCGTGATCTTGAAGATTATGTTGGTGTCAAGCTTTTGCTCGAACCAGGAATTGGTGGCCGACGGTGCGGTGGCCGGCTTGTCTTCGGTAAGGTTTTGATTTTTGTGTGAGACCCCCCACACTTCATAATAGCCTTTGAAAACCGTTTCAAAGGCCATGGCCGGTGCGGCGATCAAAACCGCCATAAACACAGCCACAGCAATCAATTGCCATTTTTTCATCTGTTCCCTCCTTTAATTCCTTTGTTACGTGTTTAAATTCATTGAAGCACCGTAACGAATGTTTTTATCACCTCCTTTTGATTTGGGTTTGGTGTTTAGTATTTGGTTTTTGGTTCCTGTTCCTCCAAAACACGAAATACAAAAAACAAAATACGATGTTATTTGAGGGTATATGCGAAAATATAATTCATACTGCTTTCCAAAGATCCGCCTTTTGGGCCCGATCGCCAGGACGATCTCGTTTTGGCCGTTGTTGTCCATGTCGGCCCAGGCCAAGTCGCTGATGTGACCGGCCATGACATCGCTTTGCCATTGCTGCTGCATGGTGACACCGTTCCAGGACATAATCTCCGCGCGGCCGTTTCTGAATACCCGCACCCGTCCAAGGAGCGCGCGGGAGGAATCGTCGTTTTTCACGACAAGGAAGTCGTTGTTGCCGTCCTGGTTGGTATCGGCCACGATCATTCGCTGGGGCAGATAAAAGCGGTCCGGTTCGCGGCCGCTCATGGCCGGATACTCCAGATAGCGGGTCGATCCGCCGTAGCGTTCGCCGCTTTCCCATGCCACCTTGCGTTCGGGGTCTAAAATTTTCAGATAGCGGCTTTCGGTTTCCATGGCAATCATTTCTCGACCGTCATTGAAGATCGCACCGGTTGTAAAACCAAAAACATTAATCGAACTGGGCAGGTCCAGCCGAGTCCCTTGTTCCAAAGCGCCGTTGCGCCACCCAAGCGGATAAATGCCTTTGACAAACAGTTGGTCCTTGCCCTCTATGGTGTCGGTCCAATCACTGGAACTCACGATGCCACGCTTTTGCCCCAAAAGAGTGCGACCGCGACCGGGAACATCGATCGCCCGGAAGTAGTAGCGCAAATTGTCGGCGACCACCTGCAGGCCAGCGCCTTCCCATTCCAGCACAAAAGAGCCCAGCCGATCAACTTTACCCGATTTGGTAGAAGCGCCGGCATCCCCTCTTCTGCTCAGGCTGGTGATAAAGATTTCCGCCCGTCCGTTTTGATTGAGATCAACCGCATCCACGCCGAGCAGGTGCAGGTGTCTGGCAGCCTTATATACGTGAACCTTGACAAGTTTTTTATTTGAAACACGGTAAACGTGAACATTGCCGCCCCCGATAAAGACGGTTTCGTTCTGCCCATCTCCGTCCACGTCGGCGATTGTCAGCCCGTCAATATTGAATTTGAAGGTCTGGCTTTTCCAGATAGCCGGCTCTGTTTCGCCCGTGGCCATCGCCGGCGTCGCTTGGGCCGGTGCCGCGACCACCGGTGCCACAACAACCGCGGTTTGGCCGGTCGCAGCTTTTTTCTCCGGCACAGGTGGCGGTGAAACCGCTTCAGCCTTGGGCTCGACCGGTGTCTTCACCGGAACCGGCACAACGGCAACGGTTTTGGCTGAGGCACCGGCATCATCCACTTTTTTGTTCAGCACCTGCGCATTGATCTGATCGGCAAGCTTGTCGATGTGGGCCAGTACATCGCCGCTGTTTTTGCCGTACTCATCGAATTTGACCGCCACTGCCCCCTCTTTCATATCATAAAAACTGGCATCCGTGCTGACAGCATTGCCAAAGATCGTCAGGTTGCCGGTCAGCAGATAGTCGGCCTCCAGCTTTTGCGCATAGGCCCGCGCCGCCGGCTCGTTGCCCGGTTGCACCTCGGCAGGGACAACCGCCACGGCCCCTTCGCGACCCAGGCGTGAAGAAAGCATGGCTGTGATGCCGGAGTTGAGAAACGCCATGTCCTGCTGTGAGTGAATTTTAAACGGGACGATCAGAATCTTGATCGGTTGTTGGGCTCGAGGCAAAAATAGGTAGCGATAATAATGAAGAACGCCAATACTAGATTAATAAAAATAACGAAGCGGCAGAAAGTTGAGGGCGATCTTTTCAAATCAGCCTTACTCCTATCGTGTAGATCAGGATGAGCACCAAGACAATCTAAAATTATCACACAATTTAAGATTCATTAACATGAATTAGGGGGTTTGCAAAGAGGAATTTTGCGTCGTTTCATTTATTGTTTTGGTGTTTTAAAAAGTGAATATCATTCACCATAAAATCGTTCAGCGATTTTATTTGTCGCGGCTGCGCCGCTCAATTTCCAAGCGCAACTCTTGTTCATTGACAATCGTATGTTTCGGGTGCGACGGAAGCGTTACCCAGCCATAAAATTGTTTCCCAATTATTTGGCTTGACTTTCAAGACCACTGGTGCCCAAAGTATGCCCCTCGGCAAAAAAGAACATAGGCGCCCGGTTTAAGAGCGACGCAGCCGCGACATATAAAATTGTTAAGCAATTTTATCTTTATTTTGTGAATAGAAATTCAGGCACATACAACATCTGGCGTTTTTAGGGGTAAAAGTCGATAAATAGTGAAAATTCTTGACTTTTAGGTTTCAAATTGGTAGAAGTGACGCTAATTTGTATCAATGTTTCGTGTAATTGTGGGTAAATTACATATAACTTTCAGACATTGAAAGGGGGTGAGGCGGGAACGAAAACGAAAAAATGTTAGGCTAATGTTAGGCTAAATGAATCATTAATTCCGTTAAGGAGGAAAACTACGATGAAAAAATTATTTGTATGCATGATCGCACTAGCCATGGTCGGTATGTTCACCGCTCAGGCCCTGGCAGAAGTCGACCTGTACGGCAGTGCCCGTATGTGGACCTATTCCGACAAAAAAACGCCCAGTGAATCTGCTCCTGGTGTAAAAGGTGTAGATGATACGGACACCTTGTGGGCTCTCGGTCCCTTCTCCCGCTTTGGCGCCACCTTCAAGAGCGGCGATGTTGGCGGTAAAGTTGAAATGGACTGGCGTGATTTTGGTTCCGCTGGTACCTTCTCAGGTAGTGCCTCAAGCCTTGGTGACGGGCGTATCCGTCACATTTATGGTACCTGGAACTTTGGGTCCGGCGAACTTTTGGTAGGCCAGACCTGGCCGATCACCGATGTACCGGTTGCCGGTCTCCAGAGAAGTGGCGGCGGCCTGCAGCCTTATGGTGGTCTGGGTGCCGATATCGCCCGCGTACCCCAGATCCGCTTGACCTTTGGCGGATTTAGACTTGGTTTCCTGACACCCTGGATCCAAAGTTCGCCTGACGATCCAAGCGGCACCTTTGTTGGATACACGGATACGGATACCACGTTGCCGAAAATCGAGGCTTCTTACCAACTGCCTTTAGGTGATATGGGTGAAGTGGGACTTTTTGGTGGATATCAGACCTATGATCTGGATAACAATACGACCAAAAAGAGTGAAGGCATTACAGCCTATGTTGTGGCTTTGAGAGGTAAGTTTAACTTCGGTGCGGCCTATGTTAATGCGATCGTCAAGTACGCCATCAACCCTGGACCTTATGGTGCGTGGCAAGGTACCGGCATCTCCGGTAATCCTGGTTGGGATGGCACAAGCATGAAAGACTACAAGCTGACTGGCGGGGCTCTTGCTGTGGGCTTCAAAATCAATGATATGATCTCCATTGAAGGTGGATATGGTATGAACAAAGGTGAATGGGACATCAGCCCGGGCAAGTTCGAACAAGACAACTCTGCCTACTACGTCAATGTACCCATCACCCTGGCACCGGGCGTCAGAGTCGTTCCGGAATTCTATAAATTTGACTACGGTGATACGGAAGTTGGGTCATTTCAGCAGAAACTAAAAGACGGCGAACAAACAGGCTTTGGTGCCGTATGGTACATCAGCTTCTAAGCTGACGTCACTTAGAACACGCTGTTTTTGAAACAAAAAAACCCGGAGCTTCGGCTCCGGGTTTTTTATTGCCTGTCATTTGTAGGTCTGAAATTTTAGGGGACAACTAAAACCAGGTTTTCATCCTCGAAATAAAGCAAGTCATTAATCGCAACGTTATTTTGTCAGCTCGTAGGCGATCACGGTGCTCTTCGGATCCGTTCCGATCGTCGCGCCCTGCTTGAGAATAACCGCTACCACAATCTCATCGGCACCGTCATGGTCGAAATCGCCGATGGCAAAATCATCCAGCTGACCGGAAACTTCGCGCTTAAACCACTGCTGTACGAGACCGTAACCGTCCCAGGACAGGCCGACAAGCATCCCTTTATCGAACTTACGCAATCGCTTAAAAAGACCACCGGTGACCTCATGGTTCTTGGTGGTGATCACTTCATTCCTGCCGTCCCTGTCCAGGTCGGCAATGGCGATGCGAACGTTGTAGTAAAAGGCCGCGGGGAATTCCATTGCTTCCTGCACGGGAATCATATATTCAAGGTTGCGCCCCCCGAATCGATCGCCGCTTTTCCATTCGACATCGCCAGAAAAATCCATTACCTGCAAATTCCCGCTATCATTGTAGGCTACAATGGCGTTATTTCCATTGTTCATCAGATCGCCATAGGCAAAGCTGAGCAGGTTGGCGTTTCTAGCAGCCAGCACCTTGTCCGTCTTTTCATAATCAGACCCTTGCCAGGCCAGTTCATAAATTGTGCTGGAAAAGGGCGTCATGTCATCACCGACTTTCTGTCGCTGGCCCAACAGCACAGCGCCCCGTTCGGGCAGCTGGATCACACGGTAATACAAGGCGCTTCCTTGAACAATTGGTGTGTAAGCCTGACCATTGTATTCGTAGACCACCGAATTGAGCGCGTTGCGTTGTAGGTTCAAACCGGACAAAAAGATTTCCGGTGTTCCATTGCCGTTGATGTCCGCGATGTCGATGCCCACAAAGCGGCGGTTACGTTCTACGGCCAATACCAAGAGTTTTACGAGGCGTTTGTTTTCATACCGCCAGATCTCGACTGTGTCCGGTGCCATCAGCACCAGTTCCTGCTTGCCGTCATTGTCAACGTCGCCAACGGCGATGCCGTTAAGGCGCAGTTTAAATCGCTGGCTGCTCCACGACTTGTCACCATGCATAGCGGTTGCCGCGGCGGGGGCCACTGCCATGGGTGTGCCTTGACTATCGACGGGTCGATCTTCTTGTGGAATTTCCTCCTGCATAAGCTTTTCCGGGTGAGCCCTTTGGTCATACTGCTGCGGCTGCTGTGCCTGGGGTACAGGCACTGGTACGGGTACAGGTGCCGGGGCTGCCTGAGCGGGCGCTCTTGTAACCTGAGGTACCCCGCGTCCAAAAACCTGTTCATTGATATCGGTAGCGAATTGATTGATTTTCGGTATGACCATGCCCATGCCCTGGGTTTGCGTGAAAAAGACAAACGGCTCGCTTTTCCCGGTGACGTCCACCATCTTGGTATCGATGCTCACGCTGTCACCGAAGACTGTCAGACTCCCGAAAAGAACGAAATCTGCGCCGAGTTTACCCCCCAAAAGCAAGGCCTGGCTTTCATCCTTAAAGCCCTGGATGGTTTCCAGGGCGCCAGCGGTCTGTTCCTCGCTGAAGACCGTTACCTTGTTTTCCCAGGTCAACCGGGAAGCCAGCATGTCCACAATGCCATCCCGCAGAAACGTAAGATCCTTTTCCGCATTTATTTCAAAGGGCAAAATCGCAACTTTGATCGGCTCCTGAGCCAGAGTGGGTGTCGTGCTGCTGACAACAATGATGCCGATCACACCCAAAACAAAAGTAACGATATTAAATTTATAAAAATTTTTTCGTTTCAAGTTCGTCTCCTGTCTTTGGTTCTCCGTTAGCTTTGTCGAGCCTAATCTTTTACCCTACCCGGAAGCGTTATATCAAGGAATAAAATTTTTTCGTTTGTTTGGGTCGATATCCATCGGTACCATAGGGGCCCAGGGCTCGGCTCGCACCAAAAGGCATTTTTAAGATAGTTTCTATTACGACACGACGATTACGGCAAGCTTACCGCTTCATTATCATTTCGTAATGTGACAGCAAACCACCACGCTCAAAGCGCCCGAAAATAAACGAGCACAAATTAGGGGACGATCGTGAAATATTGACATTTACTTCGGAAAAAGAGGATTGGCTTGATTTGGTGTGTGTTTTTACATCCAATATCAATGACCGCTAATCGGTAAATATCAAAATTCTGGTTGCCGCGAGTAAAGGATGTTGGTGAGTCAGCTCACAAGCTCTTTGCGCAAGATTTCATTTACTATCTGTGGATTGGCCTTGCCTTTGGTGGCTTTCATCACTTGGCCCACGAAAAAACCGAGCAGTTTGGTTTTACCGTTGCGATAGGCTTCGACTTCCTTGGCGTTGTCGGACAGAACCTCTGCGACAACCGCCTCAATGGCGTCCGTGTCTGTCACCTGGACCAAGCCCTTTGCTTCAACGATCTGTTTGGCCGGTTGGCCGGTTGCTGCCATTTCATCGAACACGGTTTTGGCGATTTTGCCGCTGATCAGGCCTTGATCGATCAGTTGCAGCAGGCCTGCCAAGTGTTGGGGTGTGATCGGGGATTGGGTAATCGTTTTTCCGGCTGTATTTAAAAGGCCCAGCAAGGATCCTGTGATCCAGTTGCAGACCGGTTTGGGATGTGGAAAATCGGTCAGGCAGGCTTCAAAATAATCGGCCAGTTCACGGCTGTCGGTCAACCGCTCGGCATCGTAGGCCGCCAGGCCATACTGGCCCATGAATCGCGCCTGTTTTTCATCCGGGAGTTCTGGCAGCTTTTGTTCGACCTCGGCGATCCAGGTGTCTTCGACCACCAGGGGCAACAGGTCGGGGTCCGGAAAGTAGCGGTAGTCGTGGGCATCCTCCTTACCACGCATGGCGTTGGAACGGTTCCGGTCTGGATCCCATAGACGGGTTTCTTGAACAATCTCACCGCCTTCTATGAGGATGTCGTTTTGGCGGCTGATTTCATATCGCAGCGCTTTTTCGACATTCTTGAACGAATTCAGGTTCTTAATTTCGGCACGCGTTCCAAATGTGTCCGATCCAGTAGGCCGAATCGATATGTTGGCATCGCACCGAAAGCTGCCTTCTTCCAGATTACCGTCGCATATTTCCAGGTAGCGCACAATGGCACGCAATTTTCGCAAGTAAGCACCCGCCTCCACAGGGGAGCGAATGTCCGGTTCACTGACAATTTCGATCAAAGGGACACCCGTGCGGTTGAAATCAACCCGGCTGCGCGCCGCCCCTGGTTCGTGAATCAATTTGCCCGCATCTTCTTCCATATGAATACGGGTGATACCGATTCGCTTTTTCTGGTCGTCAATATCAAGATCGATAAACCCGTTTTCGGCAATGGGCAACTCGTACTGGGAGATCTGGTAACCTTTGGGAAGATCCGGGTAGAAATAATTCTTGCGCGCAAACCGGCTCTCACGTGCCACTGTGCAATGGGTTGCCAGGGCCATTCGCAAGGTGTATTCGACAACGTTTTTGTTAAGTACCGGCAAAACGCCCGGCATGCCCAGGCAAACCGGGCAGGTGTGCGTATTGGGCGGAGCGCCGAATTCGGTCGAGCAGCCACAAAAGATTTTGGTCTTTGTTTTGAGCTGGGCATGCACTTCCAGTCCAATTACCGGTTCAAATTCCATAAAAATCGCTCCAAATTATCTCATCTTTTTACGAGAGCGGCGATCCCGAGATGATATAAATCATATGGAGGGATTCGTTTAGCCCCGCGATTTTTTAAACGCGAAATGGTCGTGACCATTTCGCTAAAAAAAGCCCTTAAGGTTGAATCATTCTTTCTGATTCGGGCGCCTTTTTGGTTTCCTCTACTGGGGCATCCTCGGACTGAATCATTCTTTCGGATTCAGGCGTTTCTTTGGTTGCATCCTCTGTTTGAGAATCTCCGGGCGGTGCTTTGGAATCGTCTGGTATACGGAAAAGCACCGCTTCGCCATCTTCGCCGGTAAGCAAACCGGGACCCGGCAGCTCCTCGGCCTCATCCTGGTATTCAACCGGTTCCATGGAAGAACACCCAGCAATAAAAAATATCGTTACCACTATTACCAAACAAATCGTTACGATTTTTGGCTTTAAATTTTTCATCATGCTTCGTTTCATAAATTAATTACTGGCACCTGTCAAAGCGTAATCCACAATTAGCCCAACAGGTGAACAAAAGAAAACCGGCAGGTGATTAAAGTACGAATCGCCTGCCGGTTTATACATCCGGAAAACAAATTTAACCTGGCCTTCACCTTGAGGCCAACTCAAGCGGTTTAGAATTTAATCCGGGCACCTACAAAAAGTGCGGTGATATCATCGAATTTTGCACTAGAGGCACTGATATCCCTTTTATAAATCCGGTAACCGGCATACGCTTCGGTGCTGTAGTCATTCAGCTTTTGAACAAGATAAAGCGCGTACGTCGTTCCTTCGTCATTTTTGATGCGGGTGAATTCTTCATGCTTGCCATAATCAATCGCGAATGCCGTGGAGCCGGCAGACGTCAGATCGGCGCTATATCCGAGTTTGCCATAGTAGAACTTGGCTGTGTCAGATTCTGTTGTGGCGACGTTGGCCAAGTCACGCTGCCCGCCCGCAAAAGTCAGGCTAATGCCGTTGAACAGCACT
Organism: uncultured delta proteobacterium; assembly: GCA_963802265.1. GTDB lineage: Bacteria > Desulfobacterota > Desulfobacteria > Desulfobacterales > CAWDIC01 > CAWDIC01. The sequence goes on from CAWDIC010000001.1 coordinate 633,317, forward strand.
GATATGGACCCGTTTAGCAATTTATCCGCGGCATTGGCAGCGTCGGTGGTGGGGTAATCCGTATATGCAATCGCACCCGCAACTTTGGTGGAATCACCCAACTTGCCGCTGTATCTCAAGGCAATGTCATATACCGGGCTGTGTTTATCGACGATAACATCATTTGTTTTTTCCACGGCCCGTTCAAACGTAGAAGCCGAGATCATAAAACCGCTGAATTTCGGGCTATCGTAGCGCAAGCGGTCTTGTCGGCCGTTGCCGTCCAGGTTGTTGATGACCGCATCCACCGTGGTGCCCGAATGGGCCTTGCTGGATGTTTCGAACCATTCATAATCAGCCGCCCAGAGGTTGGTCCGGGAATGACCGGCAACTTTTGATCCGGAAAGGTCGACTTCCGAGGTTGAGTCAGAGGCCGAAGGCCCATGGCCCATCGTAAACTTGCCGATGTTGGAAAAATCAAAGAAAACTTCCAATTTACGCTTGGCCAAACCGGGATCGAATGAAACCGTGTCGTGACTCATTTTGTCACTTGAATTTTGTTGATACTCAAATTCAAAGTTACCCCCAATGGTCAGATTGTCACTCCCCTTAGCAAGGCCTCTAATGCCGAACCGGGTTGAGCTGTTGTCATTGTCCACATGGGTCAGATAGGATTCCGGTCCGTCATCAACGAGATTGATAGCCCGGTTGACCTGGCCGTACAAACTGACCTTGACCTTGTCATCTTTGGTAGACACTTCACCTGCGAAAACAACGGTTCCGCTCAGAATGAAGGCGCCAATCAGGCAGAAAAGCAGCCCTTTTTTCATCATGCTACACATAAACTTCCTCCTTTGGGTTATAAGTTTAAAACCTTCGCCATTTAGTTAAAGGTTCGCATATAGTATTGAAATAAACCTGTCAATTGGACGATTTCTGATTTAGGTGTAAGATTTTTTCTTACACATGTACGCTAAGTTTCGATCAATTTGTTCTGAATAGCGAGCCTTTTAGATTTCCCTGTCCCTTCCTGACAGGCACCGCAGTTGCAGCCTATTGCACCCTTTAGAAAGGGCCCTCGGTTAATAATGCAAGAACTAAACACATCAATGAAAACATTGATGCTGTAACCCCTATTCTCATCAAATTAACGTTTTGTTAGCAAATTATTAGAAAATTGTTAGTAGCCATTTTATATGCAGTCTGATTCCAAGCCTTTTGCCGAAACTGGTTTATTTTGACAAACAAGGCGTCGATTGACTATAAGGAAGCCTTTGACGTTAAAGCATTTTACAACCGATTAGAACACCTAACCCCGAAAGTGTTTCGGTACGGGCAATTAAGCCAAAACCTTGTCAGAGGAACAAGATGGACTTTTTTCTATGTGTCGTCGGAATGGTTATGATCGTTGAAGGCTTGCCGTATTTTGCTTTCCCGGAAAAAATGAAATTCTGGGTTCAGCGAGTGGTCGAAATGCCTGATAAATCGCTGCGCCGCTTGGGGCTGGTGTTGATGCTGTTCGGGCTTGGGTTGGTTTATCTGGGCCGTGCCTGAATCCGAAAAAGCCGTATATTAAAAACACCCGAAAAATTTAGCACCAAAGAAAATAAACCCGTATATGTTCTCCATAGACGATTATAACTATGAATTACCCGATCAGTTGATTGCCCAGCAGCCGATAGCACAACGTGACGGATCACGACTGCTGGTATTAAACCGCTCAGGCATGAATTTAAGCCACCGCAAATTTTACGAAATAGAGACGTTGCTGGAACCGTCTGATGTTTTAGTGCTAAACAATACCAAGGTGATTCCCGGCCGCTTGCAAGGCCGTAAGGAAACCGGTGGCAAAACCGAGATCCTGATTTTAAATTATGCTAAAAATTCGGATAAGGAGGCACACCCTAAGGAGCGCATGTATCAGTGCCTGGTCAAAACGTCGAAGTCACCCAAACTCGGCACCCGCTTGGTATTTGAAGGTAACCTAACCGCAGAAGTCGTTGCCGGCTGCAATGGCATCTTTACTATCCGCTTTTATTGTGAAACGGACTTTGAAGATCTGCTGGAACGAATCGGTCAAATGCCCCTGCCGCCATATATTCGGCGCTCCGGTGAAGAACCCAAAGATCGAACATCTTATCAGACCGTCTACGCGAAACATGCGGGAGCGATAGCAGCGCCAACAGCCGGTCTTCATTTTACCCCCAAACTACTTGACCGATTGGAAGCCAAAGGCATAACGATTCTTTATGTTACATTGCATGTGGGTTACGGAACTTTTTCACCAGTGAGAGTTTCCGATATCCGGGAACATGAGATGCACTCAGAGTGGTATTCAATCTCCAGTGAGACAGCCAGTGATATAAATAGAGCGAAGGCCGCAGGTCGGAAGATTGTGGCGGTCGGGACAACCGGTGTTAGGACCCTTGAATACAATACCGGTCCAGATGGCCGCCTGTTGCCCGGAAGTGGCGCTTGCGACCTTTATATTTATCCCGGATTTCAATTTAAAATGGTCGATGCCATTCTGACCAACTTTCATCTTCCGAAGTCGACGTTGCTGATGTTGGTCAGTGCTTTTGCAGGAAGGGAACAAATTCTATCCGCCTATCAAGCGGCTATCGAGAAGCGTTACCGATTTTATTCCTACGGAGATGCGATGCTAATACTATGATCTAATAGGCCATGATCAACAGATCCACAATTGTGAACAAATGCCTTTTTTCTGTACATAAATTCGAAATCCGAAGCACCAAATCCGAAACAAATTCGAATGACCAAAAAATAAAAATATGTCGCAAGGAGGCAAAGGAAAGCGCTTATTGGCTTAAATTAATTGATACCCAATCAGAACCAGAACTTGCTGCAATAAGAGTTGAATTGGTACAGGAAGCATCAGAACTAACAAATATTTTTGGAGCCATTTTACGAAAGAGCCGATAGCGTTTCGAGCATTTGAATTTGAGTTTTTAGTATTGTTTCGGATTTCGATATTCGTGCTTCGGATTTATTGGAGTTTTAATATGTTCGCCTTTAAAATTGAATCAAATTCCGGTCGTGCCCGCACCGGCCTAATAGAGACCTCCCGCGGTAAAATTAAAACTCCAATCTTCATGCCGGTCGGCACGCTTGGCACGGTAAAGGCCCTGTCTCCGGAAGAGCTTTTAAGCTGCGGCGCACAAATTGTATTGGGCAATACTTATCACCTCTATTTGAGACCTGGCTGTGAGGTAATCGAAAAGTTTAAGGGCCTTCATGACTTCATGCACTGGGACAAGCCGATTCTGACTGACAGCGGCGGTTTTCAGGTGTTTTCACTGGCCACGCTTTCAAAAATATCGGAGCAAGGGTATTCGTTTCAGTCCCATCTGGACGGTTCGCGACACCTGTTGACCCCGGAAAAATCGGTCGAGATTCAACTTTGCCTGAACTCAGACATCGTTATGTGCCTGGATCAATGCCTGCCATACCCGGCGACCGATCGCGAGACACACGAGGCCATGTTATTGACAACCCGCTGGGCCGAGCGCTGCAAAAGGACCTGGGAGACCCAAGCAGGCCCGCACAATGCCCTTTTCGGGATTGTGCAAGGGGGGATGAACAAAGTCACGCGCCGTTTGTCGGCCCAAGCCCTGGCAGCCATCGAATTCAACGGCTATGCCGTGGGTGGACTCAGTGTTGGTGAGCCCAAAGATCTGATGCTTGATATCGCCCACAACACGCTCCCCGAACTTCCCGATGAAAAACCGAAATATATCATGGGCGTCGGTAAACCCGAGGATCTGGTCGAATTGGTTGGGATGGGGGCCGATATGTTCGACTGTGTCATGCCGACCCGCAATGCCCGCAATGGCCAATTGTTTACGCGCTACGGGACCATCAACATTGCCAATTCCCGTCACAAGCAAGACACGCGTCCGATCGATGCGGATTGTACCTGCTATACGTGTTGCCATTTTTCGCGCGCGTATCTGCGCCACTTATATATGGCCAAAGAACTGCTTGCATATCGCTTGAATACCCTTCATAATATTCATTATTATCTAGAACTGATGCGATCGATGCGAGAAGCGATCCGTCAGAATGCGTTTGAACTGTTTAAAAAAACTTTTTACGAATATCGGTCTCAAAAATAGGAGGAAGACCATGCAAGAAAAAGTTGAAGCCGCATTGAATAAAATAAGGCCCATGCTCCAGGCTGACGGCGGCAACGTCGAACTGGTTGCCGTAGAAGACGGCGGGGTTGTCAAGGTTCGCCTACAGGGCGCCTGTGCCGGCTGCCCCATGTCCCAGATGACCCTGAAAAACGGGATCGAAAAAATCCTCAAACAGGAAGTCCCTGAAGTCACCGTCGTGGAAAACGTCCCTTGATTACGGACTTTTAATCGCATGATATTCGCGATACCTCAACGTGTGGATAAAGACAGTGCTTTATCCACAGCTATTCGGTAACTTTAGAATATAGAGCGACGCAGTCGCGTCATATAAAATCGTGCAACGATTTTATTTGGAGAATTTAAATGACCATTGCCAAAAAAATTGAAGTGATCATGACCAAGTCTTCCTGGATTCGGAAGATGTTTGAAGAGGGCGCACGCCTCAAAGCGGAACACGGCGCCGCCAATGTGTTCGATTTCAGTCTGGGCAATCCGAACCTGCCGCCGCCGGACAAGTTCAATGAAATTCTTCGGGATACCGTCGATTCCTGTGGGCTGGGCGATCACTGCTACATGCCACAGACCGGCTACCCGCAGGTTTGCCATAGTGTGGCCGAATACCTGACCCAGGAGCAGGAGGTCACCGTTTCCAATAAAGAGGTCATCATGACCTGCGGGGCCGCCGGTGCCTTGAATGTGATGCTCAAGGCGCTGCTATACCCGGGTGATGAAGTCATCACACCTACCCCTTGTTTTGTGGAATATATGTTCTACGTCGACAATCACGGCGGCACTTTGAAAATGGTTCCCACCCACCCGGACTTCACGCTCGATCTGGAGGCGCTGGCTGCTGCGATTACACCAAAAACCAAAGCCTTGATCATCAACTCACCCAACAATCCAACCGGCCAGATCTATGCTGCCGAAAGTCTTCAGGCGCTGGGGGCTTTGCTGACAACCAAGAGTAAGGAATTTGGCCGGACCATCTATTTGCTTTCCGATGAACCCTACCGCAAAATTGTTTTTGATGGTGCCACCGTGCCGAGTATTTTCAAATGCTATGCTGAAAGCATCATCGGAACGTCCTATTCCAAGGACATCTCCATACCCGGCGAGCGCATCGGCTTTGCAGCCGTTAACCCGGCTGCCGCCCACAAAGACAAACTCATGGCCGGCATGACCCTGACCAACCGGATATTGGGGTATGTCAATGCACCGGCCCTGATGCAGCGGGTTGTGGCGTGCATGCAGGGCCTGAGTGTCGACATCGACGAATATCGGCGCAAGCGGGATCTTTTGTGCGACGGGTTGGCCGATTGCGGCTATGACTTTACCAAGCCCTCCGGCGCCTTTTACTTGTTCCCCCGAACGCCCATTGAAGATGATGTCAAATTCGTAAAGGCCTTGCAGGAAGAATTGATCCTGGTCGTTCCCGGCAGCGGATTCGCCGGCCCCGGACATTTCAGAATCGCGTTTTGCTGTGATGACGACACGATTGTCAATGCCATGCCGGGATTTCGGCGGACAATGGAGAAATTTTAGTCATTATCCTCCTTCGGAGGGTCATTTACTCACTGCGTTCGTGTCATCTGCTCGCAATGCTCGCGACATTTGCTCGTTACACTCGCGTCATTGTCCCTTCGGGGGATCATTTGCCCCTGCGGGGCGTCATTTGTTCGCTGCGCTCTTGTCATTTATTGTGATATTGGGGGTTGAATGCGGTTGGAGGATTTGGAAATATTTCAGTTATCCATGAAGGTAGGAGAAAAGATCTGGTCGATTGTTGACAAATGGAAATTTTTTGAAAAAGATACTATCGGCAAACAGCTGGTAAAGGCTGCTGATTCCATAGCAGCAAATATCAGTGAAGGTTTTGGTCGCTTTCACTTTAAGGAATCAAAACAATTCAACTATTATGCGAGAGGTTCATTGTTTGAGACCAAAACCTGGTTGACTAAAGCACATAGACGAAACTTAATGTCGGAGAACACCTTCAAACAACTAATAAAAGATGTAGATATAATCGGCGTAAAATTAAACAATTACATCAAATCAATCGGCCGATCAAATAAAACAACAAATGACACGAGCAACGCGAATAATTGACGCTTGCAGAGAAAGCGAATGACGCCTCGCAGAGGCAAATTACACTCCGAAGGAGGATAATGACACCCCGAAGGGGTAAATGACACGAGTGAAACGAGTAATTGACGCTCGCAACGCGAGCTAATGACGCCCTGTAGGGGCAAATGACGCTCCGAAGGAGCAATTGACACTCGCAACGCGAGCTAATGACTTTATAGTAGACTGAAGCACAGAAAATGATAACCCAAAAAAAGAGTTAGAGGTAATAATGAAGATTTTAAAGATTGATCACCTGGGAATTGCAGTGAATAGTATTGAAGACGGTAAAAGCTTTTGGTCCGATTGTTTGGGGCTGGAATTTGAAGGGACCGAGACCGTTACCGAACAAAAGGTAACGACGGCTTTTTTCCCGGTCGGTGAAAGCGAGGTCGAATTGCTGGAATCGACAGCCCCGGATGGCCCGGTTGCAAAATATATCGAAAAGAAGGGCCAAGGCATTCAGCATGTCGCCTTCCGGGTTGAGAACATCGAGGCGGCCTTGGAAGAATTGAAGGCCAAGGGTGTTCAACTGATCGATCAAAAACCGCGTATTGGCGCCGGCGGAGCCAAAATTGCCTTTTTACACCCCAAAGCCACCAAGGGCGTGTTGGTTGAGTTGTGTGAACGATAAGCTTTTCTTAAATCGAATGTTTTGATTTTTGGAAATGGCCAGAATTAAAATACCCACACCACCCGAACGACAACATGGACCTGCCAGAATCCAACAAGCATTGGCCTTAGAGCGACACCGTCGCGTTATATAAAATCGTGAAACGATTTTATTCCTGAACGGCATTCATCTTTTTTCTTGACAGGTTTGTTTGTGTTATATAGGGTGAATTTTTCGATGTAACAATGTTATTCTTTTTGGCTTATAAACAGGCACCGGCCATTAAATTTCTTTAATATAAACCCTTTACAGTCATATTGATTGGTAACGTGATTGTTTCGGCCAGCACTAAGGTCGTTGACTCACGGATGCTAAAGAGATTCAGGCGCTATGCAGACCTCCCTCAGACCCGCTGTTCAAAAACGGCTCGAGCAAGCGGTTCTAGACATCTTTTCAAACTCCGACTTTCACAAAGCCAATATCCGCGACATCGCGCGCAGCGCCGGTATCAGCTTCAGCACCATCTATAAACATTACGGCAGCAAAGAACGGCTGGTGTTCGCTTTCGTCGATGTCTGGTTGGGAGAGCTGACCGATCGAATTATAGACCACTTGCAAGGCATTGAAGACCTCAAGGAAAAAATGCGCAAAGTCCTTTGGCTGCAGCTCGATTATTACGAACACAATCCGGGGTTGGGAAGGATCTTGTTTATGACCTTGCCAATGAAAACCTGGATGGCGGACGAGACTTTCAAGCAAAAAAAAATGACCAATATGTATCTGGATGTCCTGCGCAAGGGGCAGCAGGAGGGTGTCTTGAACCCGGATGTCAGGGCGGGGGTCTTGCTGGATTTCATGCTGGGCTCGGTGCAGCGGTCTTTTTGCATGTGGGTCTCACGCGGCCGGCAAGAACGTCTGGCCGGACAGGCCAACACCCTTTTTGAGATGATCTGGCGGGCAATTTCCAACCCGTCTGCGGATCGGCAGCCCACCAAGGTGGCTGATTGACGCCCTGCAAGCGCCCGCTTACCGTTATGGAATTGAATGACTGAATTTTCAAAGGAGCATTTTATGGGAACCAATGACAATCTGAAAAAATGGCAAGAGCTTGCAACCAAACAACTGCGGGGCAAATCGCTGGAGGATTTGAACTGGGAAACGCCTGAGGGCATAACAGTCAAACCCCTCTATACGGCCGACGATCTCGAAGATAGCGCCCATTTGAATTCGCTGCCGGGTTTTGCGCCGTATGTGCGCGGCCCCATGGCGACCATGTATGCGGGTCGCCCCTGGACGATCCGTCAGTATGCCGGCTTTTCAACCGCCAAAGATTCCAATGCGTTTTATCGGCGCAACCTGGCCGCCGGTCAGAAGGGTTTGTCGGTTGCCTTTGATCTGGCCACCCACCGCGGCTACGACTCGGATCACCCGCGCGTGTTCGGAGACATCGGCAAAGCCGGCGTTGCCATCGACTCCGTGGAAGACATGAAAATTCTGTTCGACCAGATTCCCTTGGACCAGATGACCGTCTCCATGACCATGAACGGAGCGGTTTTACCGATCCTGGCCGGTTATATCGTGGCGGCCGAAGAGCAGGGCCTCAAACACGAACAACTGGCTGGCACCATTCAAAACGATATCTTAAAAGAATATCTGACCCGCAACACCTACATCTATCCGCCCGAGCCTTCCATGCGGATTGTGTCGGACATCATCGGGTTTTGCTCCAAAGAGATGCCGCGTTACAACACGGTCAGCATCAGCGGCTACCACATGATGGAAGCCGGAGCCAATTCGGTTCTCCAGACCGCCTTTACCCTGGCCGACGGCATCGAGTATGTAAAGGCGGCAATCAACGCCGGTCTCGACATCGATTCCTTTGCCCCGCGCCTGTCATTCTTCTTTGGGGTCGGCATGAACTTTTTCATGGAAATCGCAATGTTACGGGCTGCGCGCTTCTTGTGGCACGAACTGGTCAGCAAATTTAATCCGCAAAACCCCCGTTCGACCATGCTGCGGACCCACGTGCAGACATCGGGTTGGAGCTTGACGCAGCAGGATCCCTACAACAACGTCATCCGTACGACCCTGGAAGCCCTGGCGGCCGCCCTGGGCGGCACCCAGTCGCTGCACACCAATTCCTTTGACGAAGCCGTTGGACTGCCAACGGATTTTTCGGCCCGCATCGCTCGCAACACCCAAATTATCATTCAGGAGGAATCACAGGTTTGCCATGTGGCGGATCCCTTGGGTGGCTCATATTACATCGAAGCCCTGACCGAGGGCATCATTACCGAAGCCCGTAAAATTATTCAAGAGGTGGAGGAAATGGGCGGCATGGCCAAGGCCATTGAAACCGGTATGCCGAAAATGCGGATAGAGGAGTCCGCGGCCCGCAAACAGGCGCGCATTGATCAGGGATTGGATGTGATTGTCGGTGTCAACAAATACCAGATCGAAGAAAAGCCGTTTGACGAGGTGCTCGAGGTATCCGACACGGTACGGGCCGAACAGGTTCAGCGCCTAAAAGAGATTAAGGCCAGTCGCGATAACGATGCCGTTCAAAAAGCGCTCGCCGCGATTACTAGTGCAGCGGAAAAAGACGGTAACCTTCTGGAAGCGTGCCTTCCGGCGGTCAGGGCCCGTGCGACGGTCGGTGAAATCTCGGATGCCCTGGAAAAGGTTTTCGGGCGGTTCGTTGCCACGACCCAATGCATCTCCGGTGTTTTTGCTTCCGAGTATGGTGACAATGAGCTCTTTAAGGCAGTGCGCAAGCGTACCGAACAATTTATGGCCAAACAAGGGCGGCGGCCACGCATTCTGGTGACCAAGATGGGGCAAGATGGCCATGATCGTGGCATTAAAGTCATCGCAACCGCCTTTGCCGACCTGGGATTCGATGTAGACATCAGCCCCATGTTCCAGACACCTGAAGAAGCGGCCCGCATGGCCATCGAAAATGATGTCCATGTGGTCGGTGCTTCGAGCCTGGCGGCCGGGCACCGCGCCCTGGTTCCACAGTTGATTGAAAACCTCAAAAAAGAGGGCGGCGAGGACATCCTGGTGGTCGTGGGGGGCGTAATTCCGCCTGCGGATTATGATTTTCTACACAATGCCGGTGCGGTCGGTGTCTTTGGGCCCGGTACCGTGGTCACGGATGCCGCCAACAAGGTTTTGAACGCGCTGGAAGGGCGATGATTTCGAATAGTCCCAAGGTTTACGTTGATGGGGTTTTGTCCAGGGACAAACGGCTTCTGGCCAAAACGATTACGCTTGTTGAAAGCTCTTTGCCCGAGCATCAGCTCCTGGCACGCAAAATTGTTGATGAATTGCTGCCGAAAACCGGCCAAGCGGTGCGCGTAGGGATTACCGGTGTTCCAGGCGCCGGAAAAAGTACCTTTATCGAAAGTCTGGGCACCATGCTGGTGCAAGAAGGTCACAAGGTCGCCGTACTGGCGGTCGATCCCAGCAGCCAGCGCAGCGGTGGCAGTGTTTTGGCCGACAAGACCCGTATGGAAAAACTTGCGACCCTGGATCACGCCTTTATTCGACCGTCACCTTCCGGGGGAACGTTGGGCGGCGTGGCCCGCAAAACCCGCGAAACCATGCTGGTCTGTGAAGCCGCCGGATTCGACGTCATGATTGTCGAGACGGTCGGCGTGGGTCAATCCGAAACAACCGTTGCCTCCATGGTGGACTTTTTTTTGGTGCTGATGATCGCTGGCGCCGGTGATGAAATTCAGGGCATTAAAAAAGGGGTCTTGGAGCTGGCCGATGCCATCGCGGTCAACAAGGCGGATGGTGACAACGTTGCCAAAGCGGAAACAGCTCGCAAGCAGTATGAATCGGCCCTGCACTTTTTAGCACCGGTGTCTCCCAACTGGACACCACCGGTAATGACGTGTTCATCGCTCGAGGAGAACCGGGTCGGCATCCAGGAACTCTGGAAGATGATATTGACCCACCGTGAAAAGTTGATGGCCAGCGGTGAACTGCAGGCCAAGCGCAGGAAACAGGCCCTTGATTGGATGTGGTCCCTTGTCGACGAGGGCTTGAAAACGCGCTTTTATAATCATCCAGCGGTGAAAGACAAGCTTTCCGGATTTTCGCGGGAAGTGGAAAAGGGTCTGCTGGCCCCGACCATCGCGGCCAGCGAATTACTTTTTTTGCTTGACAAGGAGGATGCAGTCTAGGCACTAAACAATTTTCCATTCATAAATGGTCTTTCTACGTGCTTTCGGCGTTGGGCAGCAAGATTCAACGCCTCAATCCGCCTAAGGCGGACCTCCGGATTGACTTTTTTGCCTGACGCAAAGCTTGGGTGCAAGAAGACGTTTTGCAATGACCTCTTAAAGAAAGGATGTCAAGATGGCAGTCAAAATCATCATCAAGCGCAAGGTGCCGGATCACTTGGTCGCAACGTTAATACCCCTGCTTAAAAACTTAAGAAACCTGGCAATGAATCAAAATGGCTACATTTCCGGTGAAACTTTGAAACGGATTGACCGTCCCGGCGAGAACCTCGTCATCAGTACCTGGCAATCGATCGATGCCTGGCGGGCCTGGATTCTTCACCAGGGTCGTATTGAGATCCAAACCAAGATCGACGAACTGCTGGGCGAAGAGACCCAGTATGAGCTCTATGAATACAATTAGTGCCCATCTACGGATGGCTCTTTAACGTGAATTCGGCGTTGGACGCCTTGAACGCACGCAAAAGTCCTCATTCGTGGACAGAGATCGTTTAGATAACTAACTCCGGGGTGATCTTAAACAAACCGGTGAGATGAAAGGAACAGCTATGGGTATCGTGGAAGACAAAATCAAGGATCTCAAGGCACGTGAACAAAAGATCCTGCAAATGGGCGGCGAAAAAGCCGTTGCCAAACACAAAGGCAAGGGCAAACTGACGGCCCGGGAGCGGTTGAACGTATTGTTTGACCCGGGGACATTCAAGGAAATCGACATGTTCGTGACGCATCGCTGTGCCAACTTCGGCATGGAAGCCGTCGATATTCCCTCGGACGGTGTGATCACCGGCCATGGCCTGGTCGATGGTCGACCGGTGTTTGCCTTTGCCCAGGACTTCACCGCCCGCGCCGGCAGCCTCGGTGAAATGCACGCCAAGAAAATATGCAAGATCATGGACCTGGCCCTCAAGGCAGGCGTCCCGTTTGTCGGGCTAAATGATTCCGGCGGTGCACGTATCCAGGAAGGTGTCGACGCCCTTTCCGGATATGGACAGATTTTTTATCGCAACTCCGTGGCCTCGGGCGTTATTCCTCAGATCTCGGCCATCATGGGCCCCACCGCAGGCGGAGCCGTTTATTCACCGGCCATGACGGACTGGATTTTTATGGTCAAAAACAGCAGCTATATGTTCATTACCGGCCCCGAGGTCATCAAGTCGGTCACGGGTGAGGAAATTACGTTTGAAGAACTGGGCGGTGCCATGGCTCACAATGAAAAGAGTGGCGTGGCCCAGTTTGCCTGTGAAAGCGATGAAGACGCCCTGAATCAGATCAAGCGGTTGCTTTCCTATTTGCCAGCCAACAATATGGAAGATCCACCCATCGTCGACACCGGCGACGCCCCAAACCGGACCGACCCGGCCCTGAACACCATCATTCCCGACAGCCCCAACCAGTCCTATGATATAAAGGATGTGATCCGTTCCATCGTGGACAAGGGGGAATTTTTTGAACCCCATGAATATTTTGCACAAAATATGGTGGTCTGTTTTGCCCGTTTGAATGGCCGCAGTATCGGGATCATTGCCAACCAGCCGAATGTGCTGGCAGGCTGTCTGGATATCGATGCATCCGACAAGGCCACGCGCTTCATTCGCTTTTGCGATGCTTTCAACATTCCGATGCTGACCATTGCCGACGTACCCGGCTACCTGCCCGGAAGCCAGCAGGAATGGGGCGGGATAATTCGGCATGGCGCCAAATTGTTGTGGTGCTACTCCGAAGCGACGGTCCCCAAACTGCTCTTGGTAACCCGTAAAGACTACGGTGGTTCCTATTTGGCCATGTGCTCCAAGGACCTGGGGGCTGATATGGCGTTTGCATGGCCGAGTGCTGAAATTGCCGTTATGGGAGCTGCCGGTGCCGCCAACATCATTCACCGCCGCGAAATCAAAGGGGCCGATGATCCGGCCGCCAAGCGCAAAGAGAAAATCCAGGAATACGAAGATCTTTTCTCGAATCCCTACTGTGCGGCCAATCGCGGTTTTGTGGACGCTGTCCTCGTCCCCAGCGAGACCCGCCCACGCCTGATTGCGGCCCTCGAGATCATGTGCAGCAAGCGTGAGCTGCGACCGCCTAAAAAGCATGGCAACATTCCGATGTAAGACAGCTATATTGAGAAATTTAGAATTAAGGGATTTAGGAATAAATGGATTAGAGCGACGCAGTCGCTTTCAATAAAATCGTGAGACGATTTTATAGGGGAAATTTAATGGATACAAATAAGAAAAAAATAGCCGCCGCGATTTCAGCGGTTCTGGCATATATTAAAACCGAAGAAGACGTGCTTTACGCCCAGCAGATGGGAGCTGCCGCCGGGTTACCGGCAACGCCCGCCGCTGCGCCTGTCAAGCTGTGGGGCATCAGCGGCCGCCAGGAACAGATGCAACTGCGTGGACTGATGCAATTGCGATCGTTTAAAGGAACCCATTTTCGATAACCGGGGTCGCAAGGAGCGATTATATTCAGTTGAATCAGAATTTTAGATATATTTTTAAACGGCTGTGTGACCGTGTGAGCAACACCGCCAATTTAACAGGAGACTTAAAATGAGTGATCACAACCAAGTCGATTTGACTACCATGAATTATGACAAGGACCGGCCCGAAGCCGAAAACCCCATCAAGATCATGGATCTGAGTCTACGTGACGGCCATCAATCTTTGTTCGCCACCCGCGGGCGCACCGAGGATATGATCCCCGTGGCCGAGCTGATGGACCAGGTGGGCTTCTGGGCCGTTGAAACCTGGGGTGGTGCCACCTTCGATACCATGCACCGTTTTCTCAATGAAGATCCCTGGGAGCGTATTCGCACCCTGAAACGCTACTTCAAGAAGACTCCCTTTTCCATGCTGCTGCGTGCCCAGAACCTGGTGGGCTACCGCAACTATGCCGATGACGTGGCCAACGCCTTCATGGACCGTGCCTGCGAGAATGGTATGGACATCTTCCGCACCTTCGACGCCCTGAACGACTACCGTAACTTTCAGACCGTCGTGCCCAAGATCAAGGAGTACGGCAAGCATTTCCAGGGCTGCATTTGCTACACCCTGACCGAGCCGCGCCTTGGCGGTGAAGTGTACAATCTGGACTACTACATTAATAAAGCCAAAGATCTGGAAGCAATGGGTGCTGACACTATCTGCATCAAAGATATGGCCGGCCTGAGCGCCCCCTACGACATTTATGAAATCGTTAAAGCCCTGAAAGCGGAAGTGAAGCCGCCCATTCATCTGCACAGCCATTTTACTTCAGGTATGTCTCCCATGACGCACCTCAAGGCTATCGAGGCCGGCGTGGACATCATCGACACCTGCATGTCACCGTACGCCTACCGCACCTCCCATGCCGCCGTCGAACCGCTGGTGATGACCTTGTTGGGCACGAATCGCGACACCGGTTTTGATATCCACCTGCTGGCCGAGATTAACAAAATCTTTGAAAAGAAAGTCATGCCCAAGTATAAGCATCTGCTGGATGACTCCAAGGTTTCCATCATCGATATCAACGTCCTGCTCCATCAGACGCCCGGCGGCATGCTGTCCAACTTGGTCAACCAGCTCAGGGAAATGGATGCCCTCGACAAAATCGACGACGTCTACAAGGAATTGCCAAAGGTGCGCAAAGATCTAGGTCAAATTCCCCTGGTCACACCGACAAGTCAGATTGTCGGTATCCAGACGGTGAACAATGTGCTCTTCGATACTCCCGAAGAGCGCTACAAGATGATCACCGGCCAGGTCAAAGACCTGTGCTACGGCCTATACGGCAAAACGGCCGTGCCCATCAATCCCGAAGTACAGAAGAAAGCTTTGAAAGACTACGAGCGCGGCGAAGAGCCCATCACCTGTCGTCCTGCCGAAGTACTCGAACCCGAACTAAAAAAGGCCGAAGAGGAGATCGGCGACCTGGCTGCGGATATGGACGATTTGGTTCTCTACGCCATCTATCCGGTCACCGGCAGGAAGTTCTTGCAGTGGAAGTATGGTGTGGAAGAGCCGCCCGAGGCGGTCAAGGCCATCACCTTGGAGCAAGTCAAGGTCAAGGACGAAATCCTCAAAAAAGCCAAAGCCGGCGAGCTGGTCGAGAAAAAGAAAGATGGTCCGGCCAAAAGCGAAAACCTGCGCACCTTCAACGTGTTTTTAGACAACGAATACTTTGAGGTCGGCGTCGACGAGGTCGGCGGTTCACCGGTAATCAGCTATATGCAGCAGATGCCTGCCCAGATGGCCCCTGCTGCGCCTGTCGGGGCACCTGCCCCTGCCGCACCTGCCGCACCTGCACCCGCGGCTCCGGCGGCCGCCCCTGCTGCTGAAGCCCCGGCGCCTGCTGCGGCGGCAGTCGAAGGAACCCCTTTGACCGCGCCCATGCCGGGTATGATTGTAAGCTACGCCAAGCAGGTCGGCGATAGCATCAGCGAGGGTGAAACCGCCGTGGTTTTGGAAGCCATGAAAATGGAAAATGCCCTTCCGGCGCCCGTTAGCGGAACGATCAAGGCCCTCAATTATTCCAGCGGCGATTCCGTTGCCAAAAATGATGTGCTGATGGTCATCGGATAAGGCGCAAAGCGGATAGCGCATGGCGCGGAGCGCAACTTCAAAGAGCATCGCAAACGCTATGCTCTTTGTATTTTTAGATAGTTTCAACTTTGAAGCGGAAGAACCACACAACCCTCAGCGCCGCGCTGCTGCACAGTGAAAGGAGATTTAAATCAATGAAGATCCACGAATATCAGGCCAAGGAACTGTTTGCCAAATATGATATTCCCATCCCCACCGGCGGCGTGGCCTACAGCCCGGAAGAAGCGGCCTCGGTTGCCGAAGGACTGGGAGGCTATCCGGTTGTCGTCAAGGCCCAGATCCACGCCGGCGGCAGAGGGAAAGGCGGCGGCGTTAAACTGGCCCAGTCCCGCGAAGATGTCCTCGAACAGGCATCGGCAATCATTGGCATGAACCTGGTGACGCACCAGACCGGGCCCGAAGGACGGCAGGTCAAGAAGGTTCTGGTAGAACAGGGCCTCGCTATCAAAAAAGAACTGTATTTAAGCTTCATTACCGATCGGGCGACAGCCAAGATTGTTATTATGGCCAGCGAGGCCGGGGGCATGGATATTGAAGCCGTTGCGGCCGATACGCCCGAAAAAATTATCAAAGTGTTTATCGACCCGTTGACTGGCATTCAAGGCTACCACTGCCGCGAAGCCGCTTTTGGGCTCAAGCTTGCACCGGCAGCCATGAAACCTTTTGTCGCGATGCTGCACAACTTGTACAGATTGTTTTTAGCTTACGACTGTTCCTTGCTGGAGATCAACCCGCTGGTGATAACGGCGGATGACGCAGTCATCGCCCTGGATGCCAAAATCAATTTTGACGACAACGCTTTGTTTCGACATAAGGACATACAGGCCTATCGTGATTTGGATGAAGAAGATCCTCTGGAGGTCGAAGCGTCGAAATACAATCTCAATTATATCAACCTGGATGGCAATGTCGGCAACATGGTCAACGGTGCCGGACTGGCGATGGCAACCATGGATATCATCAAACTGGCCGGTGCCGAGCCGGCCAACTTTCTCGACGTGGGTGGCGGTGCCAGTGCGGAAATGGTCGAAAACGGGTTTAAGATTATTTTGAGCGATCCCAACGTCAAAGGCATTCTGATCAACATTTTCGGCGGTATTCTGCGCTGTGACGTCCTGGCGGAGGGCGTCGTACAGGCCGCGCAGAAGACCGACCTTAAAGTACCGGTTGTCGTTCGGATGGAGGGCACCAATGTGGAGGAGGGTCGCCGTATCCTGGCGGAATCCGGATTGAATCTGAACACCGCGGTTGATCTCAAAGATGCAGCCCAAAAGGTAGCCGAGCTGGTAAAATAGTGCCCATCCATAAATGTTCTTTTTGCGCGATTTCGGCGTTGGATGACAAGATTTAACTCCTCAAAATAGCTCAGGCTATTCCTCCGGGTTAAATCTGACATCCGCCTTGACCTCACACAAAAATCCTCATTTCTGGACGGGCACTGGGAAGTATAATCAATTGACTTTATTGTCTAAATAGAGCGCTTGAATTAGGAAGGGAAGAAAATGAGTATATTCGTTGATGCCAAAACCAAGCTGCTGGTTCAGGGAATTACCGGTCGGGAAGGACAGTTTCATACCCGTCAATGCGTTGCCTATGGCACCGCTGTGGTTGCCGGAGTCACCCCCGGTAAGGGTGGCCAGAAAATGGATGATGTCCCGGTCTTCAATACGGTCAAGACAGCTGTTGAAGCAACCGGTGCCGACTGCAGCATGATTTTCGTTCCACCGCCATTTGCGGCTGATGCCATCATGGAAGCGACCGATGCCGGTGTGCAGATGATCGTCGCCATAACGGAAGGTATTCCGGTTATGGATATGATGAAGGTTAAAAACTATCTGCGCGACAAAAGCGTGCGCCTGATCGGCCCCAATTGCCCGGGCATCATCACGCCCGGTGCCTGTAAAATAGGTATCATGCCAGGTCCGATCCATAAGGCGGGTGGCCCCATCGGGGTTGTTTCGCGTTCCGGGACTTTGACCTACGAAGTCGTTCATCAGCTGACCCAAAAGGGCATTGGACAAACGACCTGCCTGGGCATCGGTGGCGATCCGGTTAACGGGACCAATTTTATCGACTGCCTGGAAGCGTTTGAAAACGATGCGGCAACCGAAGGAATCGTCATGGTCGGCGAGATCGGCGGCACGGCGGAAGAAGATGCGGCGCAGTATATCACCCAGCACGTGACCAAGCCGGTGGTTGGCTTTATCGCCGGCCTGACGGCACCTCCGGGACGGCGGATGGGGCACGCCGGGGCCATTATCAGCGGCAACAGCGGTACGGCTCAGGGTAAGATCGACGCCATGAAGCAAAGCGGCATTCATGTGTGTGAAAACCTGGGCACACTAGGGGAATTGTGTGCTTCCGTTTTTTAGTGTGCGCCACAAATGGTTCTTTTGCTCGATTTCGGCGTTGGACAACATGATTTGAATCCTCAATCCGCCTCAGGCGGACCTCCGGTTCAAATCTGCCATCCGCCTGGAACTCTAGCAAAAGCCCTCATTTATGATCACACACTAATTAGTAAAACCGGGTGTTTTGTGTTTGGTTCTTGGTGTATTGTAAACCCAACATCAATCGAACCCCATTCACAACACACCAAATACAAAATACCAAACACCAAACACAAACGACCAACCATGCACGAAATGGGCATAGCGATTCAAATTGCCGAGATTGCAACGGCCTCGATCCCGGCTGACATGACGGATGCCAAAATTGAACGCGTCAATCTGCGGATAGGTAAATTTGCCGCGGTGGTACCGTCCAGCTTGAAATTTTGTTTCGAAATTGTCGCCAAGGATACCCCGCTGGCCGGTTCGGAATTGCACATCGAAGAAATTCCGGTCGTGGTGCGCTGCCGAGACTGTCAGGCCCAATGGACCATCAACGAACCCGCCTTTCAATGTCCAAAATGTCAAAGCAGTTCAATTGACGTCATCTCTGGTCGTGAACTGGACATCGAGTCGATTGAGATCGCGGAAGAGGACGAATAATATGTGGTTGCGCAACCTTTTTAAAAGCGTCAAATATCATCACCATCACGACTCCCATGGGCCGCACACGCACGGAACGCACCCCGCCCCGATCGAGACCCAGCAATCAGGAACACGCAAAATAAAAGTCGTGCGCCAGGTTCTGGATGTCAATGCCAAAA
Organism: uncultured delta proteobacterium; assembly: GCA_963802265.1. GTDB lineage: Bacteria > Desulfobacterota > Desulfobacteria > Desulfobacterales > CAWDIC01 > CAWDIC01. The sequence goes on from CAWDIC010000001.1 coordinate 652,171, forward strand.
TGGCAGATCAAAACCGCCGGATTTTTCGGGAAAAGGGGATCCTGGTGATCAACGTGATGAGTTCGCCAGGCTCAGGCAAGACAACAACCCTCGAAAAAACCCTGGCGCGGATCGGATCGGATATTAAAAGTGCCGTGATCGTGGGAGACATCTGCACCACCAATGACGCCGATCGTCTTGCTGTTACGGGCGTGCCGGTCGTCCAGATCAATACCGATGAGTTTGGCGGAGACTGCCACCTGGCAGCGCATGTTATCGAGAAAGCGACCGGCGGCCTTGACCTGGACGACATCGACCTGCTGATCGTCGAAAATGTCGGTAATTTGGTCTGCCCGGCTGAGTTCGATATCGGTGAAGATGCCCGCGTTGTTGTTCTGAGCGTAACCGAAGGAGAGGATAAACCCTTAAAATATCCCTTGATGTTTCACGCCTGCGATATTGCTTTGCTAAACAAAATCGATTTGTTACCCTACCTTGAATACGACGCTGAAGCAGCTCGCACAAATATTTTACAGGTCCATCCCGGTATGCCGATCTTCAATGTTTCCGCCCAGACCGAAGAGGGTTTTGAGCCCTGGCTGCAATGGTTGCGAGATCAAGTAGCGCATAAAAAACAGCACGCTTCATAAAATTGTTTCACGCTTTTTTAGTGTCCTTTCAGAAATGAGGATTTGTGCGCAAGTTCAAGGCGGGTGGCAGATTTAGCCCGGAGGTCCGCCTGAGGCGGATTGAGGAGCTAAATCGTGCCGCCCAACGCTGAAATTGTGCACAAAGACCATTTGTGAAGGACACTATTTAGGAGGTGACCGCTATGCATGCAAGGAAAGCGACGTTTGCCGGTAGCTGGTATCCAGGACGCCCAGCGGCGTGTGAAAAGGAAATCACGTCATTCTTGGAAGGCGGCAGTAAAAAGCCCGCCTCGGGGCAAGCGTGGACAGGCGGGATTGTTCCTCATGCCGGCTGGTATTTTTCGGGCAAGATTGCTTGCAATGTAATTGCCAGTTTGGTTTCCCCGGACCCACCGGATGTGATTGTGATTTTCGGTATGCACCTGCACCCGGGGGCACCGGCGTATATCATGTCTGAAGGTGCATGGGAGACACCGTTTGGGGATCTTCCCATCGCCTCGCCGATGGCGCAACAACTGCTGCAGCAATTTTCTTTTGAAGTTGAAACCACCACCCGCTTTCACCAGGACAACACGATTGAACTCCAGCTACCTTTCATCAAGTACTTTTTCAAAGATGTCGAAATCATTCCTATCGGTGCCCCGCCGGCGCTGGAATCTCTTGAAATCGGACGTGCGGTGGCCCGTCTGTCCCAAGAAATGGATCTGGCCACCCGTATCATCGGATCGACCGACCTGACGCATTACGGCACCAATTATGGCTTTAGCCCCCAAGGAACCGGACCGACAGCGGTCGAATGGGTGCGCAACCAAAACGATCGCCGGGTGATCGATGCGATGCTCGCCATGAACCCCGACCGTGTCATCACGGAAGCCCTTGCGAGCAATAATGCTTGCTGCGCCGGGGCCGCCGCAACCGCTTTGGCGGCTGGCCAAGCGCTCGGTGCTGAAAAAGCTGAAATGTTGGCCTATGCGACCAGCTATGACAAAAGCCCGGGGGATAGTTTTGTGGGGTATGTCGGAATCCTCTTCTAGAATTGGTTTCAAAACTACGTCTAATGTCCGATAGCGGCGTTGTCCTTGATTTCAAATACTCAGCGTACCAAAGGACCCGCGTTTCTAAGTCACAGGACGACCTTGATACTAGAAGCATGCCTGCGGGAGCTTTGAAACCAATTCGCTTTCGTCCACACCCGGTCACACCTTGACCTTGAGCCAAAATCCTATTTTTGAGCACGGCTTCCGGTGCCAAAGTCCAGTAGTAGGATATTTGTTTGGTTTCTTCGAGGATTACGCATCGGGACTGCGGCGGGACTCCGTTTTCAAATCAGCGGGACGCTTGTTGAGCTCCTTTGATAACTAAAAAAGATGCGAAATCCCGCTGCTAAGCGGGGCTCTCGAACATGATCCGGTGCTTTGAAACCACTTCATTTTAGTGTCCCTTCAGAGATGAGGATTTTTGTGGGAGTTTACCTCGACAAGCTCGGTACAGGCATGGCGGGTGGCAGGTTTAACCCGGAGGGATGGATGCTAAGCTTTATGTCGGAAGAGAGTGTACAGCAGCTCCATCTTTTTGGGATTGGTACTCGTTTTTTTGTCGATCAGGACCTGCCAGGCCGAATTATTTTCCAATTTGCCCAGGGCCGCATTGATTTCCGCGAGGATCCGGTGTGCGGCACCCGGCTCGGGCACGTCGAACTGTTCGTACTCTTGAAAAGATACATTGTCATCTTTATGGGTTCCCGGACCCAATCCCACCAGCGCCGATCCTTCACCAATGTCGGTCAACGCACGGTTCAGGGCCGCCGATAGTTTTGGGGCGACCGGTGAAAGTTCCCGGTGCAACAATTTTGCCAATTCGTAAGGTAGCATATCTAAGTTGTTTTCCTGTTATCCAATCACAGCGTGTTACATTTCTATTTTTTCTGGCTTTTTCGAATCTTCGCCCAAGTGTCCCGCAACGTTGTCGTTCGATTGAACACGAGTGCGTCGGGCTTAGAATCGATCGCATCAAGGCAGAAATAGCCCCGTCTTAAAAACTGAAACCGGGTTCCGGGCGGTGCCGCTGCCAAGCTGGGTTCGACTTGGCAGTCATTCAATATCTTCAGCGAGTCCGGATTCAGGCAAGCAGCGAAATCCGGGCATTCTTTTTCATCATTGGGGTTCGGTTTTACAAACAGGTGATCATACAAACGGACTTCCGCCTTCAGGGCATGGGCGGCTGAAACCCAGTGGAGCGTCCCTCTGACTTTGCGGCCGTCTTCAGACCATCCGCCGCGTGTTGCGGGATCATAAGTGCACCGTATTTCAACGATATCACCGGTCTGTTCCTCTTTGACAACATCGACGCATTTTATGTAATAGGCGTGTTTCAATCGGACTTCCCGACCCGGTGCCAGACGAAAGAATTTTTTCGGCGGGTCTTCGAGGAAATCCTCTTTCTCGATATACAACTCGCGCGCAAAAGGGAGTCGGCGTGTTCCCGCCCCAGGGTCTTCCGGATTGTTTTCAGCTTCCAGTTCTTCCACCTGGTCTTCGGGGTAGTTTTCGATCACCACCCGCAAAGGGTTCAAAACCGCCATCACGCGGGGGGAGTGCTGATTGAGGTCTTCACGGAGACTGAATTCGAGCAGGGCAATATCGACCATACTGTCACGCTTGGCAACCCCAATCCGATCACAAAAGCTTCGGATCGCCCGGGGCGTATAGCCTCTTCGCCGCAGACCCGAGAGGGTCGGCATGCGAGGGTCGTCCCATCCGGACACATGGCCATCGTTTACCAGTTGAATGAGCTTGCGTTTGCTCAGTACCGTATAGGTAAGGTTGAGACGGGCAAACTCGATTTGCTGGGGGTGATAGACCTTCAACTGGTCGAGGACCCAGTCATACAACGCCCGATTTATCTCAAATTCAAGCGTGCAAAGGGAGTGGGTGACCTTTTCAATGGAATCGGACAGGCAATGTGTAAAGTCATACATGGGATAGATACACCACCGGTCCCCGGTACGATGGTGATGGGCCTTGCGGATCCGATACAGGGTCGGATCCCGCATGATCAGGTTCGGTGACGCCATATCGATCTTGGCCCGCAGCACGTGTTCACCATCCTGGAATTCACCGGCCCGCATACGCTCGAATAAATCCAGATTCTCTGCGACCGTCCGCTCTCGAAAGGGGCTGTTCTGGCCGGGCTCGGTCAGCGTGCCGCGGTAAGCTCTGATCTCCTCCGCATTAAGACTGTCAACATATGCTTTGCCGTCATTTATCAGCTGTATCGCGTACGCGTATAGCTGATCAAAATAATCCGATGCAAAATGTTCCCCCTCGTGCCATTCGAATCCCAGCCACTTAACATCTTCTTTGATGGCTTCGACATATTCGACCTCTTCTTTGGTGGGGTTGGTATCGTCAAAGCGCAGGTTGCAATACCCACCGTCGTTTTCGGCCGCGATCCCAAAATTGAGACACATCGATTTAGCATGGCCGATATGCAGGTACCCGTTCGGCTCCGGAGGAAAGCGGGTCACCACCCTTCCGTCGTATTTATTTGATTTCAAATCTTCTTCCACAATGGTCCGGATGAAGTTGGGCGGCGGCATTTCAGGCGTTGTCATTGAATCAATTCCTTTTCAGGTCTATGTAATGTAAATACACATAGTGCCATGTGTGTGTAAATTAGCGGAATACGTTTGTGAGTGTCAACGTTTCTTTAAACTTGATTTCGTCCTTCATGGCTTGCAGCTCAGCTAAAAACCGGGTTGGATTCAGGCCCTCATAATACACGGTCCGATATCTGTTCAAAATAAGCGGTAGATAGAATCAGGGTTATTAATAATGTTACAGGTCTTTGGTGGGCCCTTCGACAGGCTCAGGGCCATTTCGACACGATTTCTCACTGGCCGAAGGCCTTGAGTCCCTCGACCTCGCTCGGGACCTTGAGTTTATCGAAAGGCAAAAAAAGGGTATGCGTCCTTTTTTGGATGCATGCCCTTTTTGTGTCGAAATGGCTGAGGGACCAGGATTCGAACCTGGGTTAACGGGGCCAGAACCCGTCGTCCTGCCGCTAGACGATCCCTCAGTAATTTTGAATATAGTTCTGTTACAGAAAAGCCTCTACCTAGTCAAGCAATAAATCGGTGCCCGGTTTAGGCGATGCCGCAACGTCACATAAAAGGAACCATTACGAGCAATTAGGTCTCCGCACCGCGCTTTTCAATATAATTGATCGCCTGTTTCAACCTGGCGAGCACTTTCTCCTTGCCAATAATGGCGATGATTTCAAAAATGCCTGGGCTGGCCGTACGACCCGTGAGCGCCACACGCACGGGCTGCGCAATTTTACCCAATTTGAGACCGTTTGCTCCATTACCGCCAAAAAGGCTTTTTCCAGTTCTTGCTCTTCAAACGAGGCGAGCCCTTGGAGAGCCGCAATCAAAAGTTGAAGGGGCTCTAAAGCCGCAGCCTTCAAGAATTTTTTAGCGGCTTTTTCCTCGTAGGTGATCTCCGTGGCATAGTAAAACAAGGCCTGGTCAGCCATTTCCTCGAAAGTTTTACTGCGCGGTAGTAGCGTCTCGACAATCTGGGAGACGTAGTCGCTCGATCCCGGCTCACACCCTTTGTTTTTTAAAAATGGAGCGAGATGTTCGGCCAATTCGTTCTTGGGAAGAGCTTTCATGTGGTCGGCATTGAGCGCCAACAGTTTGTCGACATCAAAGATACCCGCCGCTTTACCAATATTTTCAAGGGCAAACTTTTCAATCAAATCCGTGCGCGTAAAGAACTCCTGATCACCATAGGACCACCCCAAGCGGACCAGATAGTTGATGACGGCATCCGCTAAAAAGCCCATGTCCCGGTAAGCCGTCACCGACATGGCGCCATGCCGCTTGCTTAACCGCGCACGATCATTTCCCAGGACCATGGGAACATGCCCGAAGATAGGCAAGGGGTGGCCCAACGCCTTGTATAGCTGAATTTGTTTGGGCGTATTCATGACGTGATCATCACCGCGAATGACCGTTGTGATGCCCATGGTCAGATCATCGACGACCACCACGAAGTTATACGTCGGCGATCCGTCGCTGCGGGCAATGATAAAGTCATCCAATTCATCATTCTGGAAAACGATTCGCCCCTTGATCGTGTCTTCGATGACCGTGGTCCCGGTTAAGGGGGCCTTAAAGCGTACAACCGTGTCTTGGGCTTTGGTGCGACCCTTGTTTCGGCAGGTCCCGTCGTATTTGGGTTTGTCGCCCCGTGCCATTGCCTGGGACCGCATGGTTTGGAGTTTGTCCTGGGAGCAATTGCAATAGTAGGCCAGGCCCGCGTCAATCAAACGCTGAAGGTAGTCCTGGTAAATGTCACGTCGTTCAGATTGGTAAAAGGGTCCGTCATCCCAGTCAATACCGAGCCACGTGAGGGCGTCGAAGATGGCGTCCACAGAGGCCTGGGTTGAACGTACGGCATCCGTATCTTCGATCCGCAGGATAAATCGGCCTTGGGTATGGCGGGCATACAGCCAATTAAAAAGCGCGGTACGGGCCCCCCCCACATGGAGATACCCCGTTGGACTGGGAGCAAAGCGTGTTATAATTTTTTCCATATAATCGAACCTTTAATCGCTTTCTGACGATCCGTTTTACTTGTTTTGAATTTGAGTATTAGTAATTAGTAATTCTGGGCGGCACACCGCTTGATCGGCCGCTCGAGCCGTCGGCCTTTACAAAAACACAGCCAAATCGCCTTGCGGGCCTCAAACGCTCTTAAAAATGAGATCCCATGTTTATAATATAAATATTAATTAGTTAAAAAGTAAAACCCTTTCTTTTATGCAAAGGAGTGGCCCTCCATAACACATCAAAGTCAAGATCTCAAGCGAACAAATTAATAATTTTAGGCCGAAAAGCCTTGACAATCCAAGCGATATCAATTACTAGAGCCTGAACAATTCACCAGGTAGTGATATAGATTTTATTTATTATAAATTCAATATGTTAGGAGATTACTTATGGCGGTACCAAAACGTAAAACATCAAAGTCAAAACGTGATAAGCGACGGGCGCACAATAAAGTGTCGGCCCCCAACCTTACCACCTGTCCCCAATGCGGCGAAGCTGCTTTACCGCACCACGCCTGCCCGAGCTGTGGGTCCTACAAAGGGCGCATGGTAAGCGAACCGAAAGAAGATTAACCGGATCGGAAAGAGGATCGATGACAGCACCAGCCAATACAACCACGCCTAACTTATATGGATTGGATATTGAATCGCGGCAGATGGTGATCGATACGGTTCAGCAGCTTAAAACACGGCTGCTCAGCGCGGAAAAGATCCTGGCTTTCGACAAAGATGAGGTTTTTCCGGAAGAAACGGTTCGCCAAATGCTGGGTCCTGAAATCGGGCTGCAACTGTTGTTTATTCCTGAAAAATACGGTGGCATGGGCGGTGGCGCGCGTGACTGTTGCGAGGTAACGCGTGAAATGTCTAAAATCTGCCTGGGCGTCGGCACCGCATTTTTCGCAATCCAGCTCGGCGCAGATCCCATTATCGTGGGCGGCACCGAAGAACAGAAAGCCAAATGGCTCGGCGCCATTGCTGAAGGCCAGGCCCTGGTGGCTTACGCGGTGACCGAATCGGAAGCCGGCAGCAACCTGGCCGCGCTCAAAACCAAGGCTGAACCGGTTTTGGATGAAAAGGGCCAGATCAGCGGGTACAAAATCAACGGTACCAAGCAATTCATCTCAACCGGCGGATTTGCCGATTTCATCACCCTTTTGGCGGTGACACCCGAAGGGCCGACCTTTTTCATTGTCGAAAAAGGGACGCCGGGCTTTGAACAGGGCAAGGGGGAAGAAAAACACGGTATCCGCGCCTCCAACACATCTCCGCTTACATTTTCCGACGTTTTCGTTCCCGTTGCCAACCTCGTGGGTGGGGTTCCGGGCAAGGGCCTCAAACAGGCCAACAAAGTCTTTGGGTACACGCGGGTGATGGTAGCGGCCATGGCTCTGGGAGCGGGAGAGGCCGCGCTGGAGATTGCCATCCCCTATGCCAAGGAGCGGGTGCAATTCGGCGGGCCTTTATCCGAAAAACAAGGCTACACTCACAAGCTGATTGTTCCCAATGCCGTTCGTTTAGAGGCCGCGCTGGCGTATATACAGGAAGTCGGCGAACGGCTCGATTCCGGTGAGCGCGACCTCCAGGTCGAAGGCTCGATCGCCAAGCTGTTTACCACGGAAGCGGCCAATCTCACGGCCGACAACGCCATGCAGGCCCTGGGAGGCTACGGGTATATCTCTGAATTCGAGGTTGAAAAGATCAAGCGCGATGTCAAAATCACCTGTATTTATGAGGGCACCAGCGAAATTCAACAAAACATCATCAGTACCATGCGCTGGAAAAAGACGTGGAAAACCAAGGGGTCTTTTTATGCATCCCTGGCATCTGAAATGGAAGCGTTGGCCCAATCAAATCCTGAAATCGGCGGTCGCGGTTTGGGCCTGGCCGCTGCGGCGCTGAATGAATTAATCATGCTGGCGCACGCCAACCGCTTGACACGACAACAATATGTCATGTTTGCGCTGGCCGATATGATGACCTATGTGGAAGTGGGTGTCAGCCTGGCTCGTAAGGCTGCCAGGCACGCGGATCTAACCACCGCTAAGGCCGATAAAATACGCACCGTCGCGCGGCTTTTTGCCGGCGAGATTGCCACGCTGGTCGCCGACCGAACACTCAAGGTGCTGCTGGGATCGGGTGCTTTTGAACAAGACCAGGTGCAGGCTTTTTTACAGAAAATCAAATACGAGGACCTGGTGCATACCTGCAAAGACATGATTAAAGATATGGATCGGGTTGCCGATCATCTGTTCGCGAGGACGTCATGACAGCGAACCCGCGCACTATCGTCGTTACGGGTGGATCCCGCGGTATTGGCCGCGCGATTTGCCTGCATTTGTGCGGACCCGAAGCAGTGGTATATTTCAATTATGCCGCTTCGGATGCCGGTGCCGATGAAACCCGCGCCCTTATCACGGCGGCCGGCGGTCTGGCCCACAGCGAACGGGTCGATGTCTCAGACGCGGATGCGGTCGGTGGTTTTTTTAAACGCGTTGTTCAAGAGACCGGGCGGATCGACGTGCTGGTCAACAACGCCGGGATAACCCGGGACGGGCTCTTGCCGCGCATGAAAGTGCGTGATTGGGACGACGTCATGAACACCAATTTAAAGGGCGTTTTCAATTGTACCAAGTTTGCATCCCGTACCATGATGAAACAGCGTCACGGCCGGATTATCAATATTTCTTCGATTATCGGTGTGACCGGTAACGCGGGTCAATCCAACTACGCGGCCTCCAAGGCCGGTATTATCGGTTTTAGCAAAGCGATGGCCAAGGAATTGGCATCGCGGGGGGTTACGGTTAACGTCGTGGCGCCTGGTTACGTTGAGACCGCGATGACCGAAGCCCTGCCGGAAAAAGCCCGGACGGCCATGATTGAGCAGATTCCGCTCGGTCGGGTCGGCACGGTGGAAGACGTTGCCGCCGTCGTCGGCTTTCTGGCTTCCGATGCCGCCGCTTATATCACCGGTCAGGTGCTGCATGTGAGCGGTGGCTTGTATATCTGAAAAACAGTTCAAAATGAAAGGAGCGTAATAGATGTCAGTTGTAGATAAAGTCAAAAAAATTATTGCCGAAAAGTTAAGTGTGGATTTGGTAGAAGTCGTGCCGGAAGCATCTTTTGTAGAAGATTTGGGCGCCGACTCGTTGGATTTGGTAGAACTGATCATGTCCATGGAAGAAGAATTTGAAATCGACATTTCTGACGAAGATGCTGAAAAGCTGGTCACGGTTAAAGATGCCATCGATTACATCCAATCCCATTAGATCTAGAAGTTCAACTCAGCAGCAATTGGCACGCTTAGGGAGGATTGTGTGAACAGGCGCGTTGTCATTACCGGGATGGGACTTATCACACCGGTGGGGATCGGTGTGGAGGCCTCTTGGCGTTCTTTGTGTGCCGGCATTTCAGGAATTGGCCCCATTACCTGTTTTGATACGGCTGACTATAAAACCAAGATTGCAGGTGAAGTCAAGGGTTTCGATCCAACGGATTATTTATCCCGCAAAGAAGCCAAGCGAACCTCGCGCTTTATTGCCTTTGCCGTGGCAACCGCGCGGATGGCACTGGAAGACTCGGGCCTAGTGATTGACGAGACCAATGGAAACCGCATCGGGGTCGCCACCGGATGCGGATTGGGCGGCTTGTCGTATCTAGAGGAAACCAGTCGGATTGTGCTTGAAGATGGCCCCCGGCGGGTGAGCCCCTTTTTCATCCCGATGATTATCGGCAACATGGCGCCCGGCATGATTTCGATCCATACAGGCGCCAAAGGACCGAATCTGTCTTTGGCTACGGCGTGTGCTGCCGGCGCCCATGCGATCGGAGATGCCTATAAAATTATTAATCGCGGAGAAGCGGACGCCATGATTACGGGTGGCGTCGAGGCGGTTGTTACCCAGACCTGTATCGCCGGCTTCAATTCCATGAAAGCGCTTTCCACGCGCAACGACGAGCCGACCAAAGCGTCCCGGCCTTTTGATCGCGACCGGGATGGTTTTGTGGTGGGCGAAGGTTGTGGTCTTATGGTTCTAGAGTCACTCGATGGTGCCTTGGCACGCGGAGCGACCATCGTTGCTGAAATCTGCGGCTATGGGTTAAGCGGTGATGGCTACCATATGACATCCCCGTCTCCGGATGGCGAAGGCGCGGCCCGATGTATGCAGGCCGCATTGGATGATGCCGACCTTGCCTATCACCAGATCGATTATATCAACGCCCATGGTACGTCGACACCGTTGAACGATCTGTATGAAACCAGGTCCATCAAAACGGTGTTCAAAGAAAAGGCCCCGAAGATTCCCATCAGCTCAACCAAGTCGATGACCGGGCACCTGCTCGGCGGAGCCGGCGGCATTGAGACGGCTTTTACCGCGCTTACCATCAAAGACGGCATCATTCCGCCCACCATCAACCTGGAAAACCCCGGCGACGAATGCGACCTCGACTATGTTCCCCGGGTCGCCCGCAAAACGCCGGTTACTTATGCCATGACCAACTCTTTCGGGTTCGGCGGGACGAACGCATCGCTTATTCTCAAGCGGTATCAATCCTAATTGAGACCTGACAGGACGGAACACCCCCTTTAACGCCCGCTCAAAAGGCGCTTTGGTTCGCATTGCGGCTTGGTTTGGCCGCAGACGGCTTACGCTTCAGCCCGCCTGCAGCAAACAATCCCTCAAACTATCAACAAACACGACAAGTTGATTTTTTTCTTGCGAACATCACAATATATGGGTAGATAGAAACCTTACGAGGTGTTCTTCATTTCAATTTGATTTTATTCGATTAATTAGTGAAGGGATGAACGATGACAAATTCAGCTCCTTTGATCATTGGTTGTGACCATGCCGCATTTCAGCTCAAGCAAAAGGTGGTCGAATTCATTACAGCGCTTGGTATCGATGTTAAAGACGTGGGTGCGTATAGCGAGAAATCGGTTGACTACCCGGACTTTGGAACACAGGTGGCGTCAGCCGTATCTGAAGGTCGATACACACACGGCATTCTGATCTGCGGCACCGGTATCGGGATGTCAATCGTTGCCAACCGCTATGCCCATGTGCGTGCGGCCCTGTGCAACGGTCTTTTTGCCGCGAAGTTGAGTCGCCTGCATAACAATGCCAACCTTTTGGTCATGGGTGGACGGGTAATCGGTGATATTCTGGCCCTTGAAATTGTCAAAACATGGCTGGAAACCCCCTTTGAAGGGGGGCGTCACCAGCAACGGATCGACAAATTCGATACTCTGGGTCAAAAACCTTAATCTTAACCCAAAGGCTGCGGGTATAAAAATTATCCCCCTAAATGGCTATCTCACACAATGAATGACAAAAGAACCGGCCGTTCACCTGAAAACCAACCGTATCCGTTGACAGATGCTGATACGGTTATGGCCATCGATCCCGATATCGGCCAAGTCCTTGCCAATGAATTAGCGCGTCAGCAACAAACCCTGGAACTGATTGCGTCGGAAAACATCGCCAGTCCGGCGGTTATGGCCGTTCAAGGAAGCGTGTTGACCAACAAATACGCCGAAGGCTATCCGGACAAACGCTATTACGGTGGCTGCGAAAATGTCGATATCGCCGAAAAACTCGCCGTTGAACGTGCCCAGAAACTTTTTCAAGCCGAGTACGTCAATGTCCAACCCCATTCCGGTTCCCAGGCCAACATGGCCGTCTATTTCGCGCTCTTGAATCCGGGTGACACCATCTTGGGAATGGATTTGGCCCATGGCGGACACCTGACCCATGGCAGCCCGGCCAGTTTTTCAGGCCGCTTTTTTAATTTTGTCCACTATGGCGTAAAAAAAGAGACCGGTATCATCGACTACGAAGCGGTTGAACGCCTGGCGGAGCAACATCGCCCCAAAATGATTGTTGCTGGGGCCAGCGCCTACCCGCGCATCATCGATTTTGAGCGATTCAGCTCGATCGCGCAAAAGATCGATGCCTATCTCATGGTCGATATGGCCCACATTGCCGGACTGGTAGCAACCGGCCAGCACCCCTCGCCCGTGCCCCACGCCGATGTCGTAACCACCACCACCCACAAAACCCTAAGGGGGCCGCGCGGCGGCATGATCCTTGCCAAGGCCCAATATGGCGACCGGCTGGGCAAGGAAATCTTCCCCGGAATCCAGGGGGGACCCTTGATGCATGTCATCGCGGCCAAGGCCCTGGCATTCAAAGAAGCTTTGAGTGAACCGTTTCAGCGTTATCAAGCCAATGTGGTCCGAAACGCCCAGGTCCTGTCCGAGCACTTGCAGCAAGCGGGCCTGAACCTGGTATCCGGCGGAACCGACACGCATTTGATGTTGATCGATTTGAGCAATTTAAACCTAACCGGCAAAGATGCCGAGTTTGCCTTGGGGCAGGCCGGCATAACGGTCAACAAGAATGCCATTCCTTTTGAAACCCTCAGCCCCATGGTGACCAGTGGCATCCGGATTGGCACACCATTTGTTACGACGCGTGGCATGCAAGCCGCTGAAATGCGGATAATTTCCGAAATGATTGTGGCGGTCGTCAAGAACCCCAAGGCGGCCGACGTGATCGCCCAAGCCCAAACACGGGCGCGTGCGCTATGCGATGCTTTTCCATTGTTTGCAAAGTCGGCCAAGGAGGGCAAGCGCTAAATGCCTGAACCGAACAAACGTCCGTCCTGGGAAACTTATTTTATGGATATCGCTCTCCTCGTTGCCAAACGATCGACGTGTCTCCGCCGATCCGTGGGCGCCGTTATCGTCAAAGATCGCCAGGTCTTGTCGACCGGTTATAACGGGGCCCCGGCTGGTATCCGCCATTGTTCTGTCACAGGGTGTCTGCGGGAAAAGCTGGCCGTACCGTCCGGCGAGCGCCATGAGCTTTGCCGGGGTATTCACGCTGAACAAAATGCCATCATTCAAGCGGCCTTTCACGGAGTCACCATCAAAGATGCCTGGCTGTTTTGCACCAATCAACCCTGTTCCATCTGTGCTAAAATGATAATCAATGCCGGATTGAAAAAGATTTATTATCTTTCCGGCTATGCGGATGATATGTCGATCGAGATGTTTGAGGAGGCTGGGATTGAGATCATCAAGCTAGCGAGTGCCCATCCATAAAAGGACCCGAATTAACGATCAGCAAGGGGAGGCTTCATGAAATGTCCATTTTGCGGCGAAGTTGACAACAAGGTCATAGACTCCAGGGTCAGCAAAGACGGTAGTGTTATTCGACGGCGGCGGGAATGCCTGTTGTGTACGCGGCGTTTCACCACCTATGAGCATATTGAAGAAATCCCGATCATGATTATCAAAAAAGACGGACGTCGGGAGGTCTTCAACCGCGAGAAGGTGCGTTCCGGTCTCAAGAAAGCATGCGAAAAACGGGACATCAGCATGAACACGATCGAAGAGCATGTGGACGAGGTGGAACGTGATCTGCGGGAAACCGGTGAAAAAGAAATCCCCGCCAGTGTCATCGGTGAAAAAATCATGACCATCTTGCATGGTTTGGATGATATCGCCTACGTCAGATTTGCATCGGTCTATCGCGAATTCAAGGATGTAAATGATTTTGTGGCGGAATTGAAGAGCTTGCTGAGCAAACAATAGACGCCATTGCGCAGATGACGCGTTGGCGTGATTGCGGAACGTAAAAAATCGCTTTAGACCGATTGGAAATTGATATTATTGAATAAGCGCGCTTGCATTTTCAATAAAAGTGTCAATTATTTAAGGAATGAAAGATCGTGATTTCATGCGACAGGCACTTGCGCTTGCTCGCCAAGGCGAAGGGCTCACTTCACCCAACCCCATGGTGGGGGCTGTGCTTGTCAAAAACGGCGAAGTTGTGGGCCGCGGATATCATGCGGCTGTCGGTGAACCGCATGCCGAGGTTAACGCAGTGGCGGATGCGGGCTCACGGGCCCATGGCGCCACTCTCTATGTCACTCTCGAACCTTGCAATCACACCGGCCGCACACCCCCTTGTACCCAAACGATTCTGACTGCCGGCATCCGGCGCGTGGTTGTTGCCATGCGGGATCCGAATCCGGACGTGACCGGCAAGGGCCTTGAATTATTAAAAACCGCGGGCCTGGATGTTACCGTTGGGCTCTGTGAGCAAGACGCCCAACGCTTAAACGAGGGCTTTGTCAAATATATTCAGACCAAGCGTCCGTTTGTCATCCTAAAATGTGCGGCCACCTTGGATGGCCGCATCGCGACCCGCACGGGTGATTCTAAATGGGTGACGGGCCCGGCCGCCCGGCAGCGCGTTCATCGTGTGCGCCATGCGGTTGATGCAATTATGGTCGGTATCGATACAATCAAAAAAGATGACCCCAGCTTGACCACCCGGCTGGAAGGCAAGGATGGTCTGGATCCAGTCAGGGTGATCCTCGATACCCACTTGTCGATTTCACCTCAGGCGCGGGTGCTGAATCTTGAATCAAAGGTTGACACGCTCCTGGTCGCCGGAGAAACAGCGGCTGCGGATCCGACCAAATACAAGGCCCTTGAAGCCCAGGGGGCCAAGATTGTCGCAGCACCGCTCAAAGAGGGGCTGATCGATCTGGCGCCGCTAATGACCCAGCTGGGCCAGCTGGGGATTACGAGCCTGCTGATCGAAGGCGGTGGACGGGTGCTGTCATCCGCATTGGCTGACGGGATCGCCGATAAAATTGTTTTTTTCTATGCCCCGAAAATTCTGGGCGGTGATGATGGCGTGCCGATCTGCCGCGGGCAGGGGCCGGCGTTGATGCAGAATTGCAATGACGTCCGGGATTTGCGTGTTGAACGCGTGGGAGACGATATCATGATTGAAGGGTACCTGAACTGATGTTTACGGGTATTATCGAAGGCCTCGGAACCATATCCGCTATCCGGCCGTCGGACCAGGGCAAGCATTTAACCATCCAATCCGATTTTGCCCTGGAGCGGACCCGGATCGGTGACAGTGTGGCCGTAAGCGGGGCCTGCTTGACCGTTGTGGCCCTTGACGGCCGCCGGTTTTCCGTGGACGTGGCGCCCGAAACATTGTCCAAAACAACCTTGGGGGCCACCAAGCAAGGTGCGCGCGTTAACCTCGAGCGTGCTTTACGCCTTTCAGACCGGCTGGACGGACACCTGGTCTCAGGGCACATCGATGGTTTGGGTCACCTTCAGCAAAAAAAGCGTGCCGGCAATGCGATCATTCTGACCTTTGGCGTGGATTCACGCTTGACCCGCTACATGGTATCAAAAGGCTCCGTTGCCGTGGACGGTATCAGCCTGACAATCAATGCCGTGGGGGACGATTTTTTCACGGTCAGCGTTATCCCCCATACGGCCGGAGTGACGACCATTGATTTCAAGCCGGCCGGTGCAGCGGTCAACATTGAGACCGACATGATCGGCAAATATGTTGAACGTTTCGTTTTAAAGGACAAAGCGTCCCACGACCCTTCCTCCAACGGAAAATCGTCGGTCGATATGAATTTGTTGCTGAAATCCGGCTTTATATAAATAGAGGAGACGATACACTTACCATGCCACATTTAACAATTCAGGAAGCCATCCAGGAAATCCAATCCGGTCGGATGGTTATATTGGTCGATGATGAAGATCGGGAGAATGAAGGCGATCTGACGATGGCGGCCGAAATGGTCACCCCGGAAGCCATCAATTTTATGGCCAAATACGGCCGCGGTCTGATCTGCCTTTCCATGACAGGTGATCGGGCCGACCAGCTTGATTTGCCATTGATGGTCAAGGAAAACACATCGCAGTTCGGCACCGGGTTTACCGTGTCTATTGAAGCACGGCACGGCGTCACCACCGGTATTTCGGCCGCCGATCGGGCCACGACGGTACGAGCGGCCGTTGCGGATGACGCCAAGCCGGACGATCTGGTCAGGCCAGGCCATGTCTTCCCTTTGCGTGCCAAAAAGGGCGGTGTCATGGTTCGGATTGGACAAACGGAAGGCTCTGTCGATTTAGCACGCCTGGCCGGCTTGAAACCGTGTGGGGTCATCTGTGAAATCATGGATGAAGACGGGACCATGGCGCGCATGCCGAGCTTGGAACAATTCAGTGAAACCCATGGCATCGGTATCTGCACGGTGGCCGATTTGGTGCAATACCGACTGCAGACCGAATCTTTTGTGAGCCGGGCCGCCGAAACGACCATTGCAACCAACCACGGCGGCGATTTCAGAATTATCGCCTATGAAAACGGGTTGGACAATTTAACCCATATTGCCTTGGCCAAAGGGGAGATCGACCCCCGATAAACCGGTGCTCGTGCGGGTCCACTCGGAGTGTATGACCGGTGACATTTTCGGTTCACTGCGCTGCGATTGCGGTGACCAGCTGCACAAAGCCATGGAAATGATCTCAAGCGAAGGGGCTGGTGTCATCGTCTACATGCGCCAGGAAGGACGCGGCATCGGCCTGATTAACAAATTGAAAGCCTACGAACTGCAGCAGACAAAAGGTCTCGACACGGTCGAGGCCAATCGCAAGCTGGGGTTTAAAGATGATTTGCGCGACTATGGGATTGGGGCCCAGATCCTGGTCGACCTGGGGGTCGGCAAAATGCGGCTGATGACCAACAACCCCAAAAAAATTGTCGGGCTGGAAGGCTATGGGCTCAGCATTGTCGAACAGGTGCCCATCGAGATTAGTCCCAATGAACACAATCGCGGCTATCTTGAATGCAAGAAGTTGAAAATGGGACACATTTTGAGCTTTCAATGCGAAACCGTCGCCGACTGAGTTCTGCTATGAATAAACCGGCCGAAGGGTAGGATCTTTAATTAAAAGGAGGAGGATCGATGCCAAAAACTTTCGACGCCAACCTGAATGCGGACGGCAAGAAATTTGGATTGGTCGTGAGCCGTTTTAACGACTTCATTACCGATCGGCTCGTGGGGGGCGCCCTCGACGCTTTAAAGCGCAGCGGGGCCAAAGACGAGGACATAGATATCGTAAGGGTCCCCGGAGCTTTTGAAATCCCCTTGGTTGCCAAAAAGATGGCCCAGAAAAAGCGCTATGACGCCATTGTATGTTTGGGGGCTGTCATTCGAGGGGCGACACCCCATTTCGATTATGTCAGCGCCGAAGTTTCCAAAGGAATTGCCCAGGTCAGTATCGATTCCGAAATTCCGGTCATTTTCGGTATCATTACAACCGACACGCTCGAACAAGCGATTGAGCGCGCCGGCACAAAGGCTGGGAACAAGGGCTGGAGTGCCGCCATGGCAGCCGTCGAAATGGCCAACTTGATGGGAGTGGTTGATCAGGCTTAAAGATGGGTATCCGCCGCCGGTCACGTGAGCTTGCTTTGCAGGCTCTCTTTTACATGGATATGAATCCAAACGGACACCAGGAGAAGCTGGATCTTTACTGCTCGAATTTCTCGCCGGCCGAAAAGGCACGCCCTTTTTTTATGCGATTGGTCAATGGGGTTACGGAAGCCAAGCTGGAAATCGATGGGGTCATCAAGCGCTATTCCGATCACTGGAAAATGAGCCGGATGTCGGGTGTCGACCGCAACATCCTCAGGATCGCGGTTTTTGAACTGCTGCACTGCCAGGATATCCCCGCTAAGGTTTCGATCAACGAGGCGATCGATATCGGCAAAAAATTCGGTACCGAAGAGTCCGGTTCGTTCATTAACGGCATCCTCGACAGCATCCGTTTGGCACAGGAGCAGCAGAAACTTTAAGCACCGTTGGCTGTGTCAGTGAGGGTGCCCTGCAGTTTTTAAAGAGTCGCATATGGTTGATTCAGAAAAAAGCCACGACAAACACACACGACGCTGCCCGCGTCTGGGCGGCCCGATCGATTTCAAGTATTGTCGGTCGTGTGGCAAAAATGCAGGCATGTGCTGGAAGGTAATCGACTGCTGGTGGGAATATTTTGATATCCAGGCCTACCTGGAAGCACATTTACCACCCGAGCAAATAGAGGCATTAACGCAGGCTCGCCCCCAACCGAAAATAATGAGCCTCGTGGATCTGATCGAACAGGCCAAGTCGCGCTAAAATCAATCCACGATTTTAACAAACGCTCTATCACTGGAGGATAACGTGATTATTAAAACCCTTGCGGTTGGTCCGATAATGGCCAACTGCTTTATTCTTGGATGTGAACACACCAAAGCCGCGGTCGTTATTGACCCAGGCGATGAGGCCGACCGTATTTTAATGGCGCTGGCCGAAGAAAAATTGACCGTTAAGCATATCATTAACACCCATGGTCATTTTGATCATGTGGGTGCGAATAAACCCCTCAAAGACGCCACCGGGGCTGATATCTTGATTCACGCTGCGGATGCACACATGTTGGAGCTATTGACCGCTTCGGCTTCCTCTTTCGGCCTGGCATGTGAAAATTCACCACCGCCCGACCAATTGTTGAACGAAGGCGACCAGGTTACCTTTGGCAACCTGTCATTGAACGTTCTGCACACGCCGGGGCACACACCCGGAGGGATATCGCTGCACAACGATGGGTGCGTTTTCGTCGGCGACACCCTTTTTGCCGGATCCATCGGCCGCACCGATTTCCCGGGCGGCGATTACGACACCCTGATTGCGAGTATTCAAAAAAAGCTTTTTCCGCTCGGTGACGATGTCCGGGTATTTACCGGACACGGTCCGGAAACCAGTATCGGTGCCGAGCGCCAGTATAATCCCTTTGCCGGGCAGCTGCGCTAAACAAAAGTCCTCGACAATCGGTTGTTTTGAAGAAGATATTCACAGTCAAAAGGCAGGGTCACTAAAAGACTCTGCCTTTTGTTCTATCTGAAAATTATTAAACTAAAATTGATCATCTATCCCGGCATCAGCAACATTCTTTTTTATGGATTCGATCGCATTTGTTACAGATGTTTTTTGCTTATACCCCTCACCTGCAAACATCAGTTGTCCATTGGGTGCCCTGAACCGAAATCGATATTCACCTCGTTTGTCTTTATAAATCTCAAATTTGTAAGCCATTTGTGACGCCTTTCATCTAAGTTGTGAAATCATCATCCCCAATATGCATGTCCTCTTATACAACCGTATAATTTGGAAACAGCCTTGTCAGGTCAATCGTTTATTGAGTGACCAAACAATTTAAGTTGTTTGCAAATCTGAGGTACAAAAGCCACATCGCGTCGCTTTAATGGGAATTTCTGAGAAACAGTGTGGGCATGCCTTGGTTGTTGGTTCTGCCGGCGGCGCCTTTTCTTCTCTTTTTAGTTTGTTTAAGTTTTTAATAACAATAAAAATGGCAAAGGAAACAATTAAAAAGCTGATTACAGTGTTAATAAACATACCATAATTAATGGTGACGGCGCCGGCTTTCTGAGCCTCCGCAACGGTGGTAAATGCCCCGTCAACAGCGCCCTGTTTTATAATTGGGGGACGATCGTGAAATATTGACATTTGCCTCATTTTCTCTCTGATCTCTCCGTTTTTATGGGTTGTTTTATTTCTATCCGACACTGGCGTTAAGACAGCCATTCACTTAACCACAATGCATAAAAGCACGGCTGAGGCCATAAGCGTCCTGGAAATCTTTCATTCAAGACTTGATTCGACCCTAATCCGTTATTAACATAGTAGATTATTTCCGCATCATTAGACCGTAAAAGGAGTTGGCGTCATGATCAAAAGAATATTGCTGGGTATTGGAGGTACGCCATTTACGGATGTGGGCATCAATCAAGCGGTTGAGATTGCCTCGCGGCAAGATGCGCGAATCACTGCCGTCACCGCTGTGGATCCCAACAACATCTGTAAATTAGGACCGGTTCCCGCCGGCGCAGGAATCTACGCCAAGCGCATGTGCGAAAAGCGCCTGGAAGTGACCAAGGATCAAATTGGTGCGGCGGTTGCGACCTTAGAAAAAATTTGCACCCAATCTGGCGTAAGATATGACGTGCAATGGGAAACCGGAGATCCTTTCGAACTTATGATCAGTCATTCCCGCTATCATGACCTGACGGTTTTTGGGCTACGTAGCCTCTTCGATTACCAGCTGGTGGAAAACCCGGAACAAGATCTCCTTCGGCTGCTGGCGCAAGGTGTTCGTCCAATTTTGGCTGTCTCCAGTCAATACCGTCCCATACACCGCGTAATGGTCGCCTACAGCGGTTCCATGGAATCTGCCAAAGCCATGCGACGCTTTGTTCAAGGCGGCCTATGGCCCGATGCCGCCTTGGAAATCGTGCACTTCAGCGAAACACCCGACGACAGCAACTTACTTTTAAAGGATGCGGCCGCGTATTGCCAAGACCATGGCTTCACTGTCAACACCCGCATGCTTCTCGGCCGGCCCCATGATCTGTTACTCTCCAGTGCCCAAGAAATAGAGG
The DNA here is from genome assembly GCA_963802265.1 of uncultured delta proteobacterium. Lineage (GTDB taxonomy): Bacteria > Desulfobacterota > Desulfobacteria > Desulfobacterales > CAWDIC01 > CAWDIC01. Next base: position 672,752 of record CAWDIC010000001.1, read on the forward strand.
CCGATATGATCGTGATGGGCAACAGCATCCGCAGTATCTGGCTGCGGAAAGTTTTGGGCGATACCGTGCTCAATACCCTAACGCAGGCGGACCGACCGCTTTTTTTGTCCCAATGAGTCGGAATGAAACCTGCAGCCACGGCCGCTTGCATAACGCTATATTTTTGATACCATCATGAGACCTATCCACAACCAAGATCGTCATGCTGCGTTTTGGCCGGGCCGCTTGTCGGCCTTGCTACCATTGATTATTTTCGTGTGGGTTGCGCTCCAGTTTCCGCATCTGGCCCTTGGCGAGAGAATGGTTCTATCATTGCGCTGGGTTCCCAGCCTGGGTGTCGATTTCGCCTTTGTACTGGACGGACTCAGCGGTCTGTTTGCCCTGATCATCACCGGTATCGGTGCGCTGGTCCTGATTTATGCTGACGCCTACCTGTCCGGTCATCCCCATATCATACGGTTCTACCTTTTTCTGAACGCCTTTCTTATGTCCATGCTAGGACTTGTCCTCAGTGAAAACTTATTGGTTTTATTTGTTTTTTGGGAACTAACCACCCTGTTCTCTTTCCTTTTGATCGGCTTTGAGCATCAATCCGAAGCCGCCCGCAGCAGTGCACGACAAGCATTGTTGGTCACCGGCGCAGGGGGGTTGCTTTTGCTTGTGGGAATCCTGTTGACCGGTCTGGCCAGCGGGACTTATGGGCTTTTAAGCTTAGCGCAATCCGGCGACCTGTTGCGCGACCATGCGCTCTATCTGCCCATCCTTGCGTGTATGCTGGCGGGAGCCTTCACAAAATCGGCCCAGGTTCCTTTCCACTTCTGGCTGCCGAATGCCATGGCGGCACCCACACCCATCAGTGCTTTCTTACACTCGGCCACCATGGTCAAGGCCGGTATCTATTTGCTGGCCCGACTCCATCCGATTCTGGGAGGAACCCCAGCCTGGATGGACACATTGGTGATCGTTGGTGCTGCAACCGCGGTTTGGGGCTCTGTGGTTGCCCTGGCGCAAACGGATTTAAAGCGTGTTCTGGCCCACACCACCCTCATGGCCCTGGGAATCATTACTATGTTTCTCGGCGGCCAGACCTCCCCGACGCTGACCGCGGCGGTCACCTTCCTTTTGGTTCACGCTCTTTATAAATCGGCCCTGTTTATGGTCGTCGGCAACATCGACCACCAGGCCGGTACCCGTCAATTAAACGAAATCGGTGGCATGGGTCGGTTCATGCCCGTTACGGCCATCGCCGCCGCAATGGCTTGTCTTTCCATGGCCGGATTTCCACTCTTTCTGGGATTTATCGGCAAAGAAATCATGTACAAAGGCGCCCTCACCGAAGCGGCTTTTCCCGAGATAGCCACGTTGGCGGCCTTAACGGCCAACGCCCTTATGGCGGCTGTTTCCGCGACCCTGGCCCTGCGTCCTTTTTGGGGTAAAAACCTCGCAAAGCATCCCCTTGGGGAAACACCCTGGCAGATGTGGCTCGGCCCCCTGGTACTCAGCGGCATCGGCCTGGGGTTTGGTTTGATTCCCGATTGGGTCGGCCGCTGGCTGATTCAGCCTGCGGTGCAGGCCTTTCATCCCACGACCGAACGAATTCGGTTGCAGCTCTACCATGGAATCAACGCGCCTTTACTGCTCAGTATTGTTACGATCTGTTTGGGAGCTGCGATCTATGCCGGTCGCCGAAAAGTCCGTGCCGGTGTTGCGCAACTGATAAAGCATCTTCCGGCGACAATGGAGGGCTCCTATTTACGGCTGTTGCAGGGCGTTGTTGGGCTCGCCCGCTGGCAAACAAAAATTTTACAAAGCGGGCAGCTTTTTAATTATTTGATCATCATCGTCGCCACGATCGTTTTGACGGTCGGATGGGCGCTGACATCCTCCGGTGCGGTCATCCCATCCTGGCATCCCTTGACGATAGGCGCCTGGCACGGCCTGCTGTTGATGTTGATGCTGATTTCCGTGGCGGTGGTTGCCCGATCAAGTTCCAGGCTGCTGGCCCTGTGTGGTCTGGGTGTCATCGGTGCCGGTGTTGCGCTTATTTTCCTCAGTTTTGGCGCCCCGGACGTCGCCTTGACCCAACTGCTGGTGGAAACGTTGACCCTGATTATCGCGGCCATTGTCTTTCTGCGCCTGCCGCCGATCTCCAGGCACCATCATCTCGGCCCGGGTCGGCGGAGGCTGTCGCTAGGTGTGTCTATCGCCAGCGGATTACTTGTGGCCGGATTGCTCATCGCGGTCGGGCAACACGACGTGGATCGAACCATCACAGCCTTCTATGAGCAAGCTAGCTATTTAAAAGCCCATGGCCGTAACATCGTCAATGTGATTTTGGTGGATTTCCGCAGTTTGGACACTCTGGGTGAAATCATCGTCGTGGCGTCTTCGGCTTTGGCCGGGTTGGCATTGGTTCGCAAAGGAAGGGCCGATTTGTGAATTCCGTCATTTTAAAAGCCGCCACACGCCTCCTTAGCGGCATCGTTTTAGTCTATGCGCTCTATCTCCTGTGGCGCGGACATCATGCCCCGGGGGGCGGGTTCATCGCCGCACTGGTGGCCGCGACCGGTTTTGCGCTGGTCGCCCTGGCCGAGGGGCCGAGCGTTGTCCGCAAGGGACTTTATGTGGCACCCCAACACTTGATCGGCGCCGGCATGGTACTGGCCTTGTGTGCCGGCTTTCTGGCGATGATTCAGGGCCAACCGTTCTTGAGCGGTCTTTGGTGGCCATCCCACAGCGCACTGGTGGGAACGCCACTGCTGTTTGACCTGGGCGTTTTTCTGACTGTGCTCGGGGCGATCCTGACCATTTTGCTGGCTTTGGAGGAGGTCTGACATGGAGATCGCCCTTGCCATCCTCAGCGGAAGCCTGGTAGCAGGCGGTATCTACCTGTTGCTCAGCCAACACCTTGTGCGAATGCTGTTCGGCCTGATTATGCTCAGCAACGCCGTCAACTTGATCATTTTTACCGCCGGAGGGTTGAAGCATCACAAGCCGCCCTTGATTCCAGAGGGCCATGTCGTTCCTTTAACCGCGGTCGCCAACGCACTGCCCCAGGCACTGATACTGACCGCCATTGTTATCGGATTCGCCTTGTTGACCTTTCTGTTCGTTCTTTTCTATCGAAGCGCTGAAATGTTCGGTGCGACCGCCATGCAACAGCTGCGCACTCCCGAACCGATTGATGCCGAGCAGCCGGATGCAGCCGTGTCGGAAAGGAACGTTTAGAGATGCCGAACATATTGATATTACCCATTTTAGTTCCCTTTGCCACCGCCGCGATCAGCCTGTTGTTGTGGCGCAGACCAACCGCTCAACAGGTTGCTTCGCTTACCGGCACAGTGGCGCACCTGGCCGCCTGCACCATGGTCCTGGTGCGCGTTCGGGACCATGGCATTCAGGTCCTGCAGGTGGGTGATTGGCAGGCACCTTTCGGCATCTCGCTGGTTGCCGATCACTTAAGCGCCCTGATGCTGATCGTCACCGGAATCTTGGGGACCGCCACAGCCGTCTATGCTCGCGGTGAGTTGGATCAGAACATGCGCGCCCATGGGTTTCATGCCCTGTTTCACGTGCTGCTCGGTGGGCTCAGCGGCGCCTTTTTAACGGGTGATTTATTCAATCTTTACGTATGGTTCGAAGTCATGCTGATGGCATCTTTCGGCCTTCTGGTGTGGGGTCAGACCCGGGCACAATTTAAAGGGGCGATCCCCTACGTGGTGATCAACCTTCTTGCAACCCTGCTTTTTCTTATGGGACTGGCGTTGCTATATGGCTTGACCGGCACACTGAACATGGCCCATTTGCATCAGCAAATCGCGGGCCACGAAGACAAGGGCTTGCTGACGGCCGTGGCCTTTATCTTCATGGCGGCTTTTGGCATCAAGGCGGCGGTCTTTCCATTTTTCTTTTGGCTGCCGGCGTCTTATCACACCCCGTCGGTGGCGATCTCGGCCCTGTTCGCCGGAATGCTTACCAAAGTCGGTGTCTACGCCCTCATCAGGACCTTTACGTTGGTGTTTGCCCACGACATAGCCACCACGCACGGCACCCTCATGGTCATCGCCGGTTTGACCATGGTAACCGGTGTGCTGGGCGCCGCCGCCCAAAACGAATTCAGGCGGGTCTTGTCGTTTCATATCATAAGTCAGGTGGGTTACATGATCCTGGGCCTGGCCTTGTGGACCCCGCTGGCCCTGGCCGGGGCTATTTTTTACCTGGCCCATCACATGATCGTAAAAGCCAACCTTTTCCTGGTGAGTGGCCTGGGCCGCGACTTGACCGGAACAATGGAGTTGGACCAAATGGGGGGCATCTACGGTTCGCGGCCGCTGGTGGCCGCCCTTTTTTTTATCCCAGCATTCTCTCTGGCCGGCTTTCCGCCGCTATCGGGCTTTTGGGCCAAGTTGATCGTGATTCAATCCAGTTTGCAGATTCAACACTACGCGGCCGCCGCCCTGGCCGTGCTCGTGGGGCTGTTGACCGTCTATTCCATGGTAAAAATATGGCTTAAAGCCTTTTGGAAACCGCTGCCATCTTCTTCGACGCACGACGCTTCCCGGCCCTTGTCGGCCTGGAAGGTTGCACCGGTCTGTGCCTTGGTGGTGGTCACCCTTTTGATCGGAATCGGGGCTGAGCCGGTTTTTCAGCTGGCCACTCGGGCAGCGCAGGAACTTATGGTACCCCAGAGCTATGTGCAGGCCGTCCTGAAGGGAGCATTGCCATGAACCTGTTTTTGATCAATATTTTGCTGGCAGTGGGATTTATGATTGTGCTGGAATCGTTTGCACTCCAGAGTCTGATCATCGGTTTTGCCATTGGTTACGGTGCCCTGTGGCTAACACGGCCGCTTTATTCTGAAACACGCTACTTCGGGCGGATGTTTACTACCTTTCGCCTTATGACGTTTTTTATCAAGGCCCTTTTTGTATCGAACCTGCGGGTCCTGTGGGATGTGGTAACCCCCTCGCACATCAGTCGTCCCGGAATCATCCGCCTTCCCTTAGATGCACGCACGGATCTGGAAATTATGCTGGTTGCCAACCTCATCTCCTTGACCCCCGGGACCTTGAGCATCGATCTGTCGGAGGACCGCCGCTTTCTATATGTGCACGTGATGTTTCTCGACAATGTGGAGACCACCTGCCTGGAATTGAAAAAGGGGTTGGAACAGCGGGTCTTGGAGGTGCTGCGATGACCGCAACCGCTACCATGCTTTTAAAAATGGCCTCGCAGGCAGGCCTGGTTTTCTTGGCGATCAGCATGACCTTGACCATCTACCGTATCGTGCGTGGCCCTAAAAAAGCGGATCGCATCATCGCCCTGGATCTGCTTTCAATTCTGGTGGTCGCTTTGGTGGCCCTTTATGCCGTCGTTACAGGAGAGGAAAGCTTTTTGGACGTCGCCACGGCCTATGCCCTGGTGGCTTTTCTGGGAACAGTTGCGCTGGCACGCTATCTGGAACGATCCGCCATCATTGGCCGCCGCAATCAAGCGCCCAAATCTTCAGGAGAAATCCATGAGTGAAATTCTTGCCGCGCTGCTGATTTTTGTGGGATGCCTGTTCTGTCTGGTCGCAGCCGTGGGGATAATACGCCTGCCAGACACCTTGATTCGCATGCATGCCGCTACCAAAGCTGGCACGTTGGGCGCTGGATTGATCCTGGCCGCTGTCGCCGTTTATTTTGCTGAAGTCGGAACGGTCCTCAAGGCCTTGCTGACCTTGGTGTTTCTCTATTTAACCGCACCGGTCGCCGCCCATCTCATCGGCCGGGCCGCCTATCGATCCGGTATTGCAATGTTTTCAAGAACATGGGTAGATCATTTAGGCGAAGACATGAAGAACAAACGGTCTGCCGAAAAATGATGCCATCGTGCATGCAAAGAGACTTAAAAAGCCGTGCAACGACGATTTCGATAGCGCATAAATGATTAACTTCCTATAAAACAGACCGTTAACGCAAAAAAAAGAAAGGCGACAAATGATAGCTACATTTCTAAAAAAATTTGAACGCGCCGTTGTCCTCTCACTGATTCTACTCATGATCGTCGTTGTATTGATATCCACGCTCGAGCTATTCTACATCATAATCAAAGATATTATTTCGCCACCTGCTTTCTGGTTAGAAATCCATGAACTACTCGACATCTTTGGATTTTTCCTTTTGATTCTGATCGGTATAGAGCTTTTGGAAACAATCAAAGCCTACCTGGCCGAAAAAGTGGTGCATTCGGAAATTGTCCTGGAAGTTGCCTTGATCGCCATCACCCGCAAAGTCATCATTTTAGACGTCAAAGAATATTCCGGCCTGGCCATTATCGGTATCGCTGCACTGATCGCATCCATAGCGATTGCTTTTTATTTCCTCAAAAAAAAGATTAGCGATAGGTAACACGCGCTCGAAAACGGTGTCACGCGTTTTGAAATGCCGATTCACTGGATATATTTTGAAATACTTGAAACCACAAAGCAAAAGCTAATCTTTCATCAACTGCTTCCTATAGGCATTAAGATTTTTTTTCTGATTTTCATCCAACTCAGGATATCTAAGATTTAGGCCCTGCAATGTGTCGATGATGACACTTGAGACGACCAATCTTGTAAACCATTTTTTATCCGCTGGAGTGATAAACCAAGGCGCATAGTCTGTGCTTGTTGCGGCAATCGCCTGTTCATAACATTTTTGATAATCATCCCAAAGTTCTCTTTCCTTTAAGTCGCCTGCCGAAAATTTCCAGTTTTTTGAGGGAATGTCCAACCTTCTTAAAAACCTCTTTTTTTGTTCATCTTTGGAGACATGTAAGAAAAATTTAATTGTAATGATTCCATTTTCGTAGAGATATTTTTCAAAATTATTAATTTGGCTGAATCTTTTTCCCCAGATATCCTTAGTAAGTTTTTGCGGTATTTTTTGACTCTTGATCAAATCATGAACTCTAACAACGAGAACGTCCTCGTAGTGTGACCTATTAAAAATTCCAATTCGGCCTCTTTCGGGAACCGCCTTGGCTACCCGCCATAAATAACCATGATCTAATTCCTCAGCGGACGGCTGCTTAAAACTGAAAACTTGAGTCCCTTGTGGATTTACACCACTCATAACGTGCTTGATTGTGCTGTCCTTGCCAGCTGCATCCATTGCTTGAAAAATTATTAACAATCCATATCTATCATGTGCGTATAGCATATCCTGAAGTTCAGCCATTTTTTTTATGTTCGTTTTCAGAAGCTTGGCTGCATCTTTTTTCGATTTTATATTTCCCCTATAATCTGTTTGATAATCTAATAGGTTTACTTTTTCTCCAGGAGCGACTTTATACTTGGAAGTTTTCATCGTTTAATTCCTTTTTAATTATTACTACCTTGCAGGAAAAGTAGGGGACGATCGTGAAATATTGACATTTGCCTCATTTTCTCCCCGATCACTCTGTTATTATTGGTTGTTTGATAGTAAGCCCGCTCAAACATTTCGGTCCCATTTATCAGAACATCGACGTTTAACAGCTTTGCAGTCATTATAATAGATTTTGGCGATCTTTTAGTATGTTGTTGGGGCCGATCGCACGTACTTTAATGTGATGCAACGCACTATTTACATCTAAGCTGACCTTACTTGATGTTTTCGTGGTTAAGGAACTTTAAATGTCAATATTTCACGATCGTCCCCTATTTGCCAGCTAAATTTGTCTTCAAAATACCTGAAAAAACCAACACTCCAACAATCATAAAAACAGTTCTAGTTAAGCTGCGAACCCTATACTGAACGAGCATGTAGCAAGGAGGATTAGATTTGGGAGGAATGATGCCTTTCCCGGAAAAAGCTCAGTATAACATTAAACCACCAATTGCCATAAAGCCTATTGATATAATAGCTAAAATGATTAGATACCCCATAGTTTCGACGACTGTTTTACATTGCAGCCACGGTATAAAAGAAAAGTAGGGGACGATCGTGAAATATTGACATTTGCCCTATTTTTCCCCTTAACACTTCGTTATTATTGGTTGTTTGACAGTGAACCTTTCCAGACATCTCGGATCCATTTATCAGAACCGCCACGAGTTACGGCTTTGCTTACAGTGGATGGGCTCATTTTAAGGGCGCGGGCGACGTCTATGCTTTTGAAACCTAATCTATCGACTGCGATAAAACAAACAATCGCTCTTGCCCGGCTTGCTTTGCGTTGCTTCCCCGAACCCCTTACAGAATCAGCTTGTATATCAAAAGCCTCAGAAACCCATTTTATAACATCATCGATCTGTATTCCTTTTGAAATTACAAAGGTTCTTTTCTCGTAATCTTCATTGGCACGCCTTAAAACAGATTCAACAAAATCACTCCCTCCAAGAATACGCTCGTCTCCCATGATCCGAGAGGCAACCGATCGCAAAGCTTTTAATGCAGACCATCCACCAGCCGATCGAACCAAACCACCACCTGTCAACTCCGGCCTTCGACCTATTTCTATCCCTCTGGAAACAAACGCGGTGTACGCTTTTTTAGCATGCCTAATTTTGCTTCCAAACAATTTTAGAATATAATCATCGTCTTGCCAAACATACTGCTCCTTGCCCATTATGACGTGGTGACCACTATATGGATATGTTGTTAATTCATTCAAGTCATTTACATTTCCTGCACGAAGCGGGTTCAAGTGAATATACCGAACCAATTCAAGAAGGTAGCGCTCCTCCTCACATAAAATAGACTTAAATCGATTCTGAAACAATTGTCCATGGCGATTGTGACGCCGGTTAAACTGCTGGGCATACCCTGTCAGCAAGCGTCGCATTACCGTAGAAATAGATCTATACCCAGTCCTAAGCAGCAAGTGCGCATGGTTATTCATAAGCGCCCAGGCAAAACACGGAGTCTGGGTTTCCGATAATACATCCGACAATCTTGTTAAAAAGTTAGAATAATCCTTGGAATCTTTAAAAATATCTTTGCGTTCGATTCCGCGTATTATGATGTGATGTAACGCACCGGGTGCGTCTATGCGGGCTTTACGAGGCATTCTTTCATGGGATAGGATTCTTCAAATGTCAATATTTCACGATCGTCCCCTATTTAGCTTTTACTAATTAGCTCCAAATCTGAGTCATTTAAGAGCGGCTCAATTTCACCATATTCAAAATCAAGTTTCTTGAATGACTTTCACGTCCCAACTGATTTCTCTAATCCAAATATACATGTCGCTTTAGCAACTTCACCTTTTACTGATAATATTATAATCCTGTTCCAATTAGACCCTTTTTCTTTACTGAACTATCCAAAAAAAGATAGCTGACGCGTATATAATTGTGCAAGACGTTAATTATCAATTCATATTGTCTCAAAGTTTATAGCATATTGATAGACTCACCTTATAACGCCGATGACACACAAGCTCATTGAAAAAGTCAATTAACTAAAACATATTGTTATACTAATAATAGTTAGCATCTCGTTTATTTTTCACTATAGACACCATTCTCCTAATATGGAATGCTAATTGTGTACGCCGTGACCGGCATCATCTCTTAATAGACTAGCCCCAATCAAACTCATACTCTGGATTCCAGCCTATAGATGGAAAATACCAGTAGGGTTCCCTAAGTTTATCCCATTTTCTTAAACACAGCGGTCCAGAAACTGGGCACCTCCATGCTATACTTACATAAGCGCCAACGTTGTAATTTAAGCAGCTATGATCTACATGATCACCTTACATAACGCTTGATCTCTTTAGGTAATGCTGTAGGCTCTCCACCGAGCCGATTCCATATTCAGGCTGCAGGTAGTGCATGCCACTGGTTGTGCCAAATATCAATAGCGACGTCTATCATGTCCTACCCGTCAATGATCCTAATCCAAATCAATCTGTAATTAACCGGATCGTTCAATACATACCCATAAAGATCTGTGTCCCCGCCACTAAAAAATATCGGGTCTTTTGCGGTCCACCTGCCAACTCCCGGGTCATAATCTCTGTAGCCAAAGCGGACTAAACCGATGTCTCGATCATGCAATCCTCCGGCAAAGCCAAATGGAACTGAAATAGTGGGATTGTTGTCGGAGAGGATATTGCCGAAGGCATCATAATCGATTCTTTTTACCACGTTTCCGGATGCGTCCGCAACCACACGCAATGATCCGATCTGATCGTAGGCGAGGTAGTAGGTTTGTCCTTGCTGGTCCATGGCAACCGGCGTGTGATCATCGGCATAGATGAAGCGCTGAATTAGGTTTTCGGCGCCATCGTAAACTGCCAGCAAACGGGTGCGGCCCTGCCAGAGATATTTTTTTACGATTGTGCCATCGATTTTTTTGGCAATTCGGCGGCCGAGGGGATCGTGGACGTATTCGATCAGGGTATTGTCCGGTAAGGTAACACTTAAAAGTTCCCCGCGGGAGGAATAGTTGTAGGTCGTGATTTCAGATCCTTCTGTTTTTGTTGTTAAAAACCCGTCTGCATCATACTGATAGGTGATCTCCCCGGCAATCAAAAGGTGGTCTTCGTCGTCGTAGGCAAGGCTTCGTCCGGCAATTCCTCTGGCCGTGTTCATTTCATAGATGCGAATGCCATTTTCATCATAGTCATAATCTTGGACCATCACACCATTTTTATTGACTGTGTCCAGCCGCCCCATGACATCGTAGGAGTAAACATAATTGGCCGCGATTCCATCAACCACTTCATTTCGTTGGGTAATTCGGCCATTAGCGTCCCGGCTCAAGCTCCATGAACCGAGGACCTGGCTGTTGACTGTAACATTTTGAGATTCGATTTCCCCATACCCGTTAAACGTGCGTGTCAGATCGAAATTGCCGCCTCTCACCGCTTCAGGTAAGCCGTTTTGGGAATTACGAACGATCGTGTAGTTGCCGACACCGGTTAAAAGCCCATCATTGTCATACGTGTAGTTTTCCGTATCGCCGGCATAGGACAAAGATGTTAAATTGAAATCATTATTATATAGATAGGTTAGATTCTTATCCAAGGTTCCTGACACGCTTTCCGCGGTTAACAGTTTGCCGTCATAGCTATAAGCGAGACTCTCGGCGCCTTTGGTAATCGAATCAATCCTGGTGCCGCACAGATAGGTGTAATCGATATTATCCTCAGCCGTCTGGGTCTGCATCAAACGTCCATTGACATAAAAATTGTTGATCTGTGCGCCCGAAGGAAAGTTGATCGCCGTTAAGCGCCGCTCGCGGTCGTAGGTGTATGTGTAACTGCCGCTCAAGGGTGTATTGTAGGCATGCTGCCGGTTGACCGCGTTGTATTCGAATTCGTGGTCGATCGTCGACGCGTTGGTCAATAGGGTCATGTTGCCATTGGCATCGTAGGCAAAACCGATGCTGCTGCCGTCTGGCCGATTGATGCCGGTAATCCGGCCCACTGCATCATAGGTGTAGGTCGTTACGATATCCTGTGAATCGGTTACAGTTTCAAAAAATCCATTTGTATCATAGGTAAAGGCGGTCTCTCTGGTCCCAGCCGTCACAGAAATCGGCCGTCCTTGGGTATCGTATCCGTAGGTAACGGCGTGTAGCCCCGGCACGCTAACACCCGTGGTTAAGAAAGTGTCCGGATCATAATCTGTTGACACCGTCCGTCCCTCTGGTGACGTGACAGTTTTTTGCGCTTGCAACGCATTTTGAACAATCGTTGCGGTTTTGCCGTTTGTCGATACTGATTTAGCAATTTGGTCGGGAATTTGATCGGCATCTGTGTCCGTATATAAAATGTTTGTCTGTGTCACCCGTTCCAATGCCGCCGGCGTGGTTTCTCGCATCTGACGTACATATTTAAATGTGTACTCAGGATCGACATCGTATTCGAAGGACAGCTCCATATCACAGGGCAATGATTTTACAACCGACAACCCGTCTGCTGATTGGCTAAACTGCGTCAGCGCGCCACTCGGACCGGTGATTGTCGAGGTAAAAAACCCATTTAAATCAGTATGGTCCAGATAAGTGGTCAAGTTGCCCTCGGCTGTGAGCACACCCGTCTGAATCTCACCGTTTGCGTGATTCATTACCGTATGCTGCCAGGCACCGCCCGCTTCATCCGTATCTAAATTCAAGCGGCCGTTGGCATCGTAACGGTGCTCGAAACGGTTGCCGCTGGGCTCGATCTTGGCCATAAGCAGACCGTCGGCGCTATAGTCAAAACCAAAAGCGCTGCCGTCTGCATGCGCAATGCCGGTCAAGTGGTTATTTGCATCGATCATAAGATCAGTGGTCAGGCCCTCCGGCGATATAATCGCTGTCGGTACTCCGCCGGCATCCCGTTGAATCGTAAATTGGTTGCCAAATGGGTCGGTTATGGCCGTCAAATGGTTGTCATCGTCATATTCGAATTCATACAGATCGACCCCTGCATTCAAATCTACGGTTGCCAAATGAAAACCGGCGCTGGAAAAGATGTGCCCCTGACCGGACGGCTCGGCAAAAAAGATGTCACCGGCATAATCAAAGGCGCTAAAAGACGAGGGCAGCCCTACCTTACGGGCCCTATAATTGGCCGAATCCGTAACATATAGATTTCCTTGGGCATCCAATGCCAACCCAGCTGGACGGGCAAGGGTGGCATGGGTTGCCGGGCCGTTGTCGCCGGCGTACCCGAAATCCCCGGTTCCGACCACTGTGGTGATAATGCCATCGGCATTGATCTTGCGGATACGGTTGTTGGGCGCTCCGCCGTAAGTCTCAAAAGATGAATCCGTAACGTATACATTGCCTTCACGGTCCACAGCGACCCCATAAGGCCACATCGGAGCATCTATCGCCAGTCCGCCGTCACCGCCCGACCCCCATGGATTACCACCAATCGTTGTCATATAACCACTGACATCGACCTTCATGATGCGGCCATTGCCTGAATCGGCAATGTAAACGTTGCCGTCCACACCTACGGCCACATCCGTTGGATAATACAGATGAATTTGCGTTGCTATCCCTTCTCTGCCGTTATAACCGCCGGATCCGGTACCGGCAACGCGGGTGATGATGCCGTTGGGGGTTACCTTGCGGATACAGTTGTTCCAGGTATCGGCGATAAAAAGATTGCCATTCGCATCCACAGCAACCCCGTAAGGGCGATCCAGTGCGGCCTGTGTTGCTGGGCCGCCGTCACCGCCGTGACCGCTTACTCCGCTACCGGCCACGGTTGTTATAATACCGTCGGATCCGATCTTACGGATGCGATTGTTATAGGTGTCAGCCAGATACAGAGTGCCTCCATTATCGATTGTCAGCCCATAAGGCCAGTGAATTTTGGCGGTTATAGCCAATCTGCCATCACCATCGAAGCCCCCCGAACCCGTTCCGGCCACGGTTGTAATGGTCTGGCTGGTATCGATTTTGCGGATGCGATTGTTCCAGGAATCAGCGACATAAAGATTGCCCGCGGCATCCACGGCCACACCTCGGGCCAAACGAATGGATGCCTCTTTGGCCGGGCCGCCGTCACCCATGTATGTATCCAGCCCGTTGCCAACCACGGTTTCGATGATCACGGCGCTATTGGTGGTCACGGTTCCGTCGCCTTTGAACAAAAAGGATAATTCAGAGAGGCCCATGGTGTGGTGTGGTGACAGATTCCAACCTTCGGCAATCTCACCGGCACCCTTTCTAAGGGTCACCTCCGTCCGCTCCCAAAGGGTCACTTCCTGGCGGGCCGGTATATCCGTCACCTCAACACCCGCCAACGCAAAAGACTGCCTAAGCGGCGACGGGACATAATAAACCCCGTCGTAAACAAAGCCGATGGCCACCTTGGCCGTCACCGATCCATGAACTACCTGTCCTCTAAAATCGAGCCCATCCCAGACAAACTCCGTTACTTGATTGGGAAACGGCTCCAGGGATTGCGACAGAGTCCGACCGGCCACTGTTACCGTAACTTCGATGCGCTTCAAACTTTCCGGTACCGTGTCACCGCTGGTCGGCACGGTCAGCAAATGCTTGTATCCCTGCGTCCGACTGGAGTCATAGTGCAAGGTGATGCCGGTGCCCGGTATCGCAAGCACCTCGTGGTGAATGCGGTTGCGATCATCGGTAAAAGAGGCCCTCTTATGGTAACAAGCGCTATTTTCGCTTTCTTTTTGGCCCGACTTCACCTTGGCGTCCGCTGTTGTGGTGGTGCTATCATCAGGGCCGCCAATCGGAAAATTCCAGTCCCAGGGTGAAAAATGCGTTATTTCAGACCGCCAGTACGTTGCACCCGGCACGTAAATCGTCGCATCGCTCAGACCTTTTACTTCATCCGTCACAAGACCGTCTTGATCCAGATCATCCGGCGAATTGTCACCATCTGCATCAAGGGCATCCACGATGCCATCATTGTTGGTATCCAGTAAGCGTACAACAACACCATTGTCATGCGGCACCCAAACGCCCTTGTCCTGATCATAAAACCCAACCGGCACGGCTACTCCCGTCTCGAAACCCAAAAAGTTTTCGATCCAGGTAACGAGCGGCTTTTCAAACCGGACATTTTGGAGGCCGTCTGCGGCCAGGTCTGCACAATAAGTGAACCCGGACGTCGGTGGCAGCTTGGCCGGCATGGACGCTTGTGAATGGTATTCCGTTGCCCGCACCGTTAGCGTGGATACGGCATGTTCATCATTGCCCTTTGCATCCACGAAAAAAGCCTGATTATCTCCGGAAAAAACAAGCGTACAAGAGCGATCACCAAATTCATCTGTGACGGGGGTACTTCGGTGCGAAATAACCGTATCCGGGTTGCCGTCAAAAGCGATGGTGGTCGAAAGGGAGTCAGCGTTAAGCAACGTAACCGTCTCCGCTACGGCCATGTCGTTCCAACCCACGTAAACTTTCCGATGTGCTGTCAAAAATTCAGCGTTTTGATAGACCACTGTAAGCATTGCACCGCCTTGTACCGGGAGTGCGAAATGCCCCTCTCTATCTGTATAAGCGGTGCCGTATTCGGGCGCATCGAGGATAGTGACCGCCACCTCGGACACTGGCAACCCCTCCTCATCAAATACCAAACCGGTAACCATGCTGAAGCGGTGCGGTGCATAGGCATCGATGGTCGCATCCTGTGGGACCAGGTCTTCATACGGCTGCCCAAAGGAACCTTCCGGCAGGGCTTCGGGCTGGCCCTCAACATAGATTGTCACGCTTGACGACGTCGAACCACCGGCGCCTGACACCGTCAACTGGTAAGTGGTCGTGTGTTCTGGTGTGACGACACGGGTGTCGAGGAGCGCCACGGTTCCGATATCATTGTCGATATGTGCATCTTGTCCGTTGATGGCCTCCCAATTCAAGGTCGCTGATTGGCCGGGTTGAATGGTCGCAGGGGTTGCGCTGAACTCCGCTTGGGGGGGCATGGAGGGGTCTGTCACGGCCACAGTTACACCGGCGGTTGCGGAACCGCCGGGCCCGGTCGCTGTAATAGTATAACTCGTTGTTTCTGATGGATAAAGTTCCAACGCTCCTTCCAGATCGACGCTGCCGATACCCTTGTCAATCGTGACGATCTCGGCATTATTTGTTTGCCAGGATAGGATGCTGGTAGATCCTGCGATAATGGACAATGGCTCTGCCGAGAAAAAGATTTCGGGCGGCGGTAAAATGCTATTACTTCGCTTGAACGCCATGGTAACCGAAGCGCCCGGGCGCCCCCACAAAAAGATGGTTACATGATTTGTGGCCTTTAAGGTCACGTCTTTGAAAAAAATTTCTTCGGGTCCAAGCAAATCCGTCCGCAGTCGAATAAGCGTGCTGTTAAAAAATAGAAAGCCGCCGTTTATCTGGTCATTCAAATAATTTTTTTGTATCGCGATATACCCGTCCCCGGGGTTTTCTACCTGGAAGATTTGATGGGAAAGGTGGATGTGACCCGCACCTATCTGGCAGTCGGTTGGTCCGAATGCGGTTTGGTCCACGGCGGATGCCACGGATATGCAGATCAAAAAACAGGCACTGGCCAATAAAAACCATAAGGATTTTTTTCTCACCATGCGAACCCCCCACCTGGAATTGACGTCTTTTCTTTAGAAACGATGAATAGGGATGTGAAAAGGCACTTGACGCTTTGCACTGATGCCTGCATGGAGCCACACAAATTGGGTCGTGTCAATCCTGTAAAATTAGCCATAAAATGCGGATATAAAATCAGTAATAAAAGCGCGTATCGCTTTTATAGGTCGCGGCTACGCCGCTCAACCTACCAAGAGATGAGGGATTGCGTTGAAGTCGTGTGAGTCATCAAAGAAAGGATTTTATTGTTTGGTGGCTTGGTGCTGCAGCGCATTTTTAACCAGCGCTTCGGCCCAGGTGGGGGTGCCGAAGGCGTGTATGTGGGTGTAGGTGGCCAGTACGTTTTTATAGCAAAGGCCTTCCTTGTCATCGATCAGCCCCTGGCCGCGCTTGGTTTTGAAAACCAGGTCCAACGCATCGCCTTGGGTCGCAATGACCTTGGAGTAATGAAACTCGTGGCCCTTGATCTCGGTACCGCGGGGAAAGTACGGGTTGTCGCCATCGACTTGCAGGATCGTGTACCCGTGCCCCTGGGGTTTTTTGAACAATCCGAAGGTCAAAGGAAAAACGCCGACCATGGGGAAAGTTTCTTGGTCCAGCACCAGTTCCTGGCCCAGGTACATCAGTCCGCCGCATTCGGCGTAGATCGGCAGGCCCTGGTCGGCCAATGCTTTGATGTGGTCCCGATAGGTCTGGTTTTGTGACAGTTCCCTTGCATGGGTTTCCGGAAAACCGCCGCCAATATACAGCGCATCGACATCCGGCAGGGTCTTTTCTCGCAAAGGGCTGGTGAAGACCAGCTCGGCCCCGGCCGCCTCTAAGGCTTCGAAGTTTTCCTGATAATAAAATTGAAAGGCCGAGTCTTTGATGACCCCGATCCGGGGCTTGACTTGCAGATCGCGATGCGCCGCTCCGATTTCAAGACGCTTTAATGTGGCACAGGGCGTTGGTTCCCGGGTTGTGGATTCAAGGCACGCATCGGCCCTTGGGTCAACATGTTCCCTGGCAATGGCTAAAATGGTGTCCAAATCAAGATACTTGGCCGCAACATCGGCGACCGTGGCGATCGATTCCTGGGCCCAGTCGTGCTCGGGCGTGGGAACCAGGCCCATGTGACGTTCGGGAAAGGACTGCTTTAACTTGGGAACCGCTCCGACCACCGGTATACCGCAATAATGCTCAATGTTCTGGCGCAAATTGTTTTCGTGGCGTGCGCCTGCCACCCGGTTCAAGACCACACCCCTGATTTTGACCTCCGGGTCGAAATGCTGGCAGCCCATGACCACCGCCGCCATGGTGCGGGTCGTCTTGGTGCCGTCGATACACAGAATGACCGGCAAGTCTAGCAGCTTGGCCAGCCTGGCGGTACTGGTTTGAACATTGATTTCGATGGTGTCGTAAAGGCCGCGGTTGCCTTCGATCACCGCAAGATCGGTATTATTCGCGTAGCAATGAAAGGAAGAGAGGATCTGGTCGCGATCGATCAGGAAGGTGTCCAGGTTATAGCAGGGCCGGCCGGCCGCCATGGCCAGCCAGCCTGCATCGATATAGTCAGGGCCCTTTTTAAATGGGGCAACACGATGGCCCCGTTTTTTTAGTGCGGCAATCGTTCCGACCGAGAATATGGTTTTCCCTGAACCCCCTCTTAACGCTGCAATGACTATTCCGGGAAGTCCCGTATTATTCTGCTGCATTAGAATTGGCTATCAAACGAATCAAGGTCGGACGGTGTTGGAAGGGTTTAATCTTCGTGTTCGGCACCAGCCTGCTTGCCCGTTCCGGGAAGTCCGTACATGGAGGTGCTGCCACTTGACCAGTATTCCAAGACTTCTTCCTGGACCATCTGATTGATGAACTTCTTTGCCAGCCGCGGTTTCATGCCCAGAAGCTTGGCCAAGTCATTGAAGTAGAACTTGGATTTCATCTTCTGCTTTTTCTGCAGGCCTGCAACAATTAACTCTTTTGCCTCGTCGTATTCCATTAAGACACCCCTTGTTAAAGGCGGGAGGCACAGCGTGCCTCCCGCGTGTATGCGATACTAGAACTTGAACTGTGATGTCTGACGCCACGTGTAGTAAGCAGGATCACGGAAGTCATCGATCAGGTGGTGGGTAAAGGGCAGTTCGCATTTGTCGAAAAAGCGCTCCCAACCAATCCTTTCGGCCCATTCACCAACGCGCTCGTATTTATTGGCGCCGGCGGAGTAGGCTTCGACGATCTTTTTGATGGTTGCGGTGGTTTGCGGCCAACGCGGTGCTTCGTTGGGCAGAAAGGCCACAACGACCTTGGAGAACTTGGGTGCACTGATACGGTTGGACACCTTACCACCGGCCATGATGACGATCCCGTCGCCTTCCGTGTCAGCCAACGGCATGGAAGGACACATGGTGTAGCAGTTTCCGCAGAACATAC
Organism: uncultured delta proteobacterium; assembly: GCA_963802265.1. GTDB lineage: Bacteria > Desulfobacterota > Desulfobacteria > Desulfobacterales > CAWDIC01 > CAWDIC01. The sequence continues at coordinate 691,168 of CAWDIC010000001.1, forward strand.
AGCGTTCGTTCTTGACAGCCACACTCTTGACCGTTTTGCCATTTTCCAATTCGACCTTAGCCGGTTTGATGGCCGCGGTCGGGCAGGCGGCGATGGCCAGCGGAATCTCGCACATCTTGTCCAGGTACTCGTGGTCGAGCATGGGCGGTTTGCGGTGATATCCCAAAATGGCGATGTCGGAGCAATGGACCGCACCGCACATGTTCAGGCAGCAGGCCAAAGAAACACGCAGTTGGGCAGGCAAGCGATGATCTTTAAAATCGTCGAACAAAACGTCCATGGTGGCCTTGACCGGTCCGGAAGCATCCGTGGCCGGGGTGTGGCAGTGAATCCAGCCCTGGGTGTGAATGATGTTGGTAACGCCCGCACCCGTGCCGCCGACCGGGAACTTGAAGGAACCGCCGTCAAATTTACGGCTTTCCAGGTCTTTGATCAAGGGATCGACTTTGTCCTTGGAGTCGACCATGAACTCAATGTTGTTACGGGTGGTGAAGCGCAGGTGCCCGTCACAGTGTTTGTCCGCAATATCACAGATTTCACGAATATGGGTTACGCTCATGAGGCGGGCGCCGCCCACACGTACCGAATAAACTTCGTCACCGGTTTCGGAGACATGTACCAGAACGCCTGGTTTAAGGATTTCGTGATACAGCCATTTCCCCTTATTCTTGGCGATGACCGGTGGATAAAACTCATCATATTTTTTCGGACCGATATCGGACATCCGGTTTTCCATGGGTTTGTCCGTATTGTATCCTGAAGATATAAATGCCATGGTGATTCCCCCCTATCTCTGATGGTGTTTTCTAAATTCGTTAACGTCACGTTCCCAACCGCCTTCGACTTCGTCTTCTTTCCAGAAGATGTAGGGGTTGGAGCGCGGTTCCTGAACGTGCTGCACGACCGGTTCGATTCCGGTGGCCTCGAGCAGTTTCTGGAAACCCTGGCGTTTCATCAGTTCGCCCAGGCGTTCACGGTTTTTACCTTCTTCCATCCAGTAATCCCAGATGCTCTCAATAATTTCTTTGATTTCGTCGTAAGGCTCTTCGGCTTTTATAAACGGAACCAGGAGCGAACCCATCTGGGCACCATCGAGGATCGGGGCTTTGGCGCCGACCAGCATGGACAGGCCGCGGTCATCACCGATTCTCAGGGCACGCGGCATGACGTTGAGGCAGTGCATGCAGCGGGTACATTCTTTGGTGTCGATCTTGAGGGTTTTACCTTCCATCCACATACACTGGGTGGGGCACAGGTCGATCACTTCCTTGTTGAGGTCAAAGGCACCCCAGTCACGACCGGAATGGGCATTGCCGTTAGGGGCAATCTCGCCACCCACGTAGGCTTGAACCGCTTCCTGATCGATCTTGATGTCATCGCGCCAGGTACCGATGAAAGAGATGTCGGCCCGTGCAATGGAGGCTACGCAGCAGTTGGGGCAGCCGTCGAACTTGAATTTGAACTTATAAGGGAAGGCCGGACGATGCAGTTCGTCCTGGTATTCCTGGGTCATATGGTAGCAAATCGCTTGCGTGTCATAGCAGGCCCACTCACAGCGTGCCTGGCCGACGCAATCCGAAGGGGTTCGCAGGTTGGAGCCGGAACCGCCCAGGTCCTGACCTAATCCGTGGGTTAGATCCCAGAAAATTTCTTCCAACTGGGGCGTGCTTGTGCCCAGGAAGATGATATCCCCTGTTGAACCGTGCATGTTGGTGATGCCACTGCCGCGCATATCCCAGATGTCGCAGATCTTGCGCAGGTAATCGGCCGTGTAGAATTTTCCGCCCGGTTGGTTGACGCGCATGGTGTGAAAGTGCGCAACACCCGGGAAATTTTCGGGCTGGTCGCAATAACGTCCGATAACACCGCCGCCGTAACCGAAAACACCCACGATACCGCCGTGTTTCCAGTGACAGGTGCCCTGCTTGTAAGAAAGCTCCAGTATGCCCAAAAGATCTTCAACAACATCTTGGTCTATCTGGTATTCCACGTTTTTTTCATTGGTTGCCCTTGCTGTAGCCTCTTGTTTCAAGTCGGACACGAAGCTTGGCCACGGCCCGGACTCTAATTGGTCCAACAAAGGGGTTTTGTGCTTTGCCATCTCTTTACCTCCATTCTCATTAATATTAACCTGCTAGACGAATACGTAAGAACTTACCCCCTCAGGGTGGGTTAAGGTCACCTCCTTCCAAATCAGTGTTTTTTCTTAAAAAATATTGGATATACCCAACTATAGTCTGATTATAGATCAAGGAGCAGATATAAAATTATTATAGGTTCTTGTCAATAAAAAACCCTGGTTTCATACAGTTAAAGACCGGTTAAAAAAACATAAAACCGTCAAAACGCCTTATATAGGTGATGGCTGAGTTTCATATACTCCATATTGTGCTTTCCATCCGCTCGGACGAAGCTTAATACCGGGCCCATACGGCCCGCAAGGCCGCGGCATGTAACGGCAAATGCGCCTTTACCACGCTAAGTCCCGGCATGGCCGGATCATAGCGCGCCACCAGCGTCTCAAGCGCATCTAAAATATCTTTTTTTGTATGCATTTTTAAATACTTGCGAAAGTGTTGAACCGTGTCCTGAGGAACTTCGAGCGCCGCCAGCTGCAAGGCCAGTCCTTTAAAAAAACCCTGAACCGTTGCCGGCACCGCCATGTCCGGCGCCCAGGCCATCGCACCCACGCCGTCGAGCCGATCCAGGCGCATGCGAATCGACAGATTCAACAGGAAAAGCAACAAGGCTTGCACAAGGGCTTCGGCATCCGGTTCGACCTGCTCGAACAGGGGCGCATACTCTCTGACGGTGATCAGTTTGACTTGCGGTGGTGTCTGGTCGGTATTGACGATAAAATCACCGGCCGCATGGTGCCAGGCGAAAACCTGCTCATAGGTTTCTAAGTTGAAATAGGCGGTCAGAATCGTGGCCGCCTGCTCATAAATGGCTTCCACCTGGGCTGCCGTCAAATCGTAGGCGCCTTGGGTCGGGTCCCAAACAACCAGCTTGGGATGGCCGGTTTCCGGATGCCGGGTTAAATGAAACTCGTGAAAGCCCTCGAACCATTGTCCGAGAAACAGGGACACCTTGCCCAAATCGGGCAGCTCAACGTCACCGATGGCATACACTTGCGGGAGGAACGACCAGGCATAGGCCGCATTCAACGTTTGCAAAAGGCCAAACTCCCGTTTCATGCATGCCCGCCCCTGGGATGAAAACGCGACGTTCAGGACCAGGGCAAGGCGCCGACCGTGAAGATCGAGCACGATCCGGCTCGGGTGGTAGTATTCACCGTGTTTTTCCAGAATGATATCAATCTTTTTGATATTATTGATGTTTAGGGGTTTGCGGGTGATGGCGGTAGCCGTCGTGAGCACGTTTTCAAAGTCATTGGATGACAAAAAGGCGTGCACCGCATCAAAATACATGCCGTGGCTCACCATGCCGATTGCCTTGGGTTCCGACGAATCGGGCCTGGCGCACCGCTGTTGGGGCAACGGCGCCTGCCAAAGCGCGTCCTGGGGTCGAACCGGTTTATCTTGACGGTAGCGGTAATAGGTGCAGTGCGGGGCTGTGGGCATCGATTCCTACGGATTGCGGCGGCCCAAACCTGCGACAGCCAAAGAGAGGATCGGGTTTCAGCATCGCTTTGCAGCCATGCTTGGATGCGATACCGAAACGGCTTATCGGTGTTTTTTTAATTCCGTTACTATTTGCGGTGCAACGTCGTAACCCAATTCGCGGGCTTTGTCACAGTGTTCGATGGCCAGAGAAAATTCACCTTTTTCCATGTAGGCAATGGCCAGATTATTGTGGGCAATGGCAAAATTCGGCTCCTGGTCCAAAACTTTCTGGCTGGCTGCGATGCTTTCGTCGACCTGACCGTTCATCAAGTAGGCATTGGCCAGGGTTGCCCGGGCCTGGAGAAATTTGATGTTCCAACGCACGGCTTTCTCCAGGGCGGTGATGGCTTCCTCTAAATTACCCAGCTGGAGCTGGCAAAACCCAATATTGCCCCACCCTTCGGCAAAACCGGCTCTGGATTGGACCGCCCGTTTGTTATAGTCCAGGCACCCTTCCAGATCGCCTTTCTGCAGACGGATCCCACCGAGCTGTACATACGCTTCCGCTAAATTGGGGCTGCATGAGATCGCTTCATGCAATTCATTTTCAGCTTCTTCGTATTTCTTTTGCCCGATCAAGCCCACGGCCAGATTATAATGCGAGTTGCCGCAATCCGGGTTGGAGGCAATGGCCTGTCGTTGCAATGCGATATATTCTTCTACATCTTTCGGTTTTTCCATAATCATTACCTTTCACGAAAAGATTTGAGCTTTTTGGGTTATTATGCCCGCCCGGGGATGTCAAGCAAAATTAAAACTGAGGCGCGACCGGCTGCCGACCGCTGCCGAAGGGTTATCTAAAATCGCTTAACGATTTTATTTTGCTTGACTTATTGCGTTGATTTTTTGTAGCTTTCAACGAGAATTACCCAAAACACGTTCTTAAAGGATTTTGCATGCAGACACTTAAGGAGACAGCGGGTTTGGTTGAAGCGCACCTCGCACTGGCCGCCGACCGAAACCCGTGGTTAAAGCACCTATCGCAAAATCTACCCATCTGAAACGATTTGAACGTTTTGCGGCCGGCCAGACCCGACTGTAATTCCGTACCATAAAATAGCCAACACCTATAGATTCAAGGGGGTTCCAATGATATCAGGAAGTTTCACTGCACTGGTAACACCGTTCAAAGATGCTGCCGTCGATTACCACGCTTTGGAGCGGTTGTGTGATTTCCAGATCGAAAATGGCATATCCGGCATCCTGGCGGTTGGCACGACAGGCGAAAGCCCGACCCTGTCATGGAAAGAGCACCACCAGGTGGTTACGACCGTGGCCAACAAGTCCAAGGGCCGATGCCTTTGTATTGCCGGCGCCGGAAGCAACAATACGGCCGAAACCCTGGAAGCCACGCAGCATGCCGTCGATGCCCAGGCTGACGCCGTGCTGCTGGTGGACCCGTACTACAACGGACCCAGCTCGCTCGAAATACGCAGAGAATACGTCTCACCGGTGGCGGCCGCTTTTCCGGATATACAGGTCATTCCCTATGTGATCCCGGGACGCACGGGCGCGCAACTGCTGCCCGAAGATTTGGCCATTCTCAAAGATACCTACCCCAACGTGGGCACCGTCAAGGAGGCCACCGGCAACCTCGACAACATGAAACGAACCCGGAAATGCTGCGGCCCGGACTACACCATTATGTCCGGCGACGACGGTATGACTTTTGATATGATGACCGATCCACAAATTATGGCGGCCGGGGTCATTTCGGTTATTACCAACGTGGCCCCCAAAGCCGTGGCTGACATGGTCCGCCTGCTTCAGGAAGGCAATCCGGCCGGGGCTGAAAAGTTAAGAACCGCATTGGATCCGCTATTCGGCTTGGTGACGGTCTCGACCAAGGAACAGACCCCCTTCGGCGAGGTCGTGTGCCGCGCACGCAACCCGCTGGGCATCAAATCGCTCATGGCCATTTTAGGGGTGCCGGGTGGTGCCTGCCGACAGCCGCTGGGCAAGATGTCTAAAAACGGACTGGACAAAGTTCGCACCACCGCCCAAAAGGTTCAACGTGATAATCCCGAAGTTCTGGCACCGCTGGCCGATTTTTTTGGGATCGATGTCGAAGCCCGCTTAAATGATGCCGCGCTTTTGGAAGGACTCTACTACCAATCATACTAAATTAAAATTGCATGGCAATTTTAAATGTTAAAGCGCGTCCGCTCAACAAAGCGGACGCGCTTTTTATTTTCTTAAATCCGGTAAACGGCACTGGATTTGGTAATTATTCTTTAGGCACGGGTTGCTCTGCGGCTTGTTCCTGGGGGTCCTTTTGCTGAAACAAAATGCCTTTGAGCCAGGTTAACCCGAATTGCAACAGGCGCACATCGTCGGTCCGGATTGCTTCCAAGGTTTCAGGATCAACCTCATAGCGCTCCAAAAACGTGCTTTCAAAAACAAAGGTTCGAAATTTGTCGATGTTGTAACTTACCAAAAAAAACAATTGCTTGGCCTTATCGGTTAGCTTGATACTGGCCGGGAACGAGCGCTTGCGCACCACCAGATCGGTCCACTCGGCATTGATTTCGTCATGCTGGTCCACCCCCTGATCCTTGCGCCATTCGGCCACCGTCCATTCCTGGTCTTCTTCGAACCCCAGACAATGCGGTTCATTGACAAAGAAAAAGAAGCCATCGTCCTCAGCCCCGTCCTTGTGTTGCAATGCCGCCACGCCCAGCGGGTAATAGCGGCAGGTCGTGGGCCGGTCTTCGTAAACAATGCAGCCCTCGTCGCGAACAAAGGGACAGGAATTTTGATCATCGTCCAACAGTTTCAGCAATACCATCGGCAAATCCGTTTTTTCCAATAATTGCGGCTCGGTATAAATGGCCAAAAATTCCTCGGAGGTGAGTTGCAGATTTTTTTTCAACCGAATGATATCATAGGGCGTCAACGCGATGCGAATCCCCCGGCAACACTTGGTAAAGCACTTGACATCCTTGTGGCATTTGAACTTGAACTGGCTTTTAAGCCCTAACTGCACCGGCTCAATACCGGCAGCTTTATCTGGCAATTCCATGTCTTATCCTTTCCTGCGTCCATCAGGCGCCCCTCTCAGTCCGCATGTTTCAGGACGTCCCATGCGATCCTAGCGCGGCTAATCTAATGGAGGAGTTTTTTTACTTGTGTCTGGAACAAACGTGCCCAACGTTCCCTCGGGCTTCTGAATGATCGCAGATGTTCGCGTAATGTCTTTGTTCACACAGCTTGCCCTACATATACAAGGCCTTCGACAAAGTCAATTGTTTCCAAGGGGTTTCCGTGTAAGCCCCATCGGCGTCCCTCTTTGCGCCGCCAACAGATCAACGTTGAAATGCCGTTAACCCTCCGGTCTTATCTCTGGATGGACAGAATCGATGCGCGGCCTTAAAAAGCCTATTGGCACAAGGGGTTCTAATATGCTAAAACAGCTTAATATTTCGATCATATCAACGGACCTGTCGAACACGCACCTCTTTACGTAGGAAAGGGCGGCAGTATGTTTAAATTTCTATTTAAAAAGGAAAAACAGGTCGAAACCCGTATTTTCGCCTATCTCGAAATTTTTGAGGAAATTCAGGCGAATTTTCTCAAATCTTTACAAGCCTGTCTGTTGAACGGCTCCATGTGCGAAGATTTTGATTTTCATATCAAACAGACCCATAAGTTCGAATCGCGTGCCGATGATATCAGAGATGAAATAAACGACTTGATGTACGGGAAAGCCCTGATTCCCGACTCCCGGGGCGATGTTATGGAAATTATTGCCTCTTTTGACATGATTCCCCAATTGTTTGAAGAAATTTTATATCTTCTGCAAACCCAGAAATTAGACGTGCCTTCGTTTTTGTTAAAAGACCTGCGGGATTTGGTCCGTATCAGCTTGGAGTGCTGTGACCTTGTCGTTCAGCAGGCCACACTGTTTTTTAAAAAAGCCGAGGGTCTTCGCGCGGTTTCGAACACCATCGACAAAAACGAAAGCCATTGTGACCACATCGAAAGGCGCCTGCTCACCAAGCTGTTCGATTCCGATACGGATCCGTTCCAGAAACTGCAAGCCAAAGAACTGATTACCGAGCTGGGCAAAATTTCGGACCGGGCCGACCGGCTGGCCAAACTCATCAATATCGTTCGCTTGAAAAGGCGGGTTTAATGTTCTCCCTGTTGGGTGGTGTTTTTTTGGGATGGTCGCTGGGCGCCAACGACGCTTCCAATGTGTTCGGCACCGCTGTTTCATCCAAAATGCTTCGCTTTTGGACCGCGGCGTGCCTGGCCTCCTGCTTTGTCGTCCTCGGGGCCGTGATTTCCGGTCAAGCCGGAATCGAGACGCTCAAAGGGTTGACCAGCTTCGACATCGAACAAGCCGTCATTTCGTCCGTGGCCGCCGCCCTGGCGGTCACCGTGATGACGGTCTTCGGCCTGCCGGTATCGACCTCACAGGCCGTCATCGGCTCTATTCTGGGGATTGGGCTTTTGAACAATCAACTCAACTTCCAGGGGCTGGGCAAAGTCGTCGCCTGCTGGGTTGGAACTCCGATCGGGGCCGCGTTGGTATCGATTGGGCTTTATTACGGTTTGGCTGCGATTTACAACAATATGCGGCTCAATTTATTTCAGACCGACAGCCTGTTGCGCTTGGGCCTTATCGCTGCCGGATCTTACGGTGCTTACGCCCTGGGTGCCAACAATGTCGCCAATGTCACCGCCGTCTTTGTCGGGGCTGGCATGTTGAGCGTCTTTATTGCGGCGATAATCGGCGGTGCCAGCATCAGTTTGGGCATTCTGACCTTCAGCCGTCCGGTCATGGAAACCGTGGGCAAAAAACTCGTTCAGCTCGATCCCTTTTCCGCCTTGGTGGTTGTGCTGTCACTGGCCGTTACCATGCACATCTATACCCTTGTGGGCGTACCGGTCTCTTCCTCCCAGGCCGTTATCGGAGGTGTTTTGGGCATCGGCATCATCAAAGGGGTGCGAACCGTCAACCGTCGAACCCTGATCAACATTCTGGTGGCCTGGTTGCTAACGCCTGTGCTTTCATGCCTAATGGCCCTGGCGATCTATTTCGTTGTCCATCTCAAATATATACCGTCTTGAAGGTGACAATGGCTCTAATTCGAAGCCCCTGATTACAGAATCCGGACTCCCAAAACGGCCGCTAAGGACCTTTTTAATATTTATATTAATAATACTAACAGATAGTTATAATTTTATTGTATGTCATAAAAGTTCGTCCTTGGGTGCCGCGATATTTCCATGCCTCAAGGGGTTATAAACCCCGGGCACAAAACGAAAACACACGGCCCCGGGGTGCCAATTGGGGAAGGTGAGAACCAAATGAATGCGATTCATTTTGATCCGGAGTGGTCCGCAACATTCCCCGGAGCCCATCTCGGTCTGTTGCTGATCAACAATGTGGATAATTCCAAGCGCGCCACGCCTTTGGATGCCTACAAACGACAAGTCGAAGCTTCACAACGGGCGCGTTATGCCGGATTCAGCCGCGCAGAACTTCTGGCGTTGGATGTTCTCAAGGCCTATAAAACCTACTACAAAGCATTTAACAAGACCTATCATGTGCTCCTGCAACTTGAATCGATTATTCATAAAGGCAAACAACTGCCAGATGTCAATCCGTTGGTAGACGCCAACTTTGCTGCGGAAATCGAAACCTTGCTGTTGACCGCCGGCCACGACGCCGATCAGCTGGTTTGGCCGGTTTCAATGGGTGTCAGCAAAGGCACCGAAACATTTGTCCCGATGAATGGGTCCCCAAGAGTTCTCAAAGCTGGGGATATGATCATGTCGGATCAAAAAGGGGTCGTATGTACCGTCATTTACGGACAGGATCGACGCACACCGATTTCTCCACAAACACGGCGGGTCCTTTACGTGACCTATGTCCCCGCAGGAATTGACCAGACCGAGGTGGAGCACCACCTGGAAGCGACAAAGGCCAATGTGCACCTGTTTGCGCCGACGGCTGAAATAGAATATGAGACGGTCCATTCGGCCGTATGAAAACGAATAAGGAGGAAAGCATGCGAAAAGATACAACCCGAATGCCATTTCAGGTGATCCTGGTTGCCATTCTGTTGGTCGGGGGGTGTTCCAGTACATATTATGGTGCGATGGAAAAGGTCGGTATTCATAAACGCGATATCCTTATCGATCGGGTGGAAGACGCCCGCGACTCCCAATCCGAAGCGCAGGAACAGTTTAAGTCTGCTTTGGAACAGTTTGGCGCTGTCGTCAACATTGAAAATACAGACCTAAAAGAAGCGTATGAAAAATTAAATTCCGAGTATGAAGATAGCAAAGAGGCCGCCGAAAATGTGTCTGAACGGATCGATAAGGTCGAATCGGTTGCCGATGCCCTTTTTAAAGAGTGGGAAAATGAGCTGGAACTCTATAAAAGCGCGAAACTGCGTAATTCAAGTAAACGTAAGTTGCAGGACACCAAAACCCGTTACCGCGAGATGCTTGCCAGCATGCATCGTGCTGAAAAAAGCATGCAGCCGGTTCTGGATACGTTTCAAGATAATGTCCTGTTCCTAAAGCACAACCTCAATGCCCAGGCAATCGGTTCTTTGCGGTCGGAGTTTTCTACTCTGAAAGACGATATCGGCGATCTGATAAAAAAAATGAACGTCGCCATTGAAACGTCCAATCAATTTATCTCAGAGATTAAAGAGTGACACCTTCATCGGAAGCTTTGTTTATTTCTCCAAAGATGAAGATGGCTTGACATCCTTTTCAATTCTGTAAATTTAAGTTGTCAAAAGACGGACATCGCTTAACTTATCTGGAGGTGGGCTATGGAGAAAAATGTAGGATCAGCGGATAGAGCCATAAGAATTGTAGCTGGTTTGATTATCATAATTATTGGTATTTATTTCAAAAGCTGGTGGGGCGTTATTGGGGTGCTGCCGATAATTACAGCAGCATTGGGGTGGTGCCCAGCATATTTACCTTTCGGAATAAATTCCTGTAAAACAAAATAAGCTTACGCGTCTAACATGTCTGTAATATAAGCAGAATCTGGATATTCTCCATTTATCACCAACGGATAATATAATTATGCAAGTATTCAAAGAATGTGAAAAGAGATAATTAATAATGCGGTTTAGTATTTGTATTTCCTTCATTTTACTTTTGTTAGTTCCAGTGCATGCCGCCGAAAAGGGGAATATATACCGTCACCCAGCCGGCCTTTCATTCTGGTATCCCCAGAAATGGACACTCACGGAACTTGATGAAGCTCTACAGCTTATCCCAAATGATGTTGTAACGACTCAAGAAGGCCCGTCAGAGTTTTACCTAGTAACTGGTGAGAGCGTTAACGGCACTGGGTATTTCTCGTGCAAATGATCCTCAAGTAATTAGCCATGCTGACCAACAGGTGCGTTCAATCCTGCCAGCCCTGCAATTGCAAAAAAGCCGTACGCTTGTTGACCTATTGGGGACACAAGGTCTGGTGCTGATTTGGAAAGGAAATAATAACGCAGGCAAAGCCATAGAAGGGCGGGCTTATATTGTTGTCACTAAAGGATTTGCTTTGACTCTCTCTGGGATTTCTCTTAAAGGGCTTATGAATAAACGCGAAGGATCTTTAGACAAAATATTTACATCATTCGTGATCGGTCAGGGACAACTCGATCCGGCTTTGGAAGGAACATGGCACAAACACGCCACAGCAGCATTGGCCAATCCTGACAGAATCTACGAAACAGCCTGGAGTGCGGCTCAATCAGTTTCAGAGGACAAAAGCAAGCTAACGTTTTACCCCAATGGAGAATGGCATAGAATTAACACGTCTCAAACCATTGTTGGTGCAGGAGGAGTCTGGCTGGAAGATAATAGCAAGAATGAGCATCGAGGTCGATGGAACGCAGATGGAAAAAAGCTTTTCATGCTTTACGAAGATAATACTTGGGAAGAATTTTCCTATATCATTGTGAGAACCGCTAATGGGCGTGAGCTCAGAACATCAGTTGAAGAAAAAGCTGTGATTTGGCGACAGTAGTTTCTTCTGACTAAGTGATTTTTCCTGTTTTTATGCATGTTTGTAAGAAATTAGGATATCTATAATGGCGAGAATGGCAATTTTCAGAGCGCAATATTTTGTTATCAATAGTTTTTTTGCGAGGTGATAACCTTAACGTCTCTCAATATATCTCAATTTAGGCTAACAAAAGGTGATAAGGAGGAAGAAAAGATGGTTAAAGAGCGAAGCGGAAAAGATCGTAGGGAAAATCCTGTTAGAAGGAAAGGCGGAGATTCTGAGCATACTAATTCGGAAAGAAGAGAAACTGAAGATCGTAGGTCGGACATAGAGAGGAGAAAAAAGGATGAATGAAACCCCTCGCTGCAAGTGACGGATTACTACAAATAAAAAAGTCAGCTATCTCGTAGATATCTTTAATAATGAGGTGCGCCTAAACCGTAGATACCGCCAACAAAAACAAGGTTATCAGGCACCCGAAAAATCACCGGTGTGCGAAAATAATCACAAAAGGGCAAATCTTGCATTGATAGACCCTACCGCGGTACCGTCTGAATAACCAAATGGTATCGGTAAAAGTTCGATAAATTCCAAAATGTAAGGTGTTCTCCATATATCAAATATTGAGCCTTCATAGGATATAAAGCTAATAACGACTGTGCCTAACGATATACCTCTCCATTCAAGTAATCCTACCTCTATAGCCCATCTAAAATATAAACCTTTAGCAAAGTCTTGACACCACCACTTTGTGGTATACATTTTTAATATTCTTGAGATTTGGTGATATTGTTCTCCATAGATCAAACATTTATAGAAAAGTGGGATAGGTGACCCAACGCAGCTGCTTTCATAAAACCAACCACCATAAGAAAATGGAAGGAATCCACAATGACGACAGCAATCATATTTCACGAAGTTCAGGATGGTACAGTCTGGGCCAAAGCATGGAAGAGGGGACCAGGAAGCCGACACGAGATGTTCGGGAAACTTGGAGTCAAATGCCGCAACTTCCGCGACCCCAACAACCCGAATGCGACGGGCATTATGGCGGAGATACCCGATATGGCGAAATTCCAGGAGTTGCTCCAGTCCGACGAAGGCCAGAAGGCAATGCGGGAGGACGGCTTGAAGGCAGAGACAATGCGAATGTTGGTCGAATTCACTCCATAGCCGGAGAACAGGTCGAAACGACCAGCTATATCGTTCGGAATAACAAGCGCGGACTGATGGCCATAGAAGATATTGGGCTGATGGCATTTGCTACGAAAACTGCCATAACGCCAACTCATCAACGGTGAAAAGGGTTTCTGAAAAGCTATGATAACATACTGTCAAGCAATGTCCTGACCAAAATGTCAGTCTTGTCAATTCAAGTATAGGTCAGGAACGTTTATTTTAGGGTGTCAGACAACGATAAAACGTCTCATGGCATGATCCTGGCGCAAATCAATACCGGCTCTTTTTATCATTACATGCTTTTCAACACCTGGGCCAGCCGCTGGGGAAAATCGGTAAAAAGACCGTGCACGCCAGCGGCAATAAGCTGTCGCATCTCGGAGTCATCATTTACCGTGTACACGTTGATCTGCTTACCGAGACCCAACAACCACTTGATTCGTTCCGTATCAGCCAGCTGACGACTCAGGTTATAGACATCAAATTTCAGATCACGTCCATCAAGAGCCTCTCGATTGCCCCACCCGACCAGCGCCTGAACCGCCACTTTCGACGCCCGCGCTTTGACCTCGTGCAGCCAGGGATGATGAAAAGAAGAAATAATCACCTGTTGCCGGTCCAATTCCACGGTTTCGATCAGGTGTAAGACCTGCTCGACCACCGGATATTGGTTCATCGGTGGCGGGATCGGTTTGAGTTCCAAGTTAACTATCCACTTGTTATCTTTAGTAAAAAGAAGGGCTTCTTCCAACGTCGGAACCCTGGCTTTTTCAATTAAAGCGCTTGCTTGGGCATCGATCGCCCCGGCCGCAACCTGCCCAAACGGATCGGTCGCTGTAAACCACGAGCCGGCATCCAGGGTTCGAATGTCGGCCAAGCTGAAGGTTGCGACGTTCCACGGATCCCGATCAGGGAACTTTTGGACAGCGTCCGTAGTGCGAGCCAGGGTATCGTCATGCATCAGGATCAAGGTTTCATCGCGGGTGACCGTTACATCGGTTTCCCATAAGTCGGCCCCAGTCAAAAACCCCTTATGCGCCGCCAGGATCGTGTTTTCTGGGGCCAGGCTGCGTGCCCCTCGATGGGCTATATTCAGGGTCATTTAATTCCCTCCCGTAAAATCGTTGGACGATCTTATTAGACGCGACAAAGTCGCTCTAACGTATAAAGAAAAAATACCCTTCACCATTAACATATTTATTGAATTACCAAAACCCGGTGCATTCGGTTCAAACAAGTGCTTGCCGTTGATTTAATTTGTGTGATATTCAACCGATTGAATTTCATAAAATAAAATTGTGTAACAATTTTATTTAAGGAGGTTTGAATGGCTGAAAGCAAGGGAATGTTAACGCTCGACCAGCTGGAACGTTTGGTTCACGAACAACAAATCGATACGGTCCAGGTCGTTTTCACGGATTTGTACGGTCGGTTTTTGGGCAAACGCTTCGATGCCGGTTTTTTCCTCAAAACCATCGCCCAGGACAGGAACCCATGCGTGTAATTACTTATTGACCGTCGACATGGAAATGGAACCTGTGGCTGGGTACGATTTTGCCAACTGGGACAAAGGCTACGGGGATTTTCATCTGGTGCCGGATCTTTCTACGCTACGGGTTATCACTTGGCTCGAACGCACCGCGCTGGTGATCTGTGATGTCCATTATTCTGAAGACCATACCCCTGTATCCGTCGCCCCGCGTTCTCTGTTGAAGCAACAATTGGAAAGCGCTGCGGGCATGGGCTACACGTCCATGGCCGGCTCAGAACTGGAATATTTTTTATTTCAGGATTCATACCGCGATGCCGCCGGAAAAAAATATACCGCACTTGAACCGGCAGGCTGGTATCTTGAAGATTATCACATGCTGCAGGGAACCCGTGAAGAAAACTATAACGGGGCGGTTCGTCGCCATCTCAACCACTCGGGCGTGCCGGTTGAATGTTCCAAAGGCGAATGGGGCCTGGGTCAGCACGAGATCAATGTTCAATACACCGACATGCTGACCATGGCGGATCGGCATTCGGTTTACAAGCAGTGCTTGAAAGAGGTCGCTGAGCAGCAAAACGTGAGCGTTACGTTCATGGCCAAATACGCTGCCGATCAAGCCGGCTCGAGCTGCCACGTGCACGTCAGCCTGTGGCAAGCGGGGCGCAATGTTTTTGCGGGCCCGGACGCGTTCGGCCCGATTCGCTGTTCAGATATCTTCCGCTGGTTTCTGGGCGGGTGGCTGGCCCATGTACCCGATTTCATGGTTTTTTACGCCCCAACGGTTAACGCCTACAAACG
Source organism: uncultured delta proteobacterium (assembly GCA_963802265.1). Classification (GTDB taxonomy): domain Bacteria; phylum Desulfobacterota; class Desulfobacteria; order Desulfobacterales; family CAWDIC01; genus CAWDIC01. Next base: position 706,247 of record CAWDIC010000001.1, read on the forward strand.
CTATCAAGCCGGTTCCTGGGCCCCGACCCGGATTGCCTGGAGCTACGACAACCGGACGGCCGGTTTTCGCGTCGTGGGTCATGGTGACAGTCTGCGCATCGAATGCCGTATCCCGGGGGCCGACTGTAACCCGTATCTCGCTTTCGCGGCCGCGCTGGCATCAGGCCTTGATGGAATTGCGAACCAGATTGAACCACCCGCAGATATTTGATGGCAATGTCTATGCTGCCGAGAGCATCGCCTTTGTGCCGAAATCCCTGGAGGCCGCCTGTGACGTGTTTGCACACAGTGATTTCGTTCAAAGCGTTCTGGGTGAAGACGTGACCCGGCACTATGCCCATTTCTTTCGCGTCGAACATGAAGCCTTTGCCAATGCGGTGACCGACTGGGAACGACAACGCTATTTTGAACGCATTTGAGCCCGTGCCATGACCCGACCCTTAATCGGTATAACAACCTACGGTAAAGATGAACAAAACCGCTATGCCCTTCCAACGGACTATGTCCTATGCGTACGCCTGGCAGGCGGCATACCGGTTTTGATTCCGCCCGGCGAACTGACCCCGGAGACCTTGCTGGATCGTCTTCAGGGATTCATTTTGGCAGGCGGCGGAGACCTGGACCCGCAGTTGTACGGGGGCCGTGCTTCCGATAAAACCTACATGGTCGATGCCGAGCGCGATCACGGCGAACTGGCGCTAATCCAAGCGATTTTAGAACGACAACAACCCTGCCTGGCGATCTGTCGCGGAATTCAGGTGCTCAATGTGGCTCTCGGTGGCACCTTGATCGAGCACCTGCCTGACGAGGTAGGTGAGACCACCTTGCACCGCGCCCCTCCGCGGGAGCCGGTCGAACATGCCATTACCATAAGCACCGATTCCCGCCTGGCTAAAATTGTCGGTCGGACGACCCTCCGCATAGCCTCCTGGCACCACCAGGCCATCCGCGCACTCGGTAAGGGTCTCCGCGTGGTTGCCCGGGCACCGGACAATACCATCGAGGCTGTTGAAATGGCAGACCACCCTCGGCTGGTCGCGGTTCAATGGCATCCGGAACTGACAGCGGCCCATGATCCGTTGCAACAAAAATTATTCGCGGCCTTAATCGCAGCGGCCGATAACAAATAGAAAACTTACATCCAAAGGATCCCATGATGAAATTAAAAGACAAGGTGGCTTTGATCACCGGCGGCGCCAGCGGCATCGGCCGGGAAACGGCCCTGCTGTTCGCCCGCGAAGGGGCTGCTGTGGTGGTGTGTGATGTTGACGGACACGGCGGCCAGGAAACCGTCACCCAAATCGAAGCCCAAGGGGGGCACTCGATCTTCGTTGAAGCGGATGTGTCCAAGGCTGCGGACTGTGAAACCATGGTCACCCAGGCCGAGGAAACGTTCGGTCACCTCAACGTGCTTTTTAACAATGCCGGGATCATGCACTCCGGGGATGACAACGCCATGGCTACTGAAGAGGACGTCTGGGATCTCACCATGGCCGTCAACCTCAAAGGCGTCTTTCTGGGATGCAAATTCGGTATTCCGGCGTTGAAACGCGCCGGGGGTGGGGCGGTGATCAATACGGCCTCGTTCGTTGCAATCCTGGGCGCGGCGACCCCTCAGATTGCTTACACCGCCAGCAAAGGCGGGGTTTTGGCCATGACCCGCGAGTTGGCTATCATCCATGCCCGCGAAAACATTCGGGTCAATGCCCTTTGTCCGGGCCCCCTGCACACCGAATTGCTGATGAAGTTTCTGGACACGGAAGAAAAACGCCAGCGCCGCCTGGTGCACATCCCTATGGGCCGTTTCGGCGAAGCCCGTGAAATGGCGCAGGCGGCTCTTTTTCTGGCATCGGACGATTCATCCTACGTCAATGGTTCGACGTTTACGGTCGATGGCGGGATCACGGCGGCGTATGTCACCCCCGAATAGAAGTGGTCTCAAAAGGGTCTTTTAACTCAATCCCGGCGTTGGAGCCCAGTTTCAAATCCTCAACATACATGTGTATGCCTGCGGGTTGAAACGGTGCTCCGCCTTGGCCTTGAGCTAAAATCCTCATTTTGAAACCACTTCTAATAATCTTGCAATATTTAGCAACTGTTAGGCGTCATGTTGCCGTGTTTTATTTCATAGCCTCCCGGGAAGACTAATAAAATACATACAAAAACGAATCACGGTTAGCGTTAAAACGGCATCAAATCTGGGTTCGAAAGTGAATGCTTTTGCGCCGGGTGAGGTGATAAAACCCGTATTTAGACAAGCTCGATCCCATGCCGCTCTCATTCACCCCTGTCCAAGGCAGGGCCGGATCCAGGTAATCGCAGCGGTTTTGATAGATGGTTCCGGCCTTGAGTTCTCGTGCAAACCACTCGGCTCGATCCTGATCCGGTGTCCAAACCGAGGCTGTCAGGCCGAAACGGGTCTGGTTCATCATCTCCAGGGCCTCCTGGTCCGAAGCCACCGCACAGACCGGAAGCACCGGACCAAAACTTTCTTCCTGCATGACATGCGCATCATTGGGCACATTTTTTAACAGTGTCGGTTGAAAAAAATTGCCACCTGTGTCGCCGAGCCGCGTTCCACCTGCCACAATTTGAGCACCCTGACGGCTGGCCTGCGCCACCTGTTGTTCAAGAAAATCAAGGGAGTTGCGGTCGGCCAGCGGTCCCAGGGTCGTCTGTTTATCCAGAGGATCTCCCATGACATACTGCGTCATGACCCCATGGGCCTGATCGACAAACCTATCATAAAGGCTTTGATGCACATAAACACGCTCGATGGCACAGCACGATTGGCCGGCATTGTAGCAGGCGCCCTCCACCACATTGGGCACCGTAAAATCCAAATCCGCATCCGCGGCAACATAGGCCGGGTCTTTGCCGCCCAGCTCCAGGCCCACATCGATCAAACCCTTGGCCGCGGCCCGGTATACCGCTTGGCCGCCGTTAACCGACCCTGTAAACACCACGTGATCGATGCGGCGATCTTGAATCAGGTCCAGCGTTTGCGCATGGGAAAGGATCACATTAGCAACCAGGCCATCAAACCCCTGAGCAAAGGCCTTTTCAAAATGAATCCCGCACAGCGGTGTGCGCGCGCTGTGTTTGAGTAAAACCGCGTTGCCGGCCAATAGGGCCGGAATCACGACATTTACCGCGATCAAGAGCGGATAGTTCCAGGCGGCAATGTCCAGTACAACACCCAGGGGTTCGTGTTGGATCCGGCGCTCGAAACCGGCCTTGGCAGGCAAAATATCCGGCGCCAACGTTTCCCGGGCAATGGCCAACATGTACTCGGCCCGCTCGAAAAAGCCCCTGAATTCATTGTGGGCCTCATACAAGGGCTTGCCCATCTGGCAGCTGATCTCCTGGGCAATGGCGGCCTGGTTATGATGGAAATAATCCAGGCCAACCGTGACATACTCGGCCCGCTCGTCCAACGACAAGCGCGACCATTTTTCCCAAGCCCGCCGCGCAGCCGTGATTTTGCGATCGAGCTGTTGGTCGTCGTCGTAAGCGACTTCAGTAAACACTTCCTGATTAAACGGATTAATAACAGATAGGTTCATGGGGCCTTCCTTGTTCGGTGGGTTGTAACCCAAAGTGCGCGTTATGATTTGTGGAACGGATTTGATGAATACAGATACGCATGCCGCGCCAGGTTATACCTACGCCATTTCGCACTGTTTCGCAATCCTATCAACCAAAGGTTACGATTATATTGTTATAATAAGGAGTTTTGTATAAATGTCCTTGATTTATTATAAATTTCGGATATATCATTTTCTGATTGGCCGCGTGTCCTTCTAACCGCAACCCCTTTGGCTGAAATAGTGGAAAACATCGTACGCCAGGAATTTTCCCTTGGACGTCGATTCCTGGGGCGTCTGCCCCAGGGCCAGGATTTGATTGCGGCCATTGAAGCATTTTGCCAGGCCCGAGACATTCAAATGGCGGCCTTTACGGTGACAGGGGCGCTGGTCTCGGTGACACTCGGCAATTTTGACCAGCAACAACACGTGTATGTTACGGCGGTCGAAGACAAACCCTTGTCTTTGGTCGCCTGCCAGGGCAACGTCTCTGTCAGGGACAAACGCCCCTTTGTGTACGTCTCAGCCGTACTGAGTGATACGGACGGACAGACCATCGGAGGGCGCCTGTTTACCAAGACGATTGTTTTTGCGGGAGAAATCGATCTGCAGGAACTGACCGGACCGCCCCTGACCCGTCAATATGACGCCGCAACCGGCCTATTGCTTTGGAAGCGCGCGGAATAATTCGCGTTACGGATTTACGCTCGATACTATTTACCAGGAGGATACCATGCAAGTCGCCCTTACGAAAGCCGCAACCCTGAAGCCTAAACCCGACGAAACCAAACTCGGCTTTGGAACTATTTTTACGGATCACATGTTTAACATGGATTATCATCCTGACAAAGGATGGCACAACCCGCGGATCGAGCCGTATGCCGATATCAGCATGGATCCGGCGACCATGGTTCTCCATTATGGCCAAGGCGTCTTTGAAGGCCTCAAGGCCTACCGCACCGCTGCCGGCGCGATTCAACTTTTTCGGCCCCAGGAAAACTTCAAACGCTTAAATCGCTCGGCCCACCGCCTGTGCATTCCCGAAGTCGATCCTGATTTTGCGCTGGACGCCCTAAAGCAACTCCTGATTGTGGAAAAAGATTGGGTTCCCAGCGAACCGGGGACCACGCTTTACATTCGCCCCACGATTCTCGCCACCGACCCCTTCCTGGGTGTCCGTGCGTCGTTTACCTACCGGTTTTTTATCATTTTGTCTCCGGTCGGCGCTTATTATTCCGAGGGCTTCAATCCCATTAAAATCTGGGTAACCCGTGAATACGTGCGTGCCGTGCGGGGCGGGGTCGGTGAAACCAAAACGATTGGAAATTATGCCGCCAGCCTGTACGCCGGAGAGCGGGCCCATAAAGAAGGCTATACCCAGGTTTTATGGCTCGATGGTGTGGAACAAAAATATATCGAAGAAGTCGGCGCCATGAACATCTTTTTCCTGATCGATGATGAGCTCATCACCCCCATGCTTAGCGGCAGCATTTTGCCCGGCATTACGCGCGCTTCTGTCATCGCCCTTGGCAAGCAGTTCGGCCTCAAGGTAACCGAACGCAAAATCAGCATCGACGAAGTCGTGGATGCTCACGCGGCAGGCACTCTCCAGGAAATCTTCGGCTCCGGAACCGCAGCGGTGATCTCACCTGTGGGTGAGCTGAAATACGGTGATCAAATCATCTCCGTAGGAGACGGCTCCGTCGGGCCCTTGGCCCAAAAACTCTATGATGCCATTCAGGGGATTCAATTTGGCCAGGCCGAGGACCCGCTTGGATGGATTGAGCCGTTAGAATAGCGGACCGTGAGCCATCCAGCACACGTCCCGAGCGACCTGAGGAAACCGGCATGAAGCAACCCTCAGATTCTTTGCAGCACTGGCCCGCATTCGCCGCTAAAATGCAGCAGGCCAACCTTGCGCCCGTGGTTATTGAAACCTTTCGCAATTATTATCAATTGGTTGTTAGCGGCGAGAGCGGCCTGATATCGAACCTCGAAATTCAACCCGTCCCGGCCGAAGAAGTGCAAAACAGTGAGTCCCTGGCGTCTTATCGCTCAGCCGGACGCAAGGCGATGACCCACTTTGTCATGATCGTCCTTAACGGCGGTTTGGGTACCAGTATGGGCCTGCAGACCGCCAAATCATTGCTCGCGGTAAAAGACGGCCGATCGTTTCTCGATATTATTGTGCAGCAGGCACAACAGTCAAATACAAGCCTGGCGATCATGAACAGCTTCAGCACGCACGAGGACACCCGTGAGGCGCTGGCCCGCATCAACCCATCGCAAGCCCCGTTGCTGTTCTTGCAAAACAAGTTTCCAAAAATCCTGCGCTCCGGTTTCGAGCCGGCCACGTGGCCTGACAACCCCAACCTTGAATGGAATCCGCCCGGCCATGGCGATGTTTACACCGCGCTTTACACGTCCGGAACGCTCCAGCGGCTGCTCGACAACGGTAGCCAGTACGCCCTCATCTGTAATTCGGATAATCTGGGGGCCACGGCCGATGAAGGCCTGTTGGGATACTTCGCCTCCCAAAACCTGCCGTTCATGATGGAAGTGGCCGAGCGCACCCCGGCCGACATGAAGGGGGGTCATTTGGCGCGCCACACCCGCGGCCGGTTGCTCTTGCGGGAAATTGCCCAATGTCCGCCAACCGACTTGGACGCCTTTAAAGACATCGAACAGTTTCGCTTTTTCAACACCAACAACCTGTGGGTTAACCTGGTTCAATTGCAAGAACTGATTGAACGTGAAGGTACGGTACAGCTGCCTTTGATTCTGAATCCCAAAACGCTCGACCCTCGTGACGAACAGAGCCCTGCGGTTTACCAGGTGGAATCGGCCATGGGGGCCGCAATCGCGCTTTTTGAAAACGCCGCTGCTATCAAAACCCGATCGTCACGCTTCTATCCCGTCAAAAAGTGCACCGACCTCATGGCCTTGCGCTCGGACTGCTTTGTGTTGGATCAAACCGGGCGCTTGATTCAAAACCCGGAACGTAATTTGGGGCGGATCAAGATCGCTCTGGACCCCATCTACTACGGCCACATCGACCGTTTTGACCAAAGATTTCCAGCCGGTGTGCCATCTTTGATCAACTGCGCAAGCCTCACGATCAAAGGCGACGTCGCTTTTGAAGGTGGTGTAACGATCAAAGGAAGCGTCACCATCCAAAACACCGGCGCGTCCCAAGGGGTGGTAAAAGCCCACGCGCTGATCGATCGCGATTTGATGCTTTGAGTCAAGCTTGCGATCAAAAAAGAGGGGCCCTTTCTATGGACAATAAGCAGGCCATGTTTATTTTGGGTGTATAAGCGCCTGTGGCTGCGCCCTCCGGGTGTTGCTGGCGTTGTTATGCGTGTCTCTTAATCGATCGTACGACAAATTCGTCTCTCCTCATCCACCTGGTTTTCACAAGGTTCTTTCTATGTCAGTACCGCTGAACTTCGAAAACCGCTGTCTCAACGTTCCTGCCAGCGCCTAGCGCGCTCCGGTCTGACCTTAACGTTCGCAATGCCGCGGCGTCGGTCGTCCTGTTTCGCAAGATTAAAGTGAAACCCACACAAGCATTTGAATTTTATAGTTATTGTCAACCCAAAAGGAGGCAGAATTATGAAAATTCAGACCAACAAAATACTCTGCGCATCGGACTTATCAGATTTCTCGAACATAACGATTGCGGTTGGGGTAGCGCTGGCCCGTGAATTCAATGCCCAGTTGTACATCTGCCACATTATCGACCTGACAGCCACCGCCATATATCATGATGGTTTTTACACGCCGATTGAAATGCAGGACCAGGCCACAGCCTATGCCGAGGAAACGCTGCAAAAGATTGTCGGTTCTTCATCCGTCGACTATCAAACGCTGGTCCAGGACGGACATCCGGCGGACACGCTGGCGCGCCTGGTCCAAGAAAAACAGATCGACCTGGCAATTACGGCCACCCACGGCCGCAGTGGTTTGAAACGATTGATTATCGGCTCGGTTACCGAACGATTGATGCGAACACTTGCATGCCCCCTTTTAATCATGCGCAGCCATGACCCCAAGGTCACGGCGCCAATCAACCTGGAGACCAAGTTTCACCGGATCCTGGTTGGTTGTGATTTCTCTTCCGCTTCGGATCACGCGCTGCAATACGCCCTCAGCCTGGCCCAGGAGCTGCAGTCAGAACTGCACCTCATCCATGTCATCGCACCTTCCGTTTATGAAAATCTACTTAAGTCGGGCCCACAGCCGATCTCCCGCCGGTCCGAAGACCTCCATGAACAATTGGAAGGTCGCTTAGAGGCCCGCCTACCTGCGGACTCATATCATTGGTGTAACCCTCAAACCCAGATACTGGCGGGACAACCATATGAAGAAATTACAAAATACGCTATTTTGCACAAAATGGATTTGATTGTTCTGGGCGTGCGGGGCATGGGTTTGGTAGAAAAGCTTTTGGTCGGATCGACGACGGATCGCGTGGCCCGTCAGGCACCGTGTCCCTTACTTTCGGTCGGTGCCTTGCCGGCTAGCGTCACTTAACTCTTTTTATAGGAATAGTAGTACTTCATGACTTTCTGTACATAACTTTTCCGTTTCTTTGAACGGTGGCACCCGTTGGTACTGTTCAACAATCGTCGGGCCCGCATTATAGGCGGCCAATGCCAAGGGGAGTTGGCCGTCAAAGCGTTGAAGCAATTGACTTAAATACCAGGCCCCGCCCATGATATTTTGCCCTGGATCAAACGGATCCTGGATTTTAAACGCCTTGAAATTGTCGGGCATGATCTGCATCAATCCCAGGGCGCCGGAACGGGACACCGCTTTGGGGTCGAAATCCGATTCGACTTTAATCAGGGCCTTTAACAAAGGAAAGGCAACGCCATGTTTCTTGGCCGCTTCTTGGATGAGAGGATCAAACTGTTTGGTTGCATGGGCCGCCGGCCGCCGCTTCGGCTTTTCCTTGATGTAGAGTTTATAGTTTGAGGAGGTTGGCGTATTGGTAAAGTGCAGGATGCCCTGGCTGTCGATATACATGTAGATGTCGCCACTGGCCGGTAGCGCTGTCAGCCAAAGAAAAAACGCGAACGCAAGGGCCAGAAGGTGCTGACGGTATTTAGGACGGCTGCTAGGTCGGTTCATCGATGTGTCCGTTTGGGTTGATTTTATGTACACACTGGATCGCCAGGCGTTTGACCGCATGGTCGGGATCTGTTATCAGTCGACTGATTTCATTATATATTTCCGCCAAGCGCTTGGCGTCACACGCCAATAGATATTCCAGGGCCAAGCGCCGCACGCGCGGGTTTGAATCGTGCAGGCAGCGCGCATACGTCTCGAGATAGGTTTCCGCCTCAACAACCGGTCCCAATAACACCAAGGCATCGAACCGCAAGTCTTCATCTGGATGCTCGAGGTATTTTAAATACACGGCAACGACCTCTTCGCGCCGCGAATAAAAGCGCCATAAGTTATATAGGATGGCCCGTTTCTGATCCAAAGGTCCGTGTTCCAATCTTTCGAGCAACAGGTTTAAAATACGGTCATCCCGTAAGTTGGCCAGGGCGTTCACCGCCGCTTGCTGCACGTCGGTGTCCGTATCATATAACAGTTCAATCAAAGGGATCGCCGCTTGGGCGTTACCCTCCCACCCCAGGGCAAACGCGGCCAACCGCTTATCGATTGAATCGCCCTCTTTGATAGCGCTGACCAATGTGTCGACAATCGGCTGCGGGTCCCGTAGAAAGGATGCCGTGACGCTGAGTTGCACCGAAGCGGCCTGGCGAATCTCTTCGCTTTCCACCGCGTCGGTCATAATATGATAGAGGGTCCAGGCCACGTCTTTTTGGGGAAAACTTCCCAACAGCAGGATTATCTTGAGCTTTAGATCAACCGGGGTATGCTTGAAAGCGCGGCACAGAAACGGGATCGCCTCGGCCGCTTGTTCCATGACCAACTCGATCGAATCGGTATAGGCCTGAACTTTTGCCAGCCTTTGTTCATGGGAATTAAATTCAATGATCTTGCTCATGGCCCCAATATCCTGTTACGGGTGCAGGTCGTTCTGGTCAAAAAAGCGCCAACTGCGTCTGACCGGCCGCGCGCTTCCGACGGGGGCCGGTTTCCGACTGGGTCTTCAGATGCGCTTCGATATCCTCAACGAAAGGCGACAGGCAGCGCATCTCTTTTTTACCGTAAATCCGTCGGGTCTGAGCCCACGATAAAAACAACTGGTCTTGTGCTCTGGTCATGGCGACATAAAACAAACGCCGTTCCTCGTCGACATCCACCGGCGCTTTGTCCGGCCGGCGATACGGGAGATAATGGTCCTCGCATCCCACAATAAAAACCACCGGAAACTCCAACCCCTTGGCGGCATGTAGGGTCATCAGCGCAACTTTTTCCGCTTCTGCGTCGTATAAGTCGGTATCGCTTTCCAAGGCCAGGTGGGCGAGCAAGGCGTCCGTTCGAGGACCGAATCGGTCAGCCGCATCCAACAGGTGCTGCAACGCGTCCTCCCTGGCGGCCTGCTTTTTTTGCTGCTGCCCCAATTTTGTGTTTTCAAGAAGATAGCGCACTTTAGCCGCTCCGGTCAAAGCGGCTGTTTCTGTTTGAAGTTGTTGCAAAAGCCCGATAAAAGCATTCAGCTTCGTCTGCCGTTCACGCCGCATCCCGGCAATCGGAAAGCGTCGGGCCTTGCGCAGGGCTTGATTTAAATCGTAGTGGTTTTCAAAACCCCAGGTCTTGAACGTCTGCCATGTTTGGGCGCCGAGGCCCGCACCCATATGATTGATAATCTGTTTAAAATCCAGATAGGTGCCTGTGTCCTGCACCACCTTTAACAGGGACAGCAAGCCCCCCAGGACACCGTCGTGATAACGAACCCGACGGTTTGCGATTTGAACGGGAATACCGGCCTTGTCAAAAATCGGTGCAAGGGTTTCGCCCTGCGCGCGGGTACGAAACAAAACGGCAAAATCTTTAAAGGAAAAAGTCTCCGCCATCGGGTTGCCATCGACTTTGCCGAAATCAATCGCATGAAATCCGGAACCGCCCACCAGGCGCTCAATGGTTTTGCCGACCGCAACCGCCTCGGCCTTGTCCGTTGGGGCTTTTAAAATATGGACCGTCCGCAAACCATCGATCTGTGAGTACGTTTTAACGTTGGTTGGGCTGCTGCGCGGGGTTTGAATGACCTGGTTCGAGGCCTCTACAATGGTTCGTGTTGAGCGGTAATTACGCGCCAGATGAATCACCCGGGCATCGGGAAAATCCGTTTTAAATAGATTAAAATAGGTTACGTCCGATCCACGGAAACCATAGATCGCTTGATTCGGATCGCCGATTGCGCACAACTCCCGACCCAACGGTGCAAGCGTTTTGATCAACCGGTATTGACCCTGGTTTAAATCCTGGTATTCGTCAATGAAAATATATGGATACGCGTCTTGGTACCCGGTGCGCACGTGTGCGTCGGACTCCAAAAGTTTGACGCTTTTAAAGATCAGGTCTTCATAATCCCAGCTATTATGGATGGCTAGCTGGTGCTGATATTGGCGATATACGGGTGCAATTGCCTCCGCATCCACTTCTTTTAGCGCATCCGCCAAAACATCATCGGGCCCCACAATTCGTTGTTTGAGCCCCATAATTCGATTTTTCAGCGTCCGAATCGGGATATCGATCGGCGTCCCTTGGGCAGCGACGGCCTGGGCGGCCTCCTGGATAAGATACGCTTGCTGTGCGTCGTCGATGATTGCCGGTGGTTTTGTTGCAGGCCTTGCGGACAAGAGCCCTAAACAAAAGGAATGCAATGTCGTTGCCAGGGGCAATGGTTGGGTCGGGTCAAGAAGTTTTTGCAGGCGCGCTTGCATCTCCTGGGCCGCTTTGTGGGTAAACGTCACCGCCAGGATGCGTTGCGCCGGTATCTTGCGGTTTTCAATAAGGTAAGCGATGCGATGGGTCAGGGTGCGGGTCTTCCCGGTTCCGGGTCCTGCCACAATCAACAGCGGTCCATGATCGTGTTCAAGCGCCTGGCGTTGCGCTGTATTTAATTCTTCCAAGACACGGTTGGGTGGTGTGGTTGTTTTTTTTGTCGGGCCGCTGCGGGCCATGGGGGTCATGCGCGGCCCTGATGCGCGCTTGTGATGCTTCTTTTGGGCGTGCTTCGGTCGTGACAGGGGCGTGTTAAACAAGGTTTTCTGTCCAGCCAGCTTTTCCCGTTCACCTGGTTTGAAAATCTTGATTTTTCCGAATTCACCGTCGTACCCGGGATTAACCTGGATCTCCTTGGCGCGCATGCGCCGGATCGCTTCACCGATAAATGGCGCGCCCGCGATGGCGAGGGTCGTCGGTATCGTGTTTGTGCAAGATATCAAATTCCGAGCCGAATTCCGCTAAAAGGGACGCATAGGTTCGCTGGACGGTTTTGGTCATCGGCCCCTTTTGAAGCAATTCCGAAAGGATATCGGTTAATGGAAGCATGCTGGCGAAAGGGTGGTGTTGCCGCGGCTTGGCACCCAGCGGTCGGTCAGCCAACGCTTCAACCCGGTACAAAACCCCGCGTGTTAACGGTTTGTTGCAAACCGGGCAGAGCCCGCCCTGGGTGATCGTCTCCTGGGGCCACTGGCGAACTTTGCACTTGCGGTGTCCGTCTAAATGATATTTGCCTTCTTCAGGATAGTATTCGTAAGTGCCTAAAAACTTATCCGGGTCACCGGTTTTAAGGGCTGACCTGATGCCGTTGTATGAAAATTCGGTGTTGAAACGGTTGGCTTCACGGCCCAACTTGAACGGCGAATGGGCATCGGAATTGGAAACCAGGGTCAAACCATCCAGGCTGGAGACGCGCCAATTCATGGCCGGATCAGAAGATAGGCCGGTTTCAACGGCAAAGATCTGCGGTGTCAAATCTTCAAAACATTCTTCCAAGGAATCGAAGCCGGATTTAGACCCCAAAACAGAAAACCAGGGTGTCCATATATGGGCGGGTATCAGGAAAGACGCCTCCGATATGTCCAGCATGATTTCAAGCAGCTTTTTGGCGTCTAAGCCGAGAATCGGTCGGCCGTCCGCCTTGATGTTGCCGATGCGATCCAGTCGGGCGTTAAATTTTTTTGCAACCCGGCGATTCGGCGCAAAGACCAGATTGTGGTTTTTACGTGTTTTGTTATCCTTTTTATATATACTGCTGATCTCGGTTTCGAGGATGAATCGGACCGGGCCTCTGCAGGACCGGGGCACGTGCGCGTCACAAATCGATGCAAGTTTCCGGTTTAACTGATATAAACCGCTTTCTGCCGGGCGTAGTTTGGTTTCAATTTCATTAAACCAAGCCGGATGGGTGAAATCGCCCGTTCCAACAACGCGAAGGCCTTTCATCTGTGCCGCGATGTACAGATGTTCGAGGTCCAGGTTTTTCGCCGTCGCAATGGAATATTTGGAATGAACGTGTAAATCTGCAATAAAATTCATAAAAAACTGCTTGTATAGTTGCCCAATTAAAGCTATATATTCTTATTTAACTAAGAATATATACAACATATAGTATTATCAGATGTTTTTAAAGTCATTCGTTATATATGGGAATATTATCATCATCGGTTTCAATAACACGTTACAAAGTTGAAGGAAAACTAAAAGCGCCAGTTACCCAAACCATCGAAGACGCCTTAAAGCAGTATGCTATCCCGGAGTCAGAGGCGGTGGGTTCGGACAAAACGGTTGGGTGGACGTCGCTCGATAATCCTTATCAACCCGATTTCAATGGTGCTTCCTTTGTTTTCGGAACCGTTTTTATTTTTACCCTCCGGATCGATAAAAAAACCATTCCGCCCAGAATAATTCAAAAGAATTATATTATCGAGCAAAACCGCCTCCTCAAAAAGACCGGTCGTCGCTATCTGGCGCAGGATGAAAAAAAGATGTTAAAAGATCAGATTATAAACGCCTTAAGTCTGCGGATACCCGCCACGCCGCACCTGTATGACGTTGTCTGGAATTATGATGAATCGACGGTCTGGTTTCTATCAAATTTAAAAGCGGCCAATGAAACCTTAGAAACGTTGTTTTTAAAAACCTTTAAATGTGTGCTCGTGCGCCTGTTCCCCTATACGCTCGCTGATTTGGAATCGGATCTCTCGCCAGCGGGCCGCGATCGCTTAAGCAAAATAACGCCCACAACCTTTCGACCCTAAACCATGTTAGATATCGCTGTTGCCTACAATCGCTACAAGTTTATCGGTTACGAATTTTTAACCTGGTTGTGGTATGTTATTAACAAAGACCCGGAATTATTAACCCCCCTTGATCCCGAGTTTGTCGGTTTGGAAACCGGCAACCGGATTGTGATCGAAAATATCCGCAAGGAGGCATTGGAAAGCGTTACCATTAAAGGAAACGATGCCGACTTGCAGGAGGGCAAATTGTCCTTGGATAAGGGCGGTTTGGTTACGGAACTGAATTTGGTCTTAACGTGCGGCGCGAATCGCTGGCAATTCACTCTCAAAGGCGAAAGTTTCAATCTCTCAAATTTTAAGATACCCTATACCGGACCAATCGAATCTGAAGAACAACTGGAAGGGGCGGTCCTTGAAAAATATTATCTGTATTCCAAAGCGCTGGAATTTATTGATAACCTATTCAAACTATATATAAAAAAAAGATTATCAGAGCAGTGGTCCGCCGCCATTGTGCCCCGCATCGGCGCCTGGATAAACCCGGGGTGACCACGCGTGAGCACGTGCTGTTAACCGGCGGCGGCCACGGCTGTTAGACACGTAGCCGGTTCCGGTGATATAAAACATAAACAGCTATAAATTTTAAACAATAAGAATAACGGCGCGCTTCTCCGGATCATTGAAAACGACAAAATGATATTGAAATTTTGTTCATAATTATCTACTTATTAACACACTGGGATTGGATATACATAACGTTCAGTTAATGAAAGGCTTCTGTCGAAGCTTAATGTGAATTTACAGCGACATTATTTTTAATTAAATAAACAAATTATAAAGTTATTAGACTTGTTGACAGACACCATTATACTTATATTTATTTAATAAGGATAATATTATGAAGATTAAATTAGCAAAAGCGACATTGCCGAAGTTTTGTCAAAAGTACAAGGGCTGACGGGGCGTCGAAGCAGCCTCGCCATAACCGAGAACGTACTGATCAAAACAACCGGAGACGCCATCGCCCTTATCGCCACGGACCTGGAGACCGGCTTTGAAGGCACCTATCCGGCGACCATTGAAAAAGAGGGTGTCATTGCTATTACAGCGCGGAAATTTTTTGAAATCGTTAGAGAATTCCCGAGTTCAGAAATTATTATCAATGAAGTTGAAAACCGATGGATTGAAATTGGCAACAAAAGTGTTCAGTACCATATCGTTGGAATGAACCCCGAAGATTTTCCGGACAGCCCGCAACTTGAAGACCTCGCTTTTTTTGAGATCGATTCCGCCGCTTTTAAGAAGATGATCGAAAAAACCGTTATGGTCGGCGGTACGCTCGATGATAAGCGCGCCCATATTAACGGCGTATTTTTCGAAATGTATAGCGACAGAAGACCAAAAAGGCTGCGCATGGTGTCGACCGACGGAAGTCGACTCGCCACCGTTGATTACGATTTTCCCGAAGATACGGATATCGATTTAGAAAACGGTTTGATAATCCCCAAAAAAGGACTTCACGAGGTCAGTAAATTCTTGCAATCCGACGGGACTGTTCAGATCGGATTTAAGGCGAATCATTTTGTCGTTAAAAAAGATAGCGAAACGATCATCATCCGCCTTTTGGAAGGTGAGTTTCCCCAATATAAAGAAATTATTACCAAAAGTGAAGGGCATAGCATTATCATCGACAAAGAGAGATTCACCAAGATGTTAAAGCGAATGTCGATTTTGACATCCGATAATTATAAGGGCGCTATTTTTGCTTTTGGGGAGAATAACCTCGTAATAACCGCTACGAATCCTGATATCGGTGAGTCCAAAGAGGAGATGGCAGATCGAATATAATGGCAATTTGATCGAAGTCGCTTTCAATCCCAAATATTTTATTGAAATTTTGAACGTCATCGACAGTCCCAATGTGGTCCTGTTTATGTCCAGTGATGAGAAACCCTGCTTTATTGAAGGGGAAAACGAAACCAACTTTTTAAGCGTCATTATGCCGATGAGAATCTAATGGAACGATCACTACGATGAAAATAGTATTGATGTACTTGAAGGGCTTGAACCGGTCCGTTTACGGCCGTCCATGTATATTGGCAATGTTGATGTTGAAGGGCTTCATCATCTGGTTTACGAGGTTGTGGACAACAGCATCGATGAAGCCATGGCCGGCTATTGCAAAAAAATCAAGGTCGATTATTCATATCGACAACAGCGTCAGTGTTACCGATAACGGCCGCGGTATTCCGGTTGGTATTCATCAAACCGAAAAAGTTCCTGCGGTTGAAGTTGTCTTGACCAAATTGCATGCCGGCGGTAAATTTGACAACGATTCCTATAAAGTTTCCGGCGGTTTGCACGGTGTTGGGGTTTCCGTCGTCAATGCCTTGTCACAATTTTTAGAAGTTGAAATATATTCTGGCGGCAAAATTTATTACCAGACCTATGAAAAAGGAGATAAAACCAGCGAACTGAAAGTTATCGGCAAAACACGCAAACGGGGCACGAAAATTCATTTTCATCCGGACAGCACCATTTTTAATACCGATAATTTTAAATTTGAGATTTTATGCCGCCGTTTGCGAGCAACTCGCTTTTTTAAACAAGGGTTTGTTGATTAGCATTGAAGATGAACGATCGGATAAAAAAGAGGAATTCCGTTACAAGGGCGGGATTGTTTCCTATGTTGAATATATCAACAAACGCCATACGACCTTGCACAAGCCGATTTTTATCGAAGGTGTTAAAAACGATGTCGAAATCGAAGTCGCGATCCAGTACAACGATACCTATAAAGAAAAAATATTCTCTTTTGCGAATAATATCAATACCATCGAGGGTGGTTTTCATCTCATCGGCTTTAAAGCGGCATTGACCCGCACCATCAATCAGTATGCAACCAACGGCAACCTTCCCAAAAAAATGGTGGCCAAAATTAGTGGCGATGATGCCAGGGAAGGATTAACGGCCGTTGTCAGTCTTCGGATTATGTCACCCCAATTTGAAGGCCAGACCAAAACCAAACTCGGCAACAGCGAGGTAAAAGGGCTGGTCGAATCGTTGATCAACGAAAAGTTAAGTGTTTATCTGGAAGAAAATCCAGCAATTGCCAAAAAAATTATCGCCAAAGCGGTCGATGCGGCCCGCGCAAGGGATGCGGCCCGCCGAGCCAAAGATATGGCCCGCCAAAAAGGTTCCCTGATGGATGCGACCCTGCCCGGTAAACTGGCAGAGTGTCAGTCGTCGGATCCGGCTATAACGGGAAATATTTTTAGTTGAAGGAGATTCCGCCGGCGGGTCGGCCAAACAGGGCCGTGATCGAAAGTTTCAGGCGATCCTGCCCCTCAAGGGTAAAATTTTAAATGTCGAAAAGGCGCGCTTCGATAAAATTCTGCGCAGTGAAGAAATCAAGAATATCATAACGGCACTTGGCGCCGGTGTTGGGAGCGAAGAATACGATATTGATAAAATTCGGTATCATAAAGTGATTATCATGACCGATGCCGACGTGGACGGGTCCCATATCCGAACGCTTTTGTTGACCTTTTTCTACAGACAAATGCCCGAATTGATTGATAAAGGATTTCTTTATATTGCCCAACCGCCCCTTTTCAGGGTCGGTAAAGGCAAAAGCGCCCTCTATATAAAAAACGAGGTGGAGTTCAACGATTACATTGTCAAAAGAATTTGTGAGCAAAAAGCAGTTCGATTTGGAAAAGATGAAAAAAAATTGTCAGCGCACGCGTTGTATTTGTTAATCGGAAATCTGTCCGATTATTTTACCGTAATTCAGTCCATGGAACGCAAGGGCATTCGGGCGGAGTTGGCCGAAATGTTGATCAAAACATGTGCCCAAAACAAAAAATTTTTGCAAGACAAAGACCAGATGATGTCTTTAATAGATGAATTTATCGCCAAGGGTTACGAGGTCGGTGCGCTTGTTTGGAATGACGACCTTGATGTTTTTGAGTTAATGGTAACCCCATCAAACAACGGAAACGGCGGGGCGGAGATGAGTGGCTTCGGCCAAAAACGGATTAAGCCGATTAAAATAGGGCGCGGGTTGATTTCATCCAAAGATTTTCAAACCTGTCTGGCCTTGAGCAAGCAGTTCAGTAAATATGATAACCCCCCCTTTGCCATTTATGGGTCTGATAAAAAGGCCCGGCCGAATCGTCTTGGACAACAAACAACAATTATTAAGCTACATGTTGGAAGAGGGTAAAAAGGGGATTGGCATTCAACGGTATAAAGGTTTGGGCGAAATGAATCCGGACCAGTTGTGGGAAACGACGATGAATCCGGAAAAGCGTACCCTGTTACAAGTTAAGATTGAAGATGTTGTCGAGACGGATGAAATTTTCACAATTTTGATGGGCGACGAGGTCGAACCGCGGCGCGAGTTTATTCAGAACAATGCCCTGGAAGTAAGCACCCTAGACATTTAGAAACGATCTCAACATAGCCCCTTGGCCAACCCGGCCCGCGGCGCTCCCGCGGCTTAACCCACCTGTTTTCAGGAACCTTAAATTTAAAGGCGATTATGAACATTCATAAAATTGAAGCGCGCGACCTCCCGGATTTGTGGTTTCAGGCGGTCCACGACATTCTTGACAAGGGCAGCCGCTTTACGATCGATCGAGGGTCTTACGCCGGACAGACGCGTCTGGAATATGATTATTTTATCGGGCATGTCAAACACCCCTATACCGAGCCGCTGATACCGGACATTCCACCCGGTTGCGGCATTCCCAACCCGGTTGAAGAGGCCTATATTTATGGCGGTGAAGGCTATGAGCGATCTTATATTGAATATTTGATGACCGGGCACAAGGAACCCGGCGAGTCCTATACGTACGGAGAGCGCCTGACCCGCACGCCCCTGACCGGGGACAAGCTCGCTTGGTGGCAAGCCCACAATACGGAGATCGTTGATCAACGCGACGTCGACGGCAAGGTTGTTTTCGAAGAAGACGGCGTTTTGTACCTCAACCAGATCGAATGGGTGATTCAAACCTATAAAACCTTTGGCGCCCGCAACAATCAGATGGTCCTGCAAGTCGCCCATCCATCGGACCTCACGTTATTGGATCCGCCCTGTTTACGGTCCATCGACACCCGCCTGCAAGATGGCGCGCTTAATTTTTTTGTCTATTTTCGCTCCTGGGATTTATGGGGCGGGCTGCCGGCAAACCTGGCTGGCATTCAGAACCTGAAAAGCTATATGGCGGGAGAAATCGGGGTTAAAGACGGCCAGTTGCTCGTCGAAAGCAAGGGGTTGCACTTGTATGGATATGCCGAGGATTTGGCGAAACTGCGCTGTCTGCGCGAATGAAGTCGTTTTACAATTTCATGTAACGCCCACAAAAAACCTGTGGGCGTTTTTATTTTAGCGAAACCGAGTATTCAATATTTTATGGCTGGTACAGTATTGATAGGGGCCGCTGTAATTGATTCATGCCAGCAATCACACATTTATCTGCAATCGGTCAATCACCATATATTGTATGAGCCGGATTCAGGGGTGGTTTAATCTTTGGATCAGATTTTAGGTGCAGTATCGATGGTTAGTGCTTTACTTGCTCATTCTGGTTTCATTCCTATTTTCATAGCCAAGAAAAAACCAATAAATAAAAGAATTAGGCCAATCAAATGTTCATTGTATTTTGCCGCAAGGAAAAAACCCGTTGCGGCTATTAAAACGCCTATTATCTTGAATATCATAAACTGTCCGCTGTTGTGATGTTAACGACACTAAACCCTTCCAATACCCATATATGGAGAATATTGCCAGTTCGTTAAATTAACTGATACCATGATTGGTAGCTGTCAAGTCAAGTATATCTTGCAAGGCGAGAATTTATAAGCGCCACAGTAATTGATTGATGCCAGAAATCACGCATCTGACTGCAAGAAAGCAAACGCCATATATTGTATGTGTGTGATTTACGTATTTGATGATGAATATTGTACCTGATTTATTGTTCAAATTGGCTATTCGATATGGCGAGAGCAAAATAGCGTTAGATGCCCAAATCAGAATAAAGTTTTTTAGCACAATCAGGACAAAGGCTATGTGTAAACTCCAACCCTTCATGCTTATTGAGATAATCCGTAACTAACTCCCAGTAATCTTCGCCATTACGAATTTTTTTGCAGCTTGAGCAGATTGGAATAAGGCGTCTTAATTGATTAAGTTCTGTAATGTCCTCAATTGCCAACAATCCATATTTGTTGCCTTCATATTCAAAGGGAGAAGCCGTCACGAGCATGTGGACATCTAATATGTCCTGACCTTTTTGAATTTTCAGCAGGTGTTTCGTTCTTTGAACAGCATTGCCCGCACATGCGCTTTCTACCGAGTTGCGTATCACGCAATCAGGGCAAAACGTGGTTGTTCCACAACCTTGTTCTGACTCAATGGCGTGTAAGCAATGCAGTATTTGTCCGCAAACCTGTCGCAAGGATACGTCGGAACCAACACCAAATAGTTTTGAAGCGGCAGGATTTAGGTCAAATATATTGAAATCATGGTCAACCACAAAGAGCGCTAATGGCAAAATGTCAAAAACAGTTTTAATATAATCATCTTTTCTGAGAAGGGATGGGGTCATTTTGATCACCTACGATATGTCATGGTGGGGGCGTTGATAATTTTTATGATTGCGAAGAATTTTCGTATTATCCTAAATGGAATTAAAGGTATCGGCAATTAAACAAAAAAACAGGGCCATGAATGACCCTGTTTTTTTCATTGCGAGTTAATAGCCAATAAATCGGGAACGCATAAAATTTACAAAAAGTACCATTTTGAATATTTGAAACGCTCTTTCAGACATCAGTATGTTACCACAATAGCCGCGCCAAACAATGTATCTGTTTCTTCAAGTTCTTCGGGAATGGGACGGTTTTGGTAACGAACCTCATAGCTTACTTTGAGAGAAAAATTGTCGCTCAAGGCTGATACAATGGCTGCTTCGGTGTTGAGCTTATAGTTATCGGTCTCGCTAAAGTCTTGCAGGTATTCTGATCCCAGGGAAAACCTGTTTTTTTCGGTAAATGCATATTCATACTTGCCGAAGACACGGCCCTCTGCAAAGCTTTCAGTTTCTGGGCCCACATAATCTTCACGGGCGTAATTCAACCCCGCCTCAGCCAGCAGAAAGTGTTTCGGACCAATCCATATTTTATAACCAGCACCCGGGCCGATGGTATAACGGGAATCGTAACCTGCAAATTCGTCTTTCAGCCAGCTTCCCAAGCCATAAGCATACAGGCGTTCCGTAAAAAGGTAGTCCAACCGCAGGTCAGTATAGTATCGCTCCGCCGTCTTTTCACCATCGGTATCGCCTTTCAGGGCACTGATATTCCAGACGCCTTTCAGTGGTTCGGAAAACTTATACTCCAGCATGTTTCCGAAAGCCATCGTGAGGACTTCAGTATTGCCGCTGGTCTGCACATATAAAAATTCAGCCTCGTCTTTCCATCTTCTTTCCGAAGAATCCTCTGCATACGCAACTCCGGCAAGAAGCAATACGACAAAAATCAACACGCCTATCATTTTGAAAGGATTCATTATTCACCTCTTAGGTTGCTTGTAACTCCGATGTACAAAAGCCGCAGCGGGTCGCCTTAATTGAAATTTCTGAGAAGCAGTGAGGGCATTTCTTGGTTGTCGGTTCCTCCGGCGGTGCTTCTTCTTTCCTTTTCAAGGCATTTAAGTTTTTGATAATGATAAAAATAGCAAATGCGACAATCAGAAAGCTGATTACGGTGTTGATAAACATGCCGTAATTAATGGTAACGGCACCTGCTTTCTGGGCCTCTGCCAAGGTGGCAAATGTTCCTTCTACAGCACCTTGTTTAATCACCAAAAATAGATTTGAAAAATCGACATTGCCAAGTAAAAGACCAATCGGGGGCATAATCACATCGGCAACCAGAGATTTGACGATACTACCGAAAGCGGCACCGATAATTATACCAACCGCCATATCGACAACATTCCCTTTCATCGCAAATTCTTTAAATTCCTTAAACATATAGCTCCTCCTTTTGTTGGTACCTCAAACCAACCATTAAATGAATAAATATTGAAAAACGCGCTCGCAGACAGGTACATTGAGAAGATTGCAGGGATATTCGATTGTCAAAAACCCACGGAAACTTTTCAGCGCCACAATGTAGTAATTTAGAAAAAGTGTGTATGATTGATGATTTGTCAAGGTTGAGTAGCGAAATATTTGTTGCCTTTAACATAGTAAATATATGCGGTGCTGTAGTGGATACAATATAAATTATCGTCTTGTCGCTCGTATGCTTAGACCACAATATATAGAAACTTAGGTTTAGCTGGCAGAATCGTTGATTACGCTAATTAATCAACGATTAGGAGGGATCGTATCTGTAAGCGGTACCATGCCACAAAGGTGGTTCAGGGGGTTAAAGAGCTCATTACGCACAGGACAACTAGTAAATGAAGATATGCCTCAAACAAGCCTTACATTTTCTGCCCCTTTAAATAGTTGAATAATCTCTCTTACATATGCACATTCACATTCAACGGGACAGGGTCTCAAATCCTCTTTGTCCAAACAGTATTCCGGGCATTCATCTGTTCCGATTTTCGTTTCTTCAAAAATTGGACCATTGTAAAGGTCGGCAAAAGCATCGGCACGAATAGCGATCTTATTATTACAACTATGGTTGAAGAACAACAGGCCGGTTTCTAAATCTTTGAAATTTACTTGGTAGCCAATTACACTAACATTCGGGTCGGCAACAAATTCATGGCAAGTGGCCCATACATGCTTGCAAGTGTTACACGCTTTAAACATAATTGCAGATTACCTTGTTTGAACTTTAAAAGTGGTTTGGTATCTATAAGCGCTACTGTAATAAAAAGGCTCTTGCTGATTTTGGATATAAGCGGCGCAGCCGCGACACATAAAAGCGTGAAACGATGTTATCTAGAAATCGATACCCTTGGGCGTGCGCGGAAAGGGCACCACATCTCGGATGTTAGTGATGCCGGTCATCAACATGAGTAACCGTTCGAAACCCAGCCCGAAGCCACTGTGCGGCACCGTACCAAAGCGGCGGGAATCGAGGTACCACCAATATTTTTCCGGTGTCAAGCCGGAGGCGGCAATGCGTTGCGCCAACACGTCGAGCCGTTCCTCACGCTGGCTGCCACCGATGATTTCTCCGATCCGCGGTACCAAAACGTCCATGGCGGCCACGGTACGATCGTCATCATTGAGACGCATATAAAACGGTTTGATGGTTTTAGGATAATCATAGAGGATGACCGGTTGCTTGAAGTGGGTGTCGGTTAAGAAATTTTCGTGCTCGGCTTGTAAATCGTTGCCCCAGTCGACTTCGTACTCGAAGCGCTGGCCGGACTTTTGCAAAATGGTGACCGCCTCGGTGTAGGGCAGGCGGATATAATTGGGCTGGGTCAAGGTCTCTAAGGTCGGCAGGAGCCGCTTGTCAACGAAACGTGCAAACAATTCGATATCCTGGGCACATTCCTTGAGGACGAAACGGGTCAGATAGGCGATCATTTCTTCGGCCAGGTCCATGTTGCCCGTCAGATCGCAAAAGGCCATTTCGGGCTCGATCATCCAGAATTCCGCCACGTGCCGACGCGTGTTGGAATTTTCGGCGCGAAAGGTGGGGCCAAACGTGTAAACATCGCCAAGAGCCAGCGCAAACATTTCCGCAGCCAGTTGACCGGAAACCGTCAGGTTGGCCTCTTGCCCGAAGAAGTCCTCGGTATAATCCACCGCGCCGTCTTTGAGGGCGGTCGTACCGGGTTCGAGGGTTGTAACACGAAACAGCTCACCGGCCCCTTCACAATCCGAGCCGGTAATAATCGGCGTGTGGATGTATTTAAAGCCCCGCTCTCTAAAAAAGCGATGAACTGCATAGGACAACTCCGAGCGAATACGAAACGCGGCGCCGTATTTGTTGGTGCGGGGTCTCAAGTGGGCGATGGTCCGCAAGAACTCATCCGTGTGACGCTTTTTTTGAAGCGGAAAGCTGTCAGGGGCCTGGCTGATGACATCGAGACCGGCGGCCTTAATTTCCCATTGCTGTCCCTTGCCTTGGGAGGGAACGAGTTGGCCGTTCACGGCGATGGCCGATCCGGTCGTCAGCGTTTTAACGTCGTCGTAGTTCGGACAGGTGTTGTCGATGATGATCTGGATGTTTTGCAGACAGGAGCCATCATTGAGCTCGATGAAAGAAAATGTTTTCGAATCCCGTCGCGTCCGCACCCAGCCCTTAACGAGAACCGCCGCTTGTGGGGTGTCCGCATTTAATAGGGTTAAAATTTTCGTCCGCTGCATTTTTAAACCTCGCGTATGATTGGAATTCTCGTTGGAATGCTTTTCTTTTTAAGGTGTTTCGACCGCAATATAATACCCGTGCAAGCCCCGTTGAATGAGAAGTACCAGCGAGGACTCCTGGCGATACTTGACGATGGCCTTTTTAAAGGTCGTCATGTTGGTGACCGCATCACCGGCGATACGCCGGATGACATCGCCGGGAACAACCCCGATGTCCTTTAAGCGTGAGCCGGGCCGCAGTTGCGTGATAACGAGGCCCTCACGTGCTTCGATCTGGTATTGGCGCCGCTGCGTCTGGTCGATTTCAGCCACGGCGACACCCAGCCGGTCCCAAGCCAGTTCCAGGGCCCGCTCTTCTGGAAAGACCTTGGTCGCGATCTTTACGGTCATGCTGTGGGTGTTGCGCCAAATCGTCATCGTTAGCGTCTCGCCGGCCGCGTAATTCTTAACAAGGTTTTCATAGTCCTGGGGCGATGGCACGGGGCGCTCGCCCAGCGTTAAAAGGATGTCGCCCGCCTTTAGGCCCGCGGTTTGGGCGGGGCTTTGGGTTTCGACCTGCCCGACAAGGACACCGCGGGCCCCCGGCACCTTAAGATACGCGGCCAGCGCGTCATCGAGTTTTTGGACGATGGCTCCGACCCAAGCCGGGATCACCTCACCGTAACGGATCAGGTCATTGACAATGCGCTTGGCCTTGTTGATCGGTATCGCGAAACCGATCCCTTGGGCTTTGGCATAAATGGCTGTATTGATGCCGATCAGATCACCGTTGATGTTCAGCAGGGGACCACCACTGTTGCCCGGATTGATCGAGGCGTCGAGCTGAATGAAATCCTGGAAAAGGCGGTCTTCTGTACGCACGCTGCGGTTAATGGCGCTGACGACGCCGGTGGTGACGGTGTGTGAAAACCCGAATGGGTTGCCGATGGCGATGACGGTTTCGCCGATCATGATGTCCCGGGAGTCTCCCATGGCAACCGCCGGTAAAGGCGCCTCTGCGGGGATGCGCAGAACGGCGAGATCGGAGTCCGGGTCAACGCCCACAATTTGAGCTTGCAACTCGCGCTTATCCTGCAGAACCACGGTTATCGTTGCCGTGCTGGCAATGACGTGGGCATTGGTCAAGATGAAACCCCGTTTTCCATCGATAATCACACCGGATCCAAGGCTCGTTCGTTTGGCGCGGCGCCCGATACCCGAATCGAAGAAATCATCAAAAAAGGAATCGAAAAACGGATGCAGGCCGAAGCCGCCAAACGGGTGGGCACGCTGTCTTTCTTCATATTCGGAACTGATGTTGACGACGGCCGGGCTGATGGCGCGCACGGCTTTGACGACCGCGGTTTCGCGATTGTAGGCCCAACCGGTGGCCGGAAAGACCCACAAGGCCATGACGAGTAGCACGGCAACCCCGGAAGCGGCGGCCAAATGACGGTTGCTTTGAGCCCTTAACTTTGGCATACTAAAAATTTTATGTTTATGAGTGACAGACGACCAATAAGTTGTAAGTAAAATAACCATTTGTGGTTAGCAACAAGTTAGCAGTCGGTCCCGATCCTCGCAACTATTTTTTGCACAGCGCACCTTCGGAAGGGGTTCCCTTTTGGAACCGTGTGGTGGCGGGCCAATTGAAATAAAAGGAAGCAAGCGTTGAAGGACAGTACGAGGCATCGTCAGATGCTGGAAGATATTCTGCCGCTGGTCGAGCAGCCCAGCCGTTATCTGGGCAACGAGATCAATAGCCGACATAAAGAAGCAGCCGATGTGCAACTGCGGATGGTGCTCGCGTTTCCAGACCTGTATGAAATCGGAACCTCGCATTTTGGTCTCCAGATTCTGTATACGCTTTTAAACAATCAAAAGCACATCGCCGCTGAAAGAGTCTTTGCGCCGGCGCGTGACTTAGAAGCCCAGTTGCGCCGGGCCCGCCAGCCACTGGTGTCGCTCGAATCGGCGACCCCGCTGGGTGCCTTTGATCTGATCGGTTTTAGCCTGCTGTATGAATTGAACTTCACCAATATTTTAACGATTCTGGAGTTGTCCGGCATTCCTTTCTACACGCATCAACGCGACCTTTCCCACCCCCTTTTAATTGCCGGCGGCCCGTGTATGGTCAACCCGGAGCCGGTCGCTGATTTTTTTGATGCCATTGTCGTTGGTGACGGGGAGGCGGTTATTCTTGAAATGACCCGTGCCTGGACCGACTGGCACACTCGCGGCGACGCCAGCAAGGCGTCGCTCTTGAGAGCGTGGTCCCGGATCGAGGGGGTTTATATACCGTCCTTTTTTGATGTGCATTACGATCAGGGCCGTTACAAGGCGCTTGCGCCGCACTTTCCGGACCATGCGGATGTAAAACGCAGGATCGTCGATTCGCTGGACCTGGCGGCCTTTCCGATCGACCCGGTCATTCCCTACGGGCGCCCGGTCCATGATCGACTGCGCCTGGAGGTGTCGCGCGGTTGTACGCGGGGCTGTCGCTTTTGTCAGGCCGGGATGATCTACCGCCCTGTCCGGGAACGCAACCAGGACACGCTGCTTGACTTGGCCGAACGATCATTGGCAAACACCGGGTATGAAGATCTGTCATTATTGTCTTTGAGCACCGGAGACTACAGCTGTATTGTCTCGCTGATGGGCCAATTGATGGATCGGTATGCCAAGCGGCATGTGGCGGTCTCCTTACCCTCGCTGAGAGCCGGAACCTTGTCTCCGAAACTGATGAATCTGATCAAGAAAGTTCGCAAAACAGGCTTCACGATTGCACCGGAAGCCGGCAGCCAGCGCCTCAGGGATGTGATCAATAAAAATGTGACCGAGCAGGATATTGTTCAGACCGTCACCGATGCGTTTGCTTTGGGATGGAAGGTGGTCAAATTATATTTTATGATCGGCCTACCGACGGAAACCGAAGAAGACCTGGCGGCCATTGTCGCCTTGGTGCAGCGCCTGCGTTCGATCAAGAACGATAAGGGACAACGGAGCCAACTGAATGTCAGCGTGGCGACCTTTATTCCCAAACCGCACACACCGTTTCAATGGGCGGCCCAGCTTTCACTGGCCGAATCGCAGCATAAAATTCGTTGGCTCAAAGAACAGCTTGACCTGCCAGGGGTGAAAGTTAAGTGGCAACAACCCGAGATCAGCCAGTTGGAAGGGCTCTGGGCACGCGGCGATCGTCGCCTGGCCCGTTTGTTGGTACGGGCCTACCAGCTGGGGTGCCGGTTTGATGGTTGGAGTGATCACTTTAACTACGGTCTGTGGCAGCAGGCGCTGGCACTGGAAAACATCACTTTGGATCATTATTTATCAAGACAGCGAGACGTGTCCGAACCGCTGCCGTGGGACCATGTCGATATCCGCATCGATCGGAATTTCTTGCAAAAAGAGTGGCAGCAGGCTCAGGAAGGACAAACCATCGACGATTGCCGTCTTGGAGACTGCAACGCGTGCGGTGTTTGTGATTTCGAGCAAATCGCGCCGAAAACCTGCAAGCCGGTTGGAGCAGCGGCAAAAACCGAGGCGTTTGTTAGACCCGAGCCTGGGAGCGCGCGCAAGCTGATGGTGACGTATCGCAAACAAGGTTCGGCGCGGTTTCTGGGTCATTTGGAGCTTGCCAATGTATTTATTCGCGCCTTGCGGCGGGCGGGAATCGAAGTCAAATACTCGGAAGGGTTTCATCCCATGCCGCGTCTTTCCTTCGAGGATCCGTTGCCAATCGGCATGGAGAGTCTGCAGGAACGGCTCTTTTTGACGGTATTGTCCTCGGAATCCAATGAAGACCTGGTTTTAAAGTTCAACCGCCAATTACCTGAGGGCTTGAAGATCACCGACTGCGTGCCGTTCACCGGTAAGGCGGCCACCCTGCGGGCGCGTGCGGTGACCTATCGGATGACGTTGCAAGATGCGGTTTTTGATCCAGCCAAGCTGGCGGCCTTTGAACAGCGCCCGGAGTTTACAATCCTTCGCGCCAGGCGCAAGCGCCAAAAAAAATATATTGATTTAAAACAAGTGGTTATGTCATTGAAACTGCTAGATCAACGCACTTTGGAGATGACAACGAGCACCGAACCCGGTAAGATGGTACGTCCTTACGAAGTCGCGGCCGCTGTCTTCGACTTGCCGGACCCGGTTTTAAAAGGGGCTCATATTATCAAGCATCCCGGTGCGTCGCATGCAAAGCGCGTGTAATTACTAGATTCAGGATAATGCAATGTATAAAGAAATTGTTGTAAATGTCACCGACTATGAGACCCGCGTCGCATTGTTGGAAGATGGTACAATTGTCGAGCTATACATTGAACGTCAAGATGAGACCGACAGTGCCGGCAATATTTACAAGGGCCGGGTGCAGAGGGTTTTACCGGGCATGCAAGCGGCGTTTGTCGATATTGGACTCAATCAGGCCGCATTCATTTATGTTGACGATGTCTTGGATGAGCATGTTCCAGAACTCGAAGCCTTGGTTGAAACCTATGGTGACGATACCAAAGAGCAGTTGCCGAACGCCGATGATAACCGCGGGGAAGAGCGGAACCGTAAAATCGAGGACTTTATCACCGAAGGGCAGGAGTTATTGGTTCAAGTGGCCAAATCGCCGCTGGGGACCAAGGGCGCCCGAATTACCTCGCATGTCTCATTACCCGGTCGTTTTCTCGTTCTCATGCCGACCTCCGATCACATCGGCATTTCACGAAGAATCGAGGACGAAACCGAAAGACAACGGTTAAAAGATATTGTTATGGCCTTACGCCAAAACCAACTCGGGTATATCGTTCGCACGGCCGCCGAGGGTATTCAATCCGAAAAACTCGCTTCGGAGATGGTTTTTTTAATCAATTTATGGTCGAACATCCAGACCAAATACAAAAACGCCCCAACACCAGCCCTCATCCATCAAGAACTCAGCGTTGCGTTACGGGCCGTAAGGGACCTTCTAATTCAGGATGCCGAAAAGCTCACGATCGATTCGCGTTCGGGCTATGAATCGATCCTGGCCTTTTTAGACACCTTCATGCCCAGTCTGAAATCGTCCATTGAATTGTATGACGCAATGGAGCCGATTTTCGAAGCGTACAATCTGGAAGGCGATATTTCTAGAGCGATTAAGCGCAAAGTTTGGTTAAAATCGGGTGGTTATATTGTTATGGAGCACACCGAAGCACTGGTCGCGATCGATGTCAACACCGGTCGCTACGTGGGCCGCCATAATTTGGAGGAAACCATAACCAAAACCAATCTGGACGCGGTTAAGGAGATTGCCTATCAAATTCGACTTCGAGACATCGGTGGTATTATTGTCATCGATTTTATCGACATGCAGAAAAGATCGAACCAGGAAAAGGTTTTTAATGCGCTGACCGAGGCCTTGAAAAAGGATCGCAGCAAAACGCATGTTTTGCCGATGTCGGAGATGGGCTTGATTCAAATGACCCGCAAACGCGTGCGCCGACCGCTGACACAGATCATGTGTGAGCCGTGCTATTACTGTGAAGGCGAGAGCTATCAGCTTTCACGCCAAACCATTTGCTATAACTTGTACCGCGAAGTGCTGCGTGAAACGCAAGATATGGTCGGCAAGCGCCTGACCCTCAGGGTGCATCCCGAGATTGCTGAGCGGTTGTATGGGGAGGAAAACCATGTCATCTCCCGGCTGGAAGAAGTCAGTGGCAAACAGATTGTCATCTATCCCAAAGCGGAATTGCATATGGAAGAATTTGATATTATTGAAAATTTGAAAGAATAAAATCGTCACATGCTTTGATCTAACGCGACGGGGTTGCGCGATCGGATTAATAGAACGTTTCAGGGTGGTTGGGACGGTTGCTTGGCCATGCAATTCTATTTTGGGGCTTGACATGTCTATAAGCATGTGATTAGTTATTCCGATTCAGCAGATTTGGTAAATGAGCCACCGCGCGGGCGGATTGCGCTAAAAGGGGCACACGACAGGCAAATTACAAAAAAAGATTAGATCAGAAGCCATCACAACGCGTGCTTCTGGAAACTTCTATAACGAGGATGGCACATCATGAAAAGGACGTATCAACCCAGTCGAATTAAAAGAGCTCGGAACCACGGCTTTTTAAAAAGGATGTCGACCAAAGAAGGCCGGAGAATTATCAACAGACGGAGAGCCAAGGGAAGAAAGCGTTTGGCGGCCTAACGAGCGCTTACTTAAACAGTAAAAACCCTAAATAATATCAAACAGATCGTGAATAATTAGGACCGCCGGTTGCAGAAGGTAAATATCGATTGCGGAGATTTTCCTTTACCAAGGCCGATAGAATTTTAAAACGCCAAGATTTCATCCGGTTAGCCCGCAGAGGCGTAAAAACTCAAAATCAGCACTTTATCGCCAAATTCTATCTAAACGACTTCGGATTTGCACGCCTTGGTATTACGGTAACGAGAAAGGTTGGGAACGCTGCAACACGCAACAGGATCAAGCGATTGACGCGCGAATACTTTCGACTTCATCGACACGACTTAAAAGGTTCTTGGGACATCAACCTCATTGCTAAAAAAAAGGCCGCCGGGCTCAGCTCGGAAATGGCGTTTATCGCACTGAAAGACATTTTTAACCAGATAGAGGCGAATTGATTTTAAATAAAATTATTGTGATCCCGATTCGGTTGTATCAGATCGCCTTGTCGCCCCTTTTAGGACCTACCTGTCGTTTCTACCCGACCTGTTCTGAATACGCCCATGAGGCAATTCTGCGCTATGGTCCACTGAAAGGCGCGTGGCTATCCGTCAAGCGCCTTTTAAGGTGCCACCCGTTTAACGCCGGAGGGTTCGATCCTGTACCCTAGGCCGTATGCGTGGTGTCAGCGACTCCGTGGACACGCCTTGAGTCCCCGCCCGATATACTTTTGCCGTTCTGACCAAACGCGCTGTAACGATCACACGTGCGCCAATAAGCTGTTTGTGGTTATCAGGAGAAAAAAATGGAACAAGGACGATTGTTTATAGCCATAGCCCTGTCTTTTCTGATCTTTTTCTTGTGGAATTATTTTTTCGTCGAAAAACCGGCACCACCGGAGGAAAGCGCACCGGTCGAGCAGGCTCAAAGTGCACCACCGGTGACGACGGGATCTCAACCCTATCAGGCGGCGCCTGCCCCGCAAGAGGGTCCAGCACCGGAAAGCCTATCAGCACCAGAGGCGCCGCCGATCGCTGCCGGCGCCCCGCGTCTGACCATCAGCACGCCGCTTTACAGCGCCCAGATTTCAGCACAGGGGGCTTTGTTTAAAAGCTTCGAGTTGAAAAAGTTCCGTGAAACCGTTGACAGTGACTCAACCCCAAAAAACGTCATTCCTCCCGAGAATCAATTCGGTTTCCCACAAATGTCGTTTGCCGGTCCCAGTCTGCCGGGCCTTAAGGACGCTATTTTCCGTGCGGACCTTGACGCGACTGAAATCGAGATCAGTAACCAACCGAAGACCATTACCTATACCTGGACGTCTCCCATGGGGATCGTTATTGAGCGCGCGTATACCTTTAAGCCCGACACCTACTTAATTGGGCTTACCACCCGCATCAAGAATGGGTCGCAGCAGGTTTTTAACGATCATCTGGTTCTGGCCCAATTTAAATTTTGGCCCAAAGCTAAAAACGCCTACGGGTTCGAGGGGCCCAGTCTGTTTATCGACAATAAGCTGGACAAGCTCAGCCGCAAAGATGTCCAGAAAGAGGGCGAGCGCCGAGGGGAAATCCAATGGGCGGCCAGCGAAAGTATATATTTCATGACCTGCATTGTTCCGCCCGAGCCCATTGCTGCCACCGCGCGGCTTTTTTTTAAAGATAACGACCTGCTCGAAAACCAGTTGATTGTTGCCACAAACACCATTGCGCCTGGCACCCAGCAGGCATTCGACACGGGTCTTTATCTCGGACCCAAAAGCCTCAGCGTCCTGCGGGGCATTGGTTTTAACCTCGAAAAGGCCGTCAATTTCGGTTTTTTCGATCTGCTGGCAAGACCCGCCCTGTGGTTCATGAACAAGATCTATAGTGTGATACCCAACTATGGCGTGGCCATTATCATCATGACGATCATCATTAAAATCCTTTTGTGGCCCCTGGGAACCAAGAGCTACAAGTCGATGAATGAAATGAAGCGCGTGCAACCGTTGATGGCCGAAATTCGCGAGAAGTATAAGGGTGACAAGAAGAAGCAAAACGCGGAAACGATGGCGCTTTATAAAACCTACAAGATCAATCCCATGGGAGGCTGTTTGCCCATGATAATGCAATTGCCGGTATTCTTTGCACTGTATAAAATGCTCTATGAGGCCATCGAACTGCGGCACGCGCCCTTCTTCGGATGGATCAATGACCTTTCGGCACCGGATCGGCTATTTGATTTTGGTTTTTCAATTCCATTTATGCAGCCGCCTTACGGCATTCCGGTTATGACGCTGATCATGGGTGCCAGCATGTTTCTTCAACAAAAAATGTCTCCACCCCCGGGTGATCCGACCCAGGCGAAGATTATGATGCTCATGCCCATTGTTTTTACGTTTATTTTCATAAATTTCTCATCAGGGCTGGTATTGTATTGGCTGGTCAACAACGTTTTATCCATGGGCCAGCAATTTTATATTCAAAAGAAATACGCTTAACGACGGAGGTTTACCATGTCAAAGGTAATCGAATTTGAAAGCAGCTCTGTCGACAAGGCCATTGAAAAAGCATGCCGAGAGCTCAACCTGACAGAGGAAACGCTGAAACATGATATCATTTCCTATGGTTCGACCGGGATCTTCGGCCTTGTGGGGACAAAAAAGGCGCGCATCCGGGTAACCGTCCCGGATGTGAGCGTACCCGAACCAGCCCCTGTTGAATCGGTTGACGCTACTGACACGGCGCTTGACGCGGCCGAAGCTTCACCGGTCACAGCCGCGGCCGAAGAAGCCGCCGAGACCCTCGATCAACACGGCCTGGGCGAGGGGCCGGCCGAGCTTGGGCGCGAGGTGCTTCAACAGATGATCGATTTCATTACGACCGATGCGACGATATCTGTCAACAACCGCCCTGAACGCATCGAATTCGATATCAACGGCGGAAACACAGGGGTCTTAATCGGCAAGCGCGGCCAGACACTTGAAGCGATGCAGTATCTCGTTGACAAAATCGTCAGCAAAAAGTTTGAACAACGCATTCGGGTGCAGATCGATGTCGAAGGGTATTTGAAAAATAAGCGTGCGCATTTAGAAAATATGGCCAAGCGGATGGGCGAGAAGGCCAAACGAACCGGCAAGCCGATTTCGTTTGGGCAGATGAATGCGCATGACCGCCGAATTGTCCACATCGCATTAAAAGAAGACGACCAAGTCAGGACCCAGAGTATGGGCGACGGCTTTTATCGCAAACTGGTCATCTTTCCCAAAAAGAAAAACGGGCGCAAACGACAATAGTCCCCGGTTGTCTGGTGCTAGGACCGCATGGGCAATTTTCACCAGGCGCGCTTGGAACCGGCAAAACAACTACATGTTGTGGTATTTTATTTAATAGATACCATATAATGGATCACACGCGCTATTTTCTTGTGTCGCGCAACCTATTTTTATGAGCAGTTCAACCATAGCAGCCGTGGCGACACCGATCGGCCGGGGCGGCATCGGTATCATCCGGATGTCCGGCAGCGAGGCCTTGACGATCGGCGGAAAGCTTTTTAAACGGGGCCGTCATCCAGAGGCCCAAGGCCAAACCAAGCGGACGCTCTTTGACGGATTCGAATCCCACAAGATGTATTTTGGTCACATCGTCGACCCCCTGAGCCACGTCGTTGTCGATGAAGTTCTGCTGGTTGCCATGAAGGCGCCTCGATCCTACACCCGCGAAGATGTTGTTGAAGTTCACGCGCACTCGGGACCCGCAATTCTGAACCGCATTCTGGAAGCGATGCTGCAATTGGGTGCCCGCCTGGCAGAACCGGGCGAGTTTACGCGGCGCGCTTTTCTGAACGGCCGCATCGACCTGAGCCAGGCTGAAGCGGTAATCGATGTTATCAATGCCCGCACGGCGACCTCTCTAAGGGTCGCCGCCATGCACTTACAGGGAGAGATCCGCACCGCCGTCGAAGCGTGGCGGCAGACGCTCAGGGAAATGATCGCGGCGATCGAGGCTGAAAATGAATTCAGCGATGAGACCGGCCGGCTGTTCGATCCACCAGCGGCCCTGGAAACGATCGCGTGCCAGTTGGTAGACCCTCTGAGAGCGAGCCTTGAAGCCTATGATAGCGGCCATCTGTTGCGTGACGGACTGCAGATTGTGGTTGTCGGGCGGCCCAACGTGGGCAAGTCGAGTCTCATGAACCGGCTTCTTAAAAAGGAACGGGCCATTGTTACGGACCTGCCCGGGACGACCCGGGACTCGATCGAAGAAAGCCTCAGCATCCGCGGGATTCCCGCCGTTATCACAGACACGGCCGGGTTGCACCGTGCGATTGAACCGGTTGAGGTCCTCGGGATTCGAAAAACACATGAGTATATTGACAGTGCCGACCTGGTGCTTTTCATGGTGGCGGCGGATGATGGTCTTTTGAACGAAGATCTTGAGATCTATCAGCAGATTCAAGCACGACCCGTGCTTTTGGTCATCAATAAAATTGACTTGATGGCGGACGATTTCAGTCTGCCGCTGAGCCCTGATTTGCGCGATTTACCATCCATGGCCATCTCGGCCAAATACAACCAGGGCATCGATGGCCTGAAAGATTGTATTGTCCAGTATGTTATGCAAGATCCCAACATGGTTGCCGCCGATCGAGCCATTCCCAAAATGCGGCACAAACAGCTTTTTGAAGCAGCACTGGAAGCCATTGAGGCTGCCGCCCACGATCTTCAGGCCGGCGTTGGGCCTGAGATGATCGCGATGCCCCTGCAAAAGGCTTACGACCTGCTGGGCCAGGTCCTGGGGCAAAACACAGACGAAGACATTCTTGATCAGATCTTCAGTCATTTTTGTATCGGCAAATAATGTTTCACGTGAAACAATGAACAAGGAGATGCGTTATGGCGATCGATTTTGATCCCTTTTTCAAACAATACGAAGCCCTGGTCAAAATGGCCGATGAGGTGTTTGAACGGGTAAAAAATGAATATCCAGAGGAAGTTACATGCAAAGTCAAGTGCGCGGATTGTTGCCATGCACTGTTTGATTTGACCCTGATCGAAGCGATGTATGTGAATCATCACTATAACCGTCTGTATGAAGGGGCGCCGAAGGCGGCGTTGATCGACAAGGCCAACAAGGCCGACCGCCTGGTATACAAATTAAAGCGCGCGGCCGTTAAAGCGAATGAAGCCGGAAAATCGGAAACCGAGATCCTGGAAGATCTGGCAGCCGAACGCATCCGGTGTCCTTTGCTGAGCGATCAGGATCAATGTGATATGTACGATCACCGGCCGATCACCTGTCGGCTTTACGGAATCCCGACCGCCATCGGCGGGACGGGTCATACCTGTGGCCTGTCCGGGTTTGAACAGGGCAAACCGTACCCAACGGTCAACCTCGACCGCATTCAAACCCGGCTTTACGAGATTTCGCAAGCCCTGCAGACGGCCATAAAATCGCGCCATTTGAAGCTTGGCGACACTGTTGGTACCCTTGTCGATGGCGTTGTTGACCGAATACGATGAGGCCTATCTGGGGGTCAGGAAAACGCAAGACGACGAGGATCAGCAAGGAGCCCAAGATGAATGATCCGCTGTCCAAAGAAGAGCAGGATCGCAAACGGGCCATTTTCGAAAGCATGGCGGCCCGACGCCAGAAGCAGATAATGAAACAGGGCTACGACCGGTGGGACCCTTTCCAAGAACCGAAAGACCCCATCGATATCCGCAAAGACCAGACCAAACGGACCACCCAAATGCTGGTAAAAGAGTTTTTGCAATCACGCACCGTTGAAGATTACAGCAATGCCTATGCCCGGGGAGTTTTGGAGATCAGTTTGGGTTTGGTCAACGAGGAGGATCGCTTTCGAGGGATGTACGAATTTTCCGTATGGTACCATGAACTACTGAAAAAAGAAGGCTTTGCCTGAGAACGTGCGTGTCGGTTCCCAGGGCGCTGTGATGCAACCCCGCCGTAATATCGGCGGGGTTTTTTTATGCAATGTAGGGACTAGGTGATTTCGAATTCTTCGTATTGGGCCGGGCCGACCTGATAAATTTCAAGCATGGCTTCGAAGGTCTTGCGTTTTTGGCTGTTTTTCCAGGTTAGCCAGTTCGGCAGGCTGTCCCAGGTGACGACCACGAGGGTTTTCTGAGGATTGTCGGGGCTGATCCAGGTCTCCCCATGAATATAGCCGGGTTGGGTTTTGGCACCGGCCCGGAAGCGGTTCAGAATAGATAGGATTTCGGGGGTCTTGTCTTTCAAAAAGGTGCGTTTGATTAAAATTTTAGCCGGCATACCCATAACCCTCCTCTTGATATGTCTTTTTAAAAAAAACAAGGCACCGCTCATCGCAAGCGGAACGATATTTTTACAGGCGCTATCAGCGTTAAAGCACGACCATGAAACTCCACAAGATCCCGGCGCAGATCGCCGAACCGATCACGCCGGATGAATTACAGGCCATGGCGTGCATGAGCAGGAAATTGTTTGGATCTTCTTTTTGCCCGACCAGGTGCACCTCCCGCGCCGAGCCGGGAACCGCCGAAACGCCGGCCGCTCCGAGGAGTGGGTTGATTTTTTCTTTCAAAAAGAGATTCATGATTTTGGCAAAAATGACCCCGGAGGCCGTGGCAATGCTGAAGGCCACGGCACCCAAAAAGAAGATGCCGATCGATTTGCCAGTGAGAAAGACGTCGCCCTGGGTGCTGGCGCCGACCGTCAGTCCCAGCAAGATCGTGGCTGTATCGATGATGGCCGTGCGTGCAGTCTGGGCCAGGCGTTCGGTAACGCCGCATTCTTTTAAAAAGTTACCGAAAAAAAACATGCCTAAAAGCGGAATCGATGCCGGCGCCAGAAAGCAGCACAGGATAACGGCGACAACTGGAAAAATGATCCGTTCGCGCTTGGAAACCTCGCGCAGTTCGGCCATCCGGATCAAGCGCTCTTTACGGGATGTCAGCAATCGCATAATGGGCGGTTGAATCACGGGAATCAACGCCATGTAGGAATACGCGGCGATCGCGATGGGGCCGATCAGGTGCGGCGCAAGTTTGGCCGTGAGAAAGATCGAGGTCGGCCCGTCAGCACCACCGATGATGGCGATTGACGCGGCTTCCTTGGGCAGAAAGCCGAGCGCCAGGGCGCCTAACAACGTGAAAAAAATACCCATCTGGGCCGCAGCGCCCAACAGCATCAAGGTGGGCCGCGCTAAGAGCGAAGAAAAATCGGTCATCGCGCCCAGTCCTAAAAAGACAATTGAAGGGTACAATCCGGTGGTCACGCCGAAATAAAGATAGTGCAGAACGCTGTTGGATTCATAAATACCCAAACCGAAGCCTTTGAAAAAGGGAATATTGCCGACCAGAATGCCAAATCCGATGGGAACCAGCAAGAGCGGTTCATACTGTTTGGCGGTTCCCAAATAAACGAAGACACCGCCGACGACCAGCATGATCACGTTTTGATATACGGCTAAAAAATATCCAGTGTTTTTTAAAAATTGAATCAGCAGTTCCATGGATGTTCCAATCGTTGTTTGTTTAGTCCTGAGTGAATAACATTGTCATCGACTTAACGAACCGATAGAAATGGTCTTAAAAAAAGAGATGGTCCTCCGCGCCTGGCCTCATTACGCGTTACTGCTCGCTTGCCATGAAAAGAAGCCTTCGCCCTGGGACAACAAAAGTTGGGCCTCCCGTAAGGCTCTTATTGAAAGGTGGGGGTGAGGCAAGTCGTCACGTAAGGCCAGAGCATAAAGATCCGCCAGTTGGAAGGTCTCGCCAAGTTCATTCGCTAGTGCATCGTAAGCCTCAGATAGGGTCGCCATGTCCGTCAAACCGTCGACCGAACCTGCGTCTTCGGGTGGTTTTTCTGGCACCGAAGGCGGAACGACCGGGGAGACGGACTTTTTACTCAACAATTTCAGTACTTTATGTAGCTGTGCAATGGCGAGTGTGAGTACGATGAGGCCGGAAAAAACGATCGTTGCCCCGACCAGGGCCATGGCCCATCCATTATTTGCGGTTATTGCTTGTAACCCGTACAATGGCTTTCTCCTTATATGAGATCGTCAGCCAAGTGTGGCTAGGCTGGTAATGCTAGAAATTTTCACAGGTTTTAAAAAAAGTCAATAAAATCATAGCATGAATTTGGTTATGGGCGCGCGTGAGTTGTTTCAGAGAGACCAGCCATCATCAGGCCGATCTGGCTGACTTTAGCGGTGTCGGAGATGGGAAAGGTGTCGATAATACGGCCGGCAAACATGACGGCGACCCGGTCGGACAAGGCCAGGGCTTCGGACAGGTCGCCGGTAATCAAAAGGATGCCGGCGCGTTCGCGGGCCTGAAGTAAAAGTCGCCAGACTTCCTCGGTGGCAGCGATGTCGAGGCCCTGGGTCGGCTGTTCGGCAACAATCAGGCGCGGACGCCGGAAAAATTCACGTGCCAGAACCATCTTTTGCAGGTTGCCGCCTGAGAGCTGACAGGCGCGGGCGTGAATGTTGGGCGGTTGAATGTCAAAGGTATCAATAACCTGGGTGGCCTTGGCGGCGGCCTGATCTTGGCGCAACCAGGGGCCTTGGACGAACCCTTGCCGGGTGGTCAAAAGAAAATTCTCGACCAAATTCAATTGGCTGCAGGTCGCCAGGCCCTGGCGATCTTCGGGAATGTAGGCCAGCGCATTGTCCCAGGTTCGGCGCTTGAAAAAGCGTTTCCAGGGTTGGCCCAAAATCCTAATTTCGCCTTGCAATGGTTTTTGCAGACCACAGACGGTTTCAGCCAGGGGCTTCTGGCCGTTACCGGCCACACCGACAAGGCCCAAAATTTCGCCTTGGCGAACTTCCAAAGAAAGGTTTTCGAGCATGCCGTGCTGCAGATGGTCGATTCGCAGAACCCGTTGTTTGGGTTCGATGGGTGGTTTGTCGATCTGTAAAAGAATTTCACGCCCGACCATGCGGCAGGCCAGATCGGCTTTGGAGGTGACGGTCTCTGCCGGCAGGGTGTCGATGACCCGTCCTTGTCGCAAAATCGTTATATTGTCGGCCAATGACATGACTTCGCCAAGCTTGTGACTGATAAATACGATGGCTTTCCCTTGCTGGGCCATTTGTCGCAAGGCGGCGAATAGCTGCTCCGTCTCATGCGGGGTGAGAACTGCCGTGGGTTCGTCAAAAATGAGGTAGTTGCTTTGGCGCTGCAGCAGCTTTAAAATTTCAACGCGTTGCTTTTCCCCCATGGACAGATCGCCAACCCGGGCATAGGGATCGATTTCAAGATTGTATTTTAAGGCCAGTTCCGCGACGCGCTTTTCCAGCCGGCCGGGGCGCAACCAGAAATCTTGGACCTGTCCGAGAAAAACATTTTCAGCGACGGTCATGGCGTCAACCAGCATAAAGTGCTGATAGACCATGCCAATACCCGCCTTAATCGCGGCCTTGGTGCTGTTAAAGGACACGGGGCGGCCATCGATTAAAATTTGCCCGCTGTCCGGTCGCAGCTGTCCGGCAAGGATGCTCATAAGCGTGCTTTTGCCGGCGCCGTTTTCGCCGAGCAATGCCAATATCCGGCCACAGTCGATATCGAGGCAAATGTCCTGGTTGGCCTTAACAGGACCAAAGGCCTTGCTGATATTCTCGAGGCGAATTGCGGGACAGGCCGATGAAATCATCAGGTTCCTTGTTTGTGCCCAACCAGCGGTTGAATAAACTGTGATTCGGAATCCCAGGGAAAAAGGATCCAGGTGTCCTGGCTAACTTCCGTGATATACGTGTCGACCAAGGGACGTCCCGCCGGTTTGGCGTAAACCGTAGCGAAATGGGCATGCGGGAGCATCTCACGGACGACTTTGGCCGTGCGTCCGGTGTCGACCAAATCGTCGATTAAAAGCCAGCCGCGATCGTCGGCGGTCATGGATTTCAGGATTTCAATTTCTCCTCTGTGGTCTTGCCAATCGTAGCTCGATACACAAATCGTATCGATCAAGCGAATGTCGAGTTCCCGGGCGATAATGGCCGCCGGGACCAGGCCGCCACGGGTGATCGCGACGATCCCCTTAAAATAATCCATGTCCAACAGACGCCAGGCCAGCGCCCGGGCATCGCGGTGCAGCTGATCCCAGGAAATCGGGTACGTTTTGGTATAATTCGGCGATGTTTCCAAAATCGATCCTTTCAATCATACGGTTTAAAGTTGACGCCCAACGCTGCCGGTGCTTCGGTCCCGCGTCCTTTCCAGGAAGAAAGGACCAAAACGATAACCGTTAAAGCGTAGGGCAGCATCAAGAGCAAGGACGAAGGGATGTGGGTCCCGGCGGCCTGGAGCCGTAACTGAAACGCCATCACCCCGCCAAAAAGGTAAGCGCCCAACAGGGCCCGTCCAGGGTGCCAAAAAGCGAAGATAACCAGGGCGACGGCAATCCAACCGCGACCGGCAGACAGGCCGGTGGTCCATAAATGGGTGTAAGCCAAAGACAGATAGGCCCCCCCTAGGCCGACGAGGTAGCCCCCGCCCAAAATTCCGGCCCAGCGGTAGCCGACAACGCGAAGACCGGCTGCTTGAGCCGCCTGGGGATATTCGCCCACCGCACGCAGCGCCATACCCCAGCGTGTGTATTTCAGCAGAACCCACAAAAGCGGGACCAGAACGAAGGACAGGTAAACCAACGGGTCGTGTTGAAAAAAGACCCGGCCGATAAGCGGCAGCCGGGCCAAACCCGGCAGGGCGATCACGTGAAAGCCCGGTCCGGACTGCCCGACAAACGGCGTCCCCAAGTAATCGGCCACACCGGTTCCCAAAATTGTCAGCGCCAGCCCTGAAACGACCTGATTGCCTTGGAAGTTCAGGCAAACGATTCCGTGGAGCCCCCCGAGCAGCATACCGGCACAGCCCCCCACCAAAAAACCGAGCAAAGGGTCGCCGCTGACCTTGGCGGTGATAAATGCGGCCAGGGCACCGACCATCATCATCCCTTCGACACCTAAATTTAAAATACCGGATTTCTCGGTAATAATTTCTCCCAAAGTGGCATACAAAATCGGTGTTCCGGATTGCACGGCGGCGGCCAGCAAGGGGATGAGGAATTCAACCGTCATGA
Source organism: uncultured delta proteobacterium (assembly GCA_963802265.1). Lineage (GTDB taxonomy): Bacteria > Desulfobacterota > Desulfobacteria > Desulfobacterales > CAWDIC01 > CAWDIC01. Next base: position 747,572 of record CAWDIC010000001.1, read on the forward strand.
GGTTTTCCGCACTTCAAGGCGATAATCGATAAAGAAGCTACCGGCCAGCACGGACAGCAAAATCAAGCCTTCCATAATACCGCCAAAAGCAGCCGGCACTTGAAGGTCGAGCTGTAATCCCTCCACCCCGACACGCAAGCCGGCCAGCAAAAAGGAAGCGAACCCGATGTAGACCGGATTCAACCGAGCAAGCCATGCGACGATGATGGCTGTGTAGCCGTAACCGACCATAATGCTCGGTTGCAGGCGATTGATGGTCGCCGAGGCTTCCAGAAACCCGGCCCAGCCGGCCAGGGCTCCGCTCATGATCATGGCCAACATGACCAACCGGTCGTAGGGTATACCGGCATAGCGTGCGGCCCGCACATTTTCGCCGCTGGCACGTAACTCGAATCCGATGCGTGTAAAGCGCAAAAAGATCCAAATGCCCAGGCCTGACAGCAAACACAGAACAATCCCCCAGTTGAGGGCCGTGCCGCCGATTTTGCCGACAATTGCGGCGGGCGGAAATTCAACCGTCATGGGAAATCCAAAGCTGACGGGGTCCTTCCAGGGGCCGTAGACGAGATAGTCAAGGATAAGGACGGCCAAATAGTTAAACATCAGGGTAACGATGATTTCATTGGCGCGCATGCGCAATTTGAGAATGGCGGGGATCAGGCCCCACAGGCCGCCGAAAAGAGTGGCGGAAAGGAGCATACCCGGTAATAAAAGATACCATGGCAGATCGGGAAAATGTAATGCAACCCAGGTGGCCCCGATCGCGCCAAAGCCGAACTGTCCTTCGGCCCCAATGTTCCAGATCTGTAAGCGGAAAGCAATGGCCACACCCAAAGAGCATAAAAAAATGGGGATCGCCTTGATCAGGCAGTCCTGGAGCGACCACAGCGATCCAAAAGCGCTTTGCCACAGCAGGACAATCGCCGTTAGCGGAGGTTTGTCTTGCAAGGCCAGCATGAGGGCGCTCACGGCGAGAGAAAAGACCAGGGCCGCCAGAATGATAAAAATGGAACTCCACGCCAGAGGCACCGGTCGCTTATTTACGGTAATTTTGATCATTCGACCCGGCTAGTTGGTTTCCATTGAAGAATCGGGGCTTTTGTGAGCGTTCTCCGCTGAAAACAGATGGATGAACATCCATCGTGAGTGCTATTTAGAATTAAAGCGCCTCCCGGCCCTGCGTGCCGCAAAACCGGAGGCTTCTCCGTCGCGTCCTTTTTGGACGGGTGTGCGTTAAAAGCGTAAATACTTTTTTACTGGGTCGTTCCGATAACCCCTTCCACAAACCAGGTCATCCCGAGTAATTCCTGGTCCGCGGCAACGGCTCCCGCAGCAATTCGGACCGTACCGGCCTGGTCTTTTATTGGTCCGGCAAAGACCTTGGTTTCACCGGCGCCAATGGCCTTCTTGGTCTTGAGAACCCGTTCCTGGACCGGCGCGGGAACCATGCTGCTGATCGGGCTGAGGTTGACGATCCCCTTTTCAAGGCCGTACCAATAGGCGGCACTTTTCCAGGAACCTTGACGAACGGTATCGACAATTTCTTTGTAAAAGGGTCCCCAGTTCCAGATCGGCGCACAGAGATGGGCTTTCGGTGCAAAGGCCGACATGTCGGAATTATAGCCAACCGAGTAAACCCCCCGTTCTTGGGCGGCTTCCTGTGCTGCCGGTGAATCCTGGTGCTGGGTAATGACATCGGCGCCCACATCAAGCAGGCTGTTGGCGGCATCTTTTTCCCGGGCGGGATCATACCAGGTTTTCGTCCATACAACGCGTACTTTGACTTCGGGGTTCAAGGCCAGGGCGCCTAAGGTAAAGGCATTGATGCCCCGGATGACTTCCGGAATCGGGAACGCGGCGACATACCCGAGGGTTTTGGTTTTGGTCATGGCACCGGCTACCATACCGGAAAGATAGCGGGCTTGATACATGCGCCCAAAGTAGTTGCCCATATTGGCTGCAGATTTAAATCCAGAGCAGTGCATAAAGACCTTTTCGGGAAACTGTTTAGCGACCTTGAGCATGGGGTCCATATAACCGAAGCTGGTGGCAAAGATCAGGTCGTAGTTTTTACGGGCCATGTTCAACATCACCCGTTCGGAGTCCGGCCCTTCAGGCACCGCTTCGACATAAGACGTGGTCACGCCATCCAAGGCATCGATATATTGCCGTCCCTGATCGTGGGCATAAGACCAACCGGCATCGCCGATGGGGGAGACATATACAAAGCCCACCTGGAGATCCTTGGCGGGGGTTACTTTTTCAAGGGCTTCGATTTTCTGCGAGAGCTGGGCGATCTCCTGTTTCAACGCGTTGTTTTCGGCAGCCAGTTCGGCATTTTGTTGTTTTAATGCTTCGACTTGCTGCGTCAGGTCGCTCGGTTTTTCGCTGCAGGCGATCAAAAAGGTCAGAATGGTTAGGATCGCCAGAATGGCCGTAAAGCGGGATTTTTTTGGCATTGTTACCTCCTGGTTGCATTGGCAATAAGTGACCCTTTTTTCAAAGGCCTCAAATTAGGAATGGGGGCTGTCGGTACCTTCTATCGTGACGGTCAAAATAACATTCCGGTTGATATGCCCTTTATAAAAAAACAGGGCACCGCTCACTTCTCACCGCTTGGTGCTTTCGGAACATATTTCTGACAACCGCTATAATAATGTAAACTGATGCCGACTGTATAGAGATAAGGGCGGCTGGATGTCAAATAAATAGTGGACAACCAAACGGATTATTTGACCAACCAGCGAACGGATAAAAGAACAGGCAAAATGAAGATTTCACCGCGCGTATTTGTATCTTCTGGTTTTTATGATATGATAATCGGATCTTAGCGGCAGAGAACGTGAATCCCTGCCTGTCTACGCCCAAATTGCGGGCATCGGATATGGACGGGCGTTAACCTTAATAAAAAGGGTAAGGCGATGCGCACCGAAGCCGAAAAAGAGTGGTTACTGGAACGCCGTCGATGCTTTTGGTAAACGTTTTATTGTCGTTTCCCCGGAATTTGAAATATTAGCCGCCAGCCGGTCCACCGACGGGGCCTTTCAGCACCACATTATCGGTCGTAAATGCTATGACGTCTTTTATGAACGCTCCTCGCCCTGCGCAAACTGCGCGGTGGAGGAAGCCATGGCGCGCAATGAACCGACCTTGCGACCGAAGCCGAATGTGGATCTTGAGGTGGGGCACATGCCCTGCTACTATGCTTACCCAATCTATAAAGACGGCCAGCTAACGAGCCTTTGTGAGCATGGATTTTGACCTGCCGACCCGGCAAGGCCTGGAAGACGTTTTGCAGCGTGCCAACGCCTTTCTTCGAAAACTACTGATCAGTGCTGTCGATGGGGTTATTGCGGCAGACAAGAAAGGTCGCATCCTGATATTCAACGAAATGGCGGCCAAGATCCTTGGTTATGATGTGAAAAAAGCCCTTAAGGAAATCGAAATTGGCGATTTGTATCCCGGCGACACCGCCTATGCGGTCATGAAAAAATTGCGCGGTGAAGACCATGGCGGTAAGGGGAATCTTCGCTCTTACCCTGTCGATTTAATCGCGAAGAATGGCGCGAACCATCCCCATCAACCTGAATGCAGCCATTGTTTACGAAGGGGACCAGGAAATTGCGACCATCGGTTTTTTTCATGACATGCGGGAAGAGTTGCGCATGACAGCAGAGCTCGAAAAGACCCAACTACAACTGCTGCAATCTGAAAAAATGGCGTCACTCGGTAAACTGGCGGCTGGTGTCGCGCATCAGCTGAACAATCCGTTAGGAGGGATCACCCTATTTACCAAACTTATTATGGAAGAATACACGCTGGAAGAAGGTGCCCAAAAGGATCTAGCAACGGATTTTGAAAGACGCTGAGCGGTGCCGGGACACGGTCAAGGAGTTGCTCGAATTTTCGCGGCAGACGAAACGCCTGAAACGACCCCATGACATCAACCAGGCGATCTTCAAGAACCTTGTTTTTGATTGAAAATCAAACCCTTTTTCATAATATCGAAATTGTAAAAAATCTGGCACAGGGCCTGCCGCCGGTCATGGCTGATATCCAGCAATTAAATCATCTGTTTTTGAATATTATCTTGAACGCCGCCCAGGCAATGGACAGCCGGGGGCAGATGACGCTCACCACCCGCCTGTCGACCGACGGCCGCTGGATTCAGATCGAGATAGCGGACACGGGGCCCGGCATACCGGAGCATATCCGCTCACGGATTTTTGAACCCTTTTTTACGACCAAGGAAGAAGGCAAGGGAACCGGTTTGGGCCTCAGCCTGGTGTACGGCATCGTCGAAAATCACGAAGGGCGCATAGACGTGCAAAGTGACCTCGGCGTCGGCACGACCTTTATTGTGGAACTCCCGATTGCGACCCAAGACCTGGAAGGAGAGGATAGTGGAGAACAAGACTGATACTTTGCGTGTATTGGTTGTTGACGATGAACAAGACATTCGGGAAGGCTCGCAGCGAATCCTCAGCCGGATCGGTTTCCAGGTGCATAACGGCGTCCAGAGGTGAAGAGGGGCTCGAGCGGCTGACCCAGGAAGGGGCCGATATTGTCCTGCTCGATTTAAAGATGCCAGGGATCGACGGCATGGAGGTTTTGGGGCGCATACGGGCCCTGGATGAATCCATCCTGGTAATCGTAATTACCGGTTATGCCACGGTGGATACCGCGATCGAGGCCATGAAAAAAGGCGCCTACGACTTTATTCCCAAGCCGTTCGAACCCGAACAGCTCCGCATCGTTGCCAATCGGGCGGCTGAAAAAATACGGCTCGTTCGGGAGGCAGATCTACTGGAGCAGGCCCGCCGCCGGACGTTGATCGATCTGGATACCGAAAAAAGCCGTTTGCATACCATTTTGACGTCCTTGCCGAGCGGTGTGGTCGTCACCAACAACAAGCGGACAGGTGGTCTTGATGAACCCGGCCTTCCGCCAGTTGCTCAACCTGGAGAGACGACACCGTGACCGGCCGTGAAATAGCGTCCTATCTTCCCAATGAAAAACTGTGTAATCTCGTCAAAGAAATTTCAAGTGGCAAACATATCGATTTCGATGACCTGAGCGACTTCGAATTCTCACTTTCCGATGGTTCTTTTCTGCATGGCGCGCGGTCAGCCGGTAATTGGAGAGCAAAGAGAATGCCTGGGGGCCGTCGTGACGGTGGTGGACATATCGTCTTTAAAGCTGCTGGACCAGCTGAAATCCGAATTTGTCGCCAAGGTGTCGCACGAACTGCGGTCACCGCTTTCGACCATCCACGAACAGCTGGCACTGGTGATTCAGGATATGGTGGGTGAATCGTTAAAGGAGGATCAGCACATCTTGTCCCGGGCCAAGGAAAAAACCCAGGGATTGATTTCACTGATCGGTGACCTGCTGGACCTGTCACGCATCGAAGAAGGGCTTATCTGCAATGCCCCCCAAGCGGTTGACCTGGGAGACCTTCTAAACAGTATCGTCGACTTTATGGGAACGCGGGCCGAAAATAAAAAACAATCGTTGACGTTTAGTGCTGCCCAAGGATCGGATGTCCCGAGCTAACGGCCGATCCGTTGGCCCTGGAAAGTATTTTCGGCAACCTCATCGCCAATGCCATCAATTACACCCCGGAAGGCGGCGCCATAAACGTCTTGGTGGACCTTGCCGGTATCAATGTGCAGAGTCCAGGTAAGCGATAACGGATTCGGCATCGAAGCCCGCCATTTGGAAAATATTTTTGAACGGTTTTACCGGGTCAAGGATGAAAGACCCGCTATATCACCGGCACCGGTTTAGGGCTCCCGATTGTCAAAGGGCTGGTGGATTCCATGGGCGGTATGATCACCGTTGAAAGCAGCTATGGTCAAGGCACCACTTTCACGGTGCTCCTGCCGGTGGTCCAGGAAACGCCTTAGAAGTCATCTCAAAAATGTTTTTTGGCCCAATCCTCCAGAGGCCGACAAGTCTCGGCGTTGGGCGGCATAATTTAACGCCTCAATCCGCCTCAGGCGGACCTCCGGGTTAAATCAGCCACCCGCCTTGCTGGTTCTGAGCTTGTCGAAGGAACCTTGGACCAAAATCCTATTTTTGAGATAACTTATGGTAAAAGGCAGCGAAGCTTTTGATAAGCCGTGATCCTAACCGCAGCCTATCGAACATATTGAAACCAATCCGAACTTTTGAACCATTTATCATAGATCTTTTCAAACCGGCCGTCGGCTTTGACTTGAGATAGAAAATCATTTAAAAATTTCATGAAGTCCGGATCGTTTTTACGTATGGCCCAGGCGATGGGCTCTTTGGTAAAGGGCTTGTCCAGAAAGACCACCTGATCCGAAGGGTGCATGGCCGTAAAAACAGCGTTGTAGGGCAAATCATAAATAAAGGCATCCGCTGTTCCGTTGAGCACGCGCATGGCACCATCGATTTCCGTATCCGCGGTCTCATAGGTGGCCTTGGGAATCATTTTCCGCACGGCTTCCTCACCGGTGGTGCCGGGTTTGGATACCACAACGAATCTGGGATCGTTAAGGTCTTTGTAAGATTTAACGACCTTTTTATGCTTGGCATTCAGCAGAACGGTCTGCCCCACCGTCATGAAGGGGTCGGCAAAATCCACTTGCATCTTGCGTCCCTCGGTAACGGACATACCCCCGAAAATCACGTCGAAACGGCCTAAATTCAAAGCCGGGATAATGCTCGGCCATAAGGTGTCGACAAATACCGGCTTGACGCCCAAAGCCTTGGCCATTTCAATCCCCATATCGATATCAAAGCCCATCAAACTGAGTTGACGGCCCTTGCGTCGAAAGCCTCCGTGCCGGATTTCTTTTTGGCGCAGACCACTGCGTTTGTCGATCATCTCAAAGGGCATAAAACCCACCTCTAAACCGATACGCAGTTCACCTCGCTGTAAAATACCTTCCAGGGTTGAGTCTTCTGACAAGGCCACGTCTTTAGCCAGTGCCGGCGCATTCCATGGACCCAAACAGAGACAGGACAGCAAGGATGCAAATATGATTTTTAAACAGATCGTTTTAAACATATCCGTATCTCCCTTTCGTTTTTTCCTGACGCTAGTCAGCGATGGCGCATCATCATTTTATGCGGTGCTTTGTTCGGTTGCCAGATCGGGTGCTTCGCTTTCCGCATCCAAGGGGTCGATGGTAATGTTGAACCAGCCGTAAAGAACGGAAACAATCGGCGTGATCCAGCAAAAGAAGTTCCACGGCAAATAGGCAATGGTGGGGACGCCCAAGGTAGCGGCTTGGTAAGCACCACCCGAGTTCCACGGAACGAGGTTGGCTGTTACCGTGGCGCTGTCTTCGATGGCCCGTGACAGGTTCTTGGGGTGCAGGCCCTTGTCCTTATAAGATTGGGCGTACATTTTGCCGGTCATCACGATGGACATGTACTGGTCACAAAGGATCAGGTTGGCCCCGATGGCGGTTAGGATGGTGGCCGTAATCAGCGAACCGGTGGATTGGGCCTTTTTCAAGATGACGCTTACGACGACACGCAGTTGGCCGGTTTTTTCCATGATGCCACCAAACATCATGGCGCAGACCACCAGCGACACCGTGTACATCATGGATTCAAAACCGCCTTTGGTCAAAAGGTTGTCGACCGCTTCAACACCGCTGGTGCTGGCATAACCACCATAGGCTGCCGACAGCAGGCTGCCGAACGTGTTGCCTTGGAAAATCGCCCCCAGCACACCGGCCGATAGAATTCCGATCACAATGCCCGGAACTGCGGGTATTTTTCGAATGGCCAGGATCATGACAATCGCCGGCGGAAGCAGCATGAGCGGATTGATACTGAATTGGGCGTCGATTCCGGTGAGGATCTGATTGACTGTTTCTAAATTCGCCTGTCCGCCACCGTAAAAAAAGCCCAACACAAACTCGATCACAAGGGTGATGGCATAACTGGCGCCGGTTGTATAGCTCATGTGCTTTATGTGGGTGTAAAGATCGGTACCGACCATGGCCGGAGCCATGTTGGTGGTGTCAGACAAGGGCGACATCTTATCACCAAAATAGGCCCCGGAAAGCACGGCACCGGCCACGACGGGTAGCGGAAAGCCCAACCCTGCGCCAATACCGATTAAAGCGATGCCAATGGTTCCCGTCGTGCCCCAGGAAGTACCGGTGGCCAAGGATGTGATCGAACAGATGATCAAAGCAGCCGGAAGAAATATACTGGGGTGCAGTATTTTCAAGCCGTAGTAGAGCAGGGTAGGAACCACGCCGCTTAAGATCCACACACCGATGAGAATGCCGATAATGAGTAAGATCACAATCGCCTGGAGCGCATTGGTGATGCCGTTGAGCATGCCGGTTTCGATATCTTTCCAGGTAAAGCCGGCTCGCAAACCGATCACCGCCGCCACGAAAACGCCCAGCAGAATGGGTACATGGGCGTCTGATTCATAGCGCAAGATTGCCAGGCTGATAAAAACAATCAACCCGATTATCGATATCAATGCCTCCCAGAGGTAAGGATCACGCTTTTCACGTTTGGTTGCCATGGTTTTTCTCCTTTATTGATAGGGTGTGTTTAATCATTTGCTTGAGCGGCTATTGATGAGCATTACCGGGACCTGGGCCAGTCGGGTCACTTTGTCGGCAACAGAGCCAAACACCATTTTTTGCATGGTGCTGCTGATCCCCATGATGACGAGATCGATGCTCTCGGAGTCGATGTATTCAATAATTTGTTTGTAATTGGTCCCCGAAACGACAGCGGCCTTCCCGATACGAACATCCGTGAAATAGCGTGCGATAAATGCATCGAGTTTATGCTTGGCCTGCTCCAGCACTTGACTTTCAAAGTCGCTGGCAATGCGCTTAAAGTCGGGTTTGGGCGAATCGGAAACGTACGTGTCCACGAACCAGTCGAAGCGGCGCAGAACATGCAGCAGGTGAATTTCGGCATCGAACTGCTTCGCCATGGTGACCACATACGGCGCTACGCTGGGAGAAATGTCTGTCAAGGCAATCGGGTAAAGAATTTTATTAAAACCTTCCATAAGCATCTCCTTTGGTTAGCGGTTTTTGCAAGCGGTCCGTTTTTCTTTCAAGGGTCTTACCTTGAACGGGACGCGAATAATCGTCTAAGTTTATGTCATGATTAAAAAAATATTTAAAACGTGCCAAAACATCAAAGGTAACATTCGGGGCCCTGAACCTAAAGCAACCATCTTTATTAAGAGTTTCTGTATTCTTCGAAGCCAAACTAAGTATAAAGAAATATAAAAATACCAATACAAACAAAAAAGAAAAGAGGCTGAATCACACGGCCGAACACTTGCAGCCGTTTTGCCAGTATGTCTTTTTTCCTAAGGAACGCGATAAGTTCGGCCACAGTAATAACAATACCCAACAAAATTATGGCATATGTGGCAAAATAAATATAGTCCAATGCTACAAGATACCCAATATTTGGTAATTGGCTGGCGGCTCTCATGCTTAAGAATATTGCTGACAAGAGAGCTGTCACGCCAACGTTCATCCGTGCCACGAATGGGGGCCCTTGGGGGGATATGAAGAGCATAACATACCCGAGTAAAATAATAATAAACAACGGAATTAAATGTTTTAGTGCGTAGCTCTTTGTATTCCTTGCTATTTTGATAACGACATTAAACCGAGAGTAGTTTATATCGGTATCCGCTGCTGCATGAAACATGTTCGGATTGCCAAGGGTCGAATCGGTGATCGTGAGGTCTGAGAAAACCAGCACTTTTTGCAGGTGCCATTCTCCTGAGGGGTCGATTGTGAAATACTCGTTGAAACTCTTTACTGGCGTTTTGCCGCCGTCTCGTTGCATCCCGATATCGTCGGCCACAAACAAAAGACCATTACTATCAAGTCTTTTATGACGAAAACGGATACTCAATGTCTGTGAGTCAAATGGATAATCGCGGAAAGTAAACACCTCCCGAAAATCAGCTTTGATTCGATATGCGCTGTAGGTCATATCATCAAGACGCATTTTCATAATGGCATCACCGAGATCTACTTCTTTGGTTGCATTGGGGAACTCTATTTTACGATAATCAAGGGGTCCTCTGTGTCTGAACCACAAGTAAAAATCCGCACTGAAAGTTCCATTTCTTGAGTCGATATTGCTGATCTCAATGATGTCTATTCCCGAATAAATCACGGCTGTCTTGTACATAAAGTGATCATCTATAGCGAGAATTTTTCCCTCTTCCAACTTCTTATCTAAATCGACGATGGCTTTGGCGTTTACAATCGGCTTGAGCTGAATAGGCGCTGAGATCAGCTTGTTCTGCAAATAAACACCGAAAGGAAAGGGTTGCATGGCATTGCCGTGTTCATCAAAGTAGATGCGACCCGTAACGCCTTTGTAGGCAGTTTCAAGGTTACTGAAAGTCATCAACTGACTGCGGATACGTTCGCGACCCTGTACCAAATCGGCCCCGGGCTTTGCCCGCTTGATGGCTTCAATGGCGATCGCTGCCGCATCATAACTCGTAGCAGCCAGATCATCGGGTTCTCTGCCAAATCGCCGCTTGAATGCATGGTTGAATTGTTGTGCATTAAAGTTGCCGATGTCGCGTATAAAGAATGTCGTTGCATAAATGTTATCGGTGTAATGACCGTCAGCTTTCTTTTCTAAAGGAATATCTTTAAATTTTTTGGAAAATGATTCCGATCCGATGGCATCTCCACCGATTATCGCGAGGTCCATGCCTTGATCCCGAATAAGGCGAACTAACGTTGCGGCTTCGTGATCTTGAAGTGCTACAAACAAGGCCCCAGGATTCGAGTCATCCTGCAAGTTAAGCGTTATCTTCTTGAGTATGTTGCCCACATCATCGGTCTCTGAATTAACACCCCATACGTTTTGTATTTGAAGCCCAAGATTGCGGGCAGTGCGTGTAAAGGAACGATAAAGCGCAGAGCCATAAGCGTCTCGTTCATACACAATGTAAACCTTGTCCTGCTTAAGTATCTGGTTGGTGTAAATTGCTGCGAATTTTCCCTGAAGATTGGTATCGCAAACAACGCGAAAGTACCAATCGTTTCCTTCAGTTACCTCTGGAGCTGTTGCGCTTGCGGTTGCCGCTGGGATGCCATATTGTTTGTAGATCTTTCCTCCCTCAACAGAAGTCGAACTGTAATAATGACCGATCACGGTTAATGCGTTGCTGTCTCGTGCAATCTCTAAAGCCTTTTTTCGGGCGATATCTTTGCTATTTTGATCGTCGTAAGCAAGAACCTCCAGCTTTCTTCCGTGTACCCCTCCGCGTTCATTTATTTCGGCAACACATAGATTCACTCCGTCTAACATAGCCTGGCCGCCAGCGCTGTCTTTTCCGGACAAGGGACCGATGACGGCGATCTGGAATGTGTTGCTATCCGCACATGCACTCATTGAAAGCATTAAAGCGAAGACGATGGCAGCGGATAGAGCGCTACTCATGACACATACTTTTGGTCTGTCAGCGATTAAATTAACGAAGTGGTCTTGCCAAAACATATTGTGCTCATCGGTTTCTGGAAGCGTCGTCAAGAAGCCAAAATTTACGAGACATTTCCACGCATCACAGATTGAACGAAATCATTTCTTAAGGGTTATATATTTATCGTTCCGTTTATCTATTATGAACCGAACCATTTATTATATAGTCTAGTGTATGTGCCGTTTTTTCTTAATTTCAAAAGGGCTCGATTAACCGGCTCACGTAGTTCACTCCCTTGCGGGAACAAAAAGCCGTAATATTGAATATCAAAGAGCGGGCCGACAACCGACACTTTCCCTGCGCCTTTGTTGTGCGCATAGTAGAGGATTGTTGGCGCGTCGAAAACCAACGCCTGAACCTCTTCGTTTAAGAGCTTCTCATAGGCTTGATCGATTGATTTGGCAGGCACGATAACCGCACCAAGCTTTTCTAACGCAGTAACACTTGTTGTTCCTTCAACCGTTGTAACCAATTTATCTCGCAGATCCCTTTGGTCGGCGATCTCAGAATGGAGTGTCTGTAACGTGATTGCCGAAGATAGTTGTGCAATCGTCCAACCAAAAATTCCGATTCCTATTATCATTACAAGAAGGGCCATCATTCGGCCAACCCACTTGCGAGGCACAATGTCTCCATAACCGACAGTCGTCATGGTCACTAGAACATACCAATATGCTTGAAATATTCCTGGGAAATATTTTGTGCTGATGTATTTATGACCTCTTTCAACCCACCAAAAGACATGCCCGCAGATAATGATAAACAATACAATGTAGGTTAAAGCTTTCACAACAATGGGTGAGTAAACGGATTTCACAGATTCGGCCAGGCTGAATTTTGTTTTATTCAAGACCATGATACGCAAGCCGGAATCTAAATAGTGGTGGGAAAAGTCGACAATCTTTTCGCGTTCGTTGGTCACGGTAATGCATGAAAAAGCGACATCTGCATTACCGTCAACCAAATTTGTAAAAAGCCCCTTTAGATCGGTCTCTTTATAAGTAAACGCTAAATCCAGTTCTTGAGCTATTTTTTCCCAAAGCTCAGTGTCAAAGCCAGTATAAGTACCATTGTCATGCATGACACATGGCGCAGTTATCTCAACAGCCACTGTCAAAAGCTTTTCTTTGGATTTGACCTCATTGGTCAAGCCCAAAACAAGAACACAAAGTACCAACAAAAGAAATGAATATTTTTTCTGCTTTCTTCTATTGTTTCCCATTTTTCATATCTAATGATCAAAGAAACCGTTGGTTAGGGGTTGTTGGCGGGGTTCATGTTGTCTATTCCAGTGGCAATCCTTTTCATATCTTACATACGATGTCCTCTTTCCGAAAGGCGGAAACGACGGCGCAAGCAAGTTTCTGGACAAGCGCGTGCAAGGGTTAAATTTATAGCCCTATTTTGGACTTGAAGATCGCTATCATCGCAGCTTCCGGGTGGGAGCAAAACCACGACGGTCGCTTGGCGGCCCTGTTGATCGGATCGCCGATAATGAAATCGTGTCTTTTATCTTTACGAAAGATGACGTGGGAGATTTACAAACGGTTTCATCGTATCATATATTAATATGATGATAATTTCATAGGATTAACACCGCACCCTGTCAAGAACAATTTTTCTTCAATAAACGCTTGACCTTAGGCGTTTGTTTATTTAATCAAAGATAATATGATATGATAAAACGCCCAAAAGAAGAGGCCCATTATGAAATATAGCAGCATGCATCGCAAACTCTATGAGCACGTGGAAGAGGTGATCGGCGTGCGTATTATCAAGGGTGAATATAAAACCAGCGATACGCTGCCCAACGAAGAGGCACTCTGCACCGAATTCGGCGTAAGTCGCGGTGTCATTCGTGAGGCGGTTAAGGTGCTTCACAAAAAGGGTTTGGTATTGCCGCGCCCCAAAATCGGAACCCAGGTCCTGGCAAAAACGCAATGGAATCTGTTCGATGCCGATGTTTTGGTCTGGAAATTAGCGGCCGGGCAACACGTGCGGTTTCTGGAGAAAGTGACGGAAGTGCGGTCGATAATTGAATCGGAGGCGGCAAAATTGTCGGCGAAACGTGCCACTGAAGCGGAAGTCTTTGAAATTCAAAAACTTTGCAACCGGCTGGAAGACATTTTGCACGACGAGGACACGTTCAATTATGAAAAATATCTTCAAGTTGATATGGCCTTTCATTCGACCATCCTTGAAGCCTCACACAATGAGCTGTTGGCCCAAATCGGGCGTACCATGCGCCACGCCGTTCAAATTGCACGCCAGGCCGACATTCGTGACATCGGCATTCTACTGGGCTCCCAGCCGTTTCATGCCGCCGTGATGGCCGCCATCGTTCACAAAGATCCGGAAAGCGCCTATGCCGCTTCCCGCGAAATGTTCGATCAGGTTTGGGAAAACATGCCGACAAGCCACACCAGCAATACAACCTGAAAGCGAGGCTCGAACCGACTCAATACGTTGAGGGCAAGCATTTACGTGGGGGCGGCTTGAAAATATGTCCGGTATTCTTCGCGCACCAAGGGAAAACGGCCATAGGTGAAAAGAAAGAACTTGAACGAAGCCATTTTGAGATACGCGTAAACCGGCGTGGCCGAGAGGGCCGCAATCAGCATTCTTATCCAGAAATTGTCCACGAACAGGATCGCAATCGCCGGAATCGCCAGTACGAAAAGGGATTCGATCAGAATTCGGACCAGAAAAAACACCCAAGAACTCCAGAAAACCCGCCCGTCGGTAAATAAAAAATAAAAATAGCGCAGCTTTTCACCAAACCCGCCTTTGGAAATGACGGCCAGCTTGGATGAGTAGGAAAACCCGGCCATGCCGATCGGGGCGGCCAGGAAAATCAGGCCCGCCAGGATCAATAGCCAGATTGGGTCATGCTGAATCTGCCAGCCGGTGCGGGTAAGGGTGAACATTACCAGCGACCAGGTTCCCAAAATCCCGCAGATGGTCGCAACCGCCACAACATCCCAGACAACCTGCTGCCAGCGAATGGCAGCCAGGGCTGCCAACACCCCGAAGCGGCCACGCTCCTGGCGGTGCATTCGCCGCATGTCGCTGGACGGCCAGAGGGAGATGACCTGCTTCAATCCAAACAGTCCGGCTACCACGATTAAGGCGCGGTAGTCGGTGAGCCAGTCAATCACCAGGTGGGGAAGGGTATCGAAGATGTAGGCAGCGGTCTGCTGACCGTACCCTCTTAAAGCTTCCGGGTTGAGATCGGGTCGGCGGGTTGGCAGCCAGTGATGAACGGCCCGATCCAGGGCGATAAGACCGAAGATCAGTGCAAAAAACGATTTGTATTTTATCAGGTCCCGGCCCGAGTTTACGGTCAGCACCCGTATCAAATGATTCATTTATTCTCCCGATGAATCATGCGCCCGGTTCTTTGCATCGGTGAAGACCACGGTTAATTGATCTTTGAGAGGGCTGGGTACGACGACTTCGATCTCATGGGTCAGTTCGGAAAAATAGCCTTGGGTTGCGGTTTCGTAATCCACCTGGTAGGTGTCCCCGGAAATCGACGAAGACCTGATGGCTTTGGCGTGGGAGGCGCCGATCCAGGCAAAGCCACGCGCGTGAATCAGGATTTGCATGGGGGCGCTGTCGCTGTACCGAACGGTGCGTTTAACGGCGCCACGATCCAGACCGATGCGCATTTCACGAATTTGGTTGGATACCTGCGGGTAAAAGTAGTCGGTTTCAAAAAAGGGTCGCCGGGTCAGAAAAGCCAGTGAGAGCCCTGCCGCTAAAAGAATTGCGAGAATGATTGCGATGCGTTGTTGCTTGGGACGCAGAGCAATCAAGGGCGTGCGCGTCGGGTTCGGTATCTTTAACACGAAATAATACAAAACCGTCGCCACGATCCAGAGGACACCCAGGGACCAGACGCAGTCGGTCACGAAATGGGCGCCTTGAACAACGCGGGTCGCGCTGATCAGACCGCCATAGGTCAAGCCGCCGAGTCCTCCGATCCAGGCCACGGCTGCTGAGCGGCGGCGGAAATAGACCAGCGATACGAAAAGAAAACCCATGGTGCAGTGGCCACAGGTAAACGACTTGCCGTTGCCCGGGATGCCAGGGTTTAACGCATCGCGGTAGACCGACTGACCGCCGAACGTTTGGATCTGAGAGGGGCGGGGACGACCCCAGTAGGGTTTGAGCAAACCGTTGACCAGCAAGCCGGCGCCGAGCAGCGAAGTGAGGACAAGCAGTAAAAAATACGAATACCAACGGCTGTCCGGACGGCGCACACGTACGACCACGGTTCCTATCAGGGCTGACAGGGTAAGCAGAAGGCCCGGTATCGTACCGTAACGATACAGCCAATACCAGGGCTGGGCTTCATACAGATACCAGCCGGTATCCGGGTGATAAAAGCGGGCGGAGATGCTGCGGTCCAGGTCCCAGTGGGCAAAGACCCAACTGACAAGCAGCAACGTGCCGATCGAGACGGCCAGGATGACCAGTCCGCGACGCCTATAAGCATTGGTTTCAGGACTCTGGGGGGGATGCGTGATTTCGGCGTTCCTTTCCAGGCTTCATTATAACGAATATAAAACGAGAGCTCCAAGGATTATCTTCGGAACGCTCACGTTAGAATTAAATTGTTCATGGCAGATTGTCAACATGGACAATATTTTGAGGGGCAGCGAAAAAAAGGGCTTGACCATGTTAAAAGATGTGGTTGCTGACATGGAAGGCAGCATGACCAAACCGCCGAGCTGGATAATCAAGCGTTGTATGGGAGTCAGGGGTAAGCAGTGGGCGGGATAGCGGCGGCACTGTAGGAAATCAAGACTGACGTGTCGGTAATTCCTACACTTATATAACATATCGTTTATACAATAATTCTTTCCCTTTTTGCGCGACTCCCCCCAATTGCATGTGCCCTTCTGTAGGACAATTCAACACCAACATGTCGGGACCGCTGTTGCTTTAGCATGCCCCTTAAATATATTTTTATCTATTGATAACAATTTGTTAGAGGCAATTGTGTGGTGGGTTTATGGTTCTGGCATGCCCTTTGCGATAGATGTGTAATAAATGCAAAAAACCGTAATATTCAGCAAAGGAGTCGTGACATGGCGAAACAAGTGAAAAAGGGGCAGCGAGGGCAGGTCGGATACGGTTCATCTTACCGCAAAGGCCAGAAAGCGGATATGGGTCAGCAAAGCGCTATCGATGCTGTGTTGGGTGGACAGGTTTGGAAGGTAAAACCGGATAAAAAAGCGCAAGCGGCCAATCCCTGCCTCTGGATGAAGGCCGGTGTGGTTGAGTTTAAAGGCTGCAACAATTACTACGATTGCATTACATGTAAATACGACTTGGGGATGCAAAAGGCGGTCGCCAAAGGCAAGCAGATCAGCTGGCAGGATGCGATGCGTCGCCAACCCGATCTTGATCGCATTTGCCGCCACAGCCTGACCAATCGGATTGCACGGCGCATTTGTGCCTATGATTATCAATGCGCCACCTGTGATTTTGATCAGTTTTTCGAAGATGTGCTGACACCCAAAACCAAAAACATTCCCTATGAAATGCAAGCGATCAAGGGCTTCGATGTTCCCATGGACTGCTATTTCCATAATGGTCACACCTGGGCCCGGATCGAAAGCGGCGGCTTCATTCGCATCGGTTTGGATGATTTCGCTTTGAAGCTGCTGGGCCAAGCGGACGCGCTGGAATTGCCTTTAATGGGTAAAGAGCTCGACCAAGGCGTCGCGGGTTGGGGGTTGCAACGCAAGGACAACCTGGCAGATGTTCTGTCGCCGGTAAACGGTGTCATCACGGAAGTGAATCAGCAGGTACGGGAAAACCCCGGCCTGGCCAATCGGGAACCTTATGGTGATGGCTGGTTGTTCACGGTGCGGACGCCGAATATCAAGTCTTCGGTCAAAAATCTGGTTGCCGACAGCGCTAGCCTGGATTGGATGAACACCGAAGTTGCTACCCTGGAAGGCATGATCGAGGATGTGGCCGGCCCGCTGGCGGCCGACGGCGGCCATCTGGCAAGCGATATCTACGGAAGTCTTCCCGACCTGGGTTGGAATAATTTGACCCAGACGTTCCTGAAAACAGGCTGAAAAAAGATTGCCGGCCGCCGCGAAGAGGGCGGCCGGTTTTTCAACAATCGATCCCTATTTTGGCACAGGCGCGCATTCAAGCGGTCGGTTCAGGCTGATGGAAAGGTAAAGACGGTTATGGTTTCGACGCAATTAGAACAGCAACAGGCAAATCGACTGCAGCCGTGCATATGGATGCAAGCCGGCGTTGTGCGCAAAAAGCATTGCCGGATAGAATATGATTGTGCCACCTGCCGGTTTGACCGCGCTTTGCGCCGGGCCGTTCGCAAAAACAAAGCGGCCCGCGACGCAGGTGTGTATCCTACAGGCAAGCGCGGCAGTTTAATGGCATGGCAGGACCAGTTAAATGAATTGCCTGCCAGCAAACGACCGTGCCTTCACCACATGAAAGGTCGCATCGGTTTCAGACCCTGCACCAATGAGTATCGCTGCGGCAACTGTGAATTCGATCAATTTTTTTATGATCAGTATTCAGTGCACGCGGTTGTGCGTCCGGTTGCGGAGATGGATGTCGGGGGGGTTAAGGTGCCCCAGGGCTTTTATCTGCACCGCGGCCATGCCTGGGCTAAGATCGAAGAGAGTGCGACTGTGCGCATCGGTTTGGATGATTTTGCCTGGCGGCTTCTGGGGCCTCCGGATCGTATCGACGCCCCTTTGGTTGGGAAAACCGTTGCTCAAAATCGGCCGTCAATCAATCTGAACCGGGGATCCAAAATCGGACAGGTGCTATCACCGGTCAGCGGTGTTGTTACCGATGTCAATCCGCGGCTGCGCGAACAGGGTGGCATCGCCCATGCGAGCCCCTATACCGATGGCTGGATTTTAAGAGTTCATTCTAAAAACCTGCGAATGGAATTGAAAAACCTCACCATTGCTCAAGAGACCGAACAATTTCTAGTCGAAGAAGTGGATCGGCTTTATGCCCTGATCGAAGAGGTTGCTCCTTTAGCCGCTGACGGGGGGCAAATCGGTCCCGATCTTTATGGGAACCTGCCAGCAATCGGGTGGAGCAAACTGACCCGCCTTTTTTTACACACCTAACAAAAAAAATCGTAAATATTCGGCTATATTTTTTACCCTGGCAACCGTATTTGTTTAGGGTCGGCCAACCCGCCTTATTTTAGCTGGTTGCGCCAAGGCGCTTGATTTCGTCTTCCAGCAGCACCGTGCAATGCCGGCAGAGGTGTTCAGATTTACGGTCGACATCACGCAGGCTGCGGCAGTAATGCATGCAGCATCCGCGGTCCGGGCAGTGACGCAGATTAAACGTGTGGCCCAGTTCGTGCAGCGCTTCTTTGATCAACCGTATTTGGGAGCGTTCGTTTAGCCGACTGAGTGGCAGGCCTTCATCCAGGCGGCAGGTAGAAATAATACAGGCGCGTCCTCCCAGTTGTGCCTCGCCGTACACATGCGTTAATATGGGGATGAATAAATCGTCTGCGGTAATGGCCAAAACTTTGAGGGCCTGTGCAGGCGCGGCAGCGGCCAGCTTATCCAGGACCTGGGTCGAATGATATTGTTCACGTTCAAAATCAAAGGCGAAATCAATATCTTGTAATATAGAATGGCTATACGTGGGATAACCGAACAACAGTTCAATGGCCTTGCCAATGGCTTGAATCCGGTCAGAGGCGAAGCTCCCAATGGGTGCGATCAGGATGCGATCTTGCGTCACTGCCGATGGCTGCGAGGGTGAAGCCGGCGTGTTGCGGGCTGCGGGTTTTTCCATTTTATTTGACGTCAATCCGGCCTTACGATCCGGTATCGCTTAATCTTGCTGTAGAGCGTGGACCGATCAATAGCCAGGATCTTGGCGCTCAAGGCGATGTTCCAATTGTTGTCATCCAAAATACGCGCAATGTGCGCCTTTTCGACGTCCTTGAGTGTATTGGCCGTCGATCGTGCTCCGGGTTCGACACAGAAAAACGGCAAATTTTCCACCCGCAGTTTTCGTTCTTTGCCCACCACGACGGCCCGCTCGATGGCGTTTTCGAGCTCCCGAACGTTTCCGGGCCACTCGTAGAGCATCATTTCATCCATGGCCTCGCGGCTGATATGGTCAATCTGTTTGTTGGTTTCAGTGGCAAAGCGATGCAGAAAATGTTCGGAGAGCAGCGGAAGATCCTCTTTGCGATCTCTCAAGGGCGGCATTTCCAGCTCGACCACTTTAAGCCGATAGTAAAGATCCTCGCGAAAGGTTTGTTCTTTGATGGCGTTTTCCAAGTCACGGTTGGTTGCCGTGATAACGCGGAAGTCGGCTTCTAGCGGCTGCGTTCCACCGACACGATAAAAAACGCCGTCTTCCAGTACGCGCAAAAGGTCGATCTGCATCCGCATCCCAATTTCGCCGATTTCATCTAAAAACAAGGTACCGCAGTGCGCTATTTCCAAGCGGCCCTTTTTGGTTTCTTTGGCATCGGTAAAGGCCCCGCGCTGGTGTCCGAACAGCTCGCTTTCCATCAAATGTTCCGGAATGGAACCGCAATTCACAACCACAAAAGGCCCCTCACAGCGCTCGCTGTTGGTGTGGATCGCCTTGGCAGCCAAGCCTTTGCCGGTGCCTGTTTCGCCGGAGATCAGGACGGTGGCATTCGTGGGCGCGACATCTTGAATAAGGTCGAAAACCTTTTGCATTGGCTCTGACTGACCAATCATGCTCTCAAAGCGGGTGCGGTCTTTGAACTGCTCTTTTAAAAACAGGTTTTCGCGTGCCTGGGCTTGATGATCGACAATCTTTTCGATTAAAAGACCGAGTTCATTGGGGTCGAAAGGCTTGAGCAAGTAATCGTAAGCACCTGTTTTAATAGCTTCAATGGCAGTTGCAATCGAGCCGTAGGCGGTAATCATGACGACCGCCACATCGGGATCGTCAGCCTTTACCCTTTTTAAAACCTCCAGGCCGCTGATACCTTCCATTTTTATGTCGACCAGGAGGATGTCAAAACGGGTCGCTTTAAGCTTGGTTAAGGCCTCTTCGCCACTCGAGGCGGTTTCGATGATATGACCGTCCCGCTCGAGCCATCCTGCTAAGGATTCCCGCATGACCAGTTCATCGTCCACAATAAGGATTTTGGTGCCCGTCATAGAACCTCCGTTATATAAGAAGGAATCGTCCTGCGCCGACTAGATCGGCAGTTCAACTTTAAAGGTTGTTTCCTCGCCCGCCGTGGATGTTACATGGATGGCGCCGCCATGCTCCTGAATAATGCCGTAGGCAACCGAAAGACCGAGGCCAACGCCTTGGCCCTTTTTTTTGGTTGTAAAAAAGGGCTCAAAAAGTTGGGCAAGATGATGCTTTGGGATGCCCACCCCCGTGTCTGTAAAGATAATTTGGACGGTTCCCGGGTCCTTCGAAACACGGGTTGTGATGGTAAGTTGGCCCTGGCCTTGAGCTTCCATGGCCTCGGCGGCATTGGAGATGATATTCATGAAAACCTGTTGGAGTTGATCGTCGGACCCAGTGACCTGGGGCAGGCTTTGAGCGAAACGCTTTTTAATCTTAACACCATTTAATTTCAACAGGTTATGGTTCAAGATAAGCGTTTTTTCAACCACGTCGTTAAGATCCAATGCTTGCATTTCCATCTTGTCCTGGCGCGAAAAAGAAAGCAGATTGGAAACAATGCGGCTGATCCGCTTGGTTTCGTTTTCCATGAGGTCAAAATAGTGGCCGAACTGGTCGTAATCCTTGGGTGCGAGGCCGTCTTCGCTGGCAATGCGTTTCATTAACATCACCAGGTTTAAAATGCCGGCAATGGGGTTGTTGATTTCATGCACCACCGAAGCCGATAATTTTCCAAGCGACGCCATCTTATTCTGATGAATCAGTTTTTCGTGGGTTTCTCTTAGCTGGCGGGTGCGCTGTTCGACCATTTGCTCAAGTTTGTGGGTCGTTTCTTCTTCTTTGCGCTTGCGTTCGGTGATGTCGCGACTGATCTCGATGAATTTTGCAATTTTACGCCCATTTTCCCAGATAGGGTAAAACGTGACTTCAAAATGGCGTATCTCGCCTTTGCGATTGGTGCGACGCAGTTCCCTGATAATGGGCTGTTTTTGGTGGACGACTTCGTTCAAAGGGCAGGCGGCGAAGTCGCTGCTGCACGGTGGATTTGCACGGGCAAAGATATCATGACATTCACGGCCGATGATGTCCCCACGCGTATATTCCATCTTGCTTAAAAAGGCCTCGTTGGCGTCAACGATTTTGCGGTCGGGGGTGATGACGATAATGAAATCCTGAATACCGTTTAATATGGTTTGGGCCTCCAGGTTTCTTGCGCGCAATTTGCCTTCTTCGCGGGTGATGGCTTCCCAGAAAAGCTTGAACACATCAAAGGAGAGAATTCGAATGTGTTCGGGCCGCGTCAGCAGGATGTTCTCGAACACCGCCTGATCAGGGTTTAAAACAATAATGAGGTGGATATCGTACTGCGGATCGTAAAGGTCATGGTGGTCGATGAGAGCGGATAGTCCCTGTTCTTCGGCCAAAACCATAATGGGTGCATGGGCATCGGCATTGGAAACCGCCACAACCCGGGCGTGGCCGTCGCCCTGCTGGAAATCCACGGACGTCTTGTCAATAATTTCGACGCATAAGGGACAGTCTTCGGAAGCAACCAGAGCGATGTTTATATAAGGATGGTCTGGGGGGTCATAATAATCAGCCTCTGATTGTTTTTGTTCGGTGGCCGGTTCGCTAGCGGGAAGCTTGTATGGGCGTTGGGCCCTCTTCTTTTAGGCAACAATTCGGCCGCCTGAGCGAGCCGTGCCCGCATAACGGACTATCACGGGGTTGGGTGTGTTTCAAGATCCTTTTTTGGGGACACTTTTTACACCCGTCGGGAAGGTACTGTCTTCGTTTTTCAGAGACTGCAATTTGTAAAGCAGTCCAACGGGTTCGGTATCGGAGCTGGTTCATTTTCCTTGACACTTGTAGTGCAATTATGGCAAATTCACTCTTCGTGTGTAAATGGCCCCTTTGGGGATGTAACCGATGGAACTTAAATGACGCGTTTTAACCACATGATATACCTAAAATATTCTGTATTATTAAGGCGCTATGCCTTAGTCCGCGCAAACGCAAAACGCAACACCAGCATTAATTCAGCAAGGAGTCAACATGGGATCAAAAAAGGGTAAGATCAATGGATCCGTGATGGTTGTGGGTGCCGGAATCGCCGGCATGCAGGCCGCCTTGGATTTGGCCGATTCCGGATACCTGGTTCACCTGGTCGAGAAGTCCTCGGCCATCGGTGGTGTCATGAGTGAACTGGATAAAACCTTTCCCACCAATGATTGTGCGATGTGAATTATCTCGCCTAAACTGGTCGAGGTCGGCCGGCATCTGAACATCAACCTGATCACGTGTGCGGAAGTTGAAACAGTTGAAGGCACGCAAGGAAATTTTCAAGTCACCCTTCATCAAGAACCCCGCTATATTGACCCTGACAAGTGTACTTCCTGCGGCGATTGTGCCGAAGTCTGTCCTGTAGCCCTCCCGAATGAATATGATCAAGGCTTTAGTGACCGCAAGGCCACTTATAAAAAATACGCCCAAGCGATCCCCGGCGCTTTTGCCATTCAAAAGGCGGACAAGGCACCGTGTCGACTGGCCTGTCCGGCAGGGTTGAATGTCCAGGCCTATGTTCAAATGGTGGGTGAAGGTAAATACAAGGAAGCTTTGCAAATAATCATGGAAGACCTGCCCTTGCCGGGCGTTCTGGGCCGGATCTGTCCCCATGGCTGTGAGGACGCTTGTCGCCGATGCGATGTCGACGCCCCGCTGGCCATTCGGGATTTGAAACGGCTGGCCGCGGATCAGTTCGATCCCCGTGATGTAGAAATCAAATGTCTCCCGGACCGGAAAGAAAAAGTGGCCATCGTCGGGTCGGGGCCTGCCGGTCTCTCGGCCGCCTATCACCTGGCGCGCCAGGGGGTTAAATCCACGATTTACGAGGCGCTGCCACAAGCAGGCGGCATGCTGCGCGTGGGAATCCCCGAGCACCGCTTGCCGCGCACGGTTTTAGACAATGAAATCGAATTGATAACCAACCTCGGGGTCGAGATCAAGACCAATAGTCCCTTGGGAGCGGACCTGACGGTCGACGATCTTCTGAGCCAGGACTACAAGGCGGTTTATCTTGCCATTGGTGCTCACAAGGGCATCGAACTGGGTGTGCCCGGTGAGAAGGCCAACGGTGTGCGTCAGGGGGTCGATTTTCTGCGAGAGGTTAATTTGACCGGCAAAGGGGATGTGGGCCAGAAGGTGGCCATCATCGGCGGCGGTAATGTCGCCATCGATGTGGCGCGCTGTGCCGTACGCTTGGGAGCCGAGGAAGTCAACATCGTCTATCGGCGCACCCGCGACGAAATGCCGGCCTGGGAAGAAGAAATCGCAGCGGCGGAAGCCGAAGGTGTTCACTTGACCTACCTTTCGGCCCCCCAGGAAATCCTGGTCGAAGACGGTCAGGTGGTTGGTTTGCGATGTATTCGCATGGAGTTGACCGAACCGGACTCGTCCGGTCGTAAACGTCCGGTCCCGGTGCCTGGCAGTGAATACGAAATTGAAATCGATCAGCTTATCCCTGCAATCGGGCAACGGCCTGACCTGAGTACCATTGAAGATATCACCGGACTGGCGTTCACGCGTTGGGGCACCGCCGAAGCGGATGCAACGACCTATGCCACCGGTCGGGAAGGGGTGTTTGTGGGGGGTGACCTGCAAACCGGACCCTGGGTTGCGATCGGTGCCATTGCCGCGGGCCGTGAAGCGGCCGAGTCGATTGTTCGCTATTTCGACGGCCGGGATATGGCGGCCGGCCGCGAACCGATTACCAAGGACGATCCCGTCTATCGTCCGATTCCCATGGGTGCGCCCAAAGAGGCGCGGGCCAAGATGCCGGAACTCCCGGTGAAAAAGCGCAAGGGCAACTTCAAAGAAGTCGAACTCGGGCTATGAAGAAACAGCGGGCCAACAGGAAGCCCACCGCTGTCTTAACTGCGGGTATTGTTGCGAGTGTTACCAGTGTGTTGAAGGCCTGCGGACCGGAAGCCGTTACCCTGGAAACCCATGCCCAACAACCCGAAACGGTGAAGCTTGGAAGTCGGCTCCGTTATTCTGGCGCCCGGATTTAAGCCTTTCAATCCGTCTGCCTTCGACAATTATTCCTACGCCAATTTCCCGAATGTCATTACATCGATCGAATTCGAGCGGATTCTTTCGGCTACCGGGCCGACCATGGGGCACCTGGTCCGACGATCGGACAACAAGGAACCCAAGAAAATCGCCTGGTTCCAGTGTGTCGGCTCCCGTGATCTCAACCGCTGTGATAATTCCTACTGTTCTTCGGTGTGCTGCATGTATGCCATCAAGGAGGCGGTGATCGCCAAGGAACATGCCGGTGGGGATCTGGATTGCACCATTTTCTATATGGACATGCGGACCCATGGCAAGGACTTCGAGAAATATTATAATGATGCCAAAGACAAGCACGGCATTCGCTTTATCCGCAGCCGGGTCCACACGGTCGACCCGGTCCCTGACAGCGATGATGTGGCCGTCCGCTACGTGACCGACGAGGGCACGGTGGAGACGGAAACTTTCGATCAGATCGTTTTGTCGGTCGGGATGGAGATCGATCCCGAGATTGCGGCGCTGGGCCAGCGGCTCGGTATCGAATTGACGGATAGCAACTTCTGCAAATCGGCAAATATGAACCCGGTCTCCACCTCACGCGAGGGTGTTTATGTTTGCGGGGCGTTCCAGGGCCCCAAAGATATTCCCGAATCTGTGATGGAAGCCAGTTCGGCCGCCTGTAGTGCCGGCATCGATCTGGCTGCCGCACGTGGCACGCTGGTCAAGGAAAAGGTCTTTCCTGATGAAACCGAAGTGGCTGATCAGGAACCGCGCATCGGGGTTTTCGTGTGTAATTGCGGCATCAATATCGGCGGTGTTGCCGATGTGCCGGCGATCGCCAAATACGCCAAAGGGTCTGCCCAACGTTGCCTATGTGGAAGAGAATCTGTTTACCTGCTCGCAGGACACCCAGGATAAAATGATGGCGGTCGTCAAAGAGCAGAAATTGAACCGCGTCGTGGTGGCAGCGTGTACGCCGCGCACCCACGAACCGTTGTTCCAGGAAACCATCCGCAATGCCGGCCTTAATTCCTACCTGTTCGAGATGGCCAACATTCGCAACCAATGCACCTGGGTCCATTCCGGTGACAAACAGAGAGCCACCGAAAAGTCAAAAGATTTGGTTCGAATGGCGGTGGCACGCGCGTCACTTCTCGACCCGATCAAGGACATTGCGGTTGATGTCGACAAATCGGCAATGGTCATCGGAGGTGGCGTGGCCGGCATGACAGCGGCCCTTAGCCTGGTGGAGCAAGGTTTTCCGACCACGCTTGTCGAGAAAAGCGACACGCTTGGCGGGTCGGCTCGCGATCGTTCATCATACCTGGAATGGTCAGGATGTTCAGGCCTATTTGGCTGACCTGACCCAGAAGATCGATAACCACGATCAAATCGAGGTGCTGACCGGTTCCGAAGTGGTCGCGGCGTCCGGCTTTGTGGGCAACTATGAAACCGAAGTCAAAACCAACGGGACCTCCCAGACTATCAAACACGGTGTGACAATCGTGGCCACGGGTGGCCAGGCCGCTGATACGGATGAGTATCTTTACGGTCAACATCCGCAAGTGACCCGCTGGCACGACCTCGAAAATGATCCGAAAAAACTCAAGGGCGCCGACAGCGTGGTCTTTATCCAGTGTGTGGGGTCGCGCGACGACCAGCGGCCTTACTGTTCGCGCATCTGCTGTACGGCCTCTGTTATTGCAGGCCCTCGACATCAAGGAGCAGCAACCAGATACAAACGTGTATATTCTTTACCGCGATATCCGAACTTACGGTGAGCGCGAGCAGCTTTACAAACAAGCCCGGGAAAAGGGCGTCATCTTCATTCGTTATTCCTTGGACAGACAAGCCGGTCGTTACAGAAGACGGTGACGGCTTGACCGTGGCGGTTTTTGACCCGATTTTGCAGCAGAACCTGTTGATCCAGGCCGATCTGGTAAATTTGGCAACCGCAATCGAACCGGCGCCGAACGAAGACCTGGCCGCCCTGTATAAATTGCCGCTCAATGCCGAAAAATTCTTCATGGAAGCCCATGCCAAGCTGCGTCCGGTCGAGTTTGCCTCGGACGGCCTGTTTTTGTGCGGATTGGCCCATTATCCCAAATCCATGGATGAAAGCATTGCCCAGGCCATGGCTGCCGCCAGCCGGGCGGCAACGGTGCTGGCGAAAGATTCAATCAGGATCTCGCCACTGGTATCACAGGTCGACGTGGAGAAATGCATCGGCTGCGGCCTGTGTGCGGAAGTGTGCGCCTTCAGCGCGATTGAGCTCGAGGAAGTTGAGGGCAAGGGCTACCGGGCCAAGAATATACCGGCGTCATGCAAAGGGTGCGGGTTGTGTGCGGCCAGTTGTCCACAGCAGGCGATCGATATGCTCCATTTTAAAGATCAGCAGATCTTGGCTGCGGTTTGTGCGGCTGTTTAAACGCATCATCCTGGGGGTCGCATGTACAGAGCGATCCCTAATCGACAAAAAAAGAGTTGAAACTTAACACATCATCCGTTCAAAGGGGAAAACATGGGGGCTTTCGAACCGAAAATCGTAGCGTTTCTGTGTAACTGGTGTGCATATGCCGGGGCGGACCTGGCCGGTGTTTCCCGGTTGCAATATCCATCCAACATTCGAACCGTGCGCGTCATGTGCTCGGGTCGGGTCGATCCGTTATTTGTCGTCAAGGCGTTTACGGAAGGGTGCGACGGCGTTCTGGTGGCCGGGTGACATTTCGGCGATTGCCATTACCTGGAAGGTAATGTACAAGCCGAAAAAAAGATCCGCATGACCCAAAAGCTGCTGGATTTGGCGGGAATCGGTTCCGAGCGTTTGCATCTGGCGTGGGTGTCGTCGGCCGAAGCCCAACGTTTTGTGGAGATCGTTACCGAGACGACCGCGGCAATCAAAGCGATGGGCAAGTTTGATGCCGACGCGTGCGCCGATGCGCTGACAGCTGCCGAAGCAACCCTGACCGGTGAGACGTTACGCTGGATGGTCGGTAAGGAAGTGACCATCACGAATAAAGGTGATGTTTACGGTCGCAAGTGGGACACCCATACATTTGAAACGATTCTCGACCAGGTTCTGGAGCGAGAATTTCATAAAAATTTAATCCTGCAGGCCATCAAAAACGGAGAGACCTCGGTGCGGGCGATCAGCGCCAGCATTGGACTCGACTTGCGGCGGGTCTCTTATCTGCTGGCGGATATGGAGAAGACCAGCATGGTTGAATTCAAAGGCATGCAGGATTGCAAACCGGTCTTTGCCGCGCTGTAGTGACAGGCGGTCAGCGGACAAAATAAGAAAATGTTAACGAAAAGGGAGTCATGATGGGATCTGGCAAAGGGAACACAAGCGGATCGGTATTAGTTGTCGGTGCCGGTATTGCGGGCATGCAGGCCTCGCTCGATCTGGCCAATTCTGATTACAAGGTTTACCTGGTCGACAAATCACCCACCATCGGCGGGATGATGTCGCGCCTCGACAAGACCTTCCCGACCAACGACTGTGCCATGTGAGTGATCTCGCCCAAACTGGTCGAGGTCGGCCGGCACATGAATATCGAACTGATTACCTGTAGTGAAATTAAAGAAATTGGCGGCGATCCCGGGAATTTCGATGTTACCCTGGTGAACCAGCCCCGCTACATCGATCCGGTCAAGTGTACGGGTTGCGGTGAGTGCGCGCGTCACTGTCCGGTAACCGCGGTGAATTCATACAACTTGGGGCTCGACGATCGTCGGGCAACCTATATCGAATACGCCCAGGCCGTCCCGCTGGCGTTTGCGATCGACACGGACACGTGTGTCGGCTGCGGCCTGTGCGAGAACATGTGTATTGCCAAGGCGATTGAGTACGACGACAAGGAACGCGAAACGCAGATTAAAGTCGGCTCGGTGATCCTCTCCGCCGGGAGCCGCGGATTCGATCCGTCGGGCCTCGATTATCTGGGCTACGGTAAATACCCCAATGTGTTGACCAGCGAGGAGTTCGAGCGGATCCTGAGTGCCTCGGGACCGTATTTCGGCCACCTGATGCGACCGCTTGATCGCGAGGAGCCGAAAAAAATTGCCTGGTTGCAGTGTGTCGGATCACGGGACAAAAACCGCTGCGGCAACGGCTACTGCTCGTCGGTGTGTTGCATGTATGCCGTCAAAGAGGCCATGATCGCCAAAGAGCATGTTCACGGCGAGCTGGACTGTGCCATTTTCAATATGGATATGCGCACGTTCGGCAAAGATTATGAAAAATACTACCTGCGCGCCCGGGATAAAGATGGCGTGCGCTTCGTCAAAGCCCGCATTCATACGATCATGAACTCAACGATGGCAGCGGGGATCTGCGGGTTCAATTTGCCGATGAAACCGGGACCATGCAGGAAGAGACGTTCAACATGGTCGTCCTTTCGGTCGGGCTTCAGATACAACCGGAAACAGCCCAGTTGGCCGACAAGCTCGGCATCGAACTGAACGAATACAATTTTGTCAAAGCCGAGACCTTTGCACCGGTCAAAACGTCACAGGCGGGTATCTACACCTGCGGTGTCCTTCAGGGACCCAAAGATATCCCCAGTTCCGTCACCGAGGCCGGTGCGGCGGCCTGCCTGGCCGGGGCCGAGCTGGCCGAAGCGCGCGGGCAGGATATTGCGACCTTTGAAGTTCCCGACCAAAAGAATGTGGCGGAAGAAGAGCCGCGCATCGGGGTGTTTGTTTGTAATTGCGGCATCAATATCGGTGGCATCGTCGATGTGCCGGCAGTCAAGGAGTATGCCGGCGCGTCTGCCCCATGTGGTGTATACGGATGAAAACCTGTTTACCTGCTCCCAGGATACCCAGGACAAAATCAAAGAAAAGATCATCGAGCACAACCTGAATCGGGTGGTCGTCGCGTCCTGCAGCCCCAAAACCCATGAAGCCATGTTCATGGAAACCCTGGAGGCCTGCGGGCTCAACAAATACCTGTTTGAAATGGCCAATATCCGCAACCAGAACTCATGGATTCATTCCAAGGACCCGGCGGCGGCAACGGTAAAGGCCAAAGACCTGGTTCGCATGTCGGTCGCCCGGGCCGCACGTTTGCGGATGCTCCACGAAAAAGTGGTGCCCATCAACAAACAGGCCCTGGTTATCGGTGGCGGCGTGGCCGGAATGAATGCCGCTTTAGGCCTGGGCGGCCAGGGTTTCAAGGTGGTGCTTCTTGAAAAAGAGGCCGAGCTGGGCGGGTTTGCCCGCAAATTGCACCACACCATCGAAGGGGACGACGTTCAAGCCTATCTTAAAAAGCTCGTTGCCGATGTCACGGCCGACAAGAAGATCGAGGTGCTGACAGGCGCGGAAATTGTCGGTTTCGAAGGATTCAAAGGCAATTTTGGTACTGAAGTCAAAATTGGGTCGGATGGATGAAACACGGAAAATCGATCACGGCGTTATCATTGTCGCGACCGGGGCCGATGAATACAAGCCCGTTGAGTATCTGTATGGTGAAGACGAGCGGGTTGTAACCCAGGTTGAATTGGGGGACCGCCTCGAGGCCCAGGGCGCCGAGGGATCGACAGCGTGGTCATGATTCAATGTGTCGGTTCCCGCAACGAGGAAAACGAAAACTGTTCGCGGATCTGCTGTCAGAATGCCGTTAAAAATGCGCTGATCGATCAAGAAACTAAATCCGGACACCAATGTCTATGTGCTGTACCGGGATATTCGAACCTACGGTTTGCTGGAAGATTTTTACACCGAAGCCCGGGAAAAAGGGGTCATTTTCATTCGTTTCGACCGCGATAAACCGCCGGTTGTAAAATCGTCACCTGAGGGCATGCTGGTGACGGTCAAAGATCACATTCTGCAGCAGAACGTGGAGATTCAGGCGGACCTTGTGACCTTGAGCGCCGGCGTGACAGCGGCCGACACGGAAAAGATGAGCCAGATCATGAAGTTCAACCGCAACCCGGAAGGCTTTTTCATCGAGGCGCATGTGAAACTTCGTCCGGTCGACATGCCCAGTGAAGGGGTTTTCCTGTGCGGCACGGCCCATGGCCCCAAACTTATCACCGAAACCATTGCCCAGGCCCAGGCGGCGGCGTCACGCGCCACTACCTTTCTGGCCAAGGATTCGATCAAACTGTCGGCCATTACGGCCAAGGTGGACACGGACCATTGTGTCCGCTGCCTGACCTGTGTGCGGGCTTGCCCTTTTGGCGTGCCGGCCTTTAATTCCGAAGAAAAGGTCATTGAGATCAATGAAGCGCTTTGTCACGGCTGCGGTGTCTGCACCAGCGTCTGTCCCACGACAGACGATTCAGCTGAGCTTCTATGAGGAAGATACAATCATTAGTAAAATCGATGCGTTGCTTGATGCAGGGGGAATGTGATGTCCGATTTTGAACCGAGAATTATTAGCTTTTTGTTGTGAGTACTGAGGATACAGCGCAGCGGACCTGGCAGGTTCCATGCGACTCGATTATCCCATCAATATTAAAATTGTCCGGTTGCCCTGTACCGGCAAGATCGATGTGATCCACCTGTTGCGAGCGATCCAAAAGGGGGCTGACGGCGCTTACGTGGTCGGCTGCCTGGAGGGGAGCTGCCATTACAATGAGGGCAATTTCAGGGCCCGTGAGCGGGTCAATCACGTGCGCATGCTTTTGGAAGAGATCGGGATTGAAGGTGACCGGGTGAGGATGTATAACCTTTCATCCGGCGAAGGGCCGACCTTTGCGGCCTATGCCAAAGAGATGACGGAACATATCAAGGAACTGGGACCCAACCCGTTAAATAAAACGGCGAAAGCCTGAATAGCGGAGGAAATATCATGGCTGAAGAAGCAATTAAACTTGGAGGAAAAAAGAAAAGCATTTTCTTGGACAAGGTCAAGGAACTGCTCCCGGAAGGGGGCAACCTGAACCTCTGTCTGACCTGCGGGGCGTGTTCGTCCGGCTGTCCGGCAACGGGGCTCGAGGGGATGGATCCCCGCAAGTTTCTGCGCATGGCGGCCCTGGGGATGGACGAAGAGATCACCACGACGCCCTGGGTCTGGTGGTGCAGCATGTGTACCCGCTGTATGTATGTCTGCCCCATGAAGATCAACATTCCCCAACTGGTGTTCAATGCCCGGGCCGCAATGGCCAAGAGATAAACGGCCCAAGGGGATTCTGGGATCATGCGACATGGCCCTGCGAAACGACACCTGCAGCGCCATGGGGGCGACTCGAAGAAGACTATCAATTCGTCGTCGAAGACGTACTGGAGGAATACCAGGAAGCCCAACCGGAATTCAAAGAAATGAAGGCGGACGTCAACCGCAAAGGTGCCATGTTCTTTTTAAACCAGAACTCGCGTGAACCGGTGACTGAGCCGGACGAGATGGTGCCGCTTTGGAAGATTTTGCACTCTGTGGGTGCGGACTGGACCTATGGCACCAAGGGCTGGGCAGCAGAGAACTACTGCATGTTCCTGGCTGACAATGATGCCTGGAAGCACATTGTGGAGGTCAAAGCAAAGGCCGTGGAGGATCTGGGCTGCAAGGTCTGGCTCAACACGGAGTGAGGGCACGAACTATTTGCAGTCCGGTTCGGACTGGATAAATTCAAGATCGACTACAACTTCGAGATTAAAAGCATCATTCAGTATTATGCCCAGTGGCTCCGTGAAGGTAAATTGAAAGTCAATTCCGATTGGAACAAGGACTTGAAAGTCAAGTTTACGGTTCAGGATCCCTGTCAGCTGGTGCGGAAAACCTTCGGCGATCCGGTTGCCGAAGACCTGCGCGATGTGGTCAAGGCCGTCGTGGGCGAAGAGAATTTTATCGATATGACCCCCAACCGCTCCAACAACTACTGTTGCGGCGGCGGGGGCGGCTTTTTGCAGTCGGGCTATCCTGAACAGCGGCGGACCTATGGTAAATTCAAGGCCGACCAAATCTTGGCCACCGGCGCAGATTACTGCATCACACCGTGCCATAACTGTCATGCCCAGGTCCACGACTTGTCCGAAGAGCGCGACCATCCCTGGCAGACAGTCCATTTGTGGACGTTGATCTGCTTGTCCATGGGTGTCCTGGGACCCAATGAAAGGACATATCTGGGAGATGATTTGAAGGATGTGCTCGTTTTTCATCCTGAATCGGAAATGTAGTTGCGGCGCTTACCAAGGAAACAGACACGTAGCGGACCGGTGCGACAGGAGGAAAAATGATAGTTGCCAAAAGGAAACCTTTTGATGAATTAAAAGACATGCTCAAGGACTATAAAAAAGTCCTGAATGTGGGGTGCGCAACCTGCGTGGCCGTCTGTCTGGCGGGCGGCGAAAAAGAAGTTGCTGTTTTGAATTCCGAACTCGATATGGCGCGCAAGCTGGACGACAACCCCATCGAGTTGGGGGCGATTACCCTCGAAAGACAGTGCGATATGGAATATCTGGAGGAACTGGACAAGATGGTCGCCGATTACGATGCCATTTTGTCCATGGCCTGCGGTGTCGGTATTCAGTTTTTGGCTGAGCGCTTTCCGGATAAACCGGTTATCCCGGCTGTGGATACGACCGGCATGTCCGCCAACAAGGCCGTGGGCTGGTACGAAGAGCGTTGCCGATCATGCGGCCACTGTGTGCTCGGCATGACCGGTGGCATTTGTCCGGTGACCATGTGTGCCAAAGGGCTTTATAACGGACCTTGCGGTGGAACCAACGATGGTAATTGCGAAATCAGCGATGATCAGCCGTGCGCCTGGTACCGAATCTACGAGCGCTTGGAAAAGCAGGGCCGCCTCAGCCAGATCATTGAATTCACGCCGGCGGTTGACTGGAATGATCAGATTCCGCGCACGTTGATTCAGCCCGGTTACGAGAAATTGACCGAAAAAGGGGAAGAATAGGTATGCTGCCCAAGGTCTGAATCGTGGGGATAGACTACCTGACTGAACCATTGAGTGATTTAACGTTTTGCAATCAGGACAAAGGAAGCCGATATGAAATCAGGAAGTAACTTGGAAAAAGTCTTGGAAGCGGGTCACTTTGCTTTTACAGGCGAACTGGGACCACCGCGGGGTAGCGGGGCGCATGAAGTGCGTGAAAAAGCCCAGCATTTAAAGGGTGTGGTCGATGCGGTCAACATAACCGACAATCAGACCGCCATGGTGCGCATGTCCAGCTGGGCCGCCAGCTTGCTGCTGCTGCAGGAGGGCCTGGAGCCCAATTTTCAAATGGTGTGCCGTGACCGCAACCGTCTGGCCATGCAGGCCGATATTCTGGGCGCTTATGCCCACGGCATCCGCAACATGTTATGTCTTTCAGGCGACCATCAAAAGTTTGGCGACCACCCCATGGCCAAGGGGGTTTTCGACATTGATTCCATGCAGTTGATCGCCATGGTCAAGAAGATGCGTGACGAGAGTAAGTTCCAGGGGGGCGCGGACCTGGAAGATCCGCCTAAAATGTTCATCGGAGCAGCGGCCAACCCGTTCGCCGATCCCTTTGAGTGGCGGGTCCATCGCCTGGCCAAGAAGGTTGCTGCCGGGGTCGATTTTATTCAAACCCAGTGTATCTATAACATGGACAAGTTCCGTAAGTGGGTCGCCCAGGCCAACGACATGGGATTGACCGAAAAAGTATACATTCTTGCTGGTGTGACCCCCATGAAGAGTGTCGGTATGGCTAAATACATGAAAAACAAGGTTCCCGGCATGGATGTGCCGGATGAGGTGATCAAACGCCTGCAAGGCGCGGAAAAAGGCAAAGTTGCCGCCGAAGGCATCAAGTTCGCCTGCGAACAGATCGAAGAGTTCAAGGAAATGAAAGGCGTTGCCGGTGTGCACCTGATGGCCATCGAGTGGGAGCACAAGGTGCCTGAAATCGCCGAGCAGGCCAAGGTACTGCCGCGACCCGTCGTATAAATCGTATTGCGCAAAGGGCAGGGCTTGTTGCGATTAAGAAGCGTGCCCCAAATGAATCATGAAACCCGGTTTTTTTTAAAGGCCGGGTTTTTTTATGGGGCGGCTGTTCAGGCTGTTAATGAAATTTATACAGAATGAATATTTTTTAATAAATATCTTGCAATCTTTTTAATTATTATTATGCTAAGCGATTATGGGGACTGCGTTTTGATGACGCATGGGTTTCGTCTAAAGGTAAGGCCATTTGTCAAAGTGGGCACCGGCAGTTAGAAACCATATTAATTAGAAGCGATCTTAAAAGATGTCTGTTGGTCCAATATCTGCGTTGGGTCCTCGTTTCAACTCCTTGAAATACTTTAGTATATCTGCGGAGTGAAACTTGGTCCCGCCTTGCCAGCTCTGAGCTTGTCGAAGGGACATTGAACCAAAATCCTAATTTTGAGATGGCTTCTGCCAAAAAGGAGAGTACCGTTATGGCGAATGGTATCGTGAAATGGTTTAGCAGCAAAAAGGGTTACGGCTTCATCGAACAGGAAGATGGCCCGGATGTCTTCGTACATCATTCCGGTATCAATGCAAGTGGTTTCAAGTCTTTAGATGAAGGCGACCGTGTGACCTTTGACATCGAAGACGGTGCCAAGGGCCCGTCTGCGGTCAACGTGACAGTGGTCTAGTATCCATCCAAGCGTGGCTTTTTTGCGCGATTCCCGTGTTGGACGCTATGCGCGCATACAAACGCCCTCTTTCGTGGAAAGACACTAACTAGCCAATCATTAAAAAAGTCAAAAAGGGGCCTGCCATTCATTATGAATGGCAGGCCCCTTTTTATTTATACTGATTGAGATACTGCTCCCACTCCATGGGCAGAAGCTGCTTCTTGGCATTGTTGCATTCTTTGCAGGCCGGCACAACGTTACCTTTGGTGCTGCGCCCTCCGCGAGCGATGGGAACGATGTGGTCCATGGTCAGCGCCTTCGGTGGGATTTGACGCCCGCAGTAGTGACACAGACCTTTGGCGCATTTGCGTTTCCACCACTGCGACTGACGCATTTCGCGTGCTTTGCTGCGTTCGCGTTTTAAATCGGCCTCGTCTAGGTTGTAGGCAAAAGGTTGCATGGGGTCATCTTTTTCCCATGATCATTGCAGGCCGTCAACCCATTTTTGAATCGCCTTTTGCAGCAGGGCATAGTAGCGTTCAGATCCGCCCAACCCCTTGCGGCCGAAAAAATAATTGATTTCAAGGAAAAGGGGTTCGACGATGCCCTCGGCCAGCGCTTGCGAGGAGAATAAAAAATCGAATCCGGCCAAGTTGATGCCGTTTTTCTGGCAGAAAAAGCGGGTCGTCATCACGCCTGCGGCCTGCAGGCTGGGGTCCGCTTCGGCGTCGATAAGGGCTCCTTTGGAAATGTTGGCGTAAAAGGCGTCATTGTCCGGCTGGGTGCGCCAGTAAGAAACGATATTATGACCGATGACGGTAACGCGCAAGACCCGACTTTGGGCAGCAATAAGTTCTTGCAGCAAAAAGCCGGCTTGTCCGGTACGTTCATATCGAATGGCCTGAAGCTGGAAATTTTGAAACTGCTCCTCGGTTTGGATGCATAAAACATTCTCGCCTTCACCGCCCCAGTCAAACTTGGCCACAAATGGAAAGTCAAACCCTGCCTTGGCCGGCATATCACCATAACGGTCGACAAAGGCCTGCATGTTTTCAAAG
Organism: uncultured delta proteobacterium; assembly: GCA_963802265.1. Taxonomy (GTDB): domain Bacteria; phylum Desulfobacterota; class Desulfobacteria; order Desulfobacterales; family CAWDIC01; genus CAWDIC01. The sequence continues at coordinate 783,888 of CAWDIC010000001.1, forward strand.
GTTTCGGTTTGGGGGTGCGCAACGCCGGTCTCCTTAAAAAGGTGGGTCTGGCCAATTTTACCGGGATAGTTGAAACGCGCGTGGTAATTGGGAAAAACGTAACGACAGTTGGCGGTTGACATAGCATACAGGCTTTTTTGGCACCCCTGGGGCAGTATGACGGCATCGGCCGCCTTGATGGCCACTAAATCGGTTTGGTCCGGATCGCGACCGGCGCACAGAATATTGTGATCGCCCTCATACAGCGGATGAAACGATAGGGTTTTCATTTTTCAATCAGGTCCTCAGGTAGATTCTGGTTATCAGAGATAACTTCTAATAATAATTGAAAAGACTTTCAACCCCTATTCTGGCAAGAAGCGGCTATTGGCGATGGGTATTGCCACATGGGATTGCACCAGCCATTGCGATGCGATTATTGTCAGCGCCCCGTTTTAACCGGAGCTCCAAATTATCTTCGGATCGTTGCTTTGATCTGACTTGCCGGAAATGGTCTTTTTACCCGAAAAATCTTGAAAATCGATTCAGCCTTCAGACCGGTATTCATAAACAGGTCCATGCCCGGTGGTTTAAAGATGGCTCCTGGATCAAAGACATCAAGTAAGCCGCAAAGAGGCAGCACAAAAAAATGTGCATTAATTTGCACATTTTTTTGTGCATTTTGAGATAAAACACCTTTTCCCCACAAGGCAAGCCACCCTCTCACACACCCTTCCCGCACCTTAAAAAGATCGGTCAGTTTCTTCTATTTATATTAATTACAAGTCATTATGTTAATATCCGACAGGTATGATCTGCGGTTGTTCGATTTGAAGCATTCATCAGGCAACCCTGGCATAAAATTTGGATATAAAACCCTATCATACCAGAAACGCGGCCAATGTTTCAACGTCACAGGCCACCGGCGGTACCACCGAGGAAAGGAAGCCAAACATGGAAATCGTCTCATTGCTTAGCGGCTTTGTACGACCGATTATCGACGGGCTGTTCAAGTGGCAGGCGGGCAAAACCAAAGTTACCATCAAGAAAATGGAATATGATTTAATGATGCGGAACCTGGAAGCGGAATTGCAGCTGCGACTGCGGGAGGAAATGCGCAAGCCGGAGTCGGAGTTTCGTAGGTTCATTGTCGAATATGAAGGGAAGGCGTCCGAACAGCCGGCGTTTATCCGCATTCTGCGATCCTCGATCCGCCCGCTGGTCACCTATTGGTCTCTGGTCATTCTCACGGCCCTGATGTTCGGGTGGGTCAATAGCAGCGAGCTGGCAGCCAACCTGAAAAACATACCGCGGGAGATTTGGTGGATCTTTTTGGCCATTTTTGGTTTCTGGTTTGGCGGTCAGGCCGCGCAGCAGGTGGCGGCGACGTGGAAAAAAGGCGATGTGCAGAAGGAGGAAACCAAGGTTCAAGGCGAAGTCAAGCGGGCAAGTGTCGAGCTTAAGCGCGCCCAACTAACCAGCCACGCGGTGCGCGAGGCCGCCGACGACTTTACCCCCGGAGAATTGAGGCGGGCTTTTGATCCGCTGTCATATCGCTAACCCACATATCATGAAGCATGCGGGCCGAGCATTTCGCGGAATGAATACGATGCGCATTTCAGAAAATTTTAGTTTGCAGGAGTTTTTGCGATCCCAAACTGCGGAAAGGCAGGGTGGCGATTTGCGGGCACAGCAGAATAATCCAGACCGCACCATTGTGGAGAATCTGCAGCACCTGGTCAACACGGCCATTCAGCCATTGCGAACCTTACTGCGCACACCATTTCAGATTACCAGCGGCTACCGCTGTGAGGAACTCAACCAGCGCATCGGTGGCAGCACCAACAGCCAGCACCGTTTCGGCCAGGCTGCTGATGTGATCATGCTCGACACGTTTGTGAACGATCCAAATCCGGCTATTCAGCGGATCAAGAAAATCATCGACAACAAGATTCTTAAAAAAATCGGGCGGCTGCCCCAATCCGGCGTCAATGCCAATTTCTACCTGTTTGCAACAGCCTGCTTTTATCTCAACAAAACGGATGTCGACCAGGTAATACACGAATATGGTGAACCCGGGCGACCCGCCTGGGTGCACATCAGCAGTAGCCCGCAACGCAACAAACGTGAAATTGTAATCATTCCCAAACCGGATGACCTGGAAACCAACCGCTTGAGTCTCGAAGAAGCGCTGTTGATGGGGAGTGTCGAATAAGCGAAAGGCCGCATTTTTAAAAATAAAATCAATCTATTCTGACGAATTTGGCAGAAGCATGGAACACACGATAACGTTCGATTTAGACAAGTGTCTAGTTAACATTCAAACCAAGGGTGACGGGGATGCACGGGGCATCATCACTTTTTTTAAGGATATTGTTGCTCACCCCCAATGGAAACCGGGGCTAAAAATTCTGTTGGATCACAGGAAACTCAAAATCGATACCCTTAAAATGGACGGCATCCAAAGCATTTCTACTTTTTTCAAACAAATCGGGCCGAAGTTTGGTGACGGTAAACTGGCGCTTGTCATGCAAAGAGATATCGACTTTGGCCTTGCGCGAACATGGGAAATCTTGACAGCGGATGATGTTGATATCGCCATTGCCGTGTTTCGGTCTATTGATGAAGCCAGCAGGTGGTTAGAACGAAACACTTCGGATTCTGTTGTCTGGCCTGCGAGCCCATGAGCGATTATGTTTCCGCGACCTTATTCTGATTGATCATTTATTGGCACACGGCTTGGCACCGGCCAATTGATTCCCAACGACATCGAAGCGCGAACCCAACCCACCTTAAATCGTTATAAATATTTCCTTTTTTGCAATTAGGACATTTTGCTGATATGGTTCTCACATACTTATAATATGTGAAAAACAGGCAGTCGCATACGAGGTACGGTTAGGCCGCTGACGCAATATGACTCCGCATGTCAAAAGCTTTGTAAAGGGAATTTTGGGTTATTTGTTGATCCAGATTATTGTGTGTATGCTGGTAAATAAACCAGGTACATCAATAATCGCGAAGGCATCAGATGCGCTCGTGCTTTGTGCTTTCGTGGGTCCCCTCTTGTGGTTTCCGCTCCTTATTTACCCGGTGCTTTTTCTTTTTATTATTTTCACAGGGTCCCGATGGAAGCAAACGTCTATAAGCCCATCGCTGATATCATCAACGATTATATTTTATGGCATTGGTTTGGTATTGGCACAGTACCTACTGAAATTATTTAAAAGTGGTACCGATCCCTGGAAAATGATTCTTATCGCATTAATCAGTTGCTTGATGGGTTATATATTTACGAAAATAAAAGCACCGACATGGGATAACAACCGCAGGTCTTGATTCCGCTTACGTTGGTGTCTTTGCTTCAATCGGCTTAAAGGAGAAGGAAGAAAATGAATGAACACGAGAAAATGAACTACGTTGAGTTCCCTGCCAAAGCGATTGACGCAACAAAGGCATTTTTTACAGCCGTGTTCGGTTGGTCCTTCGTGGATTATGGCCCTGAATACACGGCATTTTCAAATGAAGGCCTTGACGGCGGCTTCTTTAAATCGGATTTGGCTTCTTCTACTGCTAACGGCAGCGCCCTTATTGTGTTTTACAGTCGCGAGTTGGAAAATACACAAGCAAAGATCGAAGATGCCGGTGGTTCAATCATAAGGCCGATCTTTTCATTTCCAGGTGGCCGTCGGTTTCACTTTAGCGATCCCAGTGGTAATGAGTTTGCGGTATGGTCGAATCTAAATAGCTAACAGACCCTTAGCGTTCAGTCCGGTCCTAAATGCCTCCGCCGGACGGTTTTTCGGTCGCCGTATAGCGATAGGTTATAGAAATAATGGAATACACCATCAAAATTAAATCATTGGAAAAGTATTTCAAAAACGCCGATGTTAAAGATATAAAAGTCTTTGAAGGCCAAACAACGCTGCGAAGATTTATCGCATCCATGCTCTCATACTATCCATGGTGGATCATCCAGCTTTATCGCATCCGCCAGCTGCTTGTCGGAATTCTGGGCCTGGTTAAACATGAAGCACCAGCAGAATTACCCAATTTGAAACCTGAAGAAGTTCCCTTTACGCCAGGTGAAAATGCCACCTTCTTTATTGTTCGGTGCGCTCAAGAGGAGCTATTTTGGGTGTCTGAAACGCCTGAGGACAAACATTTAAAGGCCTATTTCGGCGTCGTAAAGGAGCCTGTAAACGACGCTGTTAATCGATTCTACGTTATTACAAGCGTTTTCTATAAGCATTGGACAGGGCCTGTGTATTTTAATCTCATTAGACCATTTCATCATCTGGTTGTATCGCGAATGGCTCGGCATGGTTTAACTCATTAAAAGCTATCTCAAAAATGTCTTTTGGCCCAATGTCTTTGTTGGGGCTTCGTTTCAACTCCCGATCCGCCTCCGGCGGACCTCCGGGTTAAAACTTAGCCTCGCCGCGACCTTGAATCAAAATCCTATTTTTGAGATAACCTTTAGCCTAGAACTCAATAAGGAGGGTCACCATGGCAGACGTCTTGAGAACTCCGGATGAACGGTTCGTAAACCTTCCGGGGTTTGATTTCGAACCACTTTATATCGATGATTTGAAAGGATTTGAAGGCTTACGGATGCACTATATAGATGAAGGCCCTCAAACGGCCGGCAATCTTTTTCTGTGTTTACATGGTGAGCCTACGTGGAGTTATCTTTACCGGAAAATGATCCCAATATTCACGGCTGCGGATAGCCGTGTGGTCGCGCCGGATTTTTTCGGTTTCGGACGTTCGGACAAGCCGGTGAACGAAGCCGTGTATACATTTGACTTTCATCGTGATGCACTCATTGCTTTTATCGAACAATTGGATCTCAACAACATCACGCTGGTCTGTCAGGACTGGGGCGGCATCCTCGGGCTTACTTTGCCCATGCGCATGCCAGGCCGATTTTCACGCCTGCTCGTCATGAACACAACCCTCGGCACCGGAGACGTTAAATTTTCCCAAGGGTTTCTCGACTGGCGCGCTTGGGTTAAGAAGAATCCTGATTTGTCGGCGGGCAGACTTATGCACCTTACCTGTCCGCATCTGACGGAAGACGAATGCGAGGCTTATGACGCGCCGTTTCCAGATAGCGACCATAAAGCCGGTGTCCGCCGCTTTCCAGAAATGGTGCCCGATCGGCCTGATGCCCCCGGGGCGGAAGTTTCGCGTAGAGCGCGTGCGTGGTTGCAGGAAAAATGGGCCGGAGCGGTATTCATGGCCATTGGAATGAAGGACCCGGTACTGGGTTCGCCGGTGATGCAGGCTCTCCGCAAGAACATCCGGAACTGTCCCGAACCATATGAGCATCCTGACGCGGGTCATTTTGCTCAAGAATGGGGCGAGGATATTGCTAGAAAGGCGCTGACGGCCTTTGCCTGAAACAGGAACTGCTAACGGATTAAAAGACACGTCTACCAGCTAAAAAGCCGGTCAAATCTTCAGCTTCCGGCCACTACCGTCAAACGTGTCTACGTTCTATGACCGAATGAAACGGAGCTGTTGATCATGTATGCTGTAATCTTCAGAGCAAAAATCAAGAAACGAGATGATGCCTATTCCAAAACAGCAGCACGCATGCGGGAATTGGCTGAAAATAAATATGGCTGCAAGGAATTCACGTCGGTAACCGAAAGGAACGATGAAATAGCAATTTCATACTGGAAGAACCTCGAGCAAGTCAAATCATGGAGACAGGACACCGAGCATTTGGCAGCACAAGCGATGGGGCGTTCGAAGTGGTATTCCTGGTATAGAGTACAGGTGGTTGAGATTGTGCGTGAATATACCAAGAGCACATAATCAGGACAATTTTTGGTTTGATCGAAGAAAGAGGGGCAGAACATGAATGAGGAAATGTTGAAGTTTATGCAGCACCATCTTGGTTATACGGATGAGGAGTTGGAATTGTTTCAAAGCAATCCAAAAAATCTTGAAATCCTTGCAAAGGCACCCGCTTTGATTCAAAAAACCATCGTTGCTGAAGTCGTTGCATCACATGGATGTAACAGTCAGCATCAAGTGGGGGATAAATTTTATTTTGATGGTGCCGGAAACCTCCTGACCAAACTGAATCCAAAGCGTATCTGTGTTCATGCCTTGAGTGCCCTTTCCGGCCCCATTTACGTCGCCAATGAGCTGTTTTATGCCGGGATAGATCCAAACGAAATGCGGTTTAACCGTGTTGGTTGCTTTGATGTTGGTGTACGCTGCGGCGGGTGGGGGCGCATCGCGTTGGAGTTGAGTATGGAAGACCGGAAATAATCAGAAGTTGTCTCAAAAAAGTCTATTGGCCCAATCCTTCAGAGGCGGACAGGTCTCGGCGTTGGGTCCTCGTTTCAAGTCCTCGAAATACTTGAACATGTCTGCGGGTTGCGACCCACAAATGAGATTCGATCAGTCGGGAAGTCCCGCTTCGCGGGGAGACGTGGTCCCGACTAGACCTTGAGCCAAGATCCTTTTTTTGAGATAACTTCTAGAAGCGATTTATTAAGATGGCTTCATGTAAAAAGGACTGAATATGCACAAAATATTTTTGGTCGGTGTCGGTGGCTTTATTGGCGCAACTCTAAGATATTTGATTAGCGGTTACGTTCAGGGTTTGACGCAAAGTGTCGCGTTTCCCCATGGAACACTGGTTGTCAATATTACCGGTTGTTTTCTAATTGGTATATTGTCCTATCTGGTTGAAACCCAGGCCGGGATGACACCGGAAATGCGTCTTCTTCTGATGGTTGGGATCTTGGGTTCTTTTACAACGTATTCTACCTTTAGTGCGGAGACCATGAATCTATTGCAAGAGCAAAGATTTTTTTTAGGATTGATGAACATCGGGACGCATCTTGTTTTAGGATTATCAGCGGTATTGCTCGGTCGTTTCGCTATAATTTCAATATGGAGGTAATTTAAATGAAACTGCCACCTGAAGGTCAACTACTCAGAATTTTTATTGGCGAAAGCAATAAACATGAAGGGCAGCCTTTATATGAATGGCTCGTCATTAAAGCCAAAGCGCAGGGTTTGGCAGGCGCTACCGTTCTTCGCGGGATCATGGGCTATGGCGCCAACAGTCGCATTCATACCTCAAAAATACTGCGGCTATCCCTTGATTTGCCAATCGTGGTGGAAATTGTAGACACGCCTGAAAAAATAAAACAGTTTCTTACGAGCATTGAAGCCGTGGTCACCGAAGGCATGGTAACGCTCGAGAAAGCAACGGTTCATATTTATAGAAGCAACAAGACGGGCAAATCAAAATAGCAAAATAGGGGACGATCGTGAAATATTGACATTTTAAGGGCTTCAGAAAAAGGGTACGCATTGATAGCTGTTGATATGGATACGCTATTGCTGGCAAGCGCTGCCAAAAACATTACAGCTCATTTGAGGGAAGACGTGGAATGCAATTAGAAATTATTTCAAAAAAGGCAAAAGGTGTTGCTCGTTCAGCACCCATCCTTTTTGTTCATGGTGCGTGGCATGGTGCATGGTGCTGGGAAAAACATTTTTTGCCCTATTTTGCTGAAAATGGATATACGTCTTATGCTTTGAGCTTAAGAGGGCATGGTCGCAGCGAAAGACCTGCACATTTTCGATGGATGCGTATTGCTGATTATGTTACCGATGTGTCCCAGGTTGTGAGTCAAATCCCTGAAAAAGCAATTTTGGTCGGACATTCGATGGGCGGTCTGGTTGTACAGAAATATTTGGAGACACATACAGCAACTGCCGCTGTGCTGCTCGCTTCGGTCCCCGTCAAAGGGGTGTTAAAGACAGCCCTTCGTATTGCGCTTCGTCATCCGTCGGCCTTTGCTAAGGCAAACCTCATCTGGAGCCTGTATCCCATAATCGGCACGCCGAACCTTACCAAGGAAGCTTTCTTCTCGTCGGAGATCTCTCCGGGTAAGCTAAATGAGTATTTTCGGCTTATGCAAGACGAGTCCTATTTGGCGTTTTTAGATATGATGCTTTTCAATTTGCCGAATCCTACAAAAGTATCAACCGACCTGCTGGTCATTGGGGCGAAGGACGATATAATCTTCCTTCCTGATGAGATTGAAGCGACCGCAGCCGCTTATGGCACGAAGCCCGAGATCTTCGGCGGGATGGCCCATGATATGATGCTGGAAGATGGCTGGCAGGCTGTAGCCAACCGGATTTTGCAGTGGCTTGATGAAAAAGGGATGTAACGTTCTTAAACCAAAGGCGTTGCATACGTTTTTAGAAAAGGATCTTAACGATTATGAAAACCGCACCGATAAAGCCATTAATTGCGATTGATGAATTTGAGAAAGTCGACATAAGGGTTGGTAAGATTGAACAAGTCGAGGATATTGAAGGTTCTAAAAAATTAGTTCGCCTGATTGTTGAATTTGGTGACCATCAGAGAAAAATTCTGGCTGGCATTAAGCAGGAGCGTGCCAATCCAAAAGAGATCGAAGGGAAACAGGCGCTGTTCGTGGTTAATCTGGCGCCACGCAAAATGATGGGTGAAGTCTCAGAAGGGATGTTGTTCGATATTGGCTATGCTGACGGCCTGACGCCAGTACTTGCAATACCTGAAAAACCTGTGCCGAATGGCACGCGTGCCGGGTAGGACATCTACCATGAAAAAAATATCCGTAATTATACCGGCGCACAATGAAGAGAAATCTTTAAGGCAACCAACCAAACGGCCGCGAACAAATTTTATTACGATGTCGAAAGATAGGTTCGTATCAAACAGCCAGATCCGGGATAAATGAAGGCTTCAAGTGACAGTACAAGAAATTAAAAAAACTCTGAGAGGTTTAGCGGATCCTGCCATCGCCGAACATTCACAGCGCTTTTTTAAAACAGGGAAGGGCGAATATGGCGAAGGAGATAAATTCCTCGGTATCCGGGTTCCGGTTCTCAGAAAGCAGGCCAAGCAACACAAAGATCTTTCCTTAAAGGGAATCAAAGGTTTGCTGCGGTCGTCGTATCACGAGGAGCGTTTATGTGCCCTATTTATCCTGGTTGCAAGGTTTTCCAAAGGCAACCTTAAAGAAAAAACAACTATTTTCGAATTGTATTTAAAACATACCAAATACATCAATAATTGGGACCTGGTGGACAGCTCTGCCCATCACATTGTCGGGGCCTACCTGGACAAGAAAAATAAGCAACCGATTTACAACTTGGCGAAGTCCAGACAATCTTTGGGAGCGCAGGATCGCCATGATGTCGACTTTTCATCTGATAAAGAAGAACGACTTCGATGATGCTTTAAAAATTGCGACGATTTTGAAAAACGATCGCGAAGATTTAATTCACAAAGCCGTGGGATGGATGCTTCGGGAAATCGGAAACCGGAACATATCCGTTGAAAAAGCGTTCCTGAAAGAACATTATAAAAAAATGCCTCGCACGATGCTGCGCTACGCAATAGAAAAGTTTCCAGAGCCGGGCCGTAAAAAGTATTTGGCCGGCAAGATATAAAAATGAACAAGATAAGTAAACTCAGGCCTGCTGTTTCCAAGAGGGTTCTATTGTTCCTGGCCGGATTTATGTGGATATGTGTTGGATCATTGCTTTTAATTCTGGCCTGTTCTTGGCTAGCGACGGCATCAAAGACGATCTTTTGGATGTTTTTGGGGATCGGTTTTATCATCGCTCTGTTGGTGCACCATTTTGGCTTTTTGAATATAGTGGATCACAATTTAGAGCGGATCATGGTGATGGACGAGAAAAATTGCTTGTTTTCGTTCATCTCCTGGAAGAGTTACTTGATCATCATCATTATGGTTACACTGGGCATTTTGTTGCGGCATTCCGAAATTCCCAAGCATTATTTGGCCATTTTGTACACAGGGATCGGTTTGGCGCTCATTTTATCGAGTGTGAGATACATGCGCGTCATTTTTCAGAGAAATGAAAAAAATTGAAATCGCTTTAGTCGATTTGTTGAACGTTCCAGATTGGAGGAAAAATGAAAATATTGATTGTTGGCGGCAATGGTACGATTGGCAGGCGTGTAAGCGCTCATTTCGCCAAAAAGCACGAAGTGATTTCTGCAGGAAGAACTTCCGGTGATGTAACCGTAGACATTATGGACAGCAACATCGATTAAAGCGATGTTTGAGGCTCTTGGCAAAAGTCGACGCCATTGTGTGTATTGCCGGAGAAGCGAAATGGGCGCCGTTCAACGAATTGACCGAAGACGATTTTTACATCGGGTTGAAAAGCAAGCTAATGGGGCAGGTAAATCTAGCCAGGATCGGCCGGAATTATTTGAACACCGGTGGATCCATAACGCTTTCAACCGGAATATTGGCGGATCATCCCGTGATGATGACGACAAGTGCTGCCATGGTCAATGGAGGGATTCACAGTTTTGTCAAAGCGGTGTCTTTGGAATTAGAAAATGGCCTCAGAGTCAATGCCGTATCTTCGGATTTGGTTGCGGATGCCGTCGAAAAATATGAGGCTTATTTTCCGGGTCATAATCCCATCCCAATGAAAAAAGTGATCAATGCCTATGTCAGAAGTGTCGAGGGGAAAGCCTCGGGCCAGGTAATTACAATATATGATCTGTAATGAGCGTAAAAGATGATCAATATTCGTAAAGAAAAACGAAAAGACTACGATGCTGTCCGATTTGTAAATGACCAGGCCTTTGGCCAACTGGAAGAAGGTCGGATCGTAGATAAAATTCGAGCGGTGTGCGAAGATGTATTGTCTCTGGTGGCGCTTTGGTCAGAAGATAATTTTGCGATAGCTTCCAACAAGGTCGTCGGGCATATCTTTTTTAGCCCGGCTATCATCGATTATGGAGACAACCAAATCAACGGTATGGGATTGGGCCCCATGGCAGTGTTGCCTGAACATCAAAAGCAAGGCATCGGTGCGTTGCTTGTGAATAGAGGCGTTCAATTCATCCAGGAAACCGAATGCCCTTTTATTGTCGTGCTGGGGCACGAACATTATTATCCCCGGTTTGGGTTTGAGCGTGCGTCAAAATATGGATTAAAGGCTCAATGGGAAGGCGTTCCGGATGAAGCCTTTATGGCAATGGTTTTGAACAAGGCAATGTTGGAAAACGTCTCAGGTGTGGTCCGTTATAGAAGCGAGTTCGACGAGGCCATGTAAACACTTGAAGAGGTTATAAAGACCCAAAATGAGGCAATTAGGAAAAGACATGAACAAGGCCTGTTATCGAAAGTTGCGACGGTACAAATACCAATTAACCGATCCCTATGTTCTTGATATCGGAATATCCGGGTACACGGTTACAACCCCTTACCTTAGGCTTGGGACTGACGGCGTCTTCGCTATCAGTAAAGGCTATGCATGGGACGGCCCGAGCGGGCCGACATTCGATACGTTGAATTTCATGCGGGGATCTCTGGTACACGATGCGCTTTATCAACTGATTCGCCTTAAAAGTCTTGCCTTTTGTTTACAAGCGCTATGCCGACTTGTTACTGCAAAAACACTGCCTGGAGGATGGCATGTCCAAGTTTCGAGCAGGCTATGTCTACCTGGCGGTCAGGTTTTTCGGCGGCGCGGCGGCAAAACCCGGTAGCGACAAACCGGATGTGGTTACTTGCGTTCCCGTTGACCAGCGCCAATAACCGGGATGCTTTTCAGAATCATTAGGAGACATACAAAAAATGGAGAGCTTGATGCAAAGTTCGGCCTTTAAAGCAAAAAGAAAAACATATTCATATTGCCAGACCATCAATGCCGTTCCAAAGAAAGTGTTTCCGCTGCTTTGCCCGGTGCGTGAAGCGGAGTGGCTCGACGGATGGCGGTGTACCATGATTTACAGCCAATCCGGTCTGGTTGAAGCCGGAGCTGTTTTCAGCACCGCCCAAGAAGGTGAAGCAGATACATTCTGGATCGTCACGAAACATGATCCGAATCTGCACATAGTCGAGTTTGTCCGGTTTACGCCCAACGCTAAAACGTGTGTGTTAAATATTAAAGTTCGCGCCAAAGAGGAACGCTATTCATATGTGGATATCACTTATATCTACACAGGTATAGCCCCTGCGGGTAACATGTTTATCGACCAATTCACTGAAGACCAATTTCTGGAAGCAGTTGTTTTCTGGGAAAAGTCGATGAACTATTTTTTGGATACCGGAGAGATGTTAAAAAAAGGAAAATAAACGTAGACGTATTTATGGCATTAATCTTTAGAGGCGTGTTTGTCTAAAGGTTGGCAGTTTGGGTCCTATTTTTATCTCTATAGCCGGTATTAGGCAATTGATAATCAAGCCCATCCATTGTAATATCGCAGCATTAATCCATGCCAGGTTCGATGGGTAGAGGATGATATTAAGATGAAGCCGGAAATTTAGTCCAGCAAGCGAAAGCAATCTGTCCATGCATTTGAGAAAAGTTATCATCAACCAGAGCCGGTTTCCAACCAGGGATGCCTATCCCTTTAATCTTCCTGTTCTACAGCACACCAGTGAACTTGACCTGCCTTATCCGGTGACTGTTTTTACAGGTGAAAACGGCACCGGTAAGTCAACGCTGCTTAAAGCACTCTGCCGCAAATGCCGAATTCATATCTGGGAGGGGATGTACCGGACACCTTATGAGAGCAACCGGCTCGAGTATATCCTGCCCGATGCACTCGAGATCAAATGGGCGGATGGGTCTGTACCCGGGTCGTTTTTTTCGCCTGAATTATTTCAGAACTTCTCTAAGCTTGTTGACGAGTGGGCGGTCAGTAATCCTGGTCTCTTCGAGTATTTCGGTGGTAAGTCACTTGTCACCCAATCGCATGGCCAATCGTGCATGGCTTATTTCAAATCAATCTACAAGGTGAAAGGGTTGCACTTCATGGATGAGCCTGAGGCTGCCTTGTCACCGCAAACACAGTTGGCGCTGCTGGACGTACTATCGGAAATGAGTGGTGCGGGACACGCCCAGTTCATTATCTCGACCCATTCCCCCATCCTCATGTCTTGCCCGCAGGCCGTAAACTATAGCTTTGACAATGCTTCCATCGAACGCATTTCATATAAAGAGACACAGCATTATAAAGTATATAAGAAATTTTTCAGCACTTGAATCTAGGAGGGAAATCATGCAGCAAAGAACCAAGGACAACATTTACAAGGCATTTATCGGTGAAGCCAAGGCCTATTTCAGGCTCCTGGCCTTTGCGGAAAAGGCAGATGAAGAAGATGTACCGCAGATCGCGCTGCTGTTCCGGGCAATTGCCAATGCGGAAAAGGTTCACGCCACGCGTCATTTAAATCTGGTTAAAGACATCCTGGTCAAAGATACGGATACGAATTTGGAGAAATCTTTTCAAAGTGAGAAAACCGTTTCTGAAAATGCATATCCTGAGCTAATAAAAGATGCCGAAGACGATGGTGAAAGTGTCGTCGCGCTTGCTTTCAGCCAGGCGCGCGACGCTGAATCCTTTCATGCCAAGCTATATGAGCGCGCGATTTACCATTTGATTAGAGAAGAAGTAAAAGCCTATCATGTTTGTCAGGTGTGCGGCTATGTCACCGATAAAAAAATACCGAAAAAATGCCCGGTGTGTGGGGCCCCTGAAGAAAAATTTAAAACCATAGAGGCCTTATGAATCGAAGACAGTTCATGTATATTGTGGCCGGGGCAGCAGCGGCAGCCTTCTTCGGCTTCAAGCCCAAGGATTCGGGGGCTTCCTATGCCCCTTATTTTAAAAAACTCAATGATGAGCTGCACAAAAACGGCCCATTCAAGCCGGCTATGCTGGTAGACCTGGACAAACTGGATCAGAATATCCAAACACTGGTGACAGATTTGGATCAACGTCTGGCCTATCGTGTCGTAGCCAAGTCGTTACCCAGTCCCGAACTGTTGGGGCATATCATGCAAGCGGCAAAGACGCACAGACTGATGGTGTTTCATCAGCCGTTCATCAACCACGTGGCGGAACGCTTTCCCCAAGCGGATTTGCTGGTTGGAAAACCGATCCCGGTTCGAGGCGCTGAAATCTTTTATAACAAATTTTCAGGGAATTCAGGATTCGAACCGTCATATCAACTGCAGTGGTTGATAGACACCAAGCGGCGCCTGGATCAATATCAGGCCCTCGCCCAAAAGCTGGCGGTCAGAATGCGCATCAATATTGAAATCGACATCGGTTTGCACCGGGGCGGTTTACAAACACCGGCTGAGTTGGCGCCTCTCGTCGATCAAATACTGGCCGACCCGCAACATTTGGATTTTGCCGGTTTGATGGGCTACGACGCACATGCGGTCAAGATCCCCGGCATTATCAAGAGTAAAAAAAAGGCTTACGAAGAATCCCAAACACGGTACCGTCAATTTTTGGATTTGCTGCAAAGCATGTACCCTCAGATCGATATGAACCGCCTCTGTCTGAATGGCGCCGGCAGTCCAACGATTAACCTGCACAAAAAGGAAACCCTTATCAATGACGTTGCTGCCGGTTCTTGCCTGGTCAAACCCACCGAATTCGATCTGGCGACCCTGCAGGACTATGTGCCGGCGGCGTACATCGCCACACCGGTTCTGAAGCGCCTCGAAGGGACGACCCTACCGGCTATCGAGTCTTTCAAGGGCTTGCTGCGTTGGTGGGATCCCAACACCCAGCAGGTGTTTTTTATTTCCGGCGGCAAATGGATGGCCCGTTACGAATCCCCTCAAGGACTGCGCGACAATGGCCTTTATGGGCCCAGCACCAATCAACACATGGTCAATGGCTCCGGGCAAATCGAACTGGATGTCGACGACCACATTTTTCTGCGTCCGACCCAAAGCGAGTTCGTTTTTCTACAGTTCGGTGATCTACTGGCGGTTAGGGGCAAGCAGATCGTGGATCAATGGCCCATCCTCCGCGAGCAATAGCGCCAACTACCGTTGCTTAATTAATGGTGTTAGACTATATTTCAAAGAAGTATTGCCAATTGATTAGGTGCGATCTCATTTTTGAGATGGCTTTTAGCGATTTTATCGATTCTACCAGATACATGGGAGTACCATTTTATGGATACACGCAAAACGATTATTATTTATCAGTTTTCAGAAAGAATTAAATCGGAGCTGATCATTGCCTCCCAGCTTTTGGCCATGCTGGACGGATTTGAAGGAGCGGAATTCGATGGGGCGCAAAAAATGATGTGCACCTATTTGGAAGCCGTAATCGGTGAGATCGGAATCGCACAAGGGTTCGAACGGTCCGTCAATTTCGTGGGGGCCGAGCGAAAAGTGCGTGAAGCGATCGGCAAAATCAAGTTGAATGAACGTGAAGAGGTAAGTCTTTGTATTTCCAATGCGATCTCTTATGTCACGACTGCCTGTCAGGCCTCGATGGAAGCCCTGATGGCTGAGAAATTGCTTTAGAAGCCATCTCAAAAATGTCTTTTTTTCCAATCTCATTGTTGGAGCCAAGTTTCAAGTCTCCGAAATACTGGAGTATTATGTTCTGTCCCAAGTGCAAATACGAGTACGTTGAGAATGTCACCGAGTGTCCGGACTGTCGGGTTGCCCTGATCGAGCAATTGCCGTCCGAGCCGGAGCCCGAATTTGTGGATTTTCAAGAAGTTATGGCCACCTACAACCCGGCCGACATCGCCTTTTTAAAGTCGCTGCTTGACAGTGAAAATATCCAATATTTTTTCAAAGGTGAGCACTTCATGTATGTTCGGCCCCTGGCAGACCCGGTGCGGTTGATGGTCAGAACCGATCAGGTAGAAATCGTGGTCGAAATGCTGAAAGATCTCGAGTTGTCCATAACGGGGATCAGTCTGGATAAAAAATGACCGTGACCATGGACCATTCACGAAAAATCGTATCCCCAAGGTCGCATCAAAATAATTTTGATCAACCAAAATATCGGATTATGAAATAACGGCTAAAAATCGCCGGTGTTACGGCTTGTAAACTTCCTTTTGGAAACACAAACCATGGGATACGACTATTTGCTTTTTGATTTGGGCCATGTTCTCGTCCAGTTGCGTACGTACAGCCATCTAAAGCGCTTCAAGCCCGGTTGGAGTGAACCGCAAATCGAGCGCTGGTGGAGTAACCTGGCCTGCATTCACTTGTTCGAAACCGGTCAAATCGATGAACGGGCTTTTTTAAATATGGCGGCCGAAGAAACAGATTTTGCAGGAACAATTACTGAATTCAGGGATCTGTTCGCCAGTTGGATTTTGGGTCTCTACCCGGGTGCCGAAGATCTGATAAATGGTCTGCGAAAGCAGGTGCGAATCGGTGCGCTTTCCAACACAAACCCCCTGCACATAAACATTATTCGGCGTGAAGCAAATATGTTAGAGGCATTTCACGAACTCTTTTTTTCCTATGAAATTGGGTTGTTGAAGCCGGATCAGGCGCGCATACGAACATGTTCTCGACCGGATCGGGATTCCCGCGGAGAGGGTTGTGTTTTTTGACGATAACCGCACGAATATCGAAGCCGCAGCGGCTGTCGGCATGCAATCGGTTTTGGTGTCGGACTTTGATGACCTGACCCAAAAAATCGATCGTATTAATGCCCGGCAAGGCGAATGTCAGCCCGCATTAAGGATATCGGTTTCTGTTATGATAAAGAAAAATCGTTTTGTTTTATCGCCGACTTTTTTGGATGAACCGGTGCCGGAACTGGAGCGTTTGGCAACATCGGGCTGGCAACTCAACCGGCCGAACCTGCCTGAAGGAAACCAGCAGGTCCGTATGGGCGCGATCCACGAACCGCTAGCCGAGTTTGTTGCCCAAACCATCGCGGCAGGTGATCGACCGGTTAGTCTGGCGGGTGACTGCTGCACGGCCATCGGTGTCCTGGCCGGGCTGCAACGGGCCGGGGTCAAGCCCTGGCTGCTGTGGTTGGATGCCCATGGGGATTTCAACACCCCGGAGACAACCCCGAGTGGCTTCTTGGGCGGTATGCCGCTGGCCATGATGGTCGGTAAGGGGGATCAAAGCATGCCGGCTGCGGTTGGCCTGCAACCGCTACCGGAACAGCGGGTCGTCCTGGCTGACGGCCGGGATCTGGATCCAGGAGAGCGGCAACTGATACAAAATACGGCAATGCTGCATTTGACCGATGTCAGCGATCTGTTGACCTGGCCATTGCCGGATGGCCCCTTGTATATCCATTTCGACACGGATGTGGTCGCTTTAGAAGAATCGCCGGCCCACAATTATCCGGCGCAAGGCGGCCCGTCGGTTACAATGCTGGAATCAGTTTTTCGTCGGTTGGCGGAAACCGGCCGCGTGATCGCTGTTTCCTTGTCGGCCTGGAACCCGAAGATCGACCAAGATCGAACCAGTGAAATGGTCAGCATGTTTCTTCTGCAAGCGTTGGTTGGGGACGTTTAATCCCAAATGAAAACATACCGGTTTTCAAAAGAATATCGATCGAGGCTTTTGATCCCCAGATCGAAATACAAGATGTTGAACAGGAACAGTTCAAGCGCTACGAGAAAAACCCTCTAATGCCGATTGTTTCGGTCATCCTGTTCATAATATTTTTGATTGTAACCAAGTTTTTCTTTTAATTAAGCAGGTGGGTATGATGATTACTTACGAGCCGATTGGCATTATTCACTCCCCGTTTACCAAGCTGGAAGGGATGCCCATTCAACCGGCCGGCGCGGTCGGGGTGAAAGGAACCGTGGAAATTTCTGAGGATTATCAGGCCGGGCTAAAAGACCTGGACGGGTTTTCACATCTGGTGGTGCTTTATCATTTTCACCAAAGCAAAGATTACAAGTTACAGGTGATTCCCTTTTTGGATGACAAACCACGGGGCGTCTTTGCGACCCGGGCGCCCAAGCGACCCAATGCCATTGGGTTGTCGGTGGTGAAACTTGTTCGCGTGGCGGGGTGCATTTTACACGTCGAAGGTGTCGATATGCTGGACGGAACACCGGTCCTGGACATTAAGCCTTACGTTCCTGCTTTTGACATCGAAGGGTCCATCCGAATCGGTTGGCTTGCAGAGGCTCAAAAAAAGGTGGGCCAAACACAAGCGGATCAGCGATTTCAAAACAAGGAAAAAGAATGACAACCAAACCGATCGCCGCCGGTAAAAGCAGTTTCGATTTGATCGATGCCGAGCTCCTGTTTGCCGAGCTGCAATTGCATGAAGAGACAAACCTGTTAGACTTGGCATGTGGTAGCGGTGCTTACGCTTTGGCAGCCAGTGAATATATTGGCAGCAAAGGCCGCATCTATGCTGTCGATTTGTGGGAGGAGGGGATTGCTACTTTGAAAAGGGAAGCTGTCGCGCGGCGCATCGAATATATTGACGCGCGGGTGGCAAATGTCAGTCAGCGACTACCGTTCAAGGATCGCAGCGTGGATGTTTGCCTGGTGGCAACCGTTCTGCACGACCTGATTCAGGATCGGACCGACCAGGCAGCGTTAAAAGAGGTGCGCCGGGTCTTGAAAAACCAGGGAACCCTGGCCATCGTCGAATTCAAGAAAATTGAAGGACCTCCGGGACCGCCGGTTTCGATTCGGCTGTCCCCGGAAGAGTGCCAAACCCATCTCCATCCTTTCGGGTTTGACCTGGTACGACATTTGGATGTCGGGCCTTACAATTATCTGGCGCTTCTTAAGCAATGATAGAAGCAATCCATAAAGATCTTCCAAATGCAAGCAGGGAGCAAGAAAATGAACGTGCCAATTCAAAAAGATTCGGTTTCCCGAATATTTATCACAGCCGCCGCTTTGGTGGTGGTCATCGCTGGCATGCGCGCCTCGACCGTAATTTTAGTGCCATTTTTGCTATCAGCCTTTATTGCCATTATCAGTGCGCCGCCCATGTTCTGGCTGCAACGCAAGGGTTTCCCTGCCTGGCTGGCCATGCTGAGTGTCATCGCCCTGGTCTTGATCGCCCTGTTGTTGATTTCAGGACTGATCGGGTCATCGGTCAAGGATTTCACCGCTAACCTGCCGAAGTACCAGCAACAGCTCGATGGGGTCATTCCCGCGGTGACCAAAGGGCTGGAAGCGCTGGGCGTCGACACCTCCAGCCTGGCGCTGAACGATGTCTTCAATCCCGCGTCTGCCATGAAACTGGTCGCGGCGGGATTGAGCAGTTTCCAAAAGGTTTTGACCAACGGTTTTTTGATTTTAATGACCGTTATCTTCATGCTCATCGAAGCTTCCAGCCTGCCCGCTAAATTGCAAGCCATTGTGGGCTCACAGGAAAATTCTCTGGATACCTTTGATAAATTCATTGTCAACGTCAAACAATACATGGCGATTAAAACCCTTGTGAGCCTGGCAACTGGTATCATTGTCGCCGTCGGATTGGCGATCGTGGGCGTGGATTATTACCTGCTGTGGGGCCTGCTGACATTTTTACTCAACTATATCCCCAACATCGGTTCCATCATTGCGGCGATTCCACCGGTGCTGCTCGCAATGGTTCAACTGGGGTTCATAAGAGCGATTATCGTTGCGATTGGATTCATGGTTGTCAACATCGTCATGGGCAGTATCGTGGAACCGCGCTTTATGGGGCGTGGCCTGGGGCTGTCGACCCTGGTTGTGTTTCTCTCGCTGCTGTTCTGGGGTTGGGTTTTAGGGCCTGTTGGCATGCTGCTGTCGGTGCCGCTGACAATCACTGCCAAGATCGCCCTGGACAGCAATGAAGAATCGCGCTGGCTGGCTATTCTGCTGGGACCTGATATTTCGAAGCAGCCCCGCCAGAAAGAAACCGAAGTGATCGAAAACACCGAGGACAAGGAATGAGAAGATTTTGGTTGATAGCACTCACCGTGCTTAGTTGTGGCCTGTTTGTTATTGGCGCTCAGGCAACCGAACCGAAAATATGGGGTATCACTCCCTCTGTGGATCGGGTTGCCATTTCCTATAATGTTTATGGACAGGGAGGGCCGACCCTCGCTTTTATCCACGGCTGGAGCTGTGACAGCCGTTACTGGCGGCAACAGATCCCTTTCTTTGCAACGAAGTATCAAGTCGTCACCCTTGATCTGGCGGGACATGGACATTCGGGCCTCGATCGAGTGGACTACACCATGGCGACATTCGGTCATGATGTTAAGGCGGTGATCGATGCGCTGAAAATAGAGCGAGTCATTCTCATAGGCCATTCCATGGGTGGTGGCATCATTGCAGAGGCCGCCCGCCTGATGCCACGCCGGGTGATCGGCTTGATTGGAATCGATACCCTGCAAGATGTGGAACATCCGTTGACAGCGGTAGAAATGCAGCAAATGGTTGCGCCTTTTGAAAAAGATTTCAAAGCGCGTGCGCGAGCCTTCGTTAAAGAGATGATGGTGCCAGGCATGGACGAGGAGCTGAGGACATGGATTGTCCAGGATATTGCAGCGGCGCCTTCAACCGTTGCGATTGCTGCCTTCAAAGCCTACATGAGCACGTATGTGACTGGTGAAGCAGCAAGTGTGTTTGAAGCCGTGCGAGTTCCGATCTATTGCGTCAATGCCGATTTGTGGCCAACCAATTATGAAGCCAACCGACGGCACATGAATACGTTCGATACCATGACGCTTCACAATGTGGGGCATTTTCTGATCCTAGAAAAACCCGCGCCGTTTAACGATCTCTTGGATAAAACGATCAGCAAAATAATGAAAAACCGTTGAGAGGAGAAGTCGTTATGATGGAGCAGCTCCAGGGCAAATGGGCATTGGTCACAGGTGCTTCAAGCGGCATCGGTGTTGACTTTGCAAAGATTTTGGCTGGGGCTGGTTGCCACCTGGTCTTGGTCGCGCGTCGCATGGAGCGAATGGAGGCTTTGCAGAGAACAATCAAGGGTCAACACGATGTACGCGTCGAATTGATACCGCTCGATTTGGCGTTGGAAGATGCGCCGCAGCGGTTGTATGAAAAGGTCGCGTCCTTGGGCTTGGCGATCGATGTCCTGATCAATAACGCAGGTGTGGGTCTGTTTGGAAGATTTGTCGATACAGACTGGAAAGACGAAAAAAATATGTTAATGCTGGATTTGATCAACCTGGTGCACCTTACCAAGCTGTTCGTTCAGCCAATGCAGCTCCGAGGTACAGGGTATGTTCTCAACGTATCCTCGTTCGGTGCCTACCAGCCATCGCCTTTCTATGCATCGTACTCAGCGGCCAAGAGTTTTGTTCTCATGTTCAGCGAGGCCATTAATTTCGAACTTCGAAAATCGGGGGTCAAGGTAACTGCGTTATCACCGGGTGTTACAGCGACCGAATTTCTTGATACAGCTGGTCAGCAGAAGCATTCCTTCTTTCAGCGACTAACAATTATGAGAAGTGCTAAAGTCGCTCAAATCGGTATCGAAGCCATGCTGCAGGGCAAGGTTAGTAAAGTTGCGGGACGAATAAATACCCTGAACACCTTTCTCATCCGGTTGATGCCGCACAAACTATCGGCCAGAATTGCTGCTATGGCAATGAAGTTTGGAAATAAACTATGATTCATTCAATCTTTGGGAGGTAACCATGCGACGATGGGTGGTAACGATTCTTCTTGGGCTGAGTGCAGTGGTTGTTCTTTTGGGAGCTATCGGCGGTTGGTATTACGTTAAGGCAGTTCCTATTGCAACAGGTTTCGTTGCCAAATACATGTGCTCAAGTACGTTTATCTCTCGAAGAGATCCGGAGCCAGTGTTTTATGAAGATATCGTGCCTGTCGGGCCCCTTGCAAAAATAGCCGACTATAGCATCGACCATCAGAATAAAACTGTTACATCTACATCCTTTGGTTTCTTCCCGTTACAAGCGATTTACCGTGATGGTTGCGGCTGCTCGCTGGTGATCGGTACGACCGCAGATGAAATGCGCCAACAAAAGCTTGTCGAACCTAGATTCATGCAGCGCCGACCATTTCATAGGCTGGACCTGCCCTGGCCGAACGGTGTTCAAGGGCTGGTCGACCCGGCGGATCTGGGTGTTGATCCAGCGAAACTGGACCGAGCCTTGGATGAGGCTTTTTCTGAACCCGTTCCTGGAAGGATGGTCTATACGCGTGCTGTTGTTGTGGTTTACAAGGGCAGATTGATAGCTGAGCGTTATGCGCCGGAGTTCAACAAAGACATGCCGCTATTGGGTTGGTCCATGGCTAAAAGTGTCACTAATGCTTTGGTCGGAATTATGGTAAAACAGGGCAAACTCGATATGCATCATCTCGCAGCCGGTTCCCGAATGGCAAACATCCGGTGACTCGCGGCAGAAGATTACCCTTGATCAACTCCTGCGCATGAGCAGCGGTCTTGAATTTGAAGAGGTCTATGTACCCATGACCGATGCTACTAAAATGCTGTATGGCAGTTACGACTTTGCAGCGTATGCCGCTGCCAAACCGATGGAAGCCGGTCCGGATGAAAAGTGGAATTATTCCGGCGGTACGACCAATATCTTGGCCCGCATCGTGCGCCAGACCATTGAACAGACGCATGAATACTATTATGATTTCATGTACCAAGAACTGTTTGATAAAATAGGGATGTACAGTGCGCTGATGGAGCCGGATTCTTCAGGAACATTTGTGGGGTCCTCTTATGCCTTTGCAACACCCCGCGACTGGGCACGCTTTGGTTTGCTCTATCTGCAGGATGGTGTGTGGGACGGGGAGCGCATTTTACCTGAGGGCTGGGTCCAATACACAACCACCCCCACGCCCAAAGCCCCCCAAGGAGAATACGGAGCGCATTTCTGGCTTAATGCCGGGGCGACCGATAACCCTGCAGATCGCCGGTGGCCGAATTCGCCACCGGATGCATTTGCAGCTTTGGGGTTCCAGATGCAAAGAGTCATTGTCATTCCTTCAAAAAATCTGGTGTTAGTTCGTTTTGGTGCTACAACGGACCGTGAAGCCTGGAATGATGATGCTTTTATCACCAATGTAATCGCGGCTCTTCCGTAGCATACCAAATTATGGCTTTTTACGGTCACGGATTATTGTCTATGGAAAAACAATGACCGACCGGAATCAAAACCTGGATTTTATGGCGATGGCGGTCCTGGTTATGCTATGCGCTTCCTGGGGCCTGCAGCAGGTGGCCATCAAGGTGACCAATCCCGGTGTTTCGCCGCTGCTGCAAGCCGGAATTCGGTCTATCGGTGCCACCATTCTGGCCGCGGTCTGGATAATGATTCGCCGAGAACCGCTGCTGGAAAAAGACGGGACCTTGTGGTGGGGTCTTGCAGCAGGATTGCTTTTTTCCGGTGAATTCCTCCTGATTTACTGGGGTCTCGAATTTACCAACGCCTCGCGCGCGGTTATCTTCCTTTATTTATCCCCCTTTGTTGTTGCTTTGGGAGCGCAGCTCTTTATTCCAGGCGAACGTTTGCGTGTGATCCAAGTCGTGGGCTTGTGTGCCGCTTTTTGCGGCATCGTCATTGTATTCGGCGAGTCATTGCGCCATCCCAGCAATAGAATGCTAATCGGTGACGCGATGCTGGCTGGCGCAGCGGTCTTATGGGGCGCGACAACGGTCCTGATCAAGGCCAGCCCGCTTGTCAGGATCAAACCCAGCAAAACGTTAATATACCAGTTGGCAGTTTCCGCTTTTGTTCTTCCCATAGGATCCTTTATCAAGGGTGAACCCGGAATTGTTTACATAACGCCGCTGATCGTCGGAAGTCTAGTATATCAAACAGTTTGGGTTGCTTTCATCACCTACTTCTTGTGGTTCTGGCTTATCGGCAACTATCCGCCGTCACGCTTGGCAGCGTTTACCTTCCTGACACCTCTATTCGGGGTTATCGCCGGCGGCCTGCTGCTCAGCGAGGCGATTACGAGCCAGCTGATACTGGCGCTCGTTCTGGTGGGGGGTGGTATTTACCTGGTAAATCGTCCAGCCGATAGGTAACGTTCAAAAACACCGTGGAAATCGTCGATCCGAATTAATAACATTATCAATGTGTTATAAACCATCGGTTGTAGCGCTACAAGGGCCGGTTGGAGATTTCAGGCCTTTGTTTTGACTGCGCCGACAACTTTTGTAAAAGGAGATTTATTAAGCGGTTTCTTGAATCTAAGATAAGAGAGAGAAAAATACAAAGGCGGCGCAGATGAACTGCACCGCCTTTCTGTATGGTCATTGTATTTAAACCATCACACTATTAGCCAACCCTCAGGTTGTTGTCATCATAGTCGCCATTGCTGCCAACTCTCAGAGCGTCATCATCGTAGTTGCCGTTGCTTCCGACTCGAAAGGCATCGTTGTCGTAGTCGCCATTGCTGCCAACTCTTAGAGCGTCATCATCGTAATTGCCGTTGCTTCCGACTCTAAAGGCGTCATTGTCGTAGTCGCCATTGCTTCCGATTCTCAGAGCGTCATCATCGTAATTGCCGTTGCTTCCGACGCGCAAGGCATCGTTGTCATAGTCGCCATTGCTGCCAACTCTTAGAGCGTCATCATCGTAATTGCCGTTGCTTCCGACGCGAAAGGCGTCATTGTCGTAGTCGCCGTTGCTTCCGATTCTCAGAGCGTCATCATCGTAATTGCCGTTGCTTCCGACGCGAAAGGCGTCGTTGTCATAGTCGCCGTTGCTTCCGATTCTCAGAGCGTCATCATCGTAATTGCCGTTACTTCCGACGCGCAAGGCATCATTGTCATAGTCGCCGTTACCACCAGCAATGTAATTAAATGGATTTAGACTGTTATTGGATACATTGTGAACCATCACGCTTCCAGCAAAAAGGACGGCCGCCGCTGCCATAACAATTGTCGTATATTTAGGTGTATTTTTCATTGTATGAACCTCATATTTTTAAGTTTTTTAAAATTTTGCCATCCGTTGCAAACTGTCTGTGTTTTAATTTGACCTGCTTAATTTGATCTCTTTGGTAAGTTAGTCAGGGTAAGAATCCTTTCCTTACACTATTATTTGTCGAATTAGATCAAGCATTGGCCAATTTGTAGACTCATTTTTATATGCAGTAAGTTATAGCAACAAACCAAATTCGCAATAAGGATCATATCGTGGCTTAATGATAGGCATATGCTATCACGAAAACACGTATAAATTTAGAAATCCAAGGTTAGGTGCTTATGAACAGCCTTTCGACCTGGCCAATCACGTTCTGGCTCTTGATAAATCCAAAATTACCATGGAAAATGATGATTCTCTATAACAATATAGGTAAGACCGATTTCTGCAAAGGTCTTGAAACGCAGCGAAACGTTATGTAAAGTTGGCACGGGTGTGGTTGGAAATAAGAGGAGGGTTTATTGGCAGGACCTGAATTCACGCTGCAGATCGCCATGGTGCTTGGAGTTGTTCTGGTCACCATTGTGCTTTTCATCACCGAATGGTTGCGGGTTGACGTGGTGGCGATCCTGGTCATGGTGACCCTGCCAGTTCTGGGCCTGGTAGACGGCCGGGAAGCCTTCCAGGGGCTGTCCAGCACGGCTGTGGTATCGATCATTGCGGTGATCATTATGGGCCGGGGTTTGGACCATACCGGCGTCATCTCCCGCGGGGTTCGGCCACTGCTAAGGATTGCCGGTGCCAGCCGGCGCCGCATGATCCTGCTGATGTCGGGAACCGTAGCCGTCATTTCCAGCTTTATGCAGAATGTTGGTGCGGCTGCACTTTTTCTGCCCGCCATACAGCGCATGAGCAGGGAAACCAACACGCCCGTTTCGCAGTTGCTCATGCCGATCGGGTTTTCAGCGATTCTGGGGGGCACCATCACCCTGGTCGGGTCCAGCCCTTTGATCATGCTCAACGATCTTTTAAGACCTTTCGACATTGCACCCTTCAGGCTATTCAGTGTTACGCCTTTCGGTATCGCCATCGTTCTGACCGGCATCATTTATTTCATCATTTTTGGCAAATTTGTCCTGCCACGCGAAAATCCCCAGGACGTTCAAACATTAGAAGCGGAAACCAATCCCTTGACCTACTACCCTGAACTATCCGAGCTTTTCGAACTCGAAAACCCCGGAGACATGGGTAAGGGTCCCAAGGTCCTGGACCTATGCGACGGATACAATATCCATACCGTGGCCCTGTCTCTGGACGGTGGACGACATAAAATTATCCCACCGGATCGGGATCTGAACATTGCTCCGGGATCAGTCTTCGCGGTTTACGGTTCGCCGGAACACGTGCAGCAGGCCGCGCAAGCGTTCGGTTTCAAGATCAAGCCCAGGCTCGCCGTTTTTGCAGAGGAGCTTTCCAGAGATTTTTCAGGCGTAATAGAGGCCATTATATCTCCTCACTCCTCTTTCGTGGGCAAGACGCTGATAGAGGTCCGTTTTCGCCACAATCACCTGATGGCCCCGCTATCCATCGTTCACCAAGGGCAAATTCACTATCAAAAGCTAGGGCCACGTGTGCTGGAACCCGGTGATGTCATCTTGATGCACGGCAAGTGGGAAAGCTTTCAGCGGATGCGTCCCAAAAGAGATCTGCTCTTCGCTCAGCCCTTACACCATGAAGTGCCGCTTACCAATAAAGCCCGGGTTGCCTTTGGCTGCTTCGGCCTGGCCACAGCATTGGTTATATTTACTACATTGCCGATTTCCATTTGCCTCATGGCCGGTGCGCTGGGCATGATCCTGACCAAAGTCCTCAGTATCGACGAAGCGTACCACGGGGTTGATTGGCGAACGGTCTTTCTGCTCAGCGGGCTTATCCCCCTGGGCCTGGCCATGCAGAAGACTCAGGCGGCCCCATGGATAGCACACCAGCTGCTCGGAATGCTGGGGACGCCATCGCCGACCCTTTTCTTTTTGATCGTCGGTTTGCTGGCTACCCTATTGACGCTGGTGATATCCAACGTAGGTGCAACCGTTTTGCTGGTGCCTCTCGTGGTCGACATGGCCGGTAGCGTCGGCGTCGATCCTCGCCTGGCCGCCCTGGTTGTGGCCCTGGCCGCTTCGAATGCGTTTCTGCTGCCGACCCATCAGGTCAATGCGCTTTACATGGGGCCCGGCGGGTATACCAGCTTTGACTACCTGAAAGCCGGCACACCGTTGAGCATCATCTATTTGTTGGTTCTGACAGCGGTTGTTGTACTGGTCTATCAGTAGTGTTTTAAACCCCCATGTCCTTTTTGCCGAGGCCGTCGTGAGATGGCCCGCTCCTACATCTTTTGACAATGAAACAGCAAAGGCAGGCAGATAATGAAGCAATCACTCGGCAGTCAGACGATATTATTTCCAACACCGGTTTTGGCGGTGGGGTCCTATGATGTCAACAATCGGCCTGCATACCCAGTTTATTGGCAAAATTGTCGATCTTAAGGTCGAAGAGGGCTTTACGACCGCTAAAGGACATCCGGATATTGAAAAAATCGACCCGATTGCCTTTGCACCTGGCGTAAGCACGTATCATCGCATAGGCGAGGTAATTGGCGAAGCATTCAAGATCGGCAAAAAAGAAACATAAAAGGAGGACGAGCAGTGGACTGTCAAGAACTGTCGCGAAAATTGGACCGCTTGATCCGCCCCCAATCGTTTCCCATCGGAGTCAAGATTCTTTCTAAAAATCAGTATCTTCCGGAAAAAGCAACTCGCCCGGCCCGCTATGGCATTCAAATTTCGCTCTGCCAGTGGACAACCATGGCCCGCCGCTGGGGCCGAGTCGTCGGCGTGCTGGCCGAGGATGTCAATTGTTCCCCTTGCCTGGCCGGCCTGGGGCTGAAAAAAATGCAGGACCCATCCGCTCTGGCCACCTATTTTTTGGAAATGGGGTATTTCGACACGCTGGAACTGGCCGAGCGTGCGACCGAAGCTCTCGATCCACTTCCCGCAGGTGCCCTCAGCGGTGTGGCCATGTTTCCTCTGTCCCAGGCGCCCATGGATCCTGACCTGGTTGTGATCTACGGGACACCCGCTCAGATGGCCCGCTTGGCAGCTGGATATGTGTATCATACGGGCGAACTGATCGCGTCGAACACGACCGGGTTCGGACTCTCCTGCCTTTCGACGATCAAGCCTTTTTGGACGGGCAAAGCGGCCTTTGTTCACCCGGGACGCGGGGAGCGTATTTTGGCCGGCACAGATGACACGGAAATGCTGTTCACGTTTCCGTCCCAGAATCTTGAACCTTTGGTGGATGGACTCGAAAAAACCCATCAAAAAGGGACCCGCTATCCGATTCAAAGCTACATCCTCTATGAGCCGCCGCAAATTCCTCCTGTCAAAGCGTTGGTCGATAAGCTGACCTGAGCCAATAAAAGTAGTCAACGCGCGTCAGCTTAGCAAGCGAGGAGCGACAATCGCGGTCAAATATCAATATTTCACGATCGTCCCCTATTTCCTTTATTTTTTGGTGCTTACAGGGATGGTCATATTGGTCTATTAAGAGAAGAACAATCGTACAAGGAGGAATTCAATAAAAAAAAGCGGCGCCCGCAGGCGCCGCCCATATGTTGGTGACTGTTTGGAAAGACTTACTATCCAATCCTCGCAGCGTTGTTGTCATAGTTCACACCAACCCTAACATCATTGTTATCGTAATCTGCACCGATCCGCATCGCATCGTCATCATAGTTAGCGCCTACACGAAGTTCGTCGGTGTCGAAGTTTTTACCGATCCGCAGGGCATCGTCATCATAATTAGCGCCTACACGAAGTTCGTCGGTGTCGAAGTTTTTACCGATCCGCAGGGCATCGTCATCATAGTTAGCGCCTACACGAAGTTCGTCGGTGTCGAAGTTTTTACCGATCCGCAGGGCATCGTCATCATAATTGGCGCCTACACGAAGTTCGTCGGTGTCGAAATTTTTACCGATCCGCATCGCATCGTCATCATAATTGGCGCCTACACGAAGTTCGTCGGTGTCGAAGTTTTTACCGATCCGCATCGCATCGTCATCATAGTTAGCGCCTACACGAAGTTCGTCAGTGTCGAAATTTTTACCCACACGAACGGCATCGTCATCATAATTGGTACCTACGCGGAGTTCGTCAGTGTCGAAGTTTTTGCCCACACGAACCGCATCGTCATCATAATTAGTACCTACACGAAGTTCGTCGGTGTCGAAGTTTCTTACTAGATTGTGGGAAAGTGCGCTACCCATTCCAGTTAATACAAATACTGAAGCTACCATTACTATCGATATATTTTTAGATATTGTATTCATGATTATTTCCTTTCAAATTATCAAAATTTTAAGTTAGTGTGTATGACAACTAATTTTTTTAAAATAAGGTTTTACTTGCTTTTAACTGTAAGTCGTAAGAGCTTTGATATCCTTACACTGCTGTTACGCTTAACTTTCGATTCTTTTCTTTAAAGTCAGGGCGAATTTTATTATTTCGTGTTTGCAACTACAATATAGATATTGAAGGGATTTATGCAATAAGGGCGGAGAAAGAGGGCAGTAATAGGAAAAACCTATTTATAAGTTTTTAGCCGAGGCTCGATGAATGTTTTCAAGCTATGCCAGCTAAGCTGCGGGGGGCGAAGGTTGATCTTCAATTGCTTACAAAGTGTGATCGGTATGCCCTTACTAGGAGCAGATATGGGTGAAAAGGCGGGGCTCAAGAATCTCGAGCAGGCCCCGATAAGACATTCATTTTATTGATATCATTATTGGGATCAAGTCATGGACAGCAAAGCAAAGGCGACGCTAAAGGCAAGAATTGAAGTGCAAATATCAGAAGTCAAAGAAGATATCGTGGCCTTTGAGGTGCTTTCAAGACCTGTGGCTCCGGATAATGCGATCGGCCGCCTAACCCGAATGGAAGCCATAAACAGCAAGAGTATCAATGAGGCGGCTTTGCGCAAGGCTCAGGATAGATTGATAAAGTTGCAACGCGCATTGGGAAAAATTGAAGATCCTGACTTCGGTCTATGCAGGGAATGCGAAGAGCCGATTCCAAGTGCAAGATTGATGATCCTGCCGGAGACAGAACTCTGTGTTCAGTGTGCTGAAAATCTCAATGAGTGACATGAGGATAGCAAATGACGGGAAAATCGTTTCAGGAGCAAATGATAGGGCATCGTTGCTGGGGCTGTGGCACCCGCAACGAACAGGGGCTGCAAATTAAAAGCCACTGGTCAGGGCAAGAGGGGCGAGAGGCAATTTGCACTTGGCAGCCAGCCGCGCATTACATGGCGGGGCCGAAACAAGTTTTGAACGGTGGTATCATTGCCACTGTAATCGACTGCCATAGCGTTTGCACGGCTGTCGCCGCTGCTTACTTGGCAGAAAGGCGTAAGATCGGCTCAGATCCGCTGATATGGTGCGTCACGGGTTCTTTAAAAGTTGATTATCTCCGTCCAACGCCGATAGACCAAGCGGTTACCCTTCGGGCCAAAATACAAGAGATTGCTGGGAAAAAGACGAACCTGACGTGTTCGCTTTTTTCGCTGGACAAAGAGTGCGTAAGAGCAGAGGTTACCGCGGTGCGGGTCCCTGCAAGTTGGGTTGAGCAATTTGATTTATAGCAATTATGCAACATATGAATAATTTTGGTCCAAAAAGCAAGAGACACCCATGTGATTCTGGACTTTCAGAGGGCAATAATTATTTGCCGGACGAAGAATTACTTAATGAATTATCAAGCAATGACATCATTGATGACCAACAATACCGCTCGAATCTCTATCCCTGGAGGCCAAACCTCATAGCAGTTGACTGAAATACAAAGCCTCAAGAGGCGACCCTTCTCTCTTCGTAAAATCTGGTACAATACCTTGACACATACCACATTGTGGTTAAACTGATGTTATCTGGGCTGTTTCTGTCGGCACGGTAAAACGAATCTAAGAGCCTGACTAAGCACCTTTACAGGTTGCCATGACCTTCCTCAATGCACTAATTATCTCCAATAAGGTCTCAGACTTACTCAAATCAGCTATTTGCATTCAAAGACGCCTGGATCTGAAAAATCTTCTTTTTAAGTTATCAACACGAAAGGATGCGTTCATGGAGAACCCTGAACAAGCAACCCAACGCCTGGCAAAGACTTATGCTGACCGAGGAGATCCGAACGGATGGTTCGAGGAGTTTTACGCACAGGCGGAAGGCGACATCCATAAGGTGTATTGGGCCGACTTGAAACCCAACCCATTGCTGCTCGGTTGGGTTAAGGAACAAGCAGTGGCCGCAGGCAAGCGTGCGGTAACGATCGGCTGCGGTCTGGGGGACGATGCCGAGGCGCTGGCGCAGTATGGATATCGCGTCACGGCTTTCGACATCTCCCCGTCGGCGATCGCCTTCTGCCAGCAGCGGTATCCAGAGAGCTCGGTGGACTACCTTGTTGCCGACCTTTTCAACTATCCTGCCGAGTGGCGGAAAGGGTTCGATCTGGTTTACGAGTGCAACACAATCCAGATCTTAGCGGGCCCGACCCGGATCCAAGCCGTCGCGGCCATCACCGATTTGGTCGCCCCGGAGGGCGAACTCATCGTCTCCTGCCGCAGCCGGAATGCAGGCGAGCCGCTGGACACATTTCCGCTAGCCCTGGACCAAGACGAGATCGACGGTTTCCAGCGAGCCGGCTTGACCGAGACACAATTCGTGGCCTACGACGACGACCAGGACCCGCCGGTGCCGCATTTCTTCGCGACCTATAATCGTCCCGCCTGAAATACTTGCGTCCCTCCTCATTAATATCGATGCTGTGTGCACATAAGGAGAAAAATTAATGAGTTATATAAAATGTTTGCGAATATACTCTGATTCAGAAGGCGTCTCCCATTTTGAGATAAAAACGATTGGTTTGGAGACAAAAGACTATGCGCCACCAGCGCCGCCATTAAATACATCGGCTTTAAAATCAGCTGACCATAGCGTATTTCTTGAGCTACCGGTTGGTTGGTACGGAGACTGGCATCCGACTCCGGTGAGACAGTGGCTTATTATAATGACTGGCGCGTGTGAGTTCGAAGCGGGGGACGGGGAGAAAGCGATTCGTGAAGCGGGTGATGTCGTGTTACTGGATGATACGAGTGGTAAAGGGCATCAAACAAAGGTTTTAGGCGATGTCGCTGTTCGTATTGCGGCAATTCATTTTTCATAATGAATGCACCAGAAATTTCAGGTTACAGGTTTGGTAGCTGGTGTCTATCAGAATCAGTTTGGCGCCTTCCTTACCAATGCGGCAAATGCCCCGGTTAAAGTAATCACCTGCGATTGCAGCTGCTCGTATATCGGCGCCTGGCTGCCAATCGGCATGCAACACATAGACGTTGTTAGACCAGACACGATGTGGTATTCATCAAACCGGTAGGCGCGCAAGCCATCCTCTCCGCGGAGATCGAAATGACAAGTGATCCGTATCGTAAGCATGCCGCTTCGTATGATACTTTTGTCGAGCCATTTGTAGCTGGTGTTCGCAAAAAGAGCTTGGAACTGCACCCGCCGGCGAGCGGTTTAAGTGTACTGGAAGCCGGTTGCGGCACCGGCACCAACTTGATTCCCTACCAGAAAGCTGGATGCCGGGTCTGCGGCATCGACTTGTCGCCGGCGATGATCGCGCAAGCAAAAAAAAAGTTAAACGCCCAGGCGGACCTGCACGTGGGCGATGCCTCTTGTATGCCCTATTCGAATGATCGATTTGATTTAATCGTGGCAATGTTCACTCTGCACGAAATGCCATCTAATGTTCGACCCGGAGTGATGCGCGAAATGGTGCGTGTCTTAAAACCCGACGGTCGGGCGCTGTTGGTCGACTATCGAATCGGACCGCTCGCTTTTCCCCTTGGCTGGCTGACCAAAGGGGTTGCTTTTACTTTCGAAATGTTGGCCGGGGGCGAGCATTTTAAAAATTATCGTGATTTTTTGGACCGCAAGGGCTTGCCTCCGCTGTTCGCAACCCAGCCCCTGGCTGTAAAAAGACAGGCAACCGCGGGACGAGGTACCATTGCTCTGTATTTGCTGGGCGTTTGACGTCATCGGCCAAGATTGTTACCACTTGACAGGTCGGCGTCGATAGCGGCTAATCTAAAAAGGACCGACCATGCGACTTCAACCCGGAGAACCGGCCAAGCCTTTTGAGGTGATGGATATTTTCAGCCATCGAATCCGCTTGCAGGATTATGAAGGCCAAAAGGTGATGCTCTCTTTTTACCGCTATGCCTCGTGCCCGCTGTGTAATCTGCGTGTGCATCAACTCACGCAGCGCTATCACGATTTTAAGACCAAAGGCTTGAAATTGCTGGCTTTTTTTCAGTCACCCCAGGCGAGTATCGCCAAATATGTCGGCCGCCAAGACGCGCCCTTTCCCATTGTGGCAGACCCCGAGCGAACCATCTATCGCCAATACGGGGTCGAGTCTTCCTGGGCTGGTTTTTTTATCGCGGGCGTGACCAAGCTGCCGCACTTGATCAAGGCATCTCTAAAAGGCTTTTTACCGGGGAAGATGGAAGGCAAAACCGCTCTGGTGCCGGCCGATTTTTTGATCGGCCCCGATCTGAAAATAGAGGTCGCCTATTACGGCCACGATATCGGCGATCATCTGTCAATGGAAGCGATTGACGCATGGCTGCATACCGCCCTACGATCAAAGCAACTGGATCCAGGCGCATCGTCATAGCTTGCCTGATGCTGGCCGTGACGCTGATCCTAAGCGAGGGGTGCCACAAAACGGTCGTGGAAGGTGACCGCGATTGGCATGCTTTGGTCGACCCCTATCGACAAACTGTCCATCTGGGCCAGCACAACTTGCACTATATCGATATGGGAAGCGGCGAACCGCTCGTTATGGTGCATGGCTTCGCAGATTCGACCTATTCGTGGCATAAAAATGTGCGTGCTTTGATCGCAGCCGGTTTTAGGCTCATCCTGGTCGATCAGCCGGGCTTGGGACGTTCCGAAATTCCACCGGAACCGTATGTCTATTCCATCGAAAACCAAGCAGGCGCCATTTTGAAACTTGTCGAGCACCTGGGGTTGGCCCGTTTCAACCTGATGGGCCATTCCATGGGTGGCGGGATCGTGTTGTATATTGGTTTGCAAAAGCCCGAAGCGGTCAAGACGGTGGTTGCCATCGATCCGGCCTGCTTTCCCCCGCCCATGCGTTTGAAAATGACCTACCCTCTCATGAAATACCTGGCTTCACTTCTGGCTGGCCGCTGGAGCGTAAAACTGGCCCTTAAAGACGTGTATTTTGATAACAGCAAGGTCGATGCGGTCTTGGTGGAGGAATACTTTCAACCCATGCAAAAGGACGGATACTGGAATGTCCTGGCAGCTTTACAGAAACAGTTTTTTTCGCTGGCTTACGATCGCATGACAAAAAATTACGGTACCCTGCGCATGCCGCTATTGATTGTTTGGGGCGAACAGGACAAATGGCTCCCAATGGATTTTGGCAGCCAACTGCACGCGCGCACGCCAGGATCCGAGTTCGTCACCATTGCCAACTGCGGCCATAATACGCACCAGGAATCCTGGGAAAGTTTCCATCGTGCGGTTATGGCTTTTTATGGCAAGCATTTTGATCCAATTTCTCGGCAACAGGCCCAAGCAGGATTGTCAAGGGCCGCCGAGCCAGCCACCCTGGGAGAGTGACGAATGACCAGGAAGCAGCGACTCGGGTTTTTTCTCACCGGGCTTACATTTGTGCTTTGCGGGGTTATCCTGGCAGCCTGCGGCTGGATCTACGGTGTTGCCGCGCTAAAGGGACAGGGCGTGATGTTTGCGCTGGCAGGCGGGTTCTGGCTGATCTTGACGGCCTTTGCCCAAAGCCGGCGGCCAACTGGAAACCGAACAACAGACAAGCGTGACCCGTAGCGCCGGCGGCGGGTCGCCAGCCGGGATGCCGATGCAAGGGATCGGCGAAGGGAGCTTAGGCATGCAGGGAATGCAATTGCGTGAAACCGAAAAAGTGGAAGTGACGAGCCTGGTCGACAACTATAGCGATGTTCTTCTAGAGGACGCTCCCGGAGCCAAGCGCATGAAGGTCCTGCCGCCGGCGGCACCCTTGGCAGAGCATGGTCTGGCGTGCCTGATCACGGTTTACACGGGTGATGAAAAACACACGGTCCTCATGGACGCGGGCACCACGGGAACCTGCCTGTGCCACAATGCCGATTTGTTGCCAATGAGCTGTAGGCGTGATGACCGGGGCGATTCAGCATCAAATCGCATCGGTTGAAACCATTGTTTTGAGTCACGGGCATTACGACCATTTCGCCGGACTGGTGCCTTTTTTGGCGCGAATGCAACGAAAAATGCCCTTGATCGTACATCCCGGGGCCTTTGTTGAGCGGCGCATCAAGGTCGGGCCGGATTTCTACGTACCCATGCCGGCCTTCAAAGAAGCGGACATGGAAAAAGCCGGGGCGATCCTCGACAAGCGGGCGGAGGCCTCAACCATTGCTGCCGACCTGATCCTGCTTACCGGCCAGGTCAAACGCGTGACGGCCTTTGAAACCGGTTCGCCCGGTCTGGAAGCGCGAATCGACGACCAATGGGTACAAGATCCTTTTGAAGACGATCAGGGGTTGGTGTTCAACCTGAAAGATCAGGGCCTGGTCGTCATCGGCGGTTGTTCGCATTCTGGCATCATCAACATAATCAAACACGCTATCAGCATAACGGGCGTCAGCCGAGTGCATGCAGTTATGGGCGGCTTCCAC
Source organism: uncultured delta proteobacterium (assembly GCA_963802265.1). Taxonomy (GTDB): domain Bacteria; phylum Desulfobacterota; class Desulfobacteria; order Desulfobacterales; family CAWDIC01; genus CAWDIC01. The sequence goes on from CAWDIC010000001.1 coordinate 819,365, forward strand.
TTGGCCGGGCCCAGTGAAGAGAAAATTGAGCCGACGATCGAGGCGATGCAGGCGATCGACCCGGACATTATCGTTCCCATGCACTGTACTGGATGGAAAGCCACGAATCGCTTTGCCGCGGTCATGCCGGACAAATTTATTTTAAACAGTGTGGGAACAACCTACCTATTAGGCCAGTGACAATGATCCGTGCTGGAAGGCATTGCGATTAAGGGAACGCTATCGATCGGTTATTCCGGGTTGCTATCACCGGGGGAGGTTGGTTATTTCAATTGACTTTTTTTGGGATTTGGTTTGATAATAGTGAATCGGTTCTTATCTTGTATCATTCTGGATACCATTTTTAAATTTCCGTGAAGATTCAATCAACAGCTTAAGAAAGGAGAGGTGCCTTGAAAAACTTAAAAGTGCTAATGATATTGGTCTTGGTTCTCGTTTTTGCAGCTTCGTGTACCCACATGTCAGGAACTACTAAGGTCTCCCCGACGATTGACAAGATATCCAAAAGAGGAGTTCTGATCGTAGGGACAGCCGCCAACATGCCCCCGTTGAACATGAAAACCAAGACCGCCGTTCCAATGGGTTTGGATATCGACCTGGCTCAGTATATTGCCGCCGCCATGGGCGTGGAGCTCAGCCTGCACATCGAGCCGTTTGCCGAGCTTTTGCCGGCCTTGGAAGCCGGAGAGGTCGATATGGTTATATCCGGCATGACGATCACTCCGCAGAGAAACATGAAAGTGGCGTTTGTGGGCCCCTACCATGTGAGTGGCAAGGCCTTTTTAACCAAATTCGAATCGATCGTAACGGTCGAAAACCCGGCGGAACTGAATGCGGCCAAATGGCGTTTTGCCGCATTGAAGAATTCTACCAGTGCTGATTTGGTCAAGCAATTGATGCCCAAGGCAACTCTGATTGAAACCGCTGACTACCAGACAGCGGTTGGGATGGTACTCAAGGACCAGGCGGACGCCCTGGTGTCCGACTATCACGCCTGTGTTGTTGCCCTGTTGCAGCATCCGAATGCCGGCCTGGTTTCGGTCATTACGCCCTTTACCTATGAGCCCTTGGGGATAGCGGTGCCACCGGGGGATTCCCTTTTGATCAACTGGATGGATAATTTCCTGAACACGATGGAAGCTTCGGATGAATTGATGAAAATGAAACTTAAATGGCTCGAGGACGATTCCTGGTTAGGGAAATTGCCCTAGTCCTTTCGTGAAACCTTTAATGTCGCAGGGTGGGTGAGTTCATTTTGGATGGATTTGTCCACCCTGTTTTATTTCGGAGCTATTTGCGAATCTGACCGAAGCTGATCGCAAGCCATGCAACCCGGACATCACTTGCACGTCAATGCAGATAAATTATAGGAAGAGCGATGCCATACGATGAAGGGCTCGATACGAGGATTAAGAAGGTTGTTGCAAGGTGGCACGGGACCTCTCATAAAAAAATGTTCGGTGGCGTGTGCCACCTGATTAACGGCAATATGTTTTGCGGCGTATATAAGGAATTCCTCATTTTGCGATTGGGTGAAGATGCCGCTGTGGATGCCCTGGATCAAAAGCATGTCAGGGTCTTCGATATCACCGGCAAGCCGATGAGAGGCTGGGTTATGGTTGACAAAAAAGGTTTTAAATCTGATGATGCGTTGAAAAACTGGCTCGCGAAAGCAAAAGCCTTCGCCAAAACGCTGCCACCCAAGTAAAGCCGCTTTCAATGGAGATGCTGTTGTCCAGTAAACGCGCTTCAATGAAAAGGGAGCATTTCAATCCGAAGCGCCAAAGCGTCGGTTAAGGCAATGGAAAGATTGAGAAATCGCCGATCGGCGCCTCATCATGCTACCATGCTGATCGAACCGTTTAAATTGGAGCGCTATTTTGCGCAACATGAGTTTAGCGCGCCGTACTTACTTGCATGTTCCGACTGCGAGTCCCTTACGGTCGGGGAACTTTTGCAAATGGAGCCGGGCGCGGACAAGGCATTCAATGAGCTCTGGCTGGGCTACACCGAGTCCCGGGGACATCCACACCTGCGTGAAAAAATTGCCGCCCTGTACACCGGGATCGAGCCGGATCAGGTTCTGGTGCATACCGGTGCCGAGGAAGCCCTTTTCATCTTCATGCAGGTGGCCCTGCAAAAAGGGGATCATGTCATTGTCCATTACCCCTGTTACCAATCACTGGCGGCAGTCGCCCGTGCCATTGGCTGTGATGTGACGCTGTGGAAGACGAGGGCGGCCGACAATTGGGCCCTGGATCTGGGTTTTGTGAAAAAGCATTTGCGCGCCACCACCCGCCTGGTGATTGTTAATTGCCCCCATAATCCCACCGGACACCTGATGCCCCGTGCTGATTTTCAGGACCTGGTGTCCCTTTCCGGGCAGCATGGTTTCACGATTTTTTCCGACGAGGTCTATCGTTTTCTGGAATACGATCCCCAAGATCGTTTGCCGGCCATATGCGAAATTGATGACCGGGGTGTTTCGCTGGGCGTCATGTCTAAATCCTTCGGCCTGGCCGGATTGCGCATCGGCTGGATCGCAACACACGACCGGGAACTTCTGAAAGCCCAGGCGGCCTATAAGGACTACACGACGATTTGCAATAGTGCTCCCAGTGAATATCTTTCTATCGTGGCACTGAGCCATAAAGACCGGCTGCTCGAACGAAGCCTGACCCTCATCCGTAGGAATCTGGCACTGATCGAAGCGTTTTTCGGGCGTCATAGCGATCGCTTCGAATGGCATACTCCCAAGGCCGGACCGATTGCCTTTCCCCGGTGGAAGCAAGGCGATGTGGAAAGCTTTTGCCGGAAGGTGCGGGAACGTGCCGGTGTGCTGTTGCTGCCGGGGACTGTCTATGACCCGGGTTCTTCGCATTTTCGCATCGGATTCGGCCGTGCCAACCTGGCGCAGGGGCTGGCCCGATTGGAGGAATGTCTAATAGATTTATTTAGTTGAAGCAGGGAGGTCGGTATGCTGACCGGTTGGAAAGCAAAAATGCAAAGCTGGTGGCGTGGTTGGGGCTACAGTATTATCGTCGCACTTTTTATCGCTACTTCTTTTAAGTCCGCCATCGCGGATTGGAACGACGTGCCGACCGGATCGATGACCCCGACAATTCTGGCCGGGGATCGTATTTTTGTCAACAAACTGGCCTACGACCTCAAGATACCCTATACGACCGTGCATTTGGCCCAGTGGGGAAACCCCGAGCGCGGTGACATCGTCGTGTTTTATTCCCCTCAAAACGGCCAGCGACTGGTCAAGCGGGTTGTCGGGTTACCGGGCGATACATTGGCCATGGATCGTAACGCCTTAACCATAAACGGAGAACGGCTAACCTATGCTTGGCTGGAATCACAGGCTTTGGCCTATCTGGATGACAAGCTGGTGAAAAACCACCTGTTCGCTTCGGAAGATCTGTCCGGGCGCAAGCACCCGGTGATGTTAACACCCAAGCAACCGTCGCAAAACTCTTTCGCGCCTGTATGCATTCCGGACGGTCATTACTTCATGATGGGCGACAATCGGGACAACAGTGCCGATTCCCGTTTCTTCGGGCTGGTGGATCGGCAAGCGATCGTAGGGCAAGCCTTGCGTATCGTTATCTCATGGGACGGCTCGGTCCTGCATCCGCGAACGGAACGATTTTTCAAAAAACTGACCTAACAACAAAACAAATAGCCAAGGATGATCACTATGAATGAAAAGAAAAAAAACTGGACCCGTAGGAATTTTCTTAAAACGGCCGGCATCACCGGCTTGGGGGCGGTGTTAACACCGGTCGGCAACCAGGCGCAGGCGGCCACAGGGTTGGCCCAGAATGCACTGCCTGCCGGGGTGGTTCCGACCCGACCTTTTGGCAACACCGGTGTCAACGTGTCGATTTTGTCTCTGGGTGGCATGTTCGACATCCCCAACAATCAATTACTCATGAAACAGGCCGTTCGGTGGGGTGTGACCTATTGGGACACGGCGGATTGCTACGAGGGTGGCGACAGCGAAACGGGAATCGGTAAGTATTTTAAGAAGTACCCTCAGGACCGCGAAAAGATTTTTTTGGTGAGCAAATCCGATGACCGCAGCCCGAAGGGTATGACCCGCTTGCTCAATCGTTCGCTCAAGCGGATGAACACGACCTATGTGGATCTTTATTTCGTACATGGCGTTCGCAAAATCAAGGAGTTAAACCGTGCAACACGAGAGTGGGCGGCACAGGCCAAGGCCGACCAAAAAATCCGTTTTTTTGGCTTCAGCACGCATCGCAACATGGAACAGTTGCTATTGGATGCCGCCCAGCTTGACTACATTGACGGGATTATGATGACGTATAACTACCGACTCATGCACACCGAGGACATGCAAGCGGCGGTGGCGGCCTGTGTCAAGGCGGGCATCGGTTTGACCGCCATGAAGACCCAGGGCGGTGGTTCCGTGAAAACCAACAGTAAAACCGAACTTGAACTGGCAGGTCGGTTTTTGCGCAAGGGTTTTACCGATAAACAGGCCAAGCTGAAAGCCGTCTGGGAAAACCCGCACATTGCCAGTATTTGTTCGCAGATGCCCAATTTAACGATTTTGGCGGCCAACACGGCAGCGGCCTTAGATCAGACCCGTCTTTCCAGGCGCGACATGGAGTTGCTGCAGGCCTATGCCGGCGAAACGGCATGCGACTATTGTGCTGGCTGTGCGCACATTTGCGAAGCGGAAATCCAAGGGCACGTGCCGGTCAGCGACATCATGCGCTACCTCATGTATCACCGCAGTTACGGAGAGCATGATCGGGCCAAGGCGCTTTTTAATGAACTGTCACGGGCCGTGCGCAACCGTCTACTGACGGTCGACTTTACAGCAGCCGAAAATCGATGCCCCCAAAAAATGGCAATCGGTCAAATCATGCGTATAGCGGCAAAAAAACTGGCCTGACCGTCCACAGGTGAGGCTTTGTAAACCAGGCGATGAGTTGGGTAGCTGTGATCAAGTTGGCTGTTTTTGATCTCGCCGGCACAACGCTTTTAGACACAGGGCAGGTGCCGGCGGCTTTTAATAAGGCCCTGGGAGCAGGCGGCCTCGCCGTTTCGGCAGAGCAGTTGCGCTCCGTGCGCGGTGCCGCCAAGCGAGAGGCCATTGGTGTTTTGGTGGCAGAGCGCTTCGGCTTGGACGACCCCGGTAATACGGCACGTATCGACGCCATGTATGCCGCCTTTAAAGCCGATTTGCTGGCACGCTATCAAAATGAGGGGGTGGCCTTCGTTCCGGGCACGCTTAAGACTTTCGCCTGGCTGCGGGAAATTGGCGTTGCCCTGGCAATCAACACCGGGTTCGATCGGGTCGTTACCGACGCGGTTATCGCCAATCTGCCCTGGGGCGGTTTCGCAGTCGATACGGTTGTTTGCGGTGACGACGTGGATCAAGGCCGTCCGGCTCCGTTAATGATTTTACGGGCCATGGCGCAAACCAGTGTTTCCCAAGCCGTTCAGGTCATGACCGTCGGCGATACGGTCAAGGATCTGGAAGCCGGCAACAACGCCGGTGTCGGTATCAATGTCGGCGTCCTTTCAGGGGCCCATGGTCGCCAACAGCTGCAGCAGGTAGAACACACGCAGATTTTGAATTCCATCGCTGATTTACCCTCATGGTGGCGAACGCAATTGACCGTATCGTAATGCCAGGCGTTTGGCTTGTTTTACGGGAAGCCGTCTCCATTAACATGGGTCCGGTATGATTCGGGAGGCGCTATTCTTCAAAACAACCGTGTGTGGAGGCAACCTAAGGAAAGATGGGCGTGAACGATCACGAGGGGAACAAATCCGGCGAAGACCCTGAAGCCGCCACGGCTGTGTATGCCCGCCGATTGGAGCAATCGTCGGTGTTGCGGGAGCCTGTCATGCGAGCGGCGATTCGCTGGCTCGATTTGCCCCAAGGCAGTTATGGGATAGACGTCGGTTGCGGTGTCGGGTGCGTAGCGCTTCTTTTGGCCCAGGACATCGGAACGGCAGGTCGCGTAATCGGGTTGGACCGCGAACCGACTTTTCTGCAACGTGCGCGGCAAAGAGCCGGACAGTGCGGGATGGAGACGTATTTGTCGTTTCAAATCGGCAATGCCGAACGGCTGCCGTTTGCGGATGCAACTTTTGACTGGGCCTGGAGCGCGGATTGTGTTGGTTATGCACCTGGGGAGCCCCTCCCTTTGCTTAAAGAGTTAGCCCGTGTGGTCAAGCCAGGTGGCCGTGTGGCGCTGGCGGCCTGGTCCTCCCAACAGCTTCTGCCAGGCTATCCCTTGCTGGAAGCCCGGCTAAACGCAACCGGAACAGGTGTTGCACCGTTTACAGGCGATATGTACCCGGCCCGGCATTTCTTGCGGGCCTTGGGATGGTTGCAAGCAGCCAAGTTTAAAGCGTGTCGAGCACGTACTTTTGTGGGCGAGATTCAGGCACCCCTGAGTGCCGAAATGCGCACAAGCCTGATGTCTCTTTTTAAAATGCGTTGGGGCGCAGCGGCGCCGGAAGTGTCGGCTGTCGATTGGGATGAATTTCAACGTTTGTGCAATCCTGATTCTTCGAAATATATTCTGGACTTAAGCGACTATTACGCCTTTTTTACCTATTCGCTTTTTTACGGACAGGTGCCATGATCCATGTTATGGTCAGTGCCTGTTTGGTTGGTCAGCCCATCCGTTATGACGGGCGGACGGCCCCGTTTCGGCATACGATTCTAGATCGCTGGCTTCAAGAAAAACGGGTGGTCGCTTTTTGTCCTGAAACAGCGGGAATGAAAAACAAATCGAGCAGGCGGAGGCATTTCTTGCGCAAGCATAATAGCGATTTACGCGGATGATCAAAAAAAAGGAGTCGTCCCATGACATTTAAGCACTTAGACCAAATCCCAACAAAAGAACTGATACCCGGTTGCAAGACCCATCTGATTCACACGAAGAATATGACCGTTGCCCACTGGCGCTTTGAGGAAGGCGCCGTGATTCCCGAGCATACCCATCCGCATGAACAGGTGGCCAATGTGATTGAAGGCGAATTTGAATTCACCGTCGATGGTGACACCCAAATGATGGGACCGGGGCATGTTGTCGAGGTGCCGCCCGACGCTGTCCATCACGGTATAGCCCGGACAGCATGCTATATTATTGATGTGTTTTATCCAACCAGAGATGATTACAAATAGGCCCTCTACGATGGATGCTATTCAAATAAAAGGTTATGTGCCCGGGGCGATCGGCCGGATTGCCGAGCTGCATGCGGTTTATTACCAACGCAACTGGAATTTTGGTTTGTATTTTGAAGCCAAGGTTGCATCCGAGCTGTCGGCATTCTTAACCCGCTTCGAGCAAGCGCGGGACGGTTTCTGGACCATTAGCCGCGATGAAACAATCGAAGGGGGTGTCGCCATAGACGGTAGCGAGGCTGAATCAAAAGGGGCGCATTTAAGATGGTTCATCCTGTCGGATCGGCTGCGAGGCACAGGCCTCGGGAACCAGCTCATGGCGCTGGCGGTCAAATTTTGCAAAGACCATAAATTTGCCAGCGTTTACCTGTGGACCTTCGAAGGACTACATGCAGCGCGCCACCTATATGAGAAGTTCGGTTTTCGGCTTCACACGGAACAGGAAGGCGAGCAATGGGGAACACAGGTCAATGAGCAAAAGTTTGTTTTGCGATTTTAAAGGAGACTGAAATGGAACAATTTAGAAAAATCCAAAAAGTTTTCAAAAGCAAAGCCGTAATCGAGGGGGCTGGCGTGCATCTCAAGCGCGCCTTTGGCTTCGGGAACACCAGACTGTTCGATCCGTTTCTGCTGCTGGATGATTTTCGATCGGAAAAACGGGAGCACTTTATCAAAGGGTTTCCGTGGCATCCGCACCGCGGCATCGAGACGATTACCTATGTGCTCGGCGGCGATGTGGCGCATGGTGATAGCCTGGGCAACGAGGGTATGATCACTTCTGGTGATGTTCAATGGATGACGGCCGGTAGTGGTATCATTCATCAAGAGATGCCCCAGGGCGATGCGGAAGGCAAGATGGCTGGCTTCCAGCTGTGGGCCAACCTACCGGCGGCCCAGAAAATGATGGCGCCCAGATACCGGGATATAACGGCCAGCCAGATTCCCGTGGTCCGGCTGGAAAGCGGCGTGGAAATCAAGGTCATTTGCGGAAAGGTGGGCGATGTCCAGGGGCCGGCTGAGGATATCGTGATCGAACCCCAGTACCTTGATGTGACCGTGCCCGCACAAACCACTTACATCCATCCGACGAAACCCGGCCACACGGTTATGACCTATGTCATCGACGGCAAGGGCTATTTCTGCCAGGAGAAGCAACCGTTTACCTATGAAGCGGAAGGGGCCAACTACTTTGATATGCCTAGCGAGGCCGAGATCGATAACGAGACCCTGGTTCTGTTCGAGGATGGGGATCAGGTTTTGGCGCAGACCGAAGATGAGGCTTTTCGATTTTTGCTGATTTCCGGAAAACCTCTCAACGAGCCGGTTGCATGGCGGGGTCCGATCGTGATGAACACCCAGGAGGAACTGCAGAAGGCCTTTCAGGAATTACAAGAAGGAACCTTCGTCAAACAGGGCAAACCGTGCTGAGGCGAAGGTTTTGTTGAGCATTTGTGAAGCGGTTCAATTTCTTTTTAAAAAGCGTTGAGACATGCAGACTTTTATCGCCAGGGCGATGACCACCTTTATAGCGGATTATCAAAAAACCAGACGACTGAACAGCGCCTGGGGCGCACCACTGGTCGGGTTCGCTGCGGCCGATGATCCCCTCATGGCTAAATTGAAGTCCGCCGTCAGTCCTTCGCACGCCCTGCCACAGGACCTGTTAGCGGACGTAAGCAGTGTGATCGTTTATTTTATTCCGTTTGCCAAAGACATCCCCCGCAGCAACCGACACGAACGTATGGCGTCACGTGAATGGGCGCTGGCTTACATCGAGACCAACCGCCTGATCGTGGCGGTCAATGAGCACCTGGCTCAGCAACTGGACCAAAAGGGGTATGCCAGTGTTTTACTACCGCCGACCCATAATTTTGATAAAGAAAAACTGATCAGCGACTGGTCGCACAAACATCTGGCTTATATAGCAGGGCTGGGAAATTTCGGTGTCCATCATCTGCTAATCACAGCCAAGGGGTGTTGCGGTCGGCTCGGTTCGCTGGTAACGAATATGCACATTCCTGCATCTGAGCGGAAAGAAGGTGAAGCATGCTTGCATCGCTTCAACGGTTCCTGTTTGAAATGTGTGGCCAAGTGTGTGGCCGGCGCATTGGAACAGGAGCGTTTCGATCGGCAGCGCTGTTACCAATTACTGTTGGAAAATGCGGCCCGGTTTGAAAAAGAGGGCTTGGCGGATGTGTGTGGCAAATGCACCTGTGTTGTGCCGTGCTCCTTTCACAACCCCGTAACGCGCGCAAAAAGAAGCCAGGCCGGCAATCAGGAGAAAGTCCATTGCTATGTCAAAGATTCGTCTACGCACCATTGATGGTTTGAAAGCCGGAGACATCTTCACGGTCGAGCGGACCTTTACCGAACAGGATATGTTGGCTTTTGCCGACATCACCCGCGACTACAACCCGGTTCACTTTGACGCGCGTTTTTCAGGAACCAAAGGCTTCAGCGGGCGCATTTGCCATGGCCTCCTGGTCGGCAGCATGTTGACCGAGATCGGCGGACAGATCGGCTGGCTGGCCTCGGGGATGAATTTTCGCTTTATAAAGCCGGTCCAATTTGGGGAAACGATTCGTTGTGAACTGACGATCCATACCATTGACGAGCGGGGTCGGTCAGAAGCCGAAGCGGTCTTTACCGATCGTTCCGGTCAAACAGTACTGGAAGCCGACTTAACCGGCATCGTACCAGGCGATAAGGAAAAACGCGTTCTGGCGGCAATGGTGGCCGAAGGTGACCCGACCAACAAGCTCGAATAGGGTGCTTTTTCCTGGACGTTTAGATCAAGCGGCAAACAACCATAAAAGCCTTCTATAATTTTTGATTAAAGGAACTGCCATGACCACTGAAACGACCATTGCATTTACGCTGGCCATGTTGATTCTGGCCGCGACGCCCGGACCGGGTGTCTTTGCCTCGGTGGCCCAGGCTTTGTCAGCCGGCTTCCGTTCGTCCTGGAATGTGATTATCGGGATTGTCATGGGTGACATTCTGTTTCTAATGCTGGCCATCTTCGGATTGTCGGCCGTGGCCAGGGTATTGGGCGATTTCTTTTTTGTGGTACGGCTTGTCGGGGGTGCTTATCTGATTTGGCTGGGATATAAAATGTGGACCATGCAACCCCTTTCTTTCAACGCCGAGCCGAGTACAAACCAGCGCAATGGTTGGCAGCGCTTTTTAGGCGGCCTGTTCATAACGCTGGGCAACCCCAAGGTGATTCTTTTTTACGTCGGCTTTTTACCTACTTTCATGAACCTCGATCAATTAAAGCATATTGACATTCTGATCATTACCGGAGTTGTAACACTCGTATTGGCGGGTGTCATGGGCGTCTATGCCTATACGGCGGGACGGGCGCGCCAGATCTTCGCCAGTCCGCGGGCCGCCCGCAACCTCAACCGGAGCGCCGGAACCGTAATGATCGGAACCGGGCTGGTGATTGCCACAAAATCATAAAATCGTGGAACGATTTTATAAGTCGCGACGATGCCACTCTTAAACAAAAGGCACATCCGCCTCTGGCAGGCCGAAAATTCTATCCCCTTTTGAATTAATCCCGTTCTGTGGTCAGCTGGGAATACAAACTTAAAGAGCTTAACTTTATGTCCCCAAACGAATATGTCCATGGCTATTCTGATAGAGAAAACATCCGCCTGATGGATCAGGCGAATACCCTGACCGAATTGCTGCACAGTGACACAATCTTTGCATCAGGCAGCCGTGTTCTTGAGGCCGGATGCGGCATCGGCGCCCAAACCGCCATCTTGACCCAAAACAGCCCCCAAGCCGAATTCGTCGCAATCGATATCTCTCCTGACTCATTACAGCAAGCGGAAGAAAGCATGCGTGCTTTAGGCAGGACGAATGTAACCTTTAAAAATGCCGATCTATTCAACCTGCCGTTTGAGGCAGAGAGCTTTGATCATGTGTTCGTCTGTTTTGTGCTGGAGCACCTCAGTCGACCGGCCGATGCGCTATCCTGTCTCAAAGAGGTTCTCAAGCCAGGAGGTACTCTGACAGTCATCGAAGGCGATCACGGATCGACCTATTTTCACCCCGACAGCAATGACGCTCACCAAGCCATTCAATGCCTGATCGACCTGCAAGCTGAAATCGGAGGCGACGCCTTGATCGGAAGACGTTTATACCCCCTGTTGCTCGAATCCGGGTACCGCGAGGTGACCGTCTCACCCCGGATGGTTTATGTGGATGCCAGCCGCCCGCAGCTTGTGCAGGGTTTTACCAGAAGTACATTTACTGCCATGGTCAAGGGGGTTCAGGAAGCCGCATTAACGTCTGGCCGTATCGATAGCGCTACCTGGGAGCGGGGCATTGCAGCGCTTGAACGCACGGCCGAAGAAGATGGGACGTTCTGTTATACCTTCTTCAAAGGACGATGTATAAAATAAGAAAAGGTCAATAGATGCGTTTACACTATTTAAAACATGTTCCCTTTGAAGGTCTGGGCAGTATTCGCCCTTGGGCCGAGGCACAGGGATTCGATATCACGGCTACCTGCTTTTATGCCAATGAACCCCTGCCGGCATTGGATAAAATCGACTGGCTGGTTGTTATGGGCGGACCCATGAACATATACGAAGAAGACCAATATCCTTGGTTAACGGATGAGAAAAAGTTTATTCACCAGGCCATTGAATCGCAAAAAACCGTATTGGGCATTTGTTTAGGAGCGCAGTTGATCGCCGATGTTTTAGGGCAACATGTTTACGCCTAATCAGAACAAAGAAATCGGTTGGTTTCCGGTAACAAAAACCCAAGGCTGTGCTGAAACGCTACTTGCAGATGTGCTGCCGACAGAACTGGAGGTGCTGAACTGGCATGGCGACACCTTTGATACGCCCCAGGGAGCAATCCCCATTGCCCGCAGCACAGCCTGTGAAAACCAGGGGTTTATGTGGAGTGAACGCGTGGTGGCATTACAGTTTCACCTGGAGACAACCCCCCAGGGTTTAAAGGCTTTGATCGACCATTGCGGTGAAGAACTCGTCGAAGGCCCCTTCATTCAAAAGCCAGAGGCCCTATTGGCCGATGATAAACGCTTTGACAAGATTAATCAGGTCATGCAGGGTCTGTTGGACCGGCTGATATAATGACCACCTGGATTGCCATATTTTTTATTTTGGCCGGCGGACTGTTCGCGGTCAAAATTGCTTATGTTCTCAGCACGGCCCTGGTTCTGCCTTATACTCACGGGGCCCTGTATGTCTCGACCTCCAGGAAAAGAATTGCCGCCCTGCTGGATGCGGTACCCATGCGGGCAGGCCAGGTCCTGGTCGATCTAGGCTGTGGGGATGGACGGGTTTTACGCCAGGCAAGCCGGCGTTTCGGCGTACATGCGATCGGCTATGAATTAAATCCGCTGGCCTACTTGAAAGCCCGGCTAATGTGTGTGGGTCACAAAGGCATTAAACTTTCACGACGCAATTTTTTAAAGGTGGATTTGACCGACGCGGATCTGGTTTTCTGTTATTTGTTTCCGGATGTCATGTCCGAGGTGGCGGCCAAGTTGAATGCTGAATTAAAGGCGGGCGCAACCATAGCCTCATGCAATTTTGCCCTACCGGATTTTACGCCGCACCGCATTTTGCGTCCGCACGGCACGTTGCACCATGATCCCATTTATATTTATCGCATACCCACCGTTACATCTTAATATGGATGATGCCGCTTTTCGCCGATTGCTCGATTACCTGAACCTTTCCTGGAAAGGGTATCGCAAAGTGCGCAAGGGGGTGAAAAAGCGCATACGAAGGCATATGCGCGCATTGAACTGCCGAACCCTGCCTGATTACCTTGCTGTTCTCGACCGTGACCAGGCTGTGCGTGAGGCGTGTGATCGCCATATGACCGTCTCAATCAGTCGTTTTTTTCGTGACCGTTCATTGTGGACCGCTTTGGAAGAACGGCTGCTGCCGGAACTTTTCAATCATTTCCCCCGGAAAATAAGGGTGTGGTCAGCTGGATGTGCATGCGGTGAGGAGGTCTACAGTTTTGCGATAGTCTGGGAGCTTCTGAAAAAGCACCGTGAGCATTTTCCGGTCCTCGAACTGCTGGCAACCGATACCAATGAAAATTCTCTGGCTCGTGCGCGAGTCGGGCGCTATCCGTACAGCAGTTTAAATGAGGTGTCTGAAGAGGTCCGATCGGACTTTTTTAAATCGCAGAAAGGTGACAAACAGTTTGAAATACAGCCGTTATTGGCACAAGACGTTCTTTTCCAGTCACGTGACCTGCTCTCCGACCCACCACCGATGCGGTTCCATCTTATATTGTTAAGAAACAATCTGCTGACCTACTATCAGGATGATATCAAAATTCCAGCCTTCAAAAGGATTGTCGGCGGCCTGAATAAACATGGACTGCTGGTTATTGGATCTCATGAAAAAACGCCCCCGGGCACGGTAGACCTCGTGGTCGATAATCAGTTCGATTATGTGTTGCGAGCGGTGGCCTAATGGAGAAAGGTACCGGCACCTACGGCCTTATCCTGGAAGCCAAAACAAATTTTGAAATCATCGTCGGCAAACTGGGTCGATTGAAGGGCGAGCCGGGGTATTATGTGTATGTTGGGAGTGCCTTTGGACCAGGCGGCCTCAAGGCGCGGATCAAGCATCACCTGCGACATGCCGCGAAACCTCATTGGCACATCGATCACCTGCGATTGAAACTGCATGTTAATGAAGTTTGGTACACCCATGACCATTGCAACCGTGAATGCGCATGGGCCCGCCTCATGGCAGGGATGAAGGGGAACGGTATTCCCTTGCGTGGCTTCGGTGCCTCCGACTGCACGTGCAGCACTCATTTGATTTACTTTAAACGCTTTCCGTCATTTCAAGTCTTTCGCAAATGTTTATCTTCTAGTAAGGTAACGCAACAACAAAAACCATCTGATATCACCCATGCCTGAATTGCCGGAAGTCCAGACAGTTGTCAACGATCTGATCGCTGCCGATGTCGTGGGGGCGACCATAGCCGCTGCCAAGGTGTATTGGCCTAAAACGATTGCGGGACACACCCCTCGAGCCTTTGATCGCTGTATCAAAGGCCGTACGGTTGAGGCGATTCGGCGGCGTGCCAAATTCATCATCTTTGATTTGGACAAAGGGTGGCACCTGTTGATTCATCTGCGGATGACCGGTCGGGTTCTGCTTGTACCCGCGGGTGTCAAACCTCGCAAACACGAGCATGTGATTCTGACCCTCGATCAGGGTTGGGAGATGCGATTCTTTGATCCACGCAAATTCGGGCGCTTGTATTTGGTCGAGGATCCGGTTAAACTGCTCGGACGTTTAGGCCCGGAACCCCTGGCACGGCATTTCACCGCCCGCAAATTAGGCGAGCGCTTGCAGGCTAAAAAGAGGCAGCTCAAGCCATTGCTGTTGGATCAGACGTTTCTGGCTGGACTCGGAAATATTTACGTGGATGAAGCCCTGTGGGATGCCGGAATTCACCCGCTTCGGATTTCAAACGACTTATCGCGAGCTGAAACAAAACACTTACACCGGTCGATTCGAAAGGTGTTGCGTCGAGGCTTGAAGAACCTGGGGACCACCCTGGGGAAAGGTCAAACGACGTTTTATTCGGTAGCTCGCAGACGAGGGAGCAACCGTGATAGCTTGAACGTATTTCGTCGCGACGGTCTTCCGTGTCCGCGCTGCGGTTCGAAGATCGAGAGAATACTTGTAGGACAGCGAAGTACGCATATATGTATCAAGTGCCAGGCATGAGAATCACAGCCTTGGTGTTTTCAATAATTTTCGAGCAGTTGAGCGGAAAGTAAACAGGAGAATGATAATGACGGAAGCAACGGAGAACAAAGAGACATTTGAAAGTTTTAAAAATTCTTTCTTTCAGACTGGATCACGACGCGACATGAACTTTAAATTTATAGCGCACTTGTCCGAATCCGATGCCGACCTTTTTTTTCGGGGGTTGCTCAAGCTCTTGGGTGAAGTCTACGACAGCGAAGACTATGGTCGTATTGCCGCCTATATGATTGAATGGCAGATCAAGGGTTATGCGCATGAAAAAAACTTTGCTTACGAAGATGGACCTTTCACGCCGCTGGCCAAACCCCTGCCTGAGTCGCGACTGGCGCTTCTAACCTCGAGCGGCCACTTTGTCAAAGATGACGATCCGGAGCCGCTGGGCGTGAAGAATATGACCCAGAAACAAGCCGAGGATCGGATTAAGGAGTTTCTAAAAGAAGAACCACAACTATCATCAATTCCGCTCGATACCTCGCCTGAGGATTTGTGCATACGCCATGGCGGATATGATGTCTGTGGGAGCAAGTTGGATTTTAACGTGGCCTTGCCGATTCAACGTTTGCTCGAGATGGTTCAGAACGGTGTGGTCGGTGAATTGGCATCGCCCGTCTATTCCTTTGTTGGTGCCTGTTCGCAAAAACGGTTGCTGGCGAGGACCGGGCCCCGATGGGTTTCTTTTTTGAAAAAGCAAAAAGTCGATGCCGTATTTCTGGTTCCCGTCTGACCGGTATGCCATATGTCCGTGGGGCATATCGCCAGGTTGTTGGAAGAAGCCGGTATCCCAACCGTCATCGTAGCGGTCAAATCCTTTCAGACCCGCATGCAAATAATGACCGTCCCCCGTGTGCTGCTGACTCCCCATCTTATGGGCCGGCCGATTGGCCGGCCAGGAGATACCGAACAGCAGCGAAAGGTGGTTCAAGCCGCTCTGCAACTGCTGGAAACCGCAGACCACGGTGGAACGATTATCGATTTTGAAGGATAACCCGCCTACGCTCGTTGAGCTATGGCGCGGTTCGCCTCACCATTCATCCCTGCAGCAAGCTGCAGGGTATTCTGGCGAAGGCGAATAAAAAAAAATGATGGATTGATTTGAAACTTGCAGCCTACCTGTTCGACTGGGGGGATACCCTCATGCAAGACGACAAAAGGTTTACAGGCCCCATGCAAGCGTGGCCCGAGGTGACTGCCGTCGAAGGTGCGGTGGAGACCTTGCGGGTTCTGTCGTCACACACACGGTGTTGTTTGGCCACCAATGCCAGTGATTCTTCGGAAGAAGATATTTGGCTGGCTTTGGCCCGGGTCGGCTTGGATCGATATATCGATTCCATCTTCTGCTTTCAATCAATAGGCATTGCCAAACCGGAGCGTGCTTTCTTCGATATAATTCGTAAAAAACTCAAACTTCCGCCTGAAGCGATCGCCATGATCGGGGATTCTTATGATACGGATATCAAGGGAGCTCTGCAGGCCGGTCTGCGAGCCTTCTGGTACAATCCGCACACTGATGAATCACGCAACGATCATGGCGTGACGACGATCCACGCCCTTCGAGAGTTGATTCATCTTCGCTGAAATATGTTGCTCCAAGGATTTCATAAAAAGCAGGTAGGGCTGACGTTGATTAATTAGCGTAGTCAACGGTTTCATTGTATTTCTCCAATTTCCATATATTGCGGTTATATGATCCCTGTGAATTAACCGATTGCAGCCAGTAGTGAAAATAAGTATATCTTTAACCAATGGGTATAAATGGCATAAGAAATTCAGATAAAATAGTGAAGTGTCCTGGTTATCATGCCTAAACCCTCAATAAAGTTTCGTGCCGCCAATCCCATCTTCGAAGAAGGGCGGGTTTACGCTCGCTACCTCGATCAAGCAGCCGAAGGGTTCTTTCGTTTCATGCTCGGTCGGCGTTTTATTGACATAATCGCTACAGCATTCACAAAACCGGGCCACGACCTCTCGTACCAGAATGTAACCTTTGCCGAGCGTGAAAAGTTCATTGTGGGAATGGTCTCCGCCTATACAGCCGAGCAACATCGACGGTCCTCAAATCAGCCTCTGAAGCAAGCCGCGGGCAGATTTAATCTGCGGATGATGTTCGTTTCAACCCTGTTTGCACCAATCTTTCGAATTGTTGACACCATCGCTGATCGCGATTTCTACATCCAAGCTATGGCTGTCGACAAAGAACTCCGTGGCGAAGGTGTCGGTTCCGCAATGATGGACTTTGTCGAAGGCCACGCTCGTACCTACGGATCAACCCGACTTTCTCTCGATGTCTCAGCCGGGAATAAAGGCGCTCACAAACTCTATAAGCACCGCGGGATGACCGTTGAGTCGCAATGGCCAAAACGATTAGCAATACCGGGTTTGAAGTTCTTTAGAATGGTGAAAGCAATTTGAGCTATCAACGAAACCACTTCTTCTTCGGATTGGGTATGGCCTTCGCGGTTGCGTTTGCGTGGGCACAAGATATTGTAAAGGTCAGATTCGATAGAAATAATTGATTTCTGGCATGAATCAACCAAAATCACTGATACTCGTAAAATAGTTATCTTTTGACGCTGTTTAGACGTTAGCGATCAAAACACAATCAATGGCATCGAGTGCTATGTGCAGTAAAAGTCCCAGGCCAACGATGCGTGTTTTGGGAAAGGCAAACAGAAGTGCGTAAATGCCGATGGGCACAACCCCATGCAGAGGATGAAAGCCGATGCTGCAGCGCGTGGGATCGTATATGGGGCTCGCCCAAAGATGGTCGATGTCTATCACTAAGCCAGCCATCAGTAGCACATAAACCTTTTTCCAGGTCGTGCGATACCAGACCAGGGCCACGATGAGCGGTACGATAAAATGAAGGACGATATGAACGACGATCTACCTCCAATAGATCTTATTTCAAAAAGTTTTACCCGGAGGTTGCACAAGTCCGCGAGCCCTTTATTGCAAGGCCAGAGGGGTTGACGCTGTCGTCAAACTACCGCAAAGCCCCTGATAACGCAGCCGTTAAGCCTCTCGGACCTGGAAAACTTAGCGGCGCCCGCCGAATAACGATCCCAATATACCGCGCATGATTTGTCGGCCGACTTGGCTTCCGATGGCGCGTGCGGCACTTTTAACAAAGGCTTCGCCGGTGCTCTGTCGCGGTCTGCCTCGAGCGGCTTTTTTAACCGTTTTGGCTGCTTGGGCTTTTTCCTGCTGGGCATGGGCCTCCTCGGCGCGATCTTTTAATATTTCGTAGGCTGATTCGCGGTCCACCGTATCATCGTAGCGTCCCTTTAAAGGCGAACGCTCAATACGACTCCGGCGCGTTTGTTGATCGATCGCACCGATGCAGGATTCGGGTGGTCGAATCAAGGTGCGCTGGACCGGGCGTGGTCTGCCTTTGCTGTCTAAAACAGAAACAAGCGCTTCGCCGATGCCAAGATCCGTAAGCGTGGTCTCGGTATCGAAATCCGGATTGGGACGGAAGGACTGGGCCGCGCTCTTGATGACTTTGCGATCCTTGGGGGTAAAGGCCCTCAGCGCGTGCTGAATTTTAAGTCCCAGTTGACCGAGAACCCCATCGGGAATGTCCAGAGGGCTTTGGGTAATGAAATAAATCCCGACCCCTTTAGAGCGTATTAAGCGCACGACTTGCTCAATTTTTTCGACCAGCGCAGAGGAGGACTTTTTGAACAGCAGGTGGGCCTCATCGAAAAAAAAGACGAGCCGCGGTGCTTCGGGATCTCCAATTTCCGGAAGCTGTTCATACAGTTCTGATATCAACCAGAGTAGGAAAGAGGCATAAACCTTCGGGGCCTGAACCGTCAACTTGGTGACGTCCAATATACTGATGACCCCATTGCCGGAAAAATCACGCTGCATCAGATCGGCCAGGCTGATGGCCGGCTCACCAAAAAATTTTTCCGCACCCTGTTCTTCTTGAACGAGTAATTGACGCTGAATAGCGCCGATACTGGCGCTGGAGAGGTTGCCATACTCCCGGCGCAACGCGGCAGCGTTATCACCCATCCACGTTAACATGGCACGTAAATCTTTTAAATCCAGCAGCAAAAGTCCTTGATCGTCAGCGATTCGGAAGCAACTGTATAAAACACCTGTCTGGGTATCATTGAGAGCCAGCATGTTGGACAACAGCAAGGGCCCCATTTCCGACACCGTTGACCGTATGGGATGGCCTTGCTGGCCGAAGATATCCCAAAAGACGACGGGATACGGGCGCTGTTGATAACTTGCCAAGGGGATCTTGGTTAAGCGCTCTTCGATTTTTGGATGCGGCGTCCCGGCATGGGCCAGACCAGATAGGTCACCTTTGATATCAGGGGCAAAAACCGGAACCCCGAGGCGGGAAAAACTTTCTGCCAGGATCTGAAGGGTAATGGTCTTGCCGGTCCCTGTTGCTCCGGCGATAAGACCGTGTCGATTACTCATTTTACCCAACTGCTCAACCAGGTGCCCCTGGGCGCCACCGATACCAAAATGTATGGGCTCGTTCATTGTGACCTCACAGTCTTATAGGTGAAAGAACATGCATACTCGTTTAGGTTTCCGATCCCGCGATAGGGCTCAGGCGTCGTCCTTGGTGTAAAAGACGCCCGGAATCCAGCTTTTATGCAGTTTCAACGTCTTTTCTGTCTCGGAATCGATTTCATCGATAAATTTGAATGTATGCCGTCCAATGCGTATCATATCGTTATTATAAAGCTTTTTACGGGTGATGGCCATGCCGTTTACATGGGTATGATTGGTGCTGTTCAAATCATTGATATAATATTCGTATTGGCCGGCCTCTTCCGGTTTTGCAACTGCCTCGATACGTGCATGTTCCTTACTGACGAGGTTGTCCTCGATGAAGACGTCGCATTCTACGCTGCGGCCGAAGCGCAGGTCGTTCTGGTCAAGGTCGAACTTTTTAATTGCCACATTTTCGTGTAGAAAAACAATCAGTGCCATTTGGGGGGTGTCCTTTGGTTTAGCGATGAGCCATAAAGAGCGCCATCGGTGCGTTGCATAAAATGGTTATTCCTCTGTTTTTGGGAAACGCGTTTCGCGGGAAGCTATTTCAGGACTGATTCGCCAGGTGAATATGGGTGAAAAAACATAGAACGACAGGCAAGCCAAGGCAAAATGCCCAAAATAGGGGGTAAATAAAAACACGAAGCCGATCAGGGCGTTGAAGCTGACGAGTATCGGATGACGGTTCATAAAACGGCCATAATGGATGTAGCGAAGAGGGTATACGTTCATGAGAAGCGATGCGGCAATCAAGATGCCGAAGGCGGCCTGCCCCCAGAAATGAACCGCATCGGTTAATCCATCACCGGCTTGATCGAACATCATGAGGGGTGCGACAACCCACAGAGCGGCCGCGGGCGTGGGCAGCCCTTTGAAAAAACCGGGTATCGGTTTGGTGTCCAGTGTAAAGTAAACCAGGCGTACAATACCCAGGCCGGCAAAGAGGGCTGCAACCCAACCGATCGGCAAATTAGCCAATGCTGGCTCAGAGGTATTCGTGAAGCAGATATAAAATATCCATGCCGGAACGATACAGAAGCTGATGGCATCCGCAATGTCATCGAGAAGACTCCCCAGGCGAATACCTTGCGGCTGATCGATGACATCGGTCGACTCAGCAAGTCCAAGTTTGCGCGCCAGTGCGCCGTCTAATTTGTCGAATATTGCGGCGCCGATCAGGATTAAATAAGCTTCGCGAATACGCCCTTGATAAGCAAAGAATATCGCTAAAAATCCCATCATAGCGTTCATAATCGTCAAGGCATTGGGGAAAAAAGTCAGAATTTTTCGACGCAGGTTCTCTTCACCCAGGCATAATTCATCCAGGCAGTAAGACCCAAATTTGCGACAGTAGCCCGCAATGGACCCGAGGTTGATAACCAGGAAAATAATTTCGACAATGAACCTGAGGCGCAGAGGAATGTTGTCCAAGCCTGATATCAAGCCGTAGATGCGCGAAGATGAATCTTCCGGAATATAAAAAGCATACGCGTACAAGATCGCGCCGACCGGAGCGGCGACAACCGTGCGCAGTCGATTCAGCTCGCTGACTTCCGGTTCTTGCCCCTGCCGGATGGCGAAACCGCGCATGAAATGGGCGAAATTGTCTCTGAAAAGAACGGTCACGCACAAGAGTAAAACGAAAATGGCGTGAAGCAGCTCGGCCCTCGAATAATCGGGTGTGATAAAAACCAGCCGCCACATGACCCCGACGGCGACCAAGGGGAAGATGAGGGAGTAAACCACCTTATCCATAAGACGGTCGGCAAGGTCGGCCAGTGCCATGTTGGGATGAAAACGCGCCGAAAACCAGCCGTCAATCAGATCAAAGGTCATGGACAAGCACAACAGCACGACACCGATGGTATAGGGGATATAATTGCGCGTCCACATGACGGCGATGGCGCAAAGCAATCCGCCAAAAACCAGCAACGGACGCGAATATACCAGCATTGCCGCTATCCACTTGGGAACTTGATATCTGCCTGTCATTGCAATCGGCGCCCTTTTAGATAGTAGGCTTGATACACCTGTTAACAGAGCGTTATTTGGGCAAACGCGCTATACCTGTACCATTTAATTGTCTCTAAAAACATGACCGTCAAAAAAGTGCGTTGGGCCCCTATTCTATAACCACGAGCGACGAATAGCACCGGCACCGCTATCCAGCTACTCCTTTTTTTTCAACAGGGCCGCAAGGTCGGCAAACGGGCGATGGGTAGACGAGGGCGCTTGTGTGTCACCCGCGGAACCCTCGTCGTAGCTTTCGTGTTCCAGGTAGCGGCTGTGTTCGTTGTCATGACAGTAAAGGCACAGCAGTTCCCAGTTGCTCCCGTCCGGCGGATTGTTGTCGTGGTTATGGTCCTTGTGATGGACCGTGAGTTCACGCAGACGCTTCCCTGTGAACTCACGTCCGCAGCGCGCACAGATCCACGGGTAAAGCTTTAGTGCTTTTTCCCGGTAGCCTTGCGCCCGTTGTTGCTGAATACGCCGTGCTTCAGCAACGATCCGGTTACGTTGTTCGTCGTCTAATCGTTTATTATTCCAAGGCATGGGTTGACTTCCTGTTCCAAGCGTTTGCCTGTTGTGCAATCACACAAAAGCTTTCATGCGAGCATAGACACTACCTAAAAAAAGGCACACACTCAACAATTTTTCCAATCCAGATGCTTGGTTATCATCGTCTATCGGAACATTATTTTACCAATCGCGCTATCCCTTAGCATATATAAGGTCATTGCCCCGTTTGCCATGCCTCAATTTTGCGCTGAACAAACGCCATTGTCGCATGGTGTTCGGCTTTTCCAGGACCTTGGATCCATATCGGCTTGCCAAAAGCAAAAAACACCTTTTTAGACGGATCGATGGGTCCGAAGTCTTTAAGGTATTTGCCGTTGCGCCATGCATCGGTCAATAGTGCCAGGGGCACAATGGGGACATTGGCCCGCTTGGCGAGTTTGATGCCGAGGGTGTTGAATTGGGAAGGATCAAAGGTAAGAAAACGGGTGGTTTGCGGAAAGACGATGATCGAGATTCCACGGCGCAAGCGATCACACCCTTCCCGCATGACGGTCTTAAAATCTTGCCTCGGATTGACCCTGTTAACGACAATCGGGTTCCGTGCGCTTAGGACGTCCCGAAAAATAGGGTATTTCAGCAAGGTGTTTTTAACGATGAAAGTGACATCCTTGATGGGTTGAATGAGGCCCGGCAGCACCACCGTTTCCAGGGTGCTCATATGATTGCCGATCACGACACAGGACGTATCGAATTGTTCGAGGTGCTCCAAACCGGTAATTTCGAAACGCAGACCAATACGTTCCAGGTTTTCGAGGACACCCAGGCTACTGCGGCACCAATCCGTGTTGCTGTAGTGATGCCTTTTAACACGCAGGCCGGCACGAATGATAATCGTTAGAAAGGCGCGGTAAAAAGCCACATGCGGAAAGGTCTTGGCAAGCCCCGCAATGCGCTGCGGAGTCGTGCGATAACCTGTGGCTGTGTAGGGCAATTGTTTCATGAACCAATATTCCCAAGCGCTTGCCCGAACGGTCAATTACAATGGTAATTTTGCAAACGCGATTTCGCTGCTTGCATCATATTTGCTTCTAATCTTTGAACAGTTTATAAATGGCTGAAAAGTCTTCCTGGTCGATACCTTCTTTAAACGTTCTGGCATAAAGTTCTTTGATGACGGCCCCCGTAAAAAGAGTTTTCTTGTGGTCAAAAGCCAAGTCTTGGAGACAATGGAGATCCTTATAAATTAGTGCATTTGAAAAGTGCGTTGAGAAATCTTCTTCCAAAAGTTTGGTTTTTTTGGCGTTAAGTACAAGCGAGTTTCCACCACCCACGGATAAAATATCTAAGATCGTTTTTTTTTCAATGCCAATTTTTTCACCGAGCGCTAATGCTTCGGCGATGGTAGCCATAAAGCTACCAAGGGTAAGGTTGTTGATTAATTTCATTTTTGTGGCCAGTGCGGGCTCTTTGAGAAAAAAAAGGTGTTTTCCTATATTTTCCAAAACTGGTTTGGCCTTTTCATACCCTGTTTTAACCCCGCTGATCAAAATTGTCAGCGCGCCTTGCGACGCAGGTACGATACTGCCCAACACCGGCGCTTCCAAATAAATAGCCCCGGCGGCTTTGCAAAGCGCATGAAAAACCAAAACTTCGCGGAAATGATTTGTGGACAAGTCCACGATAATTCTGCTCGAAAGGTCGCCAGCTAAAAGCCCTTTTTCTTGCCTCAGAATTGAATGGACAGCATCACTGTCAAACAAGCACACGAAAATAATTTCGGCCTTATCTGCCACCCCAAGGGGTGAGGCGGCGACTTCAACCGGCAGGCCCACTGCTTTGGTTGGGGTTCGATTCCAGGTCGTAAGCGTATGGCCGCAATCTAAAAGTCTACCAGCAATTGCTTTCCCAAGGTGTCCGAGTCCAATGAATCCTATATGCATTTTTTTACTCCAGCTTATTAAACGTTGAGTGCAGACAATCTTTCGTGAAATAGATCTTTTATTCACCTTCGCCAGAATACCCTGCAGCTTGCTGCAGGGAGCTTCATTGGCCGCGGCGCCTGCGTTTGGTTACAGATTCGGCGCCAATGCCCCAATTGTCTGTATCAACCTCATCGATGACCACGACAGTGGTTGCCGGATTCTTTCCCAGAACTTTGGCAAGGAGTTCGGTGACTCCTTTGATGAGTTCAGCCTTTTGATTTGCCGTAACACCTTCGTTGGTTACTTTGATATTCACGAATGGCATAGATTCTCCTTACTTGTTGTTTTCGCTCATTTTAGCTGTTTGTGGGCGTTTACCAACAAGACGATCTATGTTGCTGTTTTTAATAGGACTCCCGGAAATGCCCAATATGTTCATACCCATTTTATTGCCTATAGACAACTTCCATATAAATCCGGCGAACTATACCAATGTGGCACCGGCGGCCGTCCCAGGTTTGGCAATCGCGTTGATGCGCTGCAAGGTGGAAGCGTCCAGCTTAATGCCCAGGGCCTTTGCGTTTTCGTCGATGCGCTGAACTTTACGTGTACCGGGGATTGGAAATACGTCTGGCCCTTGATGAAGCAACCAAGCCAAGGCCAATTGTGCAGCGCTAATATTTAATTCCTTGGCAAGCGTCATAAAAGGCGCGAAGCGATCACGGTTGGATCTAAGATTGTCTTTGGCATAGCGTGGATTGTTATGACGCCAATCATTTTCGCTCAATGTATCGACGGTGCCGGTTAAAAAGCCACTGCCGAGCGGAGACCACGCCACAAGTGCAATGCCGAGCTCTCTAAGTGTCGGGAGAAGACTTGTTTCGACTTCACGGCGCCACAATGAATATTCATACTGAACCGCCGCTATGGGGTGTATCGCGTGAGCACGCCGCACTTGATCGGCCGTGACGTTGCTCAGACCTAAATAACGCACTTTGCCCTCATGAACCGCTTGAGCCATAGCCCCGACAGTTTCTTCAACCGGTGTTTGGGGATCCGGGAAATGGAGATACCAGAGGTCAATGGTCTCGACACCCAAACGCTTCAGGCTCGCATTGAGGGCTTTATGCGCATATTTCGGTGTGCCATTGATGTTTAACGCAAAGCCCCATCCTGTCGGCATTGCTGTACTGGTCTCGTTTTCATCGAATACAATACCAAATTTGGTGGCGATAAATGCATCCTTCGGGCGGCTTTTTAGAGCCTTGGCTAGCAGGGCTTCATTGTGGCCATTCCCATAGGCATCAGCGGAATCGATCATCATCCCCAAATCGATGGCGTGCAGAAGGGTTCTTACAGCGGATTCGTCATCTGATTCGCCATAATAACCCTCCAGAACCATCGCCCCGTATCCAAGCCTCCCCAGCAGGGGGCCCTCCTTCCCGAGTGTTGATTTTTCTATCATGGCCATACTCCTAATGTGCGTTCCATAGATGTCAGACGGTTTCTAATACTTTTTGGCCAACGCCAGGACCGCTTTTGCTTTTTCAGCTTGGCTCGAGTTATATCGGTCCAGAAGTGTAGGCAGATAATCGTTTTTAAAGAAAGCATGCTTGGCAAAGCGCATTGGATTCCACACCCGAGCCATAACTTTTCCGGGGAGCATGGTGTTGTCAAACTTTCCATAAAACATGCTCGTAATTCGTCCAACAACAATTTCGGCAAGCGGGTCATAAGGTGTCGAGCCAAGCATGACACTACCGGAACCAGCGCGAAGCTGTCCGCGGGGCCTGAAAAGCGTCGGTTGTCGAACCAAGCGAGGCAAGTAATCGAACCGATCACCACTGGGACTCGGAAAAAATTTAAACAAAAAAGAAACAATTTTTTTACACGCGACACCGTTCCAGTCTTTCGTCGGGTAAGCCAATCCTTGCATAAAATCTTCGGATGCGTCTGTGGACAGCTGGGATTCGATGCGCAGAATCTCGGTTCCTTTTCTGACAACATTGCCGATGACCGTGTTGCCAGTCTTTTGGAGGGTGATACGATCCGCTATTTTCTTGGGATAGCCAAATTGTTCACGCCCCCCGATTAGCGCCATATCGTCATCAACCGGCATGCTCAGGCAATAGAAGCCCTTTTCACCTTTATAAGCACAGTTGAGAAACAAAGCCCCTTCGCTATAGATGCATCCGAAGTTCGTTTCCGGATACCTTGCGACGAACGCAGACGCCATGTTGTTTGACGAAAAGGTAAGCGGTTTTGGTAATATTTGCCGGGCCACTCCAGGATCTGTTTCGAACGTTGCGACAAGCATTTCAGCATTGGTAAATTCGGGCATGAAATGAGAATTTGACAGCTTAGCAAGTTGGTCTTGTGTTAGACTGTACAACATTTTTAATCCCCTTCATGTAACTCACCATCGAGTTCCAGACGATCAAAGCCCGGCGCCAAACATTGTGCCTCAATGGGCTTGATTTTGAGTGCTTTGGATGCACTTGAGCTCAGCGCTTAGCCGACCAGTTTTGCGGTAAGATTGATTTCAGTTCCAGCATAAAGCCTTGAAATGGGGCATTTTTCTTTAGCTGTCTGGCTAAGGGCAGCAAATTTTGCTTGTTCCAATCCAGGGACCTCGGCCGTACAAACTAGATCAATACTGGTTATTTTGGGTCCGTCATCGTCTCCAAGATGAACGGAAGCCGTTGTTTCAACGCGATTCGGCGTTAATTTTTCATTGCTTATGAGCGCCGCTAAAAACATTGAGAAGCAGCCCGCATGGGCCGCACCGACGAGCTCCTCGGGATTTGTGCCTTTGCCTTCCTCAAAACGAGAGGCAAACGTATAAGGGCCTTCAAAGGCTCCATATTTCATTGTGCCGTTACCTTCTTTCAGGGTTCCATTCCATTTGGCTGTTGCTTGGCGAGTGGTCATATTCCCTCCTTTTATGGTTATATGATATGGATTTTTAGATCTGCCGTGCTTTTTGCCCGACGTTTAGCATCATACGGGACGGTGGCTGTTTACGGCAACAACAGGTTGATAAACGATAGAATCATCCATCGAAAAAAGTGAATTACAGGGTCTAGTACATCTAAATAAAGCAGGGCAATGATAATAAAAAAGCCATACCGCTCAAGACGGAAAAGGTAATTTTGGACGCGTGGGGATGCGAAGCCCATAAGAATTTTCGACCCATCGAGAGGCGGCAGCGGGATTAAATTAAAAGCGGCCAGGATGATGTTGATTTGTGCCAAATAGTAGAGAAGGTATGCCAGTATACTTGACGGTGAAGGGGACAGCAACCGATTTATAAAAATAGCACCAGTCGCCAAGAGCATGTTCGCGATGATTCCTGCGGACGAGACCAGTATCATCCCCGTGCGTTTGCTTCGCAGCCGGGTGAAATTGACCGGCACCGGCTTGGCCCAGCCAAAGCCGAAAATAAAGAGCATAAGGGTGCCCAGAGGGTCGAGGTGTTTGAGCGGATTGAAGCTGAGACGGCCGAGGGACGCGGCTGTCGGATCACCCATGCGATAGGCGACCCAGCCATGCGCCAACTCATGAAAAATGACGGAATACAAGAGTGGTATGGCGATGAGGATGAATGTAAGCGGATCTTTAAGCAACAGATTGAGCAGGCCCATGGGTCGTCCTTCTGATCGCACCCCAATAAAGTAGGTTCAGAACAATGAATGATCGGCCAGGATTTTCCAAGCGCTATTTTTTCAACGTCGGGTAATCGGTATAGCCCTTGGGTCCAGGTGTGTAGAACGTGTCCATGTCCGGCGCATTTACAGCCGCACCGGTTTTCCATCGATCCAAAAGGTCGGGATTGGCAAGCAACGGTCGGCCCACGGCGACGAGATCACATTTGCCCGCGACCAACTCGCTTGCGGCACGTTCGGCATCGTAACCGCCTGAGAGAATCAAGGTACGCTTGAATTCGTTGCGGAATGTCATTTTGATGGTGTCAGGCACCGGTGGCATGCCCATGGAGGCGTGATCCACCAGGTGGACATAAACCAGTCCACTATCGTTGAACTGTTGCGCCAGGTAGGTATAATCCGCCTCCATCTTGTCGTACGATGGCATGTCGTTGAACACACCAAAGGGTGAAAGCCGGATGCCCACCTTGTCTTTGCCAATAGCACCCATCACCGCCTCGGCCACTTCAAGCACGAAACGCGCGCGGTTCTCGATCGGGCCGCCATAACCATCGCTGCGCTGATTCGTATTCGGACGGATGAACTGTTCGAGCAAATAGCCATTTGCACTGTGCAGTTCGATGCCGTCAAACCCTGCGGCCACGGCATTGTCGGCAGCCAGAACAAACTCCCCAATGGTGGTCTTAATATCCTCCCCGGTCATCGCCTGCGGCATGGGATGAGGCTGCATACCCTCGCCATCCGTGTACATCTCGCCTTCAGCCGCCACGCTCGAAGGCGCCAGCATGCGTGCACCCTCGGGCAAGTTAAGCGGATGGGCAATGCGTCCGCAATGCATGATTTGAAGAAACATCTTTGCGCCCTCGGCGTGCACTGCAGTGGTTATGCGCTTCCAACCTTCGACCTGGGCCGGGGAGAAGATTCCCGGTATGCGGGGGTACCCCAGTCCATTTGGTGAAGGCGACGTACCCTCGGTAACAATGAGTCCCACGCTGCTTCGCTGTGCGTAGTACTCGGCCATTAGCTCGTTGGGAATATTATCGGTTGCGCGACTGCGTGTCATCGGCGCCATGACCAGATGATTCTGCAGGGTCAAGGAGCCTAAGCTTGCTTGTGAGTAGAGAATAGACATGACCGTTTCCTCCCTATCGTGTTTGATTAACATGCGGATCAAATCGTCCTCAATCGCAATTTCCGGCAGATCGAGAATAAAGAATTAGTCGGTTATCGGGTTTTTGATTAGATGGCTGCCATCCGTTGGCGGTACCATTCAACCGTCTCTTTGATTGCTATTTCATGGGGTGTGCTGTCAACATCAAATGTTTCCGCAAATTTACGATGATCAACAACATAAGGCCGTTCCCACTCGTACATCATCTCTTTCAGTTCTTTCACCATTGGGTTAAATAAACCCAATAAGGTCACCATTAATTTTCCCGCGCTACGAGTTTTTATTGGTTTTCCAATCTCCTTCTCAACCAAGCCAACAAACTGCCGTGTTGTGATCGTTGCGTCATTCGGAATATGCCATGTCTGACCAAAAGCCTGATCATTTTCACTGAGAAGGACTAATGCTTTGGCAAAATCTTTAATGTAAGTGTAGGTGTGTGGTAATTCTATATTGCCCAAAAGATTTGCTGGTTTACCAGATAATGCAGCGTTAAAGAACATTTCACCAAAAGCAGCATTTACCACAAGAGGGCCATAGAAGTCAGAGCCACGACCGATGACGACTTGCACATCTCCTTTTTGATGCGCATTTAAAAGCATTTCGGCCATTGCTGCTCGAACTTTTCCTTTGTGCCCTGTGGCTGCATAAGGAAGGCTCTCGGCAATGGGCTGACCTGCAGTGTCTCCATACATATAAAGGTTGTCACCATAAATCAATTTGGCTTCTGCCCGTGAAACCCCTTCAAGGATACCCTTCGTCAGTGGAGGAAATTTATCAGGCCAATCCGTATACGGCGGCATGGCACAATGAAAGACCGCATCAACTTCTTTACATATCTGATATACAGCAGCTGGGTCTGTTGCATTTCCACCTGCCGTTTTTATTGGGCCCGACACTTTTTGCACAAGCTGGCCTTTTCGATTGACCAAGGTCACTTCCTTGCCTTTTTCGGCTAAAGTTTGTGCCACCCACAATCCTAATGGGCCTGTGCCAAACACGACGTTCTTCTGATTATCCATAGTTCCTCCACATGTTTTGTCATATAACGTCAAGCTCACCAATACCGAGGTCTGTTGGGAGCAGTAGAAGCATCCCGCTCGGTTCCGATTATTGCAGCGGTTTTTTGGAAAGAACGACATCGTCAATCCAGACGGTGCCTGTGCCGTTGATCACAAGATTGAGGGTGACCTTTATAGGGTTCTGCCCCTTCTGAAACATAAAAGAATCAAAATGATAACGATGCGTTTCATGCTGTTTCCTCTCAAGCGCGAGGTGCGCCCGTGAAGTATTGTTTAAATTCATCTGATGGTTCACGATCGGAATAGATATAAACAGAATTGCCTATCGGATCGATTACCGAAAAGCCTCTGTCGCCCCAAGGATGATCTTCCAGCGGCATTGCCGTTTGCAGCCCTGCCGCCACTAGCCTAGAATGCTCTGCATCGACATCGTCAACCTTGAAATTGAGAGTCACACCAGCACCACCAAATGTCGGCATATCGCCTTGTGGTTGCATGAATTGGATCGACGGGCCATTTTCACCGATGCATAAGTTGACATACCACCCGCAGTCAAAAACAGTCTTGGCCGAGAAATTGCTTTTATAAAATTCACGACAGGCATCCACCTTGTTTGTGCAAAAGCATGTTGATAGCTCGTTGGTTTTCATAGGATTTCCTTGTGTGCTAACACCACGAATCAGCCGTGCGGATTTTTGCGCCGACTGAATTGGCAATTTCAGGTTTTGTTATTATGTCGAATAGTTATGACGACATTTCCCTTTTTGTGTCCTTGTTCGACATACCGGAAAGCCTCGGCCGTCTGTTCCAGCGGATAGCGCCTGTCTATGACCGGCTTTATTTTTCCGGCTTCCAAAAGCGCTTTGAGGAAATTTAGATCTTCAACTCTTTCCAGCGCCACCCCGCCCTTGACTTTCTTCGTCCCTATCATCGAAGTCCAAATTATTTGAACAATCTCCGGCAGAGACAATAAAGCCGCTAGAAAAACACCTTTTTGCGTGAGCGCATTTTTGCAGCGTGCAAACGAAGTCTTGCCAACCGTGTCAAAAATAATATCATAGGTTGCACCGCTTTTGGTAAAATCCTCTTTCGTGTAATCAATGACCTGATCGGCTCCCAGAGATTTCACCATTTCTAAGTTCGTGGTACTGCATACCCCGGTAACTTCGGCCCCAAAGTATTTGGCCAGCTGAACCGCAAAAGTACCGATACTTCCGGACGCGCCATAGATCAGGGTTTTTTGTCCGGCCTGGATATTCCCCTTATCTCTGAGGAAAAATAGCGCGGTATGCGCCCCCAAAAAAACGGAGGCGGCTTCCTCCCAGGCTATGTTGGCCGGTTTTATGGTCAGCACTCCGTTTTCGGGCATGCATGTGTACTCGGCATGGGCGCCAAACGCGGTCCCGGGTGTTCCAAAAACCGGGTCACCTGCTTTAAAGCGCTTTACATCTTTGCCGACGGCCTCAATTTCTCCGGCCAGATCAAATCCCAGAATATTTATTCTGGGCCTGAAGATACCAAAAAAAAACAGTCGCGCAGGGAGCTGGAACAATTTCGTGACAAATGTGAAATTACGGGCGTTACAGTCCGTGCTTGTTACGGTGGTTGCATGTATTTTTATCAGTACTTCATTGTTTTTAGGAGCCGGTTTTTCTACCTCTTTAAGCTGAAGTTCATCCGGTGGCCCAAATTTGGTATGTAAAATCGCTTTAATGTGGGTTTCTCCTATTCCTTTAGGTTGTATCTTGCTTTGGTTTGATAGACCCAATGTCTAATCAGCGGTTCGGGAAAGCCGATGATTCGTTTGCTTAGGCCAACCGGGAATGATTGGGGCGAATCATCCTGTAAAGTCCGTCGCAATAGACCCGGTTATCCTCATGCATCTCCTACTTGGGACGGATAAGCAGTACCCGCCCTTTGATTTTCTTGGTCCGATAATCATTGTCCACAACCACCAGAATGGGTTCTTCTGCGCCCTGTGTCCACGATGCCATCTCGAAGATTGAAGGCAGGAGCCAAAGCTCACTGAATTCTTTCTGAAGTTGAACAATCGGTTTCAGGGGTCTTTCTTTATCGAAGATTTCCAGGAAAAATGTTCCGCTATGTGACGTTTCCTTTTGAACCCATTTCTCACGCCCCATAAAAGGAATGATACCCGGCATACCGAAAGTGGTCTTTTCGGAAGATTTTTTCACAGACGATAGGGTGGCGACAAACGTTTTGCCTATTTTTTGAATCGGGGCCAGATATTGATGTCCCTCTTGGTTGCCCCCACACTTAAGCTCCGGATGGTCGGAAAATGTGTCAACGGGTAACGCTTCAGCCATAAATTCAAGCTGCACAAAGCGCTCTATAGCCATCAGGCTGACCGTTTTCGATTTCAAGTTTAGCACATATACCTTCGAATCAGGAGGAAAGTTTATTTGTTGCTCACGATAACGTGCAAGGGTATCGGCATTGTAGGGTGACACAAATATTTCATCCGGTCGTTCGACCGCAGCAAAGGCGTAACAATAATTCCCACAATATAGGATTTCTTCAGATTGAAATTCGATCACCCATTCTTCACCCGCTGCAATTGTCCACATGGAACTTTTAGAAAATGCATGGCAAACACCAGCCGTCAATATAATCCCGAAAATGAGCAAAT
Source organism: uncultured delta proteobacterium (assembly GCA_963802265.1). Classification (GTDB taxonomy): domain Bacteria; phylum Desulfobacterota; class Desulfobacteria; order Desulfobacterales; family CAWDIC01; genus CAWDIC01. The sequence continues at coordinate 851,821 of CAWDIC010000001.1, forward strand.
TTTTTAACATTTTACACCTTTAAGCGGTGTTGGATGATGGCCCGATTATATGAAAGATATTAAAATGATTGTGCTTTGTTTGTATTAAAAAGTAACCAGGATATGTTTTTTATACTGCGTATGAATCCAAATTAAGACGGCTAAAGTAAAACCCAGCGATGTAATTAGTGCGATACCGGCAACGAAGCCGGCATAATCAGGGCCGATGATTTTAACTATCAGCAGGCCATACACGAAGTTGAAAAGGACAAAGAATATTCTAAAAAATACGCCAAAAGTGATAGGAACAACCATACCCCAAAATAGAATTTTTGCGGCAAGTTTTTCTCTTTTGGATTTTTCGCTCATCATCATATAGCGCGCACCCTAACCGGCGGACAGGAACGGTGCTTTTAGCTCTCCGGGTCGATGGCACTGTTCGATTTTCTGCAAATATGTTATACCCCTACCATCCGGACGACCTGCCACATGGCTGAAGGTTTTAACGCTAATATCTGCGATACCTCTACGCAGTTGGCGTAGCCACAGTTTTCACAAACCGTTGGGTTGTCGACGTCCCGGCAACAGGTAAATATTCGGTCTTTGGTACCTAATTCGATTTGAGGTATGGGACGTTTCCAGTCGTTAGCCCTTAAGCCTTTATATGCTGCCTTGGAAAGAACAATAGGATAGCCTTCCTGTTTTAAGCCCCAAAGCTTGTCAAGAAGCTGTTCCCGGTCCCCTCGAGAAATTCCATGCGCTTCGACTATTTCAGGCCAGTGCGTTAATAAGTTGAATGAAATGCCCCGAAATAATTTTGTTTCGGTCACCTCTTTCACAAAGGTATCCAAATAGCGAAAGTTTGCTTTGCTGAAAGTAATTGATGCAAAAACAGCTTTGGTTACGGCACTTTCGACATTCTTGAGTACCAACTCGTATGAATTGTTCCTAATTTGGTTGTGAATGACTTTGGGCCCATCCACGGTCACAATGTAATTGCACTGTTTTATCGACAGTGGAATTGTCCCATTGGTGAAAATAAACACTTCAAGAAACCCGATCTTCCGGGCATATTGGATTAACTCATCAAGCGTATGACCTTTGTGTTCCCAAAGCATGGGTTCTCCGCCTGTGAAGTAGAGTGATCGATGTCCCCGTTGATAGGCATTTTTAATAGTCTCTTTGGCATGTTCAAATGAAAAATGATATCGTCCGGAATTCTTGCTCTCGCAATAAAAGCAATTCAGGTTGCATTTGTCCGTTATTACGAGGCCAAAGAGGTAAGGTAATTCATTTCCAAGGACAAAGGTCTTAAACCCATACGCGAACCAGCTGAGCAACTTATTGATCATTAGAGGGAAACCTCCGATGGCCATGATTCCCGCCGACAGGAACCCCAAAGCCTATTTATGTAATTGAGGCTATATTCGTTTTGAAGACGATGTATCCAATAAGCCCCCGAATTCGTGACCCTGTACCCTCCATTTTTTTTAGCTATCATGCCTGCAAGCTCAAAAGGTTTGATAATTTTAGAAAAAGTAGATTCAATGGTGTGTTCTTCACCAAATAAATTCTGCAAGTCCTTTTGGCAAATTTTCAGTTCATAGACACGCCAGTATAGCCAATAAGCCATCTCAAGACGTTGATCGACAGGCATGGAAAGCGCAATCGGCCTCTTGTTTGGCAGCGTCTCAGCATAAGATGATACATCGAATGTGTTTACATAGAAATCATGACCCGTCATTGAAGCTGCGCTGGGTCCAAAACCGATATAGTGGTGTCTGGTTATCGAGCTAAATTTCTTTTTTAAAGGCTTCAGCCAACTCCAAACAGCACAGCGCTTGTAACCTGAACTCCTTGAAAGGGAATCAGTAAGATTTAACATGGAGCGAATAAGTTGGCTTGCCGGTCTTTTTATTTGGTGGATGTTTTGGGCCCGGCCTAAGTCTGAGTACGGGAAAGAGAAGAGCGGGTAGGTGCTTATTTGATCAGGGCCTTCATTGATTACCGCTCTTAAATCATTCTCCCAATCTTCAAGTTCTTGACCCGGTAAAGCAAACATCAGGTCGGCATTTATGGAATCAAATCCGGTACTGACGGCTCTCCTAAGAGAATTCAATGCAGTTTCACCATCATGATTCCTGCCTATGTTCTCCAATATTCTGTCGGAAGTGGATTCTATGCCAATAGAAAGCATCGTTACCCCGGCATTTTTTAATGCGTGTAGACACTCGCGGTCCATATTGCCCGGGTGAAGTTCGATGCAAATATCGCACGACAAAGAATAATTTTGTTTAAAATGATCAAATATTCGCAACAATCCAGGCAAATTGACGGTCGGAGTACCTCCTCCGATGTAAAAAGAGACGAATTCGCACCCCTTGAGGTATGGTGTATATAACTCTATTTCTTCGTGTACTGCTTTTTCATATCGGGCAAATAATTCTTCATCATATTCAATTCTGTTGTAGGGGCAGAATGGGCAGAGGTTTTTGCAAAAGGGGACATGAAGATATAGGCCCGCTTGTTTAAGATTATGGGGGAAGGAAGGCGTTCCAGGGTGCATTCGGAAACGTTGCCAATGCCCGGTTACCAACTTTTGAATTAAAGGTTTCCAGAGAAATTTCGCAGGTAACATTGTTTCCTTGTTGAATCGAACACCCCCATCACAGGTGAGCAGGGTTGGTGGCGGATACAAAGCCACTTCTAATACTTAAAATAGGCCGAAACTAAGGCGGACAGGCCTTGTGAGCCCCCTGTGAATGTCAGGGTTAGGACTTTCCTTCTCGCGATTTTTTTGGAGGGATTGAGTACGTTCCAACAATATGGGCAACGGGCTCGTTCATTCCTTCCGAATATAGGTTAACTTCTCCTACAGCCAGTGACTTGCCAACCTTCATAAGCTTACAAACGCCTTTGACATAATTGCTGGCTGGAGGCTTACGTATGAAATTTATTGTGAGATTCGTCGTAACAGCAAGGGGGACAATGCCGATCTCACCGAAAATGGCAACGTAAAGCGCCTCATCAGCAACACCCATCAGCACCGTTCCTGAGACGGTTCCTCCCGGTCTCAATTCATCTGATCCAATCTGACGAATTACTGTGGCGCCACCATTACCGACCGCTTCGATGGTGCACTTGAATTGCGGGAACTCGCTTGTCATAAATGCGGCGATTTCTTGTTTGCGCGCCATGCGTACCTCCAAAACTTAACCATAAGCTCCCCGGGACCGGGAGCCCTTGCGATCAGGCGGGACACTTAATCCTTTTTTGAAGAGCCCTCGGATAGTGCCAGAAAGTCTATCTTAAGAGACGGTAGAATGCTCGTATGTCTTCAACCAACAGTTCAGGCGCTTCAAGCGCTGCAAAATGACCGCCAAAAGGCATTTCGGTCCATTGTTTGATGTTATACACATCCTCGGCCCATTTGCGTGGCACATTCAGAATTTCGGCCGGGAAAATTGCGCAACCCGTGGGTACACGTACCCGCTGCGGATAAAAATTCTTGCTTTTTCTTGTTTCATAATAGATTCGCATGGAAGAAGCGATCGTCTGGGTTGCCCAATAAATGGTCATATTCGTCAGCAATTCATCTTTGGTAAACCTGTTTTCAGTATGACCCGCGCAATCACTCCATGACCGAAACTTTTCGACGATCCATCCGGCAAGCCCTGCAGGCGAGTCATTTAGGCTGTAGCTGAGCGTCGCTGGTTTTGTGCTTTGGATGTCGCGGTACGCCACCTCATATTGCATAAATTTCTGTCGTCGTTCCAAGTGCGCGATTTCCCTTTGGGAAAGACCTTCAAAAGGCATTTTCATGCCCTTTGGCGGACTGACGGCAACAAGATTCAGATGGATACCACAGACGTGTTCGGCATCGATAGACCCAATCCAACTGGAAACGGAAGAACCCCAATCGCCGCCTTGGGCCCCATATTTTGTATAGCCTAGCCGCGACATGAGTTTGGCAACCGACACAGCGACTTGCCTGATGTCAAATCCAGGCTTTTTGGGAGGGTCTGAAAATCCGAATCCTGGTATCGACATACAGACCACATGAAAGGCATCCTCGGCATTGCCTCCGTATGCCACTGGATCTGATAAAGGTCCAATAATTTTTACGAACTCAAAAACCGAACCCGGCCACCCATGGGTGATCACAAGCGGCAAGGCATCTTTTTCTTTGGAGCGCTGATGAACGAAATGAACATTTAAACCGTCAAGTTCGGTCTTGAAATGATCAAATTGATTGAGCGTTCTTTCCTGGGCGCGCCAGTCGAATTGCGTCTGCCAGTATTCGCAAAGTTTTCTTAAGTAAGTAAGATCGGTTCCATCCTCCCAGCCGCGCGCTATTTGCATGGGCCAGCGCGTTGCTGAAAGCCTTGTGCGCAGATCCTCCAATACTGAATCAGGCAAATTTACTTTAAAGGGTTCCATATTTTTCTTGAGGTGTGTGTTTGCGTTACAGCCGAAAGCAGTGCTGGCCGGCTGGGGGATTGCTCAGCGAACTCCCATTGACCGTCCGGCACATGGTTAGTTTTATCGGCTAAATTTTTGTTTGCCAAAAAAAAATTATTACCGCAAGAAGCGCTAAAATGACAGACCATAGTGCCAACGCCTTATAGGTTGCCATTTTCGCTTTGTCAGCTTCCCACCACACCCGTGGGCTGACACCCTGCACTAAGAATGTTACGACACCGGCAAGGTTGATACAGATGATATTGGTAATGAAAAGAAGAAAAGCACCTATCGCGCCGGGGAAATGTCCCGTTCCCAACAATAAGCCACAAACGGTCAAAGGGGGCAAAAGCGCTACGGCTACCATAACACCGATAACGGCAGAAGAGGCGCCGGTTGTAAATGCGAGTACGCCTGCGCAACCAGAGGCCAGGGCCAGAATAATGTCGGAAAGATTCGCTTGCGTTCGCATTGCTATTTCAGGAATTGTTGGATTTGTTTTGAAAAAATACCCCATGCCGGCGGAAAACAGAAGAACAATTAAAATTCCTGATAATAACGTTTTCAGAGCATTTAATCCCAATTTTTTATCCGCAAGGTTTGTGGATAAAGCCAGGGCAACGTTCGGACCGAGAAAAGGGGCAATGACCATTGCTCCGATGATGACGGCAACATTGTTTTTAAGCAGGCCGATGGCCACGACGATCGTAGAAAGGACTGTCATTAAAACGAAAATGTTAGAGAGTTTTGTACTATCCACTATATCTGAATATAGCTCTTCACGGCTGATTCTAATTGGTTTTTTTGGTTCGGTTTTGATTTTGGCGCGGTTTAAATTGGATGCCTTTGCATCCGGGATATCATAACGGGGGATGGATGCTTCAACAGGTAATAGAACAATTTGAAAACCACTGACGGAGGCGTATTTTTTTTCGAAAACATCCATGATGTTTTCGCTACTCCCTGAGTCGGTAAGGGCACTTATCACGGCGTTGCCGTCAGCTGATTCTTCCTGCCAGAAACTGAGGGACTCCTGGCTCCTCAACAGCTCTTGAGCTTCTTTCCCGTGTTCTTGCGGAAGGATAATTTTAACAAGTCTTTGAGCCATAGAAATAGATCCTCACAAATTCAAACGCGCGGCTAAAGCCAACAACTTTTTCCATCGGATTCCCGTTAGATACTAAAATGCGTTTCATGTGTTTTTTACGGGCCTCCTAACGTCAGCAGCACCTGCTGAGTGGATCGCAGCAGAACACAATCAGGTGCATGCGGTTGTTCGACATTCTATTCCTCGATCTCCTGCATTTTACGAATCTGACCCAGGAGCATCTTCTTGGGCATGAAGGGAATGGTTGCCATCATTATTCGCTGACCAAACGTGACCCCCGAGATGACGTCTAGCTTCCCAGCGAGCATGGCGTCATAACCATCTTGGGCGACAGCGCGAGGGGAAGCTGTCTTTTTGAAAAGGTTCGTCTTGTCCATTCCAGAGGTACGGGCGAATTCGGTTTCGGTCGCACCTGGGAGCAACGCCGTTACGGTGACGTCGGTTTTATGCAGTTCTTCGGCGAGCGCGTTGCTGAAGAAGGTAACGTAGGCTTTGGTTGCGTAGTAGACGGCCTGTAGCGGACCAGGCATCAAGCTCGCAGTAGAGGATACGTTTAGAATGCGCCCACTGTTGCGTCTCACGAAGTCAGGAAGAAAAAACCGGCTCAGGGCGGTGAGCGTGACGATGTTGAGCTGGATCATGGCAAGATCCTGCTCCCACGCGCGTTCGTGAAATTTCCCCCGCCCACCAAAACCGGCGTTGTTGATCAGGTATTCCACTTCGATACCACCACTCTTAACCTCGGCGTAGATCTCTTGTGCGGCTTCCAAGCGGGTCAGGTCTTTCGGGATGACTGTGACTTGTACGGGGTGTTTCACCTCAAGCTCGCTCTTGAGTTCGTTGAGCTTGTCTTCACGGCGAGAGACGATAACGAGATCGCCGCCTTGCTCTGCATGGATGCCTGCGAGTTCCTTTCCGATGCCACTGGAGGCCCCGGTGATTAGCGCTACTTTTTTCATGGTCTTATTATCTCCTTGAATGGTTTATTGTTGAACCTTTGAGCGTACCTGCAAATTGAAGCAACGCGCATGTTTGTTAGGTGGCGCGATTTGTTCGGCAAGATTTTGTTGCCATGATTTCAATCAAGCCACCGTAATTTTGCCAATTATGGGGGTTCCCTGTGGAAATTCGATCCGCCTTTCGGCCAAGCCCGAAAGTGGCGCTATAATGTTTCTCCAGGACGCCTTGCGGCTGCTTCATACAAAAAATCAATTAAGTCGCAAGCTGAACCACCAATAAAGTACAGGTAATAACTAAAATTTTCAATTGAACTATAGTGGCCTGGCTGCGGGTTATAAGTAAACCCTATTGACATAAACGCCAAGAAAGCAGCTAAGTTCAACATTTCAATCGCCCGGTTCATAAACATTGAAACCTTAACGGCCAAGGAAAGCATGAACCAGAGCATTACCGTTACAGTAAATTTTGATTGGATCATCCAGGATTGATCATCTCTTAGGATAAACACATAAGCAAAGAAGATAAATATATACATCAATATATAAATCAGGCCGACCACTTGCCTTAGTCTGTTAATGTTAAAGGGCATTTCCTTCGCGCCTTTATTTTTATATTACTTTCGTTTGTTAACGCATAACGAAAAGCTAATAAGCCGGGCAGTAATGCCAAGCCTAGTTTGAAGCTCTGATTTCGATTCTTAAGATAATTTCAAATTTTATCCCGGCTCGCACGGTCTGCTTGAGTGACGGGTTATACATCATCACAACAGTTTCAAAAAAAGTCCTGTCACAAATAAAATTGCTCCGCATATTAAAGTCTTAAACAAGAATCTTATTCCGTCCTCTCTAGATGTAGAACCATCACCTTCGGCTTCTTGATGGCGCTTAAGAGAGGGAGCCTTGTATTTAGGGAGTGAAAGCTGAGAAAGTTGAGCCGGCACCGTATTCACTGCAAAAGTGAAAACGCCGAATAACGCCAGACCCAGGGAACCATATATAAATCCGGTCCCAATATTTTCTAATGATCGCCATCCAAAAATGAAACAGATAACCGGCACAGTAACAGCAGATAGAAGGTAAATAATTAAACATTTACGGATTATCTGAGTTAGGATGGGCGAAGAACGTGAAACTTTTTTGTCAGTAGCTTTAGGCTTCATCATTTCACATCCGCAGGTATAACGCTTGCGCTCAGGCGCGCGAGTTTACGAGCGTCGCCTGGAGCGCCTTGTTAGTTAATGGTGTCAAATCTTGAATAGTGAATAATATCAAATTCTATATCACTCAAGGTTCGTGGACAACCATATAAATGTGTTGATATTTCATATAAAAATATTCTTTATAAATTTTTTATTCACTATTCAAGGTTTGACACCATTTCCGTTGATCAGTGGCCGAGTGCTTCGGAGCAATGGCTCAGGGCCTCCAAAGCCCGGCGGTAGCGGCCTAAAGTTTGAACTCATTGGGTTTTATGGAGCGTAGCGGAGCAAAAATCCAGTGCAGTGATTTGTTACACGATTATTGGTATATTTCCCCATCATGATTTAACCAACCATCCTCATGACGACCGCTGGGGTCTTGGTGAGTCCAATGTACAACCCCACCTTTAGCGTTCCATTCGTATTCACCATAAAAGTCAATTTGATCGCCTACGTTAAGAGTGTTAATTCTTGGCGCAATATCAATATTATGCGCAATTAAAAGAGTTTGGCCTGAATTTAGTTCAATAATAAATTTTTGGTGCCGACTGCCTTCTGTGTCATCTGCCAAAATTTTTATTACTTTACCTGAACCGCCAACTTGAATGTCACTTACGTTATTTTTGAAAGCCTTCTCAATAGATAGATCATTCGTAGAAATTTCAGAATCAAAAATCGTACCATCAGAAAAGAACTTTGGTGCTTTTTCTAGAAATCCGTAGACAGCCATAAATACGATAAAAATGAGTAAGAGTTTTTTCACTTTTTGTTCCTACCTGATTTGATTTGGCGTGTAACATAGATTATTCGGACTAATTTACGTTTAATAATACGGAAACGAAAACAATTTTATTTAAAAAATTAATACTTCTGATATGATTAGCAATACTTTATTAAATATTAATTGATATTAGTGCGGAAAAGCAATTCAGATGAAACTCCTCAACCAGGTTCGCAGTGTTATCCAACTCCGGCACGATTCGATTGGTACCGAACAGGCGTATGTCCAATTGATGGCACAACTGCTTTATGGCTCGGGACTGCGGCTGATAGCGTACGTCCGCCTGCGCGTCAAGGATATCGATTTCGGTAGAAATCAGCTGATGGTTCGATCGGCAAGGGCATGCAAGACAGAGCGACGGTGCTTTCCGATTAGCTCAAACCATTTTTATCCGAACAACTGGAAGGAGTCAACCACGTGCATCAAAAGATTTGAAATCCGGCGATGGCACGGTGTACCTGCCTTTCGCCCTGGCACTGAAAAACTCTGGAGCCGCCAAGAAATAGGGTGGCAGTTGGACATGCTTTTATGAATATCATTTTTGTTGCCATCGTTTTGATCGCCTTTGTATTCGCGGGCTGGAACCAGGTGGGCTGGGAACCGGTTGCGGACCAGACGGCGCCCATTGCCGCCTTGTCCAAGGCCATGGTGGAGTCGGCAACCGGGGCGGTGGAACTGGCCATCGGGCTGATCGGGGTGATGACGCTATTTTTGGGGTTGATGAAGGTCGCCGAGGCCGGCGGGATGTTAAAAATCCTGGCCCGTTTGATCCGGCCCCTGATGGTCAAACTGTTTCCGGAAGTACCGCCTGAGCACCCGGCCATGGGCGCCATGATATTAAATTTGTCGGCCAACGCCCTGGGGTTGGGTAATGCGGCCACGCCCTTCGGCATTCGGGCCATGCAGGCATTGGATCAGCTCAATCCTCGGCATGGGACGGCCACGGATGCCATGGTTTTATTTCTGGCAATCAACACATCCAGTATTACCTTACTGCCGACAGGTGTGATTGCGTTGCGGGCCGCTGCCGGATCTACAGATCCGGCCGGGATTCTGCCCACAACCCTGTTGGCCACAATCGGCTCAACGCTAACGGCGATCGTGGCTGCCAAATTTTACGGACGCTTTTTCCGGAAAGAAGCCCCAAAAGCCAACGCGGATGAAGTCCAGGAAGGCGCGCCGGCCTTGGATACGGGAGAGCCATTGGAAGCAGAAATGAGCGCCTATCCTTTATGGGTCAGTTTTCTGGCTCTTGCGGTCCTGATTGCCATGGTGCCGGTTACCGTCGTTTTCGGACAGGTAATTTCGCCCTGGATTTTGCCGGGCTTGATGCTCGGTTTTCTGGGATTCGGCGTCGTGCGGCGTGTGCGGGTCTACGAGGTGTTTGTTGAAGGCGCTAAAGAGGGTTTCAAAGTGGCGGTTAAAATCATCCCCTATCTGGTGGCGATTTTGGTTGCCGTGGGTATGTTTCGGGCCAGCGGAGCTTTGGAAGCAGTGGTCGGGGTGTTGGGGCCCTGGACAACCCGCATCGGTTTGCCGGCCGAAGCGCTGCCCATGGCGTTGATGCGGCCGTTGTCAGGTTCCGGGGCCTATGGCATTCTGGCGTCCATGATCAACGACCCGCCATTGGTCCGGATTCCTACACCGGCTATTTGGTGTCGACTCTGCAGGGTTCGACCGAAACCACCTTTTACGTTCTGGCGGTTTATTTCGGAGCTGTTCAGGTTCGGCGAATTCGGCATGCCCTGGCAGCGGCCCTGACAGCGGACGTTGCCGGCGTTATTTTTGCCATCATCGCCTGCGCTTTGTTTTTGAAGATAGCTTTTATTGTCGTGTCCCGGATGTATCTAACATAAATATCGCTGATGGAGCGAATAGGGTTCAAGTGCCTTGAACAAAATCCGAAATTTAATATCGAAATCCGAAACAAATTCGAATATCGAATGACCAAAATAGAACAACACCCGAACAATCGCTATTAATAATGAGACAGGTATCAGCTTTGTGGGTCAAAGTGCCGCCATACTTACGAGCGGTTTATGATTTCAGCACAAAAGAATGGCTTGTTTTTGACTAATGGATAGGGTATCGTAAAGCATAGCGAAGAATTCGGCCGAATCGCGGCACCAATTCAGTAGCCGAACTTACGCAGGGCCTTGGTATCCTTTGACCAGTTTTTTTGCACGCGCACAAACAGCTTGAGAAAGACCTTGCAGCCCACCATGGCCTCGATATCCTTGCGGGCCGACTCACCGATTTGCTTTAATTTGGCCCCTTTTTTGCCGATGATGATCCCTTTCTGGGAATCGCGCTCCACGTGGATGGTGGCGTGTATCTTGACCAGTTTGGGGGTTTCGGAAAACGTGTCGATGGTGACAGCAACCGCATAGGGAAGTTCCTCGCCGGTCAAACGGAAAGCCTTTTCGCGGATCATTTCGGCGGCGATGAAGCGTTGCGGCATGTCGGTCAGGCTTTCTTCCGGGAAAAAGGGCGGTCCGGGAGGCATGACCGCTTCCATGGCGGCAATCAGGGTTGAATTTGCGTGCCTTGTTTGGCGGAGATCGGAATGATCGCCTCAAAAACATGGAGCGTGCGACCAGCGGTCGATCAGATCGAGAAGCTTTGGCTTGGGGAGCAGGTCAATTTTGTTGAGAACCAGAATCACGGGCAGGGATTCTTTTTTAAGGCGTTGCAGCAATATTTGCTCTGCGTCGGGGTCCGGTGATGAGACATCGGTCAGCAGCAGAACCAGATCGACGTCTGCCAGCGTTGCCAGGGCCACGTCGACGATGCGAACGTTAAGCGGTTTTTTGGCACGGTGAATCCCCGGCGTGTCCAGAAAGACCAGTTGGGCTGCCGGGCCGGTGCAAAACGCCCAGTATCCGATTGCGGGTGGTTTGGGGCTTTTTGGAGGTGATCGATATCTTCTGGCCCAGCATACGGTTTAAAAGCGTCGACTTGCCCACATTGGGCGCGCCTAAAATGGCGACAAATCCGGACCTGAACGGATCATTCTGGTGTGTTATTGGGTTTCGACATACAGCAGTTGCTCGATGGCGCCCCAAACCTCACTTTTTCCCCGGCGTGTTTTGGCTGAGAATAAAATCAGTTCGCCTGGATCCCGGGCCAGTGCCTGGGCAATCAATTGGCGTCGTTGGGGCAGTTTGTTTTTCGATAGTTTGTCGGTTTTGGTGAGCGCCAGAATGACCGGCAGATCATAGCGCTCGAGCCAGTCGATAAAATTCAGCTCTTCGATGGCGGGTGTTCGCCGGACATCCAAAATCAGCACCACTCCTTGCAAGGATTCACGCTGTTTCAAATAGGTTTCAATCATGGGGCCCCACTGGCGTTTGACCGCTTGCCGGCACTTTGGCGTAACCATAGCCCGGCAAATCAACCAGGTTAAAGGCATCGTTCACTCGAAAAAAATTGATGAGTTGGGTCCTACCGGGGGTGGAACTGGTTTTAACCAGGCGTTTGCGGTTGACCAGGGTGTTGATCAGGGAAGATTTGCCAACATTTGAGCGCCCGGCAAAGGCGATTTCCGGCTATTCCGCCGGCGGGTACTGGGTCAGGTTTGACGGCACTGGTTATAAATTCGGCTGATTTGATTAACATAATAAAACCGTTACCCGATTAATGATAGAAGTTATCTTGAAATAAAGATTTTGGCCTTCAAAATCAAGGCGGGACCAAGTTTTAACCCGCAGGCATACTTAAGTATGTTGAGGACTTAAAACGAGGACCCACGCCGAGTTTGGGGCAAAAGATTAACTATCTAAGTACTTTTCAAGCCGATCCATCCCTTCGGCGATGTTTTCCATCGAGTTGGCGTAAGAAAAGCGCAGGTAGCCTTCAGCGTTTTGGCCGAAATCGATACCGGGCGTGACGCCCACGTGGGCGTTCTCAAGAATATCGAAAGCCAGTTTATACGAGTCGCCGGAGATGTGCTTGGCATTGGCGAACACGTAAAAGGCCCCTGTCGGTTCCACGGTGATACCGAGCCCCATCTGCTTGATTCGTCCGATCATGAACTTGCGGCGCTCGTTGTAGGTTTTCTTCATGTGGGCGATGTCGGGGCCGGCCTCCTTGAGCGCTGCAATCCCTGCCTGCTGGACCATGGAGTTGGCGGAAATGAAAAAGTTTTGCTGTACTTTCTGGATGCAGCGCATAAATTTGGGCGGTGCGATCAGGTAACCCAATCTGAGGCCGGTCATGGCGTATAGCTTGGAGAAACCGTTCAGCACAAAGGCATGGTCGGTAAATTCCAGAATCGAGCGTTCTTGGCCCTCGTACACCAGCCCGTGATAGATTTCGTCAGATACGATATAGGGCGAAAGCTGGGCAATGGCTTGCATTCGCTCGGCCGACAGCAGGTTGCCCGTTGGGTTGGAGGGCGAGTTGATGAAGATCGCCTGGGTTTGGGGGGTGATCTTTTCCGCAATCGCTTCAGGACGATATTGAAAGCCGTCCTCTTCATAAACCGGAACCATTACCGGTTCGCCGCGCATGAATTTGATGAAGTTGGGATAACAGGCATAATGTGGATCGGAAACGATGACCTGGTCCCCTTCTTCCAGCAAGGCGGCAAACATAACGAACATCACCGGCGAGGTGCCGGAGCCGACAACCACCTGGTCGGGGGACACCGTCACTTTGTAGGTGTTGTAATAGTGCTCACAGATCGCTTCCCGTAGCTCTAGAAGTCCCAAGCTGTGCGTGTAATGCGTATGGCCATCTTCAAGGGCCTTACAGGCCGCAGTTTTAACGCATGCCGGGGTATCGAAGTCGGGTTCACCGACTTCTAAATGGATGATGTGCGACACCTTGGCGTTCGAGTTCATGGGCCCGTTCGAGGACATCCATGACGATGAAAGAGGTCATTTCCTGGGTACACTTTGAAATCATTTAAACCACCTTGTTCAGCGGGTATTCGATAATCCCTTCCGCGCCGTTTTTTAGCAACCTGGGAATCAGGTCCCGGACCGTGCCGGTATCAACGACCGTTTCCACCGAAAACCAGGATGACTGGTAAAGGGATGCGACCGTGGGCGCGTTCAGACTCGGCAACAGCGACACGATTTTTTCCAGTTTGGTGTCAGGAACGTTCATTTTCAAGCCGACCAATTTTTCGCCCAGCAAGGCGCCCTTGAGCAAGCAAGGCGACCTGTTCGATTTTTTCGCGCTTCAACGGATCGGTCCAGGCCGTGTGATTGGCGATCAACTGGGTGTTGGTCTGCATCAGTTCGTGAATGATTTTTAAGCCCGTGGGCACGGATGGTGCTGCCGGTTTCAGTGACCTCGACGATGGCATCGGCCAACCCTGAAACGATCTTACCTTCTGTTGCGCCCCACGAGAATTCGACTTTTACGTCAATCTTACGATCTGAAAAGTATTTTCTGGTGAATTCGACCAGTTCAGTGGCAATTTTTTTGCCGTTGAGGTCTTCCAGGGTTTTGATAGCGGAGCCATTGGGAACCACGAGGACCCAACGTGCCGGCCGGGCGCTGACCTTGGAGTAGACGAGATCGGAGACCACATGGACATCGGAGTTGTTTTCGGCGATCCAATCCATGCCGGTGAGCCCGGCATCCAGGGTGCCATTTTCCACATAGCGGGACATTTCCTGGGCCCGGCAGATGGCGCACTCGATAGATTCGTCATCGATTTCAGGGAAATAGCTGCGGCCATTGACGTTGATGTTCCATCCGGAACGTTTAAAGAGCGCTATGGTGGCGTTTTGGAGACTTCCTTTGGGAATTCCCAGTTTCAAGGGTTGATTCATTTGCTTATATACCTCCTTGTGGATCAAAGACCGGCTTACCGATGATCGTCACCCGATCCGCTTCGACTTTCCTAAAGAAACAGCTGGGATAGCCTGTGTGGCAGGCCGCACCGCCCACCTGCTCAACCTTCAACAGGACCGTATCGTGATCGCAGTCGATCCGGATTTCCTGGACCCGCTGAATATTACCGGATGTCAGCCCTTTGACCCAGAGGGTCTGGCGGCTGCGGCTGTAATAGGTGGCGTTTCCGGTGGATAGGGTTGTTTCCCACGCTTCTTTGTTCATATAGGCCAGCATCAAGACTTCACCGGTTTTATAATCCTGGGCAATGGCCGGTATCAACCCGCCCATTTTTTCAAAGGCCAGCTCAATCATTTCCACAAGTGCCTTTTGAGGCATGTTTATAGCAAAGCAATTTACATAAGTACCTGCCAGAACCCTGCCTTAAGTCAAATTATTTTTTAAAAAAGGTGCTTCGCAGCCTTGCCGCGCAGTCAGTATCATTGCGTAACGGAAATTAGATTTGTTCGGATTTACTACCGGTTTAGTTTGTTAATGCCGGTACAGAAAACATGCAATGGCTGTTACCAGGTACCTGAATTAAGCAATTCCCAAATTCCCAAGCGCTCAATTTGGGAAGGAATAAAAATGCGGAAAACACACGTGCAAACCCATACAGCAAGGCGAAATTGGGGTCTGACAACGATTTCATCGCAAAGCGGCGGCATCATTAAATGGCTTCTGGTAATCCTTTTAATTGGGATTGTCGCTGTCATTCTAACCGGTTTGGGAATCTACTACTATTTGAGCGAAAATCTTCCCAAAATAGCAACGCTGGCCGATTATCGTCCACCGTCAATTACAGCCGTTTATTCAGACGACAACCGCAAGATTGCTGAATTTTACAAGGAGCGTCGGATCGTCGTGCCCCTTGTCGCAAATTCCGACGCGTTTGACGGAAGCCTTTATTGCGGCGGAAGATGCACGCTATTTCAAACACCAGGGCATCGATTTTTTGAGCATTGTACGGGCCTTTTTCAAGAATTTGGAAGCCGGGACCATCGTCCAGGGCGGCAGCACCATAACGCAGCAGGTCACCAAATCTTTTTTTCTGACTCCGGAAAGGAGTTATGAACGCAAGCTCAAAGAAGCGATTCTGGCCTACCGGATCGATAAAACCTTTACCAAAGAAGAAATTTTATACCTGTACTTGAACCAGATTTACCTGGGGCATGGGGCTTACGGCGTCGAAGCGGCGGCTGAAAATTATTTCGGCAAATCGGTGACCGATTTGAACCTGGCGGAAAGTGCCATGCTGGCCGGTCTGCCTCAGGCGCCCAGTCGCTACTCGCCTTTTCGACATCCGGAAAGGGCCAAGCAGCGGCAGATTTATGTATTAAATCGAATGGTTACAGAGGAATACATCACCAACATTCAAGCAACCGAAGCGATCGACACAAAGCTTGATATCAAAGCGCGCCGTAACTGGTACATCGAGGAGGTCCCTTATTATACGGAGCATATACGGCGCTACATTGAACAAAAATACGGCCCGGAGATGCTGTATACGGAAGGTTTGAAAATATACTCGGCGGTCAATATCGAGATGCAGAAAAGTGCGCGTGAGGAAATCGAAAAAGGCCTGCGCGACCTTGATAAACGACAGGGTTATCGCGGCCCGGAACAGCGCCTCGCGCCGGATGCGTATGAAGCGTTTGCCCAAAAAATACAAGAACAATTGGATCAAACGCCATTGGCAATCGGCCAGGTTGTCAAAGGGATTGTCATAGCGGTCGATGATACAGAGCTGACGGTTCGTGTTCGTATAGGGAATTCGCAGGGCTTGATTCAGTTGGCCGATATGAGTTGGGCACGCAAACCAAACCCGGAAGTGGCCTTTTACAATGTCAAGGTCAAACGGCCTGGGCAGGTGCTCAAGGCCGGTGATGTGATCCTGGTCGGCGTAAAGGCCAAAATAGCTGATTCCGACCTTTGGGAGTTGGTTTTAGAGCAAACGCCGGCCGTCGAGGCGGCCCTTTTATGCTTGGAGTCTGAAACAGGTCAGGTCAAGGCCATGGTCGGTGGGCGGGATTTCAAGGAGAGTCAGTTCAATCGAGCCATCCAGTCCCGACGCCAACCGGGGTCCGCCTTCAAACCGATCATTTACGCGGCAGCCCTGGACAATGGGTACACGCCGGCCACGATGATCATCGATTCGCCGATTGTTTTTCAGGATGATGAGATGGACTTCAAATGGAAGCCCAAAAATTACGGTAAAAAATTTCATGGACCCACGCTGCTGCGCGAGGCGCTGGCCAAGTCGCGGAATGTCATTACGATAAAAATATTGCAGGACATCGGGATTGATTATTGTATCGATTACGCTGCCAGACTGGGCATTACCTCCCCGTTGAGCCGTGATCTTTCCATCGCATTAGGATCATCGGGTGTCAGCCTGCTGGAAATTGTCAATGCCTTTTCGGTTTTTGCCAATTACGGGAACCTGGTCGCACCGGTTTTTATCACCAAAATTTTGGATCGTGATGGCAACGTGCTCGAAGAAAGCCAATCTCTGCGCAAGAAAGCGATTGAGAAAAACACGGCCTATATCATGACGAATTTGTTGGAAGGGGTCGTTAAAAATGGCACGGGTTGGCGGGCGAAAGCCTTGAATCGCCCGGTTGCTGGCAAGACCGGTACGACCAACAACCTGTATGACGCCTGGTTCGTCGGATACTCCCCTCGATATATCACTGGCACCTGGGTCGGCTATGATGAAGAAGGCTCGCTGGGCAAGTCGGAAACCGGCTCCCGGGCGGCCAGCCCCATCTGGCTTGGTTTTATGCGGCGCATTCTGGCCGATAAGCCGGTGCGGGTCTTTCAAGTGCCGGAAGGGGTGGTGTTCTCCAAAATTGATGCCGAGACAGGGTTGCTGCCGATTCCGGAGTCTAAAAAAACAATTTTCGAGTGCTTCAAAGAAGGCACCGTGCCGACCGATTACACCAAGACGCCGGACACCGTTACCGAGGCGGAAGAATTTTTTAAAAAGGACCTTTAACCGCGCATAGGATTGACACGCCTATTGTAATACGCCTATCTATCAGGTTGCATGAACACGGTGAACCCATCGAATGTGCTCTTTAATGGGGTAGCAGCCATCTCAGAACTCAAATCGCCGTCCACAGGAAGGCTTTGAAGAAGACATGCGATTACGACTGATCGTCCTGGTACTGTCGCTGTTGGCTATTTTGTCGGCCTCGACTGGTGGATACCTTTACTACGCGTCCTTGAAAGAAGCCGCCATACAAGAGGCTGAGCGCCAGGCCGTCACACGAATCGAACTGATCAAGAAAAACATTTCCTCCTATCTTTCCGAAAACATCAAACCGGTCAAGGCCCTGGCCGGCATGAATGAGATGTTGGAAATACTGGTGCGCCCCAGTCCGTCCGCTCAGAGTGCGGCCAATGCAGCGCTTGACCTCTTCAAGGCGGCCCTCGAGGTCGATGTCTGCTATTTAATGGATCATGTCGGCAATACCATCGCCTCTTCCAACCGCAAGGCCCCTGACAGTTTCGTTGGTAAAAACTTTGCTTTCCGTCCCTATTTTCAACAGGCTATTCACAGTGCCCCTTCTACGTATATGGCGTTGGGGACAACATCAAAAAAAAGGGGCGTCTACTATGGTTTCCCGGTTTTTGAAAAGGGTGAAGACTTGCCGCTCGGGCTGGTGGTAATCAAAGCTTCCATTGATCAGATCGAAGCGCGAATGAGCTTCTCGAGCGACGAACTGGTGCTGATCACGGATCCCCATGGTGTCATTTTTATCTCCAATCGCAACGACTGGCTGTTTAAGGCCATCCGTGAATTGTCGCCTCAGGAGAAAGAAGCTGTTGCCCGTTCACGGCAGTTCGGACAGGGGCCCTGGGAGTATTCCGGCTTAAAATTGGTCGATGATGATTATGCACTGGATCGCCAAGGGAATCACTATGTCATCCACCGGGCGGAGCTTGAAAATTATCCGGGTTGGCAATTTTATCACCTGCGCGACCGCAATGCGATTGCCAAACTCGTATCAGGTCCGCTGATCAAAGAATCGGTTCCGATTATCGTTTCTCTGTGTATTCTGATCGGAATTTCCGTCTTTATCCTGTATCGCAAGGCCACCGATGAAATTTTGCAGCGCAAGCAGGTCGAAGCGGCATTACGGGCAAGTGAGGAACGCTACCGCTCCCTGTACCACAATACCCCTGCCATGCTGCATTCCATCGATCGAAAAGGATGCCTGGTGAGCGTCAGTGATTACTGGAGCGAGGTGATGGGCTACGCGCGCGATGAAGTCATTGGGCGCAAGCTGACATCCTTTTTTACCGAGGCGTCGCGGCGCTATGCCCGTGACGTTGTTTTCCCGTTATTTTTTAAAACCGGTTTCTGCCAGGATGTGCCCTATCAATTTGTTAAGAAAAATGGCGAGGTTATCGATGTCATGCTTTCGGCGATCAGTGATCTTGATGCCAGTGGGCATCGGGTGCGCTCTCTGGCTGTCTCAATCGATGTGACCCAAAGAAACAAGGCTGAACAAGCCCTCAAGCAGGCCAAGGAGGAATTGAGTCGCTATTCCAAAGAGCTGGAGCAGCAGGTGCGGGAACGAACGCGCGAGATCAGCAGTATTCTTAAATATACACCGGATGTGGTTTCGATCAAGGACAATGAAGGGCGCTACCTTTTGATCAACACCCGCTTCGAAGAAATCCTGGGGCGTGGTAACGAAGCGGTGCGCGGGAAAACCGACTACGATCTCTTCCCCCGGGAGATCGCCGATCAGTTCTGGAAAAACGATCGTAAGGTACTGAGTCAGGGGAGCTCCTGCCAAGTGGAAGAGGGATGGCCCCACAGCGATGGTATGCACACGTATTTGTCGGTCAAATTTCCCATTTATGATGAGAAGGGGGACACCAGCGGTGTTTGTGAAATATCAACCGATATCACTGAAGTCAAAAAGGCCCAGGACCAGCTGCGACGCCTTTCCGCCAGCATCATGGCCAGTCAGGAGCAAGAAAGAACCTATCTGGCGCGTGAACTGCATGATGAACTGGGCCAGGTCCTGACAGCCCTGCGGATGGATGCCGTCTGGTTCCAGGAGCGCATGACCCAGGCCAACCCCCAAGCGAAAAACCGTGCCCGCGAGATGGTCGACCTGATCGACAAAACCATAGAGGAAGTACGGGGCATGGCGATCCGGTTGCGCCCGGGAGTATTGGATCATCTGGGGCTGGTCGATGCTCTGGAATGGTACACCTCCGATTTTGAAAGACGCACGGCCACCCCGTGTGTTTTCGAACATTCCGATATACCAGATATAAATGAAGGGGTTTCCACGGCAGCCTATCGTATTGTACAAGAAGCCCTGACCAATGTGGCCCGCCATGGTGACGCCAGGCATGTGACGGTAACGCTGTATAACCATAATGGCAGCTTGCAGTTATCGATTGCGGACGACGGTAGAGGCTTTCGTCTGCAAGACCTGGCCGAGTTCGAAGGCTTGGGCATTGCCGGTATGCGCGAACGTGCTGTGTTGGTGGGGGGGCTCCTGACCGTTCGATCCCAGCCCCAGAAGGGGACCACGGTGCGTTTGAGTGTGCCGTTTTCTCCGGAAGAACCAGGTTTTGGCGTCTCGAACGTTCAATGACCTGAGCGTATCTTGCGTTGCTGGAGAACGAAAGTAGACCATGATAAGAGTCCTATTGGCCGATGATCACAGCATCGTGCGCGCGGGTTTGCGCCGGATTGTTGAAGAGAGCGATGACATGGTGGTCGTGGCGGAAGCTGCCGATGGCAAAGAGGCCTTGGCCCTGGTCCGTGACACGCGGCCGGATGTGGCTGTGATCGACATCTCCATGCCGGTATTGGATGGCCTTGAAGTGATCGCCCGGCTGCAGCATGAACATCCGCAATTGCCGGTGCTTATCCTGACCATGCACGCCGAGCAGCAATACGTGGTACGCGCCATCGAAGCCGGTGCCATGGGTTACGTCACCAAACAGGCGGCCCCCGAACAATTGGTCGCGGCGATCCGCAAAGTACATGCGGGTGTACGGTTTTTAACCGAGGAAGCGGTCGAAGCTCTGGCGCTGCGCGTGGCGAAAGGCCAAAGCGGGCAATCACCGCTTGACTTGCTATCGACCCGCGAGTTACAAGTGCTCAGACGCCTTGCGCTGGGGCACACCAATCGAGAAATTGCCGCGGCCTATACCATCAGCATTAAAACCGTCGATACCTACCGCCTGCGGTTGTTGAAAAAACTGGGCCTGAGAAACAACGCTGAACTGTCCCGCTTCGCCATTCAGAACCAATTGATCGAAACCTAGCTTGCCTGTGTAAGAAAAAGTCTTACACGTAAATCAGAAATTGTCCAATTGACAGGATGGTCTAATCCCCCGTATCAAGGATAATAGCCCGCATATGTCTTAAAGCGCTCAACCGGAATAGCGTTGCTGTTGAACCGGATGTGACCATTGAAAAGCTCGCCGGACCTGAACAACGACCTCATTGAGCCGTCTGGATACCTAAACGCCCTTAAACCAAGCGATGGCGTTGACAGGAGGTGCACAATGCATGTCAGAACCGGGTGGATCGTCAATATATGGCTTTTGGTGGTTGTCCTGCTGTTGACCTTGCCGGCTGCCGGAAGCGCGACGGAAACCGTGATCGTTGGGGTGCTGCACTCGGAGGCGTTTCCCTATGCCGCCATGATGAAGAATTCATTGGAAATGGCAAGGCAGGATATCAATGGTGCCGGGGGGATTAAAGGGCGTCCCTTGGAGTTGATCTATGCGGATGACCGTGGGCAGCGAGAGGCTGGCGAAAAAGCGGTTAAGCGCCTGATCCAGGACGAAAAGGCTGTGCTGCTGCTCGGTGCTTACCATAGCAGCAACACGATCTACATGGCCAGGCTGGCGGAAAAGCTGGATCGGCCGCTGGTGGTCTGCACCGCAGCCGACGACCGGATCACCCAGCGCAATTGGCAGAACGTTTTTAGAATCAATCCGCCGGCCAGCGATTATGCCAGGGGGTTGGAAGATTTTCTGACTTCCAAAATCAAGCCACGCTCCATGGCGATCGTCTATGAGAACAGCCCATACGGTACCGGCAGCGCTATGCGCATGATGTGGTTTTGCCGGGAAAATAACATCGCAACGCCTGCCATTATCCCGTACCACAAGGAACGTGCCAAGGATGCTGAAATTGGTTCGTCCTATTTCCAGCGCCTTTTAGCGCCGCTGCAAGGCGAACCACCAGACAGCATTTATATGGTGGCCTACCTTCAGGATGCCGCCTTATTGGTGCAAACCTTGCGTGCGCTGCAAATGAACGCCCTTTTGTGTGGTGGGGCCGGTGGTTTCACCCATCAGCGTTTCATTCAAAAGGCCAGCAAGGATGCGGAGAATTTGGTGACGGCGACGTTGTGGACCCATCAATTGCCATATACCGGGACCGAGGATTATCACACCCGCTATATACAACGCCACATGACGGCACCGGATTATCACGGCGCCGAGGCTTACGCCGGGTTGATGGTGGCCGCCGATGCCATGCGCCGGGCAAAAACATTAGACCCGGGCGGAATCCGGTCGGCCTTGCTTCAAACCGATTACGAGACGCCGTTTGGACCCGTCAAGTTCGATGCTTACGGCAAATTCGAGCGTCAAAACAAACTGCCGACGATGGTCTTGCAGATCATCGCGGGGCAATTCGAATGCATCTGGCCCCGTGATTTGGCAACGGCGCCATTCAAGCCGCCACCAGGCTGGCGGCCCGAATAGAAATTAGATCCAAAGAGTCATCGTCTGTTCAAAGGCGATATACGATGATCGCTTTAGCAATCGAGGCTTGGGAGGAGGAGGACCGGCGTTTGGCACTAAAGATATAAGTGCTTTAAATTTGAAATCCACAATTTAAAGATTCTTGTATTTGGACAGGCTGTTCGGTTCGATTTGACAGCTGGGAAGCAATAGCGGTTTGATACCGTAATTCATGAAGGGAGATAAAAATGCGTAAAAAATTATTTAGAGTTCTTATTAGTCTCAGTGTTGTTTTGATGGTGACCATGCTTTTTTCGGGAAACGTGTTCGCGAAAACGCGTGTCATTTTCGGTGGCGGCCCGGCCGGCGGCACCTTCCAGGTGGTGGCCAATGGCATCCAGGTATACAAACCAGTCAAAGCGGCCCAAACGTTTACGGTTAAAGCCCAGACGTCAGCTGGATCCGTTGAAAACCTGCGCAAAACCAATGCGGGCAGGCAGCATATGAGTGTGGTCTATTCGGGTCATGTGTGGCTGGGCCGCGAAGGGAAGATGAAAAACGACCCCAAGCAGTATAAAAATGTTATGGCGGTTGCGTGGCTGTACGGCGCTCCGGGCCAGCTAGTCGTCAAAAAAGGCGCGGGCATCAAGAGTACCAAGGACCTGGTTGGCAAGAAGGTCGGCGTCGGCAACGCCGGATCCGGTGCTTTCGCCAACTGTGAGCTGTTCTTCAGCCACATGGGGGTCTGGGACAAGATCGAACGCAATGCCATGGGCTACAATGATGCCGCCGCCGCCTTCGGCAACAACCAGCTGGATGCCTTCTGGCTGTTTACCGCGTTCCCGAGCGGTGCCGTGATCATGGCCGCCCAGACCAACGATATTGCGATGGTCGACCTGGGCGCCGATGCCGAAGCCTCCGGGTTCTTCAAAGCCTATCCGTACTTTGCAAAACTCAGCGTACCGGCCGGTACCTACCGTGGCGTCGACTACGATGTGCCGTCTTTTCAGGACAGTGCCCTGTGGGTTGCCCACGCCGATGTTCCGGCGGAAATTGTTTACGAACTGCTCTCCATCATTTATTCCGATGCAGGGCTCCAGCACATGTACGGCCAGAAAAAAACCTTCAAGAAGATGAGCCTGGACACCGGGGCCACGAACATCGTGACGCCCTTTCATCCGGGCGCAGAGAAATTCTGGAAGGAAAAGGGTAAAATGTAAACGAACGATTCCTTCTTTTATAAACCGACATGTGAGCCCCGTTTGGCGAGGGGCTCACATGTTACGACTATTTATCCGGGGGGGGCCGCGTCCTAATAGACCGGTGATAAAAAAGTGTATGAAAAATTAAACAGGTTCGAGAAGATCGTTTTTGATGTGCTGGCCGTCGGACTGGTTCTTTTTTATTCCTATTCGGCCGTGCTGCGGCCGGCCGCCACCCAGTACCACCGGGGTATATATGTTATCATCACCTATTTACTCATTTTCATGACCTACAAATCGAAGCATCTAATCACCCGGATCCTCGATTACGTGCTGATCGCCCTTTCCATTTTCAGCGTTGGATACTGGATTGTCTATTTCGAGGCGATCAACTATCGAACCGGAGCGGAAACGCCCTTTGACATGGCCGTTGCGGTTATCGGCGTTCTGATCGGAATCGAGGTGGCCCGGCGGGTAGTGGGCACGGTTTTTGTAATCATGGGCACCATACTGCTTCTTTTCGGGGTCTACGGGGCCTATATGCCGGATCTCATCGCCCATGCCGGCGACACTTTCCCGGGAGTCTGTACCAGTATTTTCTATAAGAGTGACGGTGTGTTCGGTATCATGGCCAATGTGTTGGCCACCTATGTTATCCTGTTTGTCATTTTCGGTGCCTTCCTGGAACATTCCGGGGCCCAGCGCTTCTTTATCGATTTTCCCCTGGCTGCAGTGGGTCACAGGATCGGCGGTCCGGCCAAAGTGTCGGTTATCGCCAGCGCACTGTTCGGAAGCATCTCCGGGAGCGCCATCGCCAATACCGTTTCAACCGGCACGTTTACGATCCCCATGATGAAAAAAGCCGGATTCCGGCCGCACATTGCCGGGGCGATCGAACCGGCGGCCTCCATTTCGGGGATGTTCATGCCGCCGATCATGGGCGCCGGTGGTTTTATCATGGCCGAGCTGACCGGGCTTCCCTACTCCAAGATCATGCTGGTAGCGATCTTTCCCGCCCTCATGTACGTGTTCAGCGTTTTTGTCATGGTCCATTTCGAAGCCAAGATGCACGATATCCGGGGAGAAAAGAGCGAGCACAGCGCGATGCAGATCCTGAAAGAGCAGTGGGTTTATATTCTGCCTCTGGTCGTGATCACCATCTTCATGCTGACCGGATTCTCGCCCGCCTATTCGGCGATCCTGGGCGTGGCCACCTGTATTGCCGTGGGCTGGAAAACCAAAGAAACCCGAATGGACATCACCTTTGGCGTCATTATCACCCTGATGGCGACCGGTACCGTGATCCTTGTCTTGCTGAAGAAATATGGCGCCGGACCGGATGCAATCAAGCTGGCGGAAACCTTATTCTCGGGCAATTACGTGATCGTTTACGGGCTGGTGATCTGCCTTGTGGTCGCCTTGCTCCGCAAGGGCCGGCCGGCCGGCACGATCACCGAGCTCAAGAGCTTTGTCGGGGCCTGCCGCAAAGGGACCGAAGGGAGCCTCAAGATCGGCGCCACGGTCGGCGTCATCGGTATTATCATCGGCGTGCTCACCTACAGCGGGCTGGTTCTGACCTTTGCCGATATCGTCATCGAGCTGGCCAATGGCCGTTTGTGGGCTACGATCCTGTTGATCGCCCTGGCATCGCTGGTCTTGGGCATGGGCGTTCCGGTCACGGCGGCCTACCTGATTACGGCCGTGGTAGCGGTACCGGCGTTGACGCACCTGGGGGTCAACGAGGTCGCTGCGCATATGATTGTCTACTGGCTGTCCCAGGACTCCAATATTACCCCGCCGGTCTGTATTGCCGCTTTTGCGGGCGCCACGATCGCCAAAGCCAACATGTGGCGCACGGCCTTTGCAGCCTTTAAGTTCGCCAAGTTTTTGTACCTGGGGCCGTTTTTGTTCGGTTATGTACCGGCCTTTTCGCTCAACGGCAGCGCCACGGACATCGTCAAGGCCTTTGCGCTGATCATTGTCGGTACCTACGGCTATTCATATGTTCTGAGCGGTATCTGGGTCAAGTCCGTCAAAGGTCTATTTAAAAAGGCTCCCGCTGCTTAAACGATTGAAAAAGAGAATTCCGCAATCAACCCAAGGAGGCCCAAGGGGGTGCCATGACGTTTTATGATATTCAAATCAAAAAGATTCTGTATCCCACCGACCTGTCTGAAAATGCCAAGTATGCCTTTGCTTATGCCGTCAGCCTGGCCAGCCGCTACGGTGCGCGCCTGACATTGATGCATGTCCTGCCGGAAGTTCCGCAGTCGCTGGACCGGAGCGTGATCGGGTATATCAGCAGCGAAAAATGGGAAGAAATCAAAGCCCGCCATTTCCAGGAAGCCCAGCAGGCGTTGATCGGTAAGCGTAAGGACCACCATGCCGTCAAGGAAGTACTGGACCAGTTTTGTGAAACGGCGATTGGGGACGCCAGCGCGGACATAGAAACAGATGAGGTTGTTGTCTCTTACGGGAACCCGGTCAATGAAATATTAACGGCAGCCGAAGAGCGGGGTTGTGATCTTATCGTGATGGGGACCCACGGGCAGGGTGATTTAACCGACGCATTGCTTGGCAGCACTGCCCGCAGGGTCGTTCGTCGCTCCAAAGTTCCGGTTCTCACCGTACGCCTGCCTGAGGAGGATTATTAAACGACAACACCCTCCAGAGAAACCGTTGCATCGGGGATGATGTCCACATCTTCCAGGTTGTAATGCGCTTGTAAGTATCTAAGATTGTGATTTTGAAGGCCTCGCATTCGGGAGATGTTACGGGGATGGACCCTGATACGTAGAACGTTGTCAGGTGTTTTGTGTTTCAATTTCGGGTGGTTAACGACCATGTCCAAGAAAATACGTGCATGCACCAGATGCCCGAAAGCGGGATGATAAGGTCCAGCCAATATTTGACCCTCCTGGTCAAGATCCTTGGAAGCTTGCAAGCCCATGCGAATCACGGGAATTTTTTTCTGCTTGAACAAAAGGTAAAGCTGGGCCGTTAGGTCGACGGCTTTTTCCAGCGCCATCGATTGATAGCGCCCTTGGGTGTGCCATTCAGCCAATTGGCTGTCAGCCAGAACGAGGGTGGGATAAATGCGGACGAAGTCGGGATTGAGGTCTGCCATGTGTCTGCCGGAAGCCAGGGCTTTTTGGTGGTTGTCGCCCGGCAGCCCGACCATCATTTGCAATCCGATTTCTAAACCGGCAGCCTTCAAATGTTTAACAGCCGCGGCGGTGTCGGCAGCGGTATGTCCCCGATGGACGGTTTGCAGCACCTGATCGTCCATGGATTGAGCCCCCAGTTCAACCGTAGCTACCGGAAAGGCTTTCAATATTTCAAGCCGATCTGGTGTTACCGTATCCGGGCGGGTGGAAAAACGGATCGTGTCGACCCGTCCATCCTGAACAAAGCGCATCGCCAGCCTTAAGAGCTCCGTGATCAAACTACGGGGCAACCCCAAAAAGTTACCGCCATAAAAACTAATCTGCGTTGGTTTTCGCTTGTCTTTCCGGTAAGATAAAAACTGCTCGATACCTGCTTGGATATCGGACAGGGTCGGCTGTTGGGCCTGCCCGGCAATGGTGTGCTGGTTGCAAAAGACACACCGATGGGGACATCCGGCATGGGGGATGAAAACAGGAACAATGAACGGTTTTTGAGGCTGGCGGTTCACAGAATCCATTGAACAAAAAGACCCTTTAGGGGTGGACACGGTATAGTGTTCGTCCAGAAATGAGGATTTTTGTGTGAGTTCAAGGCGGGCGTCAGATTTAACCCGGAGGAATAGCGTGCTATTTTGAGGAGTTAAATCGTGGCGCCCAACGCCGAAATCGCACAAAAAGACCCTTTAGGGGTGGACACTAGGGATCACCTTGTTCCTGCTCGAGCAACTCAAGACCTTTTTTCGCAGCGTCTTGTTCGGCCAATTTTTTGCTTTTGCCGACCCCTTTGGTTTGAATATCCCCCACACGCAACCGGGTAAGGAACGTCTTGTCATGATCTGGACCTGATTCTTCGATAATCTGGTATTGTGGTATATGTGTAGACGCCACTTGGACCAGTTCCTGCAAACGGCTCTTATAATCACCATGATCATCGGAAATGGCTTTGACATTCAGCGGGGTCTTGAAATGCATGGCAATGAAATCGAAAGCAGCGTCGAACCCACCATCGAGGTAGACGGCAGCGATGACCGCCTCGAGGGTGTTTGCCAGAATTGAATTTTTGTCGCGTCCGTTGGTTTGCGTTTCGCCCTTGCCCAGTTGGACGAAATTTCCCAGTTCGATTGTTCGGGCAATGATCGCCAACTGCGATTCGTTGACGATTTGGGCCCGCAAACGGGACAGGTCGCCTTCGTTGATATCCGGTAAGCCTTCCATCAAAATATGACCGACAACCAGATTTAAGACGGCATCACCTAAAAATTCGAGACGCTCATTATCGCCGAGGGTCTTTAGCGGTTGTTCATTGACAAAAGAACTGTGGCTGAGCGCTTGGACCAGAAGATCAAGGTTCTGAAAGCAATAGGATAGTTTTTCTTCTAATTCTGAAGAGTTAAAGGCTTCCATGGCGCATTTTTAGCGTGACGTGTTGATTCGCTCAACGGCTTCGCGGAGTCTGGCATATAGTTCATAGGGAACGAACATATCGCCCTTGCCGGTTCCCATTTTGACCTCGGGTTTGATCGCACCGTGAAAATCGGAACCACCGGTCATAAGCAGGTCATGACGTTGGGCAACGGATTTATAAAAGGCGGTTGCGGCAGGATCGTGTTCAGCGTAATAAACTTCCAGGCCTTGGAGCCCGAAGGATTTTAAAAGCACAATAAACGCTTCCATTTGCTGCGGATCTTCGATTGGAATCAGTCCGGGGTGGGCCAGAACCGGAATACCGCCAGCGCTACTGATAATTGCCAAGGCCTGGGCACAATCGAGACGGTATTTGTCGACATAAGCCGGTCGGCCTCGTGCAAGGTACTTGTTAAAAGCTTCGTCTATTGAACGGGCATACCCTTTATGGATCAGGACGTGGGCAATATGCGGCCGTCCGATTTGGCCAGATTCAGCCTTGGCTGCCTTAACCTCATGTAATGTAATATCAAGCCCAAGCGCTTGGAGGCGTTCGATTATTTGCGGGTTGCGATTTTTACGGGCCGCTTGAAGCGTTGTAAGGGTGTGCTTCAAACCCGGGTCTTCAGGGTCAAATCCGTAGCCTAAAATATGGCAGCTTTCGGAACAGGAGAATGCTTCTGGGAAGTCGGCGCTGATCTCGACGCCTGTTAGGAACTTGACGTTAGGGCGGGGCGCGCAGCGAAGCGCGGCGCAGGTGCCATCAATGGCGTCATGATCGGTAATCGCGATGGCACCAAGACCAATTTCACTTGCCTGAGTTAAAATTTCAGATGGCGAAAGGGTTCCATCTGAAGCGGTTGAATGAATGTGGAGATCGATGCCCACATGCGTTTTACAATCCAAGGGCTTTCTCGAAGGCTTCCTCTTTGGTTTTGCATTCGATGCATTGCGTCGTAACCGGGCGTGCTTTGAGGCGTTTCAGTTGGATGTCTTCGCCACAGGATTCACATACCCCAAAGGTTCCGTTTTCAATGCGGGCAAGCGCCTTTTTGATTTTTTTAATCAGCTTGTGCTCTCGGTCTCGGATCCGTAACATGAAATTCCGATCCGATTCAAGGGTCGCTCGATCGGTCGGATCCGGGAAATTTTCTTTGGGGGCTGTCATTCCCGAAACCGTATCGTCTGCCTGCGCGAGAAGATCTTCCAGACGATTGGCAAGCAGTTCCCGAAAGTATTCAATGTCTTTCTTTTTCATAATGTCGCCTTAACAAGAGTAATTAACTGATTATAGAAAAATAAAATTTTTAACACAGCCATAATTGGATGTAAAGGGAAAAATATGAAAGTTTTGATGGCGTATGTCATGGTCATTAACCAGCTTAGCTGAAAATACGATCATTTTAACAAATAGGAGTGCCCATCACGGCAACGATAGCTCTATCGCAACATGATTGATGACAATCGCTCTTTTTAAGATGCAAGGGTTTGTTTTTTGTTGTCAGGTTCGCCTGAATATCGTAAAGATGACAATAATTTTTACCATGGTATCACGATTCAATCAACCAGGGAAAGACCTTGGTCTTTGAATATTCGGCATTTGGACTGTGGTGGCACCCGCAACAGCAGGCTGAACCCACGGACATACCGCTGCCGACCTTGGGTCACGGAAAATTATTTGGTAGGATCATCAATGGGTTAATATAAGGAAAGGGGCTGACAGAGATTATGGCGAACACCTATACACCTGAGTACCGATCGATAACGGTCAGAACGACAGACGGATCGACCATCAACGGCAAAGTCAATATTGCTAAAAATGATCGTGTGTCCGATCTTTTCACGCAAAACGACACGCCGTTCATTGTCATGGTCGATGTTATGTTGAAAGATGCACAGGGCAAAACCCGCTTTGTAAACAAGGATCACATTGTGTGGGTGGAGCCGGAAGAATACTAAAAGTGGCTTCAAAACTCTGTCTAATATCCGATAGCGGCGTTGTCCTGTAATTTCGCTCATCCGACCTCAGTGCGGACTCCGCTTTCAAATGAACAGGGCGCCTCGCCTGCACCGAGCTTGTCGAGGTGAACATGATCCAGAATTTTGAACCCACTTTTAACGACTGTTACCTTCTATTGAGCCGTCTTCGTTTATGAGGACGGCGTCTATGTTACATCCTTTAAGAACTTTTCAAACGTCTTCATATTGTTGATATTATATAGCTGGCAGGGATAGTCGCGCGGTACAATCTTGCGCACGAGACCGGTCAGCACTTTGCCTGGGCCGATCTCGGCAAAGACCGAGACCTTTTCATCCATTAGCTTACAAATTGAATCATACCAGCGTACCGGCCGGCATAATTGCCGTCCCATGATGTCTTTGATCTGGGCCGGATCGTGGCACTTTCAGCCGTGACATTGTGGACGACCGTTCGCGAGGGACGCTGAAATGCGATGGTGTCCATATAAGCGATAAAATCAGCTTCTGCGCCTTTGATCAGTTGGCTGTGCCAGGCACCGCTTACTTTTAGCGGGATGGATTTGGCACCACGGTCAGCGGCCAGAGCAGAGACGTTTTTTACCGCGTCCGGATCACCCGTAATGACCAGTTGCTTCTCGGTATTGTGGTTGGCAATTGAGACCGCCCCTTTCGTTTGTTCTCTTTCCACCAACACCTGCACCGCTGCATAAGTAAGGCCAATGATGGCATGCATAACACCTTGCTTGCGGGTCGCTTCCCGATGCATCAATTGACCTCTTTTAAAGACCAGTCGGATCGTATCTTCCGGTGAGATAACACCGGCGGCATGCAATGCGCTGTATTCTCCCAGGCTGTGACCGGCGACGATGTGAGGCTGGACCCCTTCGGCAGCTAGTGCCGCATAACAGGCCAAATTCACAGCCGTGACGGCGGGTTGTAAGTTAATCGTCTCCGTAAGTTCTTCCATGGGGCCATTAAAACACAAATGGGTTAGATCCAGGTGTGTAAGGTCTGCCGCCATTTGGAAAATATCTTTTACAAATTGGAATTCATTATAAAAATCAGCTCCCATACCAATGGCCTGGGAGCCTTGTCCGGGAAAGAGAAAGGCGATTTTATTCATTTAGGTCTCCAAGTGAAACGTCAAAAGAAAATCTGTAGTTGACTTGAATAGCGACAAGGACCCTCTTTGCGGGGTTAAATCAAAAGATACATATCAAAACAAGTCCCGGTGTTTATTCGTCCAGGTTGAAAAGCTTACGGACCAGGTCCAGATGGACCGACCGGTTACCACGACAACCATCACGCTTTAATAAAAGCGTTGGATCGTGCAAAATCTTTTTGACAAGGGCATTGGTCATTCGAATGATCGCCGCTTGCTCATCTCCCGCCAGGTTCAGGGACCCAAGGGTCTTTTTAAGCTCTCCTTGGGCAATCGTGTCCAGTTTGTTGCCGTAAGGCCACAATCGTGGGTACAACGTCTAAGCTGGCCAGCCATTCCTGGAACCGAATGACCGCTTCGTCGACGATGCGCTCCCCTTTGATCGCTTCCTGCCGGCGGTCTTCAATGTTGTCCTCAATGACATTTTGAAGGTCGTCGATATCGTAAACATAGCAGTTAGGAAGGCCATTGATAGCAGGGTCGATGTCGCGGGGAACAGCGATATCGATAAAGAAAACCGGTCGGTTGCGTCGACTGCGCATCAATTCTTTTACCTGTTCGCGCTGCAGAACGAAATCCGGCGCACCGGTTGAAGAAATGATGATATCGACCTGCTGAACAAACGCGGCAAGCTCCTCGAGTCGAATGGCCTGACCGTTGAACTTTTGCGCCAAGGCAACGCCCCGCTCAAAGGTACGATTGGCCACATAGATCGTGCCAACGCGATTGCGGATGAGATTCTCCACAGCGATTTCGGCCATTTCTCCAGCGCCGATCAAGAGGACTTTTTTATTTTCAAGGGTGTCGAATATTTTGCGACCCAGTTCGATCGCCGCATAGCTGATCGAGACGGCGTGGTCTCCGATACCGGTTTCACTGCGGATTCGTTTGGCAACAAAGAAAGCCCGGTGCAGCAAACGATTAAGAATGACACCGGAGGTATGCTGGGTCGTTGCCGTCCGGTAAGCGTCCTTGATTTGACCCAGGATTTGCGGTTCGCCGACAATCATGGAGTCGAGGCTGGCGGCAACGCGAAATAGGTGTCGGACGGCAGCATTGTCCTCGTAAAGGTAAAGGGCTTGTTCGAAGCGTTCCAGGGGAAGGTCATTCATCTTAGAGATGTAAGCTTTAACCTTGGCCACAGCGGCCTGTTTGTCTTCAGCCACGAACAAGATCTCAACCCGGTTACAGGTCGAATAAAGCAGAATTTCGTTGATCGACGGCTCGTTTTCAACAGTTTTAGCGTCGTATCGGTCTCTTGGGGATCAAAAGCGATGCATTCCCGCAATTCGACCGGTGCTGTTTTGTGGTTTAAGCCTAATAAGAAAATGTTTCCCATCGTATATTCGTTTTACGCTTTACGCGCTTGGAACTTACGCAAAGGATCCGTTCTGTAGGTTAGACCATTTCGCGTGGGTCAAAAACGGGTAAATTGGCCATGATGACCTTGTAGCAGGAAGTTAACCCCGATAAAGGTGAACAGTAAAACAGTAAAGCCGATGATTGACATAATCGCGGCTTTACGCCCGCGCCAGCCCAGGCTGATACGGCCATGCAACAGGGCGGCATATAACAACCAGGTAATGCCGGACCATATTTCTTTGGGGTCCCAACCCCAGAAACGACCCCAGACCGCTTTGGCGTAGATGAAGCCCATTATCAGGCCGAGGGTCAACATAGAAAAGCCGATGACGATACAGGCATACCCGGTGGCATCGATCCTTTCCAGGGCGGGCAGGCGTTTGAAAAAAAAGCCTGGGCGCTTGGATTTGATGGCCCGTTCCTGGATCAGGTACAACAACCCCGCACCACAGGCCAAGGTAAAGGAGGCGTTGCCGATGAAAACGGCAATTACGTGTGATATCAGCCAGAAATTATTGAATATATTGCGGGCCGGCAACGGCTGGCTGGGGACCTGAGCGGCGATGATCATGATGACAGCAGCCAGCAAGGCGGCGAACAGCCCAAGAATTTTGAGATTGAATTTATATTGCAACATAAAAAAAACACCGGCAACGGCCCATCCGGCAACCGAGAGGGTTCCTTGAAGATCGTACACCGGGAAATGGCCGGCCAGAGCGTATTTATAACCAACGAAAATGGAATGCAGGATAAAGCCGGCCAACAGGAGGATGAACCCGATTCGATTCAAAACTCTTTTTCTGCCGAAAAAGGAATGCGCAAGTAGCTAACGGTGCTGAGCATATAGGCGAGGATTGTTCCAATCGCGAGTATCTCCATCGATTTGACCTTTCCCTATGATATAGAAATGTTACAGTTGCAAATCTTCGAGTCGGTAGCCTTCTCCAAAAATGCTCGAGCAGAAGGTCGTCAATGCGGTGCCGATTTTGCTGCTTGATCGCTTCCAGCAGGTCGCTGCTGATCAGTTTTTCAAAAAGCGGTTTATGTGCTTCCGGGGCATGTGCTTGGCTCAATAACTTGGAACGCAGAGCGCCCATGATGCGAAGGAATTCTCCATATTCATCACCAAATTCCTTTTCCAGATCTTTGCGCAACTTTTTGGCGAGGGCCGGGCTTTGGCCGGAGGTCGAAATGGCGATGGTCAAAGTCCCCCCGATTGATCACCGCGGGCAAGATAAAATTGCAGGCTTCCGGGCCGGTCGGCAATGTTGCACAATTTGTGTTGCCGTTCCGCGTCAAAGTGTATTTTACGGTTTAAAAACTCATCATCGGTCGCACCAATCACCAGGAACATGCCATCCAAATCGGCTGTGCGATAGCGGCTCAATCGCAGAGCGATCTTTTGTTGGTCGGCGAGGGACTGCAACTCGGGGGTAACGTCGAGACTGACGACAGTGACCCGGGCACCGCAATCCAGAAGGGTCAAAACCTTGCGGGTTCCCACTTGACCACCGCCGACGACCAAACAGCTCTTGTCAATAATATCAAGAAAAACAGGATAGTAACGCATTATAACCTCAGTTGCAGCAAGTCTTCGGCCAGTACCAATGGGCCGGCATAGGTTTGGCGGCATTCGCTTATCAGGTCTGCCTGATCGCACTCCGGATAAAAGTGGGTTAAAACCAATCGGCCCACATTGGCGCGGCGTGCAATCTCTCCCGCTAAAGACGGAGACAGGTGCCCGGGCACCTTGGCCGCATCCGGAAAGGCGCGATTCACAGATCAACAGGTCGGCACCATTGGCCAGGCTTATCAGATTATCACTGAAGTCGGTGTCTCCTGAATAGACGACCGCTTGGCCGTTCGGGCTGTCAATTCTAAAGGCGATACTTTCAGGGTTATGTTCAACCGGGATGGAATGCAAGGTGAAGTGTTCCAGGTCCAGGGTTACAGGTTTGTTGGTCGCCAATTCTTTGATGCGTAATAGGCCCGGTGGCAGTTCGATCCAAGGGCCGTAAACCTCCTGTAACCCTTTATAAAAAACTTTTATTCCCTGGCCGGCAATGAGCGTCAACGGTTTCTGCCGCTGGCCGCTGTCAGGATACTTGGTCGCAAACAAGAGCGGAACCAGTTCACTGGTGTGGTCCGGATGAAAATGGCTGAAGCAAAGATGGGTCAATTCGAAGATGGAAACACCGACTTCCAACAGTCGACGCATGGTACCGGGGCCGCAGTCAACCAGCACTTTCTGGCCATTTACTTCGATCAGCACCGAACAGGCGCTGCGTTTAAGCGACGGAACACAGGTGCCTGATCCGATTATGGTGATAGTTGTCGAAAGCATTCATTCACAAAATTCGGCACTTAAGGCCAGGACCAAAAAGGGGCTGCGGGCCGTAACGATGCCGTTTTCTTTTTCGTGCGTTACAGGTCGTCGGTTACTTTTTGGGCCCTTTGACCACCTGTCTCTTAATCCATTTTAAAAGCTTGGCATCATCGCGGAAATCGATAAATTTTTTGAGTTTGGCCGTTGGAATTTCAGCCCGGGCCATACTTTTATGCCCGCCGGCTGAACCGAAAGCACCGAAACCTTTTGCCGCGATCTTGCCGGCATCGGTGCGCAGGCCGTCATTGCGGAAAATGATTATCAGTCTGCGGCCGCACAGGCCGGAGACGATACTCCAATTGACCGAGCTGATGCGCATGAAAAAATCGGCGATGAGAACACAAATGTCCGGGTTGGTCACTGCTCCCAAATGAACGAAGACACGTCCTTTGCGCCGGCGCATATTTTGGAAGGCCTTTTGGAAATACTTCAGATATTCGAACTTGAGTTCCGATTGTTCGATTTTGCGCGCCAGGTGTCGGTTGATATACTTAAAAAGATACTGGAAGGCTCGTATATCTTCGGCCAGAGCTTGTAGTTCAAAATTGTGCGTGTCGGTTTTAATGGCGAGGTAAAGCCCGGTAGCCAACTTGGCCGAAGGTTTGATCTTGGCCGCGCGCAGATATTCGGTCATGATGCTGGCGACCGCCCCATAGCTCGGCCGGATATCCTGAAAAGGCGCGTGGGCGTCGGTTTCGGGATGATGGTCAATGATAACGTGAGGGTTGACTTGGGCCAGCAATTCGTGATGCGCGGGTTGCGAGTCGACAATAACATAGCGATTGAAACGGGATGTATCAATGTCACTGATATGAACCAGTTTAACGCCCAGCAGGCGAATCATGGCGAGGTTGTCGGGCCGGTCGACTTGGTTGACAGAGGTGATGGTAACACCGACAACTTTACGCCAAAGCAGTCTTTTTACAGCCATGGCGCTGGCAATTGCATCCGGATCGGCATTGATGAAGATGAGCACCTGATCATCGCTTGCAAATTGCTTATAAAACCGTCGTAAATTTTCAGATGCAGATAAACCCATTTAATAGCATGTCCTTTTTTGGTGAAAGCGATCGTGCGCCATTAAACATTACAATTCTAAAAACAGCACGAATGGCTATCATATACGATACAAGCACGATTGGCAAACCGGGCGTTTGGCAAGGGTCGGGTAAAGGTGCACGCATCTTTAAAATCAAGGATTGACCGGCTTGAAGACAATTCGTTCATTCTCCACTTCAGCGCGCAAGAAGGCACCCTCCTGAACAGCGCCTTTGAGGATTTCCATGGACAAGGGATTTTCGATTTCCTGCTGGATGACACGTTTCAAGGGCCGGGCCCCATAAACGGAATCATAACCGGTTGTAGCGATCAAAGCGCGTGCCTCGTCCGACAGTTCCAGCTGAATGTTCAGTTCAGCCAGCCGCGCACCGAGTTGTTTAATCTGGATGTCCACAATCTGGCCGATCTGGTTTGGGGAGAGACGATCGAATATTATGGTTTCATCGATGCGGTTCAAAAACTCAGGTTTGAACGTGGATCTTAGAACATCGGTTACTTTGTGTTCCATCTCGTCACGCTGGGCGGATCCCAGTTCTTGTATCCAGTGGCTTCCCACATTAGAGGTCATGATGATGATGGCGTTTTTAAAGTCAACCGTACGGCCCATTCCGTCTGTCATGCGACCATCGTCCAAGATCTGGAGCAGTACGTTGAAGACCTCCGGGTGGGCCTTTTCAATTTCATCGAACAACACCACGCTATAGGGCCGGCGGCGAACCGCTTCCGTCAGATATCCGCCTTCTTCATAACCCACATAGCCAGGAGGGGCTCCGATTAACCGGGCAACTGCATGTTTTTCCATGTATTCGGACATGTCGATCCGCACGATCGCCTGCTCATCATCGAAGATGAATTCAGCCAGTGCTTTGGCCAATTCGGTTTTGCCCACGCCGGTGGGCCCCATAAAAATGAACGAGCCAATCGGTCGGTTGGGGTCCTGAAGACCGGAGCGT
Source organism: uncultured delta proteobacterium (assembly GCA_963802265.1). Taxonomy (GTDB): domain Bacteria; phylum Desulfobacterota; class Desulfobacteria; order Desulfobacterales; family CAWDIC01; genus CAWDIC01. The sequence goes on from CAWDIC010000001.1 coordinate 888,570, forward strand.
GCCCGCCTGACGGCATTTGAAACGGCTTCAATCGCTGTTTTCTGTCCGATAACGCGCTGCCCCAGACGGTGTTCCATGGTCACCAGCTTTTCCCGCTCGCCTTCAAGCATCCGTTTGACCGGGATGCCGGTCCAATGGGAGATAACTTCGGCGATGTCTTCGGCATCCACTTCCTCTTTCAGCATTTTGTTGTTGGCCTGTAATTCGTCTAACTTGCGATTCGTTTCCTCCAATCGGTTAGCGAGTTCGACGGCTCGCCCGTAGCGAATTTCGGCAACCCGCGCCAGATCACCGGACCGTTCGGCCTGCTGCGCGTCGATGCCGAGCTGCTCTTGATGCTCTTTAATCTGGCGAATTTCTTGGATCATGTCTTTTTCATTCTGCCAGTGGGCTTTCATGGCGAAGATTTCATCCTTCATTTCGCGCCGCTCTGCTTCAAGTTTGGCAAGGCGATCCAGCGACGCCGGGTCGGATTCTTTTTTCAGGGCCTCGCGCTCAATTTCGATCTGGGTGATCTTACGTTGGACTTCATCGATCTCGACCGGCAGACTATCGATTTCAATGCGTAACTTAGATGCACACTCGTCGATCAAATCAATCGCCTTGTCCGGCAGAAAACGGTCGGATATATACCGGTTGGACAGCGTGGCGGCAGCCACAATGGCGGAGTCCTTGATCCTGACACCATGATGGACCTCATACTTTTCCTTGAGACCGCGCAAAATGGAAATCGTGTCTTCGACCGTCGGTTCACGGACCAATACCGGCTGAAATCTTCGCTCCAGGGCGGCATCCTTTTCGATATATTTACGATACTCGTTCAAGGTCGTGGCACCGACACAGCGCAGGGTGCCGCGGGCCAGGGCCGGCTTCAACATGTTGGAAGCATCCATGGCGCCTTCCGAGGCGCCGGCACCCACCAGAGTGTGCAGTTCATCGATAAAAAGGATCACTTCGCCGGCCGCTTTTTCAACTTCTTTCAAAACCGCTTTGAGACGGTCTTCGAATTCGCCGCGGTACTTGGCGCCGGCAATCAGGGCGCCCATGTCAAGGGTGACAACTCTTCTGTTTTTAAGGGATTCCGATACATCACCGGCAATAATCCGTTGGGCCAGGCCCTCGACAATTGCGGTTTTGCCGACGCCGGGCTCCCCAATCAGGACGGGATTGTTTTTGGTTCGCCGGGAAAGCACCTGGACGATGCGCCGAATTTCATCATCGCGGCCAATCACCGGGTCCAGTTGGCCAATTCGCGCCAGGTCGGTTAAGTCGCGGCCGAATTTGTCCAGAGCCTGATACTTTTCTTCGGGATTGGGATCGGTAATCCGCTGGCTGCCGCGAATGTCTTGCAGGGCCTTGAGGATGTTATCCCGTGTAATACCGTAGCGTTTCAAAATAGCAGCACTTTCTCCACCTTTTGTTTCTGCGACCGCCAGCAGAATATGTTCGATACTGACATATTCATCTTTCATTTGCTGGGCTTCAGTAAAAGCGGCTTCGAGAACACGCTTGCTGTGCTGGGATAAATAGACTTCCTGAGAGCCACTTACTTTAGGGAGTTTGTCGACTGCCAGGGCCAGTTCATTGGCGATGCTGCCCGGCGAAACGCCGAGTTTGCGCAGCATGGCCGAGGCAACCCCCTGGGATTCCGCAAGCATGGCGCTAAGCAAGTGCTCCGGCTCGATTTGCTGGTTGTTATGACGCGAGGCCAGGGACTGGGCTGTTTGGATGAGTTCCTGGGATTTAATGGTAAACTTGTCAAATCGCATTTCTATCACCTACCTGTATTCAACTCCTTAAAACGAATGTGAAACGTCCTCTGCCTGCTCGAACCCACCGCAAGTCATCAACGATTTCAGGCGGGTACAAACTTTTAAAGGTAATATAAACACCTGATTAATCCTGTCAAACCCAATACACGCGAATGAGCGCATAGCGCAGTGCGCATAGCGTATTAGGCGCGATTAAGCTGTTGAGCCGATATGCTGTTAAGCCGACGCTATGCGCCCAGCGCTTGGCGCTATGCCAAAAAACAGTCATCGACCCGGTGAAAAAAACCATTGCCCTAAGCTACAACCCGCAACGCGTAACCCGCATCCCGAAACGCGCAACGGACAATGGCAATTTTCACCGGCCCGATGAATTCATGCCGTGCAGCGAGGCACCCGTTACAAACATGATGCCGGCTTCGGGTTTTCGTTTATGTGTCGCTAATGTTTGTACCGGGCGCCTCTGTGTAATAATGTGCTATGAAACAGTCATCGACCCGGTGAAAATTACCATTGTCTTATGCTGCAACCCCCACCCCGCAACCCGCACCCCGAACCCCAATCATTTCCACGCATGCGGTGGGCCGATGTGGCGCAGGCTTTCATACAGGGCGATTCCGGCGGCGGTTGACAGGTTCAGGCTGCGGATCGCATCGGATATGGGGATGTGGTAGGTATGGTCCGAATAGGATGAAATAATATTGGGTGGGAGGCCTTTGGTTTCAGAGCCGAAAATCAAAAACAGGCGCGGACTGCGTGGCATGTCCCAAAAGGGTCGTGCGCCGTTTTTGGTGAACAGGACCACTTCACCGTCGCGAGGCCTTAAGGCTTTTTCGAACGCATTGAAATCATTCCAGATATAAGGGTTGACCCTGGGCCAGTAATCCAATCCAGCACGTTTAACCGCCTTGCTGGAAAGGGAAAAGCCCAGGGGCTGAACCAGATGTAAAAGGCCCCCGGCCCCCAGGCAGGTCCGTCCGATATTGCCGGTATTCCAGTGAATTTCCGGCGCAACCAGGACCACATGGCGTTCTGTCTTAGAATCATTCACCTCTGGACTTCATCTTTCCTAACTGTGTTAAATAAAAAAAATTAAGTTTAAAGTGAATTAAAGTTGGAAGTGCTTAAAATTTCTGAATCGCTTCGCTCTGTCTTTATCAGATCGACAGGAAGCCACAATTTTAGGCACTTTAGCGCACTTCCAACGTATAACTTTTGGGGTTGTCTCTCAAAACCCCTTGCCCGGTAAGGATTAAGGCTCTCAGAACTCGGGGTATTATTGCTTCTTGATATACCCCCATTCAACCAGGCGGCGGTAGGCATACTGAGCATTGGACCCCTGGTTAACTACTTGTAGATATTTATAATAATTGTCTGCAGCCGTTTTTTTCTGCTGCATGCCTTCATAGGACAGGCCTTTGAAAAAGGTTGTGTTGGGATTGCCGGGCAGCCGTTTTTCGTAGGCGTTAAAATCCGCCAAAGCGGCGTCATAGGCGTTGGTCTTTATTTGGGAAAAGCCGCTCAAGTAATAGGCCTGAGCTTCCTGGGGATAGACTTTTTTGGCGTCTTGGGCATAGCGGCGGGCCTCCGGGTAGTTTTCCAGCGATAGTTGACATTTGGACATCATCACCAGTCCGGCATAGTCGGCAGGCGCCTGTTGTAAGGCTTTTTTAATAAGGGCTTCCGCCTCGGCATATTTTTCCTGGGCCATGGCACCTTCACCATCCTGCAGGGCAACAATGGCGCTTTTTTTAGCACGCAGACCGGCCGTGTGGTCCATGTAACGTTCCCGATGCACAGGCAGATCGCGGGCGGTAGGGTATTTGCTTGCAGCCGTTTTGATGGAGGTTTGGTAACGCTCACTGCTCATGGGATGGGTGGAAAACAACAGCTGTGAGGCGCTGAGGCGATGTTTGGACATACTATTCAACATTTCCATAAGTCCCACCATGCCATTGGTGCCGTAGTCAGCCCGAACCATGTATTCCATACCCAGGTCATCGGCCTGGCGTTCGTTGTCGCGACTGTAGAAAGCCAAAAGCGCCCCGGCCCCCAGCATGCCGATGCCGGACGCAATACCGGCATAGCGTGAATCTTGTGCGCCTGCAACGGCCGCCAGTCCTCCGATGACGGACGATGTGATGGCATTTTTGGACATCCGTTCCGCGGTGTGTCGGGCGTTAACGTGCCCCAGTTCGTGTCCCAGAAGGGCTGCCAATTCAGCCTCATTCTCAAGTTGCAGTAGAATACCGCGGGTCGTGGCAATGGTGCCCCCGGGAAAGGCGTAGGCATTGATGTAAACCGCATTGACGGCGTGAAAGGCGTACGGCATTTGCGGCCGATGGGTCAGCTTGGCGAGACGCTGACCGGTGCGATCGATATAAGCATTCAGCTTTTTGTCCTGAAGGTCACCGTAATCACTGGAGATTTGAAACGGTGATTGCTGCTTGTCGATGTTTACCTCCTGTTCTTCCGACATCAGCATCAACTGGGACTTTCCGGTCACCGGATTGGCGGCGCAGCCTAATAACAGACCGGCCGAGGACATGGATGTAAGCCATAGAAAATCTCTTCGTGTCATGATTTCCGTATTTTTCTTTGTATTATCAAATAACTTCATAATTCCTCCAGTGACTTGGGGCACCTACGATAGCTGTTTTCCGCAATAGGGGCAAAACAGGAAGCCCGCATTTATGGATCGTCCGCAGGAATGACATTGCATCTCCTGCGAACCAGACGACCTGTCGTCTTGGTTTAAATACCCGGTGTTTTGGCAGCGATCACAAAAAATAAATGGTTCGCCTTTTTTGACTCTCAAAAGTGGAATAAAAAACAAATTCAAGTAGTGGTCAACCCTTTTCGTGTAAGCTTGGGCCAACCCGCAGGATGGACACAACCTGGGATTTTGGTCGAGCGTTTTGGTTTTGGGCGATATGCCGCCGATGATGAACATTTGATTTCGGGTTGCGCGTTACGAGTACGGGTTGCAAGTTACAGGTTACGAGTTGCGTTTTGGTGATGTCGCCGTTGATCTGATTCGCTGGTGGACTGCTAATCACCAAAAACAAAATACTAATTACCAAACACCAACATTTATACCCCGACTGCTTTTGATTCACAATGAAAAGTTGATTTATGCGCTTAAGTTGTGGGATAAGGAGGGGGTTGCGAAACACAAAAACCAAATCGGAGATTTGCATGGAAAATGACAATCAATTGGCCGAGTTGTTGAAAGACCTGATCAAAATCAATGCGGTGATTGCAACGGAGATGATTCAGCTGGTGGAAAACTCCAGCCGCCAAATCAGAGGGGCGGTTCCGGAGACCTGTTTAACCCAGCATGCCAAGTTAAAACAGGAAGTTGTCCAAATTGCTGAAAAATGGGAACGCGACTGTGACGTACTAAGAAATCACAACCTGAAGCATGAGTAAAATAGCGAAAGGGAAATGATGATCATCGATGCGCACATCCACACATTCCCCAAAAAAATCCGTTCTAACCGGGAAAAATATTTCCCCAAAGAACCGGCTTTCAAGCTGTTATATGATTCGGACAAGGCCAAACTGGTGGGCACCGACGACATTATCGCGAGCCTGGACGAACAGGAAATTCAGAAGGCGGTTGTGTTCGGTTTTCCATGGGAAACCGAGGATTTGTTCAAGATGCACAACGACCATGTCATAGAAAGCGTGGCCCGTTATCCGGACCGCCTGGTGGGGCTGTGCTGTTTCAATCCGTTTCATCCGCAAGCGGCTGCTGAGGTTGAACGGTGCCTGGCATCCGGTCTAGCGGGCGTGGGTGAGCTCGCTTTCTATGGTTCGGGCTTGGAGCCGGTCTGCCTGACATGTTTGGAGCCGATCATGGACATTTGTCGTGAAGCGGATGTGCCGGTCATGATCCACACCAATGAACCCGTCGGCCATTTTTATCCCGGAAAAACCCCGAACACGCTTTCTCAGATCTACGCCCTCGTCAAACAATACCCGGCCAACCACATTATCCTGGCGCATCTGGGCGGCGGACTCTTTTTTTACACCCTGCTGAAAAAAGAGGTGCGCGAGACGCTGGCGAATGTTTATTACGACACAGCGGCGTCGCCGTTTCTCTATGAACCGGCCGTCTACCGTGTTGCCATCGACCTGGCCGGTCGTGACAAAATATTGCTGGGGACCGACTATCCGCTCTTGCCGGCGGCGCGTTATTTAAAGGAATTGGCAACGGCTGGCTTGACCCAGGACGAAGTCAATGCGATCTGCGGAGAAAATGCCGCCCGCCTTTTTAAGCTCGCATGACGATGGTCAGGGGTATCAAAGGCTTTTCTGTATAATATCGAGCGCCTGCGTCATTAGCTGTAAGTCGGCCTGGGTACCCATATGGCCTAAGCGAAAGATTTTTCCATCCAGAGGACCGAAACTCCCCCCAACAACCAGACCATGGCGCCGCAGGCGGGCATCCCATTCGGGCCAAGTGATATTGGCCGGTAGTTTGACAGCCGTAACGGTCGGGGACTGCACGGCATCCGGCGCCGGAAATAAGGTGAGTCCCATTTCCAGAAGTTGCGCCCGGCAGTAGCTTCCTACTTCTTGATGACGAGCGAAAACGGTTGCCATGCCTTCCTGTAAAAGCGCCTGAGCGCCGGCATTTAATGCAGCAATACCATGCCAGTAGGGGGTGTAAGGAAAGTAGCGGTTTTGCCAGGCGGCTTGAAACGGCTTGAGCGCATCATACCCCACGTATTGAACCGCATCGATGATTTCCCAGGCGCGTTCACTAACGGACACAAAGGCGGTTCCCGGAGGTGCGGCCAGACACTTTTGCGATCCTCCCAGACACAGATCGATGTGCCAGTCATCGGTCAGAACCAGGGCGCCCCCGGCACTGGCGACGGCATCGATGTACAAAAGCGGCACGTCGTAGCGTTGCTTCAGATTTCCCAACGCGGCCAGCGGGTTTAAGGTTCCGGAAGGGGTCTCGCAATGGACCGCGGTGATCATTTTGGGCTTGAATGCCGTGATCGCCTGTTCGATCGCCACCATATCGGACAGCGTCTCATCGTAGGCCAACCCGACCGTCTGTACCTGGGCGCCAATCGAGCGGGCCATATCGGCGATTCCGTAGCCGAAGACCCCTGTGGCGATTGCAAGGACCTTATCGCCTGGTAAAAGGCAACTTTTAAGGGCACTCCAGAGGGCCAGCATGCCTTCGCCGGTCTGAATGACAACCGAATTTTGGGTGCCCAAAATGGTTTTCAAGTTGGCTTCGGTTTGTTCATACAATTCGAAAAAGGACGCTTCTAAATCGCCTGACCCAAAATCCGTCTGATAAATCTCACGAATGGCTTGAGGTACGTGGACCGGGCCGGGCACCATAGGAACTGGGTAAGTTTGCATGGGTCTCCCTACTTGTAGCTATTTAGGTTTTTCAAATAGAAAGCCTAGCGAACGGAGCAAGGATTCAGTCTGTATCCGGTGTTCCGGTGGAATCATGAGCATTTGAATGGGCTGGTTGCGGATCAAACCGCTTGCGGGAGGCTCCTGGTCGTTGTGAAGATAGGCTTCAAATTTTGGAGATGAATTAATAAAGTCAATGATATCAGACAAGTTACCCGAAAGTCCGTCTTGATCAAGATGCTCGATGGTCTGCAAAAAGATGTTGTTAACGGTTAGAGCGAATTCATCCATCATCGCATAGCCGGTCTGGCTGCAATCCTTTGCAGACATCATGGCCCGGCACCCGAAAGGTCGGACGTGATAGATAGTGCAGACCTCTTTTTCTAAAAACGGACAACAGCCCCATTGGGGATCACTGGTTTCTTCGGGGACCGTTTGGTCGCGCATATAAAGGGTCGCCAGGGCGTTGATGGTTACCTGTGGCTGAAAACGCTGGCCCGACATAATCCGCTGAACCGACGGTAGTAAATCTTTCCGCGCGTCTTTATTTAAATACGATAGGACCAGATACCCTTCAAGCGTTGTCATGGTTACATTACAGGTACAGCAGGAGGCACAGAATTTACGGCACGCCATTTTCCGATTGTCAAAAAAATCATCGTGGCGCTTATAAATCTGTTTCAGCTGTGCCAGTTTTGTCTCTAAATCCATCGTTGACTTTAACATGTTCGAACGCTAATTTTGGTGCCGGTACGAATGTATGGGTTATATGCCGGTTACGACTTCTTAGGGATAGGAATTTTAGCCCGCTAGGCGAATAAACCTTTCACTTAAGAGCGACATCGTCAAAACTTATAAAATCGTTTCAAGATTTTATTACCACTTCCCAACCAAAAGCGCTACAGGAGATAACCATGTCTATTCCAGTCTATTTTATCAATTTGCGGGCCAATCTGAAAGAAAACCTTTTGAAGAAACTCGAAAGACTGCTGACCACAGCCGGAATGGCCACGAGCGTCAGTAAGCGGGATTTGGTCGCGGTTAAGCTTCATTTCGGCGAACTGGGTAATGCAGCCTTTATTCGCCCGATATACTTAAGAAAAATTGTAGAAGCCGTCAAGGCGGCCGGCGGCTCACCGTTTTTGACGGATGCCAATACGCTCTACTCGGGCACACGTAGCGATTCACCCCATCACCTCACCACGGCCATTCAAAACGGTTTCGCGTATCCGGTTGTCGAGGCACCGCTTATCATCGCCGATGGACTGCGAGGCCGGAGTGAGACCGCCGTTCCCATCGACCAGAAAAATTTCAAAGAGGCCTATATCGGCAACGATATCGTGGAAGCCGATGCGCTGGTGTCGGTGGCCCACTTCAAGGGCCACGAGTTGTCAGGCTTTGGGGGTACGATCAAAAATCTCGGGATGGGATGTGCTTCCCGGCGCGGCAAACTGGCGCAGCATTCAACCCTGTCGCCTAAAGTCAAAGCGAAAAAGTGTATCGGCTGTGGTGAGTGCGAAGATCACTGTTCTCAGTGTGCCATTGCCATGATCGAAGAGAAAGCGATTATCGACCCCGAAAAGTGTATCGGTTGCGGCGAGTGCATCCTCATCTGTGCCCAAGAGGCAATCCAGATTCAGTGGAACCAGTCCATCCCGATCTTCATGGAAAACATGGTTGAATATACGGTAGGGGTTATGAAGGGCAAGGAGGACAAGTCCCTGTTTATAAATTTTATCACCAACGTGTCCCCCGCATGTGACTGCTATCCCATGAATGATGCACCGCTGGTCCGTGACATCGGCATTTTGGCATCTACAGATCCGGTCGCGATCGATCAGGCCTCGGTGGATCTCGTAAACCAGGAACCGGCTCTGGCAGATTCATGCCTGAAAACCAATACCGGGCCCGGTGAAGATAAGTTTCAGGGGCTTTACCCCAAAGTTGACTGGCGCCTGCAACTCGAATACGCCGAGACGGTCGGGTTGGGAACCCGGGACTACGAATTAAAAACCCTTTGAGCAGTATCGATTATAGCGATTGTCAAAACAACTTTTCGATTGATAATAGGGTGCCCCTCAGGCCGTGGCTCTATCGGAACATATTGGGGACAACCGCTCTAAACCGTATCCATCAAATCCGCTGGTAGTTCGCAAACCTCGGAGGCCTTTTTTGTTTCAACGTAATGGGCGGCCGCCAAGGCCGCCGTGCTGCCGTCCCCGGCCGCAATAACGATCTGGCGCGCATACTTGGCGCGCAGGTCGCCGACCACAAAAAGCCCGGGGATGTTGGTCTCGCATTTTTCATCGGTAATTACGTATCCGTCTGAATTCATGTTAATTCCCGCTGGAACCAGTTGGTTGTTGGGATCGAACCCGATAAAAATAAACGTTCCGTCGGTTGCCAGTTCCCGCTTTTCTCCGGTTTGCGTATCTTGCAGATCAACGGCATTGACCCCGTCATCGTTGGCTTTGATGGCGGTCAGAACTGTGTTCCATAAGACCTCGATTTTACAATCAGCCAGAACGCGCTGCTGCAGCAACTTGCTGGCCCGCAATTCATCACGGCGATGGGCGATGTAAACCTGCCGTGCCAGTTTGGCGAGATACAGCGATTCTTCGGTCGCACTATCGCCTCCGCCAACCACAACGACGGTTTTGTCTCTGAAAAAAAAGCCATCGCAGACCGCGCAGTAAGAGACACCCTTGCCGTAATAGTCATCTTCGCCGGGGATGTTCAGCTTGCGGGGCGTGCCGCCAGCTGCCAGTATGATGGCGTGCGCCTTTAGTTTGCGTCCGTCGGCCAGCCGCACGGTGTGGTATTCAAGGCCTGGATCGATTTCTTCGACCTCCTGGGAAATAATTTCGAGGCCGTACGACTGGGCGTGTTGTGAAAACTTCATGGAAAGTTCGGCTCCGCTGATTTTTTCGAAACCAGGGTAGTTTTCGACTTCGTCTGAGGAGACGACCTGACCACCCGGGACCGCTTTTTCAACCAAAATCGTTTTCATGGCCGCACGCATGGCATAAATCCCGGCGGACAGACCGGCCGGGCCGCCGCCGATAATGATCAAATCATAAAATTCATCCGATGACATCCGTTACTCCTTTTACCTAAATCAGTAATAAATCACCGCACTGATCCTGGTTTGCAACCCACACTTTTGGGCAGCACCGGGTCAAGGCGCGGCTGACTTCACGAAAGGCCTTTTCAGCCGTATTGTTGGTTTCACTCAAATGGGCCAGGATAACATGTTCGAGACCCTTATTTTGAAGCATGGTTAAAAGGTCTCGGGCTTCGACGTTGGAGAGATGGCCGGTACGGCTCTTAATCCTCTGTTTGAGGGACCAAGGATAGGGGCCGTTGGTTAGCATCTCCGCATCATGGTTGGCTTCAAGGACCAGGGCGGTACAATTTTTCAAATGCTCCTGCACCAGATGAGTGGCGATGCCGAGGTCGGTTGCTATCCCGATTTTTGTCCCATTGCAATTGATGGTGAAACCGGCCGGGTCCTTCGCGTCGTGCGATAGGGCAAAGGGATGCAATGTAAGCGCGTTGATCTCGAAGTGCGACCCACATTCAAAAGTTTTAATCGTCGCCACTTTTCCCAATTGGGTTTTCGCGGCTGCCGCTGTTTGGGAGCTGAGATAGACCGGTAACTTGAAGCGTCGCGCCAGGACACCAACGCCCTGAATGTGGTCGGCGTGCTCGTGTGAAACACAAATGGCGTCGAGGTCGGCAGGATTCAGGTTTTTGGATTTTAACCGGCGTTCTATTTCCACTCCGGAAAGTCCGGCGTCTAAAAGAACGGCGGTGCTGCCATCAGAGATATAAATGGCATTGCCCTTGCTACCGCTGGCCAACATGCAAATGGATAGGTTATATTTCACTTCAAGATCGGTTGGGTTCGCGTTTACTGGGGCTAAGGACTATACGCCTGTATGCCCAAAGCCGCCGTCGTTACGGCTGGTTTCATCCAGGGCTTCGACGATTTGCAAGCGCGCCTGAAACACGCGTTGAATGATCATCTGAGCAATCCGATCACCCCGGTGCAGGGTGTAGGACTGCTGGCCCAAGTTTATCACGGCAATCTTGATTTCACCACGGTAGTCGGCATCGATTGTCCCCGGCGAATTGATAAGGCCGATGCCATGTTTAACTGCCAGGCCCGAGCGGGGGCGTATCTGTGCTTCGAACCCTGGCGGCAAGGCGATGGCCAAGCCGGTCGGGACCAGCGCAATAGCGCCGGGGGCCAAGGTCAGATCCGTGTCCAGCGCTGTACGCAGATCCATGCCCGCAGCATGCGGTGTCATGTACGCGGGCAGCGGCAGGTCCGCATCGCGGTCGGGCCTCAAACGCAGCACTTTGATCTTCGGCAGGGTTTCCATGGGCACGGTGTTCAATGACGGCTCAACATCGCCTCGTAGATATCGGTGTTCGGGATCGGCCCCAAAAGGGTCAAAGCCAGGTTGTGGTCTTTGAAGAGGTCTTCAGCCAATGCCATGATGTCATCGGCTTTGACGGCATCGATCTCGTCAACGACCGCTTGCAGCGGAATATATTCATTGAAATGGATTTCATTCTGGGCCAAGCGAACCATCTGGTTGTCACTGCTTTCAGCTGCCAACAGAAGGTTGCCTTTGGTATATTCTTTAGCTCCTTGCAGTTCAAGGGTATCGACAGGGGTCGTTTGTAGCGCGTTAAATGCGTTTAACATCAATTGGGTCGTTTCGGGGGCGCTTTTCGGGTCGACCGCCGCATAGGCACCAAACATGCCTGTGTCGAAATGCGAAGAAATGAAGGAATAGACTGAGTATGCCAGGCCTCTATTTTCACGGATTTCTTGAAAAAGGCGCGAACTCATATTGCCGCCTAAAATCGTATTCATCAACGAAAAGGCAAAGCGCCGCGGATCGGTGATGGACAGCCCGTTCGTTCCGAGGCAAATATGGGTCTGCTCCAGGTCTCGATAAGTGGCCGCGAGATGCGAGTTGCCGGCGGGGGAGATGCGCTGCGGAAACCCGTCGCCTGGTTTGATGGTCTCGAACACAGGCCCGACAGTATCGATCAGGCGCTCATGCTCCAGGTTGCCGGCCACGGAAATAACGATCTGTTCCGGCTGATAGAACCGCTGAAAGAACAGCTTCAGCATGTCGGCGTTGAAACGCATGATATTTTCGCGTGTTCCTAAAATTGACCGACCCAAGGGATGGTCACCCCAGAAATCCTGGCTCAGCAAGAGGTGGATATATTCATCCGGGGTGTCTTCGACCATACCGATTTCCTGGAGCACAACCGGCCGTTCGCGTGCGATTTCCCTTTCATCAAAAATCGAGTTAAGCAGGATATCGGAAAGGATTTCAACCATCGTTTCCAGGTGGGTATCCATGACACGGGCATGGTAACACGTAGTCTCCATGGTTGTGAAGGCGTTCGTCTGCCCACCAATGGCATCGAATTCCTTGGCGATCTGAAAAGCCGAGCGCTTCGAAGTCCCTTTGAAAATCATGTGCTCGATCAGATGGGACAGACCGCTTTCCGCCGGTTCTTCGTCACGGGCGCCGACATTGACCCAAACACCCATGGAGACCGAACGCACATGCGGCATCGACTTGGTGAGAACACGGATACCATTGCGTAACGTGGTTTTATTTACCGGCGGGTGCATTTTCCTCTTCCAGCACGGCTTTGTGGCTCAACCGAATTTTACCATCCCGGCTGATCTCGAGGACCTTGACCCGCAAGGTTTCGCCTTCCTTGACGATATCCGTAACCTTGGCAACCCGGTGCTTGGCCAACTGCGAAATATGAACCAACCCGTCCGTGCCCGGTATAATCGTGACAAAAGCACCGAAATCGGTAACTTTGGCGACTTTGCCTTCATATATTTTCCCGATTTCCGGTTCGGCCGTAATTTCCTGCACCCGCTCGAGGACAGCATCGGCTTCGGCTTGGGAGAAAGCGGCAATTTTAACATTGCCTGAGTCTTCGATTTCGATTTTTGTGTTGGTCTCACTTTGGAGGGCCCGAATCACCTTGCCGCCCGGGCCGATGATGTCGCGAATTTTATCGGGGTTGATCTTGATGGTGACAATTTTGGGCGCATGGGGAGATATGTCCTTGCGCGGTTGCTGCAAGGCCAGCAGCATTTTATCCAGGATATGGAGGCGACCGGTGCGCGCCTGCTCCAGGGCTCCGGCCAGAATGTCCCGGCTCAGTTCATGAATTTTGATATCCATTTGCAGGGCTGTAATGCCGTCGCTGGTCCCGGCCACTTTGAAGTCCATATCGCCGGTATGGTCTTCGTCACCGAGGATATCGGATAAAATAACGACTTGGTCGCCTTCTTTGACAAGACCCATGGCAATGCCGGAAACGGGCGCTTGGATCGGGACCCCACCGTCCATCAAGGACAAAATCCCGGAACAAACCGTACCCATGGAAGATGATCCGTTGGATTCCAGCACTTCGGAAACGATTCGAATGGTGTAATCAAAATCTTCCTTGAGCGGTAAGACTTTTTCAATGGCCCGCGTTGACAGACCGCCGTGACCAATATCCCGGCGACTGGGGCCCCCCATCCGTTTAACTTCACCAACCGAATAGGGTGGGAAGTTGTAGTGCAGCATAAAGGGCCTGAAATTCCTCACCACTCAAGGTTTCGACCCGCTGCTCATCCCCGCCGGAACCCAAGGTCATGACTCCGAGGACCTGTGTTTCGCCCCGGGTAAACAAGGCGCTGCCGTGGGGTCGCGGCAGGACGCCGACTTCACAAGTGATTGGCCGGATTTCGTCAAATTTGCGATTATCGATCCGCCGGCCTTCCTTCAAAATCAAGTTCCGACAGATTTTTTTCTGCAACCCTTTGAATACGGCCTTCACTTCGTCTTTGCGTTCGGCGTAGTCTTCGCCAAGGTTTGCAAGCAGATCGGCCTTAACGGTTTTGAGAGCTGCATAACGTTCCATCTTGTCCGGAACCACAACCGCTTCACGAATCGGTTGGGCGACCAACTTTTCGATTTGTTGGGCCAGCGCTTCATCTTGGGCCGGCGGCTCAAAAACACGTTTGGGGCGACCGCACTTTTCGCGCAGTTGGTTTTGTATGTCGATAAGGGGTTGCAGGGCGTCATGTCCGAAGTAGATGGCTTCGAGCATATCTGCTTCGCTGACAATGTCACCACCGCCCTCCACCATGACGACACCGGTTTTCGATCCCGCGACAATAATATTGATGTCACTTTGTTCACAGGCACTGATGGTCGGATTGACAACCAGTTGCCCGTCAACCCGTCCGACCCGCACGCTGGCAATCGGTCCGGCAAAGGGGATGTCGGACAGCACCAGGGCGGCTGAAGCGCCGACCATGGCCAATACATCCGGGTCGTTGTCCTGGTCCATGGAAAGGACCGTGGCGATCACCTGTGTTTCGAACCGGTAATCCTTAGGGAATAGCGGGCGAATGGGGCGATCGATCAGACGGGCGGTTAAGGTTTCTTTTTCACTCGGTCGGCCGATTTCCCGTCTGAAATAGTTGCCTGGGATGCGGCCGGCGGCATAAATTTTTTCCTGATATTCTACTGATAGTGGCAGAAAATCGACCATGCGTTCATCATCGGAGGAGACGGTTGTGACCAGCACAACGGTCTCGCCGTAGCGAACCACGACCGAACCCGAGGCCTGTTTGGCGACCTTGCCGGTTTCGATGCTCAAGGTTTTGCCACCGATGTCCGCTTCTAATAAAAGTTCCATATAAGTCTCCTAAATTGAAACCTTGTTTTTATAGGGTAAAAAAAGGCGCAACGCCAGGGTGCCTAGCCATCAACGGCCCCAGGCCCACATCAAGAGCAGGTCCGGGCAGCACTGGGGTAAAACCCACGAGTGCCGCGTTTCCCAAGGAGTTACACCGGGTGGGATTGACATCCTTCAATCGCGTTATCTTCTCAGTCCCAAGGTTTCAATAATATTACGATAGCGTTGAATGTCATTGTTTTTTACATAGTTCAAAAGCCGGCGACGGCGCCCTACCATCATAAGCAATCCTCTGCGCGAATGGTGGTCCTTTTTATGGACCTTCAAATGATCGGTCAGATAGGTAATGCGGTGGGTTAATAGCCCGATTTGAACTTCCGGTGATCCTGTGTCGGTGTCGTGTTGTTTATACCGATCGATCAGTTTCTTTTTGTCTTCATTGGAAAAAACCACTTTCTTTTTTGCCTCCTTGTATAAGAGTGTCGATTATTCAAACAAATTAAATTTATAGCCTGTTTTCTATGTACAAACAATAATTAAAATCGCTTAGCGGTTTTAATCGAATACACAGCAGTACCGCCATCGATTCCCTGGTCGGTCGGCTTCGATCACGGCCAAAAGATCGAGGGCCGGATCTAAGACCTGCACCCATCCCTGCGATGGGTCCGCTTCGAGCATATCCACGTCCCGGCTGTCAAGGACCACGCCCCGACGGATTTTATGCCCCAGAGTGTCATCGGCGATATGGACCGGCATCCCGCGCAGGGCCTGTCCTAACGGGATAATCTTCACCGATGCTGTGGCGGTTTGTTTGGCAAGTGTCTCTATGGTCAGGGCTTCATCAATAGTGAAGCCGCTGCTATAGGTTCGCCTTAAGCACTTCAAGTGCCCGCCGCAGTCCAGACGCTCGCCGATATCGGCACACAGGGTCCGGACATAGGTGCCCGCCGAGCAAGCAACCGTGAAGCGAACTTCGGGCAGCACAATTTTTTGTATCTCGAGCGACTCAATAAAAACCGGTCGGGCCGGCTTTTGAACCGGATGCCCATGCCGCGCCAGTTTATAAAGCGGGACGCCCTGATGCTTGAGCGCCGAATAAAGCGGCGGTTTTTGTTCGATGGCGCCCTCGAACTGTTGAAAAACAGACCGAATCCGCTGATCGGAAACAGCCAAACAAGAGGCCTCGGATGTTACCTTACCGGTTGCGTCCTGGGTGTCGGTCGTCATTCCCAGCTGCAAAACCGCTTCATATTTTTTAAAGCCCCGCAGTAAGAAACGGGCCAGGCGGGTTGCACGATTGAGACAACAGACCAAAACACCCGTTGCAAAGGGGTCGAGCGTTCCTGCATGGCCGGCCTTTTTGGCCTGGAACAATTCTTTTACCTGGGCCACAACCTTGGCGGACGAAAGGCCGGCCACTTTGTCGACGATGACGACGCCGTTCGGTTCAGTCGCCATAGTCCTTTAAATTTTCCGATAGCTCAATAAGTTGTGTTTTCAGTTCCGTTAACGATGCCTGGACACTAAACCCGGCCGCACTAGGGTGTCCGCCGCCACCGAAAACGGAAGCGATCGCTGCCACGTCGACCTGGCCATCCGACCTGAGACTGACATGATAGCCGTTCGAGTGGCCGTCGGGTTTGCGGCCGTTGGTTTGTTCATGTATCAGGGCTGCCACCTTGACGGCCTTTATCCGACGGGCATAATTGATCAGTCCATCCGCATCTTCAGCATGGGTGCCGGTCTTATCAAGCATGGCCTGAGTAACGGTCATCATGGAGAGGTTACCGTTTTCGGAAATTTCGATGGAATCGAGAGCCAGGTTCAAAAGCTTGATACGGCCCAAAGAATAGGTTCCATACACATGCTGGGCCACTTTGTAAGGGTCAACACCACGTTCGATCATTTCCTGACAGATGGCAAAGGCGGAACGGTTGGTATTAGAAAAACGAAACGATCCCGTGTCTGTGAGGATTCCCGTATAAATCGCGGTGGCGGCGGCCTGGTTGATCGGTACCGCCATTCGCTTAAAAAAGCGATGGACGATCTCCGCCGTGGCACAGGCGTCGTTGTCGATCAGCTGAAGATTACCGAACTGGGTGTTGGTAACATGGTGATCGATGTTGATAAGCACCGGTATACCAAGCACGCTATCGACCTGTCGGCCGATACGTGCCAAATCACCACAGTCGAGGATGATGGCCGTATCATAGGATTTTGGATCCGCCAGCCTTCTTTTAATGCGCTGAACGGATGGCAAAAATCGATAAACGGCCGGCAGCGGACTCTCGTTGTAGAGGGTCGTTTTTTTCCCCAACGCATCGAGCAGGTGCCCCATGGCCAGTAAGGCGCCAATGGCATCCCCGTCCGGATTGGCGTGCGATGCAATCAGAACCGCATCACTACTTTTCAGGTGTTGAATGATTCGATCCATTATCAGTGTTAAGCGATTTTAAGAGTTTATCAATATGGGTCCCATATTCAAAAGAATCATCTGGGAAAAATTTTAAATCAGGCATGTAGCGCAGTCCCAGCCGCTTGGCCAGAGACCGTTTGACATAACCCAGGGCGCTGTTAAAACCAGCGGTGGTGTCTTCAGGGCTGCGCTTACTTCCCAGGGTGATAAAGTAAACCCTGGCACTTTTCAAATCCGCCGCAACCTTCACGCCGGAAATCGAAACACCTTCCAGGCGTGGATCGCTGATGTCTTTAAGCAGCAGATCTGATAGCGCTTGGCGAATGTGTCCACCGACCCGGTCGGCACGTGTAAAAGGTTTCATTTGGTTCCACTGGTTAAATGTTGAAAATTTCCATTTCCGTATCGATAAGTTCAGCCAACCCAATCGCATCGGCCATGTTGAACAATTTGTCGATCTTGGAATTGATTACCTGCCGGCTGGTTCCCACCATGGCAACGCCGACTTCGGCTTTTTGATAGATGTCGTTCGAACCGACCTCCGCTACGGAAGCGTTAAAGTGATTACCGATTTGCGCGATGATCGACTTGATGATTTTGCGTTTGCCTTTCAGCGACCGACAATCATGCAGCCGGAAAGTTATGATACCGATACCGACAACCATTGGTTTGTTCTAAATTTCGGGTTTAATCTCTTCAACATAGTAACATTCCAGGGTGTCGCCGACTTTTATGTCATTATAGTTTTCAATGCCGATACCGCATTCATAGCCACCCTGGACTTCCTTGACGTCATCCTTGAAACGGCGCAAAGATCCAATTTTGCCTTCGTATTGGACAATCCCATCGCGCAGCAGGCGAACCGGCTGACCGCGCTCGATTTTTCCATCAGTTACATAGCAACCGGCAATGGCACCCACCTTGGGCACGTGAAAGACCTCGCGGACATCGGCCCAACCGACGGTCCGCTCCTCGAAGGTGGACGACATCAAGCCTAATATGGCATCGGTCACTTCTTTGATCACATTGTAGATGATCTTATGATAGCGGATATCAACTTGTTCCTCATTGGCCAATTCTTGGACTTTGGCATTCGGGCGAACGTTGAAGCCGATAATGATGGCATCCGAGACAGCCGCAAGCGAAATATCGGATTCGGAGATGCCTCCAGCGGCCGCATGAACGATATTGATGTTCACCTCTTCATTGGAAAGTTTGACCAAGGATTCTTTGAGTGCTTCGACAGAACCGTGGACGTCGGCCTTAATGATCAAATTGAGGTCTTTGATTTCACCTTCCTGCATTCTTTCAAACAAGTTGTCCAAGCTCAAGGGATTGGTTTGAGCCAAATCCTTGGAGCGCTGTTTTTGCATGCGATGCAGGCTGACCTGTTTGGCATCCTTTTCATCGGCCAGCACGATCATTTCATCGCCAGCCAAAGGGACGCCGGTCAGCCCGGTGATTTCAACCGGGATGGAGGGGCCGGCTGATTTGACCTGCTGGCCGCGATCGTTTAGCAGGGCCCTGACTTTGCCGTAATGGATACCGCAAACAACCGGGTCACCTGCATGCAGGGTACCTTCCTGAATCAACACCGTTGCGACCGGGCCGCGTCCTGATTCCAATTTTGCTTCAACGACATGTCCCGCGGCGCGTTTGTCGGGATCGGCTTTAAGTTCCAGGATCTCGGACTGCAGCAGGATCATTTCAAGGAGATCATCAACGCCGGTATTCTGCTTGGCTGAAACTTGGACAAAAATCGTGTCACCCCCCCAATCTTCGGGCGATAAGCCAATTTCAGCCAGCTGCCGCTGCACGCGATCCGGCTCCGCATCGGCTTTGTCAATTTTGTTTACAGCCACGATAATGGGCACTTCTGCTGCGCGGGCATGGTTGACAGCTTCGATGGTTTGCGGCATGACCCCGTCATCGGCCGCGACGACGAGCACGACAATATCGGTGACCTTGGCACCACGGGCACGCATCGATGAAAAGGCCTCATGTCCCGGTGTGTCCAGGAAGACGACCTGGCCTTTCTCGGTCGAGACGTGGTAAGCGCCGATATGTTGCGTAATGCCGCCGGCTTCGCCTTCAGTTATCCGGGTTTTGCGGATGACATCCAGCAAGGATGTCTTACCATGGTCGACATGTCCCATGATCGTCACCACAGGAGGACGATAGACCAATTTTTCAGGATCGTCTTGTTCAGGTTTTAAAATGGTGTCCTCTTCAAAAGTGGCTTTTTCCACTTCGTAATCGAATTCAGCCGCCACCAGCGTTGCCGTTTCAAAATCGATGGTTTGATTGACGGTCGCCATAACGCCCATGCCCATAAGTTTTGCTATCATTTCATTGGCTTTAATACCCATTCGTTTCGCCAGATCTGAAAGCATAATGGATTCATCGATTTTAATACGGCGCTTGATCGCTTTAGCGGTCGTAATTTGCGTTTTTTGTCCCTTGATTGCGGTCTTGGCTCTGGCGCCTTTGCGTCCCTTACGTCCCCGCTGGGGGCCACCGGCGTATAAGGCGGCGCCTTCAACAACTTCCTTTTTACGGAAGGAAATTTTCTTTTTGAAAAACCGTTTGTCCCTATCCGCCTCATCAACTCTTTTTTTACGACCCTTTTTCTTGGCGCCCTTAAGGTCAGCTTCTTTGGCGGCTAAAGGCGTTCCCGGTGTAGGCGTTCTCAAGGGCCTGACATGACTTGGTTTTATGCGAGCCGATTTTGAGGGTGCCGGCTTTTGGGCCTTAGCCGCTGGTTTTGGCCGGGCCGGAAGTTTGATAATTTTGGCCGGCGATTCTTGCTTACGTTTTTTGGCTGGTTTAACGGCCGCAGGCGGTGTTTCAGCCTTGGCTTTTTCCAGTTCAGGTATCAATGGCGTTTCCTTGGCTTGCGGTTCATCCGGGGGCGGTTCGACCGGTTCGGCCGCTTTTCCGGACTCTGAGGTATCACCAGCAACGTCTTCGGTCACGACTGGTTTTTCAGCCGGCTTGGGGGTTTCGGACGTCTCTTCGGCTTGCTTGGCCGCTTCCGGTGGTTGTTCTGTTTCAAGTTCAGGTTCGGGGGAGGCATCAACTTCAACCGGTTTGACCGGCACTTTTTTCCGGCGTCGGCGGATAACCGTCGGCTTGATACGCTTTTCGACAAGTTCCGATGGTTTTTTACCTTGAAGCGTCTCTTTGACCTTGCTGACAGTTTCTTCATCCAGAGAGCTCATATGGCTTTTGACAGGGATATCCATACTTTTCAGCTTTTCGATGAAATCCTTGTTGGTCATGTTAAAATCCCTGGCAAGCTCATATATTCTGTGCTTGGACATCAATCCCCCTACTGTTTCTGCATTAACGACTTGCTAACCGACGCAATTTATTAAACTAGCGCTGTGCAATCAAGCTTCAGCCGGTTCTTCCGGTATTGCCTTTGATTCGCCCGGGTCGTCGTCTGGGTCTGTCTTTTCGTCCACCGGTTGGGTTTCGTCGCTTGGTGTTTCAGCATCCGCTGCAACCGCTTCAGTGGCTTCATCTGTCTCAGCCATCGGTTCTGTGGTTTCATTGTCCTCAGCGATGGCTTGGGTCGCTTCATCCTCTGCTGCAGTGGCTTCAGCTGCTTCATTCTCCGCTTCAGCTGCTGCAGCGGCTTCAGCTGCTTCATTCTCTTTGATCCGGGTCTCAATGTAGGTTTTGGCGTTTTCGATCAGCTTGTTTGCTTTTTCTTCACCGATCCCGCGAATACGGATCAGGTCTTCGACCGAAGCCTTGATGATCTCTTCGGCTGAATAGAACCCTTTTTCATACAAGGTGTCCGCCATGCTGATACCGACCCCGGGAAGGGCGATGAGGGAGTCGTAACCCGTACGCATGGCCTCACTGTAACGCGTCTCGCTGCTCACATCCAGATGCCAACCGGTCAGTTTGGATGCCAAGCGGACATTTTGTCCGCGTTTGCCGATGGCAACGGAAAGAAACTCGTCGGGTACGATAACCTCCATGGAGCGATTCTCCTCGTCGATAATGACTCGGGATATCTCGGCAGGTGAGAGGGCATTGCAGACATATCGGGCGGCATCAAGGTGCCAGGGAATGATATCGATTTTTTCACCACGCAACTCCTGGACCACATTTTGCACCCGGCTCCCTTTCATACCGACACAGGCACCCACCGGGTCGATGTCGGAATCGTTGGATGACACGGCGAATTTAGCACGGCTTCCGGGCTCTCTGGCCGCACCCATAATATCGACGATGCCTTCACTGATTTCCGGCACTTCGGTTTTAAAAAGATTGATCAGAAAGTTTGGATGCGTCCGCGACAACAGGATCTGTGGCCCCCGGGATTCCTGGAGAACATCCAGTATAAGCGCCCGAATGCGATCTCCTCGCCGATACGATTCGCGCGGGACCTGTTCCCGGACCGTCAAAATGGCTTCCGTATGTCCAAGGTTGACGATGATATCGCCACGGTCGATGCGCTGGACAATGCCGTTGATGATTTCTCCCTTGCGATCGATATAACTGGCGTAAACAGCATCCCGCTCGGCGTCCTTCATCTTTTGAATGATGACTTGCTTGGCCGACTGGGCGGCAATCCTTCCAAAAGTGGTGGTGTCCATCTTGGTGCCGAGGCTGTCCCCGACTTGACATTCAGGATCGAATTTGCGGCCTTCTTCCAGCGTCAGTTCCAACTCC
The DNA here is from genome assembly GCA_963802265.1 of uncultured delta proteobacterium. Classification (GTDB taxonomy): domain Bacteria; phylum Desulfobacterota; class Desulfobacteria; order Desulfobacterales; family CAWDIC01; genus CAWDIC01. Next base: position 910,584 of record CAWDIC010000001.1, read on the forward strand.
GGTTCCTGGACCTCCGCCACCACATCTTTAAATTGAAAGACTTCGATTTCTCCCGTTTCTTCGTCATAGGTGGCTTCGATGTCGACCTTGCTGCCGTATTTTTTGCGGGCAGCCGATCTTAAGGCTTCTTCGAGTGCGTGAATAAGGATTTCACGGCGAATGCCCTTGTCACGGCTTACTTGTTCAACCACACGTTTTATGTCCGAAATAAACATTATATTTCTCCGTTATAATTGATAAGCTGGGCTTTGGCGATATCGTTAAAATCGATAACGATCGGTTGCTCGTCCACCTGGAGTGTAATCTTCTCCTGCTCCGTTCCCACGAGGACCCCTTGGAAGTTCTTGCGGCCGGCGATGGCACGCGTCAACTTGATCTTGGCCGACTGACCTTGAAACCGTTCAAAATCGTTTAGTTTCGTCAAGGGGCGGTTAATGCCCGGAGATGAAACTTCCAGATTATAGGTTTCGTCGATCGCCAGGCTAACATCGAGTAGATCGCTTAGCTGGCGGCTGATAGCCACACAGTCGTCCAATTTCACCCCACCGGGCTTGTCGATATATAGTCGCATGGTCCGGCCACGGGGCTCGCGTTGAAATTCAAGGTGCACCAGCTCCATACCTTCGGCTTCACACAAGGGTTCGGCCAGGTTCTTGACTTGGGTCTGTAATCTGCTCCTCATTCGCCAGCGCGGTGCGTCGGTGCCCGTCCACGGGTTGCGGCGCAGGGCGCTTTCTTTTTGTTTTCTGTACTTTCATAAATTTTTAACTTGCCGTTAAAAAAACAAAAAACGGGCAAGAGCCCGTTTTCCTTTCAGCTATGGTCGTCCGTTTAAAGTGTGTTAAGAAACTTTAAAATATCATAGCAAATACCATCAGAAAATAAGTAACAGCATCTCACACTCAGACAGCAGGTGATCCCTTTTCTGCCCCATATCAATGGAAGAGCGGACTTTGTTCTGGAGCGGGCAACGAGATTCGAACTCGCGACACCAAGCTTGGGAAGCTTGTACTCTACCAACTGAGCTATGCCCGCTTACCAGACAAAAACAATTATGACATAAATAGGTGTCTGTCAATAAATTTCAGTAATAAATGATGATTTATAGTGATTATCAAAAAAACATTCTTATTGGGGAGCGAGGCACCCTATTTTTTTAAAAAGGCATATCAAAATAAGCCTGGCCTTGTGTCCGCCGGATTGATGATGAAAATAGGCTGGTTGTTAGTAAAATAAGGCCTTGGAAACATCATCAATCCGGCTGGACACTACGGTAGCGGTGCCGATTCATGTGATATGCCTTTTTAAAAAAATAGGGTGCCTCGCATACCTCGGCTTTTCGGAACATATTTATGATATTGGTTAGAGAAAAATTTTAATTATTTTAGCAGGTCGCGGATCGACTGCAACTCGGAGCGAATTTCTTCGAGGAGCGAGGGGGTCGGGTCAGCATGGCCGGCTTTGGATTGCAAGTGCCGCTTGGCACCTTTGATGGTGAATTTTTTTTCATGCAGCAAATGTTTAATCAGTAGCACCCGTTCGACATCCTGTTTTCGATACAACCGCTGACCGGCAGAGGTGCGCTTGGGGTTGATTTGCTTGAATTCCGATTCCCAGAATCTGAGAACATAGGCAGGAACACCGGCGATCGTGCTCACTTCACCGATTTTAAAAAAAAGCTTGTCAGGAAGGTCTGCTGGGGCCAATGTCATACGGAACCTCCTTCGAATTTGCTGGCGGTTAGGTCGGCAGTGTCGCCTCAAAAAGCTTTAATAGCTTCGCAGTTAGGTCGCGATGGAGGCGGTTGATGCTCGCGTCTTCCAGGGTTGTCTCAAAAGAACGGTAGGTGATTCGCATAGAAAGGCTTTTTTTGCCTTTCGGAATCGGTTGCCCCTCAAAGATATCGAACAAGAAAATATCTTCGACTAACTTTTCCTGCGCCTGCGCGAGACTGTCCAAAATCGCCTGGGCTTCGATATTTTGGTCAACAATCAAGGTGATGTCGCGGGTCGTCGCCGGGTATTTGGAAAGCGGCTGGAAGTGTTTGTGATCAGGCAGCAGCGCATAGAGTTCACTCAGGTTGAGCTCCAGTAGATAGGCGTCCTGATCCAGGTCAAAATTAGCGCAGACACGGGAATGCAGCCGGCCGATGATGCCTAATGTTTTGTTGTTAAAGGATATCTTTGCTGAAACGCCCGGCTGCAAGTAACCGCAGTCTTCTTTGGGCAAGGCCGAGAAAGTAGGCGTTGTGGCTTCGAGTCCGGCTAATAAGCCTTCGGCAACCCCTTTGATGTCATAGAAGTCGCAATCTTCCTTGGATGACAACCAGGATTCATTGTAGCGGGAACCGGTCCAAAGGCCGAGGAGCATTTCAATTTCCTGTGGCAATTGGGCGGAGCCCTGGCTGATGAAGATCTTGCCGATTTCAAAGAGTTTCAGGCTTTTGACCTGCTTGGAGATATTTCGCCGCATGGTGCTCAGCATACCGGGCACCAAGGACGTGCGCATAACCGCTTGGTCTTCGGTCAGGGGATTCAGAATGTCCACCAGATGCCGACGCGGATCATTCACAGGGAGCTGAATATGATCGCAGGCATGGCGATCCATGAAACTGTAGTTGATCGCTTCGGTTAGCCCGAAACCGGTCAAGATTTGCTTGACACGCTGACGTGCTTCAAGTTGCTGTGACGGCTTGCGGGTCTCGGCCGGAATGAGGGGGTATGATGCCGGTATATTGTTGTAGCCGTATAGACGGGCGACTTCTTCCATCAGATCTTCCGGGCGTGTAACGTCTACCCTGAAAGAAGGCGGGACGATATCAAAGCGGTCCTCATCGATCGGATTCACCTTGAACTCGATCGATTCCAGGTGGCTTTTGATGGCAATCGGTTCCAGCCGGGTTCCCAGGTGGCGGTTGGTGCTCTTGGTGCTCAGCTGGACTGTTGGGGGTGCAATCGGTTTGGGGTGGGCATCGATAAGGCCGCTGATGAGGCTGCCGCCGCCCATTGTTGCCATCAGCTGCGCGGCCCGATTTGCGGCAAATATCGTCCCCTGCGGGTCGACGCCGCGTTCAAAGCGGTGCGACGCCTCGGTGTTGAGGCCCAACTTTTTGGATGTTTTGCGGATGCTGACAGGATTGAAATAGGCGCTTTCAATCAGGACCCGGGTGGTGTTGTCTTCAATTTCAGAGTTCAATCCCCCCATGACCCCGGCGATGGCGGCCGGTTTCTGCCCATCGCAGATCAACAGCATCCCTTCCGTAAGGACCCGCTCCTTTTGATCGAGGGTGACAAACTTTTCGCCGGGCCGGGCCGAGCGGACAACAATGCGGTTTTCCGCCAGGTGATCGAAGTCAAAGGCGTGCAAAGGTTGCCCGGTTTCCATCAGAACGAAGTTGGTAATATCAACGATATTGTTGATGGGGCGCAATCCAATGGAAAGTAATTTATCCTGCAACCAGAAAGGCGAAGGGGCAATCGTGATGTCATCTAAAAGCCGAGCGGCGTAACGCGGACAATCGTTGGGCGCCTCAATGGTTATGGAGGTGTAGGTGTCGATTTGGGCGGTTGTTTCAGAGAGTTCAACCTCGGGGTAGCGTAACGGATATTTCTGAATCGCGGCGATTTCCCGGGCGATTCCGATAAGGCTCAAACAATCCGGTCGATTGGGTGTTAGATCGATTTCCAAAACCGTATCGTTCAGTTCAAGGGCTTGGGCCAAAGGCGCTCCCACAGGTAGGTGCTTTGCAAGCGGCATCAACCCTGACCGATCACTGCCAAGGCCGAGTTCTCCGGCACTGCACAGCATTCCCTCGGATAGAATGCCCCTGATCTTGCCTTGGGTCAGAACCGTTTCATTCTGAAAGACAGTTCCGGGCAGCGCCAGGGGTGCGAGGGTGTCGATGGTCAGGTTCGGTGCACCGCAAACGACCGCCACCGTACGGTCTCCCAGATCAACATCGCAGCATTGCAGTTTATCGGCATTGGGGTGTGGGCGAATATCAGCGATGCGTCCAACCAGAACCTTCTGGAGATAGGCGTAGCGGTCTTTAACCGCTTCGACTTCAAGGCCGGCCATGGTCAGTTCTTCGGCCAGATCCAAGGGCGCCATTTCAATGGGAACGTATTCTTTTAACCAGCTTAAACTAACAATCATAGCAGACAACCTTTGAGGCGGGCACTAAAATTGATCCAGGAACCTGAAGTCGTTTTCAAAGAATTTGCGAATATCGTCGATACGGTATTTCAACATGGCGATGCGCTCGACCCCCATGCCAAAGGCAAACCCTGAATAGGTGGTCGTGTCGTATCCGACATTTTCAAAAACCGCCGGGTGGACCATCCCGGATCCGAGCACTTCGAGCCACCCGGTTTGGGAGCAGACACGGCAGCCTTTACCGCGGCAGATGACACAAAGGATGTCAACCTCGGCACTCGGTTCGGTAAACGGGAAGAAACTCGGACGAAAGCGCAGGCTTGTTCGAGCATCGAACATTTGATGAACGAACGTGGTCAGGATGCCTTTAAGGTCTCCAAAGGAGATTCCTTTGTCGACCAGCAGCCCTTCGACCTGATGGAACATGGGCGTGTGGGTTAGGTCGGAGTCGCATCGAAAAACCCTACCCGGTGCGATAACGCGAACCGGTGGGGCGGTTTGTTCCATAATCCGCACTTGCAGGGGCGAGGTGTGTGTGCGAAGAACGATTTCATCTGAAACGAAAAACGTATCCTGCATGTCGCGGGCAGGGTGATTTTTAGGAAAATTGAGCGCTTCAAAATTGTAATAGTCGTTTTCGACTTCGGGACCTTCGGCCACATCGAAGCCCAGGTTCGTGAAGATCGTGCAGATTTCAGCATTGATTTGCGTCACAGGATGCAACGCTCCGGTTTTCAGGGTTCGCCCGGGCAAAGAGACGTCCAAGCGTTCTTCTTGGCTGGTCGCGGCGTGTTCCAGTTGTTGTAAGACCTCTTGGAACCGCTTTTCCAGATCTTTTTTGACCGTGTTGGCCTTTTTCCCGGCGGCGGGTCTTTCGTTTTGGGGGAGCTTTGAAATATTCCTTAAATATTGCGTAACAAGGCCGTTACGCCCCAGATAGCGAATCGAAAGCGTCTGAACACCTTGGATGTCTGATGCGCCTTGTAGATCGGCCAAAGCGGCTTGATGAATTTGATCGATGTTCTCTTTCACTGTCGAAGCGATTAGAGCTGCTGTGAGGCCAGATTGGCAATTTGGGTAAACCCTGAAGGGTCACTGATCGCCAGTTCCGCCAGGACCTTGCGGTCGAGATCAATTTTGGCCAGTTTTAACCCACGAACAAACTTGCTGTAAGTCAGATCGTTCATGCGTGCTGCCGCATTGATGCGCACGATCCATAGCTTTCGAAAATCCCGTTTGCGCGCTCGCCGATCCCGATAGGCATACATAAGGGCTTTATCGACGGAGTCCGAGGCTGTACGAAACAGCTTGCTGCGGCCACCCCGATATCCTTTGGCTAATTTTAAAACCTTTTTACGGCGTCTGCGCGCCTTATATCCTCTTTTTATCCGCATCGTGTATCTCCTGAAGATTACAAGTAAATTCTCAATTTAAGGGTCAATTTTTGCTTGTCAAGAATTGACTAGCCATTCGGCAAGAGCAGTTTCAGTTCTTTTTGATTGCTTTTGTCCGTCAGCTGGCTTCGCCTTAATGAGCGTTTCCGTTTGGTCGTCTTTTTGGTTAGAATATGACTGCCATGTGATTTGCGAAAGACGAATTTGCCGGTACCGGTTTTTTTAAAACGCTTGGCAGCGGCTCGGTTGGTCTTTATTTTCGGCATTTTGAACTCTCCTTTTAAATTTTATGGTAAAACAATAAAAAACAGATGGCGCGAGCAATCTCAGATGCCAACTCGCGCCAACTGGTTGAAGATGACGATGGTGTTGTTTTTCGATATCGGTGGCGGCCCAGATGCTCGGTTGCGGGCCGCTATTTAGGCGATAGAACCATCATGATGGTCCGGCCTTCGAATTTCGGCATTTGCTCGACACTGGCGATTTCTTCCAATTCTTCAGCAATGCGCTTGAGCATTTCGCGACCCCGATCGGATAGCGTAATCTCACGGCCCCGGAAAAGAACCGTTACTTTGACCTTATTCTTTTTTTCAAGAAACCGTTGAATGTGTCCCATCTTGACCTGTAGATCATGTTCACCGGTTTTGGGCCGCACCTTGATTTCTTTGACCTGAAACGTGCTTTGCTTTTTTTTGGCTTCCTGTTGTTTTTTGGTCAGTTCATACTTGTACCGACCGTAATCCATTATTTTACAGACAGGTGGGTTGGCATTCGGAGAAATTTCAACCAAATCAAGCCCAAAGTCACCTGCCGTTGCAAGTGCTTTATAGGTTGGGACGATACCGACCTGATTACCGTCAGGATCGATTACCCTTACTTCTTTTGCTCTAATGTTCTTGTTGACTCGTATTCGTGGTCCTTTGCTGGGCGTCCTGTGTGATCGTCTTGATATAGCTATGCCTGCACCTCCTCCTAAATTGGTTATTGCCAAGCAAAACGAAGACGCCATCCGTCAGTGATGCTGGCTAATGGCACGATCGTTAGTGCTTTTCCGCGATTGTGTATGGTTCTAAATTTAAAACACAAATCCGTTTGGGATTGTGGATTATATAACAACATTAAGAAATGCAAGAAAAAAATGCAACAAAAATAAATTATAGACGCCCTACTGACAGATGGTTTCGGGACCCTATAATCAGCGATTACCCATCAAGGGAAACGGGTTTTTGGGCAAGTGTGTATCGAGCCAATAAGCTGCCTTGCCAGTAACGATTGTCGGGGTTAGCGAAATAAGTTTGAAAAAGCCTCAGACTTGCCTGCCGTTCGACAGCGCGTGTAATCCTGATCTTATGGTCGTGATACAGGGGCGGCAAGCTTTCGGTAGGGCAGGCCGTGCCGCCACCCATGACATCTTCGTAGGCATATACGATCTCACAGATCCTGTTTAAAAGGATCGCCCCGAAACACATAAGGCACGGCTCCAGTGTGCAAAAAATGCGGAGCGTTTGCTGGGGCAAAGGCCTCGGAATGAAGGGACAATTGGCGCAGTGCCACCATTTCAGCATGATCGATTTCATTGGGTGCCGGTCCGGACGAGCCGGTCCGGGCACCGGTGGCAATGATACGGTCACGGGCCACGATAACACAGCCCACTGGAAATTCGTTGTGCGCCAAGGCTTGTTCAGCCTGGGCCAGCGCCTGCCCCATAAAATAGGCATTGTCCATTTCGTAATCCTTTAGGTTAGTACTTGTCAGTGTCCGTCCAGAAATGAGGATTTTTGTGCGAGTTCAAGGCGGATGCCAAATTTAACCCGGAGGAATAGCATGCTATTTTGAGGAGTTAAATATTGGCGCCCAACGCCGAAATCGCGCAAAAGAACCATTTGTGGGCGGACATTGGTTAGAGGCGGCAGATGCTATCATCACACGGACAACTGTCGTCGACCTCAAAGGCATAGACAATGCGGGATTCGATTTCAGCCCGTGCGGTTGTAATCTTCGGAAATGATGCTTGCGTGACAATCTTTTCCAGGGCGCTCTTGTCCGGGATCGACGCCAGGCCTGATGAGAGCGGTTTGCCGCTTCGTCCTTCCAGGATATCGGCGGTCTCTCCGTTGGTGACAACCACACGCGGCACTTGATAGGGTGCCACCAGGCGTGCGGCTGCCAACGCCGGCCGGTAGCGGGTTACCAGGGAACCGGGACCGTATTTAACGATCATGCCGATTTTATCGCCAACCGATACCACGAAGTCGATTTTGATAAGGGCACAGTTGGCGCCGGCCTTCACTTGCAGGGCATAGCGGGGTTGAATGCTGTGCCGACCATATCCTTTTATATTCAATAACATATCCGCTATCTTTTGACGATAGCGTTCATCGTGGGTGTCCGTCAGTTTCGCCCCGGTGATCAAATCAGTTAATTCACCAAGTATGAGATGATGGCCTTCCATAAGGGTAAATACGACCTCTTTTATAGTCCGCAACGCGCATTTAAGGTAATAATAAGGGTTGAAACAAGGGATGTAAAGCGCGCAGATACCTCTTTACAATTAATACGTCATGTGAATAACATCAATTATGTCTATCAGAGAAGATTTTGAAAAGCGCGAAAAGAACTTTATCTCGCCGGGTGGTTGTCTGAGTTCCGAATCCCGGGGCCGTGTAAAAGAGGAGGCACCGTGTCCCATCCGGTCCGCTTTCCAGCGGGATCGCGATCGAATTGTATATTCGAACGCTTTCAGGCGGTTAAAATACAAAACCCAGGTTTTTTTATCCCCGTTGGGTGACCATTACCGCACCCGGTTGACCCACACGCTCGAAGTATCTGAAATCGCACGGACAATTGCCCGGGCCATGCGTCTGAACGAGGATCTGGCTGAGGCCATTGCCCTGGCCCATGATCTCGGGCATCCACCCTTTGGCCATAGCGGTGAAACCGCTTTGCGCGAAATTTATTCGCCCACCTTCTCGCATAACGCCCAGAGTCTCCGGGTCGTCGAAGTGCTGGAGAAAAACGGCCGCGGGTTGAACCTGACCTATGAAGTGCGGGACGGAATTTTAAAGCATTCCAAGGGCTATGGCAAGATCATGCCCGACGATCCAAAAGAATTGGCGGTAACTTACGAAGGCCGTATCGTTCGGATTGCTGACATCATCGCTTATCTGAATCACGACCTTGATGATGCTGTTCGAAGTGGTGTTATCCAAGCCGACCAAATCCCAGATGTATGTTTGCAAACACTCGGGACGTCCCATTCCGACCGGGCGACGGCGATGATACGCGACCTCGTTTTTTCAAGCAAGATCGATAACGGCGAACTCCATTTAAACATGAGTGAAGAAGTGTATGCCGCCATGACGAGCTTGCGGGAATTCTTGTACGAAAATGTTTACCGTTCTCCGCAAGTCCACATGGAATTTGTCAAAGCCAAAAAAATATTGTCGGACCTTTACACCTATTTTTTAGACAATCAAGTGATGCTCAAAAAGGAGCTTGCCAACAAGGAAATGAGCGCCTGCTTGAAAAACGGGGATCCCATCGAAAGGACCGTCTGTGATTTGATTGCCAGCATGACGGACCGCTATGCCCTAAGGCTTTACGAGAAGCTCTTTTTCCTTCCCCCAGGTTTAACGATTGCACATGCCACAACCAAATCCCCACATTCAGATACCCTCTGTACGTTACGACCCCTGGGCAGCGCGTTTGACAGCCTTGTGGACCGACATGGATGGGGCCTACACGGCAGCCGCGGCGCAATACGGATTCGAATGCCGGGGGTGTGAGGACAATTGCTGTCAAACCCGCTTCTATCACCATACCTTATTGGAATACTTGTATCTTTTTGAAGGCTATCGGCAGCTTGATTCCGGTTTGCAACAGGAGTTGCGGCAACGGGCACACGTGGTCAGCGCCTACCAAGTGCGGCCCGACCGGGATATTCGGCACGACGGTCACATGTGCCCCCTGAATATCGATGGGTTATGCCGCCTGTATGCGCATCGACCCATGATCTGCAGGCTCCACGGCCTTCCCCATGATCTGCATCTCGGTAACGGACGTGTGGTGCGTGGTCCGGGCTGCGATTTGTTCGTGGAACAGTGCGGCGAGCGGCCGTATGTAGTGTTCGATCGTACACCTTTTTACACGCGCATGGCCGTGTTGGAAAAAAGCCTGCGCCGCGATGCCGGTTATCGCCATAAAATCAAAATGACGGTGGCCGAAATGTTATGTTGTTTTTGAACTCGGATAATTCATATGAAACATGTCGAAATTGATCAGATAGACAAGCTGCCGGGCGATCGCTTAGCGGACAGCGATACCTTTAACTTCGCGTGTCGTTCCGATTTGGCCTGTTTCAACCGGTGTTGCCGGAATTTAAATCTGTTTTTGTACCCCTATGACGTGGTTCGCCTGAAAGGCCACCTGGGTCTTCGTTCAGATCAGTTTTTGGACCGCTACGTGGACATTGTCCTCAGACCCTCCAGTTTCTTTCCGGAGGTCCTGCTGCGAATGGCGGACAATGCTGAAAAGACCTGTCCTTATTTGACAGACCAGGGGTGTTCGGTTTATCCGGATCGACCGGACACCTGTCGCACCTTTCCGGTGGAGCAAGGGGCTTTGTATGACGAAGCCACACGCCAAACCAGGCAGGTCCATTTTTTTAGACCTCCCGACTTTTGTCTGGGTCAGCATGAACAACAGGTCTGGACCCCTAAAACCTGGGCCGACGATCAGGATGCGGTTTTGTATAATCAGATGACCCTAAAGTGGTCTGAGGTCAGGCGCCTGTTCCAAAGCGATCCCTGGGGACCCGCAGGACCGGACGGCCCCAAGGGTAAAATGGCATTTATGGCTACCTACAATATGGATCAATTCCGGGAGTTTGTCTTCCAAAGCAGCTTTTTGAAGCGCTATAAAGTTAAAACGGCTGTGTGCAGGAAGATCGATAAAGACGAGGTCGAACTGCTCAAGTTCGGTTTCAAGTGGGTCAAATTCTACCTGTGGGGGATCAAAAGCAAGGCCATACGGCCACGTTAGCCGGCAACATCGATCCGATCTTAATTGGGATGCCGACCGTTAGTCCATCGCTCCATGAATAATCAGCTGTTCAGCGTGCAAACTCGCTCACAAGGGTTCCTAATGCCAGCGCTGGCCACAATATGAACCATCATCCTCGGATATATCAAGTTGATGCCAATAGCGTTAATGGGAATCGGCGCTGGCCTAACGATCCCTAATTCGCTCAAACAGTGCACGCCTACACATCTGATCACCCATTCCGCTATATGCCGTTATAGCTGACGGTTTGTCAGAATAATTATCAACCAATTCTTACATTCGGTTTTCGGACGAAACACGGCCAAAATTTCAAGCGCATTTTTTGACTTATTGCGAATCGGTTAGCCGGCCTGGTAAATAGAAGCCTTCTCAAAAATAGGATTTTGGCTCAAGATCCCGCCTTCGCCCTATGCTTCGTCGTGGCAAGCAAGGCGGGGCAACGTTTTAAGCCGCAGGTCCGCCTTAGGCGGATCGAGGACTTGAAACGGAGGACCAACGCAGAGACTTGTCCGCCTCTGGAGGATTGGGTCAAAAGATATTTTTGGATGGCTTCTAAACAACACCTTCGGGCATTGGCCCCACCCGCTCCCCTCCCAGGACATAGCCACCGTCCAACCGGAGAACGCTGCCGGTCATAAAGGGGGCGTCTTTGATGATGAAGCGGACGGCCTTGACGATGTCTTCAATTGCACCGGTTCGTTCCAGGAGCGTGTGCGCGTAGATTGCCTGTTTGTCCTTCTCGGTCAACAACCCCCAGCCGCGGGTTTGGCGGGCATGCCGCGTATCGAAAATTCCCAGCATGATTTCGTTGACACGCACTTCCGGGGCGCCCAAGCGGGCCCACGTTTCAGTGAGCAGAGAGATGCCGCGGTTGGCGGCCGCATACCCCTCGTTGAACAGGAGGCTGACTGGGCCGGTTCGCCCCACCAGGCCGGCAATCGAAGAAAAGTTGACCACCACACCGTCACCGGAGGCTTTGAGGTGGGGCAAAGCGGCTTGGAAAAGCCACTGTTTGGCCCGGAGCGTGGTGGCCTGTTCAAGGTCCCACTGCTCCGCTGTATAGGAACCGTGCACGATCGGCCAACCACCGCGCTCGATATTATTGATCAGGATGTCGAGGCGGCCGAAATGATCGATGACTTGTTGGATCAAGCCCGGTATTTTTTCGGTCTCAAGGAGGTTGGTCCGCAGCAAAAGATGGTCATTGCCGGTCTGGGCCATATCCTGCTTCAAGGCTTCCAAATGATCTTCCCAGTCATAGTAATTGAGGGCTACCTTGACCCCGTCCCGAGCCAGTGCCAGGCTGATGCCTTTACCGATACCCTTGATGGCCCCTAAGACCAATGCCACTTTGTTTTGTGAATTCATAAGGTCTGTTTTTCGTGTTTTGTGTTTCGTGTTTTGCTCAACAGCTCAATAGCTTATCAGCTTAACAGCCAAAAAGTACCTTTTTAATCCAGCGATGGCCAAGATGCAAGAGGGCGCTATCGTCGGACAGCGCCTGGGATCGTGTTTCGGCCGGCAAGTCAAGTTCTTGCAGCAGGTGGTTGTTTTGCACCTGGACTTTAAAGTGGTCCAGATCATAAAGTGCCAAAGTAAACAGGTGGGTATCACGGATACCCAGCGGTCCCGGCTTCAAGCGATTTTTAAGGCTGATGATTTCCAGCAATAGATCATTGAATTGATTATAGGTTTCAACTTCCTGGTCAGCGAGATATTGGCTGACGGTTTGGGTCTGGAGTTGTTCGAAACCTCTACAGTGGGGCTCTTGGATCAGCACGAACTGTTCGGTAATTCGGCCAGTCTCCCGGGAGCGTCGGGCAAGTCGCGCCAGGGGTAGGTGCGGCACGATGAAGGGCGGTCGGCATACACGTGGCAGCCATCCGGTGTAACAAAGGGGCATCTTAATTCAGGTGCGGTTTGTGGTTTCAGCGAGACGACCGGTAGCCCTGTTTCGGGACCGCTGCGGCAGGTCGTATACTGTTTGAGAAACTGGCTCGATGACACTTTCAGCCGGTTTTTCAGTCGCAGCAAGTCATAAGGCGTCAGAAACTGGTTCAGATCCCGGCAACACGCATTGAAACACGAGACCTGCTTGGTACAGGCAAACTGGAAGACATCCTCGCGTTCCAGAAGCTGCATATGGTCTTCCATCGATGGTTCCCCCTATCACGTCGTTTCACGATTATATATAGCCCTGCGTATCGACGGGTTGATAATACGGGAAAGTGGGTTCAGGATGCAAGCGTTAAGGTCAAAAGATAGGGTGGCGTGAGGGCGTTCGGTCAACGCCTTCCAGTTCTCTGAACCGGCAATGGGATTTTATCAAAAAAAAGCAGGGAATCTACCATATGTTGTATAGCGCTACCCAATATAATCCATATGTCGGTAGCCGGTTATCCGGTTGGAAAACACCACGAATATTTTGAATTAAGCATGGCCAAAAGTTCTTGACAAGCACAAGGTTGGATGGTATCAATCATATCTTGTTTTATTTATATCTTCCTGATTTCATAAAGAAATTCCTTGAAGATGCCAACGGTGCAAATCAAATTGAATGACCGATAATTAAAGGTATAGGGTAATTATACCATTCAGACTACAAAGATGGCCGGCTTGAGCCATGTTTAAGAAGGGAGGTGCTAATTAGTTAAGCTCTGCAATCAAAGTTTCGTAGTTATTAATGTAAATTGTTACAAACAAAAATTAGGAGGTATATTAAATGCCAAGTTTTGTAATTTCGGAAAAATGTGACGGTTGCAAGGGTGGTGACAAGACCGCTTGCATGTACATTTGCCCCAATGATCTCATGGTCCTCGAACCCAACGAGATGAAGGCTTACAATCAAGAGCCGGATCAGTGCTGGGAATGCTTTTCCTGTGTCAAGATCTGCCCGACGCAGGCCATCGAGGTTAGAGGTTATGCCGACTTTGTACCGCTAGGAAGCAGCATTATGCCGATGCTGGGTACCGAAGACGTTATGTGGACCTGTAAGTTCAGAAATGGACTCATCAAACGCTTTAAGTTCCCCATCCGGACCACGCCTGAAGGCACTGCCAATGCATATCCGGATCTGAAAGGCCAAGATATTGAGAGCAATCTGCTGGCTACGGAAGAAGCTGATGGCTACACCATTCCTACGCCGCAGGCGACTGTCTAGGCTGACCAGACACTTAGCTGTTATGAAAATCGATCAATAAGAAAAGAAGAAAAATTTTTAAGGAGGATATAATATGGCATTACCGAATAAACCTATGGGTGAACTTAAAGCCGTTAGGGATCCGGAAGTCGAGGAGCGCGAAGTTGATTGCCTGATCGTGGGTGGTGGTATGGCCGCGTGCGGTACCGCTTTCGAGATAAAAAAATGGTTGGGCCCGGATCAGACCGCTCTGCTGTGCGACAAAGCTGCCATGGAAAGAAGTGGCGCGGTTGCACAGGGCCTGTCGGCCATCAACACCTACATCGGCGATAACTCTCCGGACGACTACGTCCGCATGGTCCGCAACGACCTGATGGGCTTGGTCCGTGAAGACCTGATTTTCGATCTGGGTTGTCACGTTGACGATTCCGTTCATCTGTTTGAAGAATGGGGTCTCCCGGTCTGGAAGAAGACCGACGACGGCAAAAACCTGGACGGAAATAAAGGCCAGAAAATGGGTACCCTGAAAAGCGGCGCCCAGCCGGTCCGTACCGGTAAATGGCAGATCATGATCAACGGTGAATCCTACAAACGCATCGTGGCCGAGGCCGCCAAGCTGGCCCTGGGCGAAGACAACATCATCGAGCGCTGCTTCATCGTGGAACTGCTGCTGGATGCCAACAAACCGAACACCATTGCCGGGGCGGTTGGCTTCTCTGTACGTGAAAACAAAGTCTACATCATCAAATGTAAATCCATGATGGTTGCCTGCGGCGGCGCGGTCAATATCTACCAGCCCCGTTCGGTTGGTGAAGGTAAAGGCCGGGCCTGGTATCCCGTATGGAATGCTGGCTCCACCTACACCATGTGTATGAAGGTTGGCGCGGAACTGTCGATGATGGAAAACCGTTTCACCCCGGCCCGTTTTAAAGATGGTTACGGCCCGGTTGGCGCATGGTTTCTGCTGTTCAAGGCCAAAACCCTCAACGGCCTGGGTGAAAACTTTGCCGCCAGTGACGCTGCCAAAGCCGAACTGGAAAAATATGCACCTTATGGAACGGCAGCCATCACCCCGACCTGTCTGCGAAACCACCTGATGCTGTTCGAGATGAAAGAAGGCCGCGGCCCGATCATGATGGACACGGTTACCGCACTGGCCGACATCGGCAAGACCATGGACAAGAAGGAACTCAAGCACCTCGAAGCCGAAGCTTGGGAAGACTTCCTCGACATGACCTGTGGCCAGGCCAACCTGTGGTGTGCCCAGGACTGCGAACCGGAAAAGAAAAATTCCGAAGTTATGCCGACCGAACCGTATCTGCTCGGATCTCACTCGGGCTGCTGCGGCCTGTGGACCTCCGGCCCGGATTACGACTGGATCCCGGATGCCTATAAAATCAAGGCTGACAACGGTAAGATCTACAACCGCATGACGACCGTCAACGGTCTGTTTACCGCCGGCGACGGCGTGGGCTGCTCCGGCCACAAGTTCTCCTCCGGTTCACACGCCGAAGGACGAATGGTTGGCAAGCAATTGGTCCGCTACGCCAAAGACAATGCGGATTTCGCTCCGACTTTGAAACAGTCCAACGAAGAGCTGGTCGACATGGTTTACAAACCGGTCCGCACTGTATCTGGAGCATGCTGACTACACCACCGCGGATGACATCAACCCCAATTACCTCAAACCCAATGGCATGATGTACCGCTTGATGAAAGCCACCCATGAGTACGGTGGCGGGACTGCGACGTATTACCTGACGACTTCCAAGAATCTGGAAGTGGTCATGGACCTGCTGGCCACCATGCGCGAAGACTGCGCCAAAATGGCTGCCGGCGACCTGCACGAACTGATGCGTTGCTGGGAAATCGAGCATCGGATCTGGACCGTTGAAGCGCATCTGCGTCACATCCAGTACCGTAAAGAAACCCGTTATCCGGGCTTCTACTATCAAGCCGATTACCCGGGCCAGGATGACGAGAACTGGTTCTGCTTCGTCAACTCCAAGTACGATCCGGACAAGGCCGAATGGGATGTTTTCAAGAAAGACTACATCAAGATCATCCCGGATTAATCGAAGGTCGGCAGTGATTTAGTCGATACATAAAACGACCTCCAGGTGCCGCAGGGCGCCTGGAGGTTTTTATTAATGTCTTTCAGACGCTTTTTATGATCGGGCGATATCCTCTTTGGACTTGTGCTTGCGTTGTGCCGGGCCGATGATCAGAAGCGCTTGAAACTTGAAACCGGAAGCTGGACCTGCTAGGCAGATTAAATCGGTTCCAGCTTCCCGTTACCGGTTTCAAAAAAAAGGGTATCGCCTGAGAGAAGCGTGTTTTCTTTACGATGTTAACTATTTATGGTTCACGGAGGGATAGCATGACAAACGACAATACAGCCCCTGCGAGTGGAAGCATTATGGTTGTCGGCGGAGGAATCAGTGGCTTGACCACGGCCATTGAAGCCGCAGAAGTGGGGTACGAAGTGTTCTTGGTCGAAAAAAATCCTTACCTGGGCGGAAGAGTAGCACAGCTGAACCAATATTTTCCCAAGCTATGTCCTCCGACCTGCGGACTCGAGATCAACTTCCGAAGAATCAAGGACAACCCGCGTATCAAGGTCCTGACCCTGGCTGAAGTCGAGAAAGTCGATGGGGGGCCTGGCAGCTATGACGTGACGGTGAAATTAAATCCCCGTTATGTCAACGAAAAATGCACCTGCTGCGGTGATTGCGCAACTGCCTGTCAAGCCGAAGTGTCCAATGCGTATAATTTTGGAATGGACAAATCCAAGGGCGTTTTTTTGCCCTTTGAAATGGCCTTTCCAGCACGTTTTGTGCTTTCACCCCAGATTATCGGTACGGATGACGCCCAGAAATGCAAAGACGCGTGTCAGTACGATGCCATCGACCTGGAAATGGAAGCCAAATCCATGGACTTGCAGGTCGGCGCCATCGTCTGGGCCACCGGTTGGGAACCGTACGATGCCACCAAGATCGACAATCTTGGATTTGGGCAATACGACAATATCGTTACCAATATGATGCTGGAGCGAATGGCATCCCCCAACGGACCGACCGACAGCAAAATTGTTCGCCCTTCGGACGGCAAGGCGCCGGAGAGCGTCGCTTTTGTTCAGTGTGCCGGTTCCCGGGATGAAAACCATCTGCCGTACTGCTCCTATATTTGCTGCATGGCCTCATTGAAACAGGCCACCTATATCCGCGAACGGTATCCGGACGCCAAGATTTATATCTTTTACATCGATCTGCGCGCGCCCGGGCAGCGCTATGAAAAATTCTATAAGAAAATCAAGGAAGACGAAAACGTCTTTTTTATCAAAGGCAAGGTGGCCGAGGTCAGTGAAGATCCGGCCAGTAAAAACATAACCGTGGTTGCCGAAAACGCCGTGACAGGTGAAAAAGTCCGGCAAACTGTCGATATGGTGGTCCTTGCCACCGGTATGCAACCGACAGCCGCCATTGCCAAGCTACCTGCGGATCTAAACTACAACGAGGATGGATTCATCATCAATGATTTTGAAAAAGGCGGCATGTTTGGTGCCGGATGCGCCAACAAGCCGGCCGATGTGGTTTCATCCAACCAGAATGCTACCGGTATGGCATTGAAGGCGATTCAAACCCTGGCAAGGAGGTAGGAGGTAATCCATGGACAAGAAATATGGTGTATATATTTGCACAGGTTGTGGCATCGGGGATGCTCTCGACATAAAAGAACTGTGTGACGTGCCCGAAGAAGAAGGGCTTCCCGTAAAAACGCATCCCTGCCTTTGCGGTGACGAAGGGGTGGCGCTTTTGAAAAAAGACATCGCGGAAGGGACCAATACCCTGGTGATCGGTGCCTGTTCGCGCCGGGTTAATTATGACATATTCAAGTTTGACGGATGCATCGTCGATCGGGTCAATTTGCGCGAGCAGGTGGTCTGGTCGCATCCGCGCTCGGAGTTCCCGGCCCTTACCGAAGAGCAAAAAGATGACGACGAACATTTCGATCGCGTGCAGATGCTGGCTGAGGACTATATCAAGATGGGCATGGCTCGCGTTGAAAAAGTTGACGTGCCGGAACCTTTTCTGCTTGACACCATGAGCAAAAAAATCCTGGTTATCGGGGGCGGGATCACGGGTATCTCCGCTGCCATCGACGCCGCTAAAACGGGTTACGACGTCACCATCGTCGAGAAGGAAGCGGCCCTGGGCGGTTATGCCGCCCAAGTCCGCAAACAGTTGCCCGTGGCCGAACCGTACGAGAATCTGATCACGCCGGTGATCGCGTCCAAATTAAAGGAACTCGAAGCGTATCCCAATATCAGCGTGAAAACCGAAACCGTCGTGGCGCGACTGGCCGGTCAACCCGGCGAGTTCACGGTGACGTTTAAAAAACCGGGCGAAAAAATCGAGTTCGACGTCCCTTACCCCCTGCCGGATGAAATGAAGGTCGATGCCGACGGCAAGGATCTTGATGTTGAAAAACAGCACGAGGCTTACCTGGAGTACAACAAGGGCAAGCTCGATATTTTGCAGCTCGACCCCGACGGGGAAATGTTCGGTGCTGTCGTCCTGGCGGCCGGGTGGCGGCCGGCCACGCTTGAAAGCGATGCCTATGACCATCTGGGATACGGCAAACTGCCCGATGTGGTAACCAATGATCAGTTTGAGGCCATTGCCAAAGCCGGCAAGATCGTACGCCCTTCGGACGGCAAGGAAGCCCAGGCGGTCGTGTTCGTACAAAGTCCGGGCAAAGCCGATGATGACGCGGACTTCGATTATGCCGGGTCCGTCACCAGCATGGTGGCCTTGAAACAAGCCAAATACG
The DNA here is from genome assembly GCA_963802265.1 of uncultured delta proteobacterium. Classification (GTDB taxonomy): domain Bacteria; phylum Desulfobacterota; class Desulfobacteria; order Desulfobacterales; family CAWDIC01; genus CAWDIC01. Next base: position 929,166 of record CAWDIC010000001.1, read on the forward strand.
TGCGTGAAGATTACGATGACGGCAAGGCCTATATTTTTTACCAGCACATGCGCACCCCCGGGCTTTCGGAACTGTTTTACAAGAGCCTGCAGCAAGATCCGGGCATCTTCATGACCAAGGGCGAGGTCGTCAGCGTTTCCAAAAACGGCGACGGCATGATTGTGGAGGCCAACAATACCCTGCTGGGTGAAAAGATCCAGGTCAAGGCGGACATGGTGGTTTTGGGTGCCGGCATGGTACCGGTCACGAAAGACGATCCTGTGGTCAACCTGGCTTACCGCCAGGGACCGGCTTTCCGTGACATTGGACTTTTCAATGGCTATTGCGATTCTAACTTCATCTGTTTCCCCTATGAGACTCAGCGCACCGGCATTTATGCTGCCGGCGCCATCCGTCGCGCCATGAGCATGGAAGAAAGTATCGAAGATGCTTCCGGCGCTGCCCTGAAGGCGATCCAGAGCTTGGAATCGGTCAATCGGGGTGTGTCCGTTCATCCACGCTACGGCGACATGACTTTTCCGGACTTTTTCTTCCAACGCTGTACCCAGTGCAAACGCTGTACGGAAGAGTGTCCCTTCGGCGCCCTGGATGATGACGAAAAGGGAACTCCCAAACCCAATCCGACCCGCTGCCGGCGTTGCGGAACCTGCATGGGGGCCTGTCCCGAACGTATCATCGGCTTTGCCGATTACAACATCGACAGTATCGGTTCGATGGTCAAGGCCGTTGGCGTACCGTCCGAGGACGACTACGATGAACCCCCCATGCGAATCCTGGGGCTGGTGTGTGAAAACGACGCCTATCCGGCCCTCGATATCGCCGGTTTGAATCGGCTCTCCTATTCGGCCGACGTACGTTTCATCCCAGTGCGGTGCTTGGGTTCCGTCAATGTGATTTGGATCAAAGACGCCCTTTCTCAAGGTATGGACGGCATTTTCTTAATGGGTTGCAAGCACGGAGACGACTATCAGTGCCACTTTGTCAAAGGCAGCGAGCTGGCGGATATCCGTATGAAAAAGATCGGTGATGCCCTGGCAAGCCTGGCCCTGGAAGAAGAACGCGTCACCCAGTTCCAGGTCGCGATCGACGAATACGACAAGCTTCCGCAAATGATTAACGAGTTTGTGGAAATGATCGAAGAGATAGGCCCAAACCCTTTCAAGGGTTTCTAAGTCCAATGATCCGGGCTGTGTCCGATCAACCGAGGCAGCAGCCCCTAAGCATACCGTACAATTTCGTACCGGGCAGGTTACATGCATGATCGCCTGCCCATTGGACCAAGGAGGTATACACATGTCGGAAGCGACCATGCTCGATCCTGATGTTGGTTTTATTAAGGACGTGAGTGCGCTGGGCGGCGGCGATTTGAAAAAATGCTTCCAGTGCGCCACATGTTCTGTCATTTGTCCCATTGCGCCTGAAAACAAACCCTTTCCGCGTAAGGAAATGATTGCGGCATCCTGGGGACTTAAAGATAAATTGGTTAGTGATGTTGACATTTGGCTTTGTCACAACTGCGGTGATTGTACAACGTACTGTCCGCGTGGCGCCAAACCAGGCGAGTTGCTGGGCGCTGTCCGGGCGTATGCCGTTCAGGAGTATGCCGGCCCCAAAGCGCTTGGCAAACTGGTGAGCAACAAGGGCCTGCTGCCCGTCTTGCTGGCAATCCCCGCTGTTATTATTTTGGTTGCCGGCTTCCTTTCCAACCTGGTGGGTCTCAACTGGCTGAACTTTTCGCCGAGCGGGGTCGATGTGATCTGGCAGAGCAGCTATATCAACAATTACCTGGTGGATATCATCATGATACCCACCTTTTTCTTTGCCGTCGGCACCTTTGCCCTGGGTCTTAAACGCTTCATTGCCGATATGCATGCCAGTGCCCTGGCCGAGGGCAAAACCAGCCAGGAAAAGATCGATCCGGTCGGTTTCGTGACAGCGCTCATTAAAATCGTCCCAACGATCTTCAAGCACCAAAAGTTCAATGAGTGCACCGAGAACAAAGAGCGTTCGACCGCCCATATGATGGTGCTGTTCAGCTTCATCGGTCTTTTCATTGTCACCAACTGCTTTTTCATTGCCGAATGGATATTGCATATCGAGGGGCCTTATTCTCAGCTTAACCCGATCAAATGGCTGGGCAATATTGCCGGGGTCGCCCTGGTTGTTGGCGCCATCCTGCTAATGAAAAGCCGCCTGTCCAAGACCGATAGTGTTTCCAGTTACTGGGACTGGTACCTCGTGGGCCTGGTTCTGACACTGGGCGCGACCGGCCTGGCAACGCAGATGTTGCGGCTGGGCGGCTTTTATGACCTTATGGCCATTGTCTACTTTGTACACCTCATTGCCATCTGGTGCCTGTTCGCCTTTACGCCGTTTTCCAAACTGGCGCATCTGGTCTACCGCACCGTGTCCATGGCGTATGCGGAGTACTCCGGCCGCGGCTTCTAGTCTCCGCCCACAAATGGTCTTTGTGCACGATTTCGGCGTTGGACGGCAGGATTTAATCCTCGAAATAGCTTGAGCTATTCCTCCGGGTTAAATCTACCGTCCGCCTTGAACTCGCACACAAATCCTCATTTCTGGACGGACACTGAAATGTGACCATTCAAATGAAGGTGACGACATAAAATGAAGGGAGTCCCTATGGGGCTCCCTTTTTGTATGCAATAACACAAGCGATATAAAAAAAGGGGGGATACCTTTTGGTTGGTATCCCCCTTTTGAGTATTGATGTAACAGGGACTAAGCCCGATTATAGACTGTCTGTATTAGTCACCCGTTGCCGCTTTGTGGGTTTTGATCTCGACTTTTTCGGTCAGGCCTTCATAGTAGGCGCGCAGAATCTCAACGACTTCGTCGCGACCAAAGTGATCCGGCAAGTCGCCGCCTTCAGACAGCATCTTGCGCAGCATGGTGCCGGAGAGCAGCACGCGGTCTTCCTTGCCGTGCGGGCAGGTTCGCAGGGAGGCCATGCCGTCACACTTGTAGCAATAGAAAGTCCAGTCGATCTTCAAAGGGGCACATGCCAGAGCCTTGCCGGGTTCGCTAGGCGTCGGGATTTGGTCGAAGATGGTTTGGGCTTCGAACATGCCGTAAAAATCGCCGACCCCGGCATGGTCACGTCCGATGATCATTTTCGAGCAGCCGTAGTTCTGGCGGAAAACGGCGTGCAAAAGGCCTTCACGGGGGCCTGCATAGCGCATGTCAAGCGGATAACCGCCCTGGACGACGTTTTTCTCGACAAAATAGTTTTTCACCAGGGAGTCGATGCATTTGACACGGACATCCGCCGGAATGTCACCCGGTTTGAGATTGCCCACCAGTGAATGGATGTAAACGCCGTCACAAACTTCCACGGCAATTTTGCACAGGTATTCGTGTGAGCGGTGCATGGGGTTTCTTAGCTGCAGGGCCGCAACTTCGCTCCAGCCTGCGTCATCGAAAATCTTGCGGGATTCTTCCGGACGATGGTAAACGCCGGCATACTGGGTCGGGTATTCGCCTTCACTGAGAACTTTAACTGGACCGGCAAGGTTGAATGCTTTCTGGTCCATGACCATCTGAACACCCGGATGATCTTCTTCGGCGATTTTCCAGAATTCTTCGGCCGTCGGGGTGCCTTCACCCATGTAGACTTTTTCACATTCCCATTTTTTTTCGTCTTCGGACAGCGCATACTTTTCAGTCACCTGCATGGTGGCCATGATTTCGTCACCTTCAGGGTCGTAGAGCGCTATTTCGTCACCCACGTTGACGGCGTCGGCGTCTTCGTTAGATACATCGAGGGTCACGGGCACGGGCCAGAAGGTGCCGTCGGCCGTCAGGAAGCTTTCACAAACCCCTTTCCAATCGGCTTTGGTCATGAACCCGGTCAGCGGACTAAAACCGCCGATCCCGATCATAATGAGGTCGCCCTTGATTCGGGGAGAGATAGAAACTTGTTTGAGTCCTTGCGCTTTTTGTTTTTCCGCATCCAGTTCAGCGCCTTCGAGCAGGCAGCAGGTCAGGCCTTTGCCGCCATGAGGTGGAATTAAATTCGACATGGGTTTTGATCTCCTTTCAATCTTTTTCTATGTGTTATGGGTTTTTAATGGCATACGTCCATTATTACGGTCTTAAAAAGATATTGCATATTAAGTAAAACCCGATTTGTCAAGCGTAATTCAAGGCTTAAAACTTCATCACGACATTAAATGGTTGATTCTCGCCGAATGCCGGTGCTATATAGACCAGATTAGAAACGATCTCTAAAAAAGATATTTTTGAATAGCTTCTGGTTTGAATCGATGACTTCATAGGAGGAAATCAGGGATGAATGATGCCAATTATTTGTCTGATGAGGCGATCCTGGAAAAGATTGGGCAGATGCCGGCCCTTGAGTCGTTTCGCTATCGCGATCTACAGGTTCTGCTGAAGATGAGCCAGATCAGACAGTATGCCCCTGGAGAATTGATTTTCAAGGAGGGCAGCTACGATGGTTGGGTCTATTTTCTGGTTTCCGGCAAAGCGAAAATTGTTGTCAACGACAAGGAACTCATTACCCTGGATCGTACCGGCGACGTGTTTGGTGAAATGGGTGTTGTGGCCGAAAGGGGCCGTTCCGCTACAGTATATGCCGATGATGAAACCGTCTGCCTGGCAACAGATGTTTCTCAAATTGACACCTTGCCGGAAAATAATCGCTTTGTCTTCCGCTACCTGATTTTTCGGGGCTTTGCCGAAATTTTAGCCAATCGCCTCCGTATAACGACCGAAAGACTGATCAAGGTGGAAGAAGAGATCGCCCGTTTGAAAGCTGCCCAGTAGCTTGTGGTTATCCTACCCGAAACCAAGGCCCAGCGCAGAGACTTGTCCGTTTCCGGTGGATAGGGCCCGAAGACATTTTACAATGGCTTGCTCGATCGACACACGCATCAATCAATCACCCCCTCATATTTTTATTTCAAGTTATCATCAGATACCAGCCAAGCTGTTTTGAGTCCGGGCTCCGGGAGAGGCGACGCTATGGGTAAAGGCTACATGGGCAGCGTGCTGTGGGTTGATTTGGGCACCGGCCGATTCCGTGAGGAAAAAGTCCCCGACCGGGTTTATGAGCAATTTCTTTCGGGAATGGGATTGGCGGCCTATCTTCTTTACAACCGGATACCGGCGGGGGCTGACCCCCTGGGACCGGATAATGTTCTGGGCTTTGTGTCCGGGTTGCTGACCGGGACTGGCAGCCTGTTCACCGGCCGCTGGATGGTTGTGGGGAAATCACCCTTGACCGGCGGATGGGGTGATTCCAATTGTGGCGGGAACCTTTCACCGGCAATTAAGCATTGTGGCTATGACGGAATTTTTTTTAAAGGCAGCGCTCCCAAACCGGTATATCTTTTAATTGATAAAGGGCGCATCGAACTTAAGGATGCCTCCCAGGTTTGGGGCCTGGATACGATTGAAACGGAGCTGGCACTCAAAGAAATTGCAGGCGGACAGCGCTTTCGGGTCGCCTGTATCGGCCCGGGCGGTGAAAAGCGGTCATTGATAGCGGGGATTTCCAACGACGGTGGCCGGATGGCTGCGCGTTCAGGCCTGGGCGCCGTTATGGGAGCCAAAAACCTCAAAGCGATTGTGCTTGGCGGCGCTCAGCGCATCAAAGGCCATAATTACCAAGCCATTAAGGCGTTGAGCCAGGCATGTAACGAAGCCGTTCAGTTCATGCTGCCCTTTCCCCCCAGTCCTATTCTAGCCTACTTCGGCACCGTGTTAAGGGCCCTTCCGGCCCAGCCCAATGCCGAGCTTCTGTTATTCAATACGGTCTTCAATTTAATGCTTAAAAAATGGGGAACCGCCAGTTTGAATCAATTGATGATCGAGTTGGGAGATTCGCCCATCAAGAACTGGAAAGGCAGCACTGAGGATTTTGGCCGGGATAAATCAGAGCGCTTGCGCCCGGAGGCTTTTTCTGATTGTGTGATTGTTAAATATCACTGTTATTCCTGCCCTTTAGGGTGCGGTGGGCTGTGCGCTAAAGCGGGGTTGTCACATGCGAGCCACAAACCGGAATACGAAACGGTCCTGGCTCTGGGTGGGTTGTGCCTAAACGATGACCCCGACAGTATTTTTGTTCTCAACGACATGTTGAACCGGGCCGGAATGGACACCATTTCAGTCGGGGGCACCGTCGCCTTTGCCATCGAATGTTACGAGCAAGGCCTTCTAAGCCCCCAAGATGTCGATGGCCTTGATTTGACCTGGGGTAACAGTCAGGCGATTATCGCCCTGGTTGAAAAAATGATCCGACGTGAAGGCATCGGTGATCTTTTGGCCGATGGTGTCAAGGTTGCAGCACAAAAAATCGGCCGGGGGTCTGAGGCCTATGCCATTCATGCCGGTGGACAGGAATTGGCCATGCATGACGGCCGTTTTGACCCGGGTTTTGCGTTACACAATTGTGTCGAGCCCACACCCGGTCGGCATACCATCGGTTCCCAGCTTTACTACGAACTGTTTCAGCTATGGGAACATGCCGAGAACCTACCCGCGCCGGATCTCATATATCTCAAACGCAGCAAGTTTGAGCCTGACCAAGAAAAAGCGACGGCGGCGGCGGCCTGCAGCCAGTTCACCAATGTGATGAACGGCGCCGGCGGTTGCTTGTACGCCGCTTTGCTGGGACCCAAGCGGTTTCCCTTGTTTCAATGGCTGAACGCGGCCACGGGCTGGAAGCGCGAGCCGGAAGACTATTTGCGGATCGGTGCCCGGATTCAAACCCTCCGGCAGGCGTTCAACATCAAACATGGCATTGAGCCCAAAGACATCAAAATGACGGATCGTGCTTTGGGGCGGCCACCGCTTACGGCCGGAGCCAATAAAGGGCGGACTGTCAGCATCGAGCGCATGATGCGTGATTACTGGGAGGCGTTCGGCTGGGATTCCGAGACGGGCAAGCCCAGGCCCGAGGTGTTGACTCAAATGGGATTCAAAAATTTTAAAATCGTGCAACGATTTTAAATACGAATTGGAAAATGGCATACACGATCACGGATAAATGTATCGGGTGCAGTTTGTGTAAGAAGGTTTGTCCGGTTGACTGCATTCAAGGCGACAGGGGTAAATACCACAAGATCGACAGGGCGCGCTGCATCGATTGTGGGGCCTGTGGAAAAATTTGCCCGCAAGCCTCAGTCCTCGATCAAAACCAGAGGCTCTGTGAGCGCATCCGTTTTCGTAAAAATTGGCCCAAGCCGAAAATTACGGTCAACCAATGCATGTCGTGTAAAATTTGCATTGATGTCTGCCCGGTTACCTGTCTCGCGCTGGCGTACACCCGTGAAACAACGGATACGAAGGGCTTTCCGGTTTTAGATGCGGCCGAACTCTGTATTGCCTGTGAATTTTGCGCTTTGGACTGCCCGGTCGATGCCATCTCGATGCAAGGGGCTGACGCCAAAGCCTGACCAAACCCGCGGATAGGGACGGTTTCGATTGCCATGAGGAAGGGATGAAAAAGTTACAGCAGTTCATCTTAGTGGTCGGTTTGATTGCAGGCATCACAGCCTCTTCGGCTTATGCCGGGGGTATTATCCATGGCACAGCAGCGCTAACAATCGAGAACGGTACCATCCTGTATGCCGATTGGCTGAGGGTCTTGCTGGTTAATGAAAAGATCAGGGTCCCTGCCTTGCCGAATCTGGAATCCATGGATAAATTTGAAAGGATGGACGCGATCAGAACCGCTCACGTGGATTTTTATGTCGAGGCCCGCAGCAAGCTGGCAGAAGACGGATTTATCATCGCCACCAAGATGACGACGCCGGAAGGATCCTTTTTTTTCGATAATGTTGACCCTGGCACTTATTTTATTCTGGTGACCTTTCCAGCCATGATCAAAATGTACAAAGTTGCCTGGCTGGTTCCGGTCACAATAAAGGACAATGAAACGGTTTCCATAACGTTGAATAACAGCAATCTGGTGCTGCCCACCTACAGCCGCTAGTACCCATTCAGAAATGGTCTTTTTGCGCGATTTCCGCGTTGAACGCCATAATTTGAATCCTCGAAATAGCGCTGCTATTACTCCGGTTCAAATCAGGCGTTCGCCTTGAACTCTCGCAAAGATCCTCATTTCTGAATGGGTACTAAATTTGAGGTGCTTTAGAGTAGAAAACCCGGCCCTAAGAAAGGGCCGGGTTTTGTTTTATGGCGGAGAGAGAGGGATTCGAACCCTCGGTGGAAGTTTCCCCCCACACTCGCTTAGCAGGCGAGCGCCTTCAGCCAGCTCGGCCATCTCTCCTTATACAGAATTCAGGTAAAACTGAATTCTGTATGTTTTAAGTTTTAGGTGGTTAGGTTTTAAGTTAATTAGCGGCGAAGCCGCGTCATATAAAATCGCAAAGCGATTTTATTGGCGGAGGGAGTAGGATTCGAACCCACGGAGCTTTCGCTCAACGGTTTTCAAGACCGCCGCCTTCAACCACTCGGCCATCCCTCCGGATGCAAAAATGATTTTTCTACCATCCGAACCTGATAGGGGTCAATCTTTTTTGAACCCTTTTTTTGCTGCGATGTGAATTGGATGTTGACATCCAACTATTTTTATGATTTCCCCCTGAAAATTAATAGTGCGTCCGATGCCCAATCGGTTGCCATAAAAGGAGTAAGATATGAAACAAAAATATTCGATCTTGAAAGATGACACCAAAAAAGAACTGATGATTAGAGAATACGCCGAGCTGGACAAAGAAATTTTATCGTTGCTTTGCGAAGAAACCTATGATGCGCAAGCAATTCAAGCGGACATAGCGAAAGGCAAAGAGGTGTTGATTGGCAAGTTGCGGACGCGCAACATGTACCCCCCTTATAATTTGGCCGGTCGTATTGCCGATGCTGTAACCAGCCTTTTCAGCCCTGACGGGCCGTCTTCGGCCGATCTTTTTTTCGATGACAAGGAATTTTTTAACCAATCGTCGACCGAAGCGTTGTTGGTCGAGGAAGATGAAATCGAGGAAGAAACGGAAAGCATCGACGGCCTGTTGGGAAATGAAATGGATAAGTTCGACGATAAAAAAGCCATCAAGAACCTCAAAACTTCCATCAAGATTTCCGAAGATGAACCAATTGATAGCGAAGGGGACGGTTAGTCCCCACCCCCGCCGACACGCTTTCCTTTACCGCTGAAAACGGGGCAACGCGATGCTTCAAGCCTCGATCGGTATGAGGCAGACCCGACGTTCAAATCGGTCGCCCGCCTGGAACGCACCCCAAAACCCTATTCTGTGAATGGGCACCATGTGTAAAGATCCTTTTCGGAAAAACGTCTTGACAAATGTCCTGTCACCCAATAGATATTTGTATTAATACCAACAGATAATTACGAAAAACAACACTCGCAGTTACTTGGCCGTACCTATGGTTTTTATCTGCCTCTCTCTTGAACAAACGGCCCTGTTCGAACATTTTCTTACAAAAACAAACAGTTCATTTCTTACATCCTACGTGTGCCAACGATTTTGGTCAACCAGCTTGCATAAGCTGTTTGCTTTCCTGTTTTTATATGTTTCAAATTTATCGCGGTTCAATTTTTATTAACCGGTGATTGGAAAAAGGAGGATGGCACTATGAATGTGAACCGAAGGCAATTCGTTCAGATTTCGGGAGCTACGGCTGCCGGGCTTGCGGTGAGCGGGCTGGGATTTGACTTAAAGCCGGTCAAGTCGCATGCCCAGATGCTCAAAACCAAGTATGCCCAGGAGACCACGACGATCTGCTGCTACTGTGCCGTGGGATGCGGGGCGATCGTGCATACGAGCAAGCGCGGTGATGGACGGGTCATGAATATCGAGGGCGACCCCGATCATGTCATCAACCGAGGCTCCCTTTGTTCCAAAGGGGCCGCACTAAAGCAGCTGGTGGAAAACAAAAACCGCCTGACAGAACCGATGTACCGTGCTCCTTATGCCAAAGAATGGCGGAAAGTATCCTGGGACTGGGCTTTGAGTCAGATAGCCGAGCGGGTTAAGGCTACCCGCGACCCCGGTTTTACTTTTAAAAACGATAAAGGCCAGGTGGTCAATCGCACGACTGCGATCGCGTCGGTCGGTAGTGCCGCCATGGACAACGAAGAGTGCTGGATCTACCAGGCATTGATGAGGGCCCTGGGGCTGGTTTATATCGAACATCAGGCCCGTATCTGACACAGCGCCACTGTTGCGGCTCTGGCAGAGTCGTTCGGACGCGGCGCGATGACCAATCACTGGATCGACATCAAAAACAGTGACTGCATTTTAATCATGGGCAGCAATGCTGCTGAAAACCATCCGGTCTCCTTCAAGTACGTAAACGAAGCAATGGAAAAGGGGGCCAAGCTAATCAGCGTCGACCCCCGCTTTACCCGGACGTCGGCCCGGGCGGACATTTATGCCCCCCTGCGGTCGGGAACCGACATCGCCTTTCTGGGCGGGATGATCAAATACATCCTGGACAACAATTTATATAACAATGAGTATGTGGCGGCCTACACCAACGGGCCATTTCTGGTAAATAAGAAATTCAAGTTCACCAAGGGGGTCTTTTCGGGCTATGATGCCGAGGCGCGCAAGTACGACAAGAGCACGTGGTCGTTTCAGATGGATAAAAACGGCGTACCCAAGATGGATCGATCCCTGAAGAATCGCAACTGTGTTTTCCAACTGCTCAAAAAGCATTACAGCCGTTACAATACCGAACTGGTCTCCAAGATCACGGGCACACCCGAAGATCTCCTGGTGGAGATTTACAAGACCTACGGGGCCACCGGTGCCCGGGGCAAGGCGGCCACGATTATGTATGCCATGGGTTGGACCCAGCACACGGTGGGAACCCAGAATATCAGGACCATGGCGATGATCCAGTTGCTGCTGGGCAACATGGGGGTAGCCGGTGGCGGCGTGAACGCTTTGCGTGGGGAATCGAATGTGCAAGGGTCGACCGACCACTGCCTGCTCTGGCACATCTGGCCCGGTTATCTTAAAACGCCACGCGCCTCCAATGTGTCCCTGGAAGCCTACAATAAGAAGTGGACGCCCAAAAGCAATGATCCTTTGTCGGCCAACTGGTGGCAGAACTATCCCAAGTACTCGGTCAGTCTGCTGAAGTCCTTTTTCGGTGAAAATGGAACGTCGGCCAACGATTTCGGTTATGACTGGCTGCCGAAAGTGGATGACGGTAAACCGTATTCATGGCTCGACATTTTTGACGAGATGTACAAGGGCACGATCACGGGTTTCTTTGCCTGGGGCCAGAACCCGGCCTGCAGCGGTTCCAATGCCGGCAAAACCCGTGAAGCCATGAAAAATCTGGACTGGATGGTGAACGTCAACCTGTTTGACAATGAAACCGGTTCGTTCTGGAAAGGTCCGGGGATGGATCCGGCAAGCATCAAGACGGAAGTCTTTATGCTCCCGGCGTGTGCGTCGGTGGAAAAGGAAGGGAGCATCACCAACAGCGGTCGTTGGATGCAGTGGCGCTATCAGGGTCCCAAACCGCTCGGCAACAGTTTGGCCGACGGCGACATCATTATGATGCTGGGTGATAAACTAAAAGAGGTCTATCGCAAGGGCGGCACTTTTCCGGAGGCGATCGTCAACCTCAAGTGGGATTACACCTCACATGGCGAGTACGATTCTCACAAGGTGGCCAAAGAGGTCAACGGCTACTTTGTCAAGGATACGGAAATCAAGGGCAAGCTCTACAAAGCGGGCACCTTGGTGCCGAGCTTTGCCTTTTTGCAGGCTGATGGATCGACCAGTTCCGCCAATTGGCTGTATTGCAACTCCTACACGGAAAAGGGGAACATGGCGGCCCGACGCAGCAAAGAGGATGCCATCAATCACATCGGCTTGTATCCTAATTTCTCCTGGTGCTGGCCGGTCAACCGGAGGATTATTTACAACCGAGCGGCGGTCGATCTAAAGGGACAGCCCTGGGACAAACAAGACTGGGTTGTCTGGTTTGCCGGAGAGAAAAAAGACGGCAAATATGTATCTAAAAAATGGATCGGAGATGTTCCGGACGGCGGTTGGTATCCGCAGCAGAACCCGGACGGATCGATGCGCAAAGATGCCAAGTATGCCTTCATCATGCGTAAACACGGCCATGCCCAGATATTCGGTCCGGGGCGTGCCGACGGGCCGTTCCCGGAGCACTACGAACCCTTGGAATGCCCGGTCGAAAAGAACTTCATGAATCCGCAACGCATGAATCCCACAGCCCCGGTCTACGGCACTGACGCCGATGCCTTTGCAACCTGTGACCCACGCTATCCCTACGTGGGAACCACGTACCGGGTGTCCGAGCATTGGCAGACCGGGCTGATGACGCGTACCCAGTCATGGTTGATGGAGCTACAGCCCCAGGTTTTCGTGGAGATGAGCGAGGAACTGGCCAAGTTGAAGGGGATCGCGAACGGCGAACGCGTCAAGGCAACATCGGCGCGTGGGGCGCTGGAGTGTACGGCGATCGTCACCAAGCGGTTCAAACCCTTTGACCTGGGCGGTACGACGATCCACCAGGTCGGTTTTACCTGGAATTACGGCTGGCGCTGGCCGGCAAGCGGGGCCGAGGATAGCGCCAATCTGCTGACGCCGGGCGCCGGAGATCCCAACACCCGTATACCTGAGACCAAGGCGTTTATGGTCAACGTAGTCAAGCTATAAAAGGAGGTGATCTGTATGAGCAAGGCTTTTTTTATTGATACAACTCTTTGTACCGCCTGCCGTGGTTGCCAGGTGGCGTGCAAGCAATGGCACGACCTGCCGGCCGAGGAAACCAAGAACCTGGGCACGTACCAGAATCCAGCAGACCTCTCCTTTGATACCTATAAACTCGTGCGGATGAAAGAGGAGGTCATCGACGGACGATTGCGGTGGCTGTTTTTTCCGGAACAGTGCCGGCACTGCGTCGAGGCGCCGTGTCTGGAGACCGCTGGCGACGAGAGCGCCATTTACCAGGACACCAGTGGGGCGATTGTCTACACGGCCCAGACCAAGCGCTTGAATGCCGGTGAGATCATCGAATCGTGCCCTTACAACATTCCACGTAAAGGCCCGGACGGAACGCTGGCCAAGTGCGATATGTGCAATGATCGCGTGATCAACGGCCTGCAGCCCGCCTGTGTTCAGACCTGCCCAACGGGAACCATGAATTTTGGGGAACGCGATGCCATGCTGGAGGCGGCTCGCACCCGCCTCGCGGTGGTTAAAAAGTCATACCCCAAAGCCATGCTGCTGGATGCCGATGATGTCAGGGTTATCTACCTGGTGGCGTATGATCCCAATATGTACCATGAGTTTGCCGTTGCTTCCAATTCGGCCTTTGATGTGACGCGATCCGTGGCACTCCGGAAAATGCTGCGACCGTTGACAAGAATTACATCGCGACTGCTCTAACGTTTTGCGTGCAAGCAAAAGGGGAGAAGGGTTGGCCCTTCTCCCCTTTTTTATTCAGCTTTGACAAAAGTGGCTATTTGCCATTATACTTGCCGATAAAAAACGTAGGATTAATCCGGCTTATAGGCTGGGGTTTTGGATTTGTGTACGGGCTTAGCGTGTGAAGTGAAAGTGATATTATCGTGATTGTCAAAACAATCTTCCGGATGCGGTGAGGGGTGCCCTATTTTTTTTAAAAAGGCATATCAAAACATGCCTTGTCTTGTGCCCGCCGGATTGATGATGAACACAGGCCGGATGGTCGTAAAATAAGGCCTTGGAAACATCATCAATCCGGCAGGGCACTACGCTAGCGGGGCCGATTCATAATGATATGCCTTTTTAAAAAAAATAGGGCGCCCCTCACCGCTTGGCTCTTTCAGAACATATTCCTGACAACCGCTATAACCCTGAAGACGCAATAGGAAACGATGATGATTGCCAACGAAGCTCTGACATCCGGCCAGATCCGGCAAGCCGTTCGATCGATTCGGGTAAGCCGACCGGCGTATACGGACATGCTCGATTATTATGAACAGCTTTTTACAGCTCAGCAGGATGCCCAAGGCCGGATCCAGATCCAACCCTGGGAACTGAATGCGGACACGGTTGCGATCAAGAAACAGGAACACTTCCCGCTGATCGCAGTTTCTGATTTCAGGATAGACGCTAAGGCAGCCGGCGATTTGTTGCAGCGTATTTGCCAGGTGACGTCCGCATCAAAATCCGACACGGCGGATTCGGCCCAAGGCTTGTTGAATGCCGTGCAATTGCAAAAGATTGACCCACGCCCACTTTTTAAGGCCCTTTTGGAGGGAGACGACACTGTTTTCGACAATATGGCCGATACGCTCGCCATCGACAAGGGGGCTTTGGCCTTTTTGGCGTATAGTGCCATCAAACCATCTCTGTCGGTATGTGCCGAGCAACTGTCAACCTTTTTGCCGGACGATGCCTCTTGGGTAAAAGGCTACTGCCCGGTCTGTGGAAGTAATCCAAGCATGGCCGTGTTGGGAACCGATGGCGAGCGGTGGCTGTGTTGCGGCTTCTGCTGGCACAAATGGTCCGCCAACCGCATCTTTTGTCCTTTCTGTGAAAATACGGACAGTCAAACGCTTCATTATTTTTTCAGCGAGTCTGAAAAAGGCTACCGGGTTGATGTGTGTGATAAATGCCGTAAATACATCAAGACCGTCGATACCCGGACCGCCGACCACCCAATTTATCCGCCCCTGGAGCAGGTCTCGACCCTGCACCTGGACATGCTGGCCGTAGAAAAAGGGCTGGAAGGCGGAACGCATATGCCTTTTTAAAAATAAGGTGCCTCGCTCGCTCAATCGGCGCGTTATTTTGGCAACCTCAAAAAACACCTCTTTTGCGAGGTGCTATGGATGAAAACTTGACGGACAGGGCGGTGCTTATGGAAAAAATACGACCAACACCTTTGATTTTAATGCTCTTTTTTTGCCTGTTGCTGCTGATCGGTATCAACCTGGGTGAAGTCCAGGTGGTTCTGGAAAAGGCAACGGCGATCTGCTTGAGCTGTATCGGAATCGGATAACCTCAAGCGTACCGTAAGCGCAGGAATAAAAAAATGGGTCTAAGACGCTGGATTCAAACCATCGCGGTTTTTTTGACCAATGCCTACTGGAAGTTTCCGTTTACACGGAATATATATCAAGGCGACTTAAAGGTTATCTGCGCCCCGGGGCTCAATTGCTATTCGTGTCCAGCCGCCACCAGCGCCTGTCCGCTGGGGGCGCTGCAGACCTTTATGGCGACTGCGCGGACCAATTTTGAGGCGGCCCGCTATCACCTCGGCCTTTATGTAATCGGTATGCTGGGGCTGATCGGCAGCCTGGTCGGCCGCATGCCGTGCGCCTGGCTGTGTCCTTTCGGTTTGATGCAGGAGTTAATCCACAAAATTCCGTCGCCTAAATTTGAAATCCCCAAAATCCTGACCTATTGCAAGTACATATTTCTGGGCTTGTTCGTGTTGATCTTGCCTTTTGCCGCCGTCGATGAGTTCGGCTACGGGGTGACCTGGTTTTGCAAGTACGTCTGCCCGGCCGGGACCTTGGAGGCCGGTTTGCCGATGATGGTACTGAAACCAGAACTGCGGGACTTGATCGGGTGGTTGTATTACAGCAAACTCATTATCCTGATCGGCTTTTTAATTTGGATGGTGCTCAGCCGACGTCCGTTTTGCCGGGTGGCATGTCCACTGGGAGCGATATACTCGTTTTTTAACCGTTACAGCGTTTTCCGGATGACCCATGATCCTGATAAATGTACCCGATGCCAGTCCTGTTACCACGGTTGCCCGATGGGTGTGAAATTTTACGAGGGGCCTAACCAGAAGGACTGTATCCGTTGTTTGAAATGCCTTCAGCAATCGTGTAAATTTGGTGCGATTTCTTACGAGATCGGCAAGGTAGAGACGCCCCAACCGGCTAAGAATCATCTATGAAGCACATTATAGGGGGTTTCGGAGAGATTGGAGAAGAGCGACGAAGGCGCGTCATATAAAATCGGGTAACGATTTTATTTTAATAGCTTTTGAATTTTCTTGTTCTAGAAATTTTTCCGTTCGCTGGCCCGGAAGCTTTTCAACGACCTGGCCATCTTTGATAAAGAAAATCATCGGGATGGCATAAATGTTGAATTGGTGCGCTACGTCGATGCCGACCCAATAGACCGGGAAATTGACGCGCGCCTTGTCCAAAATAGGCTGCATGGCTTCAGGTCCATTGGCATCCAGACTGATACCGACCATTTTCAGCCCCTGGTCTTCATATTTTTCATACAGTTTGATCAAGGCGGGTAGTTCCTTGCGACACGGACCGCACCAGGCGGCCATGGCGACGATCATGCGCTGGTTGTTGGGGTCTTGCATCAATTGGTCAAGTCCGGCTGGCGTCCATTTTTTCGACGACGATTCTGTTTTCGGCCGCGGGTGCCAATGTGCTCAGCAAAAACACAAGCACCAAAGTGGTTCCCATGATCCTTACAACATAATTCAGCATGTAATCGCACTCCGTAGAAGCCAACCCCAAAAACCCTAATCGGCTGTGTCAAAATTTCAGGTCGCTGGCCATAGGCTGGGCGACAGTTTCATCTCACTGCAATTGATCGGCTAAATAACGTATGGCCAGAATTTAATGCCCGATCGTATCATAATCAATCTGTAAAAGTCCAATGCAAAGGGGAGCCGATCATCGATGGACTTTTACAACGCCCAGGGATGTGTCGGCGCACCATAAAAACACAGGTTAAAATCACCGGCCGGTTTCTGGTCTTGGGGAGATGGAATTGTCCCGCCGGGGCCATCGTTTTCAAAAGGCTTTTGCTGACCTGAATTTTGAGTTGGTGGGCAGCGGGAGGGCGTGAATTGCCTTGACTTCTGGTTTAATTTGCTTTAGAAAATGAAAGCTATTCAGGTGATATTTTGGATGTTGATTGCAACGATTTGCGGGGTTGCTTTAACGCTTTATTAACAGCATCAGGAGGTGCCAATGGAAAAGGAAAAGGAATTCTATGAGAGGTTAGAAAGCAAAGGAGTCTCAAGAAGGGCCTTCATGAAGTACTGTACATTCCTGACGGCAAGTATGGGGCTTTCCGCATCCTTCGTACCCAGGGTGGCGGAGGTTTTTGCGGCACCGGCACAGCGTCCCCCGGTGGTTTGGCTGCATTTCGGTGAATGCACGGGTTGCTCCGAGTCCATTTTGAGGTCCATGTATCCATTTATCGACGAGCTGGTCCTTGAAATTCTTTCGGTGGAATACCACGAAACGATCATGGCCGCGGCCGGGCACCAGGCCGAGGAAAACCTGCATGCAGCCGTAAAGAAATACGCCGGCAAGTTTATCTGCGTGGTTGAAGGTTCGATCGCCACCAAGTTCGATGGCGGCTACGGCAAGGTCGCCGGGCGCACCTTTCTCGAAATCGCCAAAGATGTGATTCCCCAAGCGGCCGCAACAATATCCATTGGCAGTTGTGCGGCATATGGCGGCGTTCCGGCGGCCAAACCGAATCCTGGCGGATACATGGGTGTTGGTGAGGCATTGGGAATCAAAACCCTGAATATTCCCGGATGTCCACCCAATCCGATCAACTTTGTTGGAACCGTTGTCAATTATCTCCTTCTTGGCAAACTGCCCGCTCTAGACGATCAGGGCCGACCGCTTTTTGCGTATGGCAAGACCATTCATGATCAGTGCCCGCGGCGCGCGCATTTCGAGAACGATGAATTTGTGGAAGAATTCGGTTCCGAAGAAGCGGCCATGGGTTACTGCCTCTACAAAATGGGGTGCCGGGGACCTGAAACGTACAACAACTGCCCGGTCGCTAAATTTAATGACGGCACGAGCTGGCCGGTTGAAGCGGGTCACCCCTGCATTGGCTGCAGCGAGCCGAATTTCTGGGATACCATGAGCCCGTTCTACGAAGAGATGTAGTCTGTCAGCAGGAGCATAAAAATCCTTTTTAAGAAAAAAGGGGAGGAGATAATATGGGAAAACGTATTACGATAGATCCGATCACCAGAATCGAAGGCCACCTTCGCATCGAGGTCGAAGTCGAAGGCGGCAAAGTAAAAAATGCCTGGAGTTCAGGCCAGATGTTCAGAGGCATTGAGCTTATCCTGCAAGGGAGGGATCCACGCGACGCGCATCATTTCGTCCAGCGCTCCTGCGGCGTCTGAACGTACACCCATGCTCTGTCCTCGGTGAGGGCAGTCGAAAATGCCGTTGGGGTACAAATTCCGAAAAATGCACGCTTGATCAGAAACCTTTTGCACGGCGCCCAGTTCCAACACGACCACATCGTCCATTTTTATCATCTGCATGCCCTGGATTGGGTCGATATTGTCAGCGCACTGTCAGCCGATCCGGCCAAAACCGCCCAGCTTTCCGACAACGTCAGCAATGCCCCCTGGGGCGGTGCCAACTATTTTAAAAATGTCCAACAGCGCCTCAAGACCTTCGTTGACAGCGGTCAACTGGGCCCTTTTACCAATGCCTACTGGGGCCATCCGGCTTACGTTCTGCCGCCGGAAGCGAACCTGATGGCGAGTGCGCATTATATCGAGGCGCTGCGACTGCAAGCCAAGGCTGCCAGAATGCATGCCATTTTCGGCGCCAAAAACCCCCACCTACAATCCCTGGTCGTCGGCGGGGTTACCTCCGTAAAAGACCTAACGCCGGATCGCATTGCTGAATTCCTGTACATCACCAAGGAAACGCAGGATTTCGTCAAAAACGTTTATATTCCGGACTTGCTGGCCGTGGCCAGTTTTTACAAAGACTGGGGCGCCATCGGCGGCTGCACCAACTTTTTGGCCTGGGGTGATTTCCCGGAAACTGAAAAGGAACCGGACAGCCTGTTACATGCCGCGCGGCGTGATCATGAAACGCGATGTGGGTGGTGTTCAATGGCCAGTCAGGCCCGGGTGACGGAAGACGTGACCCATGGCTGGTATAAAGAAGGCGGTGCCAAACATCCTTACGAAGGGGTCACCGAACCGTTGAAGGAAAATCCGGAATACCGGCCGGGCAGCGGCAAGTACACCTGGTTCAAGGCACCGCGTTATGACGGCGAACCCTGCGAAGTCGGTCCTCTGGCACGGGTGCTGGCGGCCTACGGTATGGGCCATAAGGACATCAAACCGCTGGTCGACTCGACGCTGCAGACCCTGGGCGTGCCGGTTGGGCGCCTTGTTTTCGACTCTGGGCCGCACGGCTGCACGCGGGCTCGAAACGGTTGCCATCGGCAATGCCATGCAGGGCTGGGTCATGGAACTGGTTGAAAATCTTAAAGCCGGCGATACCAAGACCTATCAAAGCTGGAAAATGCCCAAGAGCGCCATGGGGGTCGGTCTCAATGACGTTCCGCGCGGTTCCCTGGGTCACTGGATCAAGATCGAAAACGGCAAGATCGGCAACTACCAGTACGTGGTTCCCTCGACCTGGAACCTGGGTGGCCGCGATGCCAAAGGCAAACTGGGACCGGTGGAGGAAGCCCTGGTCGGGACGCCCATTGCGGATCCCAAACGCCCGCTGGAAGTGTTGCGCACGGTTCATTCCTTTGACCCGTGTATCGCCTGTGGTGTCCATGTTATCGATCCTGAATCGAATCAGGTCTACGATATCAAAGTGCTGTAAACAAATAACCCTTCCGGTCCTGCCATCACGGCGGGACCGGGAGCTTAGTTGCATTAGAAGTCCACTTGAAAAAACGTTTTTGTGGTTGACATGGTTGTCGGAACCAGTGTTATAAGGAGGGAATCCAATTAACCAGGGAGACCTTTAAAATGTCAATTTGAACTTCCCCAACGCTGGATTGGCAGGACTTTTAGGTGGCTCAAAAAACGTGTCCTTATGCGGAACACTTTTTTTTGAGGATTGCGTGATCGATCCAGTATTAATGAGAAGGGAAGTATTGAGAAAACAATGAGGTTCGAATGATTCGGAACACATAATGATATTAGGGGTCGGCTGTACCCTGTTTTCGGATGAAGGCTTCGGCGTACGGGTGGTTGAAGCCATCGAAGAGCGCTATGAGTTCCCGGACAATGTATCGATTGTCGACGGCGGGGTTTTGGGAACCAATTTGTTGGGCGTTATTTCCCAGGCCGATCAGCTGATTGTTGTGGACGCCATTCGGAATAAAGGTGAGCCGGGTTCCCTTTACCGACTGGAGGGCGATGCCATTCCACAACGCATACGCATGAAGAATTCAATCCATCAAGTCGATTTTCTGGAAGCTCTGACGTTGTGTCAGGCCCTTGACAAGGTTCCGCAAACCGTTATTGTCGGTATTGAACCTGAGGATATCGAGACCCTCTGTGTTGAACTGACCCCGACCACACTAAGCAAGGTGGACCCCGTGATCGATATGGTCCTGGCTGAATTGGACCGCTTGGGTGTAACGTATCGTAAAAGGATCTAAGTTGAGCGTTTTAAATTTTAAGGATGCAATTTTTCATCCTTGTTCCTATTGAATTATGTCGATTTAGATCCTTAAAATTTAAAACACTATATTTAGAAAAAGGTCGATAGATGTGTTTGGCGATTCCCTCTAAAATTGTCGAGATCAAAGAAGGCATGGGGACCATCGACGTTGACGGTGTTCAACGGAAATGCAGCCTGATGCTGTTGGAAGACGCCCAGATCGGTGATTACGTCATCGTCCATGCGGGTTTTGCGCTGCATAAAATCGATGAAGCCGCAGCAATGGAATCTTTGAAGTTGCTGAAAGAGGCGGCCGCCCTGGTCGAAGCGCAAGACGAATCAGCGGAGTAATGCCTAACGGCTGTAAGCACTTTCAATTGCTTCACGTCCGCTGCGCTGCGACCGACCTCGCCGAGGTCTTGTCATCCATAACAATTCAGGCGGATAAGCCCGTCAGAGGCTGGTAATTTTTACAGCAAAAAGCGACAGCGTCGCGTTAAATAAAATCGTTACACGATTTTATCCCCATGACCGATGACACTATTGCAAAGCGAATCGAAATCAACGGAATTGTCCAGGGTGTTGGATTTCGCCCATTCATTTTTCAGCTGGCCACCAGCCATGCCTTAAAAGGCGAAGTTGCCAATACCGCCTCTGGCGTCACCATCCTGCTGGAGGGACCGGCTGACCGCATTGCAGCTTTTCAGGCGGACCTTCCTCGTAAACAACCTCCTTTGGCGCACATCACGCAAATCACGGAAGATGTCGAAGCTTTAAGCGGTTTTGAAGCATTTACGATCGCACCCAGCAAAGGCGATGCTTCCCGGGCAACGTTGATTTCACCTGACGTGGCCATTTGTCGGGATTGTCTGGAGGAGCTGTTGGATCCCGAGGATCGCCGCTATGGCTATCCGTTTATCAACTGTACCAACTGTGGCCCCCGCTATACGATCATCGATGATATCCCCTATGACCGGCCCAAGACCTCCATGCGGTCTTTTAAAATGTGCCCCCAATGTCAGGCGGAATACGACGAACCGCGTGATCGACGCTTTCACGCCCAGCCCAATGCCTGTGCGGTTTGCGGCCCGCAAGTCACGCTGGTCGATGCCGGTCAAAAAAAAATCCGCGCGACGGATCCCATTAAAGGTGCGGCCGATCTTTTAAAAAACGGGCATATTGTGGCGGTTAAAGGTTTGGGTGGTTTTCATCTGGCCGTTGATGCGACCAACGCCGAAGCGGTTGCCCGGCTACGACGACGCAAGCATCGCGAAGAAAAGCCGCTGGCCCTGATGTCGTACGATTTGGAACAAATTCGGCAATACGCAGTTGTCGGGCCCGAAAATGAAGCCCTGCTCACATCGATACAACGTCCGATCGTTTTAATGCCGAAAAGAGAGCCCCATCCGCTGGCCGAAGAGATATCGCCGCGCAACCGTTATTTTGGCGTGATGCTGCCCTATACGCCCTTGCACTACTTGTTGTTACGGCATGGATTTACAGCACTCGTCATGACCAGTGGCAATCTAAGTGAAGAGCCCATTGCCATTGACAATGATGACGCCTTTGAACGGCTGGCTCGCATAGCGGACTACTTTTTGGTTCACAATCGCGGCATCTATCTGCGTAGCGACGATTCGATTGTCAGGCATGTCGCCGATGCTACCCGCTTTATTCGACGCTCCCGGGGGTATGTGCCGATTCCGGTCTTTTTAAAACGGCCGGTAAAATCGGTTTTGGCCTGCGGCGCGGAACTGAAAAACACGGTTTGCCTGACCAAGGGGCGCAATGCCTTTGTCAGCCAGCATGTCGGTGACTTGGAGAATTTGGCAACCTACGAATTTTTCCAATTGACCATCGATCATTTGAAGCGGATTCTCGACATCGAACCGGAATGCATTGCCTACGACCTTCATCCGGATTATCTGAGCACCCGCTATGCCGCCGCTCAGAAAGAGATCGCGACCATCGGTGTGCAGCACCATCATGCCCATATCGTTTCCTGTATGGCCGAGAACAAGATTGACGATCCGGTTATCGGCCTGGCCTTCGACGGCACCGGATATGGCACTGACGGCAACATATGGGGGGGTGAAATCCTGGTGGCCGAGGCCAAGCGGTTCGAGCGGGTTGCCCATTTGGCATACATTCCCATGCCCGGGAGCGCCGCTGCGATAAAGGAGCCTTGGCGCATGGCCGTCAGTTATCTTTTCGATGCCTATGGCGACAAGCTGTGGCAACTCGACCTGGCCCTTTTACAAAGGATCGAGAAGCAGAAGATTAAAATCATGACGGAAATGATTCAAAAAGACCTCAATTGTCCGTTAACATCGAGCCTGGGACGTCTGTTCGATGGTGTGGCCGCGCTGATTGGTTTGCGCGATACGGTTGCCTTTGAGGGCCAGGCGGCCATGGAACTGGAGATGCTGGCAACAGAGGGTATTGAAGCAACCTATCCCTATCGTTGGACCGCTAACACGGTACGCCAAATTGCGCCGGCTCCGATTATCAGGGGTGTCATCGCCGATCTTGCCAGCAACATCCCCGGGCCGGTCATCAGTGCCAAATTTCATGCCACCCTGGTTAAGCTTTTTGTTGAACTGTGCCAGGATATTCGCCGGACGCACGGTCTGCAACGCGTCGCCTTGAGCGGGGGTGTGTTTCAAAACGCGACACTATTAAGGGGCTTGCTGCACACCCTTGAACAAAAGGGCTTCCAAGTGTATACCCATAAGCGGGTGCCTGCCAATGACGGTGGGATCGCTTTGGGTCAGGCCGTAATCGCTGCTGCGAGCCTATGTAAGTGACATAACCAATTGATTTTATTGTTTGGGTTTTTGGTCATTTGATATTGTTTCGGATTTCGTACTTCGGATTTCGAGTTTGCGCTAAGGAATCTTTTAGGGACGGGATGATTACCTTGCCTTCAGTCTCCAAAATAAACTTCAGGGAACAAAAATGTCGATAAAGCATGTCGAAGAATATCGGGATGCCGCTTTATCCCGCAATTTAATCGAGAAAATCAAGAAGGCCAGTAAAAAACCGATTCGCTTGATGGAGGTCTGCGGAACCCACACGGTTTCTATTTTCAGAAGTGGTATACGAGCCGTTCTGCCTGCAAACATTAGCCTGCTTTCCGGTCCGGGATGTCCGGTCTGCGTTACGGCGCAAAGAGAAATCGATGCCTTTATTGAACTTGCGAAAATCAAAGACGTGATCGTGACGACCTTCGGGGATTTGATGCGAGTGCCCGGAAGCGGATCTTCGCTGCAAAAAGAGCGGGCCGAGGGGCGTGACATCCGGATGGTTTATTCGACCATGGACGCTCTTGAAATCGCTCGCAAAAATCCAACCAAAAACATTGTTTTTTTAGGGGTTGGCTTTGAAACCACAGCCCCGACCATCGCCGCTGCAATTTTGGCGGCCCAACAGATGCAATGCAAGAATTTTTTCGTATACTCAGCCCACAAGCTGGTCCCACCGGCGCTGGCAGCCCTCATGGCGAGCGAAGCCGTGAAAATCGACGGCTTTATTCTTCCGGGGCATGTCTCCGTGATCATCGGTATCGGGGCCTATCAGCCGTTCTTCGAGCAATTTCAAATTCCTTGTGTTGTGGCAGGCTTTGAGCCGGCGGATTTGTTACAGGTCATCTTCAAATTAACCGACCAAATCGAAACCGATGCACCGGCTTTGGCCAATGCCTATGGACGTGCCGTCACCCGGGAAGGGAATGTCAAGGCCCAGCAGATTCTACAAATGGTATTCGACACCACAGACGTCGAATGGCGCGGTATCGGCACGATTCCCCAAAGCGGGTTGAAATTCAAGCCGGCCTTTGCCGCATACGATGCCGAGCAGGTTTTTGACATCGATTTGCCGGAAGCCAAAGACCCCCAAGGATGTGCCTGTGGACAGATTCTGACCGGCACCAAAATACCGCCGGAGTGCCCTCTTTACAAAACCGTTTGTACTCCGGCAGACCCGGTGGGCCCGTGCATGGTGTCGAGCGAAGGGACCTGTGCGGCGTATTATCGCTATCAAAGTTAGTGCATCATAAATGGTCTTTTTGCGCGATTTCGGCGTTGGGCGCCGAGATTTAACTCCTCGAAATAGCTTGCTATTCCTCCGGGTTAAATCTGCCGCCCGCCTTGAACTCACACAAAAATCCTCATTTCTGAGTAGCACTAATCAGTGAAATTTTTAAAGTTTTAAGTAAAGATACAATGTACGATACAAAGTAATTGCATAGCACAAGGCGCATAGAACAAAGCGAGTGAACTGATGACGCCATGCGCTCAGCGCTATGCGATGATAACCCGTAATACAAAAAACCAAACACCAAACACAAAATGGTTCGACAAGCTCACCACCCTGAGCCAAGTCGAAGGGCACAAACTCTATGAGTGACGAAAAAATCCTTTTAGACCACGGGAGTGGCGGCAAGATTTCGCACAACCTGACAGCCGACATGCTGCTGCCCATTTTTGACAATCCCATCCTGGCTGAACTCGATGATGGGGCCATCTTTGAAATTAACGGTCAGCGCATGGCCTTTTCAACGGACACCTATACGGTTGATCCCCTATTTTTTCCGGGCGGCAACATCGGCGATCTGGCCATCAATGGAACGGTCAATGATGTGACCATGTGCGGTGCGACACCGCTTTATCTAAGCGTCGGCCTGATTATCGAAGAAGGGTTTCCCATGTCCGATTTGGAAACGATTCTCAAGCAGATGGGGGCGGCCGCCCGGCAAGCCGGGGTCATGGTTGTTACCGGTGACACCAAGGTCGTACCCAAAGGGGCGGCCGATAAACTGTTTATCAATACGTCCGGTGTGGGCCTGATTCCGGAGGCCGTCCATGTTGCCAGCACCAATGCCCAGGTGGGCGATAAAGTTCATCGTGAGTGGGACGATCGCCGATCACGGCATTACGGTCTTGACCCAGCGCGAGGGAATGACGTTTGAGTCCAATGTCAAAAGCGATTCCGCGCCGTTGAACCATTTGGTAAAAAAGATGCTGGCCGTCACCACGAGATATACACGTGCTAAGGGACCCGACCCGCGGCGGGGTGGGAACGGCCTTGAACGAAATCGCCGACCAGTCGTCGGTCGGGATCAAAATTTATGAAGAGCATATTCCCGTCAACGACGAGGTGGCCGGTCTTTGCGAACTGTTGGGGTTCGATCCGCTTTATCTGGCCAATGAAGGCAAACTGCTGGCGTTTGTGGATCCGATCAGGCAGCAGCGGTTCTGGATGTCATGCACACGGATGCGTATGGCCAGGATGCCTGCATTATCGGCGAAGTGGTGTCCGATCACCCGGGCCAGGTTTTCATGCAGACACGCATTGGCGGGTTGCGGATTGTGGATATGCTGACAGGGGAGCAATTACCGCGCATCTGCTGATGGGGCATTTGCTAAGCGTCCCCTTTGGCCCAATTTCGGCGTCAGGCTCAGGTTTTAGTCCTCGAAATACTATTCAGTATTCCTCCGGGTAAAATCTTCGCCTTCCTTGAACTTGAACCAAATTGAACACTTATCAAACGCCCCAACTTTTGCCGCGTTCTGGGACGCCTTATTTGGATGAAAAAAAGTATTAGATCGTCATACATGCTTGGGATTCTATATTATTGTCTATCGTCATGCTTGCGGCGGCAAAGAAGGAGATCCTGTTGACCGGCCGCACCATGGGGACGACGTATCATGTCAAAGCGGTGGTCGGTCGGTTTTACGATGGCGCCGGGTTGCAGGCTAAAGTCGAAAAACGTCTCGAAGCGATCAACCACAGCATGTCGACCTACCGACCTGACAGTGAGATCAGCCGGTTTAACGCCAGCCGCACGGTGGGTGAACCCTTTCCTATTTCAAATGACTTTCTGGCCGTTATGCAGGTGGCCCAGCGCACGCACACGCTTACCCAAGGGGCTTGGGACGGCACGGTTAAGCCCTTGGTCGATATGTGGGGCTTTGGAAAAGGCGGTGCCCCACGTGTTCCCTCCTCAGAAGAAATTACCAGCACGTTGTCACGCATCGGATTTGAGCACATCGAGATTACAGCGCAGGGCAGTTTAATCAAACGCCAGGCCGGGATTACACTTGATTTGGCGTCGATCGCCAAAGGATACGGTGTTGATCAGATCGCGCGGGTCATCCGCGAAGACGGTGTTGCCGATTTTCTGGTCGAAATCGGTGGGGAGGTCTTGGCTTCAGGATATCGTCTGGACGGCCAAAACTGGAAGGTCGGTATTAACCGACCGCAATCGACGGCGGCTTATAATGCGGTTTATAAGGCTTTGACCCTCCATGATCAGGCCATGGCAACCAGTGGTGACTACCGTAACTTTTTTGAGGCCAACGGGAAGCGCTACTCCCACGTAATGGATCCACGCTCCGGCTATCCGGTCAGCAACGGCGTCATCAGCGTCTCGATCATTGCCGCCAATTGTACCCTGGCCGACGGTTTGGCGACCGCCATCATGGTCATGGGGCTGACCAAGGGGATTGCTTTAATCGATAGCATTGACCAAATTGAAGGTTTGATCATCGTCCAGACCGGCGATGGGGCCTTGCAGGAGCATGCTTCCAAGGGGTTTTTGGGCACACGCCGATAAATCGCATCGTTGGGCCGTCGATCCGATGATCTTGTTGACATCACGACCGGCCTAAATTATAAATTTTCTAATTCTCCGAGTAACGTTGCACTTAAAACCTCCCCGTCTTCTGAATAAAATGCTGATGCTGATATGCTTAAAAGGCTAGCGAAAGGTTTTTCCTTCAGCGATATCCTCGAGCGATGGGTCGACCGGCCATGGGTTGTCATTCTGGTGGTGGTCGCTATTACAGCCCTTTTCGCAATTCAAATTCCCAACCTATCTTTCAAAACCTCGGTTTATGATCTGATCATTGAGGACCTCCCTGAGACCAAACGCTACGAAGCTTTCAAAGAAGTCTTTGGATCGGATGAGATCATTCGGGTGGTCATTAAAGCCGACGACATTTTTGATCATTTGACCTTCAAAAAAATAGAGTCCTTAAACGCCCAGGCTTCCGAAATCAAAGGCGTCCGACGGATCTTTAGCTTACCGGATATCCGTAAAACAATCGATATTTCCGGCAATAAAGACCTGGCGGAGATCGCTCAGATACTCGAAGGCGTCGCGTTGTTCCGCAAAAACTTGTTTTCGCCGGATCACAAGGAAACCGTTTTAACGCTGGTCTTGGAGCAGGATGTCGATCCGGATACGGTCATTGAAGCGGTCCGGAAAATGATCACGGAGGCACCCAAAGAGCTTTCCCTATACCAAATCGGGATGCCTCTGGTCTCTCAGACCCTGGCTCGCTTGACCCAAAAAGATTTCCTGCACCTGCCACCGATCACTTTTCTGCTCATCGCAATTGTACTGTTCCTCTTGTATCGCAATTTCTTGTATTTGGTTTTACCCTTGGCGTGTGTGAGCTTTGCCATGATCTGGACCTTCGGTTTCATGGCAATGACCCGCATCCCCCTGTCCATGTTGACCATGATCGTTCCGGTTTTTTTGATCGCCGTGGGAACCGCCTATTGTCTGCACATTGTAGCCGAGTATTTAGCGCTGGTGAACCAGGTGGATACGCCACGCGATGCGGCACTGCAAACCTTTGCCGGCGTTACCTTGCCGACAACCCTGGCGATCCTTACAACGGCGATCGGCCTGGGCTCATTGATGGTCAATCGCATTACCACCATCCGAGAGTTTGCCGTCTTTGCCTGTTTCGGCATTGTCAGTTTAATGGTGGTGCTCCTCACCTTTATGCCGGCTGCCATGGCGGTCATTCCGTTTCCGAAAAAGAAGCCGGCGTCGCCCCAAGACAAACCCGGCGTTTTTGATCGACTCCTCGATTGGATTGCGCGCCTGGATCTTGATCACCAACGCATTACGTTGCCGATTCTGGGTGCTTTCACCGTTTTCTGCCTGATCGGAATCTTTCAGGTGCGTGTTGAAACCAATCCTGTCGGCTATTTTAAAGCGGACGTCCCGGTCAGTCGCAATTTTCACGATATTTACAAGAACCTATCCGGCAGCTTCCCCATCAATGTTTCCATGGCGGGCAACGAGGAAGATTTTTTTGAAAAGCCGGAGCACATCGCCGCCATTGACCGCCTGCAGCGCTATATTGAAACGCTTCCGGGCGTGGACAAAACCATCTCCTTTGCCGACTACATGCAGCTCGTCAATTATGCTTCCAACCGCTATGAGGCGCAGTATTACAAATTGCCGGAGGAGGGGTTCGAAGTCAGGATGCTGATCAACAGCTACCGAATGATGCTGGGCGAGGACATGCTGTTGCGGTTCATGAAATCCGATTTTTCCCAGACCAACATCATGCTGCTGACCCATATATCGAGTTCACGGGCTTTTTTGGAGACCCGTGAAAAAATTCTCGCCTATGCCGAGGAAAATTTTTCCAAGGATCTGACTTGGGACGTGACCGGTTTTGGGATGGTAATCTCCGAAAGCAGCCATCAGCTCACCAGTGGTCAGGTAAAAAGCCTTGCAATTACAATGGTGCTTGGTCTTCGGTATTATGTTTCTGCTTTTCCTGTCGAGCAAGGTTGGGGCGATTGCGATCGTTCCGAATCTATTCCCCATTATTGTAAATTTCGGTATCATGGGCTGGTTCAGGGTTGAACTTTCCATGGTGACCAGCTTGATCGCCAGTATTGCCATCGGTTTGGCCGTGGACGATACGATTCACTACCTGGTGCGCTACAATCGTGAGTTTCGAAAGGACCTGGATGACAAACGGGCCCTCAGAGAAACCATCAAACATATCGGCCGGCCGATTATTGCCACCACGCTCACGATTAGTGTCGGGTTTTCGGTTTTGGCCTTTTCGAGTTTCAAGCCGACCGCTGTTTTCGGCGTTATGATGGTGATTACCATGGTGTCGGCCTTGATTGCGGATTTGATCCTCCTGCCCTCGCTGATGCTGCATGTCGAGCTGATTACCTTGTGGGACCTGGTACGCCTAAAGCTCGGCATGGAACCGCGGCACGGCATCCCGCTGTTCAAGGGTTTGTCTCGAACCCAGGTTCACTACATTGTTATGGCCGGCTCTTTGGTGCAATTTGAGGCCGGGCAGGTGTTGTTTCGTAAAGGGGATCAGAGCGAAACCATGTATGCGGTGATCTCCGGCAAGCTGGATGTTGTCGAGCACGAGGAGCAAGCTGAATCGGAACAGGTCCATGGGATTCAAAAGCTGATCACCCGCCTTGTTCCCGGCCAGGTGGTCGGTGAAATGGGGTTGCTGCGCAGTGCCCCGCGATCGGCCACCGTCATCGCCAGTGAGAACAGTGAGCTGCTACAAATCAACTGGAAGATGATCCAGCGCCTGCAATGGCTATATCCGCCCACGGCGGTGCGGTTCGTCCTCAATTTGATGACCATGTTGTGCGATCGTCTTGAAGATGTCACCGATTGTTTCTCGGATGAAAGCATCGTTGACAGCCTGACCGGACTGCACAACCGTCGCGGCTTTCTGAATCTTTTGACAATCGAAACCAACCGCGCGTTACGCTATGAAGAGGACCTGACTTTGTGTTTGATGGGGGTCGATATGGACTCGGCTGCAAAGCATTCCGATTATACGGCCATGGATCGCTTGTTTCGTGCCTTCGGCAGCACGCTTGCCGGTGAAATCCGAAAGTGCGATGCCCTGGGGCGAATCGATTCACAGACGTTTGCCTTGTTGATTACCCAGGCAACGACCCGGAAAGCAGAGGCCGTCTGGAACCGCCTGGAACAGGTATTGAACAAGAAAATAAATGAATTACACGATTCGCCCTTGAAGTTGACCTTCACGATCGTCAATTTGGAGCACACCACCGATAAAACCGGGGCGGATTTGATGGCACGCGCGATGGACGCGTTTGCAAAAGCCAGACAGGGATAAAAATAGATAGGCTTGACAGTTGCCAATATTTAATTTTAGTATGGCCTTCGTTTGTCGAATTGAGACTTCATTTAGATTTAGAGAGAGAGCTGTAAATTAGATGCTTGACGGCCAGACCATAGAACTGAATCTGCCGAACACCCTGGGATACGAACGCATCGCCATGGGATGCTCGGCAACCTATGCCCAAAATGTGGGTTTCAACCAGGCCCGCATCGAAGACTTGAAAACAGCGGTTGCGGAAGCATGCATCAATGCCATGCTGCATGGGAACAAAGATCTGCCGGACGCCCGGGTTACGGTGGTTCTGGATTTCAAGGACGGCGCCATTCGTGTTGAAGTCATCGATAAAGGGAATGGTATTCCGGTTATACCGAGCGATCCGGACATCGACAAGGTGATTAGCGGTCTGGAGCCGACGACTGGTTATGGTTTGTTTCTGATCAAGAACCTCGTGGACCAGGTGGAATTCAATCAAATGACGCACAAGGGTCATGTGGTCCGAATGGTGGTAAAAAAGACGGAATAAAACAAGGCCAATTATGCAGCAAACCAACGAAATCACACTCGAGAGGCATGGGGCCGTCACCCTCTTTGAAATCAAAGGAGATATTACCGCTTTTTCCGAATCCTTTCTCAACGATGCCTACAAGCAAGCCAACGAACAGGAAACCGAGAAAATTCTGCTGAATTTCGACCGGGAAGCTTACATCAACAGCGGCGGCATCGCCGTGCTCATACAAATCCTCGCACAAACCAAAAAAAGAAATCAGCTGATCGGCATTACCGGCCTTTCCGACCATTTTGTTAAAATTTTCAATATGGTAGGGATCACCAAATTTGCCAAGATCCACGACAATGTTGAAACGGCCATGGAAGCCCTCAATTCCTAAACACGGTTTCCTGTCGTCTTTTATCTTCCTGCCATTAATGATACAGATAATAAGTCAGTAACTCTGCAAACTCGGTTCGTATCGCCGCACTAACATATTAAGATTAATTGATTCCCGCGAGCATTCGACTTGAGTTGCAGACAAGAGCGACGAAGTCGCGTCATATTTAAAATTGCTTGGCAATTTTAAATGGAGTGTAACGATAATGGATTTAAAAGCCAAGGTCGAACTCCTCAGGGAATCCTTAAAAGAAGCGGATGCTATTCAAACGGAACTGGACAGGCGGGTTTTTTACCTCAAGACCTTGTATGATGTCAGCAAAGACATCTACTCCAGTGTTGAAACCGAGACCATCCTCAGAAGTTTCCTTTTGATGTCCATGGGTAATTTTGGCGTCATGGAAGGCTTGGTCGTTTTATTGAACACGCCCGCCAGGCAAATGACAACGTATGTTCAGGTCGGATATCAGGATGTCGATGAAACCGAATTGGTCCCGAGCTGCTTGGATGTGTTGGCGAATGAAAAAGCCTTCCAAGGTGGAAATACGGATACGTGTCATGAACTTAAAGGGATTACACCGTGCGAGGTCGCCTTTTTGATGCCGTTCAAGGTTGCCGATGATTGTCGCGGGTTGTTGGGCTTGGGCCCGAAATTGATCGACGAGCCCTTTTCCGAAATGGACCAAGAGCTTTTAGATACCCTGCTGAACAATCTGGTTGTGGCGTTGAAAAATGCGCGCTCGTTTGAAGAGATCAAACGCTTAAACGAAAATTTGCGGGCCAAGAACGCCGAGCTTGAAAAGATGCTCGGTCAACTGCAGGCATCCATGCGCAAAGTCGAAATTTTAGAGGGCGTGAAGGACAACTTGAGCAAATTCGTCCCGGCCACGGTTTCCCGAATGATCGAAAAATCGCCCACTGGGTCGATCCCGGAAAGCAAGCGCCAGGACCTTTCGGTTCTTTTTCTGGATATCGAAGGATACACCAAATTAACCGAAAAACTCGGCGGCCAGGAAACCAATGAAATCATTGAAAAACATTTTTCAGTTTTTATGGACGCCATTTATGCCCACAATGGGGATGTCAACGAAACGGCCGGTGACGGGTTGATGGTCCTTTTTATCAATCAAGACAAGGAAGCCAATGCGCTGGAAGCCGTGCGTGCGGCGGTGAAGATTCGCGAGGAAGCCATTCGGATCTGTGAAGCGTGTACATCCCTTTACCGGCCTTTGGATATCAACATGGGAATCAATTCGGGTCAGGCCCTGGTGGGGGCCGCTAAATTCGAAACCTATTCGGGTGCCCGCTGGACCTATACGGCCCGCGGTCAGTTGACCAACATTGCGGCCCGGATTGGCGCCCAGGCCACGCGAGGGGGTATTTATCTGGCCAGTGAAACCGCCAGGCGGGTATCCCGACATTTCATGCCCAAACCGGTCGGCAAGTTCAAACTGAAGAATGTATCTGAAGAGGTAGAGATTTTCGAAATATAGAATCGCTTCGCGATTCTATATTATTTGTTCATTTGGAAAACGGCATATTGGATTACGAGACAACAATAAGTGAATTAAAACAGCAGGTTTGGAAACTGCAAAGCGAGATTGATGCCTTGAAAAAGGCCAGATCAGGAGTTGCAGCACCATGCCGGTCGCTTTATAAATTTGGCCGAAATGTTGCCGGAGTCCGTTTTTGAAATGGATGCGACCGGCAAAATTACCTATGCCAATCGTGCTGCTCTACAGAAATTCGGATACCTGCCCGGGGATCTTACCCAAAACATCAGTGCCTTTGATTTAATTGTACCTGAACAGCGGGACCGCGCGATGGAAAATATGACCAAAATATTCAGCGGGGACAAAAAAAACCCAACTGAGTACACGGCTGTGAGAAACGATAAAACGACCTTTACAGGTTTGTTTTATACCAGTCCTATATATGAAAACGGCCGGCCTGCGGGCGTACGAGGCGTTGTGATTGACATATCGGACCGCAAGCAGGCCGAAATAGAACTTCTGGTGGCACGCAATAAGTTTGAAAAGAAATTCCAGGATATTTTAGAGGACATTGAAGACGGTTACTATGAAGTCGACCTGTCCGGCAATTTGGTCTTGTTCAACACGCCCATGCAAACCATGCTCGGTTATGACAGAGATGAGATGATGGGCATGAACAACCGCGAATATATGGAGAAAGACCAGGCCGCAAAGGTCTATCAGACTTTCAATGCGGTCTATAGATCCGGAATTCCGGTCAAGGCCTTTGATTGGGAGCTGATCTGCAAAGACGGATCCAAGCGGATCGTGGACACCTCCGTGTCATTGATAAAAAACAGCCAAGGAAAACCGGTCGGCTTTAGAGGGATTACGCGGGATGTGACCACACGTCGCGAGGCGGAGCGTGATCTGTCCCTTAAAACGATTGGGCTGGAAGAAACCAACACGGCCTTGAGTGTGTTGCTCAAACGGCGGGCGGCCGACAAGACTGAGTTGGAAGAGAAAATGTTGTTTAATATCAAAGAGCTCGTGCTGCCCTACGTGGAAAAACTCAAACAGCGCGGCAATGACAAAGAGCTCAAAGCCTATTTAGGTGTCATAGAATCCAATCTCAAAGAGATCATTTCCCCCTTTGCTTTGCGTTTATCATCCAAATACCTCAACCTTACATCCTCCGAACTGGAAATCGCCAGCCTGGTCAAGCATGGCAAAAGCACCAAGGAAATAGCCAGCCTATTGAATTTAGCCGAAAAAACAATCGAAACCCACCGCGTCAATATCCGCAAGAAACTCGGCCTGACCAACAAAAAAACGAACTTGAGAACCTTTTTGCTTTCAATTCAATAACCCTTAAATTTAATAAGTGGTTTTTTAAGGGAAAAAACAGGGATGCAAGGGGAGGCAAATTAGATGAGCGCTATTGAAAACTTGGAGGTTTCTATATCCTATTGATTTATATATAAAAAATACTTTAAACTACAATTCCTCGCTCGGTCTTTCCAAAATTAAGCGTTAATAAAGCGTAGTACCGGTCGGAAATCCGACAAAAAGCTTGAATTTGAACTCACGATCATATTACTTATAGGAATCATTCCCACCAAAAATTAGAACCTATTTTACACAAAAACCCCAAAATACATGGGGAAATGTGTAATTTATGTAATAATTTCATTCTTTAATACATGCTCGGAACCGAGCCTGGTTCTAACCATTTATAATTACTATCTTTTATATTTTGCAAAAAAGCAGCATATTTTTTGCATATACTTGATGACTAAGGCAAAATGCCTATAGCGGTTAAATCAATTTTCTAAAACAAGCCGCATACTCGCCCAATAAAGCAGAATGATACGATCTGCTTAGCATATAAAAAACAAAGAGATTTAAAACAAATAGACCCATCAACATCTGAAACAGGTGGGGGGAAAAATGTTCAGGCAATATTTCTATTATTGGGAAATAGGCAATCGAACGATCAGCCCTGTGAGAGCCATGTGCGCACTACTCGCAGGGCTGATTGCTTTTTGGGGAGCGCTGATGTTTGCAGGTGTGCATCCTGCTATAGCTAATACTGCTACAAAGTCTGATAAGACAGCCATCAGCCAGAAAGCTTTAAAATACAAATTCCCTTTGTCGCTGATCACGGCCAATCCAAGGATTTACCGGAGCAGTTTCATGCCCGCACCTTTAGCGGCAACTTTAGTATATTGGCAACAGGTGAACTTGTTTATTCGTTCCCCAAGATAGAAAAGATAAACAACGTAAAACAATATCGCAGCATCACCATCAAAGAATCCCTGGTCGATGCATTGCACGCAAAACCCAGAGGTGTTGATAAATCTCGGGCCAGGGTCAACTACTTGATCGGCAACGACCAAAGCCGATGGAAAACCAACCTCCCCACCTACAATGCGGTTGCAATTGATAAAATTTACCCAGGGCATCGATCTGGCGCTGAAGGCCTATGGCAAGAATGTGGAAAAAGTTTTTACCGTTCAGCCGGGTGCTGACCCCAAAGCAATCAAGTTAAAAATTACGGGAGTCGGATAAACTGGCATTAAACGATACGGGCGACCTCGAACTGAAGATCGGCCAAGAGACGGTTCGCTTCAGAAAGCCGGTGGCATACCAGGAAAAAAATGGCGAGACGAAAGACGTTCAGGTTGCTTACCTGGTCAATGGTGACACCTATGGATTCAAATTGGGCGATTATGATCCTGCCTTGCCTCTGGTGATTGACCCCTGCCTCAGTTACTCCACTTTTTTTGGGGGGGCTAATGAGGACATGGCGTTTTCCATGGCCGTTGATAGCATAGGCAATGCCTATATTGCAGGCTACACGAATTCCGATGATTTTCCATCTTCAAATGAATACGCCGGTGATTTTGATGCGTTCGTGATCAAAATCGATCCAACGAAGGATCCAGGAGAACAGATAGTTTACTCAACCTTTTTCGGGGGTGATCTTTACGATGCCATTTACGACATAGCCTTTGGATAGATGATGGATACGCTTATGTAACCGGCGAAACCATGTCCAAAAACTTTCCCGCGTCGTTCGGTTGTTTTGATAAAAAAATCGGCGGGAATACGGATGCCTTCATTGCCAAGCTAAAGCAGGATGGATCGGACCTGGAATTTGCTTCGTTTCTGGGAGGCGGCGGACCTGATCGGGGCTATGCCATCGCTGTAATCGAGAACGGTGAGGCTATACGTTGCCGGTGGCGAGACGCTTTCATCTAGTTTTCCGATCACCCCGGGGTTTTTGCCGATTCGCAAGGTGGCGTGGATGGATTCGTTACAAGATTTAACGCAAATGGCAGCGACATAGATTATTCGACTTATCTTGGAGGCAATGGCGATGATATCTGCTGGGGAATTACGGTTGTTGATAACTATCCTTATGTGACCGGTCAGACGTCATCAGTCAATTTCCCTGTCTATCCCTTTGGAAATCTTTTGGGGAATACACTTAAGGGCCCAACAGATGCCTTTGTTGCCAAACTGAGAGAGTGACTTTAGTGCTCCTCTTGAATATTCAGCTTACTTGGGTGGCAGCGGTGTCGATATCGGTTATAGCATCGCATTACATGATCAACGTGTTTTTATGACCGGTGAAACTGCATCATCAGACTTCCCGCTGTTGAATCCTGCTGATGCAATACTTCGAATCGGGCGGTTTAGATGCATTCGTTATTAAGCTTAACGCAGAAGGGACGGACCTTCGAATCATTCAACTTATTTAGGTGGTGATGGTGTTGATTCTGGATATGATATTATAACAGACGATTCAGGTAACGCATATGTAGTGGGCGAAACGTCATCATCCAATTTTCCAGCCGCATGTACCACCCCCGATTGCTACACGCCATCACCATCTGATGCTTTTGTATCCAAAATCAATCCTACACCACCACCGGATGAGTCCTCCTTGATTCTTTCAAACTACATTGGCAGTACCTACGATGATTCTGGACGAGGTGTCGGCTGGGCTTATGGTGTAAATCAGGATTGTAACGATCAACCCATAATCAAAATATACGTGGCTGGTTATTCAGATTCTAATTATGATGATTATGATGCCTTTTTCGTGATTTCGGTGGATACAGACGATGATGGTTACAGTGATCCTTGTGATAACTGTGAATGTATATCCAATAAGGGGCAGGAAGATTTTGATGGTGACGGCATCGGTGATGCCTGTGATGACGATATGGATGGAGATGATCTACCGGACTGGTGGGAGAAGAAATTTTTTGGTGATAATATCCATCTCTATGGGAAGTTAGATGATCCTGATTCCGAAGGGTTGGATAATTACGGTGAGTTTTTATTATATTCCAATGAAAATGGACCCAATCCACTTAAACCAGATACTGATTTGGATCAATGGTCCGATTTGATGGAGAAACAAGCTGGATCAGATCCAACCTTGGCAAGTGATAAACCAAGCAGCGATCTTTTTAAAAATGGTGGCATCTGGGTAGATCCTGTGAATGGCAATGATTTAAACCTGGGTACCGTGATAACAGTTGATGGAAATGATGTTACGCTAGCGGTTAAAACCCTGCATGCGGCCATAGACCGGCTAAACATGCTGGATGATGGTGACTATATCATCTTTGTTGCCGGTGGCATTTACTCTTTTGCAACCGGAGAAGATGACAGGTCACTGGTTGTTAAAAATGGAGTTACCATCCAACCGGCAAATGCTGGTCAAAGTGTTACCATTCAACGCCAGGGAGGCGATTATTGGAATAACGGCATTGAGATGTCGGGGAGTATCAATGTCAACCTGGTAGATATAGTTATAGATGGTTTCGATGTGGGCATCGATATTCTGCCCGAGACGTCCCATCTTAAAATGGATTTGGGAGGATCTGACATTTTGGCTTGCACTATCGGGATAAAGTTTTCTGGTGGAGCATCCAACCTGGTTTGCAATGGGAATGTTATCAACAGTTTATTGGAAGGTATTCGGTTTGAGGGCTGTGGTAATGTTCTCAGCGAGAATGCTGTTAATAGCATAGCTGTGACAAATGACATTCCAGATGTTGGTGAAGCCGGCATCGTATTTGCCGGCGGCATCGGAAACCAGGCAACGAATTGCACTGTTGCGGGCTTTGAAACCGGTATCATCATCGGACCAGACAGTGCCGACAATGTCTTCAAGGACAGTTCGGTTTACGGCAACACCATTGCAAATTTCATCGTTGACAGCAATGACAACCTGATCGACGGGATCGTGTTTGCCGCTGCCGATAGCAATGGTTTTGGTGCCATCTACGGCTCGGGCAACGAAATTGCCAATATGAGCTTAAACGGTGGTGGCTTTATTGACTCTTTGGGAATGTTGATTGGTGAAGGCGCCGGTGAAACAACCCTCCGCAATGTGCAATTCGTTGATTTCTACACGGGTATCGATTTTGCAACCGATGCCGCCTGCCTGCACATGTTAGCGTCCTGCGAAATCAGCGGTTGTACAACCGGCATCGATATCACCGAAAATTATATGCTCAACCTTTATTTAAATGATACCCTAATCTCAGGCGGTGAGACCGGTATTTTATTTGCGGCCGGGAGTTCCGACAATACCATTTGGGATGGCACTTTAAGTGGAAATGGTAACGGGATCGTTTTCGAGGCCTGTAACGAAGCTCCGGACAGCAATGAGATAACGGGCACGAAATACAAAACAGTCTCTACACTGCTGTCGATATTGGTCGACGGATCGGACAATAGATTACTGGATCTTGAAGTGATGGTGGCTGAAACCGGTGTTTACATCGGACCGGATAGTTCGAACAACGTGATCTACTGGTGGAACCTGGACCAGCATCGTCTGGCAATACATTTATTGTTGAGGGAGAAAACAACCCGATCGGTGGCGTTTCCAGGGATACGGACCTATTGTAATCAGCGATGCGGATGGCTTTCGGACATATATATGGCGATGGTAATCAGATTAGAATTCATAACTATCAATGGGTTTGGTGGCAGGTGAGCGCGGGCCTCACGGTATTTTGATCGGTGAAGGCACCGGAGGTTTCCAATTCAATGATGTCACGATTCGCAACTTTGATGTCGGCGTCGGCTTTGTCACTGATGCGGCATGTGTAAGTGTATTGGAACCACAATTGAAGCTTGTGGGATCGGTCTTGATTTGCGCGAAAACTACATGCTCACGATCGATCTAGAGGGTACCGTGATCGATTCGTGTGAGACCGGAATCGCGATCGAGGCGGGTAGTTCTAATAATACGGTTAAAAACGGAACCATTCAAAACTCTACCGGCGATGGCGTCAAGTTCGATGGCTGTAATTCCTGGCCTGAAGAAAACCGAATCGAAAACATGATTATAAGCAACAATGGCGGTGGCGGTGTAACCATGCTGGCCGGTTTTAACAACGAGGTCAAGGACTGCATTATAACCGGTAACAATCAAAACAGCCCGAAAATCGCTTATGGCGGTGTTGTGATCATTAATGGTTCCGGTGCTGTAAATTACTGCCGTATATCTAATAACGGCTGTGCTGGTATCTATGCTGATGAAGCTGCGGGCGTGGCGATCACAGGCAATGTGATCAGCGGAAATGCTGAGGGTGTCAGGCTATCCTTTACAGCTGATACAACGGTTATGAGCAACACAATCGCTGATAACACAACCGCCGGCCTGATTGTCGAGCCGGGATCGCATCCCAATGTGCTTTATAATATTTTGTACGGCAACGGGTATACGGATTTTCTCGTTCTGGATCAATACTATACAGTGGAGTATGACAGCCTCAAATACAACGATATCGGTACCACCTCCCTGCCTTGGCTGCCGCCGTCCAATATTCCATTGGATCCCAATTTGAATAGCGATTTGACACTTAAATCAACTTCACCTTGTATTGATGCCATCGATGCTGAAGATGCACCTAGTAGCGGTAGGGACATTGACGGCATAAGTCGTCCCCAGGGCAATACTTGGGATATGGGGGCATTTGAAGCTCCGGAATTCATCGATACAGACGGGGACGGACTTCCTGACTGGTGGGAAGCCCTACACATTGCCGAGGAACCTGGTGCTGACCCTGACCTTAAACCGGACGAGGACCTTGACGGTGATGGTTTGACCAATTTGGAAGAATATTTTTCAGGTTCTGATCCGAATAATCCGATTTCCCTGACTGTTACCGATGTGGCGGTTGCCGAAGGAGATCCTGGAGAAGTCATACCGGCGTCAGGTGTCTATTTTACCAATGCTGATAACATTACAATCAGTGGCACATCTATCAACACGACGTCCATTACTGTGAACGATAATATTGTTGAAAGCAATGGGCCTTGGGATGCGGAGATCGGTCTTGATAATGGTGAAAATCGGATCAATATAGCGGCGGATGATGATAATAGTGAGATCCCTCCGGTGACTATCATTATTACCGTAGTAAAAGATAGCCAAGCTCCAACCGTTACCATTATCAGC
This sequence comes from uncultured delta proteobacterium, assembly GCA_963802265.1. Lineage (GTDB taxonomy): Bacteria > Desulfobacterota > Desulfobacteria > Desulfobacterales > CAWDIC01 > CAWDIC01. The sequence continues at coordinate 969,358 of CAWDIC010000001.1, forward strand.
CCAACAAACCAAGCAGAGTATGATACGGCTTTGACGACAATCAATTTGAGCGGACAAGTCAAGGATGACACGCGGATTGCATCAATAAGTGTTTCAACCGAGCAGAGTGTCGCTTTGGAGAATGCCACATGGGTAACGGAAAATCCAATTCCCATCGATGTCGGCGAAAACCCAATCACCATTACGGTTGCCGACATTTTCGGCAACACGGGAAGCGCAACGATCACCATAACCCGTGAAGCCGGAGTGGAGAATGAAGAGGGTGACCAGTCCGCTGGCTACCAGCAAGCAAGCTTTTTGGATACTGATGAAGACGGCTATTTAGACGAAGATGAAATCGCCTGCGGAAGCGATCCTGTCAATGATCCCAATAGCGGGTTGCCGTTTACACCTTCGAACTTTGGCGACACAATGTATCCATCCAACCATGAGAAGGAAGGCTATTTCTGGCCGGATTGCATCAATCCTGATGATGATGGCGATCGACTGCCGGATTGGTGGGAAGTCGAGCACGGACTAGATCCGCACAATACAGATTCGGATGGGGACGGCGAACCGGATGATTCCGATAATGATGAAGAACCGTTTGCGGATGCCTTTAACAACTTAATGGAATACCAAAATGGAACCGATCCAAACATCGTCGAGACCGTGATGTACAACCTGAGCTTGCACTCCGATCAGGTGTCTGCTGAAGATCTATTACCTTCTTGGCTGCCGGGATATGACAACGTGGTTGTTGTGAGAGCCCAGTGGTCCGGTGGGGGCACATCACCAGAAAGTGTTGTTTTCTCCCTGAAAAACACGTCGGCGTTTCCCGGACGAGCGGTCAATGACCCGGATCCGGCAAAGATGAGGAACGATAATTACGATGATTGGTATTATGAAGCTAACCGGGATATCGATGGCAGCATTCTCCAAGTGGTCACTGATAACTATAACGGGTTTGATTTTGGTCTGAAGGCGCTGATAGCGGATCCATTAGAGAAGTCTTTCGACCAAGGACCGATCGTTGTGGCTGATGCGGATGATGGTGATATTGATGGCATCTACATGCTTTACCTGCAAAGCTGGGATTTTGGCGGTCGTACCAGGATATGGGTAACCAGTGCCGACAACCACCAGCAGATCGCATTTAAATGGGTACCAGAGGGTGCGGGTACGAATGGTATCGGCGATGCCTGGTTATATGAAGATCCGCTCAATGAGCTCGATGCCAATGCGGACATAGATGAGATAATATTCAACAATCCGGGGGGCTATACGGCGCCACACGGCGATGATTTTAACAACTTCGAGGAATACCGTGGCATTATATACACACCGTCGATAGGTGCACCCATGGCACACATGCGACTGAATCCACATAGGAAGGATCTTTTCATACGCAGCGTTGGATTCGGGGGCGATTATCCGTTTGAAATTGGCGATGCCTTGGACACTTCTGGTATTGATGTCTACGATACAACGGATTGGGGACACGACGCCACGGAAGGTTTTGAATTTTTTACTTATGCTCGAACGGGCCTCATTCGAGTCAGTCAGTGGTCCGTATAGCAAGGATGTCACAGCTGTGGCCGGAACGGTAAATTGGTCGACAGCATGGCCAAAGCACGAATGGGAATTCAAATTGGATTGCGAAGGTGACACGGGCGACTGGACACCGGTCGGAATCTGGTATGAAGAAAATGGAACCTCCAAGATGATTCTGGATATGCCTTATTCTGTAGACGATTCTGTCACGTTCCCTTGCAATTATATGATTCGCAAACCACTTCCCCACGTTAATGTCCTGATCGTCTGGAATGACCAGGTGAGCGACAGTCTTTTCCCATGGGATGATGGACATATCAAGTTCGTAGCGGCCAGTCCGCCTAGCAACCAGAACCTGACAGGATCACGATACTGGACCTGGTCGACCAAAGGCTACGCCAAAACCGTCAGCACCAATGAGCAGGCCGCGATGTACGGTTTGGCTATAGCGATGCAAAAGCCGCTGGGCAATTATTTCAACGATAAACCTTACCACGAAGGGACCGCTTGGATAGAAATAGCAACTGGGCAATTTGGGTTTACTGCAGCTGCTTATCTCGATGACCAGCTTGCGCCATTGAGTGCTTGTGAAGATTATGCGGACAATGGTGCACCGGTCGACGGCTACAGCGACGCCAACCTCGGTATATTGGAAGGCAACAAGGCTAATGGTGTAGCGGACGGTGATTACCGTTTGACAAATCAGCTTCAGTGGACCTCCGATGGCATAAGCCCCTTTGACATCGACAACGACCAACGGGTCGAACTACCAACTTTGGATAATCCAGCACTTTTGAACCACGATGTGCGGGATTTCAATGGCATTGTGCCGATGGAGTATGTACTGGCTGATGTGCTCCGGCATACGATTACTCACGAAATCGTTCATGCCATTGCCGGACCAGCGCATACCAACGATCCGTTGTGTCTCATGTATAAATATTCGAACAACTGGCGCCGGGATAATTATTTGTCCGATTATTATCGGTCACTGCTGAGGGTACATAATAAAAAGCGCTAATCTAAAGAGGTGTTTCATGAAACGACTCTTCTTTCCTGACAATAAGAAGGAATATGTTGCCGTCATTGTCGGTGTGGTCTTTTTAGTATCAGGTTGTTTACTGGCCACAAATACCTGGGCCGCCAGTGATAAGTTCAATATAAGTTTAGAGTTGTACACCACAATGCCTGAGTCTGGATATGAATTAGGCACGCAGCCAATCGAACTTTATATTGTTATCAAAAACGGATCAAAATGGCCGATTAATGTCGAGAGAGGCTTTACGCAGGCTAGAATTGAACGAGGCGTTGATAGTAACCGATCCCCTAGTGGACAAAAGCACACGGTCCGTCAGGCCGACATCGCATCCAATATGCCGCCACCTTATTTCTGGAACGGCAAGGAGACCACCCCGGCAGAGGTATTACCCGCTGACTGGGTGCGGACGGTATCCATCACGGATTTACGCAGTCTGTTTCCCATCATGGATTCGACCCCAGGATGTTATACCATTGATGCAGAACTCTCGTTCGTCGGGTTCGACTGGACAATTGAGCATGACCAGTTCGGTCTTTTGGGGATCGTTGATCCGGTAAATAACCGATCTATTAAATCTTTAAACCGATTGAACCTGTGCATCACACCGAGTTTTGGAGCTCAGTTCAATGTTCGCGGAATGGATCTGAGCTTGAATGCACCGACCGCTCAGGTTTTGATGAAAGTTTTTAGGCAAAGCGATGTACCTGGTGCGTACACTTATTCTGAAACGTGGGAAAAGATTGAACCGGTCATTTCAGGAACAACGGATTTTTACGGGTGGACGGTTTGGGATAGCGGGAAGCCGTGTCTGCCACAAAACGATTACCTGGCTATCGGTTTCTACCGCAATGAATTCAAAGCAGCATCGTTCGAATCCGGCTCTGATGAGTGGAAGACGAAATGTGGGGGGCTTTTGACAAGGCGGATCTTTTTTAGAGAACCAACAGAAAAATATGTTGTTTATGCCTCCAACAGTATTTTGATAAGAAACAATGCGCGTATATTAAGCGGAGATATCGGTGCGCCCAAGCCGAGCGAAGGCCCTTGGTTGGAACCTGAAGCAGAAGTTGCTGTCGAAAATAATGTTTATCTGGAAGATGGAGTAAAAATCATAGGTGATAGTGTGAAGCTTAAAAGCTCTGTCAGTGTTTTTGATGTTTACTACCGGGAACTCTTTAACGCAGGTGGAGATATCAGAGGTGATGAATGCCTATTAGATTCCGGTGAATGTGTATATCCCAATGATATTGAGCCGCAATATCCTTCAAGTTCTCCCGGAAGCATAAAAAAGGATTCAATCACAGTCCAGTCTGGAGAATCATCAGATCCCCTGCCACCGGGAGCATATGGTAATATTATCATCGAATCCAATGGTATTCTCACCTTATCTGGCGGGGTCTACCATATATCGAATTTGTCATTGGGATCTGATACAATGGTACGTTGTGAAAACCCGACGACCATTTTGATCGCAGAACGTCTTTATCCGGGTACCAAAGCTTATGTGGGGCCTATCTTGGAAAAATATGATCCTGAAAATTTTAGTGCCAAGGATGTGGTCATTGTTGTTGAAGGAGAGAATGGTAAAAAAGGCACTTTGAAGGAAAATCCTAAAGCAGCTGAGATCGGTGAGGGTAATACCATGCGGGCTAATATATATGTTCCCAATGGGACCCTAATCACCGGAGAAGGATGTCAGTTGACCGGTTGCTTTGTAGGCAAGGATGTCGTCATCGGTATGAAAACGAGCGTTTGGGAGGAGAATGGTTTTTAAATTAATCTAATCAACAATATAAGCATATAAATTATTTTAAAGAAATTTTAAAAAAGGAGGAAAAAATGCAAACACGAAAGATCTTTTTTATCTTCAGCCTGGTGATAATTTTTCTTACGGCTGTGCCAGGTGGAATGGCTTTAGCTGGATCTGGTGAACCGCCCACATATCCTTCAGGTGGAGTAATCAGTACGCCGGAGGCATGGGCAGTTGTGATTGTAAATATCAAGGATTTAGGCGGAGATAAATTTTACACGGTGACGCTAAGAGCGAAGCGTGTTGTAGACTGTGTCGTTCAAACGGACACACTTTTCTATGCCTACCAGGATGGCTGCGCAGCTCCAATACCTTGCCCGGTTGAGCAAGCCGATTTCCTTAATTTGGGTTTCACAGGAGTAAACCTATTTGGCGGCGCTATTCCAAATCCCATCATTACAAAGATAAAGAATTTTGTAACCGTTACCAGATGGGTTGGATGTCGGTACACATCTCATTTGATGCTCAGATAATGGATTATAAGTAATATCGTTTCGTAGTGGAAGAACGAAATGGTTGAGTTTAAGGGTCCGCTTTGTGCCTTTTGTCCCATATGTGGAACCTGCTCAGCATGATAAGCTACACTGGCCAGTGACTTAACTTATTTGTAAAGGAAAGAGTTTTATTCATAATACCGGCAAGTGTTTTTTGATTTCTGTTTTAAGCGGAATCGCTCTATGGGCCTGTTTTCCTCCTTTAAAGTTTTCCTTTTTGGCCTGGTTGGCGCTGGTTCCGCTTTTTTTTGCTTTGCTGTCTGTTCGTCCGGCCCATGGCTTTTTTATAGCACTGGTTTCCGGCGGTATTTTTTTTATCGGCATCTTCCACTGGATACTGGAAATTACGCAATATAAATGGATGCATCACGCCCTGCTCGATTTGTATTTTGGTGCGTATATCGCCATATTCGGCCTGACCTTCTGTTTAATAAATGTTCGTCGCGGTGCTGTTGCGGCGCTCATCTCCGCGCCGTTTCTGTGGATCTCCCAGGAATACTTAAGAGCCAACATGGGCTTTCTGGCCCTTCCCTGGGGTTTTCTTGCACACTCCCAATATGAGAATACAAGCCTGCTTCAAATCGCTTCTATCACCGGTGCCTATGGTGTCAGTTTTATGGTTGTTCTTGGTAATGCGGCTTTGACTGCAATCATTTTCCTCCTTTTGAATAAAATTTGCGGTATTGAAACCTTAAATCTGGTTAAGGCTAAAAGCAGGCTATCCGTTGGGTTTGTTGTTACAGCAAGCTTATTGATTGGCTTTTCGTTGATTTATGGGAAAATAACTGCCGCAAAACCCCTTGAAGGCCATAAAGTTAAAGTTGGGGTTGTGCAAGGCAACATCGCCCAGTTGCAAAAATGGGATCCAAAGCAAGCTAAGGCCATCATGCAGGTCTATAAAAATCTCACATTACAGGCGGCAAAGGAAAACCCGGACTTGATTGTTTGGCCTGAAACAGCGACACCTAAAGCGATCAATCTTGACCCGAAATTGAAAAATGAGGTTGGCAGCATTGCCAAGGCCGCCGCTTCCGATATGTTGATTGGTAGCGCCCAGGTGTACAAATTCAAATTAAATGCCCCCAAAAAGACAAGGTATTATAATTCGGCCTTTTTGATTTCAGACAGCAACGCATCCAAACAGATACCGCGCTATGATAAAATCAAACTTGTGCCGTTCGGGGAATATCTGCCTTTGAGGGGCAAGTTTCCATGGTCACACCTTGGGGTGCCTGACAAACAGGCGTTTCTGGCAGGCAGGGAATTTACCGTTTTTAAGCGTCCTTCATTTCAGTTTAGCACGACCATTTGTTGGGAGAACATCTTTCCGGACGTGGTGCGTCAATTTGTCAACCACGGCGCTCAGTTCATTGTCAACATTACCAATGAAGCCTGGTTTGGAGAAACAGCGGCGCCGTACCAGTTTTTGTCCATGAATGTCATGCGGGCCGTTGAAAACCGAGTTTATGTTGTCCGCTGTGCCAATACCGGGATATCTTGTTTCATAGACCCTAACGGCAGAATTGTTGGCCGGGTGAAATCAGAGCAAGGTCAGGATATTTTTACCCCCGGAATACTATGCCGAACGATTGTTTCCTTGAATGCAAAGACATTCTATACTAAATATGGTGATATCTTTGCATGGGGATGTCATATATTTTCTCTGGGTTTTCTGATGTTTGCTGTTACAGGAAGAAAAGGAATCATTTTTCGAAAAGAAAATGATGGTTAGATGGAGGTTATGTGGCCGCCGAATCAAAAATACAAATTAGGCCCCATCTGCCTTTTATAATTGTTTTAACAGGTGCTGTAATTGTATGCGTTTTATATGCATACAATATCTATCGCTGGGCAAACATCCCGGACTTCGGATTTGGATTCCGTACGGCAACCGGGATTGAAGCGGTTGGCATCCTAAACGAGCACGGTCGTAGTTCGGGTCTTGAAGCCGGAGACCGGATTTTAACCGTCAATGATAAAAAAGTTAAAACCTACCTGGAATTTCAGTATGCCAGAAATTGGTCGAAGTCCGGTGAGAATGTATATTTAATTGAAAGAGACGATCGACAATTTCCGGTCGTGGTGCCTAATGTTCCCTTGGGCTTCAAACGGGTTTTCAAAACCAGCGGATTTACATTTCTATTAGGGATCGGTTTCATTGTAATCGGCACACTCGTTTACTTGATGAAATCCCACCATCGAACCAGCAAAGTTTTCTTTAACTTTGGCGTAATTTTTGGGCTGTTCGCTACATTTCTGTATAAAACCAGTTTTATGGAACCACTTTGGATGGAATCGGTCGTTATTTTTGCTTATACTTTTACCCCGGCTACCTTTTTTCATCTGGCGCTCTCTTTCCCCGAAGAACGCCGAATTTTAGCGAATCATCAAAATATCAAATATCTACCCTATTTTGTTTCAGTCATTCTTTTTTCAGGAATACGAATCCACACACCGACCATGTTCGATGCCCCTAAAAACTGGCTCCTTTTGACCGTCGCATATATGGCCCTCAGTGTGTTTTTCTTTTTGGGTTCTTCTCTCCACCTCAGACTTTCATCGATGTCTGCGATCGTTAAAACGAGAGCGAGAATGATTCTGCTTGGATTTGCCATTGCGGCATCGGTGCCATTGCTGGATTTTGTGTTCAACTCTTTGTTTAAAGTTTACCTGGTGCCAAACTTTAATTACTACCTACCTTTTTTCCTGGTCTTTCCCTCTTTCGTCGCTTATTCGATCGTCAAACACGATCTTTTCGATATCGACACCATCATCAAGCGGACATATGGCTATGTGCTCACGACCGGTACGCTTGCTGGATTTTATGGGTTGTTCGTATTGGTATCAAACATTGTATTTCGGCCAGCTTGAAATTACGCAATCAAAAATGTTCCCCTTATTATTCATCCTAATTATTGTTTTTTTGTTCAATCCCATAAGAAATCGTGTTCAGCATTTATCGATCGAATTTTTTACCGTTTGGAATATGACTATCAAGCAACGGTTAAAACAATCAGTGAAACCATGCGGTCTCTTTTAAAAATAAATGAAATCGGAATGAGTATCATGAACATCGTACAACAAGCGATGTTTGTAGACTCAGGTGGCGTTTTGATTCTTGACAGTAAGAAAACACAATATCAAACACTTATTTTTGCCCGCAAGCAATGAAACAGCGTTAGCAAAAAATCGAGATTTCCTTGAAGAGTCAAAAATAAAAGAACCGAATATAAAGAGGATGCCAGTGAATTTTCAGAGATCGGGATGGTAGGCCCAGAGATTAGTTTGCCTTCTGACGACTTGTTAGTAAAGAAAATTGCTGACAGAAAAAAGGAAGTCACGATCTACGATATTAAGGAAGATCCGCTTTTTGAAGGATACCAGGAGGAATGCGAAAAAAGATTTAAAGATTTGGATGCAATGTTGATTGTGCCATTGATTTATGAAGATCGAACTGATAGGGATGATCTCATCTAGGCCGTAAAAAATCGGGAAAATTTTATCGCCGGGAGGATATCAATATACTGAATATTTTGGCGAACCAAGGAGCGGTGGCCATTGAAAATGCCCGTCTGTTCGAGGAGAATCTCGAAAAGCAGCGCATGGAAGAAGAGCTCAATATTGCCCGCGATCTTCAGATGAGCATGCTGCCCAGTGAATGTCCTACAGTCGAAAGGGTATGATTTTGCCGCATTTTCCATTCGGCCAGGGAGGTTGGCGGAGATTTTTACGATTTTACCGAAATAAGGCCTGGCAAGAACGGCTCTGGTTATTGGTGATGTGACGGGAAAAAGCGTTTCCGGCGCCCTGGTGATGTCGGCTTCCCGCAGTATTTTCCGAATGCTGTCGAGGAAGAGATGAGTCGTGGCTGAGATCATGATCCGGGCCAATCGACGATCGAAAAAAGACATCAAGAGCGGCATGTTTGTGGCGCTTTTTTATGCGGTATTGGATCCCGGAAAAAAAAGGCTTCAGTCTGTGCAGTGCCGGGCAGACACAGCCGATCCACATTGACGGTAAAACGGGTGACAGCCAAGCTGATTGAAACCCTAGGCGACACATTTCCCCTAGGCATTCTGGAAGATGTCGATTACCAGGAAACCAATTTGGCACTGGCGGACAGTGACAAAATTATATTTTATACAGACGGTATCGTCGAAGCCATGAACGAAAAGGAGGAAATCTACGGATTTGAACGATTGATGGAGGCTGTCAAGGGAACAAGGGCGTTGTCGGCTGAAGAGCTTTTACAGAAAATAAAGTCGAGTGTCGATGCCTTTGTGGGCAATTCTTCTCAACATGATGATTTAACGGTTATTATCCTCTGTGTCGATGAAAAAAACTCTTAACAGCGTCCAAACCAAGAATAAAAGAGTCCTGTGACAAGCTTCTGATATATTCACTACATCAAGCGTTCTGCACCTCCCTGACCACTCAATCGGATCGAATATGTTCAGAAATAATTAGTGCCTATGCGATTTTCAGTTGTGCTTGAACATATGTAGCGTCATTTAGCAGGAATAGAGGATCGAATGAGCACCGATCAACTCCAGTTGTATAAAATCCTCAACGAACTGGGCCTCATGGTCACATCCGAGATCAACCTTGACAATCTGTTTCGGGTGATCATGGATCAGACCAACTTGATCATGAACACCGAGCGGTGTTCGGTCTTCATGTACGATTCAAAAAGCGATGAATTGTGGACCCTGGGCTCGACCGACCTGGGGAAAAATGAAGTTCGCATTCCTGCTGACCATGGTATTGCCGGCTGGGTTTATCGCTATAAGTTGCCTCAGATCATCAACGATCCATACAACGATTCGCGGTTTTTCCCGGAAGTGGACCACACCACCGGTTTTCGAACCCGCAACCTTCTGTGCATCCCACTCATCAATCGCAAACTGGAATGTATTGGAACCCTGCAGACCCTGAACAAAAAAAACGGCGATTTTGCGGACCAAGACCTACAGGTTCTAACCTCGATCGCCTCGTATGTGACCATTGCACTAAAGAATGCCAAACTCTACGACGATCTCAAGGCGCTCGACAAAGCACGCGAACGGGTGATCAATCATCTGTCGCACGAGTTGAAGACTCCGCTGGCAGTGATATACGGTGCTTTGAGCCGTATCCGCAACCGGCTGACGGAAATGGATATTTCGGATTTGGACAAGACCGTTGATCGTGGGGCACGCAATGTCCGGCGCTTGATCGATCTCCAGGAAAAGATCGACGACATTTTGGTTCGGGATCCGGAAGAAGTGCTGGGCGAAAACAAGCGCATTGTCGATTTGATTCAAAGCGCCGCCGACCTGGTAGAGGAAGCAAAAGAGGCCAACTATCAAGAGTACGATGGGTTTATCCAAAGCATCCTTGATCGTCTTAACACGGTAATGAGTCCCTTGGGAATCAAACCAGAGAAGGTTGACGTGAAAGAGTTTCTGGAACCGCTCTGCGAGCGAGCGATGGTCGCCACAGATTTTCGACAGATAATGATCAGCGGTTCATTTGAAAAACAGTGCAAGATTTTCATGGACCGGCATGTTCTCACCAAGGTCTGTGACGGGTTGCTCCGCAATGCCATCGAAAATACACCTGACCAGGGTTTGGTTGAAGTGACGGCAATCCGAAATCAAGGAACGGTCGAGGTGTCCTTTCGGGATTACGGAACCGGCATTACACCCCAGAATCAGAACTTGATTTTCGGTGGCTTTTTTCACACCCAGGATACGGCTAAGTATTCATCTAAAAAACCATATGTATTCAATGCCGGTGGTTCTGGCTCTGATCTGTTGCGCATCAAGGCCTTCTCCGAAAGATTCGGCTTTACGATCGCATTCGAAAGTACACGCTGCAGGTTTCGCCCGGCGGATGATGACGTTTGCCCAGGCGCGATTGATGCGTGCCGTTTTGTTCAATCGGCAGATGAATGTTTTGCTGCTGGTGGAAGCACGTTTACGCTGCGGTTTCCGGTATTCCTCGGCAAAACCTAACAGAACATTTACAAAGGTCTAAATGCAAAGGTCCGTTTACAGATGAGGGATTTTGTGTGAGTTCCAGGCGGATGTCGGATTTGAACCGGAGGTCCGCCTGAGGCGGATTGAGGATTTAAATCCATGGCGTTCCAACGTCAGAAATCGCGCAAAAGAGACCATTCATAGATGGACCTTAGGGGAGGGCAGCGATGAGCGACTTCGAAGTGGTCAAAGGGGATGAATTTGTGGTTGTCGGGACGTCCAAGGAAAACATCGAGATGCTGAAGGGCAAGCGGATCTTGATTGTGGACGACGAGCCGGACGTCTTGGAAACACTAGAAGAATTGCTCGATATGTGCTATATCGATTCAGCCCCAAGCTTTGAAACAGCTGCCAAATTTTTAGATAAAAATATCTATGATGTCGCCATATTGGACATTATGGGCGTTGATGGGTATGCCTTGCTGGAACGTGCCAACCAAAAGACGGTTCCAGCCATCATGTTGACCGCCCATGCACTCAGTCCCGATAATTTGGTTCGATCGCTCCAAAAAGGGGCGCAGTCCTATGTTCCCAAAGATAAGATGGCTGATATCCATGCGTATATCGCCGATATCATCAACGCCCGCAAAAAAGGGATCAAGAAGCACGGAAATTGGTTCGCGCGCTTAAGCTCCTATTTTGACACGAAATTCGGCCCGAATTGGCAAGAGAAAAATCAAGCCTTTTGGGATGATTTCAAACAGACCTATAGCGTAACACCCTCTGAATTAAAGGACATGTTATAGCATCTGAGGTTCTTTTGGTTAGCAGAAAGCGGCGCATCCCGGACATTTCGTTCGGCTTTCAGGCTATCCGCACTTGACAACCAATGACTAGTTTTGTACTTTTACTCGTTAGAAAAAGTGTATGCCAATAATTTTAATAGGTTAATACACTTTTTCTTTTATTTTGAATCGGCAGGACTAGTTAAAATAAAATTGTAACCCGAATTTAATGGAAGGGGATTGATGTGGATATCGTTGTATTGCTGAAACAGGTCCCAGCGACCGAATCACAGATTGAAATCGCCGAAGACGGGGTGTCGATCAAGACGGCTGACATCAAGTGGGTTATCAATCCGTACGATGAATTTGCGGTAGAAGAAGCCCTGCGAATCAGGGAAGCACAGGGCGGAACCGTTACGATTTTGTCCAAGGGAACGGACAAGGCGATCGAAGCCATTCGAACGGCCTTGGCCATGGGTGCCGACAAAGGTGTGCTGATAAACGACCCGGCGGTCGAACGATGCGATGGGTTAGGGACTGCGCGCTTGCTGGTAGCGGCATTGCAAAAGATGCCCTATGACCTGATCATTGCCGGCCAACGGGCAGTTGATGACGACAATTTTCTGGTGGGAACCGCGGTGGCTGAGCTATTGGGGATTCCCAATATCGCCATGGTCATCAAACAGGAGATCGCGGACGGGAAAATCAAATGCCAGCGCACCATTGACGGCGGCATGGCTGTGCTCGAGGCAGCGCTGCCGGTTCTTTTTACGACCCAGCGGGGACTGAATGAACCGCGCTACGCCTCTTTGCCGGGCATCATGAAAGCCAAGAAAAAGCCCATCGACACGTTGACCCTTGCAGATCTCGGGCTGGAGGCGGCGGCCTTCAGCGCACCCTTAACCCGAATCGTTGCCCTGCAACCCCCGCCTGAAAGAAAAGCGGGACAAATGATTGAAGGGGACACTGCCGAAGCTAAAGCCCAGGCGCTGGTGAAGGCTTTACATGAGGAGGCCAAAGTTTTGTAACCCGCATAGCGCCAAGCGCATAGCGCAGGGAGCAAAGCTGACGAATTTACTACGCCATGCGCTTAGCGCTATGCGCCATGCGGAAAACACCAAACACATACACAAAACACAAAACACAAGACAATAAGGAGTTTTAAATGTCGAACGGCATACTGGTCATTGCAGAACAATCTGATCAGGTTTTTCGAAAAGTTAGCTTTGAAGCACTCAGTGAAGGCAGACGCCTGGCCGATGCGATGGGGTGCGAATTGACAGCCCTGGTCATGGGATCAGGGGTGGAATCGATCGCATCCGAGCTGGCTAAATACGGCGCCGATAAAATTTTGGTGGCGGATGAACCCGGATTCGCCGAATATCTGACCGATGTCTATACAGATGCCCTTGCAGCTGTTATTGCTCAGGAAAGCCCCAAGGCGGTCATATTGGGTGCAACCGTCCAGGGCAAGGACCTTTCTTCCCGTGTGGCAGCCCGCATTGATGCGCCCCTGGCCATGGATTGCATCGGTGTCCGCAATGAGGGGGACAGGCTGATTGCAACCCGTCCCATGTACGGCGGTAAGATTATTGCTGATGTGGCCCTTGAAGGCGAGCCGCAGATCGTGGCTGTTCGGCCCAATGCTATGACGCTCACGACCAACGAGCGTGACGCGGCGGTCGAAAAGCTGACAATTGCACCCGGGACGTCCTTGTTGGCGGTGATCGATAAAACGCTGGAAACCGGCAAAGTCGACCTGACTGAGGCCGATATCATCGTTTCCGGCGGTCGGGGTATGGGCGGATCGGATTATGCGGTCGTGGAAGAACTGGCTACGGCGCTGGGTGCTGCCGTGGGCGCATCCCGCTCGGCGGTTGATGAGGGTTGGCGCCCGCATTCGGATCAGGTGGGTCAAACCGGCAAGGTCGTTTCACCCAATTTATATATTGCCTGCGGTATTTCAGGTGCCATTCAGCATTTGGCCGGCATGTCGTCCTCCAAAGTTGTCGTGGCCATCAACAAGGATGCCGAAGCTCCCATTTTTTCAAAGGCCGATTACGGCGTTGTGGGCGATTTGTTTGAGGTGGTTCCGGAGATCACTGCGGCCGTCAAAAAACTAAATTAAAATCGTAACACGATTTTAATTTGTCGGAGCCGGATGGGATCATCCGGCTCTTTTTGCCTGGTTGGATTATTTGATGAACGCAATGGCAGATACGAACCAACAAATCCATCTTGTCAGTCTTGGGTGCGCACGTAACCAGGTTGACAGCGAGGGGATGCTTGGCCGGCTTACTCAGACCGGATTCAGCATTACACACGAACCTTCGCAAGCAGATGTCATCATCGTCAATACCTGCAGTTTTATCGAAGCAGCCATCAATGAATCCATTGACCATATTTTGGCCTTGGCCCGCTATAAAACCGAGGGCCGGTGCCGACGCTTGATCATCACCGGATGCTTGCCGGAGCGTTTCAGGGAAGACATCATTGCCACACTGCCGGAGGTGGACCTTTTTTTAGGCACCGGCGCGTATGACCAGATCGTGGCAGCCGTCAACGGCCAATATGATGGGTCGGGTTGCCTCTTGCCGGACCCGGATGCGATCGCGCAGGGCGAGGGAGATCTTGCTCGCCGACCCAGTGTTGGTCATTCAGCCTATCTCAAGATTGCCGAAGGATGCAGTAAACGCTGTACCTATTGTATTATTCCCAAACTAAGGGGCCGGCACAAAAGTCGCCCACCGGAGGCGATTATCGCCGAAGCCGAAGCCTTGCTGGCGGCAGGTGTCAAAGAACTGGTCCTGGTGGCTCAAGACACGACGGCCTATGGTCGTGATTTGACACCAGCGGTCAAACTTGAAGACCTGCTGGATCGCCTGGCCGGTTTAACGGAACAAGAATCGAACCCGGACCGGGCCTGGATCCGGTTGCTATACGGGCATCCGGAAAGCATCGATGACAATATAATCCGAACCATTGCCTCGCATTCCAGTATCTGTACGTACTTTGACATACCGATTCAACATGCCAGTTCCGGGGTTTTACAAAAAATGGGGCGGCACTATCGTGCCGACGATTTACTGCGGTTGTTCGAAACAATCCGAACCATTGCACCGGACGCAGCGCTCCGAACGACCGTTATCGTCGGGTTTCCTGGTGAAACCGATCGCGATTTTCAGCAGCTCTACGATTTTATTCATACGGTCCAGTTCGAACATCTGGGTGTTTTTAGCTATTCGGATGCCGATGATCTGCCATCCCATCATCTGCCGGACCATGTCGATCAACAGGTGGCGCAGGCGCGCCGTGATCGAGCTGATGACGGCCCAGATGGCAATAGCCGGCAAGCAAAACCGCAAACAGATTGGCAAAGTTGCTCAAATTCTGGTAGAAGAATCTCCTGAAAAGAACCTGTTTGTTGGGCGGACCGCTTGGCAAGCACCGGAAGTTGACGGCGTCACCTATGTTCATGCATCCCAGACTTGGCCATAGGAGCGTTCGTTCAGGCTCGGATTACTGATGCGCTCGAATACGATCTGGTAGGAGAAACGCTATGAAAGACCTGAAAACCCGCATCCTCGAAAATGTCAAAGATGACCTGGAAGCGATTGAAGCGGAATTAAAGGCAAATTTGAATCCCAATCTCGATTTGGTTGCCCAGGTGGCGGAACACATCCTATTCAGCGGCGGCAAGCGCCTGAGGCCGCTGTTGATGGTTCTGGCTGCTCGCATTTGCGGTTACAGCGGGACTTACGACAAGACGTTTTCAACCATCTTCGAATACTTGCACGCCGCTACATTGCTTCACGATGACCTGATCGATGGTGCTAAGATGCGCAGGGGCCAACCCGTGGCCCATTCAATCTGGGGTAACGAGACGGCAGTCCTGGTGGGTGATTTCCTTTTGGCACGCGGTCTGTCGATTGCGGCCGAAACCGAAAAACCCAAAGTGATCAAGGTTATTGCAAACATCACCGAAAACATGTCCCAAGGTGAAATCGATCAACTGCAGCACAAAGGCCGTCTCGATTTGACCGAATCGGAATACATGGAGGTCATCCGGCGTAAAACGGCGGTTCTGTTCGAGGGTGCCTGTCGGATCAGCGCCATTCTTGCCGATGCGGATCAAGCAAAAGAGGACGCCCTGTCTTCTTACGGGTTCAATCTTGGCATGGCATTTCAAATGGCGGATGATCTTTTGGATTATACCCACGACTCCAAGCCCCTGGGAAAAACCGTGGGTGCCGATCTTAAAGAAGGCAAGCTGACACTGCCGGTTATATACGCCCTGACGGCGGCGGAACCCGGTGATCGAAGCGCGATGGAAAAAACGATTACCAACAGCGATTTTTCAGACGAAGAATTCAAGATTTTGATCGAACACTTGGACAAATACGGCGGGATCACGTATACTCAAACAAAAGCGGCTGAACATATTCGTATAGCCAAACAGGCATTGGCCGTTTTCGATGCATCGGACACCAAAGATATTTTGTTGGATGTGGCCGATTATGCGTTGGCCCGCAAGGCTTGATAGCTTGCGTCAAATTTCATGCAAGTTATTAGAAGCCATCTCAAAATAATCTTTTGGCCCAATCTCAGCGTTGGGTCCTCGTTTTAAGTCCCGATCCGCCTGAGGCGGACCTGCGGGTTAAAACTCGGATCTGCCTTGACCTTGAACCAAAATCTTTATTTTGAGATAGCTTCTACTTTATCCAAGTTTTAAGTTTTATGAGGACGGTTAATATGTCATTTCTTAATAAACGCAAAAAGTTCCTGGGTGGTGCCATCCTATCCATCCTGGCCTTCATCATTTTGGTGCCCCTTGCTGCTACAGGAGCAACGACCACTGCAGTCGTAGAGGTCATCGGAACCGGGGCGATCCTAAATGCCAATGTGTCGGCTGCCAGAGAGACGGCTATTTCCTCCAGCTTGGTTTCGGCAATCGAGAGTGTAACAGCGGAACTGTTGCCCCTTGATTCCCGCGTGCGCAATTTCAAGATCATGGACGAGATGTTTTTCGCGAACACGGATCAGTTTGTTCGCGAATATAAGGTGTTAACCGAAACCGTCAGCGGAAATGACTATCGGGTACTGGTCCAGGCTACGATCTTTACGGAACAAGTTAAAAGGCAGCTCGCCAATGTTGGTTTGATCCAAGGCAAAAAGGAGATGCCAAGAGTTCTGTTTCTCGTGACGGAAAAGCATTTCGACGACGTTCTGCCCAAATACTGGTGGGGCGAAGATTTGACCTATGTTCCCCACACAACGGAAAGTGCGATGGCAGAAGCCATGAAGGCCAGGGGCTTTATTATCATCAATCACGGAAGATTGAAGGAAGCCGTCAATTATGCGATTGACCTCAATAACGAAGAAGCGCTCCAGTTGGGGCGTTTGATGGAGGCGGATGTAGTCGTCGTCGGCAGCGCCGAGACCGCGCTGGCGCCTAACACAATGGGCACGGACATACGATCCTTCAGTGCCACGGTTTATGCCAGGGCCGTACGGACCGATACCGGCGAAAAAATTGGAGCAGTTTCCCGCTCAGCCGTGACAGCTAATATCGACGAACTGGCCGGTGGCAAAGAGGCCCTGGAAAATGCCAGTGAGATGGTCGGCACGGATCTATCCCTCCAGGTGGCCGCAGCGTGGCAACCGTACAAAGCCAATACCTCTATGATCGAGATTGTGGTTGATGGTACCGGTTACCTGGCGAACTTCGTTAAATTCAGAAAAATGATGAGAAACACGCCGGGTGTGGAAGGGATTCAGATCCGTGAAATCCTGCCGGACCAGGCGACGATGACGGTGGACTACCAAGGCAACGCCCGATCTTTGGCCGATGCATTGATTTTAAACCCCTATGATGCTTTTGGCATCAACATCTATGAGGTGTCGGACAAGGTTATCAAGCTCGAGCTGATACCAGGATAAAATCGTTTCACGATTTTATTTTGAATTCATCCCGTTCCAAGAGAAGCACCCAAAAACATAGCGGCCTGGATTTGAAATTGCAAATGCCTTGACAGCCCACCGGACAGGTGGTAACAAAAATTCATCTTTTTAGGCACGTAGCTCAGGGGGAGAGCGCTACCCTGACACGGTAGAGGTCGATGGTTCAAATCCATTCGTGCCTACCAGTAAAAATTAGGGTTTACAGGCATTGCTGCTTGTAAGCCCTTTTTTTATGATGCTTTGAGGGAGGCAATCGCTGTGACTTCCAGAAAGAATAGGGTTTGCGTAGGTATTAAAGTTTAGTATTTTAAAGCTGCTACCAGTTGCCTCAAAAAATGGTATTTTAAAGCCGAATAGCGGCCTCTTGATTTACGAATTTCATCAGGTGCCCAAATAATAAAGAACGGGATGTATCGATAGAGACAAAAACTACAAGTACGCTATAAAAAAACTTTGAATGATAACTAAAAGTTCTGCCCACCATGATGAAATACGGTGTCGCATCAAAGTTTTCTTCCTTGATTTACATCCAGCTATCTGGCATCTTGGATGACAGGGACATAAACAAATATTAGGGTCTTAAAAGGCTGCCTTGAATTCACAAAAGTATCGAAACAGGTTATTCTACAGTGTCAAGCCGATTATTCCTCGGAGACTCCAAATTTTTCTCAGGCGGCAGATTGTCAAGCATAAGTTAAATAAATACAAGAACGTATGGCCCATCGACCCTTACGCCGGCGAACCTCCTTTGAATTGGAAAGGATGGCCCGAGGGTAAAGATTTTGCATTTGTGTTGTCCCACGATGTAGACACTCAAAAAGGTCATGACCGTATTATAAAGCTGATGGAGATTGAAGAGAAGTTGGGGTTAAAGTCTTCATTTAACCTTGTGCCGGAACGATACAAGGTCTCTATGGCTTTGATAAGAGAAATAAACGATCGGGGCTTTCAAGTGTGCGTGCATGGCCTGAAGCACGACGGGAAGCTTTTCAATTCAAGAAAAATATTTAATCAACGATCCAAAAAAATCAATCATTATTTTAAGGAATGGCAATCATTCGGTTTTACATCCCCTTGCATGCACCATAATTTAGAGTGGATGCACATGCTAGATATCCTGCATTCAACATCCACATTTGATACGGATCCATTCGAGCCCCAGCCTGATGGCCTCCGGACCATATTTCCATTATGGGTGCCAAACAGCCGTCAACCTAATAAAGGCTTCATCGAATTGCCTTATACACTACCTCAAGACCATCTGCTGTTTGTAATCATGAGGCACACCAACATCGACATCTGGAAAAAGAAGCTCTCTTGGATAGCGGACAAGGGCGGCATGGTGCTGTTGAACACCCACTCGGACTATATGGGAAGCAACGGTAACAAATTGTCTTTGGAAGAATATCCCATCGATTATTACATCGAATTTCTTGAGTACGTCAAATCTACCTACAAGGACAAATACTGGCATGGACTACCGCGGGAATTAGTATCTTTTTTGGCCAAAAGATCTAGCAATAGTGAAGTCATAAATAGGTTCAAATTATACGAGTCGATGGACCCAAGCCGGTTGGAAAAAGATTCCAAAGAACCATTGACGGCCGCCGAGATAGAGCGCTTGAAACCACAAAATCAATCTTTCAACTGACCCTGTATTCAGAAATTACCGATTATCGGTTCGGCTTCCTACCCACATTGATGCCACACGGTGATGAATTTCCCACTTTTGCGGGTCATAAGTCTTCAGCGAATAACAACCGACTTCAAGCTGGTGGTTATTGCACCGTAGATTGATATTTTAAAGGCCAGGGACAAACCCCTCCTACTCCCCGTATCCTCTTTTCGTTTTAGATACCTGCCATTGCAAGAAATTCCTAAAAGGGCATTCGCTGGACAACAAACAAGACAACGCTTTATCTATAAATAGTGAAGTTAGAAAATAAGGCGCTATGATGCGTTTGCCAGAAAAAATGCTCGCAAAGCCATATGATCTTTGATAAAGGATCTGGCATCCTGCACAATAGGGGCATAACCAAATAAATCATCTTAATAGGCTGCCTTGAATTCACAAAAGACTCGTAACAAGCTATTCTACTCAATAAAGCCGGCCATCCCTAGAAGACTCCAAATCTTTCTCAGACGCCAGATTGTCAAACGGAAGTTAAATAAATACTATAATATCTGGCCCATTGATCCCGACGCCGGTGAGCCTCCTTTGAATTGGAAAGGGTGGCCCGAGAGCAAAGATTTCGGGTTGGTGTTGTCCCACGATGTCGACACCCAAAAAGGTCATGACCGTGTTGTAAAGCTAATGGAGATTGAAGAGAGGATGGGTTTCAAGTCTTCATTTAACTTTGTTCCGGAACGATACAAGGTATCCATGGCTTTGATATGCGAAATTAAAGGCCGAGGGTTTCAGGTGTGTGTGCATGGCCTACGGCATGACGGGAAGCTCTTCAATTCAAGAAAAATATTTAATGAAAGAGCCAAAAGAATCAATCATTATCTTAATAAATGGCAATCGTTCGGTTTTACATCCCCCTGCATGCACCATAATTTAGAGTGGATGCACATGTTAGACATCCTACATTCAACATCCACATTCGATTCTGATCCATTCGAGCCCCAACCTGATGGCATCCGAACCATTTTTCCTTTATGGGTGAGTAACAGTCGTCAACCCCACAGAGGCTTCATCGAATTACCTTATACGCTGCCCCAAGATCATCTGCTGTTTGTCATCATGCGGCACACCAACATCGACATCTGGAAAAAGAAGCTATCATGGATAGCGGACAAGGGTGGCATGGCTCTGTTGAATACCCACTCGGACTATATGGGAGGCAACGGCAACACATTGTCTTTGGAAGAATATCCCATCGATTATTACATCGAGTTTCTTGAGTACGTTAAATCGACCTACAAGGGCAAATACTGGCATGGATTGCCACGGGAATTAGTATCCTTTTTATCCAAAAGATGAAATGGTGCGGGAATCATGGCGTCCGATATGATGACCGGTAAGGGCGGTCGTCGTTCGGGAGTTGACCGGCGTTCCAAGTTCATCACACCCTATATGGAGTTCACCTATAAAGGGACCGAACGAAGATCTGGGAATGAAAGAAGAGGCGGATTCGACAGGAGACAAGAGATCCGCTTAAAACAATAAACAAAAAGCAGGGCCAGTAATGGCCCTGCTTTTTCATAATATTCTTTTTAGAATTTTTATTATTCCTTCCTATTTAAGCAAATCCTACTAACAAGGCGAAATATTGTACAATTGTTTCCCCTCCTAAAATCATTTGTGGTCTTGAAGCACTTCACACCCTACAAAACAAGCGGTTTCCAGCGAAAAACCAAGCTTTCAAAAGGTTTCTGAACATCGAAAACTTGTAAACGATATCATCCTATATGCTTACGCGAATCCGTTAGCAAGAAACCGCCTGTTTTACCAAATTCTATTGATTGACTTCAGCTTTTGCCAGCGCTATTAATGCCCAACCTTTTGGCTTGAGTAGGCTAAAAGGCAGACCATTTTAAAGGTAACCTTCTGTTATTATAAAATAAAAAGTTTAAACGACCCATGTTGAATTCGGGAAACCTAAAAGTCCGAGGTTTCCAAACCTGCATTTGGGAAATTGAGGATTTTTTAGGTTATGCGACTGACGCAGAACAGAAGTACACCCACGAGCTTGAAATACCTACCGATTTTATCCTTGTTTTTAATAATTACTGTTTCACCATGCTGTGCGGTTGACCTAACTTTCCAATGGAGCCCCAACCCCGAATCCGATCAAGTCGTTGGATACAAAATATATTATAAAACGGGTTTTTCGGGTCCTCCGTATGTTGGTAAGGATGCGATTGAAGGTGATTCACCTATTACCATAACGGAACAAGAATTAGGCCATCCACTATATCCCGAATTCACAATCCGTGGTCTGTATGACAATCAAACTTATTTTTTTGCAATAACGGCATATGACGTTAACGGGTTTGAAAGTGATTACTCTGATGAACTGTGTTACAATTCCTCTGAAGACGGCTGTCCCGAGTTGCCCGTGGCTTCGGTGAGCGTTAGCCCATCAAATGATAGCGGAAGCAGTGGGTGTTTCATCGCGACAGCTGCATTTGGTTCGGCATTTGAGCCGCATGTAAAGATATTAAAAAGATTTCGTGACAGATTTTTGCTGCCCAACAAAATTGGGGAAAAAATTGCAATTCTTTATTGCAAGTATTCGCCCCCCCTATCGGAAATAATTAGGAACCATGAAGTCCTAAAGGCAGCCGTGAGATGGGGGCTGTTGCCTTTTGTAGGGATGAGTTGGATGGCTTTAAGGTTTGGTCTGCTGCCGATTTTTTTATTTCTGTGTTTTTCGGTTATTGGCTTGACGGGCTGTCTGGTCTTAAAAAAATGGCAGGTTAAGGAATAAGCCATTCTCCCAACTGCATCAATTCATCACACCCGCTTTTTATTCAATAGCAGAATACAAATCCGATAGGTCGTAATCGTCACAAGCTTTTTCTGCAAGGGCATCTGTTGCCAAGGGATAGGAAATTTAGCCTTTCGCTTCAGAGCGACATCGCCGCGTTCCATACAATTGTAAAACGATTTTATTCCGATTGACTTTTAGTCACTTTGATAATTTGGAAACCATTTGGGGCCATTTGGGGGGACTTCTTTGGTGGATTGTATATTAAAGCAAAGGCTGTAGAATTGAAAAGATACGTTGTCTCTATCGTAACAAGATTTAGGTCTTGGTTTCGATCAACAACAGCGACACTTCGCCACTTCATTGTTGTTCTGTCTAAATATACTACGCCCACCCGACCCTCATGAATTGTGGCACCATCTATCGCGCCATCGTTATTTTGATCATCATAAGGGAGCGTGATACGCAAAGGATGCGTTTCATTAAAGCTTTCAATACTGGATTTAATGTTTACCGTATTTCCCGTCTGATAAAGACCTTCAGGAAAAGCTTCAGGGGGCTTGGTGGCTGTAATTTTAATTTTAACATTATCAACATTATCCGGGATTGCCTCAGGGGGAATTTCGATCGTTGTCCCGGCTATTGCGCTTTCAGAATCATCCACAGACACCAAGCCACCCAAAGCGGCATTCAAGGTCTCAATTTTTTCTGCTTCTTGAGTGATTGATACGTGTAATCTCTCGCCTGGTTTTCCCTCCAGTATTACTTTTAAAACGTTGTCACCCAGATTGATGGGCGCTAATATTTGTATTGATTCAACTTGCTGGCTGAAATTAGCAGCGTCAAAGACAACGATATCATTGAGAAATAAAACTGAGCTGCTTATTCCCTCAGGTCCCCCATTGGTTACCGTAATGGTTGCAGGTCCGTTTATGCCGTCAAAGTGATAGATTTCTTCTGTCGGCGTTCCGCTATTTTGCACAAAGCTTTTCGAGAAGATTTCGTCAATAACCGTCCCCTGTACACTTGAAACCATGACGAAAAAAAATAAAATAGAAGCCCACTTCATAAATCCCTCTGTTTCCGGAAGCCTGCTTAGATAGTGCCTATCCACATTTCTGGACGGACACCAGATTGGTACCAATTGCCAAACAATTCTTTTTCTTTAAGAGCGATATCTATTTGGCAGAGCGCTTAAATAATATTAACACCTTTATTTAAGTATGCAAAAATCGTGCAAAATGTTTCAAGTTTAAAAAGACCATAATTTCAGTTGGATGCAATATTAACGCCTCCGGCAAGATCAGAAATTGTGAACTATATTACCTAATTTATATGAAAAATAGGTAACATTATGAAAAAAAAACGCTAATGATTTTTGGTGAGTCACAGGCACATTTAGAAATGAGACTGCCTTTTTATTTGCTAAATTGAATCATCTGCTTTAGGTTTCGGAGTGACATCTTCGCGTTCCAAAAAAAATCTTAAAACGATTTTATGGCAGGGGCGATAAAATGATTAATGTCTAAGTATCTGAAAATCGGCTATTGTAGCGCAAAAAGCCTAAGCGATGCGGGACACGGATGAAAGATTTCAAAAGCAATGAATAAAATGACAAAACTGCAGAAATGGCTGGGTATCGGCGCTATCGTATTTGTCGTTCTGTATATAGGGGCGGCCGTCATTACGATCCAATCCAGGATCGACACCAAAGAGGGACCAACAACAATAGAATCTGCCCGAGCGATCGAAGAAGAGCGGCACTTGCTGATACCGGAACTTTTTTTGCCCATGGGCATCCTTCTCACGCTCGCGGTCAGTTATCTGATCGTAAAACGGCGCAATGCGCGAACATACCAACGACTCGATGATGAGGCGGACGATACGGTTGAACAATGACCCTGGCAATCGGGTCATCGCCTGATCTTGATCGTATTGGGAGGAAATGATGAACACAACGTCAAATGAAGAACCAGCCAAAACGGAAGATTTGCGCTGTCCCGAATGCCGGGCTCATTTAAAACAAAGGCGATCGCGCACACCGGATAAATGTGAAATGATCTGTGGCGGGTGTGGCCAGATTTTCGATGTATGCGACCTGGAAACGGTCGATGCGCTGAAACGGCAATCGTGATCTCAAGATCAGGTTTGTATCGCAAGATCTTATAGCAGCGCCTGTCATATGATAGGACAGCTATGATATTATCAAATTCGGTATGATGGGTTGGCTCTTTCCAGTTCCTATCGTTACAACAAATTCATGCTATCTTCCCTCCCGGCCTCAAGCTGGCCTGACGACCGACTTCCTAATTCGATCCCTTGGATAGGACGATCCCACCTCGGTGTATTTAAAAGTGTGCGAAGCTTCATTTTTAATAATCACAGATAGTTGAAATTCGACTGGTATTGTGGTAGCTTGACTTCCTATGAACACGGCTTTCGATCAAGGGTCGGGTTTCAACCTTTAAAGCGATTTGCACCCACATTCCCTAACTTCACGGGACTTGTCAGACAACCCATACCGTTTAATCTAGAGGTGTCTGTAGATGGACATGAAACGGGATTATTATGAGGACGTGGAATTGTTCAGTTCCGGCGTCGTCATTTTCTGGTTTTGTTGTCTGATTGTTTTTCTGATTGGCTTTCCCTGGTGGTTTAAAAATTACTATGTGTACGTTGCCAATTACATTGCCATAAATGTACTGGTCGTTATCGGCTTGAACATCCTGGTGGGATACACCGGCCAGATTTCCCTGGGGCATGCCGGTTTTTTTGCCATAGGTGCTTATGGCACCGTCATCCTGATGGCCAAGGTTCATTTGCCTTTTCTGCTGGCGCTACCGATGTCAGCGCTTATTGCGGCACTTTTTGGATTCCTGTTGGGCTTGCCGGCGCTCCGACTTGAGGGGCCGTACCTGGCGATTGCGACGCTGGGCTTCGGCCTGACGATTACCCAGGTGATTGGTCGGGTGGAGCTCTTTGGCGGCCGACAGGGGTTGCATGCCCCGGATCTTGTCATAGGTTCCTGGCATCTCGATTCGGATCGTGAGTTTTACTATCTGGTGATTTTCATAACGGTTGTCATGACCATTGCTGCGCGCAACTTGATAAAAACCAGGGTCGGGCGTGCCTTTATTGCGATTCGAGATGCCGAAATCGCAGCTGAAACCATGGGCGTGAACCTGGTCTATTATAAAACGCTGGCCTTTGCAGTTAGCGCCTTTTATACGGGCCTGGCCGGGGGCCTGTACGCGTTTGTTTTGCGGTTTGTCGAGCCGGAAATATTTACGCTTCTCATGTCGATCATGTTTTTAGCAATGGTCGTGGTCGGTGGCCTGGGATCCATTATGGGGTCGATCGCCGGTGCCTGCCTCCTTAGTTGGCTCGATTTGCAGCTGCGCAACATTCTCACCATACCGTATCTGGGCGATTGGCTGGAAGCGCTTTCTAGAAGCTATTTTTCGATAACCGGCGTACCGAATATCCAATTCGTCGTTTTCGGCCTGATCATGGTTTTAATCATGCTGTTCGAACCACTGGGGATCTACGGGATCTGGATCCGGACCAAGAAGTACTGGAAGACGTGGCCATTTTAAATTCGCAAAGCGAATTTAAAACACGATTTGTATTACGGATCGCGGGTTTCGTGAGCCGAACAGCTCAAGAACTAAAAAATAACGACGGACAACTGACAACAAACCACGTTGGCAAACAGGTTAAACGGGTCAAGCGGCCAACCAACTAGAATTGATAGAATTATAACTCGTTTAAGAGAATCTTGGTAATATGCTCGATTTCTTACAGATGACAGCCAGTGGTATTGCGGTGGGCAGTTCCTATGCGCTCATGGCCCTGGCCATGGTAATCATATACAAGACCTCTGAAGTCCCTAATTTTGCTCAGGGGGAGATGGCCTTAATTTCCAGTTTTATGGCGTTTATGTGTTTAGAGACCTATGGCTTGCCCTACCATGTCGCATTTAGTGCGGCGTTGATCTTTGCCATCTTTCTGGGATGTTTTCTGGAGTTCGCGTTTTTGCGTCGCGCCAAAGACCCGAATGTTCTGGGGATGATCGTCATCACGATCGGCCTGGAAATGATGCTGCTGGGACTGGTTTCCTGGAAGTTCGGGGCCGAGCAGAAAACCATGCCTTTTCCCATTTCGCCCTATGACAGTGTTCAGATCGGCGAAGTCTTCGTGAGTACGCTCGAAGTCCTAACGCTGGTGGTGGCACTTTTATTAATGGTCATCCTTTTTTTGTTTTTTCGGTTTTCCAAACTGGGATTGGCCATGAAAGCGACTCAGCAGAATCGGGTAGCGGCCCGCTTGATGGGCATTCGGACCAATCGGATTCTCATGCTGACGTGGGGTATTTCCTCTCTGGTTGGATGTGCGGCCGGGTTGTTGATTGCTCCGACCATCATGCATCCCTACATGATGTGGGATCCCATGCTCAAGGGATTCGCCGCTGCGGTTATGGGAGGTATGACCTCGCTGCCTGGTGCTGTTTGCGGTGCTTACCTCCTGGGCATCATTGAAAATCTTTTTGGCGGGTATGTGTCTATCGAGTTCAAAGCGGTCGTGGCGTTCGTGATAATTGTCCTGATGTTGTGCGTGAAACCGAGCGGGTTGTTTGCAAGGCATTATGTCAAAAAAGTTTAATCCTAAAAATGTACGCACCGGACGCTTCCATTGGCGGCGTTATCAGAAACTCGCGGTAGAGATACTACAGCTTCGTTTCGGAATGCCTTGCCAATGAAAGCCTCCGACACGTACATTTTTAGGATAAATTAATTGGAATGCATCGACGCAATGCGCCCAGCGCTTTGCGCCATTGCAAGGATAACACAAAACACAAAAAACCAAACACCAATCACACAATACACCAATCACCAACCAAAGGGGGGCTAGAAATGAAAAAAAGTTTATTGGTCGTTGCGGTCCTGATGGCGTTTATTTTCGGTCTAAGTGGACAGGGGCTGGCCGAAGAGGGTGTCACTGATACGGAAATTCATATCGGGCAGTGGGGGCCCCAGACAGGGCCGGTTGCTGCTTGGGGGAGCGTTGCCAGGGGAACCGATGCCCTGTTTAAAATGATCAATGCCGAGGGGGGTATTCACGGGCGTAAAATTGTGCATCACATGTTCGATGACGGCTACAACCCGGCCAAGACCAAGGCGGGTGTCAAGGAACTGCAGGAAGGAATCGGCATGTTTGCCTGGGTTTCCGGTGTTGGGACATCACCCGGTCTGGCTGTCAGAGACTACCTCATGGAGCGCAAAATTCCTTGGGTGGGACCGGCCGCCGGTTCGTTGCATTGGATAACGCCTCCGCACAAATATTTGTTTACCGTGTATCCCCTATACCATATGGAGGCCAAGGCACTTGTGCGCTATGCAGTTGAAAACATGGGGAAAAAGCGTATCGCAATTGCCTACCAGAACGACGAATACGGCAAGAACGGGGTCAAGGGGGCGGCCGATGAATTGATCAAACACGGCCTGGAACTGGTGGCACAAATTCCGGTCGAAGTCAAAGACACGGACATGAAACCGCACATCATGGCGCTGCGTAAAGCGAATCCCGACACGGTTCTTTTATGGGTTGGCCCACCGCATGCCGTCCGTCTGGTGGGTACCGCCAAGGCCATGCAGCTTAACCCCCAATGGATGAGCACGAGTACCTGCTCTGATTTCCCCTTGATGTATCATATCAGCAAAGGGCTTTGGAAAGGGGTTATTTGTGCAACCTTTGTTGACTTACCCGATTCGGGAAGTCCCACTTTGCAAAAATATAAAAAGGATGCTTATGGCAAATTTGCCGCCAAGGATGAAAGATGGGGCCTTTTCTACTATGCCGGCATTTTGTTCGCAGAACCGCTGGTCGAGGCGTTGCAGCGCTGCGGTCGGGATTTGACACGGGAGCGTCTGGTCAAGGAACTCGAGGGCATTAGAAATTTCAAGGGCATTGGCCCTGTGGTCAACTATTCCTTCTTTGATGCCAAGGACCCCATGAGTCGCCAGGGAACCAACCAGACCTTTATTGTCGAATGCCTGGAAGGGGCAAAATATAAAAAACTGACCGATTGGATCACAATAAAATAATAAAAGCGCTTTGCGATTTTATATGTCGCCGGCAGCCCAACAAGGGCTGCCGGCTCTTTAAGGCTGTAACCGTCATAACACACGATATTTTAATGACATTCTTTTCGGTTGATAACCTGGCGATAGCCTTTGGCGGCGTAAAGGCGCTTGAGGAGATCAGTTTCAAGGTGCAAAAAGGCGAGATCTTTGCCATCATCGGTCCCAACGGCGCGGGCAAGACGACCCTTTTTAACTGCGTCAACGGCATTTACAAGCCCGATCAGGGCCGCATATATTTTAAAGATCAGCCCATTGAGGGCAAAAAACCGGACCATGTCGCGCGCTGTGGCATCGCCCGGACCTTCCAGAACATCGAACTATTCAGCAACATGAATACCATGGAAAATATCATGCTGGGCAGGCACGCGCTTATGCAGACAGGGCTTTTCCGTGGTACCGGCATGTGGGGGCGACGGTCTTTTGCCGGGCGCGAGGAGGTGCGGCACCGACTGAAAGTGGAGGAAATCATCGACTTTCTCGACCTGCAAGCGGTTCGCGATAAACTGGTGGGCGGACTTCCGTATGGCATTCAAAAACAGGTTGAGCTAGCCCGGGCCCTGGCCCTCGAGCCCGAACTGCTGCTTTTGGATGAGCCTTGCGCCGGTATGAATGCGGAAGAAAAGCAGGACATGATTTTTTGGGTCAAAGATATTCAGGATGAACTGGGGGTGACGTTGCTCCTGATCGAACATGACATGAAAATGGTCATGGATATTTCCGATCGCATCCTGGCCATAAATTTCGGTCGTGCAATTGTTGAAGGGACACCGGAAACAGTCCAGCAGCACCCGGAAGTGCTAAAAGCGTATCTGGGTGAGGACGAGGACCTCGCGAGCATTGCTTGAGATAAAAAACATCGAAACCTATTATGATTTGATTTACGCCATCCGGGGGGTTTCGCTCTCAGTGGCCAAAGGCACCATTACGGCTATTTTGGGAAATAACGGGGCCGGCAAATCAACCATCTTAAAAACCGTGATGGGCCTCATTGACGATCAGCCGGATAAAGGGACGATTGAATATCAGGGCCGGCGCATCGACGGCCTGGATACGGAAGAAATCGTGCGCCTGGGGATTTCCTACGTTCCCGAAGGTCGCGAGGTGTTTGAAGAGCTTTCCGTGAAAGAAAACCTCATGATGGGCGCATACACGCGCAAGGATCGGAAAACCATTCAAGAAGACATTGACCAAATCTACGGTTACTTCCCGATTCTCAAGGAGCGGGCCAACCAATGGGCAGGAACCCTGTCCGGTGGTGAGCAACAGATGCTGGCCATTGGCAGGGCCTTGATGAGCAGGCCGAACCTGCTTTTTTTGGACGAACCTTCGCTTGGCCTTTCACCGATTCTGGTCCGCGAGATTTTTAAAATCATTAAAATGATCAATATGGCCGGTGTTACAATTCTATTGGTCGAGCAGAACGCGCGCATGGCCTTGAACATTTCAGACAAAGGCTTGATTCTGGAAAACGGCCGTTTTGTCATGCGCGGCAACGCCAAAGAACTGCTGGAAGACAAGGATGTCAAAGAATTTTATATGGGCGTTCGTTCCGAGGCTTCGGCCAAAGGGTTTCAACGATGGAAGCGCAAAAAGGCGTGGAGATAAACCTTGCAACTTGAAACAGTCCCCCAAGTTTTTGAGCACACGGTTCAAACCCATGGCGACCGTGTCGCCATGCGGCACAAGGACTTGGGCCTCTGGCACGATATCACCTGGCACGATTACTTTGATCGAGTCCGGAGTGTGGGGTGTGCCCTGCTCGATATGGGACTTTCCAAAGGCGATCGCGTTGCGGTCATCGGTGATAATTGTCCGGAGTGGGTCATTGCCGACATGGGCATTCAGTGTGCGGGCGGCGTGGCCGTGGGGATTTATGCCACCAATGCCTGGCAGCAGGTCGCTTACGTGATCAACGATTCAAAAGCGCGTTTTTTTTTCGTGGAAAACGAGGAACAACTCGATAAATGGCTGCGCTTCAAGCATGAAGTGCCGGCGCTAAAGAAGGTTATCGTCTGGGATACCGAAGGATTGCGACAGTTTAAAGACCCGTTGGTTATGACGTTTGAGGAACTGCTGGATCGAGGCCGACAGGTGGCGCAACAACAAGGGCACCTTTTTGAAGATCGCATGCGCGCCCTCACACCGGATGATACGGCCGCGCTAATTTACACGTCCGGAACAACCGGCCCTCCCAAAGGCGCGATTTTGACCCATCGCAACGTCACCTGGATGGCCCAGGCGGTGCACAAGGCCAATGTTCTAGATCAAGATGACAACGTGCTTTCTTTTTTACCCTTGTGCCATATATTTGAGCGCCTCTTTTCCGTTTTTATTCATATCTCCTATGCTTATACCGTCAATTTCACCGAGAAACCGGATACCGTTACGGATAATATGACCGAAGTTTCTCCCACCATCGGATATGCTGTGCCCAGGATCTGGGAAAAGTATTACTCAGCCATCATGATCAGGATGTCCGAAGCGACATGGTTCAAACGGTTGATTTTTAACTGGGCGCTTAAAATCGGTCAACGCAAAGCAGCATTGATGATGGCGTTCAAACAAACGCCCCTTGTTCTGGAAATCCTTTACCGCCTGGCACACGCAATGGTGTTTCGCAAACTGAAAAAAAGGGTGGGGTTTGATCGGATTCGAGTGGCTTATTCAGGAGCAGCTCCGATTTCGCCGGACGTGCTTCGGTTTTTTCAGGCGATCGGCGTTAATCTGATTGAAGGGTACGGTCAAACCGAGGGGACCGGTATTACCGCGCTGTCCAGTTCGGGCAACGTCAAATTCGGGACGGTCGGCAAAGCGGTGCCCGGCGCTGAAATAAAAATTGCGGATGATGGCGAAATTTTGGTGAAATCGCCAGGGGTCTTCAAAGGGTATTTTAATAAGCCGGAGGCAACTGCCGAGGCGCTTAAGGATGGTTGGCTATATTCCGGTGATGTCGGTGAACTCGATGCCGATGGCTTTCTTAAAATTACGGATCGAAAAAAAGACATTATCGTTACTGCCGGGGGAAAAAATATAACCCCGCAATACATCGAAAACAAGCTCAAGGCCAGCTTGTACATTAATGATGCGGTCGTGATCGGGGATCGTCGCAAATACCTTGCCTGCCTGATTATGATTGACGAGGACAATGTCGTCAAATTTGCCCAGGACCATAAGATCCAGTTTTCCACCTATCGGGACCTGACACAAGACCGCGACATACAAACACTGATTCAACGTGAGATCGACAAAGTGAATACGACCTTGGCCCGGGTCGAAAATGTCCGCAAATTTAAAATTTTACCCAAGAAATTGTACGAAGAAGATGGCGAAGTGACACCCACCATGAAAGTAAAGCGCAAATATGTCAATGCGGCGTTTCAGGACCTCATCGAGGCCATGTACCAGAAGCAATATTAAAAAAGTCTTTTGATCCAATCTCCGCGTTGGATCCGGGCTTCAAGTCCTCAGCATACTTTAGTATGCCTCCGGGTTGAAACTCGAATCCGCCTTGACCTTGAACCAAAATCCTAATTTTAAGAAAGCTTCTAAATATCTGGCAAAAACAGATTGAATATCAATTGTTTCCTTTACTGAATGATTCATTCCACTGATCATAATACCATCTAGTGTGATGATACTTTGGAGCGTTTACAGTGGCGCCTTGACTTGCCCTATAAAAGCCTTTATTAAGGTTACTTTCGCGAACCGCATGTCTCTGTTCATAATGTTTAGTGCCTAAAACTTAAAACCTAAAACTTATAACTTCAATGAAAAAACAGTTAATCCAATTAGTTGAAGATGCTTTGAAAGCGGCGCACCGTAGTGGCATTTTGCCGTCGCCCGAATTGCCGAGCAATGTCGTGATTGAAGAGCCCAACAATGAGGCCCATGGCGATTATTCAACCAATGCCGCTATGGCCATGGCATCGATCCAGAAGATGCCGCCGCGCAAGATTGCCGAAGCGATAATCTCCCGGCTTCAAGACCCCACCCACATGCTGGCCAAAACGGAAATCGCCGGGCCGGGTTTTATCAATTTCTTCTTAAACCCATCGTCATGGCATTCCGTTTTAAAACAGGTCCATACGGCTGATATGCGCTACGGAGAAGCATCGATCGGTCAAAATAAAAAAATCCAGGTTGAGTTTGTTAGTTCAAATCCCACCGGCCCCCTGCACGTCGGACATGGTCGCGGCGCGGCCGTGGGCGACAGCGTTGCCAATATTCTGCGCTTTTGCGGCTATGATGTGCAAAAGGAATACTATATCAACGATTCGGGTCGACAGATTCAAACACTGGGCCAATCCGTCTTTTTACGGTATCAAGAATTGCTGGGTCAAAAGGTCGTATTCCCTGAGACATGCTACCAGGGAAGTTATATTGCCGGGATTGCTGAGCAGATTAAAGACCGAAAGGGTGATCGTCTTTTAAGGGAAGATGAGAGCGAAGCAATCCAATATTGCGCAAACCTGGCAGCCCAAACCATACTCGATGAAATCCGGAAGGATCTTGACGCGTTTGGGGTCACCTTCGATGTCTGGTTTAGCGAGCAGAGCCTCTACGATAGCGGCATGGTCGCGGCGGTCATCCAGGAGTTCCAGGACCGGCAAATCATCTATGCCAAAGACGGGGCTCAGTGGTTTAAAACCACAGATTTTGGTGATGAAAAGGATCGCGTCGTGGTGCGTCAAAACGGCCAAACCACCTATTTTGCATCTGACATCGCCTACCATCAAGAAAAGTTCAAACGGGGCTTTGATCGGGTTATCGATGTGTGGGGGGCTGATCATCACGGCTATATTGCGCGCATGAACGCATCCATCCAAGCCTCCGGTCGCAAACCGGAACAGTTTCAAGTCATCCTGGTTCAGCTGGTTAACCTTTTAAGAGGTGGGGAACCGGTGGCCATGTCCACCCGTGCGGGCGAATTCGTAACCTTGCAGGACGTCGTGGCGGAAGTTGGCAAAGACGCCGCGCGATTCATTTTCCTGACCCGTCATTATGACAGCCCACTTGATTTCGACCTTGAGGTGGCAAAACAGAAGTCCAACGACAACCCCGTCTATTATGTCCAGTATGTCCATGCCCGCATCGCAAGCATTCTCAGAAAAGCCCGTTCGATGGGATCCGATCGAGTAGACTGGGATGCCAAGGCTGTCGCCCGATTGTTGGAACCGGAGGAAATTCGTCTGCTCAAGCAACTGGGCCGGTACCCGGAAGTTGTCCTGAACAGTGCCGAATATTTAGAGCCGCATCGCATCACCTTCTATTTGATGAATCTGGCAGCGTTGTTTCATTCCTACTACAACAAGCACAGAGTATTGGATGATGATCCGGTTTTGGCCCACGGCCGTTTGAACCTTGTTATGGGGATTCAAAAGGTCATTCGCAACGGGCTGACCCTTTTGGGTGTCTCTGCACCAGATCGGATGTAAACGTTAGCCACAAAAATGCGCAAAATGAGCAAAAATATTTCCGAATAAATTTAGCCGCAAAAAGGCTCAAAAAGAACAAAAAAGGTTTGCGAATAAAATTTAGCCGCCAAGGTTCACAAAATGAGCAAAAATACTTCTGGAATGAATTCCGAAAAAGAAATATTTGAGCTCTGTGACACGATACGCGAAACGAGTTTTGCTTTACACCGATATCTGCGCCATGGGCATCTTGAAAAGGTGTATGAAAATGGTTTGGTTCATAGACTACGCCAGCAGAGAATTAAGGTGGAGCAACAGTTCCCGCTAAAAGTTTTTGATGAAGATGGAACCGTATTAGGAGACTACATTGCCGATTTACTTGTTGAGGACAAGTTGATCGTGGAGTTGAAAGCATGTAAAACTTTGGCGGAGGAACATATAGCGCAGCTGCTAGGTTATTTAAGAGCTTGTCAATTTGAACACGGTTTGTTGATTAACTTTGGTGCACCCAAATTACAGATAAAAAAATACATTCTATCAATTTAACCAGATATCAATTAACAGTAATTTTGTTCTTTTTGTGCCTTTTTGTGGCTAAAAAAAATGACAAATAAACCACCTACCAAAAAAAAAGCCTATATGGAACTGACCCGCAGAGGATTTTTCCTGTGGCTGTTTCTTATTTTTGTTGTCTCGGCCTGGATGTTCACCCTCGGCGTCCTGGTTGGTCGGGGAACCGCACCGGTTGATTTTGACATTGCAAAGTTGCAAAAGGAATTGGTGGCGCTCAAACAGGCGGTCATTCGAAAAGAAATCGCCGAGATAACCTCTGATTCAGGTGCCGGGTTGAAAAAGACGGATTTAGGCTTTTATGAGAAATTGAAAGAGCCTGATTCTAAGGAACCGGCAATGGTTGTAAAAGCACCGCCCGCCGACGCTAAATTAGCCAAACCTAAGCCGAGCGCAGAACAGGCCAAGCCACCTGCCAAGACTGTAAAGGCAACCGCTCAACCGAGCGCTGCAAAGGGGGCGACCGTTAAAGGGCAGGCTGACAAGGGTTCATTTACAATTCAGGTGGCTTCCACGAAAGATGAGGCTTCGGCTGATCGGATGGTGGTGAAACTGAGGATGAAGGGCTATCCCGCATATCAGTCCAGGGCCGATATTCCTGAAAAGGGGATCTGGTATCGAGTAAGAGTCGGTCCCTATGCCAAGCGACAAATAGCCGAGCCGGTTCTCAAGCGTCTGAAGAGCGAGAAGCTGGATGGCTTCATCGTAACACAATAAAATCGTTTTGCGATTTTATAGGAGCTGATTATGAAAATTACCAGAGACGAAGTCATTCATGTGGCCAACCTGGCACGTCTTGATTTGGATGAAACAGCCATCTCCAAATTTGTTGATCAAATCGGTACGATCCTGGCCCATGTCGATTCTCTGAAAAAGGTCGCGACAGAGGGTGTCACCCCGACATCCCATGCCATTGCCTTGACAAACGCCTTTCGCGAGGATGAGGTGGCCGAACCTCTGGACAGGGAGGCCGGCCTTGCCAATGCACCCGAAAAAGATGACGGTGCCTTTATCGTGCCCCGAGTGATCGAATAATGCCGATTTGTAAGCTTGCAAACAAATCTGCATGTGTCGCGGCGTTGCCGCTCTATTAGAAGTGGTTTCAAAACCTTTAATCGAGTTCAAGGTCAAGGCGGACGCAAGGTTCAAACCGGAGGAATACCGGCGTATTTCGAGGATTTGAACCGAGCGCCCAACGCTGAGATTGGACCCGAGGGGAGGTTTTGAAACTGCTTCTAGGACCTTTCGTGGAGAGCAAATGCATTTACATGAGCTTACCATTCATCAAGCCCAACAATTATTGTTGCAAAAGAATATATCGGCAATTGAGCTGACGCAGGCCGTATTGGATCGGATCGCAGCGTTTGACGACAAGATTGGTGCCTATATTACCGTAGCCGCCGATCAAGCGCTAACTAAAGCTGAACAGGCCGACCAAGCCATTGCCGCTGGTCAAGCAAAACCGCTGACCGGGATTCCTCTGGGTATCAAGGATCTGATGTGCACCCGCGGCCTGCGAACCACCTGTGGGTCGCGCATCTTGGAAAATTTCATTCCGCCCTACGATGCAACGGTCGTTAAAAAACTGAAAGACGATGGTGCCGTCATCATCGGAAAAACAAATATGGACGAGTTCGCCATGGGGTCCTCCAATGAGCACTCGGCCATGCATCTCACCTATAATCCCTGGGATTTAAGCCGTATACCAGGCGGATCGAGCGGGGGGTCTGCCGCCGCGGTTGCAGCCGATCTTTGTTTGGGCGCGCTGGGATCGGACACCGGAGGTTCCATTCGGCAACCGGCGTCGCACTGTGGTGTGGTCGGCCTCAAACCGACCTACGGCAGGGTTTCGCGTTTTGGGTTGGTTGCCTTTGCCTCTTCACTCGACCAGATCGGTCCCTTGGCCAAAGACACAACGGATAGCGCACTGCTGATGAACGCGATCTGCGGCTACGATAGCGCTGATTCCACATCCGTTCCGAAATCGGTTCCGGATTACACCGCTGCGCTAAAACTGGGTTTAAAGGGGGTTACCGTTGGCATTCCCCAGGAGTATTTCGCACTGGAAGGCTTGGATCCAGATGTGGCCGCTGCTGTAAAACACGCCATCACGGTGATCGAAGACCAGGGCGCAGTGTGCCGGGAAGTGTCGCTGCCCAATACGGAACATGTGGTTGCAGTATATTATGTGATCGCGCCATCGGAAGCCAGTTCCAACCTGGCGCGCTATGATGGCGTGAAATACGGTTTTAGGGATAAGCGCAAAGACAACCTCATAGAGATGTACCGCAGCACGCGCTCGCAAGGTTTTGGAATGGAAGTTCAACGACGAATCATCATCGGCACATACTGTTTGTCAGCCGGTTATTACGATGCGTACTACGGCAAAGCATCCCAAGTGCGAACATTGATCACGCAGGACTTTAAAAAGGCTTTTGATACGTGCGACGTCATCCTCGCACCCGTGGCACCGACACCGGCGTTTAAAATAGGAGAAAATACGGAAGACCCGTTGACCATGTATCTATCCGACATCTTCACGCTGTCGGCAAATCTGGCCGGCATCCCGGGCATGTCCGTTCCTTGCGGATTCTCGAGCAAAGACCTTCCGATCGGTCTGCAGTTGATGGCCAAGCACTTTGACGAGGAAGTCCTGTTGAAAGTAGCCTACAATTTCGAACAGGCCACGGATTTTCACAAACGCCGACCGAACCTGTAAATCATACCGCAAACATAATGGGGTAATGCCATGAGCACCATCCAACCCGAAGGTGAAATTCTACGCAAAGCCGTTAAATGGATCTCCGATGAACACGCCCATGACGGCACCAAGAAGATCAAGCGATTGATTGAGTCCGCTGCCTTGCGATTCAATCTCTCTCCCAAAGAAACCGACTATCTGGTGAGGTTTTTTAAAGAGTAAATGTATTTTGTGTAAGATAAAGCCCTTGATCGATGAACTGGCTCCGCGCCTGAACGCGTATTTGAACTCGATCAGATAAACCATAGCGCCAAACACAGGCTGTATGAACAAAATAAAAATCCTTCCTGAAATCATATCCAACAAAATCGCTGCCGGAGAAGTGGTGGAGCGGCCGGCATCCGTGGTTAAAGAACTGGTTGAAAACGCCTTGGACGCATCCAGCAAGCGCGTTGTCGTTGAAGTCGAAAGAGGGGGTCGTTCTTTGATACGCGTGTCTGATAATGGTAGCGGCATGCATCATGATGATGCCCTGCTGGCCATCGAACGGTATGCGACGAGCAAAATTTACGATGATGCCGATCTTTTTGCCATCCGGACCCTTGGATTCAGAGGTGAAGCGCTGCCCAGCATTGCTTCGGTTTCGCGTTTTGAGCTCGTCTCGCGAGCGGCCGATTTGGATGTGGGTACCCGCATTGTGATCGCAGGGGGGAAGATTAAAAAAGTGTCCGAGGTCGGGGCGCCTCCTGGAACCATGGTAACGGTCGAACAACTGTTTTACAACACGCCCGCCCGCAGAAAATTTTTAAAAACCATTAATACGGAAATGGGCCATATCATTGAAACGGTTGCCGGTATGGCTCTGGGATGGCCTGGCGTGCAGTTCCGTTTGATGCACAATGGGAGAGATGTTAAAAACTGGCCACAGGTTAGCGAACCTATAGAGCGTGCCGCGGATGTCCTTGGCCGGGGGATCAGAGAGGCCCTTCAACCGGTTCATCGTGATGACGGCGCACTCAAGCTTCGCGGTTGGGTGGCGGCGCCCGGGGCGGCCCGATCCACTTCGCGGGGGATCTACCTCTATGTCAACGGGCGAACGGTTCGTGACCGGGTCATGCAGCATGCCCTTTTCCAAGGCTACGGCGGCCGCCTGATGAAAGGGCAGTTCCCGGTAGCGGTCCTGTTTATCGACGTGCCTTATGATCGGGTTGATGTGAATGTCCATCCAACGAAGAATGAAGTTCGTTTTGCCGATCAACGGCTTATCCACGACAGGGTCAGGGATGCTGTAGCAACATCGTTGGCGATGGTGGACAAAGCCAAATGGGGTTCGAGTCCAGGCTTTAGCGAACACGAAGAGCGAATTGCTGAGCGCAGTTCAGGTTTTCACAAGCCGACCGGGCCGGACGTCGGTGGGTTTTTTCCG
Organism: uncultured delta proteobacterium; assembly: GCA_963802265.1. GTDB lineage: Bacteria > Desulfobacterota > Desulfobacteria > Desulfobacterales > CAWDIC01 > CAWDIC01. The sequence continues at coordinate 1,007,630 of CAWDIC010000001.1, forward strand.
GAGCCAAGCACGCCACCGGTATCGGCACACGCCGCAGGAAGCGACGGCCAAAGTGCTGCGGGTGATTCGCACCTGGCGGAGCTCTCGCAAACAGCCGAGACGGCCATACCACCGACCCAACTTTCGCATCAAGGACGCTTATGGGATCAGCAACGTTTTGCCGACCTGAAAATAATCGGTCAGTTTTCGGATACCTTTCTTTTATGCGAAGCAGGCCAGGATTTAATCGTCATCGATCAGCATGCGGCGCATGAACGGATTATGTATGAGCAACTGAAGCGCCGCGCACAAAACGCCCGTCCGGCAACGCAGGGTTTGCTTGTGCCTGAAACCATTGAACTCGGGTTTCGCGAAGCACAAATTCTGCAGGCCATGCTTCCAGATTTACAGCGACTCGGTTTGGAAATCGAACCGTTTGGGGGGGATACGTTTGTGGTCAAGGCGGTTCCGGTTTTACTGGGACAGGGTGCGGTGGAACCACTGGTCAATGAAATCGTCGAAAAGCTGGCCGAGATCGGCGTTGCCCCAGGATTGGAAAAGGCTTTTGACGAATGTCTGCACCTGATGGCGTGCCATGGTGCCATTCGAGCGAATCAATCGCTCAACCAAGCGGAAATCAAGGGTTTGCTGGTCCAGCTGGACGCGTGCGAGCAACCCTCCAATTGCCCCCACGGTCGTCCGACCTGGATCAAGTGGAATCGAAAGGTTTTTGAAAGGGCTTTTGGACGAATCAAGTAGTGTCTATCCACAAATGGTTATTTTACGTGATTTCGGCGTTGGACGCCAGGATTTGAATCCTCAATCCGACGCAGGCGACCTCCGGTTCAAATATGACGTCCGCCTGGAACTCACGCAAAATCCCTCATTTGTGAGACAGACACTATAAAATTCCCCCGCAACACCCAAACCGAAAATGAAATTTCAGATTACAATGGAAAGTAGATTTATGCCGGATAATCCTCTGTCGACCATCATGTCACCTGGATCGATCGCCATGGTTGGGGCCAGCAACAACCCGACCAAAATGGGAACCTTTCAGTTTTTAAATTTACTGCACAGCGGTTTTGCCGGAGAAGTGCTGTGTGTGCACCCAAAAGAGAAAACGGTTTTCGGCGTCCCAGCCTACCCGTCGATCAGGGACTTGCCCTTTGCGCCGGATCTGGCCATGTTGGTTGTACCGACCCAATTGATCCCGGAGATGATCGAAGCTTTTGGTCGTCTGGGAACCCGCCATGCCATCATCATCAGTGCCGGTTTCAAAGAGACCGGCCAAACCGGCATTGCCTTGGAAAGACAGGTCATTGCGATTGCTCAAAAGTACGGACTTCGTTTTCTCGGGCCCAACTGTATGGGGGTTTTAAACATGCAATTGCCGCTGAATCTCACGGTCGCCCCGATCATGGACCGCCAGGGGCCTTTGGGTTTGATTTCGCAAAGCGGGACCTATATTGCGCAGACCCGGTCCTATCTACTGAAAAGGGGCATCCGTTTAAGCAAGGCAATCAGCGTGGGCAACGAGGCAGACATCGATCTGGTCGATGCTCTTGAATACCTGGGCACTGATCCGGAGACCCGTGCGATTGGGTTATACGTGGAGTGTATTCGGCGAGCTGCTGAATTTCTGGAAACAGCGCACCGGATTACACGCCATAAGCCGATCGTGGCGCAATATGTCGGCGGTACGGCAGCCGGCGCCCGGTCGGGTGCCAGTCATACGGGGGCCATGGCAGGTCCGAATCATATATACGACGGATTGTTTGCCCAGGCGGGCGTCATTCGGGTTGATTCGATCGAGAGTGTCTACCTGACCGGCCACACGCTGGCCACCCAACCGGAACTAAAAGGCAAAAACATCGCGATTCTAACCAATTCAGGCGGCCCTGGGACCGCCATGGCAACAACCCTCGAAGCGAGTGGCTTGGAGGTCCCCGCCCTTGATCAAGCCTTGCAGGCCCAGCTCGGTGAGCATCTGCCAGGGCACGCCAGTACGGGCAACCCGGTCGACCTGACCTTCCATAACGACATGGCTCATATTTCGAATCTTTTTCCGCGTCTTTTGTTGGAATCGAATCTGATCGACGGTCTGCTGATTCACGGTATTATCGATACCGGTTGGGCTGAAATGGTGCATCCGGTTTATGAATTGCATCTTGAAGTCACTAAGGAAGATTTGGACCAGATGTTCCAGATCGATCTGGCAAATCTGGTGGCGATGCCGCAGCGCTATGGGAAACCGCTTTTGATCTCGTCGTTTTTCGGCCGGGAAGATCACGCCGTGGCTGAATTTCAAAAACACGGTATCCCGGTCTTCGATTCACCGGAGATGGTCGCCAGATCCATGGCGGCACTTTACCAATATCATATAAACCGCACGGCCGCCGGTAAAATTGTCACGGATGTTCCGCCGGCCCCACCGGCGGCGGTGCAAATTGTGCAGACCGGCACTGCCATCGATGAATACCGGGCCATGGAAATTCTTAGAAGCTACGGCATTCCGACCTGTCGTGAGACATTGATTTCCACACTGGAAGAGGCCGTAGCATCAGCTCACACCATCGGTTACCCGGTGGTATTGAAAAGCTGTGCGACTGAAATTCAACATAAAACCGAGCAAGGATTGGTGCATTTAAATCTTCAAAATGACGCGGACGTCGCAAAAGCTTACACTGACTTGCAAGCCAAGCACCCAGCACCGGTGTTGGTTTGTGAAATGGTAAAGGGCGCACGTGAGGTTATGGCGGGAATGACCCGCTTTCCAGGGTTCCCGCCGTGTATTCTGTTTAGCATAGGCGGTATTTTCACGGAGGCGCTCGAAGATTATGTCGTCCGGCTGGCACCGTTTGGGCAGGCCGAGGCGTTGGCTCAGATCGATGCCCTCAAATCGCGCCGAATGTTGGATGCGTATCGCGGTCTGGCATCAGTCAACCAAGAGGCACTCGCCTCAATTTTGGTGCAGTTGGGGAACTTGTCGGTACACTTTCCAGAAATCAAAGAGATAGACCTCAATCCGATCATTATCACTGCCGATGGTACGCCCAAAGTGGTCGATGCTCTATTTGTGCGCTAAGCTAATTAACTTGACAGCCGTTCCAGCAACCTGTATGGTCCCCAAAAATTAACAGTGTTCCTGGTTGTAACTAAAAATCACGTAAGCCCTGGAATTGTTCCAGGGCTTTTTTTATTGGAATACAGAAAGAAGGTATCTATTGAACTTTGAAACATTTAATTTTCATCCATCCGTTGCCGCAGGTGTTGCCGCGGCTGGATATGAAACCCCGACCCCGATTCAGGCGCGGGCCATCCCGAAGGTAATTGATGGTCGTGACCTAATGGGTCTGGCCCAAACCGGCACCGGTAAAACGGCGGCATTTGCGCTGCCGATACTCAATCGACTGGTAGGGCGGAAACCCGGACGCGTTCGTGCGCTTATCATCGCCCCCACTCGTGAACTGGCCGAACAGATTCATCAGGCTATCGAAACCCTGGGGCGCAAGACGCGTTTAAAAAGTGTCGCTGTTTACGGTGGTGTGGGAATTAATCCGCAGATTCAGAAATTGAAGCATGCCGATATGGTTGTTGCCTGTCCGGGCCGGCTTCTGGACCATATGGGACGGAAAAGCATCGATCTTTCTCAACTGGAAGTGCTGGTGATTGATGAAGCCGACCAGATGTTAGACATGGGCTTTATTCCGGACATTCGGCGAATTTTAAAACCCCTTCCAAAGAAACGTCAAACGCTGGTTTTCTCGGCAACCATGCCTCCCGAAATCCGTCGTTTGACCGGGGAGATCCTGAGAGATCCGGACACCATCCAAGTGGGAATCACCGCACCTGCCGATACCGTGAGCCACGCGCTTTACCCTGTCGCCCAGCACTTGAAAACGGCCCTGCTTTTAAAGCTTCTGGGAAACACCAAGACAAAGTCGGTGCTGGTCTTTACCCGAACCAAGCATCGCGCCAAGAGCCTGGGAAAAAAGCTTGTCACCGCAGGATACCGATCAGCGTCACTTCAGGGGAACCTTTCCCAGGCACGCCGCCAGGCGGCACTGGACGGTTTTCGGAACGGGACCTATCAGGTTTTGGTGGCCACGGACATCGCCGCTCGTGGCATTGACGTTACCCGGATTTCGCATGTCATCAACTATGATATTCCTTCTACCCCCGAGGCATACATTCACCGCATCGGTCGAACAGGCCGGGCAACACGTAGTGGCGAAGCTTTTACCCTTGTTACCGGAGAAGACAAGGATATGGTGAGGTCCATCAATCGAATCATCGGTTCTGAAATCGAGCAGCGTATTGTGCCGACATTTGACTACGGATCGCCAGCGTCTATGCGTCAAAGCCCCGCTAATTGGAAAGGAAAACCGCGACGGAAAGTATCCGGAATGCAAAAGAGACGGTACGCACCGAAGTCACGTTATAGCGTTTGACAAAAGAATGTTCCGATTGGGAAGCGAGACACCCTATTTTTTTAAAAGGCCTATCATTATGGATCGGCACCGCTATCGCAGTGCCCGACCGGATTGATGATGGTTCCCCGGCTGCATGTTACTACCAACCGGCCTTGGTTCAGTATCAATCCGGTGGGCCCAAGTCTAGGCTTGTTTTGATAGGCCTTTTAAAAAAATAGGGTGCCTCGCTTGGTTTATTGTAAACGAAACACATTTCTGACAATGGCTATAAACTTTTTGAGTTCGCTTGTAGGGCCTTGATTCGAGGTGGAAAGGCAGTGCAGGTTACCAGACGAGCGATTTGTGAATCCAACCCTGATCACCGTCGGCGTGTTCGATCTGAATCCAATTCTCTTGTTTTTTGAGAACTTTAAAGGGGATCCCTTTTTCGACGGTAAAAAGAATCGTGTTGTTCGTGCCAGGGCCCGACCGAATGTTGCAGGTGTCTTTGATGGTGATAACAGCGGGCGTCTTGGTGAGCAGTGAGTCGTGAATCCAACCCTCATCGCCCTCAAAATCTCGAAACCGGTACCAATGGCCGGACTTCTCGAGAATGAAAAGCGGGTGGTGCTTTTCGACATTCCAAATGATGTCATGCTTGGTTCCTGGCCCGGAACGAATGTTGGCGATATCCGACGCGACGGTAAGGCGCTCGGCTAGGGCGGCGGTGCTGAAAAAAATGCAGAAGGCCGTGATGATGGCAAGAAAGATCTTCATTTTACTCTTTGGTGGTCTTGACCGGCGTTACCAGGATCTTTTGTGCCAGGCCGCGGCCCAAAACCAGACGCTTGAAATCGGAAGCAATTACCAGTTGTCCGTTGTTGGTGTTTGTAATAACATCGATTTGATCCCCGATACGCAGCCCCATGGACATAAGGCGTAGGCGTGCACCGGAACCACCGAGGAACTCCTGAATCATCAATCGCTCCCCTTGTTTGGCCGAGATCAACGGCAGGTGGTCGGTCCGTTCCTGCCGGCATTTCGAGCAGATTCCGTAAATCTCCATTTTGTGCTGAAGCATGTGAAAACCGAAAGTGTCGGCAACGCGCACCTGCAGGGTCTCGAGCTGATCATTTGTAAATTCGATGATTTTTCGGCATTTGGTACAGATCATATGATCGTGATGTTGGCCAAGATGGTGATGTTCATAACGAATGGTGCCATTATCGAAACTGTGCTTTTCGGCAAATCCGTAGAAGCAGAGCAGTTTTAAGGTGTCTTGCACGAGTTCGGGTGCGAGCGGACGGCCGGATTGATCTATGATATCAGTTAGTTCGCTAGCGGTTACATGCTGTTCGGTCTGCAGAAAAGTCTCCAACACACGGATGCGATCCTCAAAATTATCGATCTGTTCCTGTTTAAAAAGTTTTTTAAATTGTTCTTTTTCTTGAAAGTGCGTTCTTTGCATAGGTAAACCTTGTAACAGCCCCACCATGCGTTAGAAAAATCGACCAGCGTTTGCAGCTGACTTAACTACGGCAGGGTCAGGAACTTCCGGGCTATCCATTGGGCCCAGGGATGGTGTAGGTTGTGCAAGAGCCGCCGGAGCACGTTCTGGTCTGAGATGACGCCCCTTGGCTGCCTCCAGAGTCGCCTTTCATCGCGTAATTGCTGGAGCTCAATACGCGTTCAAATTCACCGAACTGCATTTCGGGCATGTCATTTCGACCTCTTCCCCCTTCTTCATGACCAGCAGTTCAAAAAACTCATTACATTTTAAACACTTAAACTCGTATAACGGCATGTTTGACGTCCTTTTAAAGTATAATATTCGCTAAATGTTCCCTGGTACCTTTATTACCATCCGATAGGGAATGTCAAGTTTCATAGGAAATGCAACAATTAGACCGTTATCGGTAGGCGCACGACAAATTGGGTTCCTTTATCGTCAGGATCTTCAAGGGACAAGCGGCCGGAGTGGCGTTGAACGATTTCATGGCTGATGTATAGGCCCAGAGCCCGTACCCTGTCCGACCGCTTTGGTGGTAAAAAAGGGTTTGAAAATATCCTTGCGTGTTTCCGCCGGAACACCGGGACCTGTATCGCGGCATTCGAAGACAACCTGGTCAAGGGTTTGGTCGAATCGCGTTGTCAGGAAGATCTGGCCGTTGCGTTCGGCAACAGCCTGGATGGCATTTTTGATGATGTTGATGGCCACCTGGCCCAGATTGGCGAAGTTGCCTTGAATTTTGGGCAGTTGTTCATCATAATCTTCGACAATATTCAGTTGCTGCTGCTTGTATTGATTGTACAGGACGCGCAAGGCATCCCGTATGACCGTGTTGAGGTCAACCTTTTCGGAATAGGTCTGGGTTTGCCGGGATAGATCCAGAAGGCTTTTTACGATTATCTTGGCGCGTTTGAGCTCTTTATCGGCAAACTGCAGGTCATCGATCAGATCTTCGTCAACCGGAAATTTTAGTTTCAATGCTTCCAAGTCTTCAATGGCGGTTTGAATCAGGCTGGTGACACTGGCCAAGGGATTGTTCAATTCATGCGCCACACCCGCCACCAATTGGCCCAACGCCGCCAAGCTTTCGGAGCGAATCAGCTGCTCCTGTGTTTTTTCCTTTTCGTGTAAGGCCGTTTCCAATGCGGCGGTACGCGCTTCTACTTTTTTTTCTAAATTCCGATTGAGGTGTTCGATGGTTTGATACGCTCGAGCGATTTCAACGGCCAAAGAACTTTGGTTAGCCAGGGTTTCCAAAAGATCCAGGTCCTCGATTGAATACAGATCGCCGGACTTTTTTTCGCCTAGCGTGATAAAGCCGTTCAAGTTGGTTTTGCTAATCAAAGGCAGGACAATTTCGGATTGTAATTTCTCGAATTCGGCCAAGAGCATTTGTGCATCGGAGTTGTCCGTGTCGTTCTAGCAGCCGCTTCTTTAAAATCGGTTGGCGATCGTTTTCGTAAATGGGTTACCAGCGCCTCGGTTCGGCCGATTTGATACGTTGCGATTTGGACGGTGAAGCGGCCGCGAGTGGCTACAGGGGTAAAATTCTGGTTGGTAGTTGGTCTGCAGGAAAAGAGCGCCGCGATCAACATGCATGGCGTTTGCGATGGTGTCCATCAAGATTCGTGCAATCTGGTCTACGTCGAGGACCGCTGCAATCGTCTGGCTGACTTGTTTGATGGTCTGCTGGTAGGCATATTTATCCTTGGAAAAAATGCGATCCAGGAGCCGTTGAATTCTGGTTCTTCAATGGTCCGATGATGAACGATATCGACATGAATAACAGAATTAAAAACCATAGTGAATCGGCGAAGGCGTAGTTTTTAAAGAGCGTATTGGCAATTGTGAGGAGCAGTGCGTAAAGGCCGGTCAGTAAGGCCGTCAAGACCGAATACATGAGGCTCTTTTCTAAAAGAAGCCCCATATCGAGCAGATCGTGTTTAAAAAGGCCGAAAGCAAACACGAGCAGCGGAATAAAGCTGAAATTCCCGGGCGGATAGATCGAATATCCGAGTAGTGCTAAGCTGTTGAGGCTGGTCATCAAGCCCATCAGGCTGAAGCCGGCCAGGATATATTGCAAACGGTTTTTCTGAACACTGCTACGTTCCCGGCCGATTGCATCCAGGATCAGTTTAAGACTGTATAGAGTTGCCCCCAAGGCGCCCAGCCCGACCAACGGGTAGAGTCTGCCGCCGCGACCGAAGTAGCCGAAAAAGTGCTGATCCATCGATTCAATACACCAGGCGGTCGGCGCAAACCACATTAAAATAAAGGCATAGCCATAGGCCGCTTTGATCAACCAGCGGCGGCTGGTTATGCCAAGGTAGGCATGAAAGAAATGCATGTATAGCGGTATCGTGTAAAGAACAAAAATGTGGTCGATGCGACTGCTCCACAGGGCAACCTGAGGATTTTGGACGTTGAAAATAATGAGGATATCGATATACAGCAGGGCTCCCAGGACACAAAGCAGTCCAAACAACAGGTTTACTTTTTTCTTCAGCCCGCGCCGGAAGGTCAGGCCTGCCAGGCCCAAAAAACTGCACAGCGTGAGAAAAGGGGGGAGACTGTAAATTGTCATGCGGTGTTGCCCTCGCGCAGCATTTCGTGGGCATGATCGATCGTGGTTTGGGTGATTTTTTCACCTCCCAGCATGCGGGCGATCTCCTGAACGCGACCCGCAGCGCTCAAAGGTTTAATGGTGGTGGCCGTGCGCCCTTTGATGACGTGCTTTGAAATTCTGAAATGGTGGTTTCCGAATTTGGCAATTTGCGGCAGATGCGTGATGCAAAGCACTTGATGGTATTCAGCCAGGTGGGCCAATTTTTTGCCCACAACTTCGGCGGCACCCCCACCGATACCGGCATCGACTTCATCAAAGATAACCGTTGCGACCGTTTCGCTGTCAGCCAAAATGGCTTTCAGGGCCAGCACGACCCGTGAAAGTTCACCGCCGGAGGCGATCCCGGCCAGTGGTTTTAGTTCTTCGCCGACGTTAGGGGCGATCAGGAAGGTGGCTTGATCGATCCCGGTGGCACTGATGATCTTTTGGTGCCAGGTCAAGTTGGGGTCGTCTTGCGGGGCGGCATTCGTCTGGGTGAGGGTGATTTCGAATTGGGTCCGTGGCATTTTAAGGCTGGCCAACTCGTGTTCGACCTTTGCAGCCAGCGATTGGGCGGTCCGGGCACGCTGCCGCGAGAGTCTTTCGGCCCGTTGGCCCAAACGGTTGTGAAGTTTGTCAAGCTCTTGCTCCACGGCGTTGATTTGGGCGGCAGTATTTTCGACCGTTGCGAGTTCCTCGGCAATGGTTTCCAAATGCCGAGCTGCCGCCTCAAGAGAACCACCATATTTACGCTTGAGGCGGGTGAGGGTGTCCAAGCGTGCTTCGGCGTCTTCCAAGCGCCCGGGGTCTATTTGAACCGAATCTTTATACGTACGCAGCTCTTGAACCAAATCTTCCAGTTGAAACGTCGCATCCGCCAAGATCACGGTTTTGGGGGCCAAGGTTGAATCAAGGCGCGTGGCCTGATCGAGTTGTTTGCGTATCTCGCCCAGGTTTTCGATGACCGACTGGGGTGCGCTGTAGAGTTGATCGATGCTTGAATGAACCGCCTGCAAAAGCGATTCCGCATTGCGCAAGCGCTTAATTTCCTCCCCAAGGTGTTTGTCCTCATCGGGCAGCAAGTCAGCATCCAGGATTTCCTGTTTTTGGAACCTTAACAGCTCCAGGTGTTCCGCCTGGCGGTTTTTCCGTGCCCGCAGTTCGCTTAGTGCTTTGGTAAGGGGCAGGATCTGGTGATAAAGCTGATGAATCTCGGATCGCAATGGCAGAAGGTTGCCGTACTGATCAAGGGTCAGCAATTGCTGGTCTTCTTTTAGCAGTAACTGATGCATATGCTGTCCAGAGATGCTGGCCAGGTTGGCTGTTATCGAACTCAGCACCTGGACAGTAGCAAGTTGGCCGTTGATGTAGATGCGGTGCCGATCATTACGGGCAATGATCCGTCGGATCAAAAGTCCTTCGTCCGCCTGAAAACCGTGATCTTCCATGATTGCGGCCACACGTCTGCCCGGCTGCACTTGAAACAAGGCTTCGAGTTCGGCTGACTGAGCGCCGGTTCGAATCAATTTAGCCGTCGCACGGCTACCCAAGAGAAGATTGACCGCATTGATGATAATAGATTTTCCGGCCCCGGTTTCCCCGCTCAAAATGGTCAGACCGTTTTCAAAGGCAATCTGAATATCGTCGATGATCGCAAAGTTTTTAATCGTTAATTCTTGCAGCATACGCTTCTATACACCAAAGGCCCGGCGCAATTTCAGGGCCTGTTCGGCCTGCCCTTCCAGCTTCAGTTTGCCCTGCAAAAAGGCGGTTTCAATTCGCTTTTTGCCCAGCAAAACGGCTGCCCAGGACCCGGCTTTGATTCTCAAGGTCATCGATGGTTTGGTTGGAAGGCTTCCTTGGTTGATTGTCAATTGGCCCGCTTTGATAATGATGCTAAAATCGGACGGGGGAATGGATCCTTGAGCCAGCAATTGCAATCCGATTTCTGTATCCCATTCGGTCTGAGGGTCGCAAACCGCATACAGGCGGGCATCGGGATGATCGACATAACCCGGCTGGTGAAGATCCGAGATGCGGCCACATCCGATAATACCGACGTTTATTTTAGACAATCGAGATCTCCGAAATCCTATTTTTTAGGCGCGCTTCTATTCGTGGGCTTGGTGACGTCATTGATATTACAATTTAGGACGGTAATCAAGTCACGGCCTTATTATAAAGCTTCCAAAGCGATTTTTGATAGTTGACGACCTTGCGTCAGGATCGTTATGATGCTGAGGCATTAATCATCCTACGAAGCATTCAAGCCACGGTAGGGATAGCCAAACGAAGATAATCGGTTTCAGACAGTACCAAACTTAGGTGGTCATCCTTGTCTTTCGTGTTGGCTTGGATATTTTCTTGGGCTGCTCCAAAAATAAGCAATGGAAGAAAATGGCTATACTTGAGGTTCGAGAAAAAACCTTTGAAAGAGCGCTCAGCCCGTCGGAAAAGCTGTGGTGGATATTGGATCATGAATGCAGTATCAATTTTGTGATGCATGCCCAGGTCCGTGGAGACTTGTCAATTGACATCTTTCGACCGGCACTTAAAGCGATTCAAGCCCGCCATCCATTGCTCAACGTACGCATCGTGCGGACCGGTTGGAATGCGCTTTGGTTTAAGGCGTCCGGCGTACCGGATATTCCTTTACGAGTAACCCAATGTCCTTCCACCCAATGGACTGTTGAGGCCGAAAAGGAGTTACATGAGGCCTTTCCGGTAGATCGTGGCCCGTTGGTTCGTTGCACCTTGGTGCAGCACGGCCCCTGCGAATCCACGATCTTGTTAGCATTTCATCATGCCATTGGTGATGCGCTATCCGGAACGTATCTTCTACGGGATTTGCTCGAGGCCTTGGCTGTGGCGAAGGAGGGGCGCGAACCTTTTTTGGAACCGCTAGCACCTAAGGAGGAAATGAATGCCTACTTTCCAGCGTGGGCCCAAAGAGTTTCCGCAAGATGGTTATATTATAAATTTGTCGGACGTCTTTTGGGAGCAGTCCTCCGTTGGGGGCGGCCGGCCTCGCCTGAGTTTGATCGCAAGGTTCCAGCCCGTGAGCGGCGGGCTCGCATCGTGGCCCATCAAATCGCTCCTGAAGTCGTGGAGCGGCTGCATGAAAAGGCCCGCCTGGAGAACACCACCCTGCATGGCGCGCTCTTGGCAGCCCAGGTGCTGGCGATTGCCCGCGACCTTCAAAAGCCAAAGAAGCTTCTTTACCTAATCGGTTCACCTGTGAACTTGCGGAAACAGCTATTTCCACCGATCGGGCAGGATGTCGGGTATTTCGTGACCATTGGCGCGTCACTCACTCGCGCCGGCCCAACCACCGGGTTTTGGCCGCTGGCGCGCGAGATTAGAGCGTCCTTGTGGCATTGCGTTGAGCGCGGTGAACCATTTGTTTATCCCCTGCAGCACACGGACCTGTCAGCGGTCACGGCCCTGATGGGCTTAACGTCGTGGGGGATTAGGATCTACGGCTGCCTGGCAGGTGTCCTAAATATGGGCGGTTTGGCACTAAGCAATATCGGGAAAGTCGAAATCGAAACGTTCCAGGAGTCATTCAAGCTTGAATCATTGGGCTTTGCCGCTTCGGGTTCCGGTATCAGCCCCTTGATCTCCTTTGCTGCGACGATTGACCAGCAATCAACCTGGAATTTCATGGGCATGGAACCAGTCCTTTCCAAGTCTCACACCGAACGAATCGCGGCCAGCGCAGTGCAGATATTACATGACGCAATTGTATCAGATGGTTAGCAATGCGGCACCGTTTTTCAATAAATTCATTAAGCGAGTAAACAAACATGCAAATTCCAGGTAACCTTTTGACAACCGCGATGGCGGTGATGCCACATACGGACGTGGATCGCGCCCTTGAAATGGCGCTGTCATTGGACGTGCCGTTCTGGCCGCAATTGCCGAATTACAACTACTATGAGGACATGTACGTCCAGGCGGCCGAGCATTTTCCAGGCATTGTGCTTGATCTGGAAAAGCGAACGCTTCGTTTTGCGATGGATAAGTTCATCGACGAATTCGAGGAGACCATGGCTCGCTTCGATCAGCCGGCGATGTTCGATATCAGCGAAACGTATTCAGCGGTTTACCACCGTTTCCTGTCACTCGATTTTTCCGACCGGGCTGCGATCCGGGGGCAATTGGAAGGCCCGATCAGCTTTGGTTTCAATGTCTTGGATCAGGATGAAAGACCCATTCTTTTTGACGATACCGTTCGTCCTTTTATGTTCGAGTTCATGGCCAAAAGGATCAACGTCCAGCTAAGCCGGCTGCAAAAACTGAACCGCAACGCCTTCATGTTTGTTGACGAGCCCGGATTGCAGTTTCTGTTTTCGGCCCTATCAGGATATGGCGATATCAAAGCCAAAGCAGATATGGATCTGTTTTTTTCGCAAGTCAACCGGCCGCGGGGGATCCACCTGTGCGGCAATCCTGATTGGGATTTTTTGCTTGGCTTGGATTTGGATGTTCTGTCTCTGGATATTTACACCAATGCCGAGGTTTTTGCTTCCTATGCCGCTTCCATCAAACGATTTATCGAGCAAGGCGGTGTCATTGTCTGGGGAATTGTTCCTACCGGGATTGAAGCTTTTTCTCAGGAAAACATTCCGAATTTAATTGCCAAGCTTGAAGAAGTCTGGACCGTGCTGGCCAAAAAAGGGATCGATAAAGCGCAATTGCTCAAACAAAGCATGCTGTCGCCGGCAACGTGCTGTTTGGTCAATCCGGACAAGGAAAAAACAGTTGAAAAAGCGTTTCAGGTCATAAACAAGATAGCACTGCAATTGAAAGAACGCTATGCATAACGAGGGCTGGTTGAACCTAAAAATGATGCCTTCTTCTCCTGCTAAAAAGCGCTAGGCAGGTCCCCGTGGCGTTTTCATTCTATTAGGTTATACCTATCATAACCCCATTTTTACTCCCCTATTGCTAAAATCTCATCAGTAGATACTTTCTGTTCCAACATTAAGAAAGTGAAAAATTATGAACAAGTCGATAAAAAAAGTAGCTGCTTTTTTGAAAAACATGCTGCAGCAAGGAATGAGCCCTGGAAAGATTGCTCTGAGCGTGTCATTGGGGGGTACCCTGGGCCTGTTCCCGCTGCCGGGCGTGTCCACCTTACTGTGCGGGGTGGTCGCATTGAGTCTGCGTCTGAATCAAGCCGTAATTCAGGCAGCCAACTATGCTGTTTATCCGCTTCAGCTCTTGCTTATGGGTTTTTACTTTGCCCTCGGAAGTCAATGGTTCGGCGACCCTGGTTCGATGGAATCTTTTTCTGGAATGGTTGCCCTGCTGCGCGATGATTTATGGGAAGGGCTGCTGGCATTGAAGCAGCTTGGGCTCTACGCTGTGGTGGTTTGGCTGCTGACCAGCCCGATACTGACAATCGCCTTGTACTTTTTGATAAGGTTTGCCGCAAGGAGGATACAAGGTACCCTGAAAAAAAACAAGGATGTCGCTGTAGAGTACAAGAAAGACCAGTCAGGGACTATCGTGTCGCCAACACAAGACCGGCTCCGACCGGAGAATTTATCTGATGAAGCCTGGCAGGCATCACAGCAATTACATTGTTCGAACTGTGTGGTTTAGAGAAAATAAACAAAAGTAGGTGACCGCTATGCGCTTAAAACTGATATTACTGATACTTATAACGTTTTTTGTAACGCAAGGATGTCAAAACATGAACCCTATTTACACCGTTGACCGTGTCGACCTGAACCGTTTCATGGGCGACTGGTACGTCATTGCCAGCATTCCGACCTTTATAGAGAAGGACGTGTACAATGGCGTCGAATCCTACCGTCTGGCCAAGGATGGAACCATTGAGACGACCTTTACGTTTAACAAAGGCGGTTTCGATGGTCCCGTCAAAACTTACCGGCCACGTGGATTTGTCCGCGACACTGAATCCAATGCTGTGTGGGACATGCAGTTTGTCTGGCCATTTAAGGCCGAATACCGGATCGTGTACCTGAACGACGACTACACACAAACAGTGATCGGTCGTACCAAACGGGACTATGTGTGGATCATGGCGCGGGAACCGTCGATTCCCCAGGCCGACTATGAACGCATCCTCCAATTCCTAGCAGACCAGGGTTATGACAATTCCAAGGTCCAAAAAGTACCCCAACAAAGATCTGATTCCTAAGCGCCGATCCGCCAAGTAAGGCTTTTTGAAAAATGAAAAGGGCACCGGAAATAGACATTCCGGTGCCCTAACTTTAGGTCCAACTTCAACCTTTGCTCAGCCGAAAAGGGTTACTTTAGGCAATGTGCCGGTAGCTTGCTCCATGGCTACGCCGGCGAATATGGATAACAAACCAACCCAGGCCGCTGAAAAAGGTAAATATTCCGAGCAGCAATGCCAAAGTGGCACATAGTCCGTATTGCAGAGCCGTTTCAGCAAACAGAATTACCGGCGCAAGACCGATGCGGGTCGCCTTTTTCAACCCCTCATGATTTGCAATGGCCGCGGCCAAAGGCGGCGAATATTTATAGTAGGTGTTCACGAATGACCGACCCAGGGCTGAACCGAGCAGGTAACGATCTCGAAACGTTTTCAGAAGCTTTACCTGTGGCTTCAGGGTAGAGCCGAACGCGGCCGTTGCGATAAAGCAGCCACTGGAGCTGCTGCTCGAGGCTGCCGCGGCACTGGCGACGGTAACGGCGCCCGGATCGACAATTTTTCCGTTTTGGGCACCGTCGGCGTCCAAATCCGGATCGCCGTCCGTCAATGTCAGAACGATTTGGTTGTCCCCGTCGTTGCTGCCAAACGGTATTTCCACCCAGCCTCTGACCGGATGGATTTTGTAGTATTTGGCGTCGGTCGGCACATTGCCCGGAAATGTCAGGGTCACATCCACGGTATCGCCATTGCCCAGGCCGCTCACCTCGAAACGCAGCGCGCCAAAGGGGCAGTCGATGGATGTCGGCTTGTTGGTTTGGGTAACGCCCGGATCGTCGTCCATCAAGCAGGCGACGTTTTCAAACTGGCCGGCCGAGGTTTCCATTTGAATCAAATCGCCCCCAGTGGCTTCACGCACCCGCGCCTTGGTCGGATCTGGATCGTTGGTCCCTTCTTCGCTGTCTAAAATACCGTTGCCGTTGGAATCGGTCCCGTCGATGGCGCCATAAACAATCACTTTGTTATTGTCTACATACGACCAGCCGGCCTCCAGGATGTCAATGTCGGTCATACCGGCCGGCAGGGGCCCAACCCGAATAATGGTTGCCGAACGAGAGCAGGCCCCGGCGTTGTGGTCTCCCGTTGCGTCGTCATAAGGCCAGACAACGTTCTGGTTGGCGGCACGGCTCGACTGGTCGGGCGGCATGTCGGCTTTCTGGGGCACCACCACGCGGAAAGGCCCTTCACCGTCAAGCTTGTTTTCGTCGTTGAGAACGCCGGGATCCATATAGAGACCTTCCCGTCGATACGCAAGTATGGCCTTTAAGCCGTTCGCTAATCCAATCGGATCATTATGAGAACGACCGCTGCAGGACGGTGCGCTGTAGTCACACCAACCGTAATCCGGATTGGTATCCTCATCAGCCTCTGTATCGTAATGATACAAGGCCGGTGGGTATTGGTAGTTTTCACCGGTTAGGTTACCATAAACGTGATAGGCTTCATCGTCCTGACTGTCATATTCTAAAGGATGGGTCTGCGACCAACCGTCCGGTGCATAGACAATGATGTTGGTAGCCGAGCCTAAAATGACGGCATCATCGAGCAGGTCTTTCAATGGAACGCCCGTGTACTCGGCGTAAAAGTCCCCGGACCGCGAGGTGTTCATCAGCAAAAACTGCGTGTGAGGCGTTCATGGCCTCGATCTGCGCTCGTGTGTAGATCCGGTAGGGTGCAACCGTCAGTCCGGGATAGTCGTTTGAATTGCCAGGATAAGTGCCAGCATTAATTTCTTCGATGTTAGAAAAATTGTCATTATCGGAATCCAAAGTTTCAATGGACGTTAGGCTCGACGCCAGCTGCCCTGCAACCCGGTAGGCACGACCGTAATCGTTCATGGTACCGTCGATCGTGCCGCCTGCTTGACCGTCATAACCCCAATGGTAATGACACCACTGACAAGATCCCAGAGGCCCTTTTGGCCCGTCTCCGCCAGTGTGGCACAATGCACAATGATCCAGCTTGGTGCCGGCTTTGTCGGGATAGACACTCAAAAACTTATCGGCATCTGCCTCACCTTCATGGTGGTAGGCTGCCCAGGCGGGGATACTCGCCAGCCCGATCATCAGCATCGCCAAAACCACGTGCTTTAATGCTTTCATCTTGCTTCCTCTCTATCTCCTTAAATAAAACCGTGTAATTTAAAAATCGAGACAGTATCGTAGTGTGATCACATTTTCTTCCTCGATGTAATCGACGCTGCCGTCCGGCAAAACCCGGACTCGGATCGGGTCCGACAATTCCGTGTGGGTATAATCCAGCAAGAACCGGTGCATGGGGAAAAGCGACCAGGTAAGGGCCATGCTGTAAGCCTCGGCTTCCCGCACCGAGACAAAGGCCGTGGGGTTGATCCAGTCTTTATCCCCGTAAAAGCGATCCATTCTGACAGACAGGTAGACAGCACCCCAGGTATTTTCGCCTGGGTTGAAGAAGCGGTCTGGACGCACAGCCATGAAGGCGCCATTGCGCAATATGGGTTTTTCGCCGGATAAACACCACAGACCGGCCACATACCAAGTTGAAAAGTCCGCATCCCGTAACGTGTCACCGGTCGGCAAAAGATCCGTGTAGCGTAAATAAATCATTTCGCCTGCCAAGGCCCCCGATCCCCAGGTCCAGGCCGCTTCCAGACCGCCGCGCAAGCGGTTGTCCACATCATAGAGTACGCCAAATTTGGTGTTGGCGTTCAAGACGTAGATGTTGCGATTGGTGCCGACCATGCCGGTTGTTTTGATCTTCAGATCGATGTTTGTGAGATCGACGTTGGCATAACTGGCCGATCCGCCGACCTGCAGATTTTTCAACCACGCGGGGCCCACATGTTTCAAAGGTGCAACCACCAGACGACCCGTGGCCTCCGGCGCATCATGTTGATTGCCGCGGGTGGATCCGTCATCCCCGTCGCCATTGAAAAGGCCGGCCGCATAGTGCACACTTTCGCTGAAAAAAGAACCGTGCAACATGATCCCCAAGTCCCTTTTGGGGCCAAGATCGTAGCCCATGGAACGCTCGGCAAACCACTGGGCCTTGTCTGACGTCTGCCATTCCAGGCTAAACGGTTCTTTGAACTGTCCAAAGCGCAGGGCATGGGTCCCGCCGAAGAGGGCTTCCCCGTAGGCGTCCACCAGGTTATTGGTCTCGTTGCCTTGGAATTCGAATTCCATGCCAAATTTAAACCACTGGGTCAGACCGCCTCTGAAGATCAGACGCGCTTTACGGATATCGAAGCGGTTATCGGCACGAGCCTCCTCGGCAAAACATCGATAATCGGTCTGAAATGCCCCGCCGAGGCGCAGTTCCATCCCCCCTTCCTCCTCCGATTGGATGTAAAATCCGCCCTTATAACCGGCCAAATAGACACGTTCGGCATGGCTCGTAGCGACGCCAAGTATCAGCGGCAAAAATACGAGGACCCATTGCAGCGGTTTGTTGTCGGAGAAAATCATGAGCGCCCCATTCGAAAAATGTTATAATAGGGTTTTTTAGGTTTGTAATTATTAGTTTGTCAACTTAATATTTATTATGCTTAAATAAACATTTTAAAAGCACTATAAATTACTAATTATTACATATAGAGGACGGGTAGCGGCTGGCTTGGAATGCCGCCGCAACCCCCGTCACGGCGTAGAACCAAATCCACGCCTGAACAAAGGTAGGATTCCTGGTGCCAGCGTCCCCGTTTACCAGATCAAGGTGTATGGGCGTGTCTTGGCTTCATCAGCCACACCAATCGATTGAAGGGATCAATCTGTCAAAGGTGATGATAAAACCAGCGATCTTGCTTTATCGGGGCGGGTTCATTGATAAAGTTAACATGATAGAAGGGTTCTCAAGGCGGAGTTAGGTAAGTTATCGTGATTGAATCATCAAGTCATCGATCTGCCGATCTATTTTCATTTGGTTTGCAAAGCATTCGGCTTTTGTATCGTGGTTATGATAAAATTCCATCTATAAACTCGTTGCCTTTTTGAGCGACCGTACCTGGTCGGCGAGCCTGGCAGCGATGTTTGGATCTTCGTGGTTTTCTTCGATGGTCCGTTCAAAGGCACTGCCGATAACCACGCCTTGCGCGACGGATGCAATTGCGGCAACATCGGCGGGCGTGGAAATGCCGAAACCGACGCAGATGGGCAACGAGGTGATCGCACGGAGCTTTTCGGTATGGTGGTTGATTTCGTCGACATCGAGTCCGTCACTCCCGGTCACACCGGTTTTGGATACCAGATACAGAAATCCGGAGGCCGATTCCGTAATACGTGACATCCGTTCGGCGGGTGTGGTCGGTGCAATCAGCCGGATCAACGCCAGATCATTGTCCGGCCAGAGAGATGTCATTTCATCCGATTCTTCCGGAGGGAGATCCACCACCAAAAGACCGTCTGCTTCGGCTGCTCTGGCCGCTGTGTAGAATTCTTTCAAACCGAAAGCCAGAATCGGATTATAGTAACTAAAGAGGATAATGGGTATTGAGATTGTTTTCCTTAGCTCAGCGGTCATTGAGAGGACCTTTTGCAAGGTAACACCTTGCTTCAGGGCGCGTTGGGATGATCGTTGAATGACCGGCCCATCCGCCGTGGGATCCGAAAAAGGGATGCCAAGCTCCAGGATGTCGACGCCGGCTTCGCACATGGCGGTGATAATCGCCAGCGATGTCTCGATGTTTGGGTCACCGGCCGTGACAAAACCGACCAGGGCGCTTTCTTTTTTTTGTTTCAATTCAGCAAAGGCTCTATCGATTCGATTCATTACCAAAAGCTCCTATTATAACCATTGTCAGAAATATGTTTCGTTTATAATAAACCAAGCGAGGCACCCTATTTTTTTAAAAGGCTTATCAAGACAAGCCAAGACTTGTGCCCACCGGATTGATGATGAACCAAGGCCGGTTGGTAGTAACATGCGGCCGGGGAACCATCATCAATCCGGTCGGGCACTGCGCTAGCGGTGCCGATCCATAATGATAGGCCTTTTAAAAAAATAGGGTGCCTCGCTTCCCGATCGGAACACTCTTTTGTCAACCGCTAAAGAATAAAATCGTTCCACGATTTTATATGAGTCCCGTAACGATTCCCAAATCCTTGTCTCCCCGTCCCGAGAGGTTGACGATAATGATCTCTTCTGGTTTGCGCCGCTGGGCTTCTTCCATGGCAAAAGCCACGGCATGCGAACTTTCAAGGGCCGGAATGATCCCTTCCAGGGTGCATAAAGTTTTAAAGGCGTTGAGGGCCTGGTTATCATCGATAGCCACATAACGGACGCGCTTTAAATCTTTTAGCAATGCATGCTCCGGTCCGACACCGGGGTAATCAAGCCCGGCCGAGATTGAGTGGGCTTCCTGGATCTGGCCGTTTTGGTCCTGCAATACGTACGATTTGGATCCGTGCAAGACACCGACCGTACCCTGGCCCAGCGTGGCGGCGTGTTTGCCGGTGGTGATGCCTTTGCCGGCCGCTTCGACCCCGATCATTTCGATGGGATCATCCATAAAAGCATGGAACAGGCCCATGGCATTGCTACCGCCGCCAACGCAGGCGACGAGGACGTCCGGCAATCGACCAGCGGCAGCCAAAATTTGTTCGCGTGCTTCCTCTCCGATGACGCGCTGAAAGTCGCGCACCATGACCGGATAAGGATGGGGACCGGCCACCGAGCCGATAACGTAAAAGGTATCCCTTACCGCACCGACCCAAAAGCGCATGGCTTCGTTCATGGCATCTTTGAGCGTGCCGGTGCCGGAGGAAACCGGCACCACTTCGGCGCCGAGCAGTTCCATGCGCTGGACATTGGCCGCCTGGCGGCGAATATCTTCGACCCCCATGAAGATGCGGCACTCCATACCGAAGAGGGCCGCCGTTGTTGCTGTGGCAACGCCGTGCTGGCCGGCCCCGGTTTCAGCGATCAGTTTGCTTTTGCCCATCCAGCGTGCCAGCAGGGCCTGGCCGATTGTGTTGTTGATTTTGTGTGCGCCGGTGTGGGTCAGGTCTTCCCGCTTGAGATATATGGCAGCGCCCTTTAAATGTTCACTCAGCCGGCGAGCGTGAAATAACGGCATGGGGCGACCGGCGTAGTTGCGAAGCAGATCCTGAAATTCGGTCTGAAACGCCGGATCGGGTGTAAAGCGATGAAAACTTTCATTCAATTCGAGAAGGGCCGGCATGAGTGTTTCGGCAACGTAGCGTCCACCGTAAAGGCCGAAATGGCCATGGGTGTCCGGATATGATGCGATTTCGTAGGCGTCCATTAAAATATCCTCCTGATATTTCTTTGTAAGCGACAGCGCGCCACTTCATCGATAAATTTTTTGACACGGTCAAGGTCCTTGTGGCCAGGTGCGGATTCTACGCCGGAACTGACATCGACGGCGTCGGGCTCACAAACCGATATGGCTGCGGCGACATTCTCGGGTGATAGCCCCCCGGCTAAAATTAGCGGGTGGGATCGGCTTATAATAGAAGCTTCCTGCCAGTGCCACTTTTCGGCATTGCCACCCGGCATCTGACCCTGACCGTGTTCGACCAGGTAGGCCGTGGGATCGTATTGATCGGCGTCATCTAAAAAAGGCTGCCGAGTACTGAAAAGGGCCTTGATGACCGTAAGGTTTTCCTGGTTTAGTCGATCGATGAGTTCACTTGACTCCTGGCCGTGCAACTGGACGGCCTTGAGCGAACAAAATTTTACGGCCTGCATGATATGGTCAAAGGCGGCATTGACAAAAACACCGACCGTGACGGTCGTCGACGGCAACGCCGCACAGATACGCCGGGCCTGAAGTAAAGACAGGTTGCGTGGGCTGGGCGGATAGAACACACATCCGATGGCACTGGCACCTAAAGCCACACATTCTCGCGCTTCAGCAACGCGGGTCAGGCCACAAATTTTAACTTGGGGTGTTTGCAGGGTTTCTGTCATTTTAGCAATCAACCTTTACTTTCCCAATAAGGATTTGAGCAGCGCCTCCGGGTCTTCGGTGCGGACCAGGCTTTCACCGATCAAAAAGTTCCACACGCCGGCATTCAATAGCATTTCAATATCGGATCGATCTTTGATGCCGCTTTCAGCCACGGCCACCTGTGGCGCTTCGAGTTGGGATGCCAGCCGAACCGAGGTCTGCAGGTCGGTTTGAAACGTTCGCAAGTTACGGTTGTTGACGCCGAGCAATTGTGCACCGGCCTTGGTGGCGGCAACCAGATCCGCATCCGTATGAATTTCGACCAGGGCGTCCAAGTCGAGTTCCCGGCAGAGCGACAAATAGTCATGCAATTGCTGGGGACCAAGAATCCGTGTAATTAAAAGAACGGCATCAGCGCCCATTTGCTGGGCTTCGTACAACTGATAGGCTGATACGATAAAATCTTTGCGCAAAACCGGCAAGGATGTGGCCTGGCGAGCATCTTGCAGGTCGCCGGCCGATCCCTGAAAAAAGGGCGAATCGGTCAGGACCGAAATCGCAGCGGCCCCCCCTCTTTCGTAGGCCGCGGCATAAAGCGCCGGATCGAGATCCGGCCGGATCGGCCCTTTGGAAGGGGATGCTTTTTTGACTTCGGCGATAATATTGGCACCGGCCGAACCCGGGCGGGCCAGTGTATTAAAAAAAGGGCGCCTGTCCGAACGGGGCTGAACCGCTTGACGCAATTGTGCTTCCGGAATCAGCCGCTTGGCCGCCGCAATTTCTTCTTTTTTGGTCGCTACAATTTTTTTTAGAATATCAGTGGTCATGTTTTCATCAGACCTATGGCCCTATGATAGAAATAAGAATCACGTTAGTTCATGAAGTGATCTCAAAATTAGGATTTTGGCTCAAAGTCAAGGCGGGTTCGCGTTTCAACCCGCAGGCATACTGACGTATGTTGAGGATTTGAAATGCGGACCCAACGCAGAGGTTGAGTCAAAAGGCTTTTTTGAGATCGCTTCTATCCATTTTCCTGGGTATATTTAATCAACTCCTCCAGCTTGCCAGCGGCAGCACCGGTGTCGATGGCCTCGGCAGCCAGGCCAATACCTTCCTTGAAATCGGATGCCCGATCGGCGGCCATCAGGGCGGCAGCTGCATTTAAAAGAACGACGTTGCGCTTGGGCCCTTGTTCGCCGTCGAGAATCCGACGCGTAATGGTTGCATTTTCAGCCGGGTCGCCACCGGTCATATCCTGCGGGTCGGCCGGCTCGCCAAAAAACCTGTTCCGGAGTGATATCGTACGTTCGGATCTGATCGTCTTTAAGCTCCGAGATGCGTGTGGGGCGCACATACGGATATTTCATCCAGGCCGTCATGACCGTGAACCACAAAGGCATGGCGGCCGCCCAGCAATCGTAGTGCTTGAGCAAACATCTCGGTCAACTCCGGGGCGTAGACACCCAGCAGCTGGCAATTGGCGGCGGCCGGGTTGGTAAGCGGGCCCGAGCATATTGAAAATCGATCGCAGCCCCACTTCCATGCGGGCTTTGGCTGCAAAGCGCATGGCACTGTGATACAGCGGGGCGAAGAGAAAACCGATGCCGATTTCCTGCACAGCTTCCTCAACGATTTCCGGGGCTGTATCCAGCTTAACCCCGAGTTTTTCAAGGAGGTCCGCACTGCCGCATTGGCTGGAAACAGAGCGGTTGCCATGTTTGGCGACCGTTAAGACCACACCCGGCCACAACGAAGGCCGTCGTGGTCGAGATATTGAATGTCTTGGCCCCGTCTCCGCCGGTTCCGCAGGTGTCCACGACGGTTGCGGCGGATGTTTGAATACGATGGGCTTTGCGGCGCATGGCTTGCGCTGCGCCTGAGAGCTCTTGGAAAGTCTCCCCCTTGGTGGCCAGGGCCGCCATGAAGGCGCCGACTTGCGCATCGGTTATCTCGCCCGAAAAAATCTTCGAAAGCATCTCCGACATTTCTTCATCAGTCAGGTCGTTCCTTTGGACGATTTTGTTAAGAAGTGTTCGAAACATATGCGGTTCCCCCTTCTGACTAAAATTTAAGCGGTCATTTTTATCTCATTGGCCGTTTGCTGGAGAAAGTTTCTGAGCAGGCGTTTTCCCACCGTGGTCATGATGGACTCCGGGTGAAACTGGATACCCTCGGTAGGATGAGACACGTGCCGAATACCCATGATTTCACCGTCATCCGCTTCGGCCGTGATTTTCAAACAGTCCGGCAAGCTTTGGCGCGCCACGGCCAAAGAATGGTAGCGCATGGCTTTAAACGGTTTGTTGATACCTTGATATAGAGCTTTCCGCCATCCGATTTGATCGAAGAGGTTTTGCCGTGCATGAGGTGCCGGGCGGCAACCACTTGACCGCCAAAGGTGACCGCAATGGCTTGATGTCCGAGGCAAACCCCCAGAATCGGCACTTTGCCGGAGAAATGCTCGAATCAAGGGGATGGATATCCCGGCCTTCTCCGGTCGACCCGGTCCGGGTGAAATAACAATTCCGGCTGGATCCCATGCATCGATTTCCTCAATCGTTGCGGCATCGTTGCGTATCACTTTGACCGGGTATCCGATCTGCTCGATATACTGGACCAGATTGAAAGTAAATGAATCATAGTTATCGATCATTAAAATCATCACGGTCTCCTTATAAAATCCTGTCAGGATTTTATGTTTGGTGCATCAGAGTCAGGGCCTTTTCCAGCGCTTGCGCTTTGTTGACCGTTTCCATGTATTCTTTTTGCGGATCTGAATCAGCCACGATGCCGGCCCCCGCCCGAACCGTGAGCCGGCCTTCTTGGACACAGGCCGTCCGGATCGTGATTGCCAGGTCCATGTTGCCGTGAAAAGAAATATAACCCACCGCGCCACCATAGGGCCCGCGGGGTTCATGTTCGAGTTCAGCGATAATTTCCATGGCCCTGATTTTAGGGGCGCCGGAGAGGGTGCCGGCAGGAAACGTTGCGCGCAGAAGGTCCCAGGCATCGAATTCCGGTTTCAAATCACAACGAGATATTGGAAACCAGGTGCATGACATGCGAATAGCGTTCAACAAACATCAGGTCCGTCACCTGGACAGTCCCTGTGGCAGCCACGCGTCCCAGATCGTTACGTCCCAGATCGACCAGCATAAGGTGCTCGGCCCGTTCCTTTTCATCTTGCAACAGTTCGTCCGCCAGCGTTCGGTCCTCCTGTTCGGTATCTCCCCTCGGGCGTGTCCCGGCAATGGGGCGCAGGGTGGCGACACCGTTTTCCAGTCGTACCATGGTTTCTGGTGAGGACCCGATGAGTGTGACCTGGTCCAGGTGCATAAAAAACAGGTAAGGTGAGGGGTTGATATAACGCTGTGCCCGGTAAAGGGCCCAGAGGTCCGAAGGTGCATCGCATTCAAAAGATTGGGCGATAACAGCCTGGATAATATCACCCGCCCGAATATATTCCTTGGTTGTTTGCACATGGGCCTGATAGATACCGGATGCCAATTGGGGTGTCAGTTGAACAAGGTTGGGTTTTTCGGCGGCCTTCGGTTCCGACACGCCGGTATCCATCTTGACAAGAATCGATTGGATCCGCTCTTGGGCAGCCGTATAAAGCTGCGCGACGGGATGGTTGTCGTCTATAAACGCCGTAACGACGATCATCAGGGTGTTGCGGATGTTATCGAAAATCAGAAGCTCCTCGGGAATCACAAAGTGCGCCAAGGGCCTGTTGGCCGGCCATTGATTGGGGATCGCCTCAAAAAATGAAACCATTTCGTATGTCAGGTAACCGACCATGCCACCCCAAAAACGCGGCAATTCCGGGATGCGGGCCGGCACGTAGCGTTCCATCAGATTCTTGAGGACTTGGAGCGGATCGCCATGATGGGCAATCCTGCTGATTTCGGAGCCCTCTTGGATTCGTACCGCATCCGCATATATTCGAATATCGGACCGCACAGAGGTACCCAGAAAGCTGTAACGCCCCCAACGCTCACCCCCTTCAACACTTTCCAAAAGAAAGACGGGCTGTTGCTGATCATAAAACTTTTTCAGAAGGGATACAGGCGTTTCCGTATCGGCCAGAATTTCAGCACAAACCGGAATAACATTATGCGACTGAGCCAATAGGTGAAATTGGTCTTTGTCTGGGAATTGTTTTAACAGCATCGATGGTCCCTTAATTTCCTTTCCTTATAAATAAAAAAGGCCGTGAAATTTTCCACGGCCTTCAAAAAAAAACCGTGGGCTTGGGTTGCCCACGGTTGTCGTATCGTTATGTTCGGTTGATCAGATCGAACCTTTGCCGCCAGCAAGCCCTGTCATGCGGACCTGCCACCACCAAAATTTCATTTTGAATTTATAGCGGTATTGGATTGAGCGACCATTGTTTTCTCCAATCAAGAAAAAGTTCATCCTGTTTAATCGAACAGACGACGCTTTGTCAAGCGCTTTTTGCAGATGGATAATAAAAGCGCTTGACATCACTTGAGCAATATCTGTAAGAAAGGTGACACTTAACCAAAGGCGATTGAAAATGAGTGAAGGCTTGAACATTCAAAATTTTTTCCGGTACTGGTGGTGGCAGCTGCAGGGGAGGGGTGTGCCGACCGGTTCTTAGCGTAGCAGATTGAAAGTGTGAAAAATTCCGGACCGTGGGCAGCCTCAAAGCCCACGGTCTTTTTTATTGCAAAAGGGCTGTGGGGAACCTGCAGCCCTTTTGCAATTTGAATTTAAAGCAAAAAGAATCTATAGATATAGACAAGGAGGAAAGATCATGTTGGTTGTGATGGATCATAAGGCAACACCCGAGCAAGTCGACGCAGTCGTGGCCATAATCGAGGCGCGGGGTTATACCGCCCGCCCCATACCGGGTGGCGACCGGGTGTCGATCGGTATTTTACACAACAAAGGGCCGGTGGATCCATCATTGGTGTTGGGGTTGCCGGGTGTCAAAGAAGCGATTTCGATCACACGTCCCTACAAGCTGGTGAGCCGCGAATTCAAAAACGAAGACACGATCGTTCAGGTGGGTGATATTGCCATCGGTAATCACCACATGACCATCATTGCAGGACCTTGCGCCATCGAGAGCGAGACGCAAGCCCTGACGATTGCGAAACATGTCAAGCAAGCCGGCGCCCAGCTTTTTCGCGGCGGCGCTTTCAAACCACGAACATCGCCTTACTCTTTTCAAGGGTTGGGTGAAGAAGGCCTGAAAATATTGGCAAAGGTTCGGGAAGAAACGGGGATGCCGGTCGTCACGGAAGTGATGGACTACGAGACCTTTAACGTCGTTGAAGCGTACGCGGATATCATTCAGATCGGAACGCGTAACATGCAGAATTTCAGCCTGTTGAAGCGGGCCGGCGAAGCACGCAAACCGATTATGCTCAAGCGCGGCATGGCCGCTACGATTGACGAATGGCTGATGGCCGCGGAATATATTCTGGAAGGCGGCAACCCCAATGTGATTTTATGCGAGCGGGGTGTTCGAACGTTTGTCAATCACAGCCGCAATACGCTTGATCTTTCGGCAGTCCCGGTCGTGCGCAAAGAAAGCCATCTGCCGATAATCATTGATCCCAGCCATGCTGCCGGAGTACGGGATCAGGTAATTCCGCTCAGTCGGGCGGCCGTAGCAGTAGAAGCCCATGGGCTGATGGTGGAAGTTCATCATGAACCGGACAAAGCCATGAGTGACGGGGCCCAATCACTTTACCCACATCAGTTTGAACTGCTTTGCCGCCAGGTGGCGTCCATTTTCGAGGCTTTTCAGAATGGAAAATAAAATCGCGGCGCGATTTTATTTTGAGATGACTTATAAAAACTTTTCACCAATACGAGGAGCAAGTAAGAGCGATGTATAGATTAGAGGTTCATGGCGGCACCGGTCATTCGAGCATCCTGGTAGGTGAACGTCTGGCAGCGCTGGGTGAGTATCTCCCGGCCGAGCGGGTGGTTATTATCACCGATACCAATGTCTGGGATCTATATGGAAAGATGTTTCCCGGACCAGCCCGTCATCAAGATCGGATTGGGTGAAGGGATCAAAACCATCGAAACGGTTCAACAGATTTATGCTGAATTGTTGGAATACGAAGCCGACCGGTCGACATCGATTATCGGTATCGGGGGTGGGGTTGTATGTGATATTACGGGATACGTGGCTTCCACTTATTTGCGTGGTGTGCGGTTCGGTTTTGTGGCGACAACCCTGCTGGCCCAGGTCGATGCCAGTGTGGGCGGTAAAAACGGTGTCAATTTCAAGGGCTTTAAAAATATGGTGGGTGTTTTTAATCAGCCTGAATTCGTACTTTGCGATATGAACCTGCTGACAACCCTGCCACAGCAAGAAGTTGCCTGCGGCTTTGCGGAGATTGTCAAACATGGGGCCATTGGGGATGTGGCCCTGTTCGAATATCTTGAGGCAAATTACGCCAAGGCCCTATCGCTCGATAAGGATGTTATTGCCAAAGTGGTGTACGATTCCGTTAAATTAAAAGCCACCGTCGTGAACCAGGACGAAAGAGAACAGGGCGAACGCAAAAAGCTGAACTTCGGGCATACCTTCGGGCATGCCATCGAGAAAACCACGGCGGTTCCCCATGGGGTGGCGGTCAGCCTGGGTATGGTCGTGGCATCGCAGTTGTCGGTCCAAAAAGGACTTTTGCTTTCCACGGAAGCAGAACGTATCAAAGTTCTTCTGCAAAATATGCGATTGCCCGTAACACTTGATATTGATCAAGAAAAGTGTGATCGATGCACTGAAAAAGGACAAAAAACGCGAAGGCCAAGACATCCATTTTGTTCTGCTGGATCATATTGGTCGAGCGGTTGTTGACGCCCATTGCCATTGACGACACTCGAAGCGGTGGTTGCCGAATTATAAAGGAGAGACTCAAACTTGTGCCGGCTTGATCGAATTGTGTTTACATTCGCCATTTGCCGTATTAGCCATCATCCTAAGTGTACCGGCAGGTGCCGAGGAAGATGAAATACCGCTGCACGGACAGTTCATGTTTGGGAAGATGTCGCTGGAGAAGGAAAACGATCGTGTTGAAGGAGGCGTGTACGATTTGCCCCTTGTCGGGCTGGCCGTCCAAAAGCAGGTCAACACAGGGTCTTCTTGAGCTCGGGGTGGAAACCGGTGCATTTTTCAGTATCCGGGGCGAAACACGGGTCGTATCAGTTTCGGGCGGGTCCGGCGGCGGCAGCGTGAATGTTACCTATGACAACAAGATGCTGCTATTCGATTACTTCGGCGGCGTGTACATCGGCGGCCGTCCGACCAAACGATTACGGCTATATGCCGGTTGTGGACCTCTGATTATTTATGGTCACCGGGAGCTCAAGCCGAAACCCTATGGGCCGCCGGAAACGGAGATAGAAACCGATGCCGGCTTGTCCGCCGGTCTTTACGCCCGCACGGGGATCGAGTTCATTATCACAAACCACTTCATTGTCGGAGCTGGCGTGCGCGGCATGACCAGCGGCCTCAAATTGAAATCTACCATCGGATCCACACGGGTGGAAGGTCTGCAGTATCTGTTAAGCCTCTCGTTTAAGTTCTAGAGCGGTTGTCATCAATATGTTCCGATAGAGCCACGGCCTGAGGGTACCCCTCTTACCAATCGGAAAGTTGTTTTGACAATCACTATAAAAATACCATAAGCGGGCTAAATACCACATCACGTGGCCGGTGGTGCCTTTCTGAACAGCTTCATCAGAACCAGGCGCAGCACCAGTGCGCAGATGGCAAGTATCAAAAGTAATGCTGAAAAAGTAATCCAGGTTACCTTTGAACCGCCCTTGAGGAGATGGTAGGGGTTCCAGGATGCGGCGATCACATTACGGTCTAATTTACCCCTGTATTTAGCGGGGATATCGGGGACACCGTCACCGGTCGTATCCGCAAAGCTTCGAATATAGGCCATTACCCCTTGCCACTCTTTGAGTTCCTGAATACCGGCGGTCGTGGGGTCGGCATCGACCCTTACGGGTTTTAGATCGTCGATGGGGTTGCCCTGTGGGTCTTTGGGCACGATGTCGAGAATATGCCAGGTGAAGTTCCCTACGACTTTTAAAAAGGTCGCGTTGTAAATGTCGGCTGCCACCCGGATCAAGGTTTTGTTCGTGGCACTGTAGTCGAGGGGCGTGTACCCTTGTTCTTCGTTTCCAATTTCAATTCGCGTGACCCGATCGAAAAGCATGCGGTGAGGATTGTAGACAATACGGGCCCCGGAGAACTGTAGAAAGTAATCACTGCCTTTGAGGGGATAGATGCTGGTCAGGATTTCAAAGGCCTTTTTCAGTTCAGGCGGGTAAATGTAAAACGAAACGAGTGCGTAGCCCATGGTTTCCGGTTCGTCAAAGCCAATACCCAGGGGAATTGCGCGAAACACGTCACTGACCGCGATGTCACCGGTCTGTCCTCTTTTAATGGGATCTCGGATCACACCGTTGGAGATAAAGGCCACCTGAGCCTGGGTTTGCGGGTCAGCCGGATCTGAATCGTGCTGGTTGATGTGCCAGCGGATCGAATCAGCGATCAGGTTGCCCAGGTTGGACTCCCGGGTGTCGATCACCAGGTCGAAATCCGTGTGCGCCACCACTTGATCAAAACGCAAATCTAGTTCCGCTAATACGCGTTGTTCGATACGATTTTTAAATCTTTGAATCAGGAGGGTTGTTTCCGGGTCTCCTGGGATTTGATCATTGATGGCAATGGGATGATATTTCTCAAGGGCGAGGGAATCACCTTCAAAGACCACATCCAACACCCCGAGTTGTTTGCCGTAAGCCCATGATTGAACGATAAGTGTCTCGTTTACTTTCAAAACGTGGTCGAGTTTGGTGTGTGTATGGCCACTGATGATGATATCGATGCCGTTCACTTTCTGAGCCAGGATTTCATCTTCTGAATGCTTCGGATTGGCGGAGAGCCCGCTGTGAGACAAGCAGATCACCAGGTCGACTTTCTCTATTTTACGGAGTTGTTTGACCAGGCTGGTCGCTGTTTCGATAGGATCTTTGAATTTAACGGGGGATGCAAAGGGCGCAACCTCGGCCGCGTCCAGCCCCAAAAGACCGAAAACACCGATGCGCAGGCCATCTCGTTCCAGGATCGTGTATGGTTTGATGAGGCCTCGTTCAAAAACCTGTTGTAGGGTATCGTCGGCCTTTTTGTCTGGATTGAAAATCAGGTTGGAACATACGATCGCGGGCAGCCCCTGATAGTTTTCAGCGGCCGTGAGAATACGCGCCAGCCCCATTGGTTTCAGATCGAACTCATGGTTGCCTAAGGTAACGACATCATACCCCATGTGCTTGAGCAGGCGCAATTCAAAGGCTTCCTCCCGACTCAAAAGATGAAACAAGGAACCCATCAGAAAATCACCCGCATCCAATACCAGAACCGGGTTGCGGCGTTCATGCTTAACGTTTTTAATGACCGTTGCAATACGTGCCCAGCCACCCAGGGTCTGGTCGTCGCCTATGCGGTCAGGTGAATAGTCCAGGTTCGCAGGCGCCCCCAGCAAGTGCGAGTGCAAATCATTGGAGTGAATGATCGTCAGTTTAGCCGCTTCCGCCTGGAGGGTCGCAGGTGCCAGTAGTAGGGCTACCAAATATAGGATAATGGCTGTCGGTTTCATCTTTGACCTCTGAAAGAAAAGTGAAGAGAGCGGCAACGCCGCGTCACATAGCGAATTGAATCCTCCAATTCAATTCGCTATTGGGGGTATCCCGTAATCTCCCGAATGCGCTCGTACAAGGGCTTCAGGCGCTTATACATTTTTTTGTAAACACCGTGGTAAAGGGCATTGTAAAGTTTGTAATTTTCCTGATTCGGCTCGAAGACCTCACCGATGCGCGTCATCGCTTTGACGGCGGTTTTGAAATCGGCGTGCAATTTCAATCCGACCGCCGCGTCGATGGCCGCACCGAGCCCCGAGGTTTCGTACAGGTGCGGTTTGGCTGTGGGCAGACCGAACAAGTCGGCCGTAATTTGCAGCGCATTACGGCTTTGCGACCCACCGCCTGAGACGCGTAAACTGGTTATGGGAACACGGCTGCGCTTCTCGATGCGCTCTTTGCCTTCGCGCAAGGCATAGGCCAACCCTTCTAGAATGGAGCGGTAAAGGTGGGCCCGGGTATGCACGTCACCAAAGCCGATGACCGCTCCCTTGGCTTCCGGCCCGGGCGTTTTGATGCCAGGTGTCCAGTAGGGCTGCAGCATGAGGCCCATGGAGCCGGGTGGAATCTCTTGGATCAATTTTTCGAATAAAACTTCGGCTTCCAAGCCCTGCTTGCTTGCTTCGCGCAACTCCGGATAGCCAAATTCTTCTTTGAACCAGTTGACCATCCAGAAACCCCTAAAAACTTGAACTTCAATCGTGTAGTGGTCTGGTACGGCCGAGGGATAGGGTGGTAGCAACGGGATCGGTTCGACATATTTGCGGCTGGTCACATTGATGGTGGCGGTCGTACCATAGGAAAGACAGCCGATGGAGGGTTCCAGGCTGCCGGAACCGATCACTTCACAGGCTTTGTCGGCCGCCGCAGCGATCAGCGGCAAGCCGGCAGGGATCCCGCTCTTGTCGGCTGCTTGTTTGGTAATCTGCCCCAGAACTTCTCCAGGCCGGACCAGGCGGGGCAAGACGTCGGGGTCCATATTGAGGCAGCGCCATTTCCAGTCCCATTTGGCCGCCCAGCGCAAATGTTTGTAGTCGAAAGGAATGTATCCAACCTGGCATCCGACGGAATCCGCAAATTCACCTGTCAGACGATGTGTCAGAAAGCCCGATAAGAGCAAATATCGGTGGGTCCGATCCCACAGGTCCGGCTGGTAGGTCTGCAGCCAATTGGCTTCCGCCTCGGATTGAAAATAGGCGATCGTGGCACTTAAATTGGCAACTTTGAAAAGCGCTCCCCACAAACCACCCAAGGGAAGCAGGCCGTGGGTTTTGCGTTGATCCAGCCAAAGAATGGCCGGGCGCAGGGGGTGGCCTTCTTGGTCGACATTGACCATGGTTGCGCGCTGGGTCGTCAAGGCAACGCCGGCGATGCGTTCCTTGGCGATTTTACCGGACTGCCAGATTTGCCGGCAGGCTTGGCAAAGGGCATTCCAGAAAATTTCAGGATCTTGTTCGGCCCAACCGGGATTTTTGGAATAATAAGGTTCAAAGGGGACCTGTTCACGAGCCAGTAGATTGCCTTGCAGGTCGAACACCAGGGCTTTGAGGCTCTGGGTGCCGTTGTCGATGGTCAGGATGAGGTCTGGGGTGTGCATGCTTTACCCTATCGCTGCCAGAAAAACATGGGAAAGGTTAGGTTTTAGAAAATAATTTCCGGGCATAATAGGTGCAAAAGGCCCTGAAATCCGTAATGGGCGACGGTGCCTGTTCAGCGAACGTGACCCGCACGCTCAGAGGCAGACCGTGGGCTTGTCGGCACTGCTCGAGGTAGAGATTGATTTCTTTTTTCCACTGCTTGTTACTCCAGGGTAAGTACGGCCGGCAAAGTTTTTTGATTCGACCAAGATATGCTTTTCCGTTGGCGGGTGTCAACAACCCAATACGGACACGGCGCAAAAGCAAATCTGACAGATGTTTGACCTGTTCGTGTTTGGCGGCAAAGGGAAGTTCGGCCCACAGGGTCTGCGTACCGGGAATCGGCTCCAGTAGATCCGGTGCCGACATGCGGACCAGTTCCTGCGCCATGGCGCCATACCGTCCCAGCAGGCGTCGCCACACCGGACGGGACAGCCCGAAGGTTCGATCAGGCATTTCCGGTAGCGGACTGAAAACCGGGTCGTTGTCCGTGGACAATTTAACCGGTGGCAGAAAAGGCTTGGCAGCCTTGAGGGTATCCAAGGCCAGTTTGCGAAAGGTGGTCAGCTTGCCGCCGGTGATCGTTATCAGGCCTTTGTCTTGCCAGACCATGTGTTCGCGGGATTCTTTGGAGGGTTCCAGCCCGCCTCGACTGAGAACCGGCCGTACACCAGCCATCGTGGACAGGCAGTCACCGAGGGTGATGTTAAGGGACGGGAACAGGGTTTTCAGACCTTCCATCAGATACAGCACTTCTTCAGCCGTGGTCCCCGGTTCGATGTCAAGATCCTGTTCGTGATCGAGGTCGGTCGTGCCGACCAGCACCACGCCCTCCCAGGGGATGATGAAGATAGCGCGATCATCGGCCGGGTGAATAAAAGAGATGGCCTGGTCGATCGGGATGGCCGCTTCCGGAAACAGCAGGTGGGTACCGCGCAAGGGACGCAAATGCCGGTCCGGATCCGGTGAGGGGTGCAATCTTTCAGCCCAGGCCCCGGTGGCATTGATAACCAGAGGGGTAACCAAGGTCCTGACAATATGGGCTTTTTCGTCTTCCACCGTCAGAGCTTTGACCTGTCGGTCTTCATCGCGATCAATGGCGGTCGCGCGGGTGTAGTTGAGGGCATAGGCTCCGAACTGGACCGCTTCGTTGATCAAGCGCAGCACCAGGCGTGCATCGTCAACCTGGGCATCATAGAATCGAAAGCCACCGACCAGTCCTTTTTGATCGATGTAAGGCGCAAACTTGAAAAATTCGGCCGTGTTATAAAAGTGGTGCTGACGCTTGTGGGCAATCAGGTCGTAAATTGAAAGACCGGCCTCCAGCGCCCATTTCCCGGGACCCCTGTCTTTGTAGACGGGCACCACAAAGGCCAGCGGTTCCACCAAGCCGGGCGCCTCCTTGAGCAGGCGTTCGCGCTCCCGGACCGCTTCACGGGTGAGCAGGAAATGTCCTTCTTTTAAGTAGCGCAGTCCGCCATGCACCAATTTAGACGAACGGCTGGAGGTCCCCCAGGCAAAATCCTGCTGTTCAACCAACAGGGCTTTCAGTTTCAGGCGGACGGCTTCACGGAGAATGCCGGCCCCGGTTACGCCGCCGCCGATGATAATTAGATCCCATTTTTCGGGCAGCTGTTCCAGTTGCATGGGGCCCCCTTAAAGCAGCAATTTGGTGGGATTCATCCGCTGGTCCGGGTCCAGGCGGGTAAAGATCGCTTTTAAGGCCTCAATTCCGGTCGAACCCTTCTCGGCTTCCAGGTAGGGGCGGTGATCAAGACCAACCCCATGCTGATGGCTGATGGTTCCCCCGGCCTGAACGATGGCATTGCTGGCGGCCTGCTTGATGGTATGCCACTGTTCGGCCATTAACGCGGCCCGGTCGGCCAGGCGCCAGACAAAGGTTGTGTAAATGCTCGATCCACTTGGATACACGTGCGAGAGATGGGAAAAAACGTGCACTTTTTCATTCCAGGGTGCCAGGCTGTTTTGTATGGCTGTTTCGATACGGCGCATGGCATCCGTCACACGATCCCAGGTCACGGCTGTCTCGACGGTGTCGACCGCGTAGCCGCTGTCCCAAAGCGTGTTACGCAAGTAAGGGGCCAGAAAGCGATTGTTCTTCCAGGCTTCGCCCATTGGCTTGCCGGTGTTCACCCCACGAAAGTTCCGGCAAATCGATAAAACGTCGCTTTTAGCTGAAGCGACACGTTTCTTGGTGCCAATGAACCCGATCAAACACATGCAGGCCTTGCCGACCCGTATGCGTCGTATTCGCAGGTATGTTTTAAGCATCCCGACATGGCGCGCATGGCCTGCCAGGGCCAAGTTGGTTTGTGTTTCTGTGGGATTGCTCAGACGAATCATGGCCACGCGCACCTGGCTGCCGGCAATGCTTCGTACCGCTTCCTGGGCACTCTCCCAGGAAGGAAAAAACAGGCCGTACACCTCGTCTTGTTCCGGAAGCGGGGAGATCCGCACGATGGCCTGGGTCAGGATACCCATGCGACCCTCGGAACCCAGCACCAGCTGGCGAAGATCAGGCCCGGCTGCCGATGCCGGGTAGGGCGGCATCGTGATTTGACCGTGGGGCGTCACCAATTGGCCGCCTGCAAAAAGATGTTCAATGCGTCCGTAATAGGCTGACTGCTGGCCACTGGAGCGGGTCACCACCCAACCGCCCAGCGTTGAATATTCAAACGATTGGGGGTAATGGCCCAAGGTAAAACCGTGCGTACGCAGTTGGGCTTCCAGATCTATGCCCCGGACGCCTGCTTCAAAAGCTGCCAGCCGATTGGTTGGATTCAATTCGGTTAAGCGGTTCAAACCCTGCAGCGCCAGGCTGAGCACTGGCCGATCATCATCCGGCATTTTTAGATGGCCGACAACGCTGGTTCCGCCTCCGTAGGGAATCACGATCAGGTTATGTTTGGCCGCGAATTTCAGTAAAGTGCCGATGTCGCCTGTTGCGGCCGGTAAAGCGACACCATCCGGAAAGCGCTGTAATGCGCCCGTGCGCATGTCAATCCAATCAGGTAAACTCTGGCCGTGGGCATGCGTAAGGCGCAGACGTGGGTCATCGGAAATCAAGGGATGGCTGGGCAAACGGGACTTGGGAATCGTTTTGAGAAGTTTGGATAGGGGATAATCGGGACGCGGCTTCCCAGGACCCAAGTGCTGGATTAGCAACTTTTGTCCCGTTGCTGCCAAGTCCATGGTCATCTCGGGATCGCCCCAGCCGTTCCAGCGTTGCATTGTTGCCTCCGTCTGTCTTGGTTCGGTAGAAACGGCCCACGACCCCATGTGAATGCCCGGTCGTCACGTTGTTCCGCTATTTTAGAATCCTGCCTGCGGCGGGATTCTCCGGTAAAACCTTTGGGACACTTTGCCCTCGAACATGACCAGGGGTTTTAAAACCCCTTCTGAGATGGCGTCTAATAGGTTTGTCTCGCTTTAACGATATCGTTAACTTCACCCATTACGATCAGGGTCATGCCTTCCATCAACTGGTAGGAAGGGGGCGGGTTGAACTCGATTTCTTTGTTTTGATCTTTGGCACCGAGGACCAGTAGGTCGAATTTGTCTTTCAGTCCGGATTCCATGATCTTTTTCCCGACCAGTTTTGATTCTTTGGAAACGATGATCTGGTGAATACGCAGATTGCCCTGGGAGCTGCGCAGCATACTGTCCAGAAAGTCGACGGCCCAGGGACGAATCATTTCCGAAGCCATGCGCAGGGCGCCGATGGTGTTGGGCGACACCACACTGTCGGCGCCGGCTTTTCTAAGTTTCGGTTCCAGTTGCTTGTCGACCATACGGCTGATGATCCGGATCTTTTGATTGAGCATCCGGGCGCTCATGGTAACATATAAATTGTCCTTGTCCGAAGGCAGACTGATAATAATACCATTGGCCCGCTCGATTCCAGCCGCTAGCAGGTTTTCATCTTCCGTGGCATCGCCTTGGATAAAGGGAATGTCTCCCAGGCTCTGACATCTTTCGATGTTGGCTTCATCCATCTCGACCAAAACGACCGGTTCTTGATTCTTCAACAGCTCGGCCAATACGGGTCGCCCGGTTTCGCCTCCGCCGCAGACAATGTAATGACTTTCCATTTTTTTTATCAGTTTTTCCATTCTGTGTTTCCTCAAAAGTCCTGAAAGTTCACCTTCGACCAATACGGCGGTCATTGTGCTGATGCCGTAAAGGATGATTCCCATGCCGAAGAGAATCAGGACCATGGTGAAAATTTCGGCATGAACATTGCCCGTAATCGGGATGACTTCCCCGAAGCCGACGGTCGTCAGGGATATGATGGTCATGTAGACACAATCCATGAAAGAATAGGTACCGCCAAAGAGAAAATAGTAACCGCCACTGCCGGCCATGACAATCAGAACGGTGATGCCCAATACAAAATAGAGTCGTTGTTGTATTTTCATAAGGTTTTGAAAAGGGGCTGTATGTGTCAGCCGGCTGGAAGTCGCAGGTAATCTAACAATGTGACTCTATTTTAATATAATGCCGCTCCTTGAGTGTAAAGAGTTTTTTAGAAGGTCCACAAATTGTTGTAAAAAAAGATGAAAACCGAACGGATGCTTTTTATAAATCGTTTGACAATAACGACTAAATTGGGAATAAGTATTCCGAGTTGTAACGTGCGGTTTTTTATAAAAGGGATATTCCAATGCGAAAAACAATCCTTGGCACCCTGATCCTGCTTGTCTGTTTTAGTCCGCTTGTGGCCGTTTCACAGGAACTGACCATCATCACCGAGGAGAACCCACCCTTCAACTTCACCAGGCAAGGCCAGCCGACCGGCGCAACAACCGAGGTCGTACAGGAGATCATGCGCCGCCTGGAGTTGGACAACCCCATCATCGTTTTACCGTGGGCACGGGGCTATAAACGCTTGCAGACCGAAGCGAACGTTGCTTTGTTCGTCACAGCACATACTCCGGAAAGGACATCCCTGTTTAAATGGGTGGGGCCGCTTTATGCGGCCCGTACGGTCTTTTATGCCCGCAAGGGGAGTGGGCTGAAAATCGGGTCCATGGAGGATGCCAAAAAGGTGGGCAAGATCGCCACTTACAAAAAGGATGTCAGAGAACAGATTCTACAGTCTCTGAATTTTACCAATCTAGATAGTTCCAGCAGCCCGAACAGCAACCTGCAGAAATTGTTGTCGGGGAGGGTCGATCTTTGGGCTTCCGACAATATCAGTGCACCGAGTATTGCGCGTGAAGCCGGTATCGAGATGGATGCGATCCAAGAAGTTTTTGAACTACAGGTAACCCTTTCTTACATTGCTTTTTCCAAGGGCACACCAGAAGCGATTGTTCAGGCCTGGCAGGTGGCCCTCGACCAGATGAAAGCGGATGGTTCTTTCTGGTGGCTTTCGCGCAAATGGTTACCCGCAAATTCGATCATGATGGCTTCAGATCAAGCGCCGGCGCTTCCGTCCCATGGATTCCGAATTTTTACGGAGGATTCCCCGCCTTCCACATATATGCGAAATGGCAAACTGGTCGGGCTTTCCGCCGAAATCGTACAGGAGATTCTGCGCCGTCTGAATTTGGCGGATACGATCGAGATGGTCCCCTGGGCCCGGGGCTACAACATGGCGTTGAACGAACCGGACGTCCTCCTTTTTTCGACGACCCGTCTGCCCCAACGCGAGACGTTGTTTCAATGGGTTGGACCCCTCTATACCCAAACCTGGGGTTTTTATAAACGCAGAGGGTCGGCCCTTAGCATCAACTCAATGCAGGAAGCCAAGAAGGTCTCCCGTATCGGCACCTACCGTAAAGATGCCAAAAGGCAATATCTGTCAGGCCTTGGTTTCACCAACTTGGTATCAACGAATCGGAACATAAATAACATCTTACATCTGGTCCAGGAGGATATCGATCTGTGGGTCAGCTCCGATTTCAACATGCTACACCTGGTGCAACAGGTCGGAGTCGATCCGCAAGCTCTGGAACTGGCCTATCCGTTTCACCAAGTCGGCAATTACATTGCCTTTTCAAAAGCGACATCTCCGCACGTGGTACGCTTGTGGCAGCAGGTGCTCGACGAGATGAAGTCCGACGGCACGTATGAACGCATCTCTCGAAAATACGTATATCATCCCTGATACATGGGCGGTAACCCTAGCGTGGTATTCGAAAATTGAGTCGACCGAAAACATCCAAAACCCTAAGCCCACTGCAACGCCGATCCCTTGCCTCTGAGTTGGCCATCAGTCTGGTTCTCCTGGTCTTTTTGTTCGAAGGCTTGTTTTTGTTTTTCCTCTACCAGCGCCAGTCTAAATTTCTATACCAAAACCTGGAAAACAAAGCCGACGAATATGCAATCAACCTGTCAGAAATTCTGAGTGTTCCTCTGTGGGATTTCGATGACGAACAGATCCGTGTAATTGGTGGAGGATACGCCCGCAATGCGTTGGTGGCGGCTTTTCAAGTCCAATCCCCGAAAGGTGAGTTTCTATTTCGTTTTCAAAGGCCGTCCGCCCAAGCGAGCGACATTGAGCGTAATATTCAGATTCTGCACGAAGGGCGGGAGATCGGCCGGGCGCATTTGTGGCTTTCCATGGATTCCTTGCACCAGGATCTGGCACGTTATCGCAATACGATCCTGATGGTGTTGGCGGTTTCTCTGATAGTAATCATTATCCTGACCGGTATGCTGCTCAGAGTCATAATGCGAGCCCCCCTTAAAATTCTACAACAGGGTATCGATCGTGTTGCGAAAGGCGAGTATGATTATCGCTTCGATGAAGTGCGTCACATGGAATTGGCAGGAATTGCGCGGCGCTTCAGCCAGATGGCCGGTGACATACAGACCCGCGAATTCTCACTTCAACGGGAAGTTTCCGAGCGCAAGCGGGTCGAAGAAAAAATTCGGGACAAAGAAGCCCAGACCCGCGGCCTTCTCGATGCCATTCCGGACATGATGTTTCAATTCGATCGTGATGG
Source organism: uncultured delta proteobacterium (assembly GCA_963802265.1). Classification (GTDB taxonomy): domain Bacteria; phylum Desulfobacterota; class Desulfobacteria; order Desulfobacterales; family CAWDIC01; genus CAWDIC01. The sequence continues at coordinate 1,047,546 of CAWDIC010000001.1, forward strand.
CCGTTTTATCGACTTTCGCGGTGACACGCTGCATTTGATATCCGATCCCGAACAATTTGTCGGCCGCAAAATCGAGAACGTGATGCCGGCAAAAATCGCGGTCCCTTTTGTGGAGAGCCTGGTAAAAGCGTTTGCCAGCCAAGAGGTCCAGGTCTTCGATTATGACTGGTCGGCCAACGATACGGTCGAGTACTTTGAGTGCCGCCTGACAGCCATATCGGATGACATCGCCTTGGCCATTATCCGCAATATGACCGCTAGTGTGACCGCCGCTGCAGAAAAACAGCGTCTATTGGACCAGCTGCAGCGCGCTCAAAAAATGGAGGCCATCGGCCTGCTGGCCGGCGGTGTGGCGCACGACCTGAATAATGTTTTATCCGGAGTGGTCAGTTATCCTGAACTGCTCCTCATGGAATTGCCGGAAAACAGTCCTTTGCGCCGACCGATTGAGGTCATAAGAAAGTCGGGCGAAAAAGCTTCCAATATCGTTCAGGACCTGCTGACCCTTGCACGAAGGGGTGTTTCCGTATCTCAAGTCGTAGATTTCAATAAAATCATCCAGGAATACCTCAAAAGCCCTGAGTACGAAAAGCTGCATCTGTATCATTCGGGTGTTGAATTGACGACCGAATTGACGCCGAACTTACTGAACATAAGCGGATCGCCGATCCATCTATCTAAAACCGTAATGAATCTGGTTTCGAATGCGGCCGAGGCAACGGCCAGTGGCGGTCACGTTATCATAAGAACTTCCAACCGGTATATCGACACACCCATCCAGGGATACGACGACATAAAACAAGGTGACTATGTTGTTCTGGAAGTTAAAGATGATGGGGTTGGCATTCAAGCGGATGATATCGGCCGAATTTTTGAACCGTTCTACACCAAAAAGGTCATGGGGCGTAGTGGGACGGGGCTGGGGATGGCAGTGGTTTGGGGCACGGTCAAAGATCACAACGGGTATATCGATATCGTCAGTCAGGCGGATGAGGGCACGACCGTCAGTATTTATTTGCCCGCGACCCAAAAAGATCGTTTGACAGAAGCAGACTTGGATTCTGTAGAGGGCCTCGGGGGCAACGGCGAACATATCCTGGTGATCGATGATGCTCACATACAAAGGGAAATCGCCGACCGAATGCTCACATCGCTTGGCTACAAGGTTACCTGTGTGGCCAGCGGCGAGGAGGCGGTTGCGTATCTTCGGGAACACCAGGTCGATTTGCTGGTCCTCGATATGATCATGGACCCCGGCATTGACGGGCTGGAGACTTATAAGCAACTTCTTGTGCTCGCGCCCGATCAACGGGCGATTATTGTCAGTGGCTTTTCAGAATCAGACCGGGTTCACAAGGCGCAGTCTTTGGGTGCGGGTGCCTATGTAAAAAAACCGTATAGCCTGCAGACCATCGCCAGAGCCGTCAAAGAAGAACTAAGCCGGGCCTGACCTGTCCCGGTATCAAGATCCCCTTCCTGGCGCAATTCCTTTTAGCGGCATGCACGACCTGAAACTTGCTCAATTTGGGCTCAAGCTTCCCGTTCGAGGTTGAAATGAATCACTTCAGGGGAGTCTGGCGCCATGGTGTGCCCCAAGCAGATAATCCCCTGGCCCAGCAATTGCGTTTCATCACGTTTGAGGCTGATCTTCTTTTGGTTTTGAACGATGAGGTAGGTTCCATTGGAACTTTGATCGACCAGCACAAACTTACCGCGCCGATACTCAACACGTGCGTGTGAACGGGAGACCGAACGGTCATTGACAACAATATCATTATGGTTTTGGCGGCCTAAGGTGGCGACCGGATGGTTTTGGTCGACTTCCAGGATCGAATCTTTAAACCGCAGCTTCATGCAGGCATTCAGGCTCGAGGGGTCGAGCAAGTCGCTCAACATCGTGGTCATATCATGTTGTTCCCAAATCACTTCGAAAATCGCTATTTCACCACTTTTACCTTTAATCGCCGTTTTATCAATGCATCTGACATCAAAATCATGCTGGGGCGGTAATGCCTGGATTGTTTCTTCGGTGGTGATCACCTGACGTTGCTTGGCAAAGGCAACCATACGGGCGGCCACATTTACCGCATCGCCAAAAATATCCCCCTTTTCCATGATGACCGGTCCATGCTGGATACCAATGTAAATATTGGGCGCCGCCACCCCGGGTCTGACCACAACCGGCATGCCATCAATGGCCTGATGCATCGCAATGGATGCGGTGACGGCGTCCTGGGCGGTTGGAAACGTGCACATGATTTCGTCACCGATCGTTTTGACAACTGTACCGCGATGGTCGAGGGTGACCTTGGTGAGTTGCTCGATGCACGTGTCGATCAGCTGTTTAGCGACTTTGTCACCCAGGTTTTCATATAATTGAGTGCTCTTGGCGATGTCGGCAAACAGGATTGCGAGGGTTTCGGTCTTTTTTTCCATTTTGGTTTTCCGTTATTTATTTTGCATCCACTATAATAGCCTGCAGACCACAACACTGATGTTATCTTTGCTGCCGGCGTCTTTGGCTGCCTGAATAAGATTGGTGGCAATTGCAGAGACTTGGCCGTGGTTCAAAATTGTTTGAACAATGTCGGTTTCTGTAAGCATTTCGGTAAGTCCGTCACTGCATAAAAGATACAAATCGCCCGCTTGCTGCTCATCGTAGTCAATATCCCCAGCGGTAAAGGTCTTGGGCCCGATGGCTCGGGTGATAATATGTTTTTTAGGTTCCGGGCCCTGCTGCCCGTTTTGCATCCATCGGGAAAAGACCGAATGGTCGGTTGTCAGGCATTTCAGTTCGGTATCATGCCAACGGTAAAGCCGGCTATCGCCGACATGAAACCATAACATGTGCTCATTGTCGACAGGCACCAGACCGACCACCGTTGTGCCCATATAGCGTTCAAGCTGCGCTTGTTGGTTGCGTTCGTACAAGGTGGCATTCGCTTGGTCGATGGCATCGCCCACCAGTGCGTAGAAACAGACAATTTTGGGAGGAACCCCATCGACCTCGGTAATGTCGCGCAATTTATCAGCCAGCACGTCCGGTTGCAAAAAGGACTGAATGATATCAAGCGCGGAGTGGCTGGCTTCAGCGCCCCGTTCATGGCCCCCCATACCGTCCGCCAGCAGCATGAAATTACCGTCTGCATCGATCAAGATGGCGTCCTGATTGTCAAGATTGATGCGCCCGGGGTCTGAAATGCCGCAAGCGACAATACGGGGTGTGGCAATATCTATTTGAATCAGACGATCCGGTTCCATGGGTACTCACAGGTAATTGAATTTAAAAAATTTAAACCGTATTGGACGATGTTGTCAACAGCTATCGGCGGCAACCACATACTGTTCAGGGTTGTTTGAAACCCCCCTACGCTTCGAACGCATGGAACGTAAACTGAATGTTTCTTGACAGTTAGGTGGTTTCATCATATAAAGAGCGTATCTAAGGTGTCGTAATTTTAGGGTGTTGTCGACACGTCATGGCATGGCCAATTTTTCATGCCGCGGATACAAAAAAAGGGTAATCAATGGGTTCCATAACAATCGGTGCGGCGTCACACCCGGGGATGAAGAAAAAAGAGAATCAAGATTATTATTCCTATTTCTTGCCCCAAAATGCACAAGCCCGTAAAAAAGGGGTTCTTCTGGTATTGGCAGATGGCATGGGCGGGCATTTTGGCGGTGCCTTGGCTTCCAAGACGGCCGTCGAGACGCTTATCACTGAATATTACAAGGATCAGCAGGACAATCCTGCCAAAGCGCTCGAAGCAGCCTTTTTAAAAGCCAACACCCAAGTGTATGCCCAAGGGCTGGCCATGAACGCTTCACAGGGCATGGGTACGACGCTGACAGCGGTAGCCCTGAAAAATGATCGGATGTATTATGCCCATGTGGGTGACAGTCGGGGGTATACGATCGGGCCTCATTGGATCAAGCAATTTACCCGGGACCACTCTTTGGTTGCTGGACTGGTACGGGCAGGGGCCATTTCCAAAGAAGAAGCTCAAACCCATCCTGACAAAAACGTCATAACGCGGGCGATCGGAATTGAAGATCATATCGAGGTCGACGTTTCGTCGGATGGATGGATTTTGAAGAAGGATTGTTATATCCTCCTGTGTTGCGATGGGTTGCACACGATGGTTTCCGATTCCGAGATGCTGGCAACCGTGGAGAGGAGCGAAACTCCGGACATGGCCTGTGAAACCCTCGTCGAGAAGGCCAATGCCAATGGCGGGAGGGACAATATTACGGTTCTGCTGGCAAGGATCGACACGGTCGGTTTGCTGGCACGTTGGAGAAGACGATTCAAACAGCGCGTAAGGACCTAACATGGTCGACGAGCAATGCGGCGATTATCGTATTTTCCGATCACTCGGCCGGGGCGGTTTCGGAAGTGTGTGGGCGGCTGAAACACGGGATGGAACCAAGGTCGCCCTGAAGATTCTTAATCCCCTGGTGCTTCAATATGAAAAAGTTGTCCGAAAGTTTTTTGACGAAGCCCTGATTCTGGCCAAGCTCGATCATCCTAACATTACCAAGTTTTTAGATTTTTTCCCGGTCGGCAACAACTATGCCCTTGCCATGGAGTATATTGAGGGGATCGAATTAAAAGAACGACTCGCCCAGCATGAAGGCCCGCTGCCTGCTGAACACGCTTGCACACTGGCCAGGCAGACCCTTGAGGCTTTACAATACGCCTACGAAAACGGCATCCTGCATTGCGATATCAAGCCGGGTAATATCATGATCGATCATAATGGCGATGCCAAGCTCATGGACTTCGGGGTCGCTAGCCTGTCGACGGTCGCCGCTCAGGATACGGTGGGTCGCATGCGTTCCGTCAGCTACATGCCTCCCGAAAGATTCGATCAGCGTCAGCCGATCGATAGCCGTTCGGATATCTATTCCCTGGCGCTGGTTTTTTATGAGATGTTCGCCGGTCGCAGAGCGTTCAATGCCACGGATACCTCTGGAATAATGTTTTGCCATCTCGAGGAAACACCCGCCCCTGCCGATACGTTTGCCCATGGCTTGCCACGAGAGATAAGTCGGGCAATTGCCAAGGCGCTTGAAAAGAAACCGGAGGACCGTTTTCCCGATTTTCGTACGTTCTGTCAGGCCATGGAAATCGATAAGCAGACTTAGGGTGAGCACATTCGGGGCTGTTTGAATGAATAAAATCGAGGAGTGCTTTTATTATGAGTAAGTTTATAAAAAAGGCTGAAAAGTTCGAACTAGAAAAATTCAAGAGACCGCGGGATGTAAAGTCTCTGATGAAGTCCTACGTACCCTTCACCGGTTCGCCTCAAAAGCATCCGCATGACGCCGACAAGCTAATCCTGGTACCCGATCCTTACAGTACCTACAATTATTATTACGAGTTCAACAAAGACGATGTCGCCTATGTGGAAAAGCTGTCTAATCTAGCGGATGCCGATGGCAACATCATTGGCGTAGCGCGGATATGGGTCAAGAAGATGAGCGTGGCTGTCCGGAGCACCCCGTTTCTGGTCGCTGATATTGATCGTATGGCTTAAGCAAGCGCTTTTCTCCCGAATGGCCATATGTGCCTAATATCCTAAACCTCATACAGAACATCAAACATACCCAGGATCAGCTCGCTCGCCATTTTATTCCCTTCGGCAGTACCTGCCAGGCCATACAAGGCACTGCTTTGGGCTGGCGCGCCGGCGGCTTTTTTGGCGTAGGCGACACTGGCCCGCAGGTCATCGACCAGACGTTGGGCAATGCCCGGCACCATGGTCTGGGGCATGGTTACACAAAAATGGAGGGCCGGCGGCAGTTGCAGGCAATTAAAGCGCCAGCCTTTGGAAGCCATGTCATCGTTGACATGAAAGATATCGACCGCTTTGGATTGGAAGCTGATCACAAAGGTCGGGTCGCCAATGATTTCCAGCTCGGGAATGGTTTCAAGGCCCTGTTTAATCTCATCGGCGATCGCCATAATCGCCCGGGTTGCTTCAAGATAGCCTTTTTCGCCGAGATAAACCATGGCGGCCCAGGTCGAAGCGGTCAGGCCGCCGGATCGGCTGCCGGTCATCGACGGAGAGGCATAGAGGCCACCCGGCCAGTCGGGTACGTGAAAAAACTGATATTGCCGCAGATGTTTGCTTCGGTAAAGAACGACCGATGTGCCTTTGAGCCCGAACCCGTACTTATGGGTGTCAGCCGACATGGAGGTCAATCCTGGCAATCTGAAATCGAAAACCGGAATCGGATATCCCAGTTTTTCAGCCCACGGTAGGATAAAGCCACCCAGGCAACCGTCCACATGCAGGCCCAGACCATGCTTCATGGCCAGGTCCGATAATTCTTCCAAGGGGTCGATCAATCCATAGGGATAATTGCCGGCGCTGCCTACCAGAGCAACCGTGTTGGTATTGATAAGGCGCGTGACGGCATTCATATCAACCCGAAAGTCAGGGCCCGGTGTAGGCGCGTGCACCATCTTGATGCCGAAATATTCACCGGCCTTGTCGAAAGCCGGGTGCGCCGTTTGCGGAATGATAATTTCCGGAGCCGTGATCTCCATCTCCATCCGCGCGCGATCGCGATACACTTTCATGGCCATCATGATGCTCTCACTGCCACCAAAGGTGACGGTCCCACAGACTTCGTCTTCAGGGTTGTGTGCCTTAACGGCCTCGCCATTGAGCATCTTGGCGGTCATGGAAACGATTTCACTTTCAAATTTGGACATGCTCGGACAAATATCGACCTGTAAAACATTCACGTGTGAGTACAAAGCGAAGATTTTATTTAAAAAAGCCCGGTGTTCATCACCCGCGTGGTAGAAGGTGCCGGAAGTTTGCCCTGATCGCCAACACCTGTTTTCTTCATCTGCCATTTCAGATAGTTCACGAAAGATAGCGTCCTTATCGCGACCTTTGGCAGGAAGGCGATGATAGCTCTCAAATCGTCCGTGATATGGTTTGAACGGATTGGCGCTTGTTTCAGGCTTGGGCGCTTCGGGCATGTGATACTCCTATGTTTGGTTTAATGCAGCAAAGACCTTTTTGTTGCGTTTGTATATTTGCCGGAACTGGTTATACAGTTGGTCGTAGCACGCTTTATTTTTTAGGTTCGGTTCGAAGACACGCTTGATTTTGATACCTTCTGCAAGTGCTTCCAGCGGATGGCCGTCAAGGAAGTGAAAGGCCAGGATTGCCGCGCCTCGAATGGTGACGCTGGTGGGATCGGCTATCTGGAGAATGGGTACGCCAAGAATATCGGCATGAATTTGGGCCCAAACATCGGACAAGGCGCCACCACCGGCAAAGCGAAAGTCAGGAAAAGGGCGGCCGATAAATTTTTGGGCCGGGCCCAGGGTCCAACGTGAGTTGAAGGCCAGACCCTCCATGAGCGCCCTGAGCATATGGCTGCGCGTTGAGTGAAGAGCAAGATTGAAAAAGCCCCCCCGCGCGGCAGGGTTTTCCTCGGGGGTCAGGGTTCCATTGAGCCAAGGCAGGAACAGGACGCCTTGACTGCCGGCCGGCACCGTGGCGGCGATCCGGTTCACACGGTCATAGACATCTTCCGGAATGGGGCCCGTATCAAGCGCATCGTCGGCAAAGACGATTTGTTTTAGAAAAAACTCCAGGCTTTTGCCGCCGGTGCCTTGTTCCGCCATCAACAGGTACTTGGACTTTAAAGGACTCGGCATGGTGGTCATCATATGCAAAAGGTCGGTTTTTTTAAAGGGCAGGTGGCAGGTCAGCACGAGGGAAGTGCCGATGTAAATGATCCCGTCGAAAAGATTGACGGCACCACAGCCAACCGCCGAGGAATTGGTGTCATTGATGCCGGCCATTACAGGCGTGGAGGGCAGTAGCCCAAGTTCGTCAGCCACTGCGGGCAAGAGCGGCCCTACAACCGCGTCATTAGGGATCAGGTCCGGTAGCTTTTCCTTGTCCAGACCGGTTATTGCCAGCAAGCTATCATGATAGTCGCAGTGACTCCAGGTGCGGTTATCGACCAGCATCAGTGGGGCTGCGGTATGCTGGGTGGCCGTCATCCGACCCGTCAAGCACATGGTCAGAAAGTCCATTGGCTCCAGGAATTTGTGGGTCCGGGCATAGATTTCAGGGAACTCATTTTTAATAAACAGGATATGGCCCAGAGAATCGGCACCGGTGTGGGTCGGCGCCAGGCCGGTCAGCCGGATCCATTTGAATAGTTTGGAAAGATTGTAGCCTTGGATACTGGGAAAACCCTGGGTCAGCAGGCGATTGTATTTACCGCCCCGGGTGTCCATCCAACAGACGGCGTTCATGAGGGGGTCGCCGCTGTGATCTACCGCTACAATAACCGACCATTGGGACGTACAGGCAACGGCCCGAATGGCTTCTTTCGAAACACCGGATGCCGCAAGCACCTCTTTAACGACCTGTTGCGTGGCCTGCCACCATTGCTGGGGGTCCTGTTCCGCCCCGCCGTTGGGCAAAAGCAACGTATCGACTTTTCGGGCTGCAACGGCCAAGACGTCACCGAACTCCGACACGAGACCTGCTTTGGGACCACCGCTGCCCAGATCGATCGCCAGGACATACCGCGAGTCCGTCATCGCTGTCGGTGTTCGTGCAGGTTCATTCGGCATGGACCGGGCCACCATTTACGGAAAGGTTGTGTAAAATAAATTGAATTTTACCCCAGAGCGACATCCAGTGTCATCATGACCGAAAATCCGATCATCGCACCGATGGTCGCAGCGTCACTATGTTTGTCTGCTTGACCTTCGGGAATCAGTTCTTCCACGACGACATAGATCATGGCGCCGGCCGCAAATGCCAGGGCATAGGGCAAAAGGGGCCGCATAATGATGACTGCGGCGGCACCCACAACCCCGGCCATGGGCTCGACCATACCAGACAATTGCCCATACCAGAATGCTTTAAACCGTGACAGGCCTTCGCGTCGCAAAGGGACGGAAACCGCTGTTCCTTCCGGAAAATTTTGGATCCCGATACCGATGGCCAATGCAATAGCGCCAGCCAGGGTGGCCGAAGAATAGCCGGCCGCAGCCGCCCCAAAAGCAACCCCGACCGCCAGGCCCTCAGGGATGTTGTGCAAGGTGATGGCCAGAATTAATAAAACACTGCGTTGCCAGCTTGTTTTGATTCCTTCCGCATCTTCGGTTTTCATGCCCGCGTGAAGATGGGGCAAAAGTTTATCAACTACCCACAAAAAGAGACCGCCGGCCAGAAAGCCTATTAGCGGCGGCAACCAGGGTATAAAACCGAGCTCTTCAGCCATATCGATCGATGGCGCGAGCAGAGACCAGAAGCTGGCGGCAATCATGACGCCGGCCGCAAAACCAAGCATCCCGTTAAAGACTTCTTTCTTGATCGATTTGAAAAAGAACACCATCGCCGCACCCAGGGCCGTTACACCCCAAGTGAACAAGGTCCCCAGCAGGGCCTGAAGAATCGGGTTGAGCGCTTTAAACCATTCCATCTATCACTCCTTTAGCAGGTCCGATTGAACGGGCTATGTACCAGGCCATGTTAGCCCGGATTTAGACCGAACCCTTGTTGATGACAAAGCCTTGGGGTTGCAATCCTGTTGAAGACGGGGAGCCCGCGATTTTGGACAGGTAGGTGTCGCCCAGTTTGTCGATGTGCCCCTGGACACTATCGAAATAATTGAAATGGGTTTGCTCGTCTTCAATAATCGATTCGAATAGTTTCATGCTGACGCTGTCTCCGTTTTCACGGCAAACCAATAAAAACTGATTGTAGGCCTCGATGGCATCGTCTTCTTGTTTTGAATCGAATTTGAAAATCACATCCACAGCCTGGCCTTTTTTAATCGGACCGAAGATGGTGGTCGTGGGTTCCCCGCCCAGTTCTTTGATTCGTTCAGCAAACATTTCGCCATGCCGCATCTCGTCGAGGGCGATCAGTTTGATGTTGGCAGCCATCTCGCCATAATCCTTGTCATCCAGGTTGTAGTGCTGGTTCATATACTGGTGAATGGCCTGAAGTTCCATCGAACGCGCTTTGTTCAGCACATCGATGACCTTCTTTCTTCTTGCTTCTTTCTTTTGCTTCGCCATCTTTCCTCTCCTTTATCTAATCAAAGTTGACTTGCAGTACGCTTTCCTTGTTTTTGATCAATCGTTCGATTGCCTTGCGGACACCACGCGCCGTGATCGGTTCAACCCGTGATATCGGTAAGCCATCACGGGTTTGCGTTGTGTGCCAGCTTTGAAGGAATCCAGGCACCAATGCATAGCCCAGGCCCCCGATGCCACAGCACGATCGATCAACAGCCGCAAAGCCCACACGATAAAGAACTTCACGGTTTTGATAGGGCAGGCGCACCTCCTTGATAAAGAGATAGTGCCCACCAATGGCTGTGACCTCCTGGTTGAGCGGGTAATGGATGAAGTTCGTGATCATCGGTTTTTTACTCTAAAGCCCTTTAAGGTTGGCCGTCTGCCACGCGGGTCGTTCATTAGCAAAAAAAATAATGCCGCATTAGGGGGCAAAATGCAAGTGTCAGCCCATAAAAATAATTTGATGGATTAAAAGAAATGCGCTGGTTAAATTTGGATTAAATTACTGCACGCTGAAGGTGTGCATCAGAGGAGCAAAGCATAATTCTGCAAATTTGGCAGGAGGCGGGGGCCAAGGATATTTTCGAAACAATTTGTGTGTTCAGCAGCACCCCGGCCCTCCACACGCAGCATTTTCCTTGCCCTTGAACCAGGTCTGAATGATGTACCCAGCACAACCGACTCCGGGTGAAACGCTGATGGCTGCTGACGGACAGTTGGTTGTGCAAGCCCCGCATTCCATGCAGCCGTCATGGTCAACGACGTGCACCTTGCGGCCGTTCATTTTGAAAACGCCGTGCGGACAGACCGCGGTGCACATCCCGCAACCCACGCATAATTCGGTATTCAAATTTAAGGTCGAAACGCCTGTGAGATATCTAAAGTCTTCCATTTTTATTCTCCATTGCGTTAGCCGGAAAAACCAACGCCGATCCATATCACCAAGGCAATCACGCTCGCCAAGGCCTGTAAAGGGATCGCCGTACGCATTTCTTTTTCAACTCCGGAAGGGGACGTATAAGGCGTTGAACCGGTAAAATTCATCGCCATAAACGAGCTCAAAGCAGCGGTGCAAAACAGCAGCGCCAGGGATTCCAGAATGGTCGTTTGACTCCAGAACAAAAGGGCGACGATTGCCCCGGCGACGAGTCCGGTCAAGGCGCCTTTGACCGCGAAGATCACACCGGGAATCCAAGGCAAAAGCGCAGGCACGGCAACCGCCCCGGCCAATATGCCGCCGACAAGGGCGACGCTCGCCATGACACCCCTGGTCCATGCGATTTCAAATGAGAAGATATGGGACCCAATACCGGAAAGAACAAACAGTCCCAAGATAGTCCACAGGGCATACTTGTTGATAAAGGTAAGCTCAATCGGGATAAGGACCAAACGTTCTTTGAGGTTGAAAGTGACCTGCCGCATGCGGGTGGTGGCTTTGTTTCCGGCGGCCAGAAAGGCTTTAATGTCGCTGGCACGAACAGGACCCCAGATCGCTTCAAACCCGCATCCTTTTTTAACATGTCGTGCGGAAACACCGGTTGCTGCAAGCTGGGGTAAAATGATTTGGCGGTGTGCAACGATTTTATCCAAGCTGATTTGATTGATCCGGTGAACGACTTCCTGGGTTGAGAAGGTTCCTTTACCGGCCGCACACCAAACATTGATCCCCCGGGTGTCGACGACCAGCAACCAGGCATCCAGGCCGGTCATTTCTCGGCGCAAGGCGTCGAAACTGAGTTTATAATTGGCCGTTAAAAGGACCGGCGCCGACGAATCCGGATTGCCCACACCGTAAAGGCCGGGCGCAACTTTATAATTGTTGCGGTTGACACCCAATCGAACCTTGGCGGTATGGAGGATGTCCGATCGTTCCATACGGGTTTTGATCCGGGGGACCGGTCCGGCCGGTGTCTCGATAAAATTTTCAACGAAATGCCAAACCACATAGCCTGCTTTTTCGTAGGCACTGCTGGCGGGTCCGGCCGGCGGGCCACAACAGGGTTCGTCATCCGTTGTTGGGACAAAAAGCGGGTTTAACTTTTGTGTGTCGCCACATTGGCAGACGGATGTCTGTGTTTCACAACATGGTTCCGTGTGTTCGCGCATGATGATCTCCCATCAATCGTTCTATCGACCCTTTATTACAGGCGTTCAACCAGCTGCTTAAACCTTTCGAGCACCTTTTGATCGATACAATAACATGTGCGCGGCCCTTCGATTTCACCCTGTATCAGGCCGGCGGCTTTTAGGTGTTTGAGATGCTGGCTGACGGTCGACTGTGCCAAAGGCAGCATATCGACAATTTCACCACAAATACAGCGGTTGACCGATTTTAGGTAGGCCAGAATTTTGATCCGGACAGGGTGGGCCAGTGCTTTACATATCTTGGCGAATGCTTCCGTTTCGATCGATGGTTCGTTGGGCCGAATGGCTGGGTCAAGTTTCATAATATGCAAATATCAAATGCTTGCCTGTTTTAATCGTTAAACGACGATAAACGATTAAAGAATATCTGTCAACAGGGAATTTGTCATCCGATCTTATCAGGGACCAGCTTTTTGCGATCGCACGCTTGCGTTTTAGCGGATCGTTTATATCTTTGAGATGGCTTCTAATAACACACCGCGAAGGAGAAAATGGGATGGGCAATCAGATCAGAACAACGGTGCTGCTGGCTGGAATGACAGTTCTCGTTTTGTTGATCGGTCAATTGTTAGGTGGCCGCCAGGGCATGACAATCGCCCTTGTATTGGCAGCCGGGATGAATTTTGTCAGTTACTGGTATTCGGATAAAATTGTCCTGCGTATGTATCGGGCCCAGGAAGTGACCCCGCAGCAGAAACCGGAGTTATATCATATGGTTGAAACGCTGGCCCGACAAGCTTCTTTGCCCATGCCGAAGGTCTATATGATTCCACAAAAGGCGCCTAACGCGTTTGCCACGGGGCGTAATCCATCCCATGCGGTAGTGGCCGTGACCGAAGGCTTGGTTAAGATCATGGACCAAGAAGAATTGAAGGGTGTTTTAGCCCATGAAATGGCCCATATAAAAAACCGTGATATTCTGATTGGTTCGATTGCGGCAACCATGGCTGGTACGATCATGTGGCTGGCATCCATGGCCCGGTGGTCGGCCATTTTTGGTGGCATGGGAGGGCGGGATGACGATGAAGGCGGGCTGGGTATGATCGGCCTGATTATGATGTCAATTCTGGCTCCCCTGGCCGCCATGCTGATCCAGATGGCCGTATCCCGTTCACGCGAATATCTGGCCGATGCAACCGGTGCACAATTCGCGGGTCACCCCGAAGGCTTGGCCCTAGCGCTGGAAAAGATCAGTGCTTACAGCCACCATCGACCGATGCAGGCCAACCAGGCCACGGCGCATATGTTCATCGTCAATCCTTTGGCGGGAGGTAAGATCAGCCGTCTCTTTTCCACCCATCCGCCGGTCGAAGAGCGGGTCGCACGCCTGCGGGGGGGCCGTAAGCTCACGCGGTCGAGCGGTTCCAAAAGAAGCGGTATGGAAGATCAGGCGCGGGCGATGTGGGATCGTTTATCAAAATAAGTTAAAAGTGATAAAATTAGAAGTGGTTAAAGTTAATGAGTCACTGCGTTCCATCTTTTGTATAATAGATTGAAATCATTAATTTTAGGCACTTTAGCGCACTTCTAACTTGTCACTTCATTTGGGATCCCAGCGCCAGTTTTCGTAATACTCCCAACCAACCATGGCATTGAGTTGTTTCAGTTCATCATCTTTTTCCTGGATTGCAGCTTTCATAACATCACCACCGGAGATGATACCGATATATTCACCGTCCTTTTCAATCAGCAAATGTCGGATCCGCAAACCGAGAAACTTGTCCATGAGATCGTAGACCGTGGCGTTAAAAGGGGCATAAATCAGGTCGGTCGTCATGTGGTCTTCGATGTGAGCAGCTTTAATATCGAAGGACGGGTCGAGGATATTGCGCAAAAGGTCTCTTTCGGTCCAGATGCCAACGACTTTATCGTTACGGGTGACAAGGATGGCACCCACTTTTCGTTGATTCATTTCCTGGAGGGTCTCCTCAATGCGGGTCCCCGTCGGGACGCAAACGAGGTCACTTTTTTTTCCGCTCAATATGTCCTTGGCTGTTTTCATTTCGGCTCCTGTTTGTGGTTTTCGTTAAAGGGCAAATTACCTTCTTGGTGAACAGGCTCACCGGGTTTTTCGGCAGAAATCCATTCTTGGTCTTTCTTGTCAACGAAAAGATGCACGTCCCGTTGCGGAAAAGCGATGACGATCCCTCTTTCCTTGAAGAGACGGTCAATTTCAAACCGAATATCCGTTTCAGTTCTAAAGATCTTTTCGACAATGGTCCATACGCGTAGCCTGAAGAGTAGCGCGCTATCGGCAAAGTCTTTGAAAATAACCTCGGCTTTGGGTTGTTTCAAAGCATGAGGCGACTTTTTAGCGATTTCCAGCAGGGTCTCACGCACCAGTTCAATGTCCGAACCATAGGCCACGCCTACGTCGATATGACGTCGTAGGCGTTTGTCTTTGAAACTCCAGTTGGTGACCTGCTGGCTGATGAATTCGGAGTTGGGAATGATTAAAGACGCGTTGTCGTAGGTCTGGACGACGGTGGCACGGACATTGATTTTTTTTACGGTCGCCCACACACCACTGACCTCGACATCGTCGCCAACTTGAATGGGGCGTTCTATTAAGAGAATAATGCCACTGATAAAATTGTTGAAAATGTTTTGAAGGCCAAAACCCAGTCCAATTCCGAGCGCGCCGAAACCAACCGCCAAAGAGGTTGTTCCAAAACCCAAGGCGTGCAGGGAAAAAAGAATACCGAAAACCCAAAGCGAGTAAACGGTAATCATGGTTATGGAATCCTGAAGGCCGATCTCTATGCCGCTGTCGGCCAGGATCTTGTCTTTCAAGAACGAACGCCAGAGGCGGGCAAGGGTATGGGTCAAAACCAAAATCAGAAAAGCAGAGACAAAACTCATGACGCTAATGCTAATTTTGCCAATGGTGACGGGCGTTGTTAACAGCGTCAGGAAGTTTACGATTACCGCCTGCTTGCCGCCCCATGAGATCATCAGGAGGGCCGCTGTCGCGCCGGCCCACACAAGCCATGCAATCTGTAATATAAGCCATCGAATCGGATGACCCGGCTGCGGCGCTGGTTCAGTTCCGGCTGATGACGGTGTTTTGAGGTGTCGCCGGTTTTCTTGAAGGAGCAGAAAAATAATATCAGACCAAAGAATGACAACAATGGACAAACCTAAAGAGATGAACCAATACAAGGCCAGCCTGCCGTAACCGACCAACTCCAATACCAGACCAGCCGTCGGAATAAGATAGGTCAGCCACTGGAGACTCACGATAATTAGCTTTTGTTTGGGCGTCCACGGCGCAGCGGGTGGTTCATTAATTGCATTGAAGTTACGCCACCAGGCATAAAACCAGCCGATCAGCGTCAAATCAAAAACGATGCGAAATAGAACCAAAAGGGCGTTATTGCTGCCAAGTAACCAATCGACAAACAAATAGCTCAGGGCAAAATAGCGTATGAACGTAACGACTCCTTTGGCGGACGCCAATATCGATTCCAAATTCTGGCGACGACTTAAAATCAAGTGTTCGCAAAAATCGGTCACCCAATGGGTAAACAGCCAAGTCAAAAAACCCCATAAAAGCAGCCGTGCAAAGGGAAAGGTCGTATGCAAGGGGCTCAAGACCGTAAACGCATAGATAAGGACAACCGTTCCCATTAGGTAGAGACGCTTCGTGAGAAGCGTTAAAAAAAGGATACGGAGGGGTTGCTTGGAGATCGATTCGCGCTGTCGGTATTCTCGGCACTTACGATTTAGCTTGATCAGGAAAAACTGAAAAATGGCATACAAAATAACAAACGTAAAAAGAGCAAAGCGTCCTGATTGCCAGTCGATTCGAAGCTCATCGCGCCAGGTGTCCATTGAGGTCAGCGCTTTTAATCGAATCAAAAGCCGATTGACATCGGTTTTGATCGATGCCCAGCCTAATACAGCCAGAGGCGAGGCCGTGCGCGTAAAAAGAACCTGCTTTTTTTTCACCTGAATCTGTTGATTGAGCCGTGATCCTAAAGCGATTAACAAGGAGGTGGTCTGCTGGATTTGGGCGTTTGATTCTGTGTTGATGGTCTGAAGCGTTTGAAGTAGCTTTCGCTTGGCGTTTAACAATTCGATTAAATCTTGCAGACGGTCAATCAGGGTCTTTTGTTGGGCGACAAGATTTTTGCTTTTTTGCAACTCTTCGAGCTGGCGCTGACTGTTTAACAACTGTTCTTCCGTTTGACCGATCAGAAGCTTGGTGTTATCGATTTTTTTACTTAAATTCTCCAGGCGTCCTTCCAGGTCCTCAACGGCCGCCCGGTTGTCGTTGGTAGCCGCAATCAGGCTCTTTATTTCTGTGCTACTCGATAGAAGAAGCTGGCCGTGAGCGGACATTTGGATTTTATAGGCATTCAGTAAGGTATCGATGGCTTGCTGAGACGTACTGAGTTGGGCCAGTTGGGCCTTTAGGCCGGAGAGGTTTTCATTTTCGACCTGCAAAGACTCGGAAAGGGACCCCGGCAGATCGGCACTTCGCAAAACGGATGCGGGCTTGGGCTCTTGACCGAGTCCGTTACCCGTCATCCCAGACTCAGGCCAATAGCGGTGAGGATCAGCAACCAATAAACGGCCGATTCTTGATTGGGACTAATTCGCACAGGTGTCTCCCACGTCTAAAACCATTTGCGGCGTTTTAGCCAGACGATCATGATTGCCAAGATCACCAGCATCACGATCCACAGTGCTGGGTATGACCATTTCCAGCTCAGCTCGGGCATGTAGCTGAAATTCATCCCGTAAATCCCGGCGATAAATGTCAGGGGAATAAAGATCGTCGCGATGATCGTCAGGACTTTCATTACTTCGTTCATGCGATTGCTGACACTCGAAAGGTAGACATCCAGCAATCCTGTCAACATGTCGCGGATAGATTCGACTGTATCGATTACCTGCAAGGTATGATCGTAGACGTCCCGCAGATAAATGGTAATGTTTTCATCTACCAACCGGGAGTCATCTCTGATCAGGGAGGTGATAATGTCGCGCAAGGGCCAGACCGAACGGCGGACAAACAGCATTTCATGTTTTAACTCCTGGATTACATTGAGCATATCTTTCCCGGGAGCCGTGATGACCTGGTCCTGCAAATCTTCGATTTTTTCTACAAGCTCTTCGAGGATCTTAAAATAATGATCAACGATCGTATCGATCAGGGCATAGGCCAGATAATCACTGCCACGCTTGTGGATACGGCCGCTACCCCCCTTAATCCTAGCCCGTACGGGATCGAAGACATCGCCTTCCATCTCCTGGAGTGAAATGACATAATCAGCACCGAGAATTAAACTGATTTGTTCATGTCGAATCACATTCTGGGCAGGGTCGCTGTACAACATCTTTAACAGGAAAAAGATGTAGTCGTCATATGCGTCAGATTTGGGCCGATGTTTTGTATTGACGATATCTTCGAGCACCAAAGGATGGATATCGAAGAGATCCCCCAGGTTCTGAATCGTAGCGATGTCATGGACACCGGTGATGTTGATCCAGGTTACCGATTGGTTATTGATATAAGAACGACATTCGGCAATGGTCTCAACTTCTTTTTCCGTACAATGATTTGGGGAATAATTGATAATCTGAATTTTTATTTTCTCGGCTTGTTTCTCACCAACATAGGTTAAAGTGCCGGGTGCCAACCCGATGGTATGCGTTTTCTTCGTTTGTGGACATGATCATTTCCTTTGGCGATGATGAGGTGTTCCGCAGCCCGCTGGGGGTCTGTTTAGGCAAATGCGCAAACAACCCAACTATCCTGCGGTTCTCTTTTTCTAAACTGTTATCTAAATAAGGTCAAGCATTGACCGAGGCGCATTCTTCCGGTGGCCCTCATTACGGTCTGGCGATTGACAAAAATGGTTTGAGATATTATGGTTTTTTGTGTAATCGTCACTTTTTGCTCGTTAGTCACCAGTTCTTATTCAGGAGGCCAAATGAAAAAAGCATTCATAATCATCATCGCTGTGGTATTTGTGCTGGCGCTATGCCCCGTCACCATCGCCCAGCAACAAACGTCTTTCCGTTGCGGAAATACATTTGTTAAAGAAGGGACCAATAGTATCGCGATCCAAGCAGGATGCGGTGAGCCGCTTGTGAAAGAGGATCTCGGAGCCCGGGGACGGGGGCGCGGGAAAAATGTCGAAAAGTGGGTTTACGGCCCAGAAGCCGGCTATTACTATGTAATCATGATCGAAGGTGGTACGGTTGTCAGTGTTGAAGCGGTGCGAGAACAATAAACCGCATTGCTTTTAGCAAAAACCCGCGGCCTTTCTTTATTGCACACGGGTCGGCTACCTGGATGGGTCGGTTTTTAGGTTTTCGGCTAAATAAGGTGGTTTGCCCCTGAATGGTTTTGATAGAAAACCCGGAACTGTTTGTCAGTTCCGGGTTTTTCCGTTTGGGCTTCAGGTTCACCAATGTAATGCTAAGCGGTCAATTCTTCCAGGCGTCGTTCGGCGGCTTCCCGGACATTGTCGTCCGTGTCATTTTTGATGACATTTTCAAGTAATTGTCGGTCTTTTTCTTTCTGGATTGCCTGCTTGCGGACATCGGGGTCGGAATGGGCAATTTTGGGAAGAAAAAAATCTCTGAATCCCATGATGGAACCTCCTTTCCTTAAAAAACCAATACTTGTCTGTTCAAGCAGCGATGCGCGCTTTAGAGTCTTTCGTGGCAATTCATTGGGGGTAGAATCGTTGGAGCCATGCTGTTTTTGATGAACGGGAAAAACTGCAGTCTTAAGCAAGGATTGCTCAGAAGGTTTCAGCGGATCGGGAACCGGTAAAATCTGGTATGAAATGCGCGTACAGCGGTCACTTTAGGGGGCGGTATCACGCTTGAGGTTAAATCAAAATACCACTACATTTTGTTTGATTTAAAAAGTTTACGTTTAATCACCACCTTTTTTTTACTCGTTTTTAATATAACAAAGCAGCAATCAAATTGCAAGCAGGATGAATATCCATTCATGAAGGTTTGTAGACAGTTTTGACCGGACAGCGAGCTGCGATAGATACAGTTTTTAAGCCCCCCATTCGGCGGCAGGCATTTTCGTTGCGACAAACATTACATCGATCCTCGCTGCACATCTGGCAGGCATAGCAGTCTTTACAGGGGTGTTTTTTTGAACTGTCTGCCTGTCCTTCCGGAACATATATTTTCCCTTTCAAGCCGGGAACGCGAACAAAAGCCATCATGCCTCTTTTCTTGACCGATATTTCCTTGAAGCTAACTCAAAAATAGGATTTTGGTTCAAGGTCACCTTGACAAGCTCGGTGCAAGCTAGGCGCCAGCTAAGAGACGAGCCCTCCTCTGGCGGGTTGGGCCAAAAGACATTTCTGTGATAGCTTCAAATATAAGGCTTAATTCCCCACTCCGCAACACGGATTCATCCTGAGACGAGCACTATCATCTCCAGCCCGTTTCCTACACTGAAAGCGCATATGGGCATGGTTGGTACAAATGACCATTTTCCTTGATAAACAAGGACTTTTGTCATATATTAGCGAGCGGAATGAAGATCATATCAGAAAAAGGCTTTAAAAAACGGATGGCCCCAACGTACCGATGTGGGGCCTTGCGCGAGGAATGAAAATGCACCTCAAAGGCAAGCTTACATCCAGCCAAATTATTTTTTACATTGTCATATTGTTTATCGGATGCGGATCCGGTCCGGCTGTAAAGGGATCGGACCCCCCGGGTTGGCTCAGTAAAGTTCCGGACAACGACCGCTACTTTTATGCCGTCGGTGTCTCCGGCATGGCCCGCAAAACCAATGATGCCTGGAATCAAGCCGCCAATCGTGGCCGCGCGGAATTGGGGCGCACGATTATTTCGCAGGTTTCGAGCAAGGATTTAATAATCGCCACCACCCGCAGTGAATATACCCGCCAAGTTATCGATATATTATCAGATACCGAACTCAATTATACGGAAGTGATCGAGCGCTGGTACGACCGCTATGGCGGGTTCGGGCCGCCGAATCATTTCTATGTTCTTGTGCGGCTGGAAAAAACCCAAGCCGAGAAGATTTTAAGAGCTCTCAAACCCTAACAGCTGGTGACAGGCATGCGCGAATCTAAATATCTGAAAGACGACGCTCAAAATATTCAAAAATTGGTCTCGCTTCCTATTTTCAAGGACTTTGAAACAGGGCTTTTAGGCGGGCTGCTCCGACTGAGCAAGATCAGAGAATATAAAGATGGAGAAATCATTATCAAAGAAGGCGATCTCGACCAGTGGCTTTATTTCCTTCTTTCCGGGCAGGTTAAAATCGTAAAAGATGGAAAGCTTTTGCAAACCCTCAAACGCCGGGGTGATGTGTTCGGCGAAATGGGCATGCTGGGCGGATTGGATCGATCCGCGTCGGTGTATGCCATTGGGGCAACGGTTTGCCTGACAACCGACGCTTCGCGGATTGAAAGCGTCTCCGGCAATGATCGTTTGGCTTTTGGCTATATTCTTTATCGGATATTTGCCGAGATTGTAACAGAGCGCCTGCGGTCAACCAGTGAAAATTTGGTAAAAGCCAAAAGTGAAATTGCCACGCTGCAAAAAAGACGGGCCCGTTAATTAAAAGATGATGCTTGGTCTCCATCGGGATCTCTTAACCCATCGATCGTGTAGGCAAGACCTAACGTGACCAGCGAGGGCCATCACGAGCCCTTCCGACACGGCTGTTAGGATGGTACCCAAATGATGAGGGCATCGACATGGCCGACAAGAAGATTCTGTTTGTTGATAATGAGGAAGACCAGCGAATTATTGTCCACAAGCTTTTGACGCGATTGGGATACACCGTCGAGGTGGAAGAAAGCCCATGGGAAGCCTTGAGGCGGGTGGAAAGCGAGCACTTTGACCTGGTGATTACGGACTTGATTATGCCGGACATGGATGGAACCGAACTGTGTGAGCGCATTCGGATGAAAAATCCCCAAACGGTTGTTTATGCCTTTTCGGGCTATTTTGAATTATTTGAACCTGAAAAGATCAAACGCGCCGGCTTTGACGGTCATATAGACAAACCGCTACAGATTGATGAATTAGAAAAGCAAATTGCAAAAGCGTTTGAAAAGGGGCGTAATATTGGATCTTGATATTTTCGACACGATGGATTCAAGTCAGCAGCGTAAATACATCGAGTTCCTGCTTTGGCACTACCGCGTCGTGGATGCCTTCTGGTTTATTTATGTGTCTGAGCAGTTCGGCCAACCAACAGCAGAAAGCCTGAATGAGAAAGTTTGGGAAAAAGTTGCCGGTATGGCTGCCAAGGATTTGATTCCCCGGTTTCAAATCGAGAAAAAAGGGCTGGCTGGGTTTGTTGAAGCCTTGCGCTATTTTCCTTGGTGTATTCTGGTCGGCTACCAGATTGAGGAACGTGATAATGAGGTCGTCATCACGGTTCCATCCTGCCCCACCCAGACTGCGCGTCTCAAAAGGGGCTTGGATGAATATGTTTGCCGGGAAATGCATCGACGGGAGTTTGAAAGTTTTGCCCAAACCATCGATGCGCGCATTCGGATCGAATGCCTTTTTGCTCCTCCGGATCCCCACCCCGAAGATATGTTTTGTAAATGGCGATTTACTCTTTAGCCCACCATCGCTGTCCGTCAAACCGATTAGACCCATTAAGGCCGGGTAACCTGTGCGCGACAAAGGAGGCGTGTTTCACATGGGATTGAATCCATCTTTAGATAACGGTATCCATGGGGCCATCGTAAAGATAAAAGCGTTTGTATCGCAAGTTGCCGGATTCGAACCGAGCCAAATGGAAATCGCTGATGCCCTGCAGCGCTATTTTGTGTTGAAAGAGATCAACGACCATATCGTTATGGCGCGTTTGAACAGGGATCCCAAAGAGGAAGGTTAATGTTTTCCCAGCATATCTTTTAAGTAGGCCAGCACCAGGACGGACTGCAATTGGGGTTTGGTCATGCGGTTAATATATTCGTCACCGTAAAAGGGTTTTAAGCGGATATCCGTCGCCTGATTGCCAGCCAGCCTGGATTGATCAACCTTACGGTCCAGATGCGTCTTGGTCTTCGCTCTGAGTTCCTGCAGGGAAAGCTGTTCGATCAAGGCAAATTCCTGTTTGAAGTGCTCCGGCGGCGGGAGTGCAGGCGATTCGATGACGTGTTTGAAGGTCCGGGCAAAACGTTCGAGGCCTTTGTAAATGTGCCGGCCTTTGACAACATTGATGTCGAGCCACCCTGCCCGCAACCATTTAAAAACACTGCATCTGACGCTGGCGGGGTTTGACGACATTTCGTAGTAGATCATGACGGAAAAGGAGTCGTACATATAGGTTCGCATCCAGCCGATGCCGGTTTTTCCTAAGCCTTTCTTACCACTATAAAAATAATTCCAGTCATCGTCGGCACCCACAATCAGACCCTTTTTGCCTACCTCGGAGGTGTCATCCTGTTTTGATAAAGATATCAAAACATTATTTCCGTTATGCTTGAACAGAATCAAGGTTCGGTACAGCCCGTAAGCATAATAGGTGTTGGCAAAAAGATCTGGCGTAATCTCTACCATTTCGTGCCCCTTGACCAGATAGGGTCGGTCCAGATCGGGCAGTTTTTCCCATAACCGGGGCAGGGTTTGTTCAGCGCTTTCGACTTCGGTCCAGTGGGACCACCGTATGGATGTCGGATTCAGGGCATAACCGGGCACATCGGGACTGTAAACAAATTTAAGCGTTTCGGCTAAACTCTTGTTAAAGTCGAACTCAATATAGGCCGAGGGGGCGTCAAAGCGATCCGCCGTGTGATACTGTTTCGAGCTGTCGTACGGGGATAGGACGAAGGCCATCAGGGCTTCTATTATCTGAGGATCAAAATCGGTGCCACTTTGGGAACCGGTCAGGGAAAGCAGGTGCTCCAACCCGGGTAAAAGAGTATCCGGCACCGCGGCCTCGGCAGTTGCGTCCGAGGCGGATGCCGACACCGGAAAAACCATCAGCAATATGAGGGCAAACCAAAAGAGGAAACAACGGCAGCATGCCGGCGTTGTCTGCAAAGTTGGTTGCAACGGAGAATTTTGTGGCCATGTAAGGTTGTCCATAATTATCATAATACCGACGCACTATATAATAGAATTGGCAAATAACAAGTACAATATTAAGGCCGATACAGGTAAATGCAAGGAATTCACTGGAAGGCCTTAAATATTGTGTTGTTTCACGAAAATATTCAGATAAGCGGCGGTGACTTGACTACGGCCGGTGTATAAAAAAAGCCCGAGCCAAAGGGCCATAAAGATGATGATTGGCCGATTTACCCTCCGTGCTAGCGGGTCAAAACAGGTTAGAGAATCAGTTTGGAGATGATTTCTTTCATGATCTCGGTGGTGCCACCGCCGATCGAGAGAATGCGGTTGTCGCGAAAGAGCCTTTCCACAAGATAACCGCGCATGTAACCGTAACCCCCGAATATCTGCACGGCGTCATAAGTGACTTTGTCGCTGACCTGGCAGGCAAAATTTTTGGCCATGGATATTTCTTTGATCTGATCCCGTCCGGAATCGATTTTGGCTGCCACCCGGTAAGTGAATTCCCGGCTGACCTCGACCAGGGTAGCCATGTCGACCAGCTTGTGGCGCGTCACCTGAAACCCCATGATAGGCCGCCCGAATGCCTGTCTTTCTTTGGCGTAGTCGATAGCGGCATCCAGGGCCAGCTGGGCCGTCATGTTCGCCATGATCGCAATTTGCAGGCGCTCGGACTGAAAATTCTCCATGATGCCATAAAATCCTTGATTTTCTTCACCGATGCAGTTCGCTACCGGAACCCGACAGTCGTCCAGAAAGATCTGGGCCGTGTCCGATGCCCACCAACCGGTTTTCTTGAGTTTTTCCGAGACAGAATAACCAAGCGTTTGGGCTTCGATGATCAGCAAACTGATCCCATGAGCCCCTTCAGCGCCTGTTCGAACAGCGCAGGTAATCTGGTCGGCCCGACAGCCGCTGGTAATGAAAGTTTTACTGCCATTGACCACGTAGTGATTACCGTCGCGGACAGCGGTTGTTTCAATGTTCGCCACATCGCTGCCTCCCCCGGGTTCGGTGATGGCCAGGGCGGCGATGCGCTTACCTTCCAGGACCGGTTTGACGAAGCGTTTTTTTTGATCATCGGTACCATTGCGGATGATCGGCGGAAGCGCGATGTTGAGGGATCCGAGGCCGGCCACCAGACCACCGGAGCCGCAGCGCATCAATTCTTCCCAAACGGCTATTTGAAAGAAGATATCCCCAGGTGTACCGCCGCACGCTTCGGGGTATCCCGTTCCTAAAATACCCACCGCAGCAGCCTTACGGTAAAGAGCGTGAGGAAATTCTCCCTGTTCTTCCCAATCGTCGATATACGGGGCGATTTCCTTGGCCACAAATTCTTTGACCGACCGGCGCACCATTTCGTGGGCTTTGCCGAAGTATTGCTGATACGTTGCTTGGGTGCTGAATTCGAAGGACATGGGGACCTCGTGGTATTTTGTGTTTCGTTTTTCGTGTTTTGCGCAAGAGCGGTTACGGGTTGCAGGTTGGATCAGCCGATAAGCTCTTTTATTTTAGCAGTATTTCGGGCATATCGACTAATTTGGCTCTTAGATATTCGCCCAGCGTTTTGGCTTGCGGGTCACTGCGCAGGGAAGCGGCCACACCGTCACCGAGAACGCCTTTGATGTAAAAGTTGATTGCCAGCAAATTGGGAAGTTCGTAACGTTCGATTTCAAAGGGCTGCATATCTGGGAGCAGCTCTTTGAGCTTGTCGATGGTCAAAAAGGAATTCAAAAAAGCGTAGGCCTCCAGTGTACGGCCCCAGATGCCCAAGTTGGCGTTACCCCCCTTATCGCCGGAGCGGGTCGCAAACACTTGGCCCAACGGGACGCGTTGGGTTGGCGTGGCAGGTACGACAGGTAGGTCGATAAGGATCGTTTCAGGGATCAGGGTTTCCTTGCCAGGGGTCGCGGCGGCCACGAGGATTTCCCGGTCATCAACGAACACGGTTTGCTGAATATGTTGGTTTGACACCAGGGTCGGCCAATGCATCACCGCCGGGGTGCCTTTGGTCGGCGGAGCCGTGGCGGTAAAGCCAGGAATGTTGGCCAGCGCCAGTTCCACGATTTCAGCTGAAAAGCGGGCCACTTTTTTGGGATCCGGGTCTAAAACCGATAGCCGCAGATAAGCGAACGCGGCTTCGTTGGTGTCAGGATCAGTTTGCTGGGAGGGGATAAGTTGTACTTCGGCGCTGGCAAATTGTTCTTTTCCGCCGATGCTTGAGAACAGGGCATCTTCCACGATCTTGGCTTTGGCTTCGATGTCCAAACCGGTCAGGATCAAGGTCATGCTGTTGCGATAACCTCCAAGATTATTGATGCAGACCTTGGTTGTGTCAGGGGGCGGTTCACCTTTCACTCCGCTGATCTTTACCCGGTCGGATTCTTCCTGGGCGATTTGAATCGTGTCGAAGCGGGCGGCGACATCAGGCGTCAGGTAGCGCGGTTCCCTGATTTCGTAAAGCAATTGGGCCGTAACCGTTCCCACGGAAACCAGGCCACCGGTGTTGGGATGCTTGGTGATGACACTAGAGCCATCCTCGAAGACTTCGGCAATCGGAAATCCTACGTTTTTAAAGGAGGGCACCTCCTCGATAAAGGAATAGTTGCCGCCGGTCGCCTGGGCGCTGCATTCGATGATGTGGCCTGCCGCTACCGCGCCGGCCAGCCGGTCCCAGTCGGTGCGCTGCCAGCCGAAATGCCAGGCTGCCGGTCCGACCACCAGGGCTGCATCGGCAATGCGACCACCCACGACGATGTCGGCGTCGCAATTGAGGGCTTCGACAATGCCCCAACCACCGATATAGGCATTGGCGGAAATCGGCTGGGCCTTGGCCTCTTGAAGGTTGACACCCTTGTCCATATGCACGAAGGCTTCGCCCTGCGCCTGGAGGTCACCCAGGCGTGCCATGAGGTTGTCCCCTTCGATGAAAGCGATCTTGGGTTTCAGGCCGAGTTGTGCCGCAACTTCATTTAGTTTCTGCGCCAGACCGCGAGGGTTAAGTCCGCCGGCATTGGTAACCACCCGAATCCCTTTCTCAAGGCATTCGGCCATGATCTCTTCCATTTGCCTGAGAAAGGTCGAGACATATCCGGCCTTCGGATCTTTAAACTGTTTGCGCAATAGAATCGCCATGGTCAGTTCCGCCAGATAATCACCGGTCAGAAAATCGATCGGTCCGCCTTGAACCATTTCACGGGCCGCTGAAAAGCGATCCCCAAAAAAGCCGCTGCAGTTGGCGATGATCACCTTTTCTTTGGTCGGTTTGCTATCGACAGGCATTGGAACCCTCCCTTTTATATTATTTTAACTTTTCGATTCTACGCAGCGATCGCCTTAGAGCGACACCGTCGCGTTATATAAAATCGCAAAGCGATTTTATTTGCCTTTGAAGACAGGTGGCCGTTTTTCGAGAAAGGCCGTAATGCCCTCCACGGCATCTTCGGTTGCGACGACTTCGCCGAGTTTGCCGGACAGAAAATCGACCGCTTGTTCAAAGGGCATGTCGGCCATGGCATAAAAGGCCTCTTTACCGATTTTCATTCCAATGGGACTTTTGGCCGCCAGGGCTTTGACAATGCCGGCGATTTCCTCGTCCAACACTTCCGGCGCAACGGTGCGTGTTATCAGCCCCATTGCGGCCGCTTCCTGGGCGCTGAGTTTGTTGCCGAGCAACACCATTTCAGTGGCCTTTTTGCGGGGCACATTGCGGTAGATCAAGGCCCCGATCATCATCGGGAAAAGGCCGACATTGACTTCCGGTGTTCCGAATTTGGCCGTTTCTTTGGCGATGACGATATCGCAGGCCAGCATGAAGCCCATACCACCGGCCAGGCAGTACCCGTTGACGCGGGCGACCGTTGGTTTGGAAAAGCCGGCCAGTCGTTTGAGCAGGCGGGCGTAATCGGCAAACACCGGTTGCCCGCCTTCGGTTATGCCGCCCCCCAGGTCGGCCCCGGAGCAAAACGCTTTTTCACCGGCCCCGGTGATAAGAATCACCCGTACGGCGGGGTCGGTTTCAGCGCTGTCCAGATAGTCTAAAAAGCGCGTGATGACCTCGGGACTCAAAGAATTGCGTTGGGGTTCGCGATTGATGGTAAAACGGGCCACGTATTCTTCGACCTGATACAGTAACGGACTTTCATTCATGGTAATGTCTCCCTTCACAGAATAAAATCGTGTAACGATTTTATTTCTCGATATCGACCAAAATGTCGCCTGGCATGACCTTGTCTCCTTCAGCAACATTGATGCAGCTGATTTTACCGTCATATGGCGCTGAAAGAGTCGTTTCCATTTTCATGGCCGCGACGACGATAACGGCATCGCCCTTACTGATGCGGTCACCCACATTGACCAGCAGGCTCACCACCACGGCCGGCATGGGGGGCGTGACTTCTTGCGGCAAGGTACCGGAGCCCTTGGCCCGACGCTTCGATGCCGAGAAAGTGTCGGCATCTTCAACGCAATAGGGCGCTCCGTTGAGCACAATGGTTTTGCAGCCGTCGTTTTCGTCAGCGATGAAAGCATTGACGGTTTTTCCGTTAACGGCCAAGTGCAGTTGATGTTCCGAAATGACGGCGCCAATCACCTCGTATTCTTTCCCGTTAGAAGTGATCTTCAGACGATGCTTTTCTTCGATCGCAACATTTACCGGCTGTTTATCTTCGCCGATGCGTAAATGATATTCCATGTGCGGTTCTCCTTCAATTACTGGCGCCAATTGCCCAGCGTTTCCCAGGGCGTAGCGAAACGGGGGCCACTCGTCAGATGACGGATGCGTTGCCCGGCGCTTGTTCCAGATCGCATCGGCAATGTAGGCGATACGGGCCAGGTCGTTGTCATTGGTTGGCGGTTGCCAATCGGCAAAGTGAGTCGGTATAAAATCTGTGTGGGTGGCCCCGCTTTGAAATGCTTTGGATTTTAATACATCGATCAGAAAGGGGATCGGGGTTTTGATCCCGAGGATGGTATAATTTTCCAAAGCCCGGATCATGCGATGGGTTGCCAGTTCTCTGTTTTCAGCCCACACGACCAGTTTGGAAAGAATGGGGTCGTATTCAACCGGCACCTGAAAACCGGTGTAAACCCCACAGTCATTGCGAATACCAGGGCCCCCCGGTTCCTGCATGAACCGGATGGCACCGGGTGAGGGGAAAAAATCATTTTGCGGGATCTTCGGCGTAAATACGGCATTCGATGGCATGTCCGCGGGCGCTGATAGCGGATTGTGTTAGCGTGAGGGCCTGGCCGGCAGCAATTTCGATTTGAAGACGTACCAGGTCAACGCCGGTGATCATTTCCGTAATCGGATGCTCCACCTGCAGGCGGGTGTTGACCTCCAAGAAGTAGAACCGGCCATCCGGGTCAAGGAGAAATTCGACCGTGCCGGCATTGACATAGCCGGCCGCCCGCGCCGCCGCGACCGCCGCGGTCCCCATTTGCTCCCTCAGTTCAGGCGTCACGACCGATGACGGTGTTTCTTCGATGATCTTCTGATGCCGCCGCTGGATAGAGCATTCTCTTTCCAGCAAGTGAATGATGTGGCCATGGCTGTCGGCTAAAACTTGAAACTCCACATGGCGAGGTTTGGTCAGATATTTTTCCAGGTAGATGGCCCCGTTGCCAAAGGCACTTTGCGCTTCCCTGGCAGCGGCCGTACACGCGTCTTTGAGTTCCTGGGCGGCATTGACGATCCGCATGCCTTTGCCCCCGCCTCCGGCGGCCGCCTTAATCAGGACCGGATAGCCGATTTCGTCAGCTTGTTCGGCCAGCCGGCCAGGGTCTGCCTCAGCTTGGGACATCCCTGGAATAACCGGCACGCCCCCTTGAATCATCAGGCGACGGGCCACGGTTTTGTCGCCCAGATCCCGAATGGCGCTTTCCGGCGGGCCGATGAAAACCAGCCCTGCTTGTTGGCAAGCCGCTGCGAAATCGGGATTTTCGGCCAGAAAACCATAGCCGGGATGAATCGCTTGGGCGCCGGTTGCATGCGCCCCATCGATAATCTTTTCGATGTTCAGATAACTCTCAGCCGGCTCGGCTTCACCCAGCAAAACAGCCTGGTCGGCTTCGAGCACATGCAGCGCTTTACGGTCGGCCTCGGAATAGACCGCTACCGTGGCAATGCCCATCTCCCGGCAAGTCCGCATAATCCGCACCGCAATTTCGCCCCGATTGGCAATTAGGATTTTTTTGAACATATTGTTCCTTATTGTTTTCTTAACGAAAGATAAAATTGTTTGTCTTTATGGGTCAAATTCAGCCGTGATAAAAAATCGTTCTAAGTTTTAGGTTTTAAGTTTTAAGTGTCCGCAGATGGTTCCTTTGCTTAAAACCTAACACCTAAAACGAAATGAATTTGAAATTCATTTTTACATCCTATATATCCCATACCCCAACACATCATCGCGAATGGGCGCATTCAAGGCGGCTGAAATCGACAGCCCCAGCACGTCGCGTGTTTCGGCCGGATCGATGATGCCGTCGTCCCAGAGATTGGCTGTGCTGTAGTAGGCATTGCCCTCTTTATGTGCCGCATCAACGATCGCCGTGCGGATCGCTTCGGCTTCTTCATCTGACATGGGAGGCTTGCCGGCCCGGGCCTGTTGATCATTTTGCACCGTGATCAGCACATCGGCGGCCTGGTTGCCGCCCATGACGCCGATTTCAGTATTGGGCCAATTCCACAGGAACCGCGGGGAATAGGCCCTGCCACACATGCCGTAATTGCCGGCTCCGGCAGAAGCCCCGAGCATGACGGTAAATTTGGGAACCGTGGCGGTTGAAACGGCGTTGACCATTTTATGGCCATTCTTGGTAATGCCACCCCGTTCGTACTCGCGCCCGATAATGAAACCGCTGATGTTTTGTAAAAAAACCAGGGGAATTTTGCGACGGTCACAGATTTGAATAAATTGCGTTCCTTTGAGCGCGCTGTCGGAGAAGAGGACACCGTTGTTGGCGAGAATTCCGACCGGGTACCCATGGATGTACGGCCCAGCCGCATACCAGCGTCGGTCCGTACAGCTCCTTGAATTCCAGAAACGCGCTTCGATCAACGATGCGGGCAATAATTTCGCGAACGTCGTAGGGTTGCCGCAGGTCCCGGTTGACGATGCCATAGATTTCTTTGGGATCATACAAGGGCGGTGCGGGTTCGCGGGTCGACAGTTGCGCTTTGCGGTGGTCCGGGAGATTTTTGACGATCTTACGTAGAATTTCGATGGCATGGGTCTCGTCTTCCGCGTAGTAGTCCGACACACCGGATTCACGGCAATGCAGATCGGCGCCGCCGAGTTCATCGGCGGTCACTTCTTCACCGGTGGCGGCCCTGACCAGCGGCGGCCCCCCTAAAAAAATGGCCCCGGTACCTTTTACATGAACCACCTCGTCCGACATCGCAGGAATATAGGCACCGCCCGCGGTGCAAAGCCCTAATACAGCCGCTATCTGGGGGATCCCCATTTTGGACATGATGGCCTGGTGGTAAAAAATCCGTCCCCCGTCGTCCACGTCCGGAAAGATTTCGGACTGCAAAGGCAGAAAGGCCCCACCGGAATCGATCAGGTAAATCATGGGCAGGCGGTTTTCCATGCAGATGGTCTGAGCACGCAACGCTTTTTTAACGCCCATGGGATAGATAGTCCCGCCTTTTATGGTGGGATCATTGGCGTTGACCATCACTTCCTTACCGGCCACGACACCGACACCGATGACGCTGCCGGCTCCGTGTACGCGGCTGTCATACATATCTTTGGCTGCCAGGGGCGCGATTTCCAAAAAAGGTGTGTTTTTGTCCAGCAGCATGGCCATCTTTTTCATGATCGGCATCTTATTTTGTTCCGCCAGGCGACTCAGCGCTTTGTCCGAGCGATCCTCTTTGGCGGTTTTAAGCTCTTTTTTGAGATCTGCCACAAGGGCCTGCATGGCATCATAGTTTTGTCGGTAGGTGTTTGAAGCCGTATCGATTCTGGTTTCAATTACATCCATGGTTTATTACCTTTCCTAAAAAATCGTTTACGATTTTATTGTCAGATTGTTGATACCACCCACGATAAAGTCCATGGCATCCTGACCGATAATTTCCAGTTCATCAGGGCGATCATGCCATATGAGGTAGTGGTAGGCGATTCGCTCGAACATCCCCATGATGCTGACGGCCATCACCTCGGCTGACAGATGACTCTGGTATTGGATTCCCAGGTTGGCCTGCATCCGGTGTAAGGCCTGCTTGACGTCGTCGATCAGTTTGTTGAAGATCTTTTTACGGTGTGTTTCCACCAGCGCACTTTGTCCGGCCGATTCCCTGAAAAAGATGGCCACTTTGTCAGGGTAGCGGGGACAGAAGTCTTCAAAAAATACCTGACCGGCTTTCTTGAAACCTTCCATCGATCCGTCGGCATCGCGGAATTCGGCCCCCAACCGGTTGCGCAGCTGAAACCCGAATTCATCGATCATCTGGACCAGCAGATCTTCCTTGTTTTTAAAATAGAAATAGACCGTGCCGACCGACACTTCGGCCCGGTCGGCAATCTTCTCCATACTGGTGCGATGATAGCCTTTCCGGGCAAAGAGCTGGGCGGCGGCGGTTAAAATTGTCCGATATCGTAGCTCGCGTTCGCGCTGTCTGCGCAGGGCGCTCCGGGATTGATTGGTCGTATTGCTCAAATTCATGGAAATTGTTCCTGTCGCATCATTTTTAATAGGCCGGAATCAAGGTCCGGTTTCCTTTATCGCAGATTCATGGCCGCATCCCCAAGTTTGACCCGGGCGATTTCAGTTGAAGTGCCGGCAATTTGTCCATATTTGGCGCACCGATAAGCGCGTTCGGCCACATTGCCGGATGTAAACCCACTACCGGCAAGGATTTGAAGGGCCGCGCTGGCTAACTTTTTCAGCGGCCTCGGTACAAAAGACCTTGGCGCACAAGGTGAGCGATGGTGCTTTACCGGCATCGGTATCAGCAGTCCAGGCTGCCCGGTAGGCCAGCAGTTGGGCGGTTTGCAGAAGCGTCAACATTTCGGCCAGCTTGAAAGCCACTTCCTGATAGGCGATGATCGGTTTGCCACCGGTGCGGTGTTCATTGGCATAGGTTTTGGCGGCTTGAAAGGCGGCTTGCATCAACCCCAGGCTGGCACCTAAAAGGATTTGGTTTTCCCAGAGCCGAACGGTGCCCAGGACCGGCTCGTTCTTAAAGGGTCCGATAATTTGTTGGCGGGGGACACGGCATTTTTCTAACGTGAGGTCGGATATGACCGTTCCTTCATACCCCAGAGTGGTCCGTCGAGGAGCCATCCTAAGGCCGGGCGCTCCGGCTTCGATCAGCAGAAACGCCGGTTGGTTTTCGATAAGGCCTGCCACCGCGATCCAGTCGGCGATGGCACCATTAACCACATAGGTCTTGTGACCACTCACGACCATGGTCTCATCTTCCAACCGCCCAGTCGTTTGCAAGGGCTCATTGTCGATGTTCAAAGCGGATTCGCTAAGTGCGACCGCACCAAGGATATGGCCGCCGATCAATGGGGTCAGCCACCGTTCGATCTGCTCGGCATGGCCCCAGGTGCTCAAAATGCGACCAAATGCGCGGGTGCTCATTTCGATTGCCAGATAGACCGAAGGCGAAACCACCGCGACCGTCTCCATGGCCCCTATCAGGGAGGTTGTCTTCTTGAAATCGGCGAGATCGGGGTCGACTCCCAGGTGCAAATACCCCAGATTGGACAAGCGGATCAGGGCTTCCCGTACACTGGCCTCGTTCTCCGGTTGGTCGGAGGATCTCGAGGTTGTGTTCCTTTTCCAATGCCTGCATGGCCGCCTGGGTTTTTTCAAACAAATCGGTTTCCCGAGCACCGAATTCGAAGTTCATCAAATTCTCCTTATCTGAGTGATTGTCAGAATAACATCCCGCCTGCGGTGAGGGGTGCCCTATTTTTTTAAAAAGGCTCTTTCGAAACATATGTCTGACAACCGCTATAACGTCTACATCAGTTTGGAGATAATTTTTTTCTGGATTTCGGAAGTACCACCGCCGATTGGTGCCAGGCGGCTGTCGCGAAAAATGCGTTCCACATTGAACTCATGAGTATAGCCGTAACCGCCATGCAGCACCACGGCGTCATTGGTCGGGCCGAGGCTCCAATCCCCGATAAACAGCTTGGCCACAGCCGCTTCCAGATGATTCAAGGGCCGCCCCTGATCTTTGCACCAGGCAATCCGGTAAACCAGTGCCCGGGCGGCTTCGCCGAAGATACGTATGTCAGCCAGTTTATGCTTGATCGCCTGGAAATGACCGATGGGCCGGCCGAATTGAACGCGACCCTTGGCATAGCGGGCACAATTCTTCAGCAGGTAGGTGGCGGATCCGATGAACGGCGCCAGCAGGGCACTGCGATCCCACTCGACCGTTTGCATGGCCATCAAAAACCCTTCGCCTTCCTGTCCCAGCAAATGGGATTCGGGGATTTCGCAATCGGTAAACACCAGTTCGGAGGTCTGCGATGTGCGGACGCCCATTTTGATCAATGGTCGACCGGCACTGAAACCGGGTGTCTCCTTGGGGACCACAAAAGCCGAGATGCCGGCGTGTTGCAGCTCCGGCTGGGTTTTGGCGTAAACCACCGCAACATCGGCTATGGGCCCATTGGTGATCCACATCTTGGTGCCGTTAAGGATATAGCGGTCACCCTTTTTTTCAGCACTGGTCGTCAAGGACGCCACATCGGAACCGGCATCCGGTTCGGAAAGGCCCATGCAACCGATCCATTCGCCGCTGGCCAGCTTGGGGATGTATTTGCGCTTCAAATCTTCGCCGGCATGGCGGAAAATGGTATCAGCACATAAAAAAGAATGGGCCCCGTAAGACAAGGTCAGGCCGCCGTCAACGCCCGCTTCACCCAGGGCTTCTCCGGCCAAGACCGTGGTCACCACATCCGCGCCTTCACCTCCGTATTCTTCCGGGAAATGGAGGCCGAGAATACCGAATTCACCCAGCTTGCGAAAGGATTCGAAGTCAAAGGCTTCCTTGAGATCGTGCTCCTGGACGCGGGGTACGATTTCTTTTTGGGCAAATCGCACCACTTCCTTTTTAAACATCAATTGCTCTTTGGTGAATTCAAAGTCCATTTTTGCCCGTCGAACGTATTCAGTGATTATTGAACTTAATTATATATTCGAATAATATTCAATATAATAATCATATAATTGGATATATAGAAAATTATGTCAAGTTATTATTGAGGTAGATTATAAAATTGAATATAGATTCAATTGATTGAATCAGATCGCATATTGCAATTAAAGTACATCGAATGTTAGGATAAATTTAAACACGAAACCAACTATTATACGCCAGTCGATGCTAAAAATGCCTGAGGAGGATTCTATGAAGAGACTATTGATATTTATGTTTGTGACCCTATTCAGCATCTCCGGGATTGGTTATGCAAAGGGCGGCGGTAAAGGGAAACACGAAGAAAAAACACGCACGGAAACGACCAGCCAGGAAGCATACCAGAATTCGAAAAAGCAGAAGTCAAGCCGAGGAGAAAAAGAAGAACAACAGAAGAGTGATCGTACGCATGACAGTGAAAAAGACGACGATGAATCGAACCAGGACAAGGAGAAGCCCAAAAAGGGGGATGACGATGTGGACCGTGAGTTGAAAAAGAAACAAAAGAAGACGAAAGCAAAGGGCGAAGGCAAAAAAACCGAACCTCCCAAAGGTGTGCAAAATGCAGCTGAAAAAGGCAAAGGTAAAAAGAAAGGCCTTTTTCAACGGTGGTTTGGTGGAAGTAAAGATGACGCTGAAAAGGACAGCAAATAAGCGCCTGTCAACGAAAGTTAAACCGTAACCAAAAATGAAATTAGAATATCCAGATAGAGGAACCCTTATGAACAAGCGAATCATTTATCTTTTATGTGGTCTGGTGATACTGGGATGTTTGAGTTGCGAATCAATGAACCGTCAACAGCAGGGGGCTGTCATTGGCGCAGCCGCGGGTGGTGTGGTCGGCGGCCTGATTGGCAATGAAGCAGGAAACACGGCTATTGGTGCCATATTGGGCGCTGCCATCGGCGGTGCTGCGGGTGCTTACATCGGCGATTACATGGACAAGCAAGCGGCAGAGATCGAGAGAGATATCGCCGGGGCAAAAATCGAACGCATCGGCGAAGGAATCAAAATTACCTTTGATTCAAGCTTGCTTTACGAGGTTGACAAGGCGGTTTTAAATAAAAGAAGCCAGGAGGAACTCGGTCAGCTTGCCGCCATCTTGAATAAGTATCCGGACAGCAATATTCTGTTGGAAGGGCACACCGACGCCTCCGGCTCTGAGGCACATAATATGAAACTGTCGCGTCAGCGAGCGCAATCAGTGTCGGATTACCTCATTGATCAGACTGTAGCCCCTGCGAGAGTATCGATCGAGGGCTATGGCGAAAGCCAGCCGGTTGCTGACAACGACACGGCCGAAGGCCGGCAAGCGAACCGCCGCGTTGAAGTGGCTATTTGGGCCAATGAAAAGCTGAAGAAAGTGGCCAAGAAGCAGACCACCCAATAGATGGTTCCAAAATAGTTCAAGGTCAGATGAGCACGATCTACCAGGATACATATCGACCACCATGGATGCTGCGTTCGGCATTGCTTCAGACCGTTTTGGCCAGCCGGAAAATGCGTACCAGGGGTACGGCGACCGTTCGACGCCTGGCAAGGGAAATCATCCTCGAAGTCGATGAAGGCGTGCGGTTGCAAGGGTTTTTATCAACCCACCGCAAAGGGAATGAACGTGGCACCGCGATTGTGATTCATGGGTGGGAAGGTAGCGCTGAATCCGCGTATGTGCTCTGCCTGGCCCGCCACCTTTACGATCATGGCTTGGGGGTGTGCCGTTTGAATCTCAGAGACCACGGGAACACCCACCACCTGAATCAAGGCTTGTTTTATGCCACCCGCCTTGAAGAAACCTACCAGGCCGTCAAACGCATCGCCGAGTTGTCCGGCCCGCAGCCCTTATATCTGGTCGGCTTTTCCATGGGTGGCAGCTTTGCACTGCGCATCGGCTTGGCGTGTGCCCAAAAGCCGATCCCGCAACTGCGTCACATTGCCGCCATCAGCCCTGTCTTGAACCCCGAAGAATCAACCACCGCAGTGGACCGCTTTCCCATGATCCGGTGGTACTTCATCAGAAAATGGAAACGTTCCCTGGAGAAAAAACAGCTGCTGTTTCCAGGGGCCTACGATTTCAGTCAGGCCCTGACGGAAGACACCATTCGGCAGATGTCGGTTTTGCTCATCGAGAAGTACAGCCGTTTTCCATCGCTCACGATTATTTCGCGGCCTATACCTTAACCGGTGACGCCCTGCAAGCGTTAGCGGTTCCGGCCACGATAATTACGGCCCAGGACGACCCGATCGTTCCGGTCAAAGACTTTTACGGTTTGAAGCTCAATCAATCCAGCCGCCTGATTGTCCACCGGTTCGGCGGTCACAGTGGCTTCATCGAAGACCTGACGCTCACCGCCTGGCACGAGCGCCGGTTGCCCAACTTGTTAACCGATCCCGGAAGCGCCATCGAGGCTGAAAACTAAGGGAGGAGGAATGCTGGAAAAGATTGTTACCTATTTACGCTTGGCGCTGCTGCTTATTTTTAAAGGGACTCCGGTATGTCTTCTATCCGACCCAGATCCAATGGATTCAAAAGCCGGCCGCTGAAAATTGGGACGATATTCGCCTCATTTTTATCCTGAATCACACCAGCTTGTTCGAATTTATCTATGCCGGGGCTATCCCATTCAAGTTCCTCGTGCGCATGTCCCAGAAATTGGTCTTTCCAGTGGCTAAAGAAACCCTGGCCCACACATTCTATGGCCGAAGCCTGAAAATGCTTGCGCCGGAAGTGGTGCCGGTGACACGCAGGCGCGACAGGACGTGGCAGGATTTTCTGGCGCAGCTGAAGCCGGACACGATTTTGATCGTGATGCCCGAAGGCCGCATGAAAAGGCCCGATGGTTTCGATAAACAAGGTCAGCCCATGACGGTCAAAGGGGGTGCCTTGGATATTCTGAACAAATTTTCAACAGACAAGGCGCTGTTGGTATATAGTGGTGGCCTGCATCACGTCCTTCCGCCAGGCAAGTATGTGCCACGGATTTTTAAGCGGCTGGCCGTGGGACTGGAAGCAATTGACATCAATGACTATTTGCATACGTTAGCAAGCAACACGGAGGGACTTCCTTTGAAAGCAGTGGTCGCAAAGGATTTAGAGGCCCGTCGCGATCGCTACTGCCCGCAGGTTTAAGGGCGGCAAACCTGTTCGCGGGCCTGAGATAAGATCGTTTAAAAATTATAACCAACCGATAATAGAGTTGAAAAGGACCGCGAATCGTAAAAATCGATATTGGCATCCGAGTATCCGGCCCCGGCCCCAAAACTGAAAAAGATGCGCTGCCAATCAAACGGTTTGAACCAGGTCAGGATGGCAAAGCTTCCGATGCTGTTGTCTTGCCTGGTTTTGCCGAATATCGGGTGCTTCTTGTCGTATGTGGCTGTACCGCCGCCAACATAAGCATTTAGCATGTATTGGCGTGTGAAGTGGGTGTAATTCAAAAGAAGGCGGTAGCTGTTGTAGGAATTGCTGGCGCCATCCATTTGACCGCGCGTGTAATCAAGCGCCGGTATAATTCGATTGGCTTGATTCAATTGGATGGCATATCCGATGTTCGCTGTGTATTTGGCCCCGTCGCGCTGCAGATCTTCAAACCGTTCACCGATGAGATCCTTGTCCAGATCGATATAATTAAAAAGACCCCGAAATTGGAAGCCGGTTCCCATGATGCGGTTGTATTTCAGCTCAAAGCCTGCATCGAGGGCACTGGTCTCGCGCCGGTCCTGCCCGATGATGTAGGGGTCTCGCCACTCCTGATGCAACGGGCTCCAGAAAATGGAAAAATCCAATTGGCCCGGAGGACCCAGTTTGTGGGTCACGCCGGTATTGAGCCGAATGCCGTATTCGTCGATAGGGGTTCCGGCATACAACGTGGTACTATCTGTAACCCGATACTTGAGGTTGAACAGGATGATCGGATTAACACTATTGAAGCTATCGGCCGGGCGGTCAAGATCGTCCGTTTTTTCGTTGGTATCGAAGCCCCTTAGCTGGTTGGTCGAATTGGACCACATGGCCCCGAGCTGGACATTACCGGAAAAACGGGCCTCGGGCTGTTTGTCATCTGAGTTGGCATAGGGCGGCGCTGCCAGCAGAAGTAACAGCGCGGCAACGCAGGCTTTGAACGTGGTTTGGGACAATGGCATTTGTTTCTCCTCGAGGGCCAACCGCGTTTACAGGGCCGCGGCGTAGTTGACGGCAGGCAATCACGCAAAAGCACCCTTTGCGCAGAGACACTGCCGAATGGTAAAGGGCAAGATAATCGGTCAGGGCGAAAAGTCAATAGCAAGACAGATGTTTTTCGGTTTAAATGAAGTTCCTCTTAAGGACATGCACCGGCGGCTTAAAGGTAGCTATTGCCTTGGCCCCGATCGTATTATATGGTTTGATAACCCGCGTCTGCGAGAAGTGCGGGTCAATGTTTTCCCGTGGACCGCGACTTCCCGCCTGATCGAATCTTATTTGTGAGTCGCAACCCGCAAATCCGCCTCGGGCGGATCGAGGACTTAAAACGAGGTCCAACGCAGCGACACTTACCCGCCTCTGGAGGAATGGCCTGCCTCTGGAGGATTGAGCCAAAAGACATTTTTAAGACAGCGGCTAAATTATTTTCGAGGTGACCCATGGCCCAATTGATTGCCGAGCGCAGAGATATCGATTTTGTCCTTTACGAACAGATGGATGCTGAGCAGCTTCTGGCATCCAAAGCCTTTGCGGGCTATAACCGTAAAATGTTCGATATGGTTGTTTCCGAGGCACGCAATTTGGGGATCAAAGAGATTTTGCCGACCTACGCCCAAGGAGATCGTGAAGGCGTGCAGTTCGAAGCTGGAACGGTCAAAGTGCCCGATTGTTTTCGACGGCCCCACAAACTTTTTGTCGAAGGTGAGTGGATCGCCTTAAGCGACGATCCCAAATACGGCGGACAGGGCCTTCCGCATATTGTGGCCCAAGCGGCTTACGAGTATCTGATCGGCGCAAATTTTGCATTTACAACCTACGGCACGTTGGGTCACGGTGCCGGCAAGATGATCGAGCTTTTCGGTACTGAACAGCAGAAAGACCTATATTTAAAAAAGCTTTATTCCGGTAAATGGGGCGGCTCCATGCTTTTGACCGAACCCCAGGCCGGATCCGATGTGGGCGCGCTGACGACCTCCGCCGTTAAAAACCCCGACGGCACCTACGCCATCAGCGGGAACAAAATTTTTATCACCAATGGCGAACAGGACATCACACCCAATATCATCCATCCCGTGCTGGCCCGGGTGGAAGGCGCCCCGGGAGGCACCAAAGGGATTTCCTTGTTTATCGTCCCCAAGATCTGGGTCCATGCCGATGGAAGTTTGGGAGAACCCAACGATGTGGTTTGCACCGGTATTGAAGAGAAAATGGGGCTGCACGCAAGTCCGACCTGCAGCCTGACACTGGGCGGCAAGGGGGGCTGCCGGGGGCATTTGCTGGGAGAAGAGAACCAGGGTATGGCCATCATGTTTCACATGATGAACGAGGCGCGTTTGGATGTGGGTCGCCAAGGGTTTTGTCATGGCTCAACCGCTTATTTGTACGCCCTGGCCTATGCCCGCGAGCGCTTGCAGGGCAAGGATCTTTCCGAGGGCAAAAACCCGCAGGCCCCTCAGATCCCAATCATCCGGCATCCGGACGTCAGAAGAATGCTGCTGGAAATGAAGGCCAAAATCGCCGGCATGCGCAGCTTTATTTATTATGTGGCGTTGTGCTTCGACCGTGAACATTGTGCGACCGACGAAACTGAACGACAAAAATACAAAGGGTTGACGGAGCTTTTAACCCCCCTGGTAAAGGCCTATTGCAGCGAGCGCGGGATGGAGGTATGCGACCAGGCGATCCAGGTCTATGGCGGCTATGGTTATACCCGTGAATATCCGGTCGAGCAGTTGATGCGGGATTGTAAAATTACAACAATCTATGAAGGGACGAACGGCATTCAGGCCATGGACTTGCTGGGTCGCAAACTGGGAATGCATGGGGGCACCCATTTCAAAGTGCTTTTGTCCGAGATCGAGCAAACGGTCGCCCAGGCCCGCGGCCTGGCATCCCTGGCCGGTCTGGCTGACCGTGTTGACACCGCTACCCAGCGAATGGTCGAGGTGGCATCGTTTCTGGGCCGTATGATCGCGTCGCCCGACTTCAAGGTGGCCTTTGCCCATGCCCATCCCTTTTTGACGGTCATGGGGGACGTGATCATGGGGTGGATGCACCTGTGGCGGGCCGTTGCGGCTGCCTCCCGACTTGAAAAACTGGTGGCCAAGGCCGGCCATGACGACGTGCCGAAGCTCATTTCCAAAAGCAAGGAGGCGGCTTTTTATGACGGTCAATTAAAGGCCGCTTCATACTATATCGAATCCGTTTTGCCGATCACGCTCGGCAGGATCAACGCGATCACTGAGGGCAACACGGCGGTTGTGGCGATCGATGAAAAATCGTTTGGCGGATAGCGATTGCCGCCTGACAATTCACCGGCCAAGCGTTTGAAAAAGGAGGATTAATCATGCGAGACGTTGTTATCGTGTCAGCCTGTCGTACGGCTATCGGTGCTTTCGGTGGAAGCCTGCGGGATAGCAATGCCGCGCAAATTGCCAGTATTACCATGCGTGAAGCGGTCAAACGGTCAGGGATCAGCCCGGAGATGATCGACGATGTGCGCTATGGGTGTTGCATCGAACCGGCAGACGCCCTCAATGTTACCCGTGTAGCCGCCTTGTTGGCCGGGATCCCGGACTCGGTCACAGCCGCCACCATCAATCGGGTGTGCATCTCGGGAATGGAGGCGGTTATTTCCGGCATGGCAATGATACAGGCCGGCATGGCTGACATCATCCTGGCAGGTGGCGTCGAGCACATGTCGGGAGTGGCTTACACGGTGCCAACGGCCCGCTGGGGGTGCCGGCTGCAAGACCAGGTTTTTGTCGACGCCATGATTCACGCCCTTTACTGCGGCTCACACATTATCCCCCACCCTGAAGATGGGCCGGTGAATGCCGAGATGCCGCCATTGAGCTATTTTAAAGGCAAACCCTATATCATGGGTCATACCGCCGAATTCATTGCCCAGCACATGGACATTCGTCGCGAGGAAATGGATGAAGTCGCGCTGCGCAGTCAGAACAATGTCGAACGGGCAACCCATGACGGGTCGTTTAAAGAGGAAATCATTGCCATATCGATCCCGCGCAAAAGGGAAGACCCGCTTGTTTTCGATAAAGATGAGCATTTCCGGCCGGGGCTTACCATGGAACAATTGGCCAAGTTGCCACCAGCCTTTGTTCCGAAAATCGGCAAGGTCACGGCCGGCAATTCCAGCGGGATCAACGACGGATCGGCGGCCATGGTCATCATGGCTGCCGACACGGCCAAGGAACTCGGTATCAAGCCCCTGGCCCGGATCAAAGCGGTCGGCCGTGGTGCCTGTCATCCCTCTGTGATGGGACTTTCGCCGGTGCCGGCGGTTAAGGATCTGATGCGACGCAGTGGGCTTGCCATTGAGGACTTTGAACTGGTTGAGGTCAATGAAGCCTTTGCAGCTCAATATATCGGCTGTGAGCGGGACCTGGGATTGGATCGCGATCGCACCAATGTCAATGGTTCGGGGATTGGTCTGGGGCACCCGGTGGGTGCCACCGGGGCCCGCATTATGGTGACCCTGATCCATGCCATGCAAAAACGCCAGAAAACACTGGGTCTGGCAACGTTGTGCGGCGGCGGTGGGGTTGCGATGGCGTGCGCCCTTGAAATCGATTAAACGATAAAAATAGAGGAGCCGGGAATGAAGACAATACTGACGACAGCGTTAAATGCCTGGCACGCCAGCCATGGTGGCCAGATGGTTGAGTTCGGTGGCTGGGACATGCCGATTCAGTACGAAAAAGGGATCGTTCATGAACATTTGCTGACCAGAAAAGAAGCGGGCCTTTTCGACGTCTCGCACATGGGGCGCTTTGTGGTCCGCGGTGATGATGCCGTGCCTTTTCTGCAGCATGTTCTCACCAACAATGCCGCGGCGTTGGAGGAGGAGGAGAGCCAGTATACGCTTATCCCCAATGCGCAGGGCGGGGCCATCGATGATGCCTACCTGTATCGTTTCGATGCGGATGAATACCTGCTGGTTGTCAACGCCTCCAATCGCGATAAGGACTGGCAGCATCTGCAATCCCAACTGACGAAATTTTCGATGGTCGAGATAATTGACCAGACCGATACACTGGCCATGATCAGCTTGCAGGGCCCTAAATCCAAACAGATCATGTTAAACCTGATCGGCAGCGGCCAGTTACCGGAGCCCATGCGCAATCAATTGGGCCGGGCCCGTATCAACGGGACCGAGGTCAAGCTTGCCAGGACCGGCTATACGGGTGAACCGATTTGCTTCGAGTTGTTTGTCCAGCGGGATGCGGCTCTCGAACTGTGGGAAACCATCCTTGCCCAAGGCGCTTACCCGGTCGGACTGGGTGCCAGAGACACCCTCCGGTTGGAAGCCGGTTTACCCTTGTACGGACATGAGCTGGGCGACGATCCCGAAGGAAAGGAAATCCCAATTTTTGCATCGTCCCTGGCGCGGTTTGCGGTCAGTTTATCAGATTTGAAAGGGGATTTTATCGGTCGGTCGGCGCTCGAAAAGCAATTCAAAGCATTCAAGCGGATCGTCGATCGTGATTTTTCTTTGATCGCCGATTTGCCACGGCGCATTATGGCGGTGGCCTTGACCGCCAAAGGGATTGCGCGGGCCGGACACCAGGTTTTCAGAGAAGGGAAGCTTGTCGGCCATATTACCAGTGGGACCATGGTTCCCTTTTGGGAGTATGAAGGTGTCGGGATTGCATCGCAACGCACAGACGCTCAGGCCCGGCGCGCTATCGGCCTGGCCTTGCTCAACAGTGATCTGTATGAAGGCGATGCCCTGGAAGTCGAAATTAGAGGAAAGCGCACACGGGCCGTGATTGTGCCGTATCACTTGCGCAGCGAGGCGCCGCCCAACGCGCGTGCCATTCCGTGGGATCGCATTCAACTGGAAAAAGGTGTCACCATTGACAAGCAAACTTCCCGCAAAGTATCGACGCTGCTCACCAAGGCCATT
The DNA here is from genome assembly GCA_963802265.1 of uncultured delta proteobacterium. Taxonomy (GTDB): domain Bacteria; phylum Desulfobacterota; class Desulfobacteria; order Desulfobacterales; family CAWDIC01; genus CAWDIC01. The sequence continues at coordinate 1,091,113 of CAWDIC010000001.1, forward strand.
GCCAACACAAGCTGGCGCCAGGAGAATTGTATCAACTTGATTCCTTCCGAACAGACCATGTCGACCATGACCCGCCTTCTGTCGATCATGGATCCGGTGGGACGTTATGCCGAGCACAAACCGGTGGCGGCCTTTAGTGATGACAATGTGTTTTACTATCAGGGCACCGAGTTTATCGCTGAGGTTGAAACGCTGTTAGAGGCCGAACTGCTTCAGTTTCTGGGTTGCGTAGACGTTGAAACGCGTCTGGTCTCGGGGCAAATGGCCAACATGGCGTTGTTCAGTGCCCTGGTTGATTACATCAATCGCAGCGACCGTAAAAGCGAACAGCGACGCATCCGCAAGGTTATCAACAACCATATTATTAAAGGCGGACATCTCAGCGCCCAGCCAATGGGTGCGCTAAGGGATTTTGTGGCCCGCGATCCCAAAACCGAAAGACCGGCGGTGGTCAACTTCCCGGTACTGGAACACAATCCCTACAAGATCGACGTGGCGGCCTGTGAAGCGTTGATAGCCGAACACCGGCCAGAACTGATTATTCTGGGCAAAAGCATGACGATTCACACGGAGCCGGTAGCCGCAATTCGTCAATTGGTCGATGCGCATGGCTTGGACTGTGTGGTCATGTATGACATGGCCCATGTTCTGGGATTGGTGGGCCCTTATTTTCAAGAACCATTCAAAGAAGGTGCCGACATCGTAACCGGTTCGACCCATAAGACCTATTTTGGTACGCAGCGCGGCATCATCGGGTGCAACTATGCCGAGACCGACCCACACCATGAGCTGTGGACGGCCATTCAGCGACGCGCATTCCCCGGGAGCGTCAGCAACCATCACCTGGGAACCCTTTTGGGATTGTTATTGGCCGCCTATGAAATGAACCATTTCAAAGACACCTATCAGCAGAATGTTTTGGCAAATGCCAAAGCTTTTGCCAGGGCTTTGAGCGATTGTGGGTTGGAGGTGGCCGGGGATACGGACATTGATTTTACCGAAACCCACCAGGTAATTCTCAACGTCGGGTATGCCAAAGGGCCTGAGTTTGCCCAGCGCCTGGAGGAGAACAACATCATCGTCAATTACCAGGCGGCGCCCCAGGAGGAAGGCTTTACAGCGTCCGGTTCCCTGCGTATCGGCGTCCAGGAAATGACCCGTTTCGGCATGGCGCCCAAGCATTTTCAAGTGTTGGCCCAACTCTTCTGCGACGTCATCAAAAACGGGATTTCCGTCAAGGACCAGGTGGTCGCTTTAAGACAGAAATTCCTTAGTATGCAGTACTGTTTTACGGAACAGCAGTTTGAAGATCAGATCCAAAAGCTTCACACCTTTTTACACTAAAGCGATACGTTGGATTTAGGTGACAATAACCCAGATAAGCGAGGAGGGAAGCATGAAAGAGCTCAGCGAATTAAATTTTCCGGAGGAATTGCGATATGCCGAGGACCATGAATGGACCAAGCCGCAAGGCGATACGGTTGTTGTCGGCATCAGCGATTATGCCCAGGATCAGTTGGGCGATATCGTATTTGTCGAGTTGCCCCAGGTAGGGGATACCTTCGCCAAGGGCGATGAGTTCGGAACCGTGGAGTCGGTTAAAGCGGTGTCCGAGCTGTACATGCCCATGGGAGGAGAGATTATGGCCGTTAACACGGCGCTGGAAGATGCACCGGAACTGGTCAACAATGAACCGTATGCCGGCGGCTGGATGATCGAAGTCAAATTGTCGGATGCCGGTGAACTGGATGCACTCTTGGCCCGTGATGCTTACCTCGAATTATTGAAAGGATAAGATCATGCGATACATACCTCATACCGATGAAGATATCGCAGCCATGCTTCAGGTCGTGGGGGTTGATAGCCTGGAAACACTTTTTGGCGATATTCCCCAGGATTGTCGTCGGAGCAAAGACCTTGATCTGCCCGAAGCGATGACCGAATGGGAGTTAAATGAGCATATGGGTGAACTGGCCGGCCGTATGGCCGACGCCGGCCATTACAAGGTCTTTGTCGGAGCAGGCAGCTACAATCACTATATTCCGGAAGTGGCGCGGCAGTTGCTTAGCCGATCTGAATTTTACACGGCCTATACCCCCTATCAACCTGAAGTCAGCCAGGGAACGTTACAGGCCATTTATGAGTATCAAACCTTGACGACCCGCCTATTGGGGTTGGAAGTGGCCAATGCTTCCATGTATGATGGCGCCTCGGCCCTGGCTGAAGCGCTACTGATGGCAATTCGGGTTTCCCGACGCACCAAAGTGGCGATTTCGAGCCTGGTCCATCCGTTGTATCGGCGCGTGGTACAGACCTATCTGGAACCGACCGGCTACGAGGTTGTTACGTTACCGTCTGGTGCCGACGGGCGAACGGACCTTTCCGGCCTTGATGGGCAATCGGATCTGGCCGCGGTCGCTGTTCAGTCACCCAACTTTTGGGGCTGCATCGAAGATCTTGCCGCGATGGACTCGATTGTGCACGCCGACCCTAAAACCCTGTTTGTCACGGCCTTCACCGAACCGCTGGCCTTTGGATTGTTAAAGAGTCCGGGCGCCTGCGGAGCTGACATTGCTTGCGGTGAAGGGCAGAGTTTTGGCCTTCCCCAATCTTTTGGCGGGCCCGGCCTGGGCATGTTTGCCGCACGCAAGCAATACATCCGTAACATGCCGGGGCGCCTGGTGGGGCAAACGGTCGATCAAGACGGTCAGCGGGGTTTCGTATTGACCCTTTCCACGCGGGAGCAGCACATTCGCCGGGAAAAAGCGACTTCCAATATCTGCTCCAATCAGGGCTTGTGTGCCACGGCGGCGGCCATGTACCTGGCCACCCTAGGCGGCTCCGGTCTGCGCGCCTTGGCCCGCTTGAATTACGATAAGGCCGCTTACTTGAAACAGGCTTTGCAAAAAGCGGGGTTTACGATTCCATTTGCAGCGCCCACGTTTAATGAATTTGTGGTCCAGTTCCCCCATAAGTTTGATAGTGCGCACCGCGATCTGCTGGACAAGAAAATTGTCGCCGGCCTGCCCTTGACGCCCTATTATCCCGAACTGACGGATCATTACCTGTTGTGTGTCACCGAAGCCATGAGCCGGAAGGATATGGATCTTCTGGTAAGGGAGGTGCTATCATGTTCAAACCGTTAGGAACCACAGGTCTGATTTTAAACGAGCCATTGCTGTGGGAAAAAGGGGCTCCCGGGCGGATGGGCATTTCGCTGCCCCGCCGAGATGTCGATGCGGCACCTTTGGATGAAAGCCTGGCCGGTGAAAAACCGGATTTTCCGGATTTGAGTGAGGTTGATGTGGTCCGCCATTATACCCGGCTTTCCACCTGGAATTATGGTGTCGACACCGGGTTCTATCCCCTGGGGTCGTGCACCATGAAATACAACCCCAAAACCAATGAACGCCAGGCCGGTCTGCCGGGGTTTGCCGGAGCCCATCCCTTGCTGCCGGGCGCTTTGTCTCAGGGCGTTTTGCAGCTCATGTTCGAACTCGAGCGTTATTTGGCTGAGGTAACCGGTATGGATGCCGTTTCACTGCAGCCGGCCGCCGGTGCCCAAGGGGAACTGGCCGGCATGTTGATTATTTACGCCAGCCATGCCAGTCAAGGCCGCAAACGCACCAAGATTTTGATTCCCGACACCGCGCATGGCACCAATCCGGCCAGTGCCGCGTTGTGCGGTTTCAAGGCGATTCCGGTATCGTCCAACAAGCAAGGGGTTCTATCGCCTGAGACCGTGGCAGAACTGATGGACGAAGACACCGCCGGTATTATGGTCACGAACCCGAACACGCTGGGGCTATTCGAGGACCATATTAAGGAAGTCTCCGACATCGTGCATGCCAAAGGTGGCCTGGTCTACGCCGACGGGGCCAACATGAACGCGATTATGGGTATTGTCGATATGGCGGCTTGCGGTGTGGATGTGCTGCATTTAAATTTGCACAAGACCTTCTCGACCCCACACGGTGGCGGTGGACCCGGCAGCGGCCCGGTCTGCGTCACGGCGGAACTGGCCCAATTTTTACCGGTTCCAAGGGTTGTCAAAGAACGTGACCGCTATCGGTTGGCAGAAGATTTTCCGGCATCGATCGGCAAATTGCACGCGTTCTACGGCAATTTTGCAATTCAGATAAGAGCCTACGCCTATATTCTGTCCATGGGCGCTGAACTGAAAAAAGCGAGTCAGTGCGCGGTGCTGAATGCCAATTATATCAAGGAAAGTTTGAAGGGCATTTTTGACCTGCCTTATGATCGGACGTGCATGCACGAGTGTGTATTTACCGATGCCAGGCACATTCAGTATAAAGTTACAACCCTGGACATCGCCAAGCGCCTGATCGATTATGGGTTTCACCCGCCGACGGTTTACTTCCCCTTGGTGGTTAACGGCGCATTGATGATCGAGCCGCCCGAAACGGAATCAAAAGAGAACATCGATCAATTTATCGAGACGCTTAAGGTCATCGACCAGGAGGCCCAAGAAAAACCGGAGCTGTTGCACGAGGCCCCCCGTAATCCCAAGGTGCGGCGGCTGGACGAAACTCTGGCGGCGCGCAAACCGTGTCTGGCGGGCTGAATGGGAAGCGCCCAAATTGACAGGTGATGCCTCCCAGAAAGCAAAAGCGCACAGCTTTTGTCTCACGCTGCCGGTGATGGACTACGAAACGGTCTGGCAAATGCAAACGCGCCTGGTGGCAGCCAGAAAGGCGGGGGACCTGGCGTCGGATGTGATCATGGTGCTCGAACACCTACCGGTGTTTACCCTGGGGCGTCGTGGTGGGCGTGAAAACCTGATGGTATCGGAAACCTTCCTGCAACAGAGGCGCATCTCGGTGGTCCAGGTAGAACGGGGAGGGAACATCACCTATCATGGCCCCGGCCAGGTGATCGTGTATGCGATCATGGATCTGGCGGCGCGACGCGTGGCCGTGGTCGATTTGGTGACGATGCTCGAAGAGGTAATGATTCGCACGGCCGGTTTGTGGGGTGTCGCGGCGACACGCAATCCCTTGAACCGGGGGATTTGGATCGAATCGAGCAAACTGGGCAGTGTCGGCATCGCGATCCGTAAAGGCATCAGTTTCCACGGTCTGGCCTTGAACGTCGATATCGACCTCGAACCGTTCGCGTGGATCAACCCCTGCGGTCTGCAGAACGTCAGCGTCACCTCCCTTGAGCAACAAAGCGGACAACGGATCTCCATGGCCGACATCTATGAGGGCTTAAAAGAGCAATTCCAAGCGGTTTTTGGGTTTCGATTGGTACCTGTGGATTTAAAGGAGTTGCGTCGCATGATTGGTGATATAGATTTAGGGTGAAGCCAAGCGAGAATAAATACACTTGCAAGGCGTGAAAAATTAGGGCCCAAGTGACCGCTGATTTAAGCTTTGTAAAAGGGGCGGAATTAACCCATTCGGTATGGCGATGACAAACGCAAACAAACCGCGAAACATTTCTTCTAAACCCCCTTGGCTCAAAAGGCGGCTGCCCACGGGATCGACCTATGAATCCGTGCGGACGCTTTTGAAAAAGGGAGGCTTGCATACGGTTTGCCAGGAGGCCCAGTGCCCCAATCTTTGGGAGTGCTTTTCGGAACACACCGCAACCTTCCTGATCATGGGCGATCGGTGTACGCGCAACTGCCGGTTCTGTGCCGTGGCCCATGGGCCGAGCGGTCCGCCTGAAGACGATGAGCCCGAAAAGGTGGCCGCGGCGGTGCAAGCGCTCGGTTTACGTTACGTGGTCATCACGTCCGTTACACGGGATGATCTGCCCGACGGTGGAGCCGCCTGCTTTGCGGCTGCAATCCGGGCCGTTCGAGCCCGATGCCCGGAAACACGGGTTGAAGTCCTGATCCCGGATCTGCAGGGTGATGGCGTTGCGCTTGAAACGGTTTTAGAGGCGCGTCCGAATATTTTAAACCACAACATCGAAACCGTTCCCCGGCTTTACCCGGTTGTGCGACCAGAAGCGGACTACCAGCGCTCGCTGCAACTGTTGGCGCGAGCCCACCATACAAGGCTGGCGATTCCCACCAAGTCGGGGTTGATGTTGGGCCTTGGTGAAACAGCGGATGAAATCAGTCAGACGCTTGTCGATTTACATGCGACCGGCTGCCGTATGCTGACCCTGGGACAATATCTGCAACCTTCAAAACAGCATCTGCCGGTCAACCGTTTTGTGCCACCCGCAGAATTCGACCGCTGGCGTGGAGTGGCGCGCACGATCGGTTTTGTTGAAATCGCCAGTGGCCCATTCGTGCGAAGCTCCTACCATGCCAAGGAACTCTTCCAGCGTCTTGACACCCTTAAGTGAATCGATATCTTGCATGCATGGGTATTTTGAACAACATTCCGAATGACCTGCCGCTTGAAAGGGTGGTGGACGTGCAGTCCCGCGGTTCCGCAAGGCGTGAAAAACTCTGGCCAAGTGACCGTAAAACCGAACAGAGCTTCGATATTGACTTTTAGGGGGATAGGGAGGTTACCCATTGGATGATCACTTGACCTGGGCGGAAATCGATCTGACCGCTATCGCCAACAATGTGCGCGAATTGCGCCGGATTACCGACCCGAAGGCTCGGTTGCTGGTAGCCGTCAAAGCCAATGCCTATGGGCATGGGGCCATTGAGGTAGCGCGGACGGCCCTCAAGCACGGTGCCGACGCTCTCGGTGTGGCGCGGTTGCAGGAAGGCATCGCGTTAAGAGAGGCCGGGCTGACGGCGCCGATACTGATTTTTGGCTACACGTTGCCGAACCAGACCATGAGCCTTGATAAATATGACTTGACCCAGACGGTTTATTCTTTAGCCACGGCCGAGGCCATGTCGGCCGTGGCAGCGCCCCATGGTGTCAAGATAAAAGTGCATCTCAAAATCGATACCGGGATGGGGCGTCTCGGAATGCTGCCCGAAAGCCGCCGCTATGTCGAAGACGGTATGCAACCGGATAAAAAGGCCATTTCCGACGTCAAGGCGATGGGTGCCTTACCGGGCCTGAACTTGAAGGATTGTATTACCCATTTCGCAACCGCCGACAGTCGCGACAAGGCCTATGCCCGTGAACAGTTTGCCTGTTTCAAAGAATTTATGGCGGCCCTGGACCAGGCCGGCATCGTCATTCCGGTCAAACATGCCGCTAATTCGGGCGCTATTATCGATATGCCGGAAACCCATCTGGATATGGTGCGAGCCGGCATTTCGCTTTACGGTCTGTTTCCATCCGAGGAGGTCGCTAAAAGCCGTTTGACGCTCAAACCGGCCATGACATTGAAGACCCGCATCATTCATTTAAAGGAGGTGCCGGCCGGCTTCAAGGTCAGTTACGGCTGCACCTATACAACCCCGAACCGACGACCATCGCGACGGTGGCGCTTGGTTACGCCGATGGATACAATCGCTTGCTTTCCTCGCAAGGCCACATGCTGGTGCAGGGTCACAAGGTTCCGATCGTCGGTCGCGTGTGCATGGATTTGACCATGCTCGATGTGGGCGCTGTTTCAAAGGCGGCCCTCGAAGATGAGGTCGTTGCCTTCGGTCGCCAGGGCAAGGCCGAGATTAGCGTGGACGAGATTGCCAGAACGCTCAATACGATCAATTATGAAATCGTCTCGACGATCACAAAGCGAGTTCCCCGTCTTTTTGTCGAGGCTGTCGGCGCAGGCCGCAGCTAGTCCTTTTAAGCCAGAAAGCAACCCGGGATTTTAATATGCGCAGACTCAACGGCAAACAGTTATATGGCTTTCGGCGCTTGCTGGCAACGCTGCAAATGGGGCGCAACAAGGAACTCAAAGGACTGTCTTTAAAGCAGAAGCTGGCCTTGAACTATGTCTCCAAAGAAAGCAAACTGACCCGCCTTGGCGCCAAGATCTATTCCAACACTTTTACGCCGTACTTCCCATCCGTTGCCTACGACCGCTTTTTGAGAGGCGTCATTCAGGTTGCGCAGGGGCGACCCCTGCCGGTGGTAACCAATTTTGCCGTTACGCCCCGGTGTCCCTGCCGCTGCTGGCATTGTTCGTTTGCTGACCGTTCCCGTAAAGAAGTGTTGTCATTAGAACAATTGCAAACGTCGATCGCCGAGGTTCAAGCGCTGGGCGCAAGTGTGATCGGTTTGACCGGGGGGGAGCCGCTGCTGCGAAATGACCTGGAAGATATTATCGCGAGTATCGACAAGCGTTCCATGCCGATCCTGTTTACGACCGGCTATAAGCTGACGGCCCAACGGGTGCAGCGTCTGCAGGCGGCCGGACTGGAGATTCCGGTCATCAGCCTCGATCATTACGACCCCGAGCGTCATGACACGGGGCGCGGACGTAGGGGCATGCACGCAACGGCCCTGGCAGCGATTCGCCTGTTTCAGGACGCTGGCATGTACGTTGCGGTGTCATTCGTCCCGGACCGGCGGCTGGTGGCTGATCGGGACGCGCTGTTTAAAACGATTGATTTTTTTAGAGACCTGGGGATCAATGACATGCGCCTGACGTCTCCGATCCTCAGCGGACATCTGACCGAACGGCCCGAAGAACTGCTCTCAGCAGACCATGCGCAAACCATTTTCGAAGTTCAAAAGAAATGTACCCGGACGCCCGGATATCCGGGTGTCTTTGCCTATGATTACTTTGAAAGTGAACGCTTCTACGGGTGCGGCGCTGGGTATAATTATATGTTCATCGATTCGCAGGGCAATGTCTGCCCCTGTGATTTCACCATGATGTCGTTTGGCAACATCCTCGAGCGGCCGCTGACAGAAATCTGGAATGAGACCAGTCAGCATTTCAGTGTACCCGGCCCGGTTTGTTATGCCAATCGCAGTGCCGGCCATATGGCGGCTCAAAAACCGGAACACTGGCCTGTGGGCCCAAAAGCATCCCAAGCGGTTTTATCGGCCTGTCCGTCTTACGACGTGAATCGGCTGCCCGAATTTTACAAGCGCATGGGGATGCCGGTCGAAAAATGATAAAATCGCGAAGCGATTGTATCATTCGGCAATGTCGAAGATCTTGCCTGCGAGAATGTTCAGGATATCTGCCGGCGCCATGACAAGCATCGTCCCCCTTTGACCGGCATTGATGGCCACCGCGTCATGTTCCAGGATGGACACCTCCATGATAACGGGCAGGTGCTGTTGGGTTGCAAAGGGGCTGATCCCGCCGACCAGGTAGCCCGTCAAGCGTTCGGCTGTCTGTGTATCGGCCATGGCGGCCCGTTTGACCGCGCAGGCTTTGGCCATCTTTTTTAAAGAAAGCTGAAGGTCACCGGGCATCAAGGCGAGATGGTGGCCTTTGGGGGGTGTGTCGCACACCAGCGTTTTGACGGTCTGTTCGAGCGCAAACCCGGTTGCTTGGGCTGCAAACGCGGCGCCTTTTGCGGCGTGATCGTATTTCAGGATATCAAACAAAATCTTTTTTTGCTTTAAAAACGATATCGCGCGGGTCGACATGTGCCCCTCATTTCATTGCAGCGAGGATTTATAGATATTTCCATTTACAACCAATTTTAAAAAGGCTATTTTTCATGGGTAGCTAACCGATCATTGTGAGGCAGGTGCATGTCGTACCTTAAATCCAAAGACGGCTGCAGTATTTACTATGAAACGCACGGGTTTGAATCCCATAAGCCCATTGTTGTATTTCTGAACGGCACCACCCAAACCACGCTTTACTGGTACTCCCTGACAGACGCTTTAAAATTCAGGTTTCGTATTCTGGTCTATGACGGACGCGGTCAAGGTGTCAGTGATATTGGGCGCACCAAGATGTCGCTGGAACGTCACGTAGAAGACCTTGATGCGCTGCTGCAGCACCTGAGCATTCAAAAGGCGAACCTGATTGGGCTGAGCCATGGTGCGTATGTTGCCCTGGCATATGCGACCGAACGGCCGGAGCGTGTTGGGCGCTTGGTGCTTTGCAGTGTCAGTGCCAAGGCCACCTATCGCGCCCGCCTTATCGTCCGGTCATGGCTCGAAGTGTTGCGCAACGGTGATTTCGAAGCGATGGTCTGGGCCGCGCTGCCATATGTTTTTGGTGAAGCCTATTTAATCCACAAAGAAAAAAATCTCGAGCGCATCGTTAAAACAATCGTCCGACGCAACAATAGGGACGCCTTGATCGCCCACCTTGAGGCGATTCGAACCTATCCGTCCCTGAGACAGATCGTAAAAAGCGTCCATCCCACTCTGGTCATTTCCGGATCCGACGATCCCTTGGTGACCCTGGATGGCGCCCAGGAACTGGCTGAAATCTGCAGCGGCCAACACGAGCAGATTGACGGGGTCGGGCATTCGATTCCGGTAGAGGCTCCGGAGCGGTTCAACGAGTTGATGACCAATTTTTTAGCAGACGCCTAACCCGCATTATAGCGAACTTGTCGTGCTCCATATAATAACTAAGTGTAAAGTGAGCTAAAGTTACGAGTGCCTAAAGTTGTGGAGTCGCTGCGCTCCGTCTCTTTATTATACATTCGATAGAATACCTTAACGTTAGTCACTTTAGCTCACTTCTCACTTGTAACTTCATCGAACCTGATTAAACTCCTTTAAGAAAAACCAAGGTTGGACCTGCTATAACTAGTTATATACTGTGCTAACCTTCGTCTACTCCTGGGGGAAGACCATTTTGCCGCTGCTCGCCAGGTCGTAACCGTCCAATTCCTGGGCCGTTTCACGAAAGGTCCGCTCGTGTAGCAGACCCTGAAAAAGTTGCACACCGGGATCGAAAAATCTGTCTTTGGAGATTAAAAGGTCATAGCGTTCCCAGCGAACGGGAATGAAATCGAGATCCAAAAGCGACGCCACCGGTTTGATGCCGGGCCCGGCGTCGGCCTTGCCGGACAGAATTGCCAGGCCGACATCCATGTGACGGTTCACGATCCGATCGTAGCCATCGATTTTCTCCCCCTTGATACCCGCTTTTTTAAGCAGGCGATCAAACAACAGGCGTGTACCGGTTCCGAGGGAGCGGTTGACGATCTTGACACCGTGTTGCGCCAGATCTTCGATGGCGTCAATATGCTTGGGATTGTTCTTGGCGACCAAGAGACCTTGCTGCCTCCGACAAAAATTGACAACCGCCGGCATGGCATTAAGTTCCTGAGATGCGAAGTCAAAATTATATTCGCTCTCATTGTCCTGAAGCAGGTGACTGGAGGCAATGTGGCAGAGATTGTTGCGCAGGGCACGGAGGCCGCCCATGCTGCCCAGGTTGCCAAAAACAGCGATATGTTCAGGATAGAGGGAATTAAAAAGCGTGATGGCTTTGTCAAGCAACAGGTCGTTGCTTCCGGCGATGATCAGCAGTCCGTGATAGGCCGGGAGCGGTGCTAGATTGGTGGGATAATTCGTTGTGTTGGCTTCAATCCACTGTTCGACCAGGTGTTTGGGAAAGATCCACTTGCCGGTTATTTTGGATGCCGGCAACCCTTTTTCGGAAACTAAAGAGTAGACCATCTTTTCGTTGACGTTAAGAAACTCAGCCACTTCGCGAGTCGATAATAGTTGTTTTTGCACGTTTTGCTCTCCGTTTTCAGATCGGGTTGTTATTAAAACCCAGTTGCGATGACTTCATGATGATCAGGCGTTATCATATCCAAATGAGTTGTTTTCTGTCAATCTTTAACGTTTTAGGTTTTTTTGTTACCACCAACAGGTTTATATCGATCGAAACCAACTCTCGGTAAGGGTTTTGGCGATCTATCAATCCATGGTTGAAAGGGATCAACTTTTATTCCCTGTTTTAATGCGTGATTTTTTGCTATGAATATGGAGCGTTCCGCAATCATGATCCATAAAAGGTATCGCAATTGCAGGGAAAGGTTGTGGCTATGTTAAGCGAAAAAGAGAAACTGGATTCGTTGATGGTGCTTGGCATTGAGCTCAATCAGGTTCAGGATCTCGATATACTCATGGAACGGGTTCTGTCCGAAGCGCGCCATTTCGTCAATGCCGATGCCGGTTCAATCTATATTCGCCACGAAGAGCAACTGGATTTTTCCTATACCCAGAACGAAACGCTCCAGGAGCGATTGCCCCCCGGTGAAAAGCTCATTTATACAACCTTCAGCATGCCCATCGACCAGAAAAGCATCGCCGGATATGTCGCCGCGACCGGTCATCTCTTGAATATTACCGATGTTTATCAACTGGAGGCAACCCTTCCTTACTGTTTCAGCAAGCAGTTCGATGAAGCCTCCGGATACAAGACCCAGTCCGTGTTTACCGTCCCTTTGAAAACTGCCAGCGGTGCTATCCTGGGGATATTGCAGATCATCAATGCCCAGGATGAGAACCGCAACAAGATTCCCTTTTCCGAGCAGGATGAAAAAATATTGGTCCATTTTGCCAGCATCGCTGCCGTCGCCTTGGAGCGAGCGCAGATGACCCGGGCCATTTTACTGCGCATGATTAAAATGGCGGAATTACGCGACCCCAAAGAAACCGGACCACACGTCAACCGGGTGGCCGGGTATGCGGTCGAAATCTATGAACGCTGGGCCCAAAGAAGAAACCTGGACCCCAAAGAAATCGACAAGACGCGCGATGTGCTCCGCATGGCGGCAATGCTGCATGATGTCGGCAAGGTGGGGACCTCGGATCTCATCTTGAAAAAACCGGCCCGATTGACTGCGGAAGAATTCGAAATCATGAAACAACACACCCTTTTTGGGGCCCGGTTGTTCGGTGATCGCCAGTCGGCGTTTGATGTGGCCGCAGCCAAGGTGGCTTTGAATCATCATGAAAAATGGAACGGGACCGGTTACCCGGGCTATATTGATCTTCAAACCGGTGCACCGCTCAATGATCGGGTGGGGCCGGACGGGTCGGCTCGGGGAAAAAGGGAGAAGAGATCCCGCTTTTCGGGCGGATCGTTGCACTGACGGATGTATTCGATGCCCTGTCATCCAAGCGATGTTATAAAGAGGCCTGGGATGAATCGAAGGTGTTGAAAACCATCGAGCAAGATACCGGATCGCATTTTGATCCCGAACTGGTGGAGATTTTCTTTTCCAGCTTGAAAATGATTCGCTCCATTCAGGAGCGCTATCAGGATGAACCCGAAGACTAGAAGTTATCTCAAAATAATCTTTTGGTCCTATCTCTGCGTTGGAGCATCGTTTTAAATCCTCGACATACTTGAGTATGCCTGCAGGTTAAAACTATGTTTCGCCTTGACCTTGAACCAAAATATTTATTTTGAGATGACTTCTAAGACTATCATTTCAGTTGGTTAGCCGCCATTAACAGAAAATTAATCCTGCACTAACATAATCATAACATTGATAGCATTATATCAGGCAACAAAGGACGCTTGGACCTGGTAATGGCTATATCCCTCGCTTCTGGACCGGAAACTGCATTCTCGAACTTTGAGCTACACCTGCACCTGTTGATGAATGAGGGATGCGTTGCGCGGGCCAGGCGTCCTCTTTTAATTCTATTGGTATACACACAGAGGATTACATGACAAAAGAAAAGATCCTGGTCGTTGATGATGAAGAAGATATCCTCGAGTTGATCGAATATAATTTGACACGCGAAGGATACGAGGTGATCGGTGCCGATTCTGGTGAAAAGGCCTTGCAGATTGCCAAAACTGAATCGGTCGATTTGATCGTGCTAGACCTGATGCTACCGGCCATAGATGGACTCGAGGTTACCAAGCGATTGAAGCGGGATTCCAAGACCGAGCGCATCCCGATTATCATGGTGACGGCCAAAGGCGAGGAAGCCGATGTGGTTACCGGATTGGAGCTGGGTGCTGACGACTATATTGCCAAGCCGTTCAGTCCGCGTATCCTGATCGCGCGCATCCGAGCGGTAATGCGACGGCTGGTGAGCGCACCGACCGATGATATGGCTATTATACAGGTTCACGAACTGAAGCTTCATCCGGGACGGCGTGAGGTCGAAGCCGGCGGCCAACCGATCAACTTGACCTATACCGAATTCCAGGTACTCTATTACCTGGCGTCGCGTCCCGGTTGGGTTTTTACAAGGACCCAAATCGTCGATGCGGTTAGAGGGGACGACTACCCTGTTACCGATCGTTCTGTGGATGTACAAATCGTAGGCCTACGCAAAAAACTGGGCGTCTATGGAAAGTACATTGAAACCGTCCGAGGCGTTGGCTATCGTTTCAGGGAAGCGACATGAGAACAAGAAAACGCTTATTCTGGCAGCTGTTTCCATCTTACCTGCTGATTACCCTTCTTTCACTTCTGGCTGTCAGCTGGTTTGCCCAAGATTCGTTACATGACTTTTTTTTAGAACAGATTGCTGCTGATCTCGAGGCGCGTGCACGGTTGCTGGAACAACGCGTGGCCGTCCATCTATCCCCGTTACAGGAAGCGGCCATCGATCGCATCTGTAAAGACAACGGCCAAAGTTCAGGCACACGGATCACGGTGATTCTTCCTTCCGGTAAAGTGATCGGTGACTCCGAAGAAGATCCACAACGAATGGAATCGCACCTGTATAGACCCGAAATCATTGCGGCCCTTAATGGGCAGACAGGAAGTGCCGTTCGCTTTAGCGGTACCCTGAGAAAAGACATGATGTATGTGGCGCTTCCCCTATGGAATCAGTCTGAAATTACAAGTGTTTTGCGAACATCAATCCCGGTTACGGCCATCGATGAAGAACTGAACATCATCCGCATCCGCATCGCCATTGGCGGTTTCCTGATTGCCCTGTTAGCTTCCATTATCAGTCTATTCATATCCCGGCGCGTGGTGCGCCCCATCGAGATCATTAAACAGGGGGCTGCCAAATATGCGCAAGGTGACCTGCGGCACAAGTTGCCCGTTTTTGACACTGAGGAGGTCGGTGGACTGGCCAGAGCGTTGAACGAGATGGCGACCCAGCTCGACAAACGCATCAACACCATCAATCAACAGCGCAACGAACAGGAGGCCGTCCTTGCCAGTATGATCGAAGGTGTTATGGCGATCGATAATGATGAAAGGCTTTTGAGTATCAATCAGGCTGCCGCCCGAATTTTAAAACGCGACCCGCGGGCCCTCGAGCATTTGACAATTCAGGAAGTGATCCGCAATCCTGATCTACACCGTTTTGTCAAGGAAGCCCTGGCGAGTCGTGAAGGAATCGAGTGGGATATCGTTTTGCACGAGGAGGGCGAACGCACCTTGCATACGCGCAGCACTCCTTTGCGGGACGCCGACAATCGACAAATCGGAATCCTGGTCGTCCTCAATGATGTCACCCAATTACGACGCCTGGAAAACATGCGAAGGGATTTTGCCGCTAGCGTATCCCATGAAATTAAAACCCCCCTAACGGCGATTAAGGGGTTTGTCGAAACCCTGCAACACAATGCCATTGAAGATCAAGCCGAGCGCCAAAGATTTCTGGGGATCATCGAAAGGCACGTCAACCGTTTGACGGCGATTGTCGAAGACCTCATGCAATTGTCACGCATCGAACAACAAAAGGAAACGGATCTGATTTTTGTCCGGCGGGATCTAAAAGAGGTGCTTGATTCGGCAATTGCCCATTGCAATGGCGCAGCCCAACAGAAAAATATAAGGATCACGTTTTCAGGCGATCCAAACACAACGGCCCTGGTCGATGTGACCTTGCTGGAGCAGGCATTTATAAACCTGTTGGACAATGCTATAAAATATAGCAATAATGACAGTGCTGTCGAAATCAATACCGTATTCGAGGACGAGGACGTCGTGATCCGCTTTAAGGATCATGGGCTTGGCATCGCAGCGGAGCATTTGCCGCGGCTGTTTGAGCGTTTTTACCGTGTAGACGAGGCCCGCAGTCGCAAAATGGGCGGTACCGGCCTCGGTTTGGCAATCGTTAAACATATCATCCAGTCGCACAAGGGGCGCATTGCCGTCCAAAGTCGACCCGGTGAAGGCAGCACCTTCTCGATTATCCTTCCGAAAGCATCCCAGTTAGCCAGCGTAATCATCAACAATGGTCTTTTTAAGAAATAGAGTGCCAGACGCCCCAATCGGAACGTTGTTTTGACAACCACTATATGTCTCCCGGTTTGAAGCGACGCAGTCGCGTTGTATAGAATCGTGAAACGATTCTATGTTTAAACGACTTCTAACCAATCCTTAACACTTTCCTAACATAACCCCGCTAATCGTAGGTCATTCTATACAAAGTGAAGATCATATATTTGCATGCGAGGAGGTGGATCAAGCGACTAACTGAAAATTTACATGACGCTAACATTATTCTAACAATTGGTAAGTATTATTTCCTAACTTATAACGAAGGGTTTTAAAAACCCTGCTGTATCAAAGGAGAGTAACAGGAATGAAGAAAAGAGACGGATTATTAACGATGGTAACGATTGCATGGGTATTGATCATAGGCGTCGCTCCGGTGCTGGCAGAGAATCTGGTCATTAAAGGGTCGACAACGGTTTTGCCAATCGCTCAGAAGGTCGTTGAGGCCTATATGAAGGAAAACCCGGATGTGAAAATTTCGCTCTCGGGTGGGGGCTCGAGCAACGGTATCAAGGCCATCATTGACGGCAGTACCGATGTCGCCAGTACGTCGCGGTTCATCAAGGACAAAGAAGTGTCCATGGCAGTTGAAAAAGGCGTGTATCCGGTCCCGTTTGCGGTGGCGTATGACAGTATCATCCCCGTTGTCCATCCAAGCAGTAACTTGACGAACATCACCATGGACCAGCTCAAGGCCATTTACAAAGGTGAAATTACAAATTTTAAAGACATTGGTGGTCCGGATCTTAAAATCGTTGCTTGTTCGCGCGACACCTCCTCAGGTACTTATGAAACCTGGGAAGGTAAGGTCATGAAGAAAGAACGGGTTACCCCGCGGGCCCAGGTTATGGCATCCAATGGTGCTATCGTGCAGGCCGTTTCCAATAATAAATACGCAATTGGCTATATCGGTATTGGTTACCTTAACGACAGTGTCAGGCCATTGACGGTGGACGGCATCGAGGGCACCGAAGAAACAACGCTGGATGGATCCTTTCCGATCAGTCGGCCACTGTTCATGTTTACCAATGGTTGGCCTAAGGGTGAGGTGCTCGATTTTATCAACTACGTGCTGCACCCCAAGAAAGGCCAGGAGCACGTTGCCGCCAGCGGTTACGTGCGGCTTTATTAGGACCTGCCAATTAAGGCTACGTGCGACGCCGTTGCGCAGGTCATCGCCAAGCGATCCAACCTGGCAGCAAGGGCGTCACATTTTCATTTAAAGCGGTTTAATCCCGCGCCACCGAACGCCTTTTAGTTAAAGGGGCAGAAATCAATCAGCAAGACGGGAAAGCTCATGATCGATAAACGTCAAGTAACCGAACGGACGATGCGCATGTTATTTTTCGGCATTGCGTCGGTTTCCATCGCCGTTTTGGGTATGATAATGGTCTTCCTGTTCATGGAGGGCCTGCCCATATTCAAGATCGTGTCGGTCCAAGATTTCATTTTCGGCAAGTTCTGGTATCCCACTTCCGATCCTCCGGATTTCGGGATCTTGTCGCTGATCACCGCATCCCTGGCGGTGACGGGCCTGTCAGCCCTGATTTCAATTCCCTTAGGAGTCATGACAGCTGTTTACCTATCTGAAGTCGCCTCTTTCAAGGTCGGTGAGATTGTCAAACCGATCGTTGAACTGCTGGCGGCCCTGCCGTCGGTCGTGATCGGCTTTTTCGGTATGGTTCTGGTAGCGCCGTTTTTGCAAAGCGTTTTTGATATCCCGACCGGTTTGAATCTGTTCAATGCGTCCCTGATGCTGGCCTTTATGTCCATACCGACCATTTGCAGTATCTCTGAAGACGCCATCCACAGCGTGCCGACGGCATTGCGTGAGGCATCCCTGGCCCTGGGGGCGACCCAGTTGGAAACGATCGTCAAGGTCGTGATCCCTGCGTCGATCTCCGGTATCAGCACGGCTGTGATTTTGGGAATGTCCCGAGCGATCGGTGAAACCATGGTTGTCCTGATGGTGGCCGGTGGTGCGGCTTTGATTCCCATATCCATATTCGATCCGGTACGGCCTATGCCGGCCAGTATTGCGTCAGAGATGGCCGAAGCACCTTTTCGGGGTGAGCACTATTATGCCCTCTTTGCTACCGGTATTGTTTTATTTCTGTTTACCTTTCTGTTTAATCTGGTCGCCGATCATATTGCGCACAAATACCGCCAGGTTGGAGAGGCCACGCTTTAGGAATGCAGGAAAGGAATACTGAAATGCGCACATCAGCCGTGCACCCGCTGAAAAATCTTTCCATAACATTGCCTGCTAACAATAATTCCGGCGACACCTTAGCGGTGACACAGAAATCCGGCAATTTTTCATCGCAACTAAAGCGTCGCAACCTGTTTCAAAAATTGGTTTTCCTTTCGCTGCGCACAGCAGCGGGGATCAATGGCCTGGCGCTGTTCATTATTGTTTTTTTTATGGTCAAGAACGGCTGGCGGGCCATTAATTGGACATTTTTGACCCAGCCGCCCATTGATTCTATGACCAAGGGCGGAATTTTGCCGTGTATCGTTGGAACTCTCAGCCTTAGCCTGGGGGCAATTGTGATCGCCATGCCGATCGGCGTAGCGTCAGCGGTTTACCTCAACGAATATGCGCATCCCGGTCGGATTTTGAGAATCATACGGTTGGGTATCAACAACTTGGCCGGTGTGCCGTCCATCGTCTTCGGACTATTCGGTCTGGCGCTGTTCGTGGTTTATCTTAAGATGGGCGTCAGTATTCTGGCCGGGGCCTTGACCCTGGGGGCAATGAGCCTGCCGGTTATTATTGGAGCGACCAAGGAAGCTTTAAAAGCGGTACCCAATACTTATCGCGAAGCATCGCTCGGCTTGGGCGCCACCAAATGGCAAACCATCTATCGGGTTGTCCTGCCGGCGGCCCTGCCGGGCATTTTGACCGGGGGTATCCTGGGCATCAGCCGTGCCGCCGGAGAAACCGCGCCCATCATGTTTACGGCGGCTGTTTTTTTTACACCGATATTGCCGACATCCATATTTGACGAAGTGATGGCGTTGCCGTACCATATTTATGTGCTTGCAACGGCAGGAACCGAAATCGAGGCCACCCGCCACTTGCAGTATGGGACCGCCCTGGTGCTGATTGCCATGGTCCTGGGGATGAACTTGATAGCAATTATATACCGGGCCAAGCTGCGCAAAAAGATGCGCTTTTAGATATCAGGATTAACATGCAAACAACAGTCAAGATGCGTTCCCAAAACCTTGATTTTTATTACGGGGATTTTAAGGCATTGCACGGCATTTCAATGGAATTCGGTCTTAACCAGGTGACGGCTTTGATCGGACCGTCGGGGTGTGGCAAGAGTACCTTTTTAAGATGCATGAACCGGATGAACGATTTGATCCCCGGCACTCAAGTTAGCGGTGAGTTGCTGTTGGATGACCATAATATTTATATGCCGGGCCTGGATGTCGTCAGGCTGCGCAGTCGCATTGGCATGGTGTTTCAAAAACCCAACCCGTTTCCCAAATCGATTTTTGAAAATATTGCCTATGGGCTCAGGGTCAATGGGATTAAAGACAGAGGCTTTATCGAAGCCCGGGTTGAAGAGAGTCTGCAGCAGAGCGCCTTGTGGGATGAGGTCAAGGATCGGCTGCAGGAGTCGGCTTTGGGTTTGTCCGGGGGCCAGCAGCAGCGCCTATGTATCGCCCGCGCTTTGGCCGTGGAACCGGAAGTGCTTTTGATGGATGAGCCCTGTTCGGCTTTGGATCCCATTGCGACCCAGAAAATCGAAGAGTTGATCGACAAGTTGAAAAAAAACCTGACTATCATCATCGTGACCCACAACATGCAGCAGGCGGCCCGTGTTTCAGACATTACCGCCTTTTTTTACATAGGTAAATTGATTGAAGTCGGGCAAACCCAATCCCTTTTTACCCGGCCTAAACTGAAACAGACCGAGGACTATATTACGGGCCGGTTTGGCTAAATATGAGGATCGACAATGACAAAACATTTTCAAAGAGAACTGGAAAAAATCAAAAAAATGATCCTTTCCTTGGGCGCCATGGTCGAAGATCGTGTGCGTTTGGCGACCTTGGCCATCAAGGAGTTGCACGCTGACCATGCCGAGACGATCATTCGGTCCGATTATGAGATCGACGAGATGGAAGTCGAGGTCGAGGAAGAATGTCTGAAGGTTATGGCCCTATATCAGCCCGTGGCGGTCGATCTGCGTTTCCTGGTTGTCATCATCAAGATCAACAATGACCTGGAAAGGATCGGTGATGAAGCGGTAAACATCGCCCGGCGTGTCAAAACGATCGCCAAGTTCGACAAGCGGGAGGCATCGTTCGATTACTCGGAAATGGCGGGCAAGGCCAGCAAAATGTTAAAGATGAGCCTGGACGCCCTGGTCAATATGGACGATGATCTGGCCTGGGAAGTTGTGACCCTCGATGACGAAGTAGATGCGCTTCAGCAAGAAGCCTATGAGCAGATCAAAAGAGAAATGTTTGCAAGTGCCGATCAACTCAAATACTGGATCAATGTGTTCTTAATCTCCCGCCATCTCGAACGTTTGGCCGATCATGCCACCAATATTGCCGAAGAAGTGATTTATTTGATCGAAGGCGAGATCATTCGTCACGAAAAGCCTTGATATTTAAATTTGTTTAACAATTTTAGCGGGTCATCAAACCCGGTCCTTTGGGACCGGGTTTTTTATTTGATTTCGACTGCTTGGCGTGATATTGCCACCAGCAAATTAAGCGGTTTGTGGCTATTGGCCTTATGACGTTAATATTTCTTATTATATTAAACGGATAGCGTGACTCCAGAATATTATATCCTGATCCTCGGATTTGTGTTTGGCTTTTACATGTCCTGGAATATCGGGGCCAACGATGTGGCCAATTCTATGGCGTCGTCCGTGGGTGCCAAGGCGATCACGATCCGCCAGGCGGTATTGATTGCCGGCATATTGAATTTACTGGGTGCCACCTTTATTGGCTCCCATGTGACCAATACGATCCGCAAGGGTATCGTTTCAACCGACATTTTAACTGATCCGCACCTGGCCCTGGTAGGAGCGCTTTCCGCATTATTGGCCGCCGCCTTGTGGGTCAGTTTTGCGACCTGGAAATCCCTTCCGGTTTCAACGACGCATTCGATTGTCGGTGCTATGATCGGATTCGGTATTATGGCGGGAGGTCTTTCTGTTATTAACTGGACAGTCTTGGTTGCGGTCGTTCTTAGCTGGATCATATCACCGGTTTTTAGTCTTATCATTGCTTTTTTTCTGTTTAAGATCATTGTCCGAGTTGTTCTATCGCGTAAGAATGCCCATGAACAGGCAATCAAGCTAGGGCCTATTTTTATCGGGATTACCTTTTTTATCGTGGTGCTGTCGTTTTTGTTCAAGACGCCAGTCGGTAAAAAACTGTCTATCAGTATGCCCATGGCCATTTTGGTTGCATTGATCTTATCCGCTATATTGGGCATTGTCGGTATGCGAATCCTGCACCGGTTGCTGAAACCTCAAAAATCCAAGACGGGCGAGGAGGTTTTTCGTTTTATCCAAGTAGGAACCGCCTGCTATGTCGCTTTGGCCCAAGGGGCCAACGATGTGGCCAATGCCATCGGACCTTTGGCGGTTATCTATTTCTTGGTGAAAACTGGCTCTGTGGGAGCAGAAGTTCCGGTGCCGATTTTCCTGTTGGTGTTTGGCGGTATTGGTATTGCTTGTGGTATCTGGATGGCGGGTTCGCGCGTTATGGAAACCATGGGAACTAAGATTACAACGCTCAGCAACACGCGTGGGTATGCAGTTGAGTTCGCGGCGGCCACCACGGTTCTGATCGCTTCCAAAATGGGTTTGCCGGTGTCGACCACCCATGCCGCCGTGGGCGGCGTCCTTGGGGTCGGTCTGGCACGCGGTATCGAAGCGGTTAATTTTAGGATTATTTTTCAAATTATGATATACTGGGTTCTAACCGTTCCGGCCGCGGCCGTGACGAGCATGGTTCTTTTTAAGATCATCAGATTTTTCTATTAGAAGGTATCTCAAGAGAGGTTTTTGAGTTGGCTTCTGGAGGAGATAATTATGCGAGTCCCATTTAAATCGATGTTCATGACTTCGCCCTTTGAAGGTCTTCTGGAGCACGCCGAGAAAGTCAAAGAATGCACCTGGGCCTTTCAACAGGCCGTGGAGTGTCATCTCGCGGATCAATGCGATAGCTTCGAGGAATTTCGTAAAGATGTGGTCAAACTCGAAAGTGAAGCCGATGCCATTAAACGGCGCGTCCGCGGTCATTTGCCCAAAGGGACTTTGATGCAGGTCGACAAGTTTCAGTTGTTCCGCTATTTGAGAGAGCAGGACGGGGTATTGGATGCGGTTGAAGATGCCCTTGACTGGATTTCATACCGAACCGAGCCGGGAATCCCGCCGGAGCTTGAAAAAGATTTTATGCTGCTGGTAGATGCGGTGATCGAACCGATCGAAGAATTAAGCCGTATGGTTTCAGAAGCCAGGAAGTATTTCAATTCTTTTTCCGAAGAACAACGCGTGGTCGTCAAGGAAATCATTCGGGCCTTGCGGCGCGAGGAACACGAGGCCGACAAGTTCGAGGATATGATCAAGGAAAAAGCTTTGAACCTGCCGATTGACCCGGTAACCGTATTTCACATGGTTCGGTTGGCGGAAACCATTGGATCGATTGCCGACCACGCGGAAAACGCCGGGGACATGATGCGCGCCATGATAGCGAAGTAACAGACCGCAAACGTCCCAAGTCGATTTTGGCTATAAGGCCTCGTTGCGTGCAATGGGGCCTTTTCTATCAGGGCGGCATGAAGATAATATAAGAGAGCAACCAGACGTGCAAACTTCGGTGAATCGAATAAAAAGCCTTATTGTGATTGTTGCGACAGGACTGATTGTACTTAGCGCCTGTTCTCGCATCGAACCAATTCAGCCAAATGGGCTTCCGGACGCCCTGTCCAATGTACGCCAAATTATCCTGATGGTGGGTGATGGCATGGGGGGCTGGCATGTGGACGCAACCCGTAAATATGCTAACCGCAAATTGGCCATGGAGACATTGGCCTACCATGGCTACATGACCACTTTCATGCGGAACGCGACTGCC
>CAWDIC010000002.1:0-178978 GCA_963802265.1 uncultured delta proteobacterium
GATGGGTCGTTATCAGGAGAGTTTTGGGACGATGCCAGCTGCAGTGGCGCTTACGATCCAGCCCTGGCCGGCAAGACACCCTGGGAACGAAAACCCTTACCTGCCTGGGTGAATAAAGGTGCTACCGAATCCGCCGCTGCAGCCAGCGCAATGCTTTCGGGCCATAAAACCGTACGCGCAGCCCTGAATGTCGTTGCACGGGACGGTGGCTATCCGGGCAGCGGCCTTTTTCAGTGCGCTACCGTCCGACCATCGTCGATATGGCTGCTGCTGAAGGCAAGGCGACCGGGGTTGTCACATCCGTACAATTTCAGCACGCGACACCGGCCGCCACGGTTGTTAAAACCCAGTATCGACGAAACCAGGGTGAAAAAGCGCGCCAGATGATTTATTCAAGCCTGGATGTGATCATGGGCTGTGGCCACCCGTATTTCGATCAAAATAGTCAGAAAAAAAACGGCCGGATTTTACATTTATGGCGCCGCAATAACAGCACCTACCTGAAAGATGAAAACGGTGAGGCCCTTTTTGATAAAGTCTCCCATGATTTTTGGGGCCGTCAGTTTGTCCAAATCAAACCGGATTTCGAAGATCTATCCGATGGTGACGGCTTTTACAAGGGTGAAGCCATGCCACGCCGAGTTTTCGGGTTGGCGCCCGTTGCCCGAACCCTGCAGTGTGATCGCAAAATTGATGATGGCGAGCCGCGCGACGACTGGCAGGTCGGAGGGCAGGCCTATATTGCCGATGTGCCGGATTTACGAACCATGACCTGTGCTGCTCTGGCGGTGTTGGAGCAGGACCCGGCGGGTTTTTGGTTGATGGTCGAGGGTGGTGCGATCGACTGGGCCGCTCATGGCAATGATATGACACGCATGTTAGAAGAGACCCTGGCCTTCGACGATGCGGTGCAGGCCGTCATCGATTGGATGCGAGCATCCGGACAATGCCAGCTCATGGGATAATACCTTGTTGATTGTTACGGCCGATCATGAGTGTGGCCATTTGCAGCCGATCGGCGATGTAACCGGTAATGAAGTAATTAAGAACCAGTGCTGGGGTGTCGATTGTGCAGGCTGGCGTCATCACACCAACAGCCTGGTACCGATTTATGCCCAGGGTCCAGGCGCGGAATATTTAAAAGCGCGTTTTAAGGGCGACTACAGAGACAACACCGACATATTCAAAGTGATGATGCGGGCCTTGGGGAAGACAGTAATGGAGTCGGTCAATTTGAAATAGGATTGATATCCACAAGCAGTCTATGGATCGCGATCGCACGGATCCTGTCTCCCAAAGGAAAACTCTTATCTCCGGCGTGGATAACATCGATCCTTTGAAGCTTCAAATCGGACAAGGCGTTCCGCATGGATGGCGTTACTTTGGGAGAGCTTGTACGCTTGATTTCAAAACCGAGTCTGTGCCTGCCGCAACGAACGAATAGGTCCAACTCAGCGCCCCCATGCGTTGCCCAGAAAAAGTATTCATTGTCATAGACACCCAGCCTGCGAATGATCTGCGGTAAAACGAAACCTTCCCAAGAGGCACCGATTTTTGGGTGACCTTCCAGATCCCGTATATTTTTAATGTTCAGTAAACTATGCAGCAGGCCGGTATCTGAGATATATACCTTCGGCGCCTTGACCTGACGTTTCTTGATATTGGTATGCCATGGTTGAAGTTGAAACACGACCAGGGCTGCGGTTAGATAATCTATATATTTTCGAACGGTTGTGTCGGCCACACCGAATGATCGCGCAAACTCGGACGAGTTCCAGAATTGGCCGTGATAATGGGCAATCATTGACCAAAAGCGGCGCATGGCTGTCGGGTTGATCCGGATGCCAAGTTGAGGCAGATCCCTTTCAAGAAAGGTCTGAATGAACGCGCGCCGCCATTCATCACTTGCGGCATGGGAACGGGCCAGAAAAGATCTTGGAAATCCACCGCGCATCCACAGCTTTGTGTATGGAGACTTATCGACCTCATCAAATGCAAAACCATGAACCTGGTGATAGATTATGCGGCCGGCAAGTGTTTCCGAACTCTGCCGCAACAGGTCCGGAGAGGCGCTTCCGAGAATCAGGAACTTGGTTTTCGAATCGGGCAAGTCGACCAGGACACGCAGTACCTGGAACAGATCCGGATACCGTTGAATCTCATCAATGACGACAAGCCCGCTCAGATTTTTAAGGGCGAGCATTGGATCGGCTAACCGCGCCAGGTCCTCTGGATTTTCAAGATCAAAATATTCGGTGGGGGACTGAAAGCCGGATATTACCTCACGGGCTAGAGTTGTTTTCCCGACCTGCCGGGCACCGATGATACCGACAACCGGATGCCCTTGCAGCAGCTTGTTTAGCGTTTTTATCTCTTGATGGCGCTCAATCATAATGCCCTTATTTACCTTGAAAATTCGGTTTTGTCAACCGAAATTTCAAGGTAAGACGAGGTTCGACCCACCATTTTCAATTGCGTCTCCGCGCCGTTGCGTGAACGATTGCCCTATCACCAAAACGGTTTGGAATTGGGGTTAAGCCAATTCGAAATTCGCAATTCCTCAATGCGGAAATTTGGTTTTCCCCTTGACATCTGTTCATCTGTAACCTAATGAAATATGATTCATTTTTGAGGAAAAGGAGAATTAAGCAGATGTTAAAAGTCGGTTTTGTCGGATGGCGTGGCATGGTAGGTTCCGTTCTGATGGAACGGATGGTTGCGGAACAGGATTTCAATGGTTTTGAACCGCTGTTTTTTTCAACTTCACAAGCCGGGCAACCAGGCCCTGACATGGGTATGGATGTGCCCCTGGTTGAAGATGCCTATAAGACCGACCTTTTGAATAAGATGGACATCATCGTTTCCTGCCAGGGCGGCGGCTACACGACCCAGGTGCACACAGAACTGCGCCAAGGCGGCTGGCAAGGGTATTGGATTGATGCGGCTTCTACGCTCCGTATGGAAAACGACAGCATCATCATTCTGGATCCGGTCAACCGCCATGTCATCGATGCAGCCTTGTCAAATGGGAGTAAAAGCTACATCGGCGGTAATTGTACGGTCTCATTGATGCTGATGGCTTTGGGTGGTCTTTTTGAAAAGGATCTGATTGAATGGCTGACGTCCATGACATATCAAGCTTCTTCCGGTGCCGGTGCCAACAATATGCGCGAGCTTGTGGCCCAAATGCAGGCCATCGGCGGTGCCGCTAAAGATTTGCTGGATAACCCGGCAACAGCGATTCTTGACAATCGATCGCTGCGTAACCACTTCACTTCGTGATGCATCCATGCCGACTGAATTTTTTGGTGCCCCATTGGCTGCCAGCCTGATTCCCTGGATCGATCGGGCCATGGAAAACGGTCAGACCCGTGAGGAGTGGAAAGGGTTTGTCGAAACCAACAAAATCCTGGGACGTAGTGACAATCCGGTGGCCATCGACGGCCAGTGCGTGCGCATCGGCGCCATGCGCTGTCACAGCCAGGCGTTCACGATCAAATTAAAAAAAAATCTACCTTTAGATGAAATCGAAGCGACTTCTGGCGGGAAACAATGATTGGGTTAAAATCGTTCCCAACGATAAAGAGACGACCATTCACGAACTGACGCCGGCCAAGGTATCAGGAACCTTATCCGTTCCCATCGGCCGTATTCGCAAACTCAACATGGGACCGGATTACCTGACCGCCTTCACCGTGGGTGATCAGTTGCTTTGGGGAGCCGCCGAACCACTGCGCCGCATGCTCAGAATTCTGCTCGAACACCTCGCTTGAATAACGCACGCCTGAAATTAGGCGGGCAACAGCCCGCCTAATTTCAGGCCATCATAGCAAAGCCACAAACCCAGCAAAATCAACAAAACACCCAGAGCGCGCATGATCGTGCGATACGTTTTGCCTGCCAAAAAGGATCGAAAGCGGCCGACCACGAGCGCCAAGGCAATTTTCGACCCCACCAGACACAAGTAAAAACTGCCGATAAAGGCCGCTGCCACCAGGGTGCCTTGCTGCATGGCTTGCATGGTCAGCGGTGCGCCCACCGT
Organism: uncultured delta proteobacterium; assembly: GCA_963802265.1. Classification (GTDB taxonomy): domain Bacteria; phylum Desulfobacterota; class Desulfobacteria; order Desulfobacterales; family CAWDIC01; genus CAWDIC01. The sequence continues at coordinate 4,043 of CAWDIC010000002.1, forward strand.
GAACCAGAACAAGATAGGGGTGTGGGTTCAAGGCATTGACAAGGATGCCCTTGCGCAGCGAGATGGGTTTGATGTCGGTTAAATCGATGGCCACATCTTTTATGCGCAGGTTGGTGTATCCCAGGTAGATAATAAAACATCCACCCCCCAGGGCGATGAGTCCCAGGGCGGTATCAAAATAGGACAGCTTGCCCAGAATGAACACGGACAACAGGATGATCGGCACATCCGTCAGGATGGGGGCCAGAGCGACTTTTATGCCGGCCTTGACACCGTATTGCAGGGTTTCGGAGATAACCAGGGTCAGCAGCGGGCCGGGCGCAAAGCCGGCTGAGAGACCCAACGTCGTACCAGTTGCCAGGAAGTTGAGCATGAGATTTTAATCGGCCCCTATTGGGATTTCTTCACATACTTGGCAGCCGTAATGCCGGCCATACAGCCGTCACCCATGGCTTTGGCCATCTGCCAGGGCGGCCCGCAGATGTTACCTTCCGCATTAACAAATTATATATTGAGACTACTATACGAGAACCAGGATTGTCAAAAACTGGCGATCGTGGGTTAACAATTCAAGACGGAGCCGGTACTCAAGGTCGCCAAAGGCACCATCATCACAATTGGTCGAATCTGCGGGAGGGACCGCCGGCGAACCCAGCAAAGCCTCACCGGAAGGTGGCAAGCGCTATCATGAACATCTGGTGGGGCGTTTGGTGGAAGTCGTCGAAATGCTGCAAAAAGCATGACGGTTTTTCCTAACAAAAGGACTTGAAAGTTTAAAAAACATGATTAATCTTGGAAATGGACAGCCGCTTTGCCATCAATATTGATCAGTTCCACGATAGTGTCTGCAAACGGCACATCCTGTGCTACGAGCATGGGCCTCCTCTATTGTAACTCGCCTTTCATCAATCTGACCTCCGCGCTGCAATAAGAGCCAAAGCACCGCTTTTGAGTTGGATTCGTGTCACCTCTTCAGCATGGCTTCCTTGAACGATGCCGTTTATGCTGGACCAAGGGACACGGTGCCCTTTGGAACATCATCTATCGACTCCTTAATTGGTTGATATCGCGATAGGTCAGTGAAAAATATGCAACCGCTTTCAGAACAGGAGAAAATTATGAAAACACGACAGGTAAAAGAATTGATGGTACCCATTGCTGACTACGCTACCATTCACGAAGACGCCACCATGGTGGAGGCAATTCAGGCCATTGAGAGCGAAAAAAGACGTTACAAAGAAGGCCCCTACCGCCACCAATCTCTGGTGGTCATCGATAAAAACCGGCATGTGGTGGGCCGTCTGAGCCAAGTGGACATCATGCGGGCCATGGAACCCCGTTATCGCCAGATTGGCGTGGGCGACGATCGCTGGATCGGTCGATCGGTTTTGAGCAAAAAGGTCCTGGCCACTCTTCGTGAGAGCTTCGAACTGTGGGAGCAACCCCTGGAGGAGCTGTGTAAAGCAGTCAGTAGCGAACAGGTTAAAGAGTATATGCAAAAACCCACGGAGGGCGAGTTTGTCGCTGAAACAGACACATTCAATGTTGCCTGCCACAGAATCGTCATGGGTCAGCATCATAGCCTGTTGGTGACCCAAGGCAAGGTCATCGTCGGCATCCTGCGGTCCACTGATCTGTTCAATAGTCTCTACGATATGATGGACGCCTGCAAAGATCTGTAGGGATGAAGGTTATTTGTCAAAAAAGATAAATAGACCGGCATGAAGCAGGTTTAGGTACTCAAGTCTGTGCGCGATCAATCAAGAGGGTGTGTTGGACATTCAGTGAACAGCAACCGAATTATATTTTGCTGGATTTTTGAAGGCAACGGTTATACCGTACACAAGACCCTTGTTGGATGAACCTGCGTTCACGTTTACGATACCATCGCGCATGAAAAAAGCTACCCGCCAAAAATCTAACTCAAAGGCCAATGATATTGTCCGGGCTATCTCAGGCCGGAATGCAGCTGTCCCGCCGCAAATCAATAATCTTTTCAAGCTTCCGATAGATTTTTTTGAATTTTTCGATGAAATTGCCATCGGGGTTGTCGCCCTGAGCTTGGATCGCAAGATCGTTGCGATGAATCAAACCCTGAAAGCCCTTACGGGGTTCAGCCAAGAGGAGTTTCGCGGTGTTGCCTGCTCCCATATCCTCCGGAGCAATGTCTGCCTTCAAAATTGCCCGGCATTAAGTGTTGATGAAGAATCCGGCCCGAAATGCATAGAAGGCGATCTCATCAACAGAGACCGTCAATTAATTCCCATCCGCATAACCTCCGCGCCCCTGAAAAATCTTGACGGCGAAATGATTGGCTTTCTGGAAACGGTGGAGGACATCAGCCTCTTGCGGAAACTCAATGAAAAAGCCAGCCATGCATACCGGTTCGACAACATCATCGGCCGAAGCCCGGAAATGGAAAAAATTTTCCAGATTCTTCCATCCTTGGCGCAAAGCGATTCATCCGTCCTGATAACCGGGGAGACCGGTACCGGCAAGGACATGGTGGCCGAAGCGATCCATAAATCCTCGAACCGGGCCAAGGGGCCATTTGTCAAGATCAATTGCGGTGCGTTGCCGGAAACTCTGTTAGAGTCCGAGTTGTTCGGCCATCGCAAAGGTGCATTTACCGGCGCGGTAGAGAATAAACCCGGGCGATTTCGACTGGCGCATAACGGCACGTTGTACCTGACCGAAATCGGAGATCTGCCCCTTTCGCTGCAAGTCAAGCTGCTCACCTTTCTGGATGACAAAGAAGTCTTTCCTTTAGGGAGTGTCAAAGGGGTTGCCGCTGACGTACGAATCATCGCGGCCACCCACCGCAATCTCGAAAGGCGCGTCAACGACAAACGCTTTCGCCAAGATCTTTTGTTCAGACTCAACGTGATCCGGCTTCACCTGCCTCCGCTGCGCAATCGACAGGGCGACATTCAGCTGTTGCTGGATCATTTTTTTAACACCATTTCAACCCAACTGGGCAAAACAAAGCCCGGTCTGTCGACCAAGGCGTTAAAAAAGTTGATGGCCTACAATTATCCCGGAAACGTCCGGGAACTGAGAAATATTGTGGAGTACGCCATAAACATCTGTGATGATAAGCAAATTAAACCCAAACACCTCCCATCGTATGTGGTGGAAACAAGCCCAGTCGATATGACCGTCGCCCCTCAAGAAACGTTCACCCGCCTTCGTGTTGAAACGAAGGAAGGTGGCACCTCTCGTCCGGAGCCCCCGCAGGGCTGGGCAGACATTGAAAAGCAAATGATTGTTGAAGCACTTGTCAAGGCCCGCGGCCGAAAAAACAAAGCTGCAGGTTCACTGGGCTGGGCTAGAAGCACCCTGTGGCGCAAAATGAAACAATATGGTATTCGCTGACGATGTCGACAAAGATACTGATTCCCTTATACGAAAATGATGTGGCGCCGCGCTTCGACCTGGCCACGGAAGTTCTGATCATCAGCGGGGTCGGAAACGCTGATTCGAGGGACCAAAGGCTGGTGGTCCTCCCCCGTGCATCGGCGGACCAGCTCTGCCATCTAATCATCACGGAAGGCATTCAGACCGTTATCTGCAGCGGCATCGAGGATGATTACTTTCAGTACCTCACCTGGAAGCGGATTGAAGTGATCGATTCCGTCATTGGATCAAGTAAAGCGGCCCTGAAGCGTTTTGTCGATGGAACGCTAAAACCGGGTGATGTTTTGTGACAACCCGATATCCGCATAAAAACCCTGCAAGATAAAGATCCTGGCGTGCTTTTTGGCCGTTATGCTTCGCTGAAATTCGCCTACCGGAAAGTGAAAGCGCAATAACGTTTCAATATGTATTCTTTCGGACGTTCTAAAATGTTTCAAATAGATCTATATGGTCGCGCCCTTTTTCCCGCCATTTCCCCCTAAATTGCCTAACAATCTATATTTATTCAATAAAAAATTTTTGGCACGCTCTTTGCTGGCAATCGAACTACACCAAAAGGGCGCAGAGAGCTATGGGCATCCATATATTGATCATCGAAGCCGAAAATCGTTTCCGCAAAAATCTATACAAGTGTTTGCAGGAGAAGGGTTTTACGGTTGATAAAGCCACCCAGCAGGATGATGTCGTGACCATCGTTGCCAAAGAAAAAATCGATACGGTCTTGCTGGGGGTGGATGGGCTTGGTCGCGAAGGGTTGGCACTGATCCGACCGATCAAAGCCATCAGCCCCTCTACCGAAGTCATTATCATAAACGATTCAAACCATATGGATTTGTCAATTGAAGGGATGGAACTGGGTGCTTTTGATGATTTCATGGTTCCCCTGGATATCGATTCGCTGGATAGGCGTATCCGCGAAGCAGCCCGCGGAAGGACTAAAAGAGAGACCCCTGATTCCGACGGACCCCGGAAATAGGACCTGCTGGAAGCGATCTGGAATTATGAACAAATAAGATATTGAATTTGGTTATCAACATTAAGGCGTGTAAATCAATAGGAGAGTCATTATGAAAACGGTAATTGTAAAGGATTTGATGGTACCGATTGAAGAGTATGCAACCGTTTCACAAGAGGCCAATCTTTACCAGGCGGTTATCGCCCTGGAAGAGGCTCAGGCGTCAGTTGACCCGTCGAATTATAAACACCGCGCAATTCTGGTGCTCGATGAGAAAAATAGCGTTGTTGGCAAATTGGACATCTTTGACATCCTGATGGCTCTGGAACCCAAGTATGGTGAACTGGAAGCGACCGGGGTCCTGTCCAGTTCAGGGTATAGCCCGGAATTAATCCGGGACATGCTAAAAGATAACTTTCTTTGGAGTGAGCCTCTGCAATTTATCTGCAGCCGCGCGACCCAAATGAACGTCAGTGCTTTTATGAAGGCCCCTGCAGACGGAGTGTATATAAAAGCAGATGCCGCACTGGATGAAGCCATGCACCAACTGCTGGTATATCGTTATCAATCTCTGCTTGTGACCAGAGACGAACAGGTCGTCGGTATCCTGCGGCTAGTCTGATGTGTTCACAAAAATTTGCGATAAGATCAAGACCTGCGAACCTTGAGTCCGGATGATTGTTGACAGCGATGAACTGCCATTGAATTGAAATATTAGCGAGATAAATTAAGGAGGAGTTTTGCATGGACACACACGGGGAAAAAACCGGAATCTTCGCCAAGAAAGGACTGTGGATTGGTATCGGTGTTGGCATTTTTATAGTGATCGCCTTTATTTTGCCTACACCCCAGTCGCTTATCGAAGTGATGGAGAATTACGGCTATGTCGACAAGATGATAGAGTGGGAGATCGCCCATGACGTTGAGCAGGCCGCCGCTAAAACGATGATCGTACTGGGGATCGTTCCGATGGCAGTCATCTTTTTTGCGGTCGAAGCCCTTCCCATCGGGGCAACGGGCATCCTAATGCCTATCCTGGCATATTTTTTCGGGCTCCTTCCTTTCAATTTAATCGGCAAGACCTTTGCCGGTGATGCGCCACTCTTTATGCTGGGTGTTTTTGCCCTGGGCGGTACGGTGGTGGAGGTCGGTTTCCACAAGCGCCTGGCCGTCTGGTTACTGGGGTGGACCAAAGGGTTCTGGGTCCCCATGATCGTGTTGTGCATCAGCATGTCAATCGTAGGGTCATTTATGTCGGCTCCGGCCATGTGTTCTTTTATGGTCCCGGTCATGATGGCGGTGTATTACGGATCGGTAAAGGCCACGAGTCCCGAAGGAGAGGTGGTTCACGATCCGGCCCTGGCCAAGTTCCTCCTTTTTTCCTTGTGTTTCGCCTTGAATATGGGTGGGCCCGGAACACCCTCGGCAGGTGGGCGTAATGTGATCATGATGGGGTTTTTTACCGAATACGGTATACCGATAACCTATTCCGGCTGGATGAAATATGGATGGCCCCTGGTGCCGCTCGGCAGTATGGGGTTGCTGCTCTATATGGCAACTTTTTTTAGTAAAAAGATAAAGACCCGGGATCTGACGCCCGGGCTAGAGTTTATCAAGGAAGAGACACGCAAAATGGGCAAGATGAGCTATGCCGAATATGTCACGGCCGGATCACTTTTTCTCATTGTGCTCCTCTGGATATTTGGCGGCGAAGCAACGGGCTTAGGAGGACCGGCGCTTCTGGCCCTCATCATTCCGGTCTTGTTCAAGACCGTCAAATTTGAACAGATATTAGGACGCATCTCTTTTAACGCCTGGTTCATGTATTGCGGGGCGCTGACCCTGGGAGCGCTTCTCAAGGAAAGCGGCGGCGCCCTGTGGCTGGCAACGACCTTTCTAAACGGGCTTTCACACGTGGGTATGGATAAGGGTTACGGGTTATGGGTCGGCATGTCCGCTTTCTCCGGTCTTGTAACCAATTTCATGTCCGATGCCGCTACGGTCGCTTTGATCGGGCCCATTGTCGTTCCCATGGGAATAATGACCCAAGTAGCCGGCGAGCCATGGGCTATCGGTATGGCCGTGGCCCTGGCATCTTCGTATGCCCATTTCCTTATCGTGGGTTCACCCGCCAACGCGTTGACGTTCGCGCTGGGCGTTTATCCGGATACAAACAAGCGAGCCCTTGAGGCAATCGATTTCGTAAAATACGGTTTCGGCTTTTTCTTGCTGTCCATGCTGTTGCTCTGGATAGTAGGCTTTCTGGTAATTTATCCCATCGTCGGCTTTCCCGAGGGGATTCTCGAGCAGGCGACCCAAGTGCTTCAAAGTACGGCTAAGTAAGCCCCAAAATGGTTGAACGAAAGAGTCTGTGATGTTTGAAGACCCAAACCTAAACATACAAGCACAGAAGATCGACAGTGAGGAGGGGTAGCAATGACAGCGCCATTTATCATGTTGGTAGACGATGAAGTAACGCTGGTGGAAACCACGGCCAAGCGGCTGGGAAAAAGAAACATTAAGACCCTTTTGGCCTATAGTGGCAAAGAATGTCTGGAAACACTCAAAAAGAACCAAAACCTCGATGTCATTGTTTTGGATGTCAAGATGCCGGGAATGGACGGAATTGAGACGTTGAAAGAGATTAAAAAGTCGTTTCCCCTGACCGAGGTCATCATGTTGACCGGAAACGCCACGATCGATTCAGGCATCGATGGCATGAAACTGGGCGCTTATGATTATCTGATAAAACCGTGTGATATTGATGAGCTTGTTAGCAAAGTGCAGAAGGCTGCCCAGAGGAAACAGGCGCATGAAGAAAAAATTTCTAATTGGGGTAGCTTCATGGAGATCGCTACCCTAAAAGAACTAATGGTTCCACTATCTGAATATGCCACTGTTGCCGAAGACGCCAACATATTTGAAGCGGTCAATGCGCTAGAAGAAGCGCAGAAAGCGTTTCACCCGAATCGTTACCGTCACAGAGCGGTCCTGGTGGTTGACAAAAACAAGTGTGTGGTGGGTAAGCTAAGTCAGCATGATATCATCCAGGCGCTAGAACCCCAACACAAAGGAATGAAAGAGCGTAAAACAGGTGTCTTTGATCATTTCGGATTCAGCCGGAAGTTCATGGATTCCGTCTTTCTGCAATACAATAACTGGGATAGACCCTTGCAGAATCTATACAAAAAGGCGGTCGAACAAAAAGTTGGAACGTTCATGCATAAACCCTCCGATGGCGAATACATAGAAGAAGCGGCGACGCTCAATGAAACCATTCACCGTCTGATCATCGGTGAACATCATTCCCTGCTGGTCACCAATGGCGATGACATCGTGGGAATCGTGCGCCTGACTGATGTGTTCGAACTGATTCACCTGCGCCTGAAGACCCTGCACCTTGCGGCAACGATAGCAGGCAATGCAAACCGGTCCGAAACTTGATAGGCAAAGACAGTTGAACGGTTAAAATGATAATCCCCTAACTTTTTTATGCCCATCCGGGTCGTGAGGTGAAACGAAAATTATGGATGATCAGATTTCTTCAAAAAGTTCAGCCTCTCATTCAACATTACGTGTTTTGCTCTCCGATGAACATACGATTATGGTCGCATTGGGTATTCTGGTTGGGGTGGCAGGTGGTTATGGAGCAGTGGGGTTCCGCTACCTAATCAATTTTATCCAGTCGATTGCATATGGATCATCGGCAGAACTCCTTGATGTGGTCCGATCGATTCCATGGTATCTGCGAATTGCCATTCCTGCCCTCGGCGGGTTGATTGTGGGCCCTATCGTTTATTTTTTCGCCAGGGAGGCCAAGGGACACGGCGTCCCGGAAGTCATGTATGCCGTTGCCCTTAAACAGGGAATTATAAGAAAGCGGATTGTGTTGATCAAAGCCCTGGTATCTGCTGTTTGTATCGGAACCGGTGGCTCGGTTGGTCGGGAAGGCCCCATCGTTCAAATAGGTTCCGCTGTCGGTTCGACTGTGGGACAATTGCTCAACGTTTCAGCCAATCGAATGAGAACGCTGGTTGGTTGTGGTGCCGCCGCGGGTATTGGGGCCACTTTCAACGCACCTATTGCCGGTTCCATTTTTGCCATTGAGATCATTCTCGGTGAATTTGAAATCGCCAGTTTCAGCCCGATCGTTATCTCCGCCGTGTCAGCTACGGCGATTTCACGCCATTATCTGGGGGATGTCCCTGCATTTGTTCTCCCTGAATATATTTTTCACAGCCCCCTGGAGTTTCCATTATATGCCGTTTTGGGAATTTTTTGTGCCCTGGTTGCCGTGGGATTTACCCTATTTCTTTACCGCGCCGAAGATGCATGGGACGCTATAAAATTTCCGGAATATCTCAAGGCTGTTGTGGGGGGATTGATGATGGGAAGCATGGGACTTGTTTTCCCCCAGGTATTAGGCGTTGGTTACGGCGCTATTGATCTGGCCCTCATGGTTAAGCTGTCCTGGTGGTTCATGGCGCTTTTGGTTCTATTTAAAATTCTGGCCACATCCATTACGATCGGATCCGGCGGTTCCGGTGGCATTTTCGCGCCTTCACTTTTCATGGGCGCCATGGCGGGAGGTGCTTTTGGCGCTGTGGCTAATTATTTTTTCCCCTCAGTGGCGGTCTCTGCCGGTTCTTACGCTGTAGTCGGCATGGGGGCGGTCGTTGCCGCTACCACCCATGGTCCCTTACAAGCGATATTGATCATATTTGAGATGACCGGTAACTACAAAATAATCCTTCCACTGATGATTACATGCATTATCAGCACCCTCATTTCCAGACAGCTAAGCAGCGAGTCGATCTATACATTTAAATTGATCAGAAGGGGGATAAACATCAGGGGCGGCAAGGAGGTAAATATATTAAGTTCAATGCCTGTAAAAAATGTGATGTATCATACAGTGGAGATGGTTCCGGAAAATTTACCTATGAAGGTATTTGCCGAAAACCTGCCTAAAAGTAGATCCAACAATTTCGTCGTTGTAAACGACAAAGAGGAAATTGCAGGTGTACTAACGTTTCTGGACTACTATGACAAATTATTCAAAGGAAAAATAGACGATCATATGTTGGTCAAAGATATCATGACTCGGGATGTCGTTACTGTAACTATCGATGATAACCTTGATACAGCCTTGGAAAAAATTACCGCGAAGGATTTCGCGATCCTTCCTGTTGTTTCAACGGATGACCCCTTGAAAATGTTAGGCATCCTGACACGCAGAGATATCCTGGAAGCATATGACCAAGCGGTCATTAAAAAAGCCATTACTTGACCGCCTGATATCTTGACATTTAGGTCAGGTAGCGCTAATATATAGAAGAATAACAGTGAGGAGGAATAGCGATGACAGCGCCATTTATCATATTGGCGGATGATGAAGTTGCTTTTGTGGCCGCCACGTCCAAGCGGCTGAGTCAGAGAAACATTGAGACAGTCTTGGACCCACAGTGGGGAAGAATGCCTGAAGGAGCTTAAGGAGCATCAGAATATCGATGCCGTTGTCCTGGATGTCAAGATGCCTGGAATGGATGGGATAGAGACCCTCAAAATAATCAAAAAGGAATTCCCCCTGATAGAGGTCATCATGCTGACCGGGCACGCCACCGTAGATTCGGCGATTGAAGGAATGAAGCTGGGGGCTTATGATTTTTTAAAGAAACCATGTGATATCGAAGAACTCGTCGGGAAAATAGAGGCGGCTGCCAATAAAAAACGAGATCAAGAAAAAAAGATCGAGGAAGCCAAAAAACAAGAAACCCTGGCAAAGTACGGACCGTTCTATTACACATAAACTCTGATAGCACTGACGTGTACAGACGCAATACCATATTCTAACCAGGAAAACACAATTCATATCCTTACATAAACATATAAAAATAGAAGATTAACAGAAGAGTGAGGAGGGACAGCTATGACGGCGCCATTGATCATGTTGGTGGATGATGAAGTCACTTTTGTGGCAACCACGGCTAAACGGCTGAATCAGAGAAACATTGAGACCATCTTGGCTTACAGCGGGGAAGAATGCCTGGAGCAATTTAAAGAGCATCAGAATGTCGATGCCGTTGTTCTGGATATTAAAATGCCCGGTATAGACGGGATGGAGACCCTAAAAAGAATTAAAATGTCTTATCCACTGGTTGAAGTCATTATGTTGACCGGACACGCCACTATAAAATATGGTGTTGAAGGAATGAAACTGGGGGCTTATGATTTTTTGATGAAACCTTGCGATATTGAAGAGCTTGTCGGCAAACTGGAGGAGGCCACCCAAAAAAAACGAGCGCATGAAGAGAAAATAAAGGAGGCTGAACGCAAGGAGCTCCTGTTAAAATTCGAACCGTAACTTTCGATATTTCCGTCTTTAAAATTTCGGTCAAGCCAATCAAGAAAAATGTATTTTAATTATGTTCTATATTGATTAAGGCGTTATTATGAAGCAAGATGGCACCGATTATCACCCTTTCATGAATGAAGGCGCCTACAAATCATTCATGCCGAACATCGTGTTTGTTGTTGTCCTCTTATCATTTATACCCATGATCGTGGTCAGTGGACTTGTTCTATATCAATTCAGCATCTCCCACCATGATAAACTATATGCCCATCTGGAAGAAGTAGTTCAAAAACACACGTTAGAAATTGATAGTTTTTTAAATGAAAGATTAAATAACATACAATTTCTTTTGGACACCTGCGGTTTAGACGTTCTCTCCGATGAGTCCTTCTTGCAAGAAAGGTTGTTCCAACTCCAACAGGTCTACGGCGATGTTTTTGAAGATTTAGGCATCGTCAACGCAGCCGGGGTACAGGAATTTTATGCCGGGCGACTCAAACTGGAAAAAGCGCAATATTCAAACGCCAAATGGTTCGCCGAAGCATTCAAAAGGCAAACTTTTATCAGCGATGTGTTCCTCGGTCTGCGTACCAGCCCTCATTTTATTATATCCGTAAAAAAAAATCACCAGGGAAAGGATTACTTGCTTAAAGCCACAATTAATTTTGACACATTCAACTCCCTTGCAGAAAACCTACGCTCGGTAAAACCGGGTTTGCTTTTATTCTGAATAAGAAAGGTGAATTTCAGACCAAACCCCATTACGAAATGCTACCTATCGATAAGTCTTATCCGGATTTTGTAAAAGCCAAACAGCAAATCACAACAGGAGACCTACGTAGGCACGTTTAAGGACCATACAAAAGGGGAAGAGATCATATATGTGGCCTCGCTTCTCAAGAATGGGGATTGGATACTTGTCTATCAGCAGAAAAAGTCGGAAGCCTTTGCGGAATTGATACACGCGCAAATTACCGCCATCGTGGTTATTTTTATTGGTGCAATGCTGATCGTTATAATGAATATCCTATTGTTTAAAAAAGTGATCAGACGAATCGCCAAAGCCGATCGTGAAAAAGAAATTATGAATAGACAGGTAATCGAAAGCGGAAAACTGGCTTCCGTGGGTGAATTGGCTGCTGGCATCGCACACGAAATAAACAACCCGGTCGCCATTATGGTTCAAGAAGCCGGGTGGATAGGGGATTTGCTAAAAGGAGAGGATTTAAAGCAGACAAAAAACCTGGAAGAATTCAATCAATCCTTGCAACAAATTGATATCCAGGGACAACGCTGTAAGGACATCACGCATAAACTATTTAGCTTTGCCAGAAAAACAAGCCCGGAAATTGAGAAAATTCAGATAAACGAAATGATCACAGAGGTGGTCGCGATTACAAACATGGCAGCATATACCAATTGTTCGATGCATACCGATCTGGAGGAAAACTTACCGCCTGTTTATGGATCTAAAACAGAAATACAGCAGGTGATTATTAATTTAATAAATAATGCGCTACATGCCCTTAAAAAGGATGGTGGTAAAATCGATATCATCAGCCGACTGGAAGCAGATCATGTTTTACTCGTCGTTCAAGATGACGGCCCAGGCATTCCGGAAGCCAATCTCGACCGAATATTCGACCCCTTTTTCACCACCAAACCGGTGGGCCAGGGAAGCGGGCTGGGGTTGTCAATATGTTTTGGAATTATAAAAAAAATGGGTGGTGAAATTGATGTGCATAGTATCATAGACGAGGAGACCCGGTTTGAGATCAGGTTTCCAATCGAAAAGCAAACGTACCAAAAACCGGAGACTTCCCGGCATCGGCAGCGATTGGCTCGGAATTATTGGTGCATAAGAGCAAAAACATTCTTAAAAAAAGGATTAAACTTCTTCTTGTCGATGATGAAAAAAGATTTGTTAAGATACTATCTAAAAGACTGGGAAGAAGAAACATTGATGTCACAACGACTTTCAGTGGTGCTGAAGCGATTCAGGCGCTTCGCAAGGTGGACTTCGATGTAGCGGTTCTAGATTTGAAAATGGAAGATATGGACGGATTGGAGGTTCTTAAAATATTTAAAAAAATGTACTCGAAAATGGAAGTCATCATTCTCTCCGGCCATGAGTCGGAGCAGACAGCGAGAGAGGGAATACAATACGGGGCATTCGATTATCTGGCAAAACCATGTAATATTGAAATACTTATCGATACCATAAGAAAATCAGTTTCGGCGAAACGATAAAAAATTCAAAAACCGACAAAATTAATTATATGGAAATTGCCAACCAAGCACTATTAGGAGAACATAAAAGGTTAATTAGTGCTCTTTCAGAAGAAATCGTGATGTTTAACGACTGCGCGATTGGTGTCAATGATGTGCTAAATGCTTATTTTGCCATCGTTGACTTTTTTTTTGAAAAAGGCGGTGTGAAAAATATAGAGAATATCGGGTCTATAAATAAGGAATTATTATCATCTGCTGTTGGAATACAATTAATCGAGAACTCAGGAAAATTAAAATGGAAAACAGATTATGAAAAGTGTTCGGCCCTTTTTTACGGGCTTATTAAATCTCATCCTTTCCCTGAAGGCAACAAAAGAACGGCACTGTTGACGGCATTATATTACCTTTCCAAACTAAACCGTAAGCCATCGGCGCATCATAAAGAGCTGGAGATTCTAACCTTAATTATCGCATCTAATACCATTCGAGATCGTCAGGCTTTCAAACCCTACTCAAAATTTGAAGACGGTGAGATTCGCTACCTATCAGAGTATTTTCGAAAAAACACGCGATCAATAGACAAGAAAATCTACGTAATTACTTATCATGAGTTAAACAAGAGGTTAAGTGAGTTTGGCTTTTGTTTAAACAATCCTCATAGAAATTCAATTGATATTGTTCGAATCGGAAAACGATCACCCTTATTTGGTTTATTAAAAACAAGAAAGAAACATACAAAAGTAGGGGTTATTGGTTTCCCAGGTTGGACAAGAGAAGTATCCAGCAACGAGATGACGCTTCTTAGTAAGTGTACCGGAATTACTGCACAGGATGGCCTTAACTATCAGATAGTCTATGAAGATGAGCCGCCTCTATCATCACTGGTTAATGAATATAGTGGTGTTTTGGATCGGCTTGCTAAAAAATGAATTAGAGAAAGCCTATTTTTCAAATGGCTTCTAAGTATTTAAATTCATATCAGTTAATTTTGAAAACGACATAAATGAGATTAGAACGATGAAATACAAAAGCAGCGTAATATGCCTGCTCACCCTCTATCTCTCGTTATGCGTAACATTCTCACTATGGCTTTTACAAGAGGCCAGAAGCTGCAAAATTGGCTATAATTATACGTTTTGCCACCGTCAAATCTCCCAACCGATACAATTCTCATACATTAACAATGGGTTAGGTCTTGACAGTGAGGACGACTTTGAAAAACTGCTTGAATTTAATAAGCCGTTTTTTCTGATTTCGAGCATCTCAATTCTAACAATAATATTAAGCGATTATGGCGAATCTCATATTGCTTTTGAAGTTCTTTCACGATCCCCGCCTTATGTGTTAAACTATTCCTATCTCCGGTCTTAAAAAGATCAAGGGACGACATCAGTGCAAAATTGTGTTTGTAGCCAAGCCTATTCCGACCCTGAATGTAGGGACGGGGCTTAGTAGGCTTGAATTTAACGATAGGAGATTTAGCCTGTGAAGATAATCATTATTGGTGCTGGTGAAGTTGGGTATCACATCGCCAGCCGTTTGTGCGCTGAAAACAAAAATGTTGTTGTTATCGATAAAAAGGCCTCCGCGTTACGGCGCGTCAGTGATAATCTCGACGTGCAGACCATCAATGGATCGGGCAGCAATCCCCTTGATCTTGAGATAGCTGGGGTTAAAGGTGCTGAAATTCTGCTCGCTGTTACTGACAGCGATGAGACGAACATTGTGGCGTGCCTCGTGGCAGATTTCATATCACCAAACACAAAAAAACTAGCGCGAATTCGGGAAAGCGGATGGGATCCTTATTATGACAAATTTTATGACAACCCACCGCATATCGATAGCATTATCAATCCGGAAATCGAGGCCATCAAAACAATAGAGAGACTTCTGGTTGTTCCAGGGGCTGTGGATGTGGGTGAATTCGAAAATGGTCGTATCAAGTTTGTCGGTATTATATTGGATAAAGATGCGCGTCTCTGCGGGGTTCAGCTTTCCGATATGGCCGCTGTCCTTGGCAAAACGCCGCCATTGATCACATCGATCGTACGTGGCAGTGAATTGATCATTCCGACCGGCAAGGACACGCTGCAGCCAAATGATATCGTGTATATTATCAGTAAAGAAGAATCATTGATCGAAGCCCTAGAGACATTTGACAAACATGAAGAAAAGCTCAAGCGCGTCCTCATTGTTGGCGGAGGCCGAATTGGTTATCGATTGGCAACCAACCTTGAAGAAAAACCAATACAAATCAAAATAATCGAACGGGACAAAGACCGATGTTCCATGCTTGCCGAGGGCCTGAGTAAAACTGTGGTCCTGTGTGCGGACGGTTCAGATCAAAAGGTCCTCACTGATGAAAATATACAAAATATGAATGCCGTTGTATCTGTTACGGATGATGAAAGAACCAATATTCTCATATCGCTGCTCAGCAAGCAATTAGGCGTTTCAAAAGCGATCACCAAAGTTGACCGTTTAAGTTATTTTAATTTGATGTCGACCATTGGCATACACCGAATTGTTAGCCCAAGGCTATCAGCGATAAATTCGATCCTTCAGCACATCCGCAAGGGAAAGATTTTGTCGGACATCACGCTTAAAGGTGACCAAGCGGAAGTGATCAGCGCTGTGGCGTTGGAAACAAGTGACATCGTGGGAAAGCCTCTAAGGAAAATTGCATTTCCAAAGGGGGCCTTGCTTGCGTGCATTATTTCTGAAGATGAAATCATAATCCCCTCAGGTGATAGCATCGTCCATCCGGATGACCGGATCATCGTCTTTGCTAAACGGCAAGCTATCCCAAAAATTGAGAAGTTTTTAACGGTTAAGCTGGAGGCTTTTTAATGCGGTGGCGCTATATTATTTGTGTTGTTGGGCTGCTAATCCTTCTTTTAGGCCTAACCATGATTTCCATTATTATGGTTGGTCTTTATTATAGGGACAGCAGTTTATCGCCGATGATATCCGCATTCCTCATCACGACTCTATTTGGGGTCCTCATGTACTTTGGATTTCGAGTCACCGGAATTGAATACATGAGCATTCGCGAGGGCTTGGCGATTGTCTCTTGCGGCTGGATTGCGGTCAGTATATTTGGGGCCTTACCATTTTATTTTGGTATCGGATCCTGCTCCTTTACCGATGCCTTTTTTGAGTCAATATCAGGCTTTACAACAACGGGCGCATCGATACTACAAGACATAGAAGGGCTTTCAAAAGGCCTTCTTTTATGGAGAAGTCTCATTCAGTGGATAGGGGGAATGGGAATCATTGTATTATCTTTGGCTATCCTTCCCTTCTTAAAGGTCGGTGGCATGCAGCTTTTTAAGGCGGAGGTCCCCAGCCCAGTACCGGATAAGTTAAGACCCCAGATCAGAGAGACGGCCGCGATATTGTGGAAAGTCTATGTCCTGTTTTCGATCCTCCAGGTAGGATTTTTATTGATGGGCGGCATGAGCCTTTTTGAATCGGTTTGCCATGCTTTTACCACCATGCCCACTGGAGGATTCTCTACCAGAAACGCATCGGTTGCATTTTACCAGAGTGCTTATTTCGACACAGTTTTCATTATCTTCATGATAATTGCAGGTATTAATTTCACTCTCCATTTCCAGTTGCTGAGAGGAAAGCCACTGTGTTTCTGGCGCGATTCAGAATGCCGCTTCTACCTGGGGCTGTTGCTGGTGTTAATCTCGATTGTCAGCATCGATATTTACGGCAATGTTTATGATGGTGTCGGCGAATCGCTGCGTTTCGGCGCTTTTCAGGTGGTTTCAATTCTCACGACAACTGGTTTTGCGACGGCCGATTACGGTCAGTGGCCGGCGATGTCCCAACTGATACTGCTTTTGTGTATGTTCATTGGTGCATCATCGGGCTCCACTGGTGGAGGAATCAAGTGCCTGCGTGTGATGCTTCTTTTTAAGTACTGTTACAGGGAACTTCTTTCGCTGGTTCACCCTAAATCAGTCGCTCATATCAAGATTGGCGGAAAGTCGGTACCTGATGAAATTGTCAGAAGTGTTATGGGTTTTTTGGCCCTTTATATCGGGCTTTTCGCTATCTGTTCAATTCTGCTTGCAGGTCTGGGCGTTGATTTTGTCACCTCGCTGGGTGCCGTTGCTGCGTCAATGGGTAACATCGGACCTGGTTTCGGGTTGGTTGGACCGGTGGGCAACTATGCCGCCATTCCCACCTTGGGAAAATGGTTGTTGGCATGGTGCATGCTATTGGGACGACTTGAGATTTACACCGTGATTATATTTTTTACGCCTGCGTTCTGGCGAAAATAAACCTTTATTCGATGACATCACAAAGATCGCTAAAGTTTAGATGATGGCAAGTAAAAAAGCGGAGGTCATGTAACCATGTGTAATTTCATTATGGTGGCTTTATTGGTGTTGTTCTCAGTTAACGGCTTTGCTACAGCCGCAGCAAATGATATTTTTGAGATAGAAACTGAGGGCAGTTATCGCATAGAGAAAGATTCTTCAGTAGATCTGGCAAAAAAAGTGGCGCTTTTCACCGCAAAAAGAAAGGCCGTGGAACTGGCTGGAAGATACCTTTTACATAGAAACCTTATTGTTGCCTATGAACTGAAAAGGGATGAAATATTCAGTCTCACAGCCAGGGCGATCCAGGCAGAGATATTAGAAGAAAAGCTGGAAACAGTCGGAAAGACCTCAACATATCGTCTTCGAATCAGAGGCAGGATACAAGACTCCGATTTTATCAAAGCAGAGATGGAGGACATCAAACAGGAAAAAAAAGAAAGAAAAGAATCGTATTATGAAGAAATGGAACAACAGGTTTCCGCAGAAATTGATCCAGGGTTAGACATCGCCAAAGCTTACCGGCTGCTGCGAGAAAAGAAATGGCGGATAACGATGATTTATCTGAACCACTTGGTAGAAAAATATCCAAACTGGGACAGTATCTATATGGCCAAAGCCATAACTCATTATATTTTGCATGAGCCAGCCTTTATGAAAAAAGCTTTGAGCGAGGCCTGTCGATTGGGTAATAATGCGGCATGTGATGACTTAAAAAATATAAAAAAATTGAACGAACACGATTTTGGCCTATCAATAATTGACTAATGGCCCAACACTTTGTGAGTCTATTAAGATGCCAACCGCTATAAAAATATGCCTATCATAATAGTGAATACCGCCAACATATCATAAGTCATCCTAATCGAGAGTGTATATACCACCACTGAACCCCGCTCTTTAAGTGTGGTGATTTGCTCTGTTGCCAAGCACAGCACTCACGATCAATACCATACCTGCATTTGCTTTAAATCAGAGATCGTGATATCAATGGGTTATCAGAAATAAGCCCATGAAATCATATATTTGTACCGACTTCACTAAATAAGCACTCCCGTGATATCTGGTTTTTGGTAGGTTGCATTTATCTAAGGTGAAAGGTTCTATATTTGGTCAATTCCAGGGAGCCGCAATGACCCCAAAGGCAAAAAATAATATAACGATTCTGGTTGTTTTAATTATCATCATTGGGCTTTTTCTTATAGGCAACAGTGGCTTCAACATTTTATCGGGGCTGAGGGCCTATGTGGGTGGGGAAGGTTTGTGGACAAAGAGTCAGAAAGAGGCGACCTATCAGCTTATTCAGTATGTATTCACGGGCGAAGCGCAAAGATACCAATCCTTTGTTGATAGTTTAAAGGTTCCTCTCGGCGACAAATCTGCACGCTTGGAACTATTAAAATCAGACCGTGTTGATGAAATCATTATTCAAGGATTTATCGATGGCGGGAACCACCCAGCGGATATCCCCACGATGATTTTTATGTATAAATATTTCAAAGACATGAGTTATGTCAGCAAGGCCATTGAACAATGGGAAATTGGGGATGGACTGATCGAGGAACTCTTGAAGATCGGTGAGGAAACGAATCGTAAAATTGCCAACAATAGCATGAGCAACGAACAGGTCGTTCAGACGCTGGCCGCAATAGATGCCTTGCAAAACAAGCTTAATCAGGCTGAATACCTGTTCTCATACAATATGTCGGCTGCTGCCCGTTGGACGGCGAACGTACTCTCTGTATGCATGCTTCTCTTTACGCTTGTGGGAAGCATCCTCTGCTTCATTCTATTGCGTATGATCGCAAGCATCATTTCTGACTTAAACCAAAAAAAGACCCAACTTGAGAATCAAGCAAAGCAAGAAATAGACATTAAAAAAGAACTTCAGGAAAGCGAAGAAAAATATCGCCTTTTGGTGGATAATGCAAAGGACGGTATTCTCATTGTTCAGGATGAACGAATAAAATTTTTCAACCCGGCGGCGCTGAAATTAACCGGATATCCTGCGGGTGAGTTTCTGGAGATGCCTTTTAAACAATTTATTCACCCCGAAGACAAATCCACGGTGGGCGATAGATATCAAAAAAGGATAAAAGGGGAGCAGGTTATAAGCACCTATAACTGTCGATTTGTCCAAAAACAGGGCGAAACGGTATGGGTGCAAGTCAGTGCTGTGC
Source organism: uncultured delta proteobacterium (assembly GCA_963802265.1). GTDB lineage: Bacteria > Desulfobacterota > Desulfobacteria > Desulfobacterales > CAWDIC01 > CAWDIC01. Next base: position 23,519 of record CAWDIC010000002.1, read on the forward strand.
GAACCATGTGGGAAGAGAGAGATGCCACGCTAACCTTTTGTAGAGACATATCGCAACTAAGAACGGTTGAATCAAGACTCCAACACACGGAGAGAATGGAATCCATCGGCACCTTGGCCGGCGGTATTGCCCATGATTTTAACAACATATTATCATCCGTTATCGGGTATACAGAATTATCCCTTTATGATGTAGACAAGGGCACACCCTTGGAGAAAAATCTTCAGCAGGTGTATACAGCGGGAATGCGCGCGCGCGATTTGGTTAAGCAGATATTGGCTTTTGCCCGCCAGTCCGATGCGGAACGAAAGCCTATCCAGCTGGATACCATCGCGAAGGAGGTGCTGAAGCTCATCCGATCCACGATTCCAACAACGATTGAGATCAAGGAAAACATAGCAAGCCATTCGGTTATTATCGGCAATCCATCGCAAGTCCACCAGTTGTTTATGAACTTGTGCACCAATGCCGCCCAGGCCATGGAGGATGATGGTGGCACTTTAGAAGTCGGGGTGACGGATGTCGAACACACCGCTCAATCGCCCGTACGACTACCGGGGTTAAAATACGGCGACTATATAAAGATAACCATAGCAGATACCGGTCCCGGCATTCCAGCGGATATCATCGACTCTATTTTTGAGCCGTATTTTACGACTAAGGGCGTTGGTGAGGGGACCGGGATGGGGCTTGCGTTGGCCCATGGCATCGTTGAATCTTATGGCGGCAAAATTACCGTTGACAGCCAATTGGGCAAGGAGACCGTTTTTTCGATTTATCTGCCCATAACAAAAAAGCGCAAGGATCAGGGACTGTACGAGAATGAGAATCTGCCTTCCGGGAGCGAGAGCATCCTGTTTGTTGACGATGAATTGCCCATCGCAAATATGGGTAGTCAGCTTTTGGAACGGTTAGGATATCGCGTGGCGGTCCGCACCAGCAGTGTGGAGGCCTTGGAATTGTTTAAATCGAAACCCTATGATTTCGATCTTGTTATAACCGATATGACCATGCCTAACAAAACGGGTGACATCTTAGCGACGGAACTGATGGCGATCAGGCCTGATATCCCGGTTATCTTATGTACCGGGTACAGTAAAAAGATTTCCGATGAATCGGCTGCTGAAATCGGCATCAAGGCGTTTGCATATAAGCCGGTTGTCAAAGCTGACCTTGCGAAAACAGTCCGTGAAGTGCTCGATGCGGCTAAAGGCACGGCTCCCTGATACGGATCCATTTCTAATCTGCCATATAGCTTTCAACGCAACAATACCGTTACGATTCTTAAACCAATTTTCCCATTTAGACGCCGCCATCCGATTGGGACCGCATTGATCGTCCCAAATTGGGCTGCATCGACGATCGGGTCGATGTCTCTACTTTCAGTTGGCACTAACTTGGGGAGGGTTACAGCTGTAATCTCATATCGCAACAAAAAGCATCGTTATTTGGTTTGTTTCTCCTGCAGATATCAGCGGCTATAAAAAGCCGCCTTCAAAGCATAGGCTGTATGTTAATCGCGGTTAAATGCCCCATTTTTTAAAAAAGCGGTCACTTGCTCAAGAACTTTTTTATCGTTCATGATAAACGGGTGCGTTTTGTGGACAACCAAAAAATCTTTCATACCCCGAAGTTTCGCACTTTCGACAGAAACCTTGCCATCGTCCTTGCCTGGGATCAGCAGCGATAAAATCGGATTAATTGTTTTATCACCGGTAATAATGCCGACTTCATAATTAGGCGCGCCTAAGGTCTTTGGCAGGCTGTCGGCCCCGGTCCCCAACTGTTGTCCTGCCGGCCCGTTTATCCATCTGAAAATGGGAGAATCTTTGAATTTGTCGACGACCTCACTGCCGTTGTTCGGTGGGCTTAGCATCACCACCCGACCCAGGTGTGGTACTTCATGATGTTCAACATAGTAGCGGACCAATATGGCCCCCATGGAGTGCGTGACAAAATGAATCTTGCGCGCTCTAAGTGGTCTGCGCAGCGTTCAATGGCGGTTGGTACAACGTCAATGAGAGTTCTTGGATGGTCTTCTCACGCGATGGATATCCAATGTTCACCACGCAAAACCCTTCATTTTCGAGGTGGCGTTCAAGCGTCACCAAGGATTTTTCCGTACGCGCCAAGCCATGCAAAAGCACCACGCATTCGGGCGCACTGCTGGCTGATGCTGCGCAACAAAGCGTCACAAGATATAATATTGATAGAAACACTAATTTTTTTAATTTAGTTTGCATTTGTTAGGCGGTTTTAGACACCATTTTTTACCTTGGAGTGTCCGGGTATCAGGGTCTGGGTGCTTATTACGCCTGAAATCGTCCGGATGTTTTCATGCACAAACTGGGCGATGATCTCGGCGTCCGAAGACAACAAATCGCGGGTTAAAATGACTTTTCACAATAAGGTCGATGTCGCCGTGAACCGAGTGGATTTCGCGGACTTCTCGAGAGCGCAACATCTTTTCCATGATGCGATACTCGCTTTTGGCCTTGACTTTCATTAGAACGAAGGCCGTGATACCGCGCAGCATCTCGGGATATTCGTTTTCGGGGATTGTTTCCATTTTTTTTCTAAACGCCTCCATGTCTCTGGTGATTAGTTTGTCGATTCCGATTCCGTATTTGCGTTGGCGGCCTTTTTCCCATTGATGAATGGATATGTAGGCATACAGGTCGGCCAGGGTGCGTTGCGGAAAGCGGTTAGCAGGCCTCCTTTGGTGATAATTTTTGCCAAGGGTTGAAAAATTGTCTGGTACCAATCCTGGGCCGCCTGTTGAAAGGAGACACTCTCGTCGGCCGTTTGTTTTAGGTGTTGATGGTGTTGGGAAATCTGTTCCTGCAGATGGATATACTGCCCAACTTCGGTCAACTCAATTGGGTCGGTCAACCGGTTGCATCTTTGAATTGGCTTCGTTCACGGTAGAGGATGTTTTCAAGTGTATTTTTAGAAGGAACGAACTCGAGAATATCGGCTCTGATCGTGTCGTGTCCGAGTTCCTTGGCCGCGGAAACCCGGTGGTTGCCATCCAGCACATAATACTCGTCCTTGATTTGATACAGCTTGACGGGCGGTAAGACTTTGCCGGCCCTTAAGGCGGCTTTGATGTGCTGAAGTCGTTCTGAAGGGAGATGGGGTTTGATGCGAAACTGGCTGTCAAAGTCATGGTAGCGACCGACGCTTCCCACGATTTGGCTGACCGGCACGGAGCAGCATCCCCGATCCACCGCATCGAAGGCCGCTTCATGTTCCTGGTCGGCACTGAAACATTTGACCGCTTTGGTTTGGCTGCGGCCTTTGGTCGTCGGTTGCCGAATTATCGTTAATTTGGCGATGATCGATTTCAAAAATGAAATAGCCATAGCTGTTTATCACTTTGGTTTGGTTTACAAGCGTGATTCGTTCCTGCGTTGTTTATTAAAAGCAGCATGAATGTGGCCGTGAATAAAATAGGTCGGGGCAGAGCGTTCGATGAGCCGATTAAAACTTCTAAAGCCCCGGTGACATAGGTCTTCGGCATCGTGGATGTGGCGTGGGGGTGCGTGGGTAATAATGATGTCGACACCTTTGCGCCACCAGATTTTGGGGCTTAGCCGCAAAATCATTTTGCTCATCTGTTTTTCGGTGTACTGGTTCGGGCCGCCATTGTACCAGCGTGATCCGCCCAGGCCGAGGAGTTTGAGGCCGCGATGTTCAACCAGTTGGCCGTGCAGATCCATGCAGCCTGTCAGGGGGTTTGGTGTCATAGCGGATGTCGTGGTTCCCGCGGACATAAAACAGCGTCACCTCAAATTTGGCAGCCAGGAATGACAGGTATTCCGGTGGCAAATCCCCACAGGCAAGGATCAGATCGATACCCTGAAAACGGGTGGCGTCGAATCGATCATACAGCAGCGGTTCGACATAATCGGCAACAGTCAGTATTTTCATATGACGATCGATCGTTATAACATTGACTTGACTTTTAACAGGCTCTTGTGAAGGGCTTGCCGGTTTTCACCAAAGACTTCCAGTGTAACAGTATCATCGTACCCGCACGCACGCAGGGCCTGAGCGACTTTACGCCAATTAATGTTTCCAGCGCCAATGGGCAGATGATCGTCTCGGGCCCCGCGGTTATCGCTTAGATGGACATGTCCGATACGCTTGCCGTGGGTATGGATAAATTCGAAAATACGCTGCCCCCGGGGGCTGTTAATGTTGGCATGCCCAATGTCGAGGGTGATTTTCAAGTCCGGATGCGTGTTCAGAAGCCGCGAAAAATCGTGGGCCTCGAAAAAAGATCCATAGTGCGGAAACATGTTTTCCAGGCACAGGGTGACGTCCAAATTCGCAGCCTTGTGCAGAATCGTCTGCAAGCTTTCAGCGGCGTATTGCTGCACCAGATCCACGACGAATGATCCCAGCCCGCTGATGATACTCGGATGCAAAACAACCTTTTCAGCATGTAAAACATGGGCGGTTTCGATGGACCGCAACATTTCATCAAGACTGGCGTGCCGGATGCTGTCGGTCAGGTCGGCTGTAAAAACAAAAGTGGGCAGATGGCAAACCAGCCCCATGGCATGGGTCGTCTCAACAAGCGCCGGATTTCATCTTGGTGGCGCAAAATCTGCGAATAATGGGCTTGGGGGGCATCCAGGGACAGTTCCAGATAGTCGAAATCCCATACCGGCCAAGGCCTCAATCTCTTCCAGCACCGGCTTGATGGGGAAATTCATGGCGCCGTAACGCATCTTATCCTCCATCAGGGTGGATAAAATAAGGGCAATGTTGAAAAGCGTATTCACGTGCTATTTCGATAAATAAAGAGATTGCTTCTTTAAGGTACAATTTGCAACTTTAACTTTCAAATTGTTCTTGTTTTAGGTGGTAATTGCGATGTCACTATACAATCTTTTTGCTAAAGAGAAGTATCTTTTGATGCTTTTCAATGGGGGTGGCGATTGCTAAAGCAGGTTGATTGCCAATTCGGACAATTCCGAGCGTTCGCCCTTTTCGAGGTTGATGTGGGCGTACAGTTTCTGGCCTTTCATTTTTTCGATGAGGTAGCTTAATCCGTTTGACAAGCTGTCAAGATAGGGATGATCGATCTGGTAGATATCGCCGGTGAAGATCAACTTGGTACCCTCGCCGGCACGGGTGATAATGGTTTTGACTTCATGAGGGGTCAGGTTTTGGGCTTCATCCACGATAAAGAAGACTTTAACAATACTGCGGCCGCGAATATAGGACAAGGGCGTGATGACAATCTTCTCTTCTTCGATCAAGGTATCCGATCCGGCGGGCGCATTGCTTTTTGGCAGAAGAAATATTTTGAATAACTGACAGGTTGTCATAGAGTGGCTGCATGTAGGGATCTAATTTCGAGTTGATGTCGCCGGGTAAAAAACCGATATCCTTGTTGCTCAAGGGGACACTGGGGCGAGCCACAAAAATTTGACGGTAATATTTTTTGCTTTCGAGGGCGGCTGCCAGAGCCAACAGGGTTTTGCCGGTGCCGGCTTTTCCGGATAGGGTAACCAGGGGGATATCGTGGTTCATCAGGGCATTTAAAGCAAAGGCCTGCTCGGCATTGCGCGGACGAATACCATAGCAGAGGCGATTTTCGATCCGTCGGATTTTAGTGGTCGTTGAATCAAAAACGCTCAAGGCGGACTTGCTGCCGTTGCGCATGACCAGAAATTCATTTGGCCTCAGGGGATTGACGTTTCGGCAACATGCTGGCATCGATTTCAAAGGGCGTATGGTAGAGTTGGTCAATGATCGTTTCAGGAATATTTTCAACAATCTGGCGCCCTTTGTAGAGTTCGGCGATATCTTTGACATGGTCGGATGTGTAGTCTTGCGCCATGAGCCCGATGGACTTGGCTTTCATCCGTAAATTAACATCCTTGGTGACGAGCACGACTTTTTCGAAGGAATGGCGTCCGGCCACATGAAAAGCGGTGTTTAAAATGCGATGGTCCGCCTTGCCGCTGGAAAAATTGTCCGCCAGCTTGGCGTGAAACTTTTTTTCGAGCGCAATGGTGATTTTGCCTTTTTCCGGTGCGATGGGAACGCCACCATTGAAAATTTTATCGCCCGTGAGGGCATCGATGGACCGCACGAATTCGCGGGCATTGCAATTTAAGGTGTCTTTCCCTTTTTTGAATTTGTCGAGTTCTTCGATAACCGTGATGGGTATAACGACATCGTGCTCATCAAACTGGTAAATACAGGAACTGTCATGAAGGATTACATTGGTATCGAGGACGAAGGTCTTCCTATGAGGATCGGGCATTCGGCATACTCCTTGAAAAGTACGCTACAATATATAGCATATATTAAAAGTTCAGGCAACAAGATAGAGTGGAATAGGGCGAATATTGAATTAAACTGCCGGATCGGTCGGGTGAACGGCTGGCGGGCGTCGATTTTCCATGAAGTTGCGGCTTCCGATCATAAGCCGTGTAAAAGGCCTGATTCGCGCAAAAACCGCTTCCAAATCTTTCCAAAAGACATCCCACCGGGGCGGACAGTCATTGTGTCCGCATCGATAGGCAATCAACCGGGCTTGGCGGGCGGTTTGTTGCAAGCGTTGCTGTGTGAAAACGGAATGATTTCATCATGTTGTCCATGTAGGAGCAGTATCGGACCTGGATAATCGCGTACAACCGCCAGGTTGTCAAAGGGATCCCTGACCAAAAAGCCGGGGACCAGATACTTGGGGTGCAAAGGCCTTGGCGCTGGTGAAGGTCGACATCAGAATCAGGGCTGCCGCGGGCGCGTCGGGCCGCCAATTGGCAGACGGCGCCACCGCCAATCGATCTGCCCAATCAAGATGATGCGTTCGGGGTCGACCTGGGGATGATCGACCATGTGGTCGTAGGCCGCAACAAAAACATCGGTGATGCTTTTCTGAGAAGGATGGCCCTGGGAGCGGCCGTAGCCTGGATATTCAACCAGCAAAAGCCCGATACCCATGCGCTTGAGCGGGCTTAGGTCCTGTACCCAGAAGTCGATCAGTTCGGCATTGCCGTGGGCAAAAATAACAACCGGATAAGGTTTGGCCAAAGATTTCTCTGCGGGTGGTATAAACCAAGCCTCTGTTGATCCCCATCTGGTATCGAGCCAGATTGTCTCGAGATTGGGTGTGTCATCGGGTTTTATCCCCATTGGTGCGATCATGCTGCGGGGAAACATCAGGTGGCGTTGAAACAGAAAAAGGAGCACACAGTATCCAACGTACAGGCATAGGATCCAAAAGGCGGTCTTGGCGAAGGTGTTTATAATGCAACCCCCCTTTTCAAGTTAGCATGGGACAATATATATTAAAAGCTATCTCAAAAATGTCTTTTGGCCCAATCTCTGCGTTGGGCCCGTGTTTCAAGTCCTCGACATACTCAAGTATGCCTGCGGGTTGAAACCTGCTTCCGCCTTGACTTTGAACCAAAATCCTATTTTTGAGATGGCTTCTACCTATAATAAGCGTATCAATTTGTTAAAAGCGTCACATAAGGCAAACTGATCAAATTTTTCTTAAAGCTATTAAATTTTTAAATGTATTTCAAATCAAAAACGCCTGATCGGTTTGCAAAAAACATAACGTTGGTTATTATATAGGAGTACAACACAGTTGCTATAACAAAATAAGGGAGTAGAATCATGATAGTTGCATTTCCTGTAATGGAAGATCGCGGCCTCGAGAGCGTCGTGCACGATCATTTTGGCTCGGCCCGCTATTTCGTGTTGGCCGATACGGTTAACAACACCGCTACAGCCCACATCAACCCAGACCAGAACCACCGGCATGGTCAGTGCCAACCATTACTGGCCCTCGGTGTTAAAGGAGCCCAAGCGGTGGTCGTTGGCGGTATCGGTCGCGGTGCATTGAGCAAATTGACAGCCGGCGGGATAAAAGCTTTCCGGGCTGTCGAAGGTACGGTACTTGAAAATTTGGATTTAATTAGAGGCGGGCATCTGCCGGAATTTGAACCAAACCAGACCTGTACCGGCCATTCGGCGGCTGGTAGCTGTATGCACTGAGGAGACTCGACATGCCTTTATTCGAATTTTTGTGCTTGGATTGCGGCCAAACCTCTGAAATGCTTCTCACCGTTTCCGATGACCGGCCCCAATGCAGCCGATGCCAAAGTCACAATCTAAAAAAATTATTATCAGCACCATCCTCTCTTTCGGAGCTCGGCACAGCATCATTTACCCGGTCCTGGCGACACGGCTTGCTGCGGTTCGGCGCCCGGGCATGCCGGTTGCGCAGGCCCCGGCAGTTGCTGCGGGAAATAGTGTTCCTGCCCGTTGTTACCTGTGCCCTCACTCCAAGGTGACAAACATGATCTGGCAACACATAAAAAGAATCTTACTCATTGTCGTACTAATCGCAGGGATCGGTTTGGCGGTTAGCGGACATCTCGACCGATCCATTGATATGCTGGGGCTGGAAAAAGTTACTGCTGCCAATGAAGCCTACCTGCAGAATGCGTTCGATCAGGCCTTGACCGGTTTTTTGGTATTGTCCGGCATCAAGAGTGGACTGGCGATCATTGAAGGCTCTGAAATCGGCATAGGTTTCAGCCTGGAGGTTGGGGATGTGGTTCAAGCGGCTTATGATTATGTCGATATTGCCTGGAAGACGGCGCTGGCGGGTGGAACGATACTCATGATAACACGGTTGATCCTTCAGACGATCGTCGTATTAGACCAGTGGAGTTTGGCGCTGCTTCTCGGTTCATGGGTCGTTTTGCTCTTGTACCGCTGGTATTGGCCCCGATTCACCAACAGTATCTATTTTCTTAAGGAAAATCTTCTCTTCTGGGCCGTATTGACAACAACCCTTTATGTCATCTTACCAATAGCCATATCCGGCGCTGCTTTTCTGTCGAAGACCATAACACGCCCGATGATTCAAGCTTCCCAAGAAGGCTTTGTCGAATTACAGGAAGAACTTTCGACGGATCGCTTAAACCAGAAATTGTTTCCACCAAGCGAAGAGGAGAGCGTATCCGTATGGTCAGCCCTGGATATAAACACCAGACTTGAAAAAACACGCGCCCACCTCAAAGCGTTGAGCGAATATTTCAAAGAACGGACCTACGCGCTGGCCGAACTGACGATTAAGTTTATCGCCGGATATCTGTTTGACTGCATCATTTTTCCGCTGACTTTTTTTTTGATACTTTATCTATTCTCCAAAGCCATGATTGGCTATTTGTTGGGGACCCGGCGGAGTAATCTCATGCGGGCCGAGATGGAGCGGCTTTTTAAAACGTATTATCAGCCCGGGACTGCACCCCGCGAGGGTAATGCAGCAACCGATTCGCCGATGCTCAATAAGCTGATTGATCAAAATCGGCTACAAGCTTACAGGCTTTAAGGAGACCGCGTGAAAACAATTGGAATGATCGGCGGGATGAGTTGGGAATCTTCCAGTGAGTATTATCGTATTATCAACACCACGATACGCGAAATCCTGGGTGGGTTGCATTCGGCTAAATGCATCATGTATTCCCTCGATTTTGCTGAAATAGAAACTTTGCAGACCCAAGGCCGTTGGGAAGAGGCTGGCCGTATGATGATCCATGCCGCCCGCAAGGTCCAACACGGCGGCGCTGATTTTATTGTTATCTGCACCAATACCATGCACAAACTGGCAGATGACGTTCAACGGGAAATTCAACTGCCATTGCTGCATATTGCCGATGCAACCGCCGCCAAGATAAAAGCGGCCAACATTCAGACCGTTGCCCTATTGGGGACGCGCTTCACCATGGAAGAAGATTTTTACAAGGGGCGATTGCTCCGGGATTATGGTTTGAACGTTTTGATCCCGGATTCTGGCGAACGGCAGCATATACACGATGTTATTTTTGACGAACTTTGTGTTGGTCGAATCAAAAGGGACTCGAAGCAGCACTATCTTGACATCATGGCCCGATTGCAGGACCGCGGGGCCGAGGGTATCATCCTGGGTTGTACGGAAATAGGCCTCCTGGTGCAGCAGCCTGACACCAGCGTGCCTTTGTTCGATACGGCCCGGATTCACGCTGAGGCGGCAGTGGCATATGCCCTTGATTGAGAATATCGTTTTGATCGGGATGCCGGCTGTCGGTAAAAGCACGGTTGGCGTCCTGCTGGCCAAGCGGATGGGGATGGCCTTTCTGGATACCGATATCTATATCCAGACCCAGGCAAAGCAGCGTCTGCAAGATATCCTGGACCGTCAAGGAATCGATGGGTTTTGTGCCTTGGAAGAGCAGTACCTGCTCTCGATTCACTGCCAGGCCCACGTGGTTGCAACCGGCGGAAGCGTTGTCTATAGCGAGCGCGCAATGCTGCATCTGCGCTCAAAAGGGACGGTCATTTTTATGGACCTGGATCCCGAGAAATTGGCTCAGCGTCTGGCCGATATTGATGCCCGCGGGGTTATCCGGGCGCCGGGCCAGAGTATCTCCGGGCTATATCGGGAACGGCAACCACTGTATGACAAATACAGTGATATCAGGATCGATTGTGGCGGCCTGACACCTGATCAAACAGTGGCCGCCATCATAAGGTAATTGCCTATAAAAATGACGAACCAGGAGCGAAGATGGCTGTGACGAAAACGACCAAGACCAGACGAGAAATATGATGTCATTATTGTGGGAGGCGGGCCGGCGGGGCTGTTTGCAGCCTATTACCTCGGTGAACACTCGGACCTGAAGGTTCTGGTAATCGAAAAAGGCAAGGCGCCGCTCAAGCGGGAATGCCCGATCAATGAAACCCAAACCTGCATTCACTGCAAACCCTGCAATATCCTGTGCGGGGTCGGCGGCGCCGGGTTTTTTCGGACGGCAAACTTAACTACATTTATAAGCTGGGTAAGACCGATTTAACCCAATTCATGTCGATTCCCGATGCGCAGGCGTTGATCGATGAAACGGAAACAATTTTCAATCGGTTTGGAATGGATGCGCCGAGTTTACCCCACGGATATGCCGACCGCCCGCGATATACGCAAAAAGGCCAAACGCTATGGTATGGACCTGCTGATCATCAAGCAGAAACATCTGGGCAGCGATCGCCTGCCGGCCTACATTGCCGACATGGCTGATTACATCAAGTCCCGGGGTGTCAGCATCCACACGTCCGAGGAGGTCCGGGATGTTATCATCGAGAATGGCCGTGTCCGCGGTGTGGTTACCAATCGCAAAGAATATGCGGCCGACAATGTTATCCTGGCTCCCGGCCGGGTGGGTGCCGACTGGGTCGGTAAACTGGCCCAGAAGTACAACATTGGGTTGGACACAGCGCGGCATCGAGGTCGGGGTACGCGTGGAAGTGCATAACGACATCATGCGCGACCTGTGCGATATCATCTACGACCCCACCTTTTTCATCCAGACCAGCAAATATGATGACGAAACCCGAACCTTTTGTACCAACCAGGGGGGCTACGTGGCCCTTGAAAATTACAAGAAATTCGTATGTGTCAACGGATACGCCTTTCGTGACAAGAAATCCGAGAACACCAATTTTGCCTTTTTGTCCAAAGTGATTCTGACCGAACCGGTAACAGACAATCAAGCCTATGGCGAATCGATCGGTAGTCTGGCAACACTGATCGGCGGGGGTAAGCCGATCCTCCAGCGTTTCGGGGATCTTAAACGGGGTCGGCGCAGCACCTGGAATCGGGTCAGCAAAGGGTATATCGAACCGACCCTTACCAATGTGGTCTGCGGAGATATCGCCATGGCGTTGCCGGAGCGGATCCTGACCAACATTATCGAGGGTTTAGAAAAACTCAATCATGTTGTGCCGGGGGTGTCAAACGATGAAACCCTGTTGTATGCGCCTGAAATCAAATTTTTTGCCACCCAGGTGGATACCAGGGAAAACCTGGAAACCAAAATCGAGGGGATGTATGTGTCCGGAGACGGACCGGGTGTCGCAGGTAACATTGTTTCGGCCAGTGCCACCGGATTGATCCCAGCCAAAGCGATTATCTCAAAAAAATAATTGTCTCAGCTTATTGAAGTTATAATCAAAACCGGGAGTATCGGACCGCGCTAAAATGGACCCTTGAGGCCCCAGTGTTCTTACCTGCATGGGGGCAGATCCGGTGAACCGGCCGAAACTGAAACACGCATGGGCCTATCTTGAAAAAGCAAGCGGATAGACATCCACGGAGAAGCGGCGTTGCACATGAACTCCAGTAATCCGATCTACAAGCATTTTCAGCGCTTCTACACCTTTTCCATCAATCGAATGGTCCCCAGCGACCGTGATTGAAAAGGATAGTCTCATCTACTGGCGCGTCAACATTCTGTTCGCAATTATTATCACGGCTTTGATAGCGGGTCTCCCGGCGGTGGTTGCCGGTATTTTTCTTTCGATCAAGGCGAAAATCTTTGCTTTGTTCATTATTGACATTATTGGCTATGGGCTCGCCATTTGGGTCCTGATCTCGAAAAGACCGCGTTATGAAGTGCGGGCAACCATTACCCTGCTGGGCTTTTATGGCATCGGGTTGGCCGTTATCACCAACCTGGGGGTTTTGAGTGGCGGCCCCGCTTGGTTGTTTGGCTTTGCCGTTTTGGCGGGCGTGCTTTTAGGTCTCCGTGCGGCAATCCTGGCCACCGCTTTAAACGGTATCACGCTGGGTATCATCGGATGGCTGGTTACGGTCGGGCACCTGGGTCAGGGCTGGCCTTTTTTTGTTTCGCCCCAGGCCATGATCGCCGCCGGCATCAATTTTCTGGTTCTCAATCTGATTGCCGCCATGTCCGTAGATGTTTTGGTAAAAGGACTTGTCGCCGGTCACAAAAAAGAAAAAGCCCTGACCCATCAATTGGAAAGAGAACAGACACGCCTGGTGGCCGCCAAACAGAGCCTGGAACTGGAAGTCGAGGAACGGCGCCAGACCGAAGTCGCCCTGCGCGAGAGCGAGCAAAAGTACCGTGGTATTCTTGAGAACATCGAAGATGTCTATTACCGCACGGATTTGAATGGCAATGTATTGCTTCTCAGCCCTTCGGGACTGGACATGTTTAGATTGGCCGACATGAACGAGGCCACGAAAATCAATATTGCCAGGGATATTTATCAGGAACCCGAAGGCCGGGAGAACCTTTTAAATAGATTGATGACCGAAGGCCGGATCAAAAGCTATGAGTTGATTCTGAGACGCAAAGACGGATCGCTTTTAAATGGAGAAACCAGCGCCCGTTTGGTCTACGACGACAAGGGTAAGGTCATGGCCATCGAGGGTATATTGCGTGATATCACTGATCGGAAACAGGCGGAGCAAGAAAAACAGCGTCTCGAGCGCCGCTTGCAGCGCGCGCACAAAATGGAGGCGCTCGGAACCCTCGCCGGTGGTGTGGCCCACGACCTCAACAATGTTTTGTCCGGTATCGTCAGCTATCCCGACCTGTTGCTGATGGATTTGCCTCAAAATAGCCCTTTGAGAAAGCCGATCGTGACCATGCAGACGTCCGGTAAAAAAGCGGCGGCGATTGTCGAGGATCTGTTGACGCTCGCCCGCCGGGGCGTTGCGGCAACCGAAATTATTAGTCTGAATGCCTTAATCGATGATTATCTGACAAGCGCCGAGCATGAAAAACTGCTCGCTTTTCATCCTCAGGCCCAGGTCAAAATCGATCTGCAAGCCGATGATCTGTTAAATATTGTGGGTTCGCCGATTCATCTTTCTAAGACCATTATGAACCTCATCTCCAATGCCTTTGAGGCCATGCCCGATGGCGGGCTGATTCAGATTACGACCGAGAACCGTTACATCGGGCAACCCATAACCGGATACGATCATGTTAAAGAAGGCGATTACGTCACACTCATCGTTTCCGACAAGGGCATCGGTATTTCCCAAGCGGATCGTGAGCGCATCTTCGAGCCGTTTTATACGAAAAAGATCATGGGTCGCAGTGGAACGGGTTTGGGGATGGCGGTCGTCTGGGGGACGATCAAGGACCATAACGGCTATATCGATTTGCAAAGTGTAGAGGACCAAGGATCGACTTTCACACTCTATATCCCCGCTACGCGCAAGGGCTTGGACGAGGACCGCAAGGTTTTTGAGATTGAAGATTATATGGGGCAGGGGGAGTCGATCCTGGTGGTCGATGACATCGTGGAGCAAAGAGAAATCGCCTGCGGCGCTTTTGACCCAGCTCGGATACGAGGTTGAGACGGTTACAAGCGGGGAGGCCGCGATCGCCTATGTGCGCGAGAAAACCATCGATTTGTTGATCTTGGATATGATAATGGACCCCGGGACTCGATGGTTTGGAAACCTATCAACAGATCCTAAAACTAAACCCCGAACAGAAGGCGGTCATTGCCAGTGGCTTTTCTGAAACCGACCGTGTAAAAGCGGCCCAGGGGTTGGGCGCCGGATCTTACTTGAAAAAACCCTATACCCTCGAAAAATTGGGCTTGACCGTTAAAGCCGAACTGGGAAAATAAGGCCGCATGGGCTTTAGGGATGGCCGACGGTTAAAGGACCGATCTTTCAGATTTTATTTTGCGGTGTAGGGCGTTAAAGTCTTCGGGCCCCTTCAGATCATTGCGACGGACCATTGCAATGGCGTCGGTTGGACAAACGGTCATACACACCCCGCATCCAATACACCAGTTCAGGTCAACCTGCGGTCGATCTTCGCTATCCATGGTGACTGCCCACACAGGGCAGATTTCAGCACAGGCGCCGCATTCGGTACAGGCTTCTGCTTCGGTGTGCCTGAGATAATAAACGGCCATGAGTACATCGCGGGGAACTTTCCTGCGGGCGATGATACCGACATTCCAGCAATAGTGTCCACAACAGTTGCAGGTATGCTTTACCTGCCCCTGAGCATTGTCCACCATGTGAACCAGGCCTTCCTTCTCGCAAGCTTGCATAATGTGAAGCGCTTCATCGGCTGAAATGGCACGTGCCAAACCGCGATCGATCACGAAATCGGCCATTTCATCATACTTGAAACACACCTCCAGACTGTGGTGACAATCCGTCCGGCCCAGGATCTGCGCCGTGGTGCGGCAGGGGCAATGGGCCAACCCGATCTTTTGGGCGGACGAGACAATACTACGAATGTCTTCGTGGGGGAGGACGCCTTGCTGCGGTAGCTCGATCGTCAAACCGACCGGGCTGTATTTATACGCTTTGGTTGGCGATTGGCCGTATACTTCCTGTGTGACGGGAACCGTGAAATAGTTGAGCAGTTTTTTGGTCATGGCGGCGGCCGTGTCGTCGCGGGGCCCTCCCCACAGAAAGGCCTGTGGCATACCGTATCCAACCTGGTGCAAGGCATAGCCGGTATGACCAGATGGCATTGGGGCTGAATACACAACCCGTTTGGCAGCCATATTCTCGAGAAGGTCGGCAACCTCGTTTTCCGGCAGTCCGGACCGGGCAGCGATCGCGGAGGTATCTTCAACTTGCAGGGGCAGTCGATCCGTGGCCATGGCCAAAGCAATTTGGACCTCCTGCGGTGTGAACATGGTCCGTAACAGCGCTATCAGGGCATCGTTATAGGGATACCCCATGCTGAGATTGGCCAGATGTTCGGCCAGCTGATTGTAGATTTTCTTTTCACTCATAATTATTTGGGGTAATAGTTGAACTTCTGCCCCCCGATGCTCGCCTCGGCCATGGCGCCGGCTTTGGGCAGGGTGAACACGGCGACACCGTCGTTATAACTGCGATCTTTGGAAGCCCCCTCAGTCGCAATGACAGCCGTTGCCTGGGCGGCAAAAGCCAGGTTGCCGGTTTTAAAAAGCTCCAGAGCGGCGGAATCCTTGAAAAAAATTATTTCACTGTAGGACTGCCCACCGATCTGCGCGCCCACCGTTATCTGGGTGATGCGTGCGTATCCGATCAGTGTTTCCTGGGCATAAACCCAGCCTTTGCCATGCCCGCCCCCGATAATGTAGGCGCCTTTGCCGACGGTCGGGAAAACCACGTAGCCGTACGCATTGTCAAAGTAGGTCTGCATGGCCGGATCCGCCTTTTTAAATTGAGCAATCGTGGCCTTTACGGACAGATCTTCCTTTTGGGCTTGTTCGGGGTCCCATCCTGAACACCCGCCGATGATGAAAACAAAAAGAAAGCAAAGTCCCAATGAATAATACTAAATAGTTACGCATTTTCGATATTTTCCTTTCAAATTTATGTGATTACTTTTACCAATATAGCGTAAAAAACTTCCCATGCAAAACAATTTATTGTATTTTAAGCTTGATTTTATCCAGCGCTGCTTGCGGCACCGAACATTACAAGCCAGCACCGAAACACAAAACACCAAACACGAAAAAATGAGGAAACTGCGTCATGAAAATATTGTATGCAGCCCCGGAAAAGGCGTGGGGTGGCTTCTTGGGCATGATTCGGTCGGAGCTGCCTGAATTTCAATTCGAAGCCACCGGACGTTTCGGCATCGATACGCTCGAAGGCTACGACATCTTGATTCCCACCATGAGTCCGGTAACGGAAACCATTTTGGCAAGTGCGGACCGGTTGCGCCTGATACAGCAATGCGGATCCGGCCTTGAAGGTGTGGATCATGAGGCTGCCGAGCAACGGAACATCTGGGTGGCCAACGTCCCCACGGAAGCTTCCGGCAATGCCGATTCGGTGGCCGAACTGGGGATTTTCATGATGATCGGCCTGGCGCGCAACCTGCGTGGAATGGCCGACAATCTGGCGAACCGTAAAATGGGCGTACCCCAGGGCAGGGCCTTGCGTGGGCAAACGGTGGGACTGGTCGGTTTGGGTGGAATTGGTCGTGCTTTGATCCGACGCCTACGCGCTTTTGACGTCCGGATTATCGGATTGAAACAGCAGGCCCCTGAAAAGGCCCGGGCAGCGCTGGACTTGGAATGGGCGGGCGGTCCCGCAGATATCATGGTCTTGCTGCAAAGATCCGATTTTGTGATCCTCTGTGTACCGGTGACGCCCACGACCGAAAATTTGATAAATGAAGCCGCCTTGGCGGCGATGCGACCGAGCGCTTTTTTGATCAACTTGTCGCGGGGCGGCCTGGTGAACCGGGAGGCCCTGGCGTCGGCCCTGGGCAACGGGACGATCGCAGGTGCCGGCCTGGATGTATTCTGGGAAGAGCCGCCCGATCCCAACGATCCAATTTTTAAATACAACGTGATCGCAACACCCCACATCGCCGGTTCGACGGATGTATCGATGCGCGGAATCGTAAGCAGTGTGGCCGAAAACCTCCGGCGGGTTCATCAAAACTTAGAGCCCCGAAACCATCTCTAACCCAAACATGCAAAAGCAGGAGAACTCCAGCGCCTTCTTAGGCTTACCTGTCAAAAGTTGAAGGCTGCTTGGCAGTATTATCGCTCAAGGTTTATTTGACCTGCCAGCGAGTTAGGATGATATCAGGAATTGTGCAAGATTGGCGGTATTTTCAATATAACAAAGGCTCTCCTATTATTTGAACATGGGCCGCCTACCAAGGATTTCAAAGAATAAATTATTTTTGATATCATATCTGCACCGACACAAATCGCCATTCATGCCAGCAACCGAGCATATTTCTGCAAATAGGCAACCCCCACATATGGTACATTTTACTTTCTATTTATTTTGTTCTTCATTACAGATTTAACCAATTTCCCGAATTTTTTATCTTTTCGCTTTTTTTCTAAATATGACATTTCATAGTGTGCAGATTCTTTATTCAATTTTACATAATTCTGATAGCGTTCCTCCGAAATTACTCCATCTTTTAACGCAGCCAATATTGCACAACCCTGCTCTTGTGTATGGGAACAATCATTATAGCGGCATTGGTTTGACAAATCCGCTATTTCATCAAAGGTATTGTGAATACCGATGTTAACATCAAAGTTGCCCAGTTCTCGCATACCAGGAGTATCTATGATCATTGCACCGTTGTTCAAATTTATTAATTGACGGCGAGTCGTTATATGCCTACCTTTTCCGTCTTTTTCTCTAACACTATGGGTTTGAAATCGCGCTTCATCCAGAAGATTATTTATTAAGGTGGTTTTACCAACCCCTGACGATCCAAGCAAACAATACGTTTTCCCTGGAACCAATAATTCCTTTACAAGTTTCAAGCTCGATCTATCCAGATTACTAAAAGGGATTACTCGAATACCGTGAATTAAAGTATTAATTTCAGCAACCTTTTCATTTATCAGGTTCTCAGGCAATAAATCACGTTTGCTTAAAAGCACGACAGGTTGGATGTCGCTCTCATATACCATGACCAAATAGCGTTCTAGGCGTCTCAGGTTATAATTGCTATCAAGCGATTGAACGATTAATGCTGTGTCAATGTTCGTGGCTATTAATTGAAACTCGATTTTCCTACCGGATGTTTTCCGTTTTAGTAAGGACTTTCTTGAAACTATCTCGCTAATGATGCCGAAGGAATCATTGTCGTAATCTCTGGCGATCACCCAATCTCCTGTGGCGGGATAATCTAACGCAGAATCGGCACTGAACATGAGCTTGCCAGTTAATTCGGCAGATACATCGCCCTTGCCGCTGTTAATGGTATAACTATCCTTATTGACAGTAATAACTCTTGCAATTTTATGATGTGTCAATTTTGCAGGGTCAATTCTATTCAGAAACCACTTATCAAAGCCTAATTTTTCTATCTTGGTTGGTACATTTTTCATAGACTGTTACTCATCAAATATAATTCATTGCGTAACCGAGATTAGATACGGCAACTATAAGCGATACCGTAATACAATATACGGGATTTTGGTATAGCAGGCAAAACTCGAGATTGCGCTAATAAATCAAGAGGTTGAGCATTCATTGATTTATGCCAGAAACCTTGAGTTTCTTTATAAATGTACTTATCCCATATATGGTATATAGTCATCAGACATAAAATCGTGGACTAATGGTCGTAGTTCTTTAGAGCGAATTTTTGATTTGTCGGGGTCAGCGACTTGCTATGCCTTTCTTGGACCTTTTGTCCTCAGCTATAGCCACTCAATCAGCATTTTTTGTGTTAAATTGAAAAGGCGCCTCTGCGAATCTTCATCCTTGGTTGGGGGCCAGCTGTTCTTAACTTGTCGGTAATGGACATATTCACCGTTTATGCTCTTTGCCTTATCCGCCGATGCAAGCCAGACTGGTGTGTCCGCTGCTTGGTCCGGTGACTGTCCAATGAAAAGACCGACAATCGGAACGATCACATTCATTGGAAAAGGGTAATCGGACTGAGCGACAGCGGTCTTCACGAATCCGGGATGGATGCAGTTTACAGTTATTCCTGCCTCTTTAAAGTTCTTTGGAAAGGAAGAAGGTGAACGAGGTCAACATGTGTTTTGACTGGTAATATGCGACAGTACTCTTGTACGTTGTGTCTCTGTAATTTACATCATCCCAGTTGATTGGCGCTTTGTGCATTATGGAAGAGATGTTAATAATCCGTGCTTCACCAAACCTTGAAGCAGTCTGTTCCATCTGGTCTACAAGGTGATGAGTGAGCAGAAATGGGGATAAGTAGTTCAGTGCAAGGGTAGACTCGAAACCCTCGGAGGTAACTTTGTATCTCGGAAAATGAGCTCCAGCATTGTTGATAAGAACATCCAAGCGTTCAACTATCTTGTCGATGCTTTTTGCAGCCTTTACTGTGTCTTTCATGCATGAAAGGTCGGATATGACGAATTGCCCCTTTTCCTCCTTCCCTCTCAATTTCCTCGATCACTTCATTTGCCTTAGCATTATTGCGTGCCAGAACTACCACATATGCGCCTTTTCGGGCGAGCTGAAGTGCCGTCGCTCTTCCAAGCCCACTTGTAGCCCCGGTTATGACAACAGTTTTGCCTACCATGCTCTGATTTGCTGTTCCTTTCTTGGCACAACTCGCCATTATCAAAAAACAAATAACATTTCATGTATGTCCAGGATATCTGAACCGTGGACTTTTGCCAAGACCTCGTTATAGTGCTATTCTTTTGAAATTCTGAACACTTCGGATGAGATAGTATATATCCTAAAATTAAAATGAACACATTAAGAATATGAAAAGATTAGGCAATATAAGTTGGTTAACAACTAATCCTTATTAATGCCTTAATTGTAAACAATTTCTTGTGCTTCCCTGGTAATGGTAAGCAGGTCTTTGCCTTCAATTTCCAATTCGATGCCAAACTTACGCTGGACCATTTTCTTGATTCGTCGGGGACCTAATTTGTATATGCCAAAGTCAAGTCCATGCTCAATACAGTATTTCATTTGACCGGCATACTTGGCCTTGTTGAACCCGCAACCCAGAAATCGTACTTTTTCGCGTATCATGATTCCCCCTTAAGACTCATTTTCTTTTGAACGCATTCTGCAATGTATTTAAAAATCTTATGGCGTTGAGTTGCTCGTTTTCGGATAAAATTGATATAAGTTCAGAGCTTGATTCCTTAAAGGCTTGCATGCTTTTTTCCCAGGTAGCAAAACCTTCAGGCGTTTCGGAAAGCAGCGTCAAACGACGATCATGGGTGGCAACTGCAACTCCAATCCATTTCCTCTCAAATAGAATCTTCACTATTTTCGAGACGTTTGATTTTTCAAAAAGTAACCTCTCGCCAAGCTCTTTCTGAGTGAGCGGCCCATGCCAGATAATTTCGTTCAAAACGCTAAACTGTTGCTGTTTCAGACCAAATCGTTGACAAACCTGGTTCATTTCCCTTTGAAGAAAATGGCCACATTTTAATAACCCTTGAACGATTTGTGTCACA
Organism: uncultured delta proteobacterium; assembly: GCA_963802265.1. GTDB lineage: Bacteria > Desulfobacterota > Desulfobacteria > Desulfobacterales > CAWDIC01 > CAWDIC01. The sequence continues at coordinate 44,264 of CAWDIC010000002.1, forward strand.
TCTTCAGGCGGTGACGGACTTTTTACGTTCCTGCTGAACTGACTTTTGATACCTTTTCTTCATTTTTCGGCCACACCTCAAAAGGGATATTTAGTTTCCATTTCAACCAATATGCCAAAATAGTTTCCATGTCAACTAAATATTTCTCATCGTCAGAAGTTTAGAAACGGAGGGCAATTATGGGGGAGTCTGGACTGAAGGCTATTGCCAATAGTCCTTGGCCAATGACGGTATTATAAGAACCACTACATAATGTGGTTGAAGGAGGGAAGGTAAAATCACTGATTACGCTAATTAATACGCAAGATCGAACTATTCTTAAAACACGTGATATATGGATCTAATCACAACTTGATCGACACCCTAATTTTCAAAAAGATTGGTGCTTGTTCGAGGCTATCAATTGTGGTGGCGTCTCTATCCTTCATAAAGGTATCTTTTGTAAATATTATGTTATCATCCTGTCAGGCGCAGTCTGGCGCGCTATCCGTTCTTGTTAATTCAAGCAAAGATCAGGGCAATTTAGCACTCTTTCCATTCAGGCCGGCGCTTTTCAAAAAAGGCGTTGACCCCTTCCTTGGCGTCGTCGGTCGTACAAAGCCGTGCAAAGGCCTCGTTCATATAGGCGAACTGTTTTTCATAGTCCATATCTTCCGAACGGTAAAAAGCGCTTTTGGCAATTTGTAGCGCCAGCGGGCTTTTTTGGGCCAGTTCCGCAGCCCAGGAATCAGCTTCCTTTTCAAGTTCATCGTTAGGCACGAGCCGGTTGACCAGGCCCAGGGCAAGGGCTTCGGGCGCTTTGATCAAATTGCCGTAAAACAACAGTTCCAAAGCCTTCTTACGTCCGACACACCTGGCCACCGGAATGACGGGGCCGACACAATTGAGCCCCACGTTGATGGCGGTGAGTCCCATGCGGGCGTTCTCGGCTGCGATCACCAAATCGGCGGCGGCGATCAATCCCATCCCATTGGCCGCGGCAACCCCCTGCAACTGCGCAATAACGGGTTTTTTCATCTTTGAGATCGCCAAGAGGGGGCGTTCCATGCGTTCGATCCACTGGCGGTATTGCATGGCCGATTTGCCGGCCAGTTCATTGACATCGATACCGGCACAAAATGCTTTGCCGGCACCTTTGAGAAGGACAACTCGACCTCGGGGGCCTGATCCATCTCTCCAAAGGGCGGCATATAGCTCGCGGGCCATGGTGCTGTTAAAGGTGTTCAGGCTATCCGGTCGGTTCAAGGTAATTTCGGCGACGTGGTTTGCGTGCGTCTTAACGATCACTTTATCATATTTCATTTTTGGTGTTTTCCCTTGGTCAGTAGTGTCAACCATCTTTCACCATTAGCCGGTGTTCGATATCCGCTTCGAGAAAGAGATCGCCGACGGCTTCAAATCCATGCTTGGCATAAAAGGCTAGCGCCGTTGTTTGGGCGTGGAGTTTGAATTTTTTAAACCCCTGTTGACGTGCCGTTGTGATAGCAAAGTCCAGCAACTGGATGCCGTAGCCTCGGCCTCGCCACTGTTTGCGCACAGCGAGCCGCTCTATCTTGGCGTATTCGCCCAAGAAACGGATGCGTGCCGCAGCAATCGGTTCTCCGGCCAGTTCGCCGATGATGTGTAAGGCGCTGTGCTCTTGGGCGTCTTTTTCAATGGCACAGCTGACGCCCTGTTCTTCCATGAACACAATACCGCGAACGATAAAGGCCTTAATCAATTCATCCAAGGTTTCAACGACTTTGAATTTCATACCTACCTTTAGCAAATATGTCGTCAGCCGTCAAAATCGAACCAGTTATCCAGGCGCAAAGCACCTGGATTTATCGTCGTTGTCAAAAGGATGATCCGCAAGCCCTACGTAAGGCGAGGCACCCTATTTTTTTAAAAAGGCATATCAATGAAGATAAAACAAGGATAGCACGAGTAGAGATCAGGGGCTTAATTCTTCTTTCAACAGGCAGCAGGCGACCTTGTATTCAGGGGTTCCGTCCTGGCGGTAGACGATATTTTCCGGTTGGATCAGCTTGTTCATGACACACCCTTCGGGAATGTTCAGCTGAAATAGATCGGCCTCATTGATTGCGGCCCTGGCTTTCAGCTGATCGTCTTCGAACATGAGGCTGTGCAGGGGAAAATCCTCGCACAACGGGCAGCGATAGACCCGGCCATTGGGGAAGATGAAATAGTTGTCGGCCACCAGTCCGGCGCATTCAAAGGGCTCATCCAGATGACTAAAAAAACTTTGGGGTAGATGGCCGTTAGGCCTCGACTGGGCTGTTTCGGCCGCCACTTCGGGGATGATTTTTAGCCAGTCCGACGCCGCAACCTGGGTGCTGGCATGCGAACCGCGGGCCGATTTGCCCCGCAGACCGATCACCTGAATGAAAAACCGTTCGATGCCCAGCTCCTGCAGAAGGGCCGGCATTTTTTTCAGTTCATCCAGGTTGGCCGCGCTGACCGTATAAATGAGACTGGTATGGAAGCCGGCCGCCACGGCACGGCGAATACCATCGATACAGGTATCATAGGACCCTTGGCCCCGGATACGATCGTTGGTCGCGCGCGTGGCCCCATCCAGGCTAAAGCTGAAAAAATCGATCTCAAGCGGATCGATCCGTTCGAGAATATCATGAAACAGGTACCCATTGGTGTCGACGGTGATCGATTTGAATCCCATTGCGCGGGCGGCTTTGATGGCTTTGGGCAAATCCGGGTGCAGGGTTGGCTCACCACCCAAAAAGATGACATTGGCGACCTTGGTTTTATTTGCAAATACACGCAGCCAGTTTTTAATCGTTGAAAGCGGCAGGGTTTATTGCCGTGCTGTTCGGGATTGATGTAGCAGTGGGCGCAGCTTAAATTGCAGCTGGTGAGGATATGAAAAAAGACGTTGCAGGCATGCTTGGAAAAGGAAACCGTTTTTTTCATCAGAAGGTTTCGATATGCCGATGAAATTTGTCTGAAGGTTCGGCTGGGTCTGTTTCTCTGGCCGCGGCCCGCTTTTTTGGCTTTGATGAGTTCTTCGTTGGTAAGGCGCAAACGGGCGGTCATATATTCGGCAAAAATCCGGTACAGCAGCAATAAAAAATCGAGTCGTTGGTCCTTGGAGTCACCGTCTGAAAGCCGGGTTTTGGCGGATGTGTCGACAGCCAGGCAGACCGTCTTTCCATCCGCAAAGACCGAGGCCGACCGCGATTCATCGTCAATGATCCGCATTTCGCCGAAAATTTCGCCCTTTTTAGAAATTTGGGTGATCAAGACCCCTTCTTTTTTTATCGATACGCGGCCGGAGAGCAGAAAATAGAGCCAGGGGTCCACATCACCTTCTTTGATGATGCATTCACCGTCTTCATACTGTCTGATTTTACTCAAACGCAGAAGTTTGCCCAGGTTGCGTGCCTCGAAATTTTTAAGGGCTGAAATCGATAGAAGTTTTTGAATGTTTTCTACGTTTTCTTTCAGATACTTTGACTCAATCATGGCTGCCTCCAGAGTCTATCATGTGTCCGTGTATAGATGGACACTATAATAACCATCACTGCAAAAGATGCAAGGTCTTATCTTTCAAGACAATCCTTTGACAGTTCCTCATCGAAAGCAACCGGGTAACAGCCATCAAAACAGGCTTTGCAGAAGTTGTTTTCCGGTTCTGCAATTCCGGTTGCCGATAGCAGGCCGTCAAGACTCAAGTAGGCCAGGCTGTCCAAGCCCAGGAATTTACCAAGTTCATCAACGGACATAGTTGGCGGCAATCAGCTCACCCCGTGTTGAGAAGTCAATGCCGTAATGGCAGGGGAACCGATGGGGTGGTCCGCTAACGCGCATATGCACGCGCTTGACGCCGAGTTCACGCAAGGCTTTGACACGTGTTTTGGCTGTTGTGCCCCGGATAATCGAGTCTTCAATAATGATGATTTCCTTGCCTTTGAGAAGCTCTTTGACCGGGTTCAGTTTAACGCGGACACCAAAATCACGCATACTTTGCGTGGGTTGAATAAAGGTGCGCCCCACATAGTGATTACGAATCATGCCCATTTCAAATGGGATTCCGGATGCTTCCGAAAAACCCAAGGCCGCATAGGTGCCCGAATCGGGAAAGGGCATCACCAAATCGGCTTGAACAGAAAGCTTCTTCCGCCAGCCTACGTCCATGGGCCTTGCGGGTCAGATAGACATTCTGACCGAAGATGGTGCTGTCCGGCCGGGCAAAATAGATAAATTCAAAGATGCAGAAGGATCGTCGGACCTGGGCTTTCGTTTTCAGGCTCTTGATCCCATTTTCATTGATAATTACGATTTCACCGGGATCGAGTTCGCGAATGAATTCGGCTTCTACCAAATCAAGCGCACAGGACTCGGATGCCAGAACATAGTTTCCATTGAGTTTTCCCAGACAAAGCGGCCTGAAACCCTGGGGATCCTTGATCCCGATGACTTCGCCGCGGCTGGTCAGCATGATAAAGGAAAAAGCCCCTTTTAATTTAGAGACCGATTCGACCAAAGCCCCTTCGAAACCGAGTCCCAAGCTTTTGACAAACAGATGTAAAAAAACTTCGGTGTCCATGGTGCTTTGAAAAATGGATCCGGCGGCTTCGAGATCGTACTTTAATTTGTGGGCATTAACCAGATTGCCGTTGTGGGCAACAGCATAGGATTTGTGATTGTGGCGCACGACAAAAGGCTGGGCGTTGGACAGAATCGAACTGCCGGTCGTCGAATAGCGGACATGACCGATCGCGCTGCGTCCTTCCAACTGATCGAGGATGGTCCGGATCGAACACATCCGGCACCAGTCCCATCCCTTTGTGCGAAACAACCCGGTCGTCCTTGACAACAGCGATACCCGCGCTTTCTTGCCCCCGGTGTTGCAGGGCATATAATCCGAAATAACACATGGTGGAGGCTTCCGGGTGTCCGTGGATGCCGAAAAGACCGCAAGCTTCGCGTGGACGGGTTTCGGGATCCGAGTCGCGGGTTGCGAGTTGCGCGTTACGGGTTACGGGTTCGTTTTGCATTTGTTGGCGTCTAACCTCTTTAAAACGTTTTAGGTTTTAAGTTTTAGGCGATCATTAAACAGTCACCACGAAAAACAAAACACAAAAAACAACTTTATTCGTGGTACTCCTGCAGCGGTTTGACGGATAGCGTCTCGTGCCGTAAGGCTGAAAGCCCTTTGCTCATGGCCATCGCACCTGGCGATCGTGGTTACGTAGGGAATGTCAAACTTCAGCGCGGCCCGTCGTATCGCATATCCGTCCTGTCGTGGGGCATCCCCGGTGCCGGTGTTGATGATCAGTTGTATTTCGCTGTTCTTGATGGCATCCACCACGTGCGGGCGTCCCATGGAGACTTTATTGACGGCTGTATTCGCGATGCCTTTCTCAGAAAGGAACCGAGCCGTGCCTTGCGTGGCTAGAATTTTAAAGCCGATTCCTGCGAACTCGGCGGCAATCGCCAAAACCGCGTCTTTGTCGCTGTCTTGGACGCTGATAAAGACGGTACCGGTCTTGGTCAGATTTTGCCCGGCCCCCAACTGGGCCTTGGCGTAGGCGGCTCCGAAAGCACAATCGATTCCCATGACTTCCCCGGTCGATTTCATTTCCGGCCCCAGAAGCGTGTCCACATCCGGGAAACGATCGAATGGCAGCACGGCCTCTTTGACGGACAAATGCTTTGGAACAATTTCTTTTGTAAACCCAAGCTGTTCCAGCGTTTGACCCAGCATGACTTTGGTCGCCAGTTTGGCGAATGGCACGCCGGTGGCTTTGCTGACAAAAGGGATCGTTCGCGATGCCCGCGGATTGACCTCGATGACATAGAGGCGTTCGTTTTTGACAGCATACTGAACATTCATCAAACCGATTACGTTCAGTTCCTTGGCCATGGCGCGGGTGGCGTTCGTGATTTCAGTTAGGACGTTGGCAGATAAGCTGTACGGCGGCAGCACACAGGCGGAATCACCGGAGTGCACGCCGGCCGCCTCGATGTGTTCCATGATACCGGCGATGACGGTCTGATGACCGTCGGAAATGGCATCGACATCGACTTCAACGGCATCTTCTAAAAATTTGTCGATCAAAACAGGATGCCCGGGTGATGCAAGAATGGCCAGGCGCGCGAAATTTTCCAGTTCCCCTGGGTCATAGACAATTTTCATGGCGCGACCGCCCAACACAAACGAGGGGCGCACGATGACGGGATAACCGATCTCGTCGGCTACGGCAACAGATTCTTCGATACTTAGGGCGATACCGTTGGCTGGTTGTACCAGATCGAGCTTTTTCAGCATGGCCTGAAAAAGCTCCCGGTCTTCGGCGCGGTCGATACTGTCCGGTTGGGTACCGAGGATCGGCGCATGCGCCTGGGCCAGCGGGGTTGACAGGTTGAGCGGTGTCTGACCCCCGAATTGGACAATGACCCCATCCGGTTTTTCGGATTCAATAATATGCAGGACGTCTTCCTTGGTCAACGGTTCGAAATAGAGTTTGTCGGAAGTGTCGTAGTCGGTACTGACGGTTTCCGGATTACTGTTGACCATGATACTTTCAACGCCCATCTCCCGCAGGGCGAATGACGCATGCACACAACAGTAATCAAACTCGATGCCTTGTCCGATGCGATTGGGGCCGCCGCCCAGGATGATAACCTTCTTTTTATCGGATACCCGGGCTTCGTCTTCGGTTTCATAGGTACTGTAGTAATAAGGCGTGGCAGCTTTGAACTCGGCGGCACAGGTGTCCACCAGTTTATAGACCGGACGAATGTTCAGTTCACGGCGTCGGGCTTTGACCCGATCTTCGTCGGTGGTTGTCAGGTGGGCGATCTGAATGTCTGAAAAACCCCAGGCCTTGGCGCGCTGCAGCAGCTCGGGGGCGATTTTATCCAGCGAGTGTTGGAGGGCGGTTTCCATCTCCAGGATTTGTCGCAGTTGAAATAAAAACCAGGGATCGATACCGGTCATCTCGTAAATGGTGTCGATGCTCATGCCCTGCAACAAAGCGTGCCTCAGGTAAAAAATGCGCTGGGAATTCGGTAAGGCCAGCTTTTTTTCAATTTCAGCTTAAAGACGGAGCCTGACCGTCAAGGTCCTGCGGATCTTTTCCATCCCCGCCAAAGCCGTAACGGCCGATTTCCAAAGAACGCAAGCCTTTTTGCAGGGCTTCTTTGAAAGTGCGACCGATGGCCATGGTTTCACCCACCGACTTCATGGCTGTGGTCAGGTAGTCTTGGGTCTCCGGGAATTTTTCAAAGGTCCAGCGGGGGATTTTAACCACGCAATAGTCAAGGGTCGGTTCAAAGGATGCCAATGTTTCACCAGTGATATCATTGGTGATTTCGTCCAGGGTATAGCCAACGGCCAATTTGGCGGCAATTTTGGCGATGGGGAAACCGGTCGCTTTAGACGCCAGAGCCGAACTGCGCGACACGCGCGGGTTCATTTCGATGACAACCATCTCCCCAGTTTGGGGATTAACGGCGAACTGTACATTGGATCCGCCGGTATCAACGCCGATTTCCCGCATAATCGCAATCGAAGCATCCCGCATGGCCTGGTATTCTTTGTCGCTCAGGGTCTGGGCCGGTGCCACCGTGATGCTGTCGCCGGTATGGACACCCATGGGGTCCATGTTCTCGATGGAGCAGATAATCACGACGTTATCATGGTGGTCCCGCATGACCTCCAGTTCGTATTCCTTCCAACCGAGAATCGATTCTTCCAACATGATCTGGCCAATAAGACTGGCATCAAGTCCGGCTTTGGCGATTTGTTCCAGATCTTCCGCATTGTAGGCCACGCCGCCACCCGTGCCACCCAGCGTATAGCTGGGCCGTATGATAATCGGGTATCCGATGTCATCGGCCAGCGCCATAACCTGATGCATATTGGTTGCGATTCCGCTTGTCGGAACGCGCAGGCCGATGTTTTCCATGGCATGGCGAAACTGGTCACGATCTTCCGCTTTTTCGATCGATTCGATCGAAGCGGCGATCATTTCAACACCGTATTGGTCCAGGATGCCCTGTTTAGCGACCTCGATGGCGGTGTTAAGCCCGGTTTGGCCCCCCAGGGTCGGCAATAATGCATCCGGGCGTTCCTTGGCGATAATCATGGCCACGGTTTCGGGCAAAACCGGTTCGATATAGGTCCGATGGGCCATTTCGGGGTCGGTCATGATCGTCGCCGGGTTGCTGTTGACCAGGACAACCTCGAAACCCTCTTCCTTGAGCGCTTTACAGGCCTGCGTGCCGGAATAATCGAACTCACACGCCTGGCTGATAATGATCGGGCCGGCGCCGATAATCAGGATCTTGTTTATGTCTGTACGTTTGGGCATCAGGTTGCTATTTTTGGTTTTGGCGCATCAAATCTGTGAATTCTTGAAACAGGTAACTGGCGTCATGCGGGCCAGGGGACGCCTCGGGATGATATTGAACGGCTCGAATGGGCAATGTGCGATGCCGGAAACCCTCCAGTGTATCGTCATTCAGATTGATATGGGTGATTTCGATGTCATGATCCGCCAGGGTCTGCGTATCAACGGCAAAGCCATGATTTTGCGAGGTGATTTCAACGCGTCCGGTTAACAGGTTCTTGACCGGTTGATTGGCCCCGCGATGGCCGAATTTCAGTTTGAAGGTTTGCCCGCCTAGGGCCAGTCCCAGAAGCTGATGCCCCAGACAGATACCGAACAAGGGGCGGTACTCCAACAGATCACGGATGGTATCGATCGCATAGGTGACCGGTTCCGGGTCACCGGGGCCGTTGGACAGAAAAATGCCATCCGGTGCCAGGGCCTTGACTGTCGCAGCCGGTGTGTCGGCCGGCACCACCAGCGTTTCACAGCCGGATGTTTCCAGCCACCTCAAGATGTTATATTTAATGCCAAAGTCGAATGCCACGACGGCCCAGCGCTTTCCCCGGTTGGGCCACACATGCCGGTTCATCGTCAAGGGGTCACCGGTTTCAATAACGGGACGGCCGTTGCGCCAGAAATAGGGTTGGCCGGTGGTCACGTTTTGAGCAAGATCCTGACCGGCCATGGAAGGGATGTTATTGGCTTTGGCCTGCAGTGAAGCCGGATCCAAATCCTCGGTCGAAATAACGGCGCGCATGGCTCCGGCGTTGCGGATATGCCGGGTCAGGGCCCGGGTGTCCAGTCATCGACTCCGAGAATTTTTTGCTCCTTGAGATATTCGGCCAGGGTCGCGGTCGAGCGATAATTGCTGGGGAAGTCCTGGTATTCCTTTACCAGAAAGGCCGCCGCCTGTATTTGGGCGGACTCGATATCTTCCGGGTTGGTGCCGTAGTTGCCAATCAGCGGATAGGTCATGGTCACCATCTGGCCCCGATAAGACGGATCGGTCAATACTTCCTGGTATCCGGTCATGGAGGTATTGAAGACGACTTCACCACTGGTTTCACCCGGTCCCGTAAAGGAGCGGCAGTGAAAAAGGCGGCCATCTTCTAATACGAGTAGCGCTTTCATCGTCAGCTTATTGGTCACGAACGCTCTCAGATCGTTTCACGCGCTGCAACCGCTTTCCCCCCGTTGGCATATCTAACCAATTATTGTTCACAGGACCTTAAGTTTTACGACCGAAAAAGTGTATGCTCCCCATACCACATCCACTCGCCAAATCAATACAATAAAATCGTTTTACAATTTTAGGTCGGGCTTTTCGTTCCAAACAGGGCCGTAGCCGTGCATCGGAAGGTTATTTTGACAGTCAGGCCAGATATCTAAAAAGCCGGCTGCAAAGCCGGCTTTTTCCAAAGATCAAAAGGCTCAGGTTGGGTTTAAGTGCTGGAAACTTCGGCCGTTTCTTCTTGCCAGTCTTGATCCCACTCTTCGACCTCCTGGGAGGCTTTGGAAAGGACATCCAACCGGGCCGCCTGAACTTTGCGGTAAACCGCTGAATAGTCGCGTAGCTGGCCATCGACCGTCAACAGATCCTGCTCGATTGAAATACCAAACAAGCGCTCGTTTTCTTCCAGGTAAGGTCGAATCAGTTCCCAGTCAGCTGGCGTTAGATCGACATATTCACCGCCATTGAGTTGCTCGGTGACCGCACTTTGATAGGGATCGCGCAAATAGATCGCACCGCCGGAAGCCAGTGAAAAAAGATTGGATCCCGGATAGGGGATCTCCTGGGGCGCGATGCGGCCTTCATCATCGAAAGCCATCCCATTTAAAATTACGAAGCCACCGCCATTAAGGGGATCACCGGCCATGAACGATTCTGCCAGGTAGTCCAGGCACGTACCGTTGATGACCACTCTGGGTTTGCCCACGGCGTTGATCAGCGGGCGCCCGGCCGCGTTACCCATCACATAAACCTCACCGCCCTTGGCACCGTACATAAAGGTCTGGCCCACATCGCCATAAATAACCAGTTTGCCACGCTTCATGATTTGTCCCAACTGGTCTTGCGCATTGCCATGCACATGGATCTCAAGCCCGTCGATCCCGGATGCCAGATAGTCACCGGAGCTGTCGTACACATCGATGCGGACGCCCTCAGTGTCCTGAGCCAGGCCACAACCGGTAAAACGCTGACCTTTGTAGCCATAGCAGATGAAGCGTCGCCAGCCCAGCGCATAGGCCGTACAGATCAAGCGGGCATCACAGTCTTCGCCTTCGGGCGGAAAGGCGCGTGCATTGAGAACGAGAACCGTTTCAGCCTCCTGGGGCGCTCGCAGGGTCGTTCGTGTGTGCCAATCAATATGGCGAAAAGCGCCATTAGATGATTCATCGAAGCCCGGCACGTTATTAAAAATTTGGGTCAAACCGGCCCGTAAGAGCTGCAAAACCGAACTGCGTTTCTTGGTCCCGGTGGCATAGCGCCGATCGTTCAAGTGGGTCAGCAGGGCAATCGCCGCAAAGGTGGCGTCGTCACTCTTTTGAGCGCCGGTGGTCACGGTTTCGATCAAGTATTGCACGGCCGCAAAATCCCAGGTTGCCAAATTCGTGCGGCAAAAAGCCTGCAAACCCGGCAAATTGCCCACCAAGTCCTTGGCCACGGCCTGTGAGATGACGTCGGCCTGATCGGTGGTCGTCAGTTCAGTGGTGGCATCGTAATGGGTTTGATGGGCAGGCGTTTGAACGACGTCACCGAATTTGTTGGTGCAAACGAGTTCTTTGGTGCCGTCCCCCTTGTCCCGCACCGTAAACATGAAGGTGCCCCCGTCATCGGCGCTGCCGCCCCGGGCATTCCAGTATTTATCGGCCACGGGACAGAAACGGCTGTCCTCAGATGCCAGATTCTGCAGCGTGGCATCGATGGCTTGCTTTTCGGAACAGATCAATCCGATTTGAACTTCGCCTTCCTGAAGCGCGAAAACCTGTGGTCGCAGCATGGACGTGTCGGTAATGCCAATCAGTTGCATAAACTTCTTATACGGATTGTTACGCGCGATAATGAAGAACCAAGGGCCGTCAGGTGAGGCGTGGATGTGGCCGGTTTGGATATAGCGGTAAAGGTGCTGCTTGGCAGGCGGCAAGCGGTCGAAGTCATGTTCGGTCGTCGGCGCCATCGCTTCGATGATGTATTCCAGCGGGTAACCGAAGGTGCGGTGCCACAGATCGAACAATAGAATCGAGACTTCCGTGTCCGTTAGAAACTGGGGCTGGATGTTATACTGCTTCAAATACTCGCTAACCGCATGGTAGTTGGCGAAATCGCCGTTGTGAACCAGGGCTTCGTCCAGGCCGCTGAAAGGATGGGCACCGCCGGGATGCCAGACCCGCCCCTTGGTCGGGTAGCGCTGGTGCGCAATCCAGCCATGGGCTTTAAAATCCTCCAGGCAATAATATTCGACGACTTTTTCGGCGTACCCGACGATTTTCAGAATCATCATGTTGCGCCCCTGGGAAAGAACAAAGGCCCGCTGCTCGCCCAAAGAAGCGTAGAAGGTCTGGTTGAGACGCGTTGAATTTTGATAAATGAATTCATCCTCCGCCTGGGCGGGATCGAGATCCTGGAGCTGATGGCGTGTCGATAAAGCGATCGAGCGCATCCTTTTTTACCCGTACAAAATAACGGCTTACATCCGGTGGACAAACTTCCAGGCCCTCGATGTCCCGATAATCGTCCACGGTCGGCAGCATCTCGGCTTTGTGGACTTCCAGGTACGGATCGATATGGGCGGCTTCGATCTCCGGTCGGGCTTGGGGATCGAGCAGGGCCACCTGCAGCATATAATGGGTGTCGAGAACATCCTGTGAAACGCCTAAATCTTCGGCCGACAGGCCGACTGCCGCGATGCCGCCACCTTTGCCATTGCCCCGGTTGTGCATCTGGATCGAAGGTTCGTAAATGTGGCGTCCGCGCACAGGAACGGACGCAATGAAACCAGTAACACCGCAACCACCTTCTTCGGCCGATTTTTGGGTGCGCCGGTTGTTGTGCGGGATCTGAGCCCTGGCAGCCAGGATTTTATCGATAACAGCATTGTGATTGCGATGCATTATGACCTCTTATGAACATTGGTTATTTATAGCAGACTTATATAATGGTTGCTTCCTTGGGGGCCGGCTGGTACGTGGCCCGTTCGTCTTCTTCCAGATAATCGAGATGGACCAGCAGATCCGACCGGCCAACCAGTTCCCGCACGCTTTGCATTCCCAACTGGCGGAGAATTTCACACCACTGCTTGCGCCAGGCCATGTACATGTTGACCAGGCGCTGTTCGGCATACTCTTCCGAGATCATTTCCCGCAACTCCTCATCGGTAGACGCAATGCCCCGGGCACAGCCGCGCCCGCTTTCGCAGTTTCCACAGCGGACGCACTCAAACGCCACCAGGTCGGCCGTGCCGATGACAACCCCATCGGCGCCCAAAGCGATGGCTTTGGCAACGTCCATGGCATTACGGATGCCACCGCTGGCAATCAGGCAGATTTCTTCGCGGACACCCTCTTCTTTTAAAAAGTTGTGAACCTTGGGGATCGCGTATTCGATCGGCATGGCGATGTTCTTTTTGGCGATGTCCGGTGCGGCACCGGTCCCGCCATAACTGCCGTCGATGTGGACGATGTGGGCGCCGGCATAATAGCTGCCCACGGCGACCATGTCGACATCCGTCGGGGTAGAGACTTTGACGGATATGAGTCCGCGCGGATTGATCTCCTTGATCCAGTCCACATGTTTCTTGTGATCTTCGACCGAGTAGACGCTGTGAAAAGGGAAGGGTGAGAACAGGGAACTGCCCACAACGGTTTCGCGCATGGCGGCGACTTCGGGGGTCACCTTGTCGCCCAGCAGATGGCCGCCCAAACCAGGTTTGGCTCCCTGGGCATATTTGAATTCAATCACCGGGAGCATACAGAATCGTTTCTTCCCGGACGCCGAACAGGCCGGTGGCAACCTGCGTGATCACATGCTCGGCATAAGGCACAAATTCCTGAGGATATCCACCTTCACCGGTGCAGGTCAGGGAATTCAGGCGTTTGGCGGCCCGGGCCCTTCCGGTGAGGGCCGTCAGGGCCATCGACCCGTAGGACATGCCGCCGCCGTAACAGGGCATGGCAGAGCGTTCGTTCAGGCCGCCCGTCGCCGCGCTTGTTCAATTCGATGCTGGTGTCGAGTGCCTCATCACTGATTTTAAGATACTGTTCGGGATCGGGGTGTTTGAAGCGAATTTTGTCAAACCCGCCGCCCGAATTGCCCAGGTTGTATTCCAGTTCGACCTGCGGCAAGTTGCCGGTTTCGGCCATTTCCCAATGGGCGATGAGCATTTCGTCCGGCCAGCGATAATCACCAAGGGTGTCCAAAACCGGATTCAGGCGCAGGGTCAAGGCCTGCTCCGGGCAACGATCGATGCAGAAAAAATCGTTGTCCTTGCATTTGAACCCGATGCACTTGTGGTCTTTGGGCCGCATGGGTTTGGTGTAATTTTCATAACGGGGATGCACGCCATACGGGCAGAGCTCGGCACACAACCCGCAGGAAATGCACTTGGAATTGCGTTTGACGACATATTTGCCGATGGTATTGCGAAAGCGCGACGGGGCTTCGATTGTTTCGGGTAGTTTAACGTTTGGTCTGGTATCCATTGATTATCCCAATCCTGTAACTTTTCTGGTGCCAAAAATGGGGCCAAAATTTTCGCGTTCCAAATCCTCGAACCACATGGAGCGTCCGACTTCGCCGCGTAAGCGCCGTGCTTCACGGATCCCCATGGCACCCATGAGCTCGATCAACTGGCTGTGCCAGGCGCCGATCAAATTGACGATGCGCTGTCGGCCCCAATCCGTATCAAAGGCTGTTTCCAATCGGGCGGGGCATGTGAGGCCCTCTCGGCAGCGGTAACAGAGGCGGCATTCCAGGGCGACCAGTAAAACATTGGTCGCAACGACCGCATCCGCCCCGCAGATAACGGCTTTGGCCATGTGCTCGGCCATGGCGATGCCACCAGAGAAAACCAGGTTGAGCTTTGGCCGCAGGGAGTTTTCGACCAGTTTGAGATGCACCTCCCGGATCATTTCCTTTAAAAAGCGGGGCTCGGCGGCGTTCAACTCGTTGCCGTGATCGTCCGCGAAAAAATGCAGGGTATCGACATCTGTGCGGGCCAGGGCTAAAGCCGTGGAGGCCGCCTCGGCATCCAACGGCACGCCGACGATTATGATAAGGTCGTTATTCGTAGCCCGCAATCCATCGAAGACAGTCTCGACACCCGGTTCATAAGCAAGTTCGACCACGCGACTCTTTTGGATCAGATCCAGATGGTCGCGGTGGTTGCTGACGGTCAAACGGGGAATCAAATGGTCGGCATACGGGTCCAAGTCCGCTGTGTAATCTTCCGGACGGATAAACAGCAGGGTGCCCACGGCCTGCGCGGCTTTGGCGGTTGCCAGCAGGATCGAGGCCGATTTGATCAGGTCTGACGGCAACTCGAACAGCAGGGGTAGCGGGACTTCCATGATGGGCGGTACCTGTGATGCCAGGGTCATGTCGGCATTGAACCGCAAGGGCGTGACGCGGCGCGAGAGCTCGAAGCAGGTGTTGATATATTCACGACCATGGATGCCGTCGCGCGTCGGCCGCACGATCTCGGACATGTCGGTCCACATGGAATCAAAACCGGCCCCCACGAACGGTCCCCGGTACCCGGCCCCTGAAACGGGGATCTTGCCCAGGTGGGCCTGGTACCAGAGGCGGTGGATAATCTCGGCCCGCCAGTAGTCATCACCCAGGGTGCGGTAATCCGGATTGATCACCCGTGAGAAGATGCCGCGCGTGCACTCTTGAATACAACGGAAACAGCTCTGGCACGTATATAAATATTCCGGTTCTTCCATCGCGCTCATGTGGAGCACATTCTCTTTAAAGATACCGTAGACACACTTTTTCTTGACACACAGGCGGCAGCTCCCGGCGCAATCTTCCCGAAATTCGATGGTTGTGTATTTGCCGATCGGGTGATAGCGCGGTGCGGCGGTTTCTACAGCGATGTGATATTTTTTGGGCATATGACGCTCCCGGTTTTTAAAAGGGCTTCAATTACAACCATTCGAACACGACGCATTCGGTCGTGACGCGTTAGGGTTTCGGTAGCAGGCCGGCATCGGTGACAATCCGACTGACGGCGGCTTCCCATTCAATGGCCATGATGTGGATGCCGTGTACACCGTCGATCTCGCGCAGCTCAGCGATCGTTTCCAGACAGAGCTTGATCCCTTCTTCGGCCGCCTGGTCCTTGGGTACGCCTTCCATGCGCTTGATAAGTCGCGTCGGGTACATCCATGCCGGCCACGCGCTTGTCCATGTATTTGGCCATGCCAGCCGATTTCAAGGGCGTTATGCCGGCCAGGATATGCACTTTTTCGGTCAAGCCCTCTTCGCGCGCCAACCGCATCCATTCTTTAAACCGCTCCATGTTGTAGACACACTGGGTTTGAATAAAGTCGGCGCCGGCATCGATCTTTTTGGCCAGTCGGATGACCCGGTATTCAAACGGGTCGGCAAAGGGGTTGGCAGCCGCGCCGATAAACATTCGAGGGGCCGTTTGCAGTTCGAAACCGCTCATGTCCTGACCGGTCTCGCGCATGTCCCGGACCGTACGCACCAGGTTCATGGAGTCGATATCAAAGACATTCATGGCGTCGGGCTGGCTGCCGAACGACTGGTGATCGCCTGACAGGCAAAGGATATTGCGAAGGCCCAGAGAATAGGCGCCGATAATATCTGACTGCAGGGCGATACGATTGCGATCACGGGTGACCATCTGCAGGACCGGTTCCAGACCCATGCGCTCTAAATGCACACAGGCCGCGATACTCGACATCCGCACGATGGCGGTTTGATTGTCGGTAACATTGACGGCATGTACGAAGCCTTTTAATTGCTCGCCTTTTTGGCGTACGACTTCAGGATCTGATCCGCGCGGGGGGCCGCATTCGGCGGTAATGGCGAATTCGCCCGCAGACAAGACCTGCTCCAATCGACTGGGTGATGCATTACTCATATGACATGATCCTCTCTGACTAATTTTCTGGGTCCGCCGGATAAGCTGGGACGCCAGTCTTTAGGGGGAATGTAGGTCCGCAGATTGTCGAGCTGGCCCAGACGCTGCAGGCGTTCGATGATCAATTGCCAGGCGCAGTCGGTTTCAGGATTCACTTCGCACTGGCCTTGCTGGGATCCGCCGCAAGGACCATTCAACAATTTCTTGGCGCAGCGGGTAACCGGGCAGACGGCGCCGAAAATGGCCAGTTTGCAATTACCGCAGCCGGAGCACTCTTCCGTAAAAAGGCCCTGCTTTTCGAGAACACCGATAAACGTTGTGTTGACGCCGGGCAGAATCGGCGTGCGACCGAAACGCCGGGCCAAAGCCTGTACCCCGGCACCGCAAGCCAGCGACAACACGGCCTCGCTGCGGCTGATGCCTTGGGCCGCTTCCTGGATAAATTCGTCTTCGCACTGTCGCTCGACGGTCAGTTCTTCGATGGCAACCGCACGGTTATCTTTCTTATGGGCCAGGCGCAAGCGCTGAAGATAAAACAGCAACTTCATCTTCGCCGCCGGCGAAGCAGGTCTTAACACACGTGCCGCAGCCCAGAACGAGGATCTTTTTATACGGAACCAGAATATCTAGGATTTCGGCAATCGGTTTTTGTTCTCCAACAATCATGGGTTCTCTCCATCTTTAAAAAAGTTACAGGTGTTGGCCGGCGCTTTATTTGGCCGGGTTGGGGCCCAGGGCGGCCAGGGTCGCGGCGGTATCATCGATGATGCGGGCAACCGCTTCCGGTTTCTTGGGATCGATGTTATAGATGGCCAGCCGTTTGCCGTCCAGTCCGATTTCGTCCAGCAATGCTTGTACCCAGGCCACCCGTTTTTTGGCACGCAGGTTCCCCTCCACGTAGCGACAATGGCCTTCCGGGCAGACCAAAACCACAACAGCGTCAGCTCCCGCTTCGAAGGCACGCAGAAGGTAAACATCTTTGACCATGCTCGAGCAGGCCATTTTAACATAGTCGAGCGTAACGTCGGCTTGGATGGATTTTTCCACTGCCGCCGATTCGGTAAAGCTGTTAATGCAGTAAAAAAGGGCAATTTTGGCCTTGAAGGTCGCATTCATCGCAAACTCACAATCTCTTTAAATAACTTCTCCGTGATAGGGAGCGCCCGCGCGGTAACCAAAAAAGGCGCCCTCTCCATCATTGCTACTGGATTTTAGACGCCTTTGTCTTTAAAGCCCATCCATAATGCACACCATTGTACCTGGCTGGGTCCAATTTTACGAATTTGACTTTATAGGTTTCCAGCATGTTTTTGTCAAGCCCAATTTTGTGCCTTATTGCCGACGCGGGTGTCGCCCATTGAGGGCTTATTTGAGAATAACATTGATTTTGTGAGACCTTCAAACTGGGTCAAAAAAATAGGGTAGCCCTCTTTTTAATCGGAATGCTATTTTGACAATCACGCTATTGGAAATTTAGCAATAACCGTGCCATGGAGCTCCTGAAAGAAAAAACATATGAATTCAATAGGATATTTTAAGACGGGTAGACAAAGGGGTTTTCCATTTTACATTTTTGTAAGAAAAAGGTTGTCGATTATACAAAATTGAAACTTCACATATAAAATCGTGCAACCATTTTATACAACACCACAGGGTGGCTGTTTGCCAAAAGGATTTCACGTTGGCATTTCGTTTGCATTCATTGCAAAACCAGCTATGATAGACAACACGCTTTAAGCATACAAAAGCCGGGAGGACGAACGCGATATGCACAACCAATCCCACCCCCCTCTACCGGGCGAGCTTGAACAGGTTGCCGAACAATGGTGGACCGCCTTTTGCCAGGCCGCGGAAAATGTGTCTAGGCCGGCGCTCCGGGATCCGAAGCTCATCGAGGCACTCAAACGGGTCTGGGCATTAAGTGACTTCGTTGCCCGTGGCTGTCAACGTGATCCCCGCATGTTGCACGATCTCATCGCGAGCGGTGATCTCGCCAGACCTTATCCGAACAACGGGTATACAGCGAAACTCGCAGAAGGGCTGCAGCCGGTGAGTGATCGTATCGCGGCAATCCTGACAGAAACGTCCGCTGCAACGGATGTCGATCCAATCGAAGATTTACAGCAAATTTTACGGCGCTTTCGCAAACGGGAAATGATCCGGATTGCGTTCCGAGACATCCTTGGGATGGCTGATCTTGCCGAAACCATGACAGCCCTCTCGGCGTTCGCCGATGCCTGTGTCGATCAAACCCTGACATTACTATATCATTGGCAGTGCCGGGTTGACGGCATGCCCCACGGGCTGGATGGTACCCCACAGCAGTTGGTGGTTTTGGGCCTGGGTAAGCTGGGCGGCCGGGAATTGAACTTTTCTTCGGACATCGATCTCATTTTCGCTTACCCACAGGCCGGGCAGACCGATAAGGCAGTTGATCCTGTGAGCAATGATGTCTTTTTTACAAATTTGGGCCGGCGCCTGATCAAGGTTCTTGGGGCGGTAACAGCCGATGGTTCCGTGTTTCGAGTCGACCTGCGTTTGCGACCGGACGGTGACAACGGCCCCTTGGTGATGAGCTTCGACAACATGGAAGAATATTACCAGTCGCAGGGGCGTGAATGGGAGCGTTACGCCTTGATCAAAGCCCGTGTCGTCGCCGGCGATCAAGTCGCAGGGACAGCGCTTTGATCGCCATGCTGAAGCCCTTTATTTATCGCCGCTACCTGGATTACGGCGTTTTCAAAGCCCTCCGGGAGCATGAAACAGATGATCGCGCTCGAGGTAAAGCGCAAAGGAATGGGCAGCAACATCAAACTCGGCCCCGGGGGTATCAGAGAGATCGAGTTTTTTGGACAGATTTTTCAACTGCTGCGAGGTGGTCTGGTTGCGGAATTGCAGGCGCGCCCGATTCAGCAAATCTTAGCACGTATTGGCGCAAAATGGCTATATTGAAACCACCGTTGCCGAAGAACTTGAAGCAGCGTATGTGTTTCTGAGGCAGACCGAACACCGCTTGCAGGAATTTCGTGATCAACAGACCCATGATTTGCCAAGTTCGGCATTGGACCGTCTGCGGCTGGCCGTCGGCATGGGGTATGCAGATTGGGACGCGTTCGAAGTACAATTGCAGGAACATCGGCAATAAGGTGCAGCAATCCTTCAACGGCCTGCTGGCGGCCCAGGAACCAGGGCGGCAAGATACCGCATCGCAGAACCGCTTGGTGGCGCTGGTCGACATATGGCTCAAACCGGATGACAATGATCAGGCCCTAGAGACCCTGGCTGCCGCCGGCTTCGATATGCCTCAGGATGTCTTGCAATTGCTGGATAATCTTCAGAAAAGCCCAGCAACACGGTCTTTGAGCGTCGAAGGACGCGACCGCTTGGATCAACTCGTTCCCCTTGTGCTGCAAGCGACCGCCAACAGCCGCGAATCCGGATACAATTTTAGCCCGTATGATGCGGATCATCGAGGCTATCGAACAGCGGACGTGCTATATTGCCTTGCTGCTGGAAAATCCGCCCGCCCTAAAACACCTGATACGGTTGGTCGGCACCAGTCCCTGGATTGCATCCTTTTTAGCGCGTCGTCCGGTTTTGCTGGATGAACTGCTCGACGCCCGCACACTCTATATTCCGCCCCAAAGGGCCCAGATGGAAGCCGGCTTGCGCCAAAAGCTAGCCAGCATTGCACCGGAGGATTTGGAATATCAAGTCGAGGAGCTTTGTATTTTACGACAAGTCAATACGCTGAGAGTTGCGGCGGCAGACATCACCGACGTCCTGCCCCTCATGCGCGTCAGCGATTATCTTTCCGATATTGCCGAAACAGTTTTAAATGAAGTGATCGACATTTCATGGAACCACCTGGTGCGCAAACACGGCAACCCTTCCAGCACGTTGGAGGGGATCCCTTGTGGAAGAGGGTTTGCGGTCATCGCCTACGGTAAACTTGGCGGACTGGAACTCGGCTATAACTCAGACCTCGATTTGGTATTTATTCACGCCGCTGACACGGGGCAAACCGATGGCCGGAAATACCCTGTGGACAATGCGCAGTTCTTCGCCCGTTTGGGTCAACGGGTGATTCATATTTTAACCACCCACACCGCTGCCGGCCGAATTTACGAGATCGATATGCGCCTGCGACCCAGCGGTAGCGCCGGGATGCTCGTGAGCCATTTTAACGCGTTTAAAGAATATCAGTCCAAAGACGCCTGGACCTGGGAGCATCAAGCCTTACTGCGTGCACGCGCCATCAGCGGTGATGCCAATTTGACGCATTGGTTCGACCGGACCCGTGAAGAGATCCTGACACGTCCACGCGACCCCGAAAGCCTTCGTGCCGAGATTACGGATATGCGCGAGCGCATGCGCAAGGAGCTTTTGAAGCCGCGGGCAGGACATTTCGATCTTAAACAGGATCCAGGTGGCATCGTTGATATCGAATTCTTGGTACAATACCTGGTCCTTTTAAACGCACCAGCAATATCCGGAACTCATCCGGTGGTCCGACAATGTTCGTCAACTGCAAGCCCTGGCCGAAAATAAGATTCTGGACGAGAACACGGCCTACTTTCTGCGTCATGCTTATCTGGTTTATCGGGCCACCACCCACCGCCTCAATTTGCAGGAAAGCGCCGCCCGGGTGGCTGAGGGCCGCTTTGAGAGCTTGAGGCGCAAGGTAAGCGCCATCTGGCGCCATTACTTAAACGGCGGCTCCTCTTATAGCGGTTGACAAAAGAATATTCCGATAGGGTGCCTCGCTTGGTTATTGTAAACAGAACATATTTCTGACAATGGCTATAGAAGCAGATCCGAAACCGATTTAAACGTCTGTCAGCACGCATCCATGAGTTTGCCGTCACCAAGACCCCCACAACAAAATTGTAACTTTTTAGGCGCGTTTATAACAAATATGTAATCCGCACACCAGTGATCACCCTTGCTTGTTCCCTAACGTATTGTTTTAAATCAAAATTATCGAATATTTTCTGCCTGGCACGTCCATTGCAATCTAAATCCGCATTGCGAAATCCCTTAAAGCGACACAGTCGCGATAAATAAAATCGTACAACGATTTTATCGAGAAAGCGATCCGAGACGTTGTCCACTTCAACAGCACCAAATACTTTCACGCAGGTTGCCCAAACCTTGCATCAGAAACAGCGAGCGTTTGATCAGTCGCTTCCTGAAAAACCAGGAGCCCGACTTTTTGATGCGCAATGCCGGTCTGCTGGATGATTATTTTATCGGTAGTTTCGAAGCCAGCATGGTCGGTCCGCAAATGGGGATCAATAAAAATCCCTACGCCTTTATCGCGCTGGGAGGCTATGGCCGCCAGGAGCAGTGCCTCCACTCGGATGTCGATCTGCTGCTGTTATTCAAAAAGAAATTGCCCCCGCAGGCCGAGGACTTGATCAGGGAGATCGTTTATCCCTTGTGGGATATCGGCCAGGAAGTCGGTTACGCCACGCGTTCCGTGAAGGAGTGCATTCGGTTGGCGGAAAAGGATTATGATGTGCTGATTCCGCTACTCGATGCGCGCTTCGTCTGCGGCATGTCCTCCGGTTTATATGGAAATGATGGAGCGTTTGCGCAAAAAAATTCTGACCAAGCGCTCCAAGAAAATCGTCGCTTGGTTGGTAAAACGTAACCAGGAGCGCCATCAATTATTCGGGGATTCAACCTACCTGCTCGAACCGAACCTTAAGGAAGGGCAGGGCGGTTTGCGCGATTATCATACCATGTTGTGGCTGTCCCGGATCGCGTTCAATGTCAAACAACCCCGGGACCTTGAATACATGGGCTTTCTTTCCCATGGAGAATATCAAGCCATCCGCAGTGCCCTCCGGTTTGTCTGGGATGTGCGCAATCGCCTGCACGCCATGACGGGCCGCAAGTGTGATCAACTCCATTTTGAAAACCAGATCAGTCATGGCTGAGGCGCTGCAGTTTAAGCAAACCAATGGGATGCAACCGGTGGAACTGTTTTTGGGGGAGTTGCATCGCCAGATGGATTTCATGAAACAGCAGCACCTGATGTTTCTATTCGAACACGGGTTCACCCCGCGCGCACGGTCCCGGGCACGCCATCCTAAAAAGACGGACTTCTTGGGATTGGAAGTACACAATGACGTGCTGTCGTTCAGCTCGTCCAAGGCCATATTGGAAAACCCGGAACTGCTGATCGCTATTTTTGAAGAGAGCGTGCGTTTACGAATACCCCTTATCAGCCGAAGCCAAGCGCATGGTGGATGAGTTCGGTTATCTGATCGATGATAATTTTCGTGCTTCCCCATCGGCACGCAAGAGCTTTGAACGCATTTTGCAGCTTCCTTCGCCAACTTTCAATGCCCTGCGTGAAATGTTGAACACCGGCTTTTTGGTGCGCTATTTGCCGGTGGCCAAAGACATTCAAAATCGCATCCAGTACGATGAATACCATGTGTTCCCGGTTGACAAGCATTCCTTGCGAGCCATCCAGATCTTGAAGAATTTCGGTCTCGACAATGCGGCTGAGAACGACCCCTTGGTTCGGGATCTCTATAAAAACATGCGTCACCGGCAACCCCTTTTTTGGGCAACGCTTTTACACGATATCGGCAAAGGGATGCCTGGCGGTGATCACGCGGTCAAAGGGGCGCGTATCGCCGAAAAAATTTTGCCAGCTTATGGATTGAGCGCCAAGGATGTCGCCACGGTCTCCTTTTTAATCGAAGAGCACCTGCTGCTCACGAAAACAGCGACCCGCCGTGATATTCATGATGAAGAGACGATTATCACCTGCGCCCGCCGCATCAATGACATCAAACGCTTGCAAATGCTCTACCTGCTAACCATTGCCGACGCCATGGCCACGGGGCCGAAGGCGTGGAATGAATGGACGGCGGCGCTCGTCAGGGATCTTTTTCTAAAAGTATTGAACATCCTTGAGAAAGGGGAGCTGGCGGGCCAGGCAACCGTCAAGGCGCTGGAAGTCCAAAAAAGCGGCAGTTTTTGAATTGGCTGCCCAAGCCGGCGACCGCGACGCGATGGCGGAGCTTTATCCGGTTCTGTCACCGCGCTATCTGCTTTACGCCCCGGAGCAGGAAATCATCGATGACGCCAAGCTTTTCTGGTCGCTGGGGTCCAAACCGTTCGTCTGGCACATCAGCCGATCGCCTCAAGGCGACACACGCACGGTCAGGATTTGCGCCCAGGATCGACCAGGCTTGTTTTCAAAAATCGCCGGCACCTTTACCCTTAACAGCATGGATATTCTGGACGCCCAGGTGTTCACCTGGCGCAACGGGGTCGCGTTCGACATTTTTAAAGTGAAACCACCGCCGGATCAAATCTTCGAACAGGAGCGCTGGGATAAAGCTGAAAATGATCTGCGTGACGCCTTGGAAAAGCGCCTGGATCTTTCCGATGCGTTACAAACCAAACTGGCGCGCTATAAAACCGATCAGATCAGGACCGTCCCAACGGCCCCATCGGGTGGTTGTTGACAACCAAAGCTCCAGCTTTTTTACGATTGTCGAGGTTTTTACCTACGATTTTCCGGGATTGCTGTTCAGTATTACCGACGCGCTGTTTCGGTGCGCCCTGGATATTTGGGTGGCCAAGATTTCGACCAAAATCGATCAGGTCGTCGATGTGTTCTATGTCAGGGATTACGACAGTGAAAAAGTCGATGCAAACGATCAGGTGTCCGCGATCGAGGCGGCAATTTACAATTGTCTGCCTGAACTTGCGGGAGACACCACAAACAAAGAACAAGGAGGTAGTAAACGATAATGAAAGTTAAGCGTTCAATCCTAACAGCGATTCTCTTGCTGGTACCTTTTTCCAGCGCCTGGGCGGCAGATAGCCTGAACGCCGGAGATACCGCCTGGGTCATCGTGTCGACCGCTCTGGTAATGATGATGACACCGGCCGGTCTGGCTCTCTTTTACGGGGGCATGTCCCGTTACAAGAACCTGTTGAATACATTTGCCATGACGTTTGTGGCCTATTGTCTGGCCAGCGTCATCTGGATGGTCTGTGGTTATACGCTGGCATTCGGACCGGATGTCGGTGGTTTTGTAGGTAGCCTGGAGCACCTTTTTATGAACGGCATAACGGTCAATAGCCTTTCCGGTACCATTCCGACCTATGTCTTTGCCCTTTTTCAGATGACCTTTGCGGGGATTACAGTTGCCCTGGTGCTGGGGGCGGTGGTCGATCGCCTGAAGTTTTCTTCCTGGATCGTCTTTACGATTCTGTGGATTATCCTGATTTACTGCCCGATCGCACACTGGGTGTGGGGTGGCGGCTGGATGGGTGCCATGGGCGCTCTCGACTTTGCCGGTGGAACGGTCGTACACATCAATGCCGGTGTTGCCGGTCTGGTGCTGACGCTTGTCCTCGGCAAAAGGCTCGGTTACGGTAAGGAGGCCATGTTTCCTTCCAGTATCGCCTTGACCGGTTTGGGTGCGGCGTTGCTGTGGTTCGGTTGGTTCGGTTTCAATGCCGGCAGTCAACTGGCAGCCGACGGAATCGCCGGATCGGCCTTTCTGGTGACCAACACATCGGCGGCAACGGGGGCCTTGGCCTGGATGTTTGCAGAATGGGCGATCGACAAAAAACCGACGGTTTTGGGCTTGGCATCCGGTATCGTGGCCGGCCTGGTGGCCATCACGCCTGCGGCCGGCTTCGTCAATATGCCGGCATCGCTGGTCATCGGACTTGTGGCCGGACTCCTGGGGTATTTCAGTGTGGCCGTCCTTAAACCAAAGATGGGCTACGACGATTCCCTGGACGCCTTCGGTGTCCATGGTATGTGCGGCATGTGGGGTGCCCTGGCTACCGGGATCTTCGCCAACCCGGCCGTTAACGAAGCCGGTCGGGGGCTTATTTATGGGAACCCGAAACAGGTCTGGATTCAATTTATTTCTATCATCGCGACAGCAGCCTTCACCGCCGTTGGTACGCTGATCGTGGTTTTGATAACCCGTTTGCTCACCGGTGGCCTTCGGGTGGAGCAGGAAGACGAAATTCAAGGGCTGGACAATGCATTGCATGGTGAACGCGCTTTTGAAATTCAGATATAAAAGGAGCGTAACTTTTAGACAGGAGGATAAATTATGAAGAAAATCGAAGCAATCATTAAGCCCTTCAAACTGGACGATGTCAAAGAAGCCTTAAATGAAATCGGCATTCAGGGCATGACGATTTCGGAAGTCAAAGGCTATGGGCGTCAGAAAGGGCACAAGGAAATCTACCGCGGCGCCGAGTACGTGGTCGATTTTATCCCGAAAATAAAACTTGAGATCGTGGTCGATTCAGACCGCGCCGATGCGGTGGTTGAATGCATCCGCAGCTCGGCCAATACCGGCAAAATCGGTGACGGCAAAATCTTTGTCTTTTCCGTGGAAGAGGCCCTTCGGGTGAGGACGGGGGAGACGGGCAATGATGCCATCTAGAAGCAATCCTAAAAATGTCTTTTGGCCCAATCTCGGCGTTGGCCCCTCTTTTCAATTCCTCGACATACCAGCGTATGCCTGCGGGTTGAAACTTGGTGCCGCCTTGACCTTGAGCCAAAATCCTAATTTTATGATCGCTTCTAAATTTAATGAACAGATGGCTCTTTTACGCGATTTCGGCGTTGGACGCCATGATTTGATCAATAAAAAAGCGAACAGCAGTAAATTTTATAGAATAAATTATATTTATTAAATCTATTAAAAAAGGAGAATTAGCAATGACACCAAAAGAAGTATTGGCAATGGCCAAAGAACAGGGCGCCAAAGTCGTGGACATCCGTTTTATGGATTTCCCGGGTGTGTGGCAGCACTTTACGGTTCCGATGAGTGAGTTGGAAGAAGCAAGCTTTGAAGACGGTTTCGGTTTTGACGGTTCGAGCATTCGCGGTTGGCAGCCGATCAATGCCAGCGATATGCTGGTTATGCCTGACCCCACCACCGCCAAAATCGATCCGTTTTTCGCCGAGCAGACCCTGGTTTTGATCGGCAACATCGTCGATCCGGTCACACGCGAATCGTATTCACGTGATCCGCGTCATATTGCCCAGAAGGCCGATGCCTATCTAAAGAGCACCGGCATTGGTGAAACGGCCTATTTCGGTCCGGAAGCGGAATTCTTCATTTTCGACGACATCCGCTTCGAGTCCTCGGCAGTTCAGAGCTTTTTACGAAATCGATTCAATCGAAGGCATCTGGAATTCCGGGCGCGATGAAAACCCGAACCTGGGCTACAAACCCCGTCACAAAGAAGGTTATTTCCCTGTCCCGCCCATGGATAAATTTCAGGATATCCGGACCGAAATGCTGCTGGTTCTGAAAGCCTCGGAATCGATGTGGAATGCCAGCACCATGAAGTCGCCACCGCCGGGCAGGCTGAAATCGACATGCGCTTTAAACCGCTGCTGCAGATGGCTGACCAGCTCATGTGGTTCAAGTATGTGTTGAAAAATGTGGCTTACCGACACAATCATACGGTTACGTTTATGCCCAAGCCGTTGTTCGAGGACAACGGCACCGGCATGCATACCCATATCAGCATTTGGAATGGCGGCCAGCCCCTATTCGCTGGTGACAAATACGCCGGGGTTTCCCAGGAAGCCCTTTACGCCATCGGCGGTATCCTGAAACACTGCAAGGCCTTGTGCGCTTTCACCAACCCGACCACCAACTCTTACAAACGTCTGGTACCGGGCTTTGAAGCGCCGGTGAACCTGGCCTATTCTAGCCGCAACCGCAGTGCTGCGGTTCGAATTCCCATGTACTCCGCTTCTCCTAAGGCCAAGCGGATCGAGTTTAGAACGCCTGATCCGTCCTGCAACGGCTACCTGGCGTTTTCGGCCATGCTGATGGCCGTCATCGACGGGATCGAAAACAAGATCGATCCGGGTGACCCCCTTGACAAGAATATCTACAATCTGCCGCCGGAAGAGCTGGCCGAGATTCCGTCTGCACCGGGTTCCTTGGATGAGGCCCTGGCGGAGCTGGAAGCGGATCATGACTTTCTTTTGAAAGGCGATGTTTTTACTCAGGATGCCATCGATATGTGGATCGAATACAAGCTCGAAAACGAGGTTGACCCCGTGCGGCTGCGCCCGCACCCACATGAGTTCCACCTCTATTACGACATCTAAATCAAGGCGCTGGGCGCCTTGATTTAGATAAGACAAAAAAGGCAGCAACCGAATGATCGGTTGCTGCCTTTTTTATTTTTTACAGCTTAAGAGCTCATCTCAGGCCGCAATACCACCAACCAACAAAACACCAAACACAAACCTCAAACCGGATTCCCGATCAGGTTTGAGGTTCTTCTTCACTCTGCAGCAGTTTGGACACAGCGGTGGCATGCCATTTACCGCGTCCGGACAAGGTGGCAATTCCTTGTGCTTCGAGGTGTTCGGCAATTTTGGCATAACTCATTTTTTGCGCACGCAGGCTTCGAATCAGATCAAGGATTTCTTGGCGGCCCATGTCCTGGCCCGGAGATGGTTCCGACGCACTGTCCGAAGAAGGTTCGGGTGGCGGTGTCGGGTCGTCTGTCTCTGATCGCCGCCGACAAGGCCGGATCCGTAGCCGGCGGTTTTTCGCGCTTGATATAATGGGCGATCAAATCGAGTGTGTCGGCTTCGCGTTCGGCGGCATCGGCGATGCGACGCTGCTCATTGGCGATCACTTTGAGGTTCTTCTCGATGGCCGCGAGTTGCCCTGAAACGATCTCCAGGTCAGGGCCCAGGTGACGTCGATCTCCTCCGCTACGTCTTTGCGGGCCCTTGTACTGGGAGCTGCGACCTTGACGTTGGTCCCTATCTCCACGTCGCAAATTGCCGGTGCGTAGATTATACAAAAAATCATCCATGTTTGATCTCCTTTATGCGACGGGCCCCAGAAGTGATCGTGATAAGCAACTGTGATTCGGTGTCACAAGAAAATGTATGCTTGCCCGGAATGTTTGCCGTGCTTTGGTGATGGTTCTGTAAAAAGTATATCGGCCTGTCGCCGTTTAACTTTAATGCTCGCACTTGCGGCTGGTGGTTAAGTATCTTTCGGCAGACGAGATGTTGTAATGATCGGTCTTTATCTATAGGTGCGGTAGTTTACGTCGTACTTGCCCGCTTTGTATGAAAATTTACGGACAGTCGTTTTGAGCACCTTGGCCGCCAAGCTGATGTTTCCGCGTGTATTTTTGAGGGCGTCGATGATCATTTCTTTTTCCAGGCTGGCAACGGCATCCTCCAAAGAAATATCCGGTAGCGTGTCCGACTCCGTTCCGGTTTGCAGCGTTGGGGGCAGGTGGTAACTGTGTATAACACCACCATCACACAAAAGGACGGCCCTTTCAATACAATTCTCCAATTCTCTTACATTGCCCGGCCAATGGTAGTCCATCAGCATATCGATTGCCGGTGTAGATAATCTTCTAATATCCTTATTGTTTTCTTTTGAATACCTTTCCAGAAAATAATCCGCCAGGAGCAAAACATCGGTCTTGCGTTCGCGCAAAGGAGGCATGTAAATCGGAAATACATTCAGGCGGTAATACAGATCGCCCCTGAAGGTTTCATCATCGACTGCGTCTTCCAGGTTTTTATTGGTGGCAGCGATAATCCGGACATCGGTTTTCAATGTCCGCTGTCCGCCAACGCGCTCAAATTCCTTTTCCTGTAAAATGCGCAGCAGATTGGCTTGTACATCGAGGCCGATCGAACCGATCTCATCTAAAAAGATGGTGCCCTTGTTGGCCAACTCAAATTTGCCCAGCTTTTTCCGGATGGCGCCGGTGAAGGCCCCTTTTTCGTGGCCGAAAAGCTCGCTTTCGATCAGGTTCGCCGGAAGCGCGGCACAATTGACTTTGACAATCGGGTTTTTGGCCCGCAGGCTATTGTAGTGGATCGAGTTGGCCACCAGTTCTTTGCCGGTACCACTTTCACCACGGACCAGGACGGTGGCATTGCTTCCCGATACCTGCGAAATCATTTGATAAACTTCCCGCATTTTGTTGCTGTTGCCCACGATGTCTGTGATGCGGTACTTGTTTTCCAATTCACCGCGCAGGCGACGGTTTTCATCCCGCAATTTTTCGTTTTCCAACCGAATGGTTTCCAGATTGATCACGTGCCGGGCGACCATCGTGGCCACAACCGACATCAATTTTTTACCGTCTTTGAGGTCGTAGGAGGTTTCAAACGGTCGATCGACGCTCAGGGCTCCGATGACTTGGTTGCCTTTTTTGACCGGCACACAGATAAACGACAACTCCTTGTCGGGTTTTTCTTGCGCGCGGCCGTGCGATTCAAAAATAGGGGTTCTTCGCTAATTTTGGGAATAACAAAGGCCTTGCCGCTTTGGATGACTCGGCCGGTGATTCCCTCGCCGATTTTGTACTTGACCTTTTCCATCGCGTGTTTGGAAAGGTCGTGGGCCACGATAATGTTTATTTCGTTGGTCAAAGGATCGAGGATGGAAATGGTTCCCCGAACCATATCCATGGAGTTGGACAAAATATCCAAAACCTTATATAGTGATTTGCGTAGGTCCAAATGCTCATTAAGCGCCTTGCTAATTTCGTAAAGCAGTGTAATTTCTTCAATTTTTTTCATAGGTCAGGCTTGTTCCTCAAGTCTTATCGGTCAGCGGGTGAAGGCATCTGGAAGCTTAGCAGTCGAATTTTAACAAAACTGGCTCTCATAGACTACAACATAACAATTTTGTAAGAAATAGCAATGGCCAAAAGCAAACTAATCGCGAGTTAGAAAGTGGCCCATGATCCTTCACATCGACATGGACGCCTTTTATGCAGCTGTTGAAACGCTCGACAATCCTGCCTTAGCCGGTCAATGTGTGATCGTTGGCGGGCTGTCGCAGCGCGGGGTTGTGTCGGCCGCCAATTACGCTGCCCGCAAATTCGGCGTCCACTCCGCCATGCCGGGATTTAAGGCCCGCCAAAAATGCCCCCAAGGGATTTTTCTCCCGCCGCGCATGGCACGTTACAAGGAAGTCTCGGACAAGGTGATGTCAATCCTGCGAGATGTCTCGCCGCTGGTCGAGCAGATCTCGATCGATGAGGCCTACGTGGATGTCACCGGCTGTGAACGGATGTCCGGTGATCCCATAACGATCGGACGTGCCATCAAACAACGTATTTGCGCCGAGGTTGGATTGACCTGTTCCGTGGGGATCGCACCGGTCAAGTTTCTGGCCAAAATTGCTTCTGATTTCGACAAACCTGACGGCCTGACCTACATTGCGCCCGGCAGTGTACAGGCGTTCATCGATCGCCTGGCGATTCAAAAGGTGCCGGGTGTCGGCCCTAAAGCCGAGCAGGCCTTGGTGCACATGGGGATACGACGTCTTGGGTGATGTGCGTCAATTTTCTGAAAATATCCTGGTGCAACATCTGGGCAAATTCGGCCGGCGTCTGGCCAAGCTTGCCACCGGACAGGACGACAGCCCGGTCACGCCCAGCAGTGCCCATAAATCCGTCAGTCCCGGGAACAGACCCTGGCGCACGATACAAAAGATGCGCGCTTGATTAAGAAATATCTGTTGCGACATGCTGAAAAAGTCAGTCGCGACTTGCGCCGCATGGGCGTCATGGCCGGCACCGTCACCTTGAAACTGAAGCACACGGATTTCAAACAAGTCACCCGCAGCGTGACGCTTGCCACGCCCACAGACACATCCAAAACGCTTTATGCGGAAGCGGTAAAATTGCTGGAAGCCTATCGACTGAAGGAAAAGGTTCGCTTGATCGGGGTTGGTGCATCAGGGCTCACGTCCGGGCTCAAGCCGATCCAATTGGGCCTTTTCGATCCGCCTGAACACAAAAAGCCAGCTGGTCCAAAATCGACCAAACGGTCGATGCCATCTCCCAAAAGTTCGGTAAGGATGTCGTCAAACGGGCCAGCCTGACTCCGGCAGCAAGCGAACCGAAAGAATAAAAAAACCCCGCCTGTTTTCACAGACGGGGTTTTTCTATTCGTATGGTTACCGGTCCGGATCTTAAGGAACGGTGACCGGCATACCCATCAACGGCCAGATGATAAAACACGCGATGCCGGTTACCACCATCAGGATGATGCTCGCCGGAATACCGTAAAGGAAAAATTCTCCGGTAGTAAACTGTCCTGAAGCATAAGCGATGGCGTTGGGGGCGGCCCCCACGAGCAGCAGAAACGGCATGCCGGCAACCACCAGCGAGGAAAACAGAATCACATCAGGCGCCACGCCCAAATAGGGCGCGATCACGAGGGCCACCGGCAGGGAAATGGCGATGGCCGCCACATTCATGATAAAGTTGGTCATCATCATCACGAAAAAGGCGATGCTCATGACAAATACAAACCAATTTGCTTCCTGGAACATCGCCAGCCAATTGACGGCCAGCCACTTGGCAGCGCCGGTTTCCCAGAGGCAAAATCCGATGCTCATGGCACCGGCGAACAGCAGGATAATGTTCCAGGGAATTTCTTCCAGATCGTTCAGGTCGAGGATTCCGGTAATGAAAAAGAGGATGGTCGAGGTCAGGATGATGCCCGTCTTGTCGAGCGGTTTCAAGATCGGTATAAACGAGCGCAGGGACATCACGAGGATACACGCAAATACGATCGTTGCTGCAGTGATTTCCTTGCGGGTAATAGGGCCCAGTTCGGAGTTGAGCTTCTTGGCTTTATCGCGCAGGCCCGGGATCACCTTTTTTTCAGGTTTCAGGACAACCATGAAATAGACCCACAGCAACAGCGTCATCATCCAGCCGATCGGAAACATGAAGTAAGTGAGCTTAAAAAACGATACGCCTTCTCCGACGATGTCCGTGTAAAAACCCAGTGCAACCGCACCGCGTGCTGCGCCCAGAAGGGTTACGATACTGCCGGCCCCGGCCACATAAGCCATGCCGATAAAAAGCCCCTTGCCGAACTTGGTCTTCTTGTCGCCTTCGCCGTAAAGACTGTAAACAGATAACAGCAGCGGGTAAATGGTGGCGGCCACGGCCGTATGGGCCATAATATGCGTGAGGGCCGCGGTAACGACAAAACACCCAAGGTAAATCATGCTGGTTTTTTCACCGACGATCACCAACATTTTATAGGCCAGGCGTTTGGTCAAGCCGGTCTTGGTAAATACGAGCCCGATCACGATTGAGGCAAAGATGAACATGACCGATGGATCCATAAAGTCTTTGAAAGCCACTTTGGCCGGCCGGATCATGAAAAGGGCCTGGAGAACACCGATGGCCAGGCTGGTGACGCCGATCGGCACGACTTCAAAGACCCACCAGGTGCCGGCCAGCAGAAAAATAGCCAGGGCACCCTTACCTTCGCGGCTTAATGTAAAGTGGGCGCCCATGGGATCGATGGCGTCAGGCCAGGGGGGCGAATAATAGACCACCGCAAATAAGATGACGCCGATCATGAGGAACATAAATCGTTTCCACTCGAATCCGCCCGTTTCAAAGGCGGCAGAATCACTAGTCATTTTTACAATCTCCTTCGTTTTGTTTACTTCTTTGCAAGCGCTATTATTTGTTAGGCAATCGTGCCTTTATGTACAGGGTCGTATGGAGCCAGACGCTAAAAACATTTCAGTAGCGATAACGTTCTTTTATACCTTGCAAGCTTTAATATTTTCGACGGTCTCCATGAACACGTCGATCAGTCTCAATATGCCGACGATTTCCTTTTCGCGGGTTACCAGCAATGATAGATGCTTGCCCATAATTAATTGATGAATGGCTGTGTCTAACGACTCGTTTTCATCAACATATTCGCCCTCCGTGGGCGTTTGCATAAAGCTTTTCACCTTTATTTCCGAGGCTTTGCGGCATATGTCGTTTAAAGGTTTATTCCAGAGCGTGTATTGCTCCATCAGTGATTTTTGATACATGGGACTTAAGCCCATGCGGGCGAATGAGTCACTATTGATGATATCGTCATATTTTGGTTCCAGGGCTCGCAAAATGTCAATCTGGCCAATTTTCCCAACGATTTTGTTGTGTTCGTCGTAAATCATAATGCCCCGGTGCCGGTGCTCGGGTCGGATCGGCTTCAGCCTGCGCTTGTTCCAACGCTAAAACCGCTTCGAAGAGGGTGG
The DNA here is from genome assembly GCA_963802265.1 of uncultured delta proteobacterium. Taxonomy (GTDB): domain Bacteria; phylum Desulfobacterota; class Desulfobacteria; order Desulfobacterales; family CAWDIC01; genus CAWDIC01. The sequence goes on from CAWDIC010000002.1 coordinate 77,828, forward strand.
CATCCTTGGAAACGGTGACATACTCGGATAGCGGGACCATCAGGTCCTTGATTATTTTTGCTTTCATGACAGTGCTCCTTTATATCGGCTGAACAAACACCTGTGATCTGCTCTTATTCATGCTTCTATTTGACGCAGGCATTTGGCCGCGCAATTTAGCATGGTGTCTTGTTTTTTGTCCAGAGATTATTTAGGTATATTCCGCTTTGTTTCATTTTTATTTGGAGCGTCCTTCGGTCAAGCCAGCGAGCAGGCCGAATTTTCAATGGTGCCAAAAACGCACTTAAAAACCAATGCTTGGCCAGATCCAAGGTGGCGGGACCGTATTCATTGTCGGCGCCGGTAAACAATCTGCCCGTCAAAGACCGTCAGATCGACCTTTGATTTAGCAATATCCGCTGGCGGAATCTCGTAAATGTTGCGGTCAAGAACAATCAGATCGGCCTTCTTCCCCACGCTAAGAGATCCCAGCTCATGACCGCTGCCGGAAACTTCGGCCGGCGTGAGCGTGTAGGCTCGCACGGCTTCGGCAACCGTTAAACACTGATCCTCATACCAGCCATTGGATGGCTGGCCGTTAAGGCCCTGGCGGGTTACAGCCGAGTGAATCCCGGCCAGAGGATTATAATCGCAAACCGGATAATCTGAACCGAAGATCAGGGGGATGCCGGCATCTAACAGGTTGCGAAAGACGTAACAGTGCCGACCTCTTGAGCCGAGACTTCTTTCGATCATTTCCACGTCCAAGGCCAGATGATGCGGTTGGACGCTGGCCACCACCCCCAACTCCGCAAGGCGCTTGATGTCAGCAGGTTGAATCATCTGCAGGTGCTCAATCCGGTGGGGTATTTTAGAGCTGGTGCGAGATGCGGCCGAGTGCTGGGTTTGTGATCGGTGCAGGTTTTCAAAAATGGTGACCAGGTCCCGATTGGCCCGATCGCCGATGGCATGAACCATGACCGCCAAGCCGGCCTGGTCGGCCTTGGATATGGCTTTGGCGATGTCATCCATGGGTGTCAGTGGCATCCCTGTCTCTGCATCCAGATAGGGTTCAAGCAGCCAAGCGGTTCGGGCCCCCATGCTGCCGTCGCTGAAATATTTCAAGTGGCCGATCCGCAGGCGGTCGCTGCCCCAACCGGTTTCCAACCCCAAGGCAATGGCCGCATCCAGGTGCTCACCAGGCAAACCAACCCAAAATCGCATGCGAAGATCCCCGTCAGCATCAAGCTGCTGCCAAGTCTTCAGGGCGACAGCGCCTTCGAGACCGCCCATCAGGCGCACGTCGTGCAGGCCGGTTAATCCTAAAGCGTGTAAAGAAGCCCAGCCTGAACGAAGCGTCTCGGTTAAAGTCGCCAGGGTTGGACGGGGCAGCTTGGATTTAATTAAATTAATGGCCAGTTCGCGCAAAATGCCAGAAGGGCGTCCCCGTATGTCCCGGTCAATGCAGCCTTGTTCGGGATCGGGTGTCTGCGAATCAATACCGGCTTTTCGAAGGGCTGTTGTGTTTGCCACCGCCAGGTGCAGATCGCCGCGCCATAAAATGACAGGGTGGTCCGTTGTCGCCGCGTCAAGATCGCGGGCGGTCGGCATGCGACCTTCCGGCCACCCGGTTTCGGTCCATCCATATCCGATAAGCCAGCTACCGGGAGCCTTGGTGGCCGCGGCCTGGCGCAGCGCAGCCAAAAGCTGTTGTAATGTGCGACAAGCAGACAAATCAAGCCCCTGACGAAGACGGGCCCATTCATAACAGTGAAAATGAGAATCGATCAAGCCGGGCAGTCCCAGACGTCCTTCCATGTCGATCTGTTGTGTATCGGAGGTGGCCAAGGCTTTGACCGAGGCGTTGTCGCCCACCGCGACGAAAAAGCCCTGAGCAATGGCAACGGCCTGGGCGATCGGGAGGTGTCCATCCTGAGTTTGAAAATTGCCATTGTAAAGAATGAGTTCCGGTTGGTGAAAGAGTCGTTTCATTCACTCACCGTGGGGTAGCGAAAGCATTGTCCGGTGTGGTTCTTTACCAACCAAGCGTCGGCTTGCTTGCGGATAACCGATTGGGGCAGCAAGGGGACTTTGCCGCCGCCGCCCGGTAAATCAATCATATACTGGGGCAGCGCCATACCGGAGCAGCGGCCACGCAATGCGGCCATGATGTTCAAACCTGTCTCCAGGGTTGTCCTGAAATGCCGGGTGCCCAAGACCGGATCGGCGTGGTGTAGATAATAGGGCCTTACCCTTGCGGCGAGAAGTTTGACCATCAGGCGCTGCATGGTCTGTGGGTCGTCGTTGATGCCTTTTAAAAGGACTGTCTGACAACCAAGAGGAATGCCGGCTTCAGCCAGGCGTTGGCACGCGACCATGGCCTGGGGTGTGATTTCATCCGGGTGATTGAAATGTGTATTTAGAAACAGCGGATGCAGGGCCTTGAGCAGGTTTGCCAGGCTAACGGTTACTCTCTGGGGCAGCGTGCAGGGCACCCGCGAATGGATGCGGATGACGGCGACATGCGGAATGGCTCTAATTCGGGATAATAGCGCATACAGGGGATCATCATCGAGCAACAAAGGATCGCCGCCGGAAACGATTACTTCTCTAATGGCTGAATGCGCCTTGACATAATCGATACCGGCCTGAATCGTTTCAGCGCTGATCGGATGGGTTTGCCCAACCATGTGTTTGCGCAGGCAAAAACGGCACAGAACGGCACAGCGGTTGCTGGCGAGCAGAACCACCCGGTCTGGATAGCGGTGAATCAATCCCGGTACCGGCGATTGCGCCTCTTCCGTGAGGGGATCGCTCAACTCTGCCGAGTCATCCGTCTCCCGAACATCCGGTACGACTTGCCTTCCCAGTGGGTCGCCGGCATCGTGAATCAGGGACAGGTAATAGGGATTGATCTGCATGGGGTAGCATTCGATGACCGACTGAAGTTGATCGGTGTCGATCTTAAGGCTATCCGCCAGCCGGTCGACATCCGTGATGCTGCCTCGTAGAAGACGCTGCCAAAGCGGGATTTCTTTTTTAGCGCTTTTAAGTGGGATGACGTTTGTGTGCAATCGATTAAACCCCCCCAAATACCCTTGATTATGAGTTTCATCGTGGTTGTCAAAATAACATTCCGATGGGGATGAGCGGTGCCCTATTTTTTTTTAAAAGGCCTACCATTATGAGTCGGTCCCGCTAGCGTAGTGCCCAGCCGGATTGATGATGTTTCGCAGGCCTTATTTTACTACCATCCGGCATAGGTTCATCATCAATCAGGCGGGCACAGGACAAGGCTTGTTTTGATAGGCCTTTTAAAAAAAAATAGGGCACCGCTCATCACTTGGCTATTTCGGAACATATTTAGAACAACTGCTATAGAGCGGCGCAGCCGCGTCACATAAACGTGTGAAACACTTTTATACGTTAAAACGAAAGCTGATAATATCGCCATCCTGGACAGGGTAGGTTTTGCCTTCTAGCCGGAAGGTCCCTCTTTTGCGGGCTTCGGCATAGGTGCCGGCATCCATCAGGTTGTCATAGGAAAGGACTTCGGCCCGAATAAAGCCCTTTTTCATATCCGAATGGATCACATCCGCGGCATCCACCGCAACGGTTTCCTTTTTGATAGTCCAGGCCCGGACCTCGTCTTCGCCGACCGTAAAAAATGAGATCAATCCGAGCAGATCGTAAGAGCGTTTGACAACCAGATCCATGGCCGAAGCAGCGATATTGAATTCGTCCAGAAAGGCCTGGGCTTCCTCAGTTTCCATCTGGCCCAGTTCCTGCTCGAGTTTGCCCCGTATGACCACACACTGCTCTGCCGCGATCGATTCCGGAACAGCGGGCATTTGATCATCTTCATCTTCATTGTTCAGCAGGACGAGGGTCGGCTTGGCCGATAAAAACGCATACCCTCTGAGAAGGTGCGCGTTTGCAAGATCGGGGATTCGGCGCAGAGGGGTTTCCTTTTCAAGGTGCGCGTGGCACTGCTTTAACAGGTTGAGCTCTTCCGGGTTTGTGTTTTTGCTGCGCTTCTGATCGAGTTCGAGCCGTTCGAGTCTTTTCTCCGCCACCAAAAGATCGGTGAGAATCAATTCCTGGTCGAGCTTGTTAAAGTCATGCTGAATGTCCGGGTCCTCAAAACCATAACCGCCGAAGTTGCGCACGACATGAATCAAGGCGTCGCTGTCACGCACCTGGGTCCAGGGGCTTTGATCTTTGGGTTTGTCCGAGCCTTGTCCCTGCAAGCCGGGTAGAAAATACTCTACCTGGGCATAGATCGTTTTCTTTGGATTGTACATTTGGCTGAGCTGGTTGACCCGCTGGTCCGGCACTTTGATCGTTCCGATGCGGTTATCGCCCTTGTGCGCCGTTGGGGCAAAATTGTGCGTCAGGGCCTCGAAAATCGTTGTTTTCCCGGACTGAGGCAAGCCGATAATCCCGAGTTTCATTTGTTAGCCTTTCGCTTTAAAGCGACCGTGTCGCGTTTCATAAAACCGTTACCCACTTTTATTTTATGTTCGGATTAACCCTCTTAACCGATTCAGGTTTATTTTGTCAAAGTCGGTGCGGCCTTTACCTTTGGGTGTTTCAATAATCTTGGGGATGTGGGCCAGGTGCGGGTCATTCATAATGTGCGTGAACCCTTGGATACCGATGTGCCCCTGTCCGATATGCGCGTGGCGATCGACCATGGATCCAAGCGGCTTGAGGGCATCGTTTAAGTGGATAAGATACAGCCGGTCGAAACCGATAATCGTATCGAAGGTTTGCATGGTTTGGTCATAAGCCGTTTGGGTCCGCAGATCGTAGCCCGCCGCAAAAACATGACATGAATCGAAGCACACGCCGATGCGTTGCGGGTCTTCGATGCCGTCTAGAATCGCTGCCAGTTGTTCGAAGGTGTGTCCGACACTTGATCCCTGGCCGGCCGTTGTCTCTAACAGCAAGCGGCTTGTAACCTCCGGAGTTTCAGCGAAAAGGGTGTTGAGACCACGGATAATTTTAGCAATGCCCCTCTTTGGGCCTGCGTTCATGTGCGCACCCGGGTGCAGAACGACCATCGGAATGGCCAGGGTGTTAGATCGAACCAGTTCGGCTTTCAGGGCCTGATACGAAAGTGCCTGTTTTTTTTTGGTGACTGCGGCCAGATTGATCAGGTAGGCGGTATGAGCTGCGATGTCTGTTATCCCGGTTTCATGCCGGGCTTTGGCAAAAGATGCAATGTCGTGGGGTTGCAAGTGCCGCTCTTTCCAGGTACTGGCGTTTTTCGTGAATATTTGGAGAGCCGAGCACCCATATGACTGTGCCGTATAAAGGGCCTTGGCCAGACTTTTGGCGATTGAAAAATGGGCTCCGAGCCGGTGAGTATCCATGGTGTTATACAAGCGGGTACAAAGTTTTAGGATTTAAGTTTTAAGTCGTTGGAAATCGGGACAATTTCAAGTTTGAAGCCAAGCAACAGTTGCTGTGTGGGCAAGCATTTATTCCGATAGGCCCAAGTTGGCGGATGACGGGTCCGTCAGGGAGAGGATTTCAGGCCAGGCGTTTGTCGGGAAAAGGACACAGGGGGTTCAAAGGGCATGTCGGGCAATCGGGTTTACGGGCTTTGCAGACATCACGGCCGAAATTGATGAGGCGCAGTGAAAAGGCGTTCCATTCCTTGGTAGGTATCAGGTCCATGAGATCGAATTCAATTTTGACCGCATCCGATTGAGGCGTTAGACCCAGACGCTGGGAAAGCCTGGCCACATGTGTGTCAACCACGATGCCCGGCTTGTCGAAGGCCGAACCGAGAACACAATTGGCGGTTTTGCGTCCGACACCCGGGAGTTTCACAAGTTTTTCCAGAGAATCAGGGACACGGCCATTGTGATTGGTTACCAGGGCTTGGGAGCATTTTTTTATATTTTTGCCTTTATTTCGAAAAAAACCGGTTGAACGGATTAGATCTTCCAGTTCTGCTATGGGAACCGCCGCAAAGGCTTGAGGTGTCGGTAGTTGCGCAAACAAGCCCGGGGTCACCTTATTGACTTGTTTGTCTGTGCATTGGGCCGATAAAATGGTGGCCACAAGCAGCTCAAACGGGTTGGCATACTTTAAGTGTGTCTTGACATTCGGGTAGACCGTTTTTAGTATTTTGATAATCTTAGTGGTGCGGCTTTTTAGATTTTTCATGATCCCTTTCAGCGCCTCGTGTTGTAAAATGTGGAAGGAATTCAAGTACAGGTAAAGATGTCTGTCAAGATAAATTCGAAATCCGAAGCATGAAATTCGATATTCGTATTTAAACACATTCCGAGGCCCGGATATTTACTATCGGATATCGCACAAGAACCTAAAGATGCCATGACGAAAAATAAACAAACAAAAGCCTTGGGCTTGTGTTCTGGGGGTCTTGATAGCATCCTGTCAGCGCTGGTGCTTCAGCGGCAGGGCATCGAGGTAACGTGGATAACCTTTGAAACGCCCTTTTTTGCACCCGACAAAGCGCGTCAGGCGTCGCGCATGACAGGCGTTCCTCTGTTGGTTAAAAACATTACCCCCATCTACCTGGAGATGTTGAAAAATCCCCACTGCGGTTACGGGAAGTACATGAATCCCTGCCTGGACTGCCATGCCTTGATGTTCAGACTGGCCGGTGAAACCATGCGGGCCGGGGATTTTAGTTTTCTTTTCAGTGGCGAAGTCCTTGGTCAGCGCCCCATGTCCCAGACCAAACCATCTTTGCGCTACGTTGAAAAGAACTCAGGCCTGGATGGATATATCGTGCGTCCCTTGAGTGCCAAGCGGCTGCCGATAACCATCCCCGAGCAGGAAGGGCTGGTAGACCGGGAGCAATTGCTCGATATTACCGGCCGGTCACGCAAACGCCAGATTCAGCTGGCCGCTGAATGGGGTGTCAAAACCTACCCGGCGCCGGCCGGTGGTTGCCTGCTGACCGACAAAGGGTACACCACCCGCCTAAAAGAACTGTTCGACCACCAGCAGCATTATACAGAAACCGAATTGCATTTGTTGAAATACGGTCGTCACTTTCGCCTGGCCAACGGTGCCAAGCTAATTGTTGGACGGATGCAAAAGGATAACCAGCAGATTCAGAAGCATTTCAACCCGGAGACCGACACGCTGGTCAAGGTGCGCGATTTTCCAGGGCCTCTGGGGTTGGTACCGCTGAGAGGGGACCAGGCAACCGTATTTCTGGCGGCCGCTGTTTGTGGCGGATACAGTAAAGCTCCGGAAGGTCAAGCGGCCGATGTCGCTGTCCAGGGCGTGGGGGGTTCCCAAACGATTCGCGTGCTGCCGATTGCGCCGGCTGATGTAAAAAAACTATTGATATAAAATCGTTACACGATTTTACTTGACGGCCTTGTGCGCGCGGAGTTGCCCGCAGGCGGCTGAAATGTCCTGACCTTTGCTGTGGCGGACGATAACGGTATGGTGCCGATCGTAAAGAATCTTGAAAAAGCGGTCGACCACAGCCGCTTCCGGGCGTTTGAAGTCACAACCACCATGTTCGTTAAAGGGTATCAGGTTAACCTTGGCCTTTAGCGGTCGCAGGAGCTTGACCAGTCGGTGCGCGTCTTCCGGGGAGTCATTGACATCCTTCAGCAATATATATTCAAAGGTAATTCGATGTCCGGGCCGGGTTTGATACTGGCGGCAGGCTGCGATGATCTGTTCGATCGGATATTTGCGGTTGATCGGCATCAGCCGCGTGCGGGTCTGGTTGTCCGTTGCATTGAGCGAGATCGCTAATTTGATCTTTACATCCAGGCTTAAGTCCGGCAGCCTGCCGAGCAGACCGGCCGTGGAAAGGGTTACCCGGCGGGCTGCCACCTTGAGCCCCATGTCCGCGTCGGTGATCGTGCGGATGGCGCCCATGACCGGCTCATAATTGGCAAGCGGCTCCCCCATCCCCATTAAGACCACGTTGGTGAGACGTTTGGTCGCGGGGTGCCGCGAGGCCAGTTCGTGTTGAATGTCACGTACCTGAGCGATAATTTCGCCGCGGCTCAAATTACGGATCAGACCGCCCTGGGCGGTTCGGCAGAACCGACAGCCCTGGGCACATCCCACCTGGCTCGAAATACATAAGGTGAAGTGGTCCTTTTCCGGAATCAGGACACTTTCGATGTAATTTCCGTCTGTTAACTGCCACAGGTATTTACAGGAACCATCGCGGGAGGTGACGGTCTCGATCTTTTTGAGACGGCCGATGATAAAATGCTCATTCAGCAGTTGCTGGACGGCCTGGCGCAGATCGGTCATTTGGTCAAATGAATCGGCCTGGCGCATATAAATCCAGCGCATGATCTGTCCGGCCCGAAAAGAACGCATATTGTGCTCCTCAAGCCATGAAATCAGTTGTTTTTTCCCAAGATCTTTTATATCTTGACAGGCAGATGTGGCTGTCATTTCAATATAACCTCACCGACAAGCGAGCGGCATTCAAAGCGGGGATTTTGGTCGCCGCGCAACCCTTTATTTTGCTTGACATACCATTTAAATCTTATTACTTTCAAGGTTTTAATATAAAGAGAACCTAATTTCAGCATGTTTGACAATTTAAGCGACAGACTCAGCGGCGTCTTTAAGAAACTAAAAGGACACGGCAAGTTATCTGAAAAGAACATTCAGGAAGGCCTGAAAGAAATTCGCATGGCGCTTCTTGAGGCCGATGTCCATTATAAAGTCGCTAAAAAAATTATCGCCGACATCAAAGAGCGCTCATTGGGTCAGGAGGTCATGACCAGCCTGACGCCGGGTCAGCAAGTCGTCAAGATCGTCAACGAGGAGCTGACCGAACTCATGGGTGCCCGCCATGAACAGCTGAACTTGACCGGCGCGCATCCGGTCGGGGTCATGCTGGTCGGTCTGCAAGGCTCCGGTAAAACGACGACCGCCGGAAAATTAGCGGTCTTTTTGAGACAGATGGGGCGCAAGCCCTATTTGGTTCCCGCGGATGTTTATCGACCAGCGGCGATCGATCAGCTTACCAAGCTGGGTGAGCAACTATCGGTACCGGTTTATCCGTCGCGCGTGGATGTCGATCCGGTGCAAATTTGTCAGGATGCACGGATCGCCGCTCATCAGGAAGGGTGCGATACCCTTTTGCTCGATACCGCCGGACGCTTGCATATCGATGAAACCCTGATGGGGGAATTGGAGCGCATCAAGGACGCTGTTAAACCGTCCGATATCCTTCTGGTCGCTGATGCCATGACCGGCCAGGATGCTGTCAACATGGCCCAGGCGTTCAACGATGCGCTGGATATCGGTGGCGTGGTTCTGTCCAAGATGGATGGCGATGCCCGTGGCGGGGCCGCCCTTTCCATCAAAGCGATTACCGGCAAACCGATCAAATTTGTCGGTGTCGGGGAAAAACTAAGCGAACTCGAGCCTTTTCATCCCGACCGGATGGCCTCCCGTATTTTGGGAATGGGCGACATCCTGACCATGATTGAAAAGGCCCAGGCGGTTGTCGATGAAAAAGAAGCCGCTGAACTGGAAAAAAAGCTCAGGAAAAGCCAGTTTACGTTAGAAGATTTCCGGGATCAGATGCGTCAGATCCGTAAGATGGGGTCCTTATCAGACTTGATGGATATGATACCCGGGATGGGCAAAATGAAGCAGCTTAAAAATGTTCAGGTCGATGATAAGGACCTTGGTAAAATTGAAGCGATCATAAACTCGATGACGCTCCAGGAACGACACCAATACACGATCATCAATGGGAGTCGGCGCAAACGGATTGCCAAAGGGAGCGGAACTCGCGTTCAGGATGTGAACAAGCTGTTAAAGAATTATGCTCAAGCAATGAAAATGATGAAGAAAATAAACAAGGGGGGGCTGCGTGGGCTCGGCCGTGGCATGTTACCTTTCTAAAGGAGAAATGAATGGCAGTTAAAATCAGGTTGGCAAGACATGGTGCCAAAAAAAGACCTTTTTATCGTGTCGTCGTGGCCGACGGTGAAAGCCCGCGGGACGGACGATATATCGAAGCCGTGGGGACGTATAACCCGCTACTGGATCCAGCTGAAGTTACCCTGAAAGAAGAGCGTGTCAAATACTGGCTCGGACAGGGCGCACAACCGTCAGACACCGTCAGGAGTCTATTGAAAAAAGAAGGTCTCTAAGCGAATCCAACGATCTGTCTTTACTCTAATTCTCACTAGCTAACAAAGGAGATGGAGCTATGAAAGATCTGATCACTTATATTGCGAAGGCGCTAGTTGACCATCCGGAACAGGTGGCAGTCGACGAGGTTGAAGGGAATCAAACCTCGGTACTGGAACTGAAAGTAGCGAAAGAGGATCTAGGGAAGGTAATTGGCAAACAGGGTCGGACGGCACGGGCGATGCGGACGATTTTAAGCGCCGCTTCAGCCAAGATCAAAAAACGGTCGGTCCTGGAAATTATCGAATAGGTTTGTGTCTGAGAATCAGTTTATAACCATTGGGAAGATTGTCGGTGCCCATGGCGTTAAAGGTAATCTCAAGGTTCGATCTTATGCTGAATCCTTGTCGTCCTTCGAAACGGGCGCATTGATTCGCGTAAGAAATACCCGCGGCGTAGAGAAGAATTATCACATAAAATGGGCTAAACTTCATTCCAGAGGGATCCTTTTAGCGTTTGCAGATGTCGACGAGCGCAGCCTGGCCGAGGCGCTGGTCGGTTCGGAGCTTTTAATCGACAAAAAAACGCTTCCTGAACTGGAGGCGGGAACATATTACTGGTCCGATCTTGTCGGACTTTCTGTTTTTTCAAAGGATGAAGATTATATCGGCTGCATCACAGCCATATTAACGACCGGCAGCAATGATGTCTATGTGGTCGCAAATGTGATTCAAGGCCGTCAAAAAGAAGTTTTAATTCCAGCACTTGAATCCGTGGTGCTGAACATTGACCTTGAGAAGCGGGTAATGCACGTCGATTTACCGGAAGGTTTATGAATCGACCACGGTATGGCCCAAAGCATATTGCCGAATAAAATGGATTTTGCCGTTCTTACTATTTTTCCCGAGCTGTTTGAGTCGTTTTGGGAACACGGCATCATTCGGCGGGCAATTCAGGGCCAGATCATCTCAGGAACCGCGGTCAACATTCGGGATTTTGCCGAAGGCAAGCACCGCGTTACGGATGACAGGCCTTACGGCGGTGGCTGTGGGATGGTCATGAAACCGGAACCCCTGGCAGCGGCCATTCGGGCGGTGCGCGCGCAAAGACCATCGGCGCCTACGGTTCTATTGACCCCTCAGGGGCGCGTTTTCGATCAGCACCTGGCGCGGGAACTGGCAACCAGGGATGGACTCATCCTGGTTTGCGGTCGCTATGAGGGGATTGATGAACGGATTAGCGAAGCGTTTATCGATTATGAGCTCTCGATCGGAGATTACATCCTGACGGGAGGAGAACTTGGTGCCATGGTAATCGTCGAAGCGGTGACCCGTTTGCTGCCCGGCGCGCTGGGCGGTGAAGATTCGGCGGACAAGGATTCTTTTGCAGCCGATCTTCTGGAACACGCGCAGTACACGCGGCCACCTGTTTTTGAGGGCCGTACAGTGCCCGAGGTGCTGCTGTCGGGCAATCACCAGGCGATTGAAAAATGGAGGCGCGAGACGGCTCTGATCCGCACCTTCCTGAAACGGCCGGACCTGCTGCAAAAAAGGACGTTCGACCAGCAGGAGCTTGAAACTCTGAGGAAATGGTGCGCTGATATTGAAGCCCTCGTTCAAGCCCAATCTCTACCTGGCGCTGATCCATTACCCGGTCATCAGCAAGAACGGTGAGATCATTGCTTCGGCGGTGACCAACCTCGATTTGCATGATATTGCAAGGGCGGCCCGGACCTATGATGTTAAGGGGTTTTATGTGGTGACCCCGCTCGAGGATCAGCAAATCCTGGTGGGCAGGATTTTGGCTCACTGGACAGAAGGCGAAGGTGCCCGGTACAACCCCCAGCGACGGGAAGCCATTTCTCTGGTTGACATCGAGGCGAATTTCAGCGATGTTCGCCGGGCGGTCCAGGAACGTGAAAAATGTCGACCATACGTTGTTGCCACGAGCGCGCGTATGGTGGCTGGGACTGTCAGTTTTCGTGAATTGCGTGATAAGTTGGCAACGGGTGAGCCCTGTATAGTGGCGTTTGGTACGGCCTGGGGGCTGGCCGAGGATTTTATTGAAGCGACCGATTTTGTCCTCGATCCGATCGAAGGTAACCGGGATTACAACCACCTGGCGGTCCGTTCTGCGGTTGCCATTGTGCTGGATCGACTGGTAGGCAATTTATAAGGAAAAATTAACGAGTGTCCCTGCGCAATAAGCGCTTGCCGTAGATGGGCACATATAGACGCTTCCAATTCAGAAATTTGGCAAAAAGGCCATTTAGGGATGGAAACGAAGTAGGAGTGGGATTATGGAGACCATACGACAAATCGAAAAAGAACACATGCGCATGGACCTGCCGGAGTTTATTCCAGGCGACACCATCCGCGTGCATGTCAAGATCAGGGAAGGTGAAAAAGAGCGTATTCAGGCGTTTCAAGGCGTTGTTGTCAGCAAACGCAAAAAGGGGGGCAATGCCACGTTTACCGTCAGAAAAGTTTCCTATGGTATCGGGGTGGAACGGATCTTTCCTTTGCATTCACCCATTATCGATAAAGTCGAAGTTGTTACCAGAGGACGCGTACGCCGTGCCAAGATCTACTATCTGCGGAAGCTGAGAGGGAAGGCGGCGCGAATAAAAGAGCGGCGCTTCACCTAAGTGTTGACCACAAATGGTTCTTTTACGCGATTTCGGCGTTGGACGACAGGATTTGATTCCTCGAAATAGCTTTGCTATTCCTCCGGATCAAATCTGCCGTCCGCCTGGAACTCGCGCAAAATCCCTCATTTCTGGTTCAACACTAACTATTTGCTATCTCAATTTAAAGCCATTGTAAAATTTTCGAGAGCCGGTTTGCGGTTTAGCAAGCCGGCTTTTGATCGTTTGAGCTGGTCTTTGTGCTCGGTAATCAGAAGCCAGCATACGGGCTAAATATAATTCGCTCGAAGTCGAGTCGTCAAAATGACCGAAGATCTGTGGGTGTTTGAAAAGCAAGCCTATGAGCAGGGCTATCGGATTGTGGCCGGGGTCGATGAAGCCGGGCGGGGGCCGTTGGCCGGTCCGGTGGTGGCCGCGGCCGCCATTTTAGATGCCGGGAACCCGATTGCAGGGCTTGACGATTCCAAAAAACTGAGCCCTAAAAAGCGCGATCTTTTGTTTGATGTATTGCAGAACAAGGCCGTGGCCTTGGGTGTCGGTATTGCCGGTCCGGACGAGATCGACCGCATCAACATCCTGCAAGCATCGCTTCTGGCCATGAAACGGGCCGTCGACGACATGGCGATGCAACCGGACATTTTGCTGATCGATGGCCTGTTTAAAATTCCTTCTGATTTGCCCCAGGAAGCGATCACCAAGGGCGATTCACGCAGCGCTTCGATCGCCGCTGCATCGATTATTGCCAAGGTCACCCGGGACCGTCTCATGCAAACCTATCACGAAACCTATCCTGAGTATGGCTTTGCCGGCCACAAGGGATATCCCACCAAAGCCCACAAGGCGGCCATCCGTCAACACGGCTGCTGTCCAATCCACCGATGCAGTTTCAAGGGTGTCAAAGAATATGTGTAATTCAAACTGACATTTCTCAATTTTATTTATTGTTTCAAGGTTTTAGGCGTTTTTGATGGCATCGATGATCTTGAGGGTGGCGCGGGTGGTGGCGACGTCGTGGACCCTAACGATCTGGGCGCCGTTGAGCGCGGCAGCCGCTAGGGCGGCCTGGGAGCCGGTTTCCACGATGGGTGCTTCCGGGGACAGGTCTTTGGCTTCAGGTGGTTTCAAGAGATTGCGGATAAAGGCCTTGTGCGAGGATCCGACCAGGACCGGCAGGTCGAAATCGGCAAACAGGTGCAGGTTGTTGAGGATCTCCAGGTTGTGCTCAAAGGTTTTGCCGAACCCGATGCCGGGATCGATAATCAGTTTATCACGGACAATTCCGCCTTGTACGGCCCGTTCGACGGCGTCCGATAGAAAGCCTTTGATCTCACCGATCAAGTCATCATAGGTTGGATCGACCTGCATGGATCCGGGTGTGCCCTGCATGTGCATCAGGATTACCGGCACGCCGTGAGTTGCCGCAACCTCCGTCAGGCGCGGATCGAGACGCAGGGCGCTGATATCGTTGATTAAGGAGGCTCCGGCGACCAGAGCTTTTTCAGCTACAGCGGCCTTGGTGGTGTCGATCGAAATGGGCACGTCGATGTGCCTGCTGAGCTGCTCGATGACCGGAACGACCCGGCGTGTTTCTTCTTCTACGGAAATGGCTTCGGAAAAGGGGCGGGTCGATTCACCGCCGATGTCCAGGATGTCGGCGCCGTCGGCGACCAGTTTTTGGCCCTGGGCCACAGCGTCTGGCAGATCGAAATAATGACCGCCATCTGAAAAGGAATCAGGGGTGACATTCAAGATGCCCATGATGAGCGTGTGCTGACCGATCTCCAGGCGGTGGTTACCCCAGGAAAGTTCAATGGCCTGCATGGGTGCTACTCCGGTTGATCATCAGAGGCCGGTTGCTTTTCATCCGGCGATGCAGATTGGGCCTTTTGCGACGAATCAGGTTGCGCTTCCTCAGGGCCTTTCTTCTTTGCCGGTTGGGTCGGCAGCTCGATGCCCGGGCGCAATTCTTCAATCAGTTTGTCCAGTTCGGCCCCTAAAACCGTCTCTTTTTCGAGCAAGAGTTCGGCCAGCTTGTGCAATACGTCGATGTTTTCGTTCAAAACGCCTTTGGCCTGCTGGTAGGCTTCACCGATCAATTTGTTGACTTCCTGATCGATTTTTTGGGCGGTGGCTTCGGAATAATCACGGTGTTGAGCGATTTCGCGGCCCAGAAAAATTTGTTCTTCCTCTTTGGAGTAGGAGAGCGGTCCCAGTTCTTCACTCATCCCCCAGGTGCGAACCATCTTTTGGGCCAGGTCCGTGGCCTGTTTGATGTCGTTGGAGGCCCCCGTACTGATCCGGTTGAATACAATTTCTTCAGCGACCCGCCCACCGAAAGCGACCGAGAGTTCGCTCTGCAACTGGTCTTTGTATTTGAAATCCCTTTCTTCGGGTAGAAACCAGGTCACACCCGCAGCCCGTCCGCGCGGAATAATGGTAATCTTGTTGACCGCATCGGTGTACGGGAGAAAGCGTGCCACCAGGGCATGCCCGCCTTCATGGTAAGCGGTCGTTTTACGGTCTTCTTCTTTGATGACCTTGGATTTGCGCTCCAAACCCATGTAGACCTTGTCCTTGGAATCTTCAAAGTCATCCATGTCAAGCTTTTCTTTGTTGCGTTTGGCCGCCAACAAGGCGGCCTCATTGACCAGGTTTTCCAAATCGGCCCCTGAAAAGCCGGGCGTTCCTTTGGCCAGCACGGTGGTGTTGACATCCGGGCCGATGGGCGTTTTTTTCATATGGACTTCCAATATTTTTTCACGTCCCCTGATGTCCGGCAGGGGAACGACCACCTGGCGATCGAAGCGTCCGGGACGCATCAGGGCCGGGTCGAGGACATCCGGCCGGTTGGTCGCCGATATCAGAATGACGCCTTCGTTGGATTCGAAACCATCCATCTCGACCAAAAGCTGGTTCAAGGTCTGTTCACGCTCGTCATGACCACCGCCCAAGCCGGCGCCGCGATGACGGCCAACCGCATCGATCTCGTCGATGAAAATAATGCAGGGCGCATTCTTTTTGCCTTGCACAAACAGGTCCCTGACCCGCGATGCACCCACGCCGACAAACATTTCCACAAAATCGGAACCACTGATGCTGAAAAAAGGAACGTCCGCCTCACCGGCGATCGCGCGGGCCAGAAGGGTTTTGCCCGTTCCCGGCGAACCCATCAACAGGACCCCTTTGGGGATACGACCGCCCAGGCGTGTAAATTTTTTAGGCTCTCTTAAAAACTCTATGATTTCGCCAAGTTCTTCTTTGGCCTCGTCGATTCCGGCCACATCTTCAAAGGTGACTTTGGCCATTTGATCGGAGAGCAGGCGGGCACGGCTTTTGCCGAACGAAAGGGCTTTGCCACCTCCGGATTGCATTTGGCGCATAAAAAAGATCCAGACGGCGATCAAAATGATCATGGGAAACCAGGAAACCAAAACAGACATATACCAGGGTGACTCCGTCGGCGGTTTGGCCGAGATGGTCACACTTTTTCGTCTGAGAGTGTTGATCAGGTCGGCGTCCTGGGGGGCGAATATTTTGAAACGGTTGCCGTTGGTGTCGGTCACAAAGAGCTCCTGGCCCTGAATGACAACCTGGCCAATCCTTTCTTCTTCAACCATGGCAAGAAAATCGGAATAACTGACATTGGTTTCGGCAACCCGCTGCTGATTAAAAAGGTTGTAAAGCATAATCATCATCAAAGTGATGACGAGCCATAGCGCCAAATTTTTGTAAAAAGGGTTCAAAAGTCGTTACCTCCCAAATGATCAATAGTAATTTTGGACCTGATAATGGTCTATATAATAAACATCTATGCGCTTTAGGCAAGCAAAAGTTCACACTTGAGGATCGTTTGGGTGGCCGCGCCCACTTTGACGGAATCATCGATCCGGTGGCCGGCCAGCCAGGCGATCCGTGTGTCACTTATCAGAACCGGGATCCTGCTGCGCTGACCACGGGGAATTTTATGGTCGATCAGGTACTTTTTAACTTTTTGCGTGCCCCCAGCGCCCAGCGGATGGAACCGATCACCCGGTCGAAGATTACGAATGCGCAAAGGAAAGTGCAATTTGTCCATATCAAAAAAGGCCGCTTTTTGTCCAGCACCACCAAAAGGGCGGACCTGTTCGATCGTAAGGATGGTGAAATGCAGCACGCACCCAATGGCCTCGAGGGACAGGGACCCTGAAGCGGCCTTAGGTGCAGGCAGCACATATTCAAATGATGGTTGTGCTTGGTCGTCGGGCTGTTTATTTTCGACGTGCGGGGTGCCTGCCCGGTTGATGAAATCAAGGGTGCTTGGTGTACGGTGCACCTGAATCCGATCCGGCAGGTCGAGGCATCGGTCGGCGCGGGGGTTGGACGCGAGGGCCAGGATGTGGTTGATGTGCCGGTGTGTAATACGCCGTAATTCGCCCTTCAGTTGTTGAAGCGCCATGCGCAGCAGCCGTTTTTGAGCGGCGACCGGCAGGGCGTGTAAAGTATCCAGGGACAAAGACATCCGATCGGGTGTCGCCGATACAAGGGCCTGGTCAAAAAGAGGCTGCATGACGGTTGCCAGCCATTCTTCTTCTTCCCGGGCGATGGCGGACAGGCGATTCAAGGCACCGATGATATTTGGGTTATAGGTGTCCTTGAGTTCTGGAAGCAATTGATGGCGGATGCGGTTGCGAAGAAAAGACGGGTCCTGGTTGGATTCATCCTCAACGAACGCCGTGCGGGTTGTTTGCAGGTATTTTAAAATAGCAGTGCGTCGTTGGGCAATCAACGGCCGCACAATCCTCGGTGCGCGTACCGGTGGAATTCCCGTCAGGCCTTGAGGTCCGGAGCCTCGAAAAAGATTCATTAAAATCAGCTCCGCGTTGTCATCGGCCTGATGGCCTAACGCGATTTTATGATAGCCCTCGGTAGCGACCACTTGTTCGAAAAAGGCGTAACGGCAGCGGCGGCCGGCCTCTTCGATCGACAGGCCGGCGTGTTTTGCAAAAGCGCGGACATCCTCATGGCGCTGGTGACAGGGGAGGTCAAGTTGGCGGGCCATGGTGGTCACGAAAGCGGCATCACGTTCACCCGCCTGGCCGCGAAGGCCATGATCCAGATGGGCGATTCTCAGGGACAGGCTCTGCTTGGGAGCCAAAGTCATCAGGACCTTCACCAGGGCGACCGAATCAGGACCGCCGGAAACACCGATCAGGACCCGATCACCTTGCGTGAACATACGATGTCTGGCAATGGTCTGTTCAACTGCTTTAACAAAGGCAGTATCAGTGAAGTTTTTGGGCGATGGTGGCATGGATCTGTTCTGATCCGCTGCGGTCCCAGTAACCGACAACCCCAGAACGGATACTGACCGCTGTGACATTGGGGTCGGACATCTCCACCGTCACCGTCACGGGAGTGCCGTCGGAACGTTCGCCTACCAGTTTGGTCTGGAGACCGGTAGCATTATTTTCGAGGAGCACGATGTTGCAGCTCGCCAGAGCGGCGGTGGAGGCCGTAATCGTTGTGTCAAAAGGGGCTTGGTAAGATCTTTTTAGTTCACCTTTGATGTAGGTGTAGGTACCGGCTCCGACTCCGGCCCCAACAACGAAACCAGCACAACTTACGGTAGTTATGGTACTGGCGACAAGTATCAGTGTAAAGAGTTTTCGAAACATGTCACCCTCCATCGGTTATAATTGCTAAAGCTTATGTTAGGTGGTCATACCTGTCAATAAAAAACACGAAATGTAGTGTATCGCTTGTCCAATGAACGCCTATCTTGTGGTTTCCAATTTCTCCTTGCAAAAATGGACCAATGAATTATAGTGAAAACGGTTGTGCTAGGTGGGGAGCTAGCGGTGCCCTATTCCCGAAATCCGCTTTATGCGGGGCTGAATTCCCTCTAACGGGTTTGGCTTGAAAACCGTCGGTCATCTTGATCGGACCCTACGCAACAGACGGTCACGAACCTCGTCAGGTCCGGAAGGAAGCAGCGATAAGCGATGCAGTCTGTGTCGCAGGAGCATCCGGTCTTTAAGAGGCTTACGGTTTTCGAAAGACTCAATAGAGGGTGCACAACCTTTTTTGTGCCCATCTACGAATGGCTCTTTTGCGTGGATGCACACGCGTTAGAACCTCATTTTAAAATGACTTTTTGTATTCCTTCACCTGAATGAGAACGATCACGCTATACCAATCCATTCTTCCCCTTACCGTTTAAAAGATCCTTGATAGCATCACCCCGCTAACTTATCGCCTAACTAAGCTAAAACCCCTTAAATACCTGCTTGACATTGTTGCATGGCGTCTTATTTTTTAGCAATATTTGGGAGGGTGTAAAGGCATAAAAAATGTTATATCCCCATGAAGTTATGAGCGTTATGGTTCCTTATAATCAGGGCGACGATACCCGTGACGCGCTTGCCGCAAAAACAGTGTAGGAGAAGATTGGGTTCATGAGCGACGAGAACAAGGTTAAGATCGAAATCAGTACGGAAGACGAGGAACTGGAAAAAGTAGTGGAACCTAATCAACCTATCACCGCTGAGTCCGAGGAAACAGCGACCGAGGCAGAAGACCCGGTCGTTGACCTAGAAGAAAAACTGCACCTTGCGGAAACAGAGGCCCAAGAGAATTATGACCGGTTTTTAAGGCTTTCAGCCGAATTTGAAAACTTCAAAAAGCGCACCACTCGCGAAATAAATGATTTCAGAAAATATGCTAACGAAGCGCTGATCAGAGAATTTCTCAGCGTCGTCGACAACCTGGAACGGGCCCTGCAGTCCTCCGACAACGGAAGTGAGACCGATGCCGGCGTGTTGGAAGGGGTCGCAATGACACATAGGGAAATCCTGAAGATATTTGAAAAGTTCAACGTTCAACCCGTAGCGTCCCTTGATCAGCCGTTTGATCCTAAATTTCACCAGGCCGTTATGCAGGAAAGCGTTGAGGGCAAGCCGGACAACATCGTGACACAGGAACTCCAACGGGGTTATCTCATGCATGATCGACTGATCCGGCCGGCAATGGTGGTTGTCTCTAAGACCGAGACACCCGATGAAAGCAAAACTAAGGAAAACAACGATACAGAATTTCAAGAATAAGATGATATGAGGTAAGGAGGAGAGGAAATGGGTAAAATCATTGGAATCGATCTGGGTACCACCAACTCATGTGTGGCCATCATGGAAGGAGGCGACGCCAAGGTCATCACCAACCCTGAAGGCGGCCGGACAACCCCTTCGATTGTTGCCGTTTCAGAGAGTGGGGAACGGTTGGTCGGACAGATTGCCAAGCGGCAGGCTATTACAAACCCTGAAAATACGGTTTTTGGTGTAAAAAGGTTGATCGGCCGCAAGTTCGGATCACCGGAAGTTCAGAATGACATCAAAATCTTACCCTACAAGATCGAGCAGGCGGAAAACGGCGATACCCGTATCATCCTTCGGGACAAAAAATACAGTCCGGCCGAAATATCATCTTTTATCCTATCCAATATCAAACATACGGCCGAAGAATACCTGGGGGAAAAGCTGACCGATGCGGTTATTACCGTACCAGCCTATTTCAACGACAGCCAAAGACAGGCGACCAAGGATGCTGGTAAGATTGCAGGGTTAAACGTCCTGCGGATTATCAATGAGCCGACCGCCGCTTCCCTGGCTTATGGCCTGGATAAAAAGAGCGAAGAGAAAATCGCCGTGTTCGATTTAGGCGGTGGAACTTTTGATATTTCAATCCTCGAAATTGGTGAGGGGGTTTTCGAAGTCAAGGCCACCCATGGGGATACCCATTTGGGGGGTGAGGATTTCGATCTGCGGCTTATCGATTATCTGGCGGATGAATTCAAAAAGGATCAAGGCATCGATATTCGCAGCGACAAAATGGCTTTGCAGCGCCTCAAAGAAGCGGCTGAAAAAGCCAAGATGGAATTGAGCACCAGCCTGGAAACCGATGTAAACCTGCCGTTCATCACCGCGGATGCCAGTGGCCCCAAACATATGAATATAAAAGTAAGCCGGGCCAAACTGGAAGCACTGATCGCCGACTTGCTCGACAACCTGGAGAAGCCTTGCCGGACGGCCATGAAGGATGCCGGATTGAACCCCAAAGATATCGACGAAGTTATTTTGGTCGGTGGGATGACGCGTATGCCGGCTGTTCAGGATCGGGTAAAAAAGATTTTTGGCAAAGAGCCGCACAAAGGTGTTAACCCGGACGAGGTCGTGGCCTTGGGTGCCGCTATTCAGGGCGGCGTTCTCAAGGGGGATGTCAAGGACGTGTTGCTTCTGGATGTTACGCCCCTTTCGCTGGGAATCGAGACCCTGGGCGGTGTGATGACCCGCCTGATCGAGAAGAACACGACCATTCCGACCAAAAAGAGCCAGGTGTTTTCAACGGCGGCAGACAGCCAACCGGCCGTTTCGATTCATGTTCTGCAAGGTGAACGGGAAATGGCCGCCGGCAATAAGACGTTGGGCCGTTTTGAATTGGTCGGGATTCCACCGGCACCGCGGGGGGTGCCCCAAATCGAAGTGGCTTTTGATATCGACGCCAATGGCATCGTCAATGTTTCGGCCAAGGACATGGCCACCAGCAAGGAGCAGTCGATCCAGATCACGGCTTCTTCAGGATTGTCCAAGGAAGAAATCGACCAGGCGGTCAAGGATGCGGAAATGCATTCCGATGACGATAAAAAGAAGCGCGAACTGGTCGATGCCCGCAATACGGCCGATGCCTTGATCTATTCAACCGAAAAATCCCTCAAGGACCTGGGGGACAAAGTGGATGCGGAAACCAAGACCAAGGTCGAAGCCGCGAGTGAGGCCCTTAAAAAGGCGATGGAGGGCGAAGATGTCAATGAAATTAAGCGGCTGAGTGAGGAGTTGACGCAGTCATCCCATAAGCTGGCCGAAGCCATGTATCAACAGGCTTCTGCCCAGGGAGCGGAGCAGGCTGGTGATGGCGCGGATGCCGACGCACAAGCCGGCGCTTCTACGGCCGATGATGATGTGGTCGATGCCGATTTCGAAGAGGTCAAAGACGACAAAAAGTAAGACCTTTTTATATGGCTTTGAAAATCCCACGGCGTAGTTGTCGCCGTGGGATTTTTTTTGGGAGTGTGGTATAGAGGAAAAACCACTCACCGGCAAGGATCTGCCCAGAGAAATGAGGAGGCAACCACCATGAGTTATACGGTCAAAGATCTTCTAAGGATAGAGGTCGCACCGGCCTTAGGCTGTACCGAGCCGGTGGCGATTGCTTTGGGCGCGGCGGCGGCGGCTTCCCTGCTGGCGGGGGAAACGCCCGAAACCATCGAAATCTGGGTTGATCCAAATATCTATAAAAACGGGATAGCCGTTACCATTCCAGGGACACCGGGCCTGAGCGGGCTTGACCTGGCGGGTGCCATCGGCGCTCTGGCGGGAGACCCTTATCTGCGTCTGGAAGTCCTGGCACCTGTCGACAATGCCGTTGCCGAACAGGCGCGAGCGTTTGTGGCCGCCGGTAAGGTAACGGTGAATTTACTGGCTGACCACAAGGGTCTTTTTATCAAGGTTGTCGTGTCCAGTACTTCGGTTCGGGCCGAGGCTGTGATCGAGGGCCTGCACGATAACATTGTCCATTTGCAGAGGGACGACGAAGTCGTCGCAGACCATCCGCTGCTTGTTAGAAGCGGTGCCGGCCAGGGCAAAGGGGATCTGGACCAGTTGGAAACGTGGCTCAAGGGACTTTCCCTGGTCGAACTTTTCGAATTGATTGACGGCTTGGACGATGATGACCGGGCCTTTTTACAAGAGGGCCTGAACCATAACCTGCGCCTGGCCGAATACGGGTTGAAACACGGGTCCGGCTTAGGCGTGGGCAAAACCCTGGAACGCTTGGTCCGTCAGCGCTTCCTAAAAAAGGATATGATTTTATCGGCCCGGATTTTGACCTCGGCCGCCTCCGATGCCCGGATGGCCGGTGTCAAGCTTCCGGCCATGAGCTCAGCAGGCAGTGGAAACCATGGCCTGACTGCCACATTGCCCCTGCTAGCCATCAAAGATTTTATCGATTGTGACCAAAGCCTTTTGTTGGATGCGGTTGCCCTCAGCCACATTATTACCGCATACGTCAAAGCGTATACCGGGAGGCTATCGGCTGTGTGTGGCTGTTCTATTGCGGCAGGGGCCGGCGCAGCGGCGGGGGCCGCCTTTTTATTGGGTGGAACGATTCACCACATTGCCGGGGCGATCAAGAATATAACGGAAGATTTGGCGGGCGTCATTTGTGACGGTGCCAAGGCCGGGTGTTCCTTCAAGCTGGCAACTGCCGCCGGCACGGCTATTCAGGCCGCTTTATTTTCTTTACAGGGTGTTAATGTTCAGTCGACCGACGGTATCATCAGCCACTCTCCTGAAAAGACCATGCAAAATGTCGGTACTTTGAGCACACAGGGAATGATCGAGACGGACCGCACGATTCTGAAAATCATGCTGGATAAGCAGTTTTCGGATGTTTGAGATCGCGATCACCGCCGTGACTTAGAACGCTTATCCACTTACCACCGGTAGACCATCTAACTCCCACCCCCATCCCAATATCATTTTGACAATCACTATATTTTCGCCGGCCAACGGCGGATAAACCTTGCCCTTCCGTACGATGCCGTCGCACTCGATAAAATCGTAACACGATTTTAGTTGCATTACTAAAATATTTTATTATAATTAGTAATTATTGTTATCTTTAAAGGCGAGAGGTGATGCCAAATGGCAGGCAAGCTGAAACAGACGGTTTCTTTATCCCAGATGACGACCTCGGCGTTGCGCGGCCGACAATCCGTTCGGGCCACCTTCAGGCTTACAGCGGCCTGTATTGAAGCCATTACGGTCGTTGCCACCCAACTGGGTATCAAGCAGAAGTCACTTTTTGATCATATTACCGAAGACACGAAACTTCTCGAACTACTTGCCCGTGAGGTTGATCAGCGGCAGACCAGGCTCCCGAGCCGTGTTCAAAAGACCTACGTGATCAGCCGGCGGTCGCTGCGTTCACTGGATGAAATCTCGCAGACCTTCAATGCCCCCCGGGACGCCCTGATAGAACTTTCGGTAAAACGTTTACTGCCGGTCATCGAAAGGGAACAGATCCGGCATCGACAGCGCAAGCAGATGCTGGAAACGATCGAAGCGCATTTCAAGGAAGGGCAGCAGGTGTTAAAGGAAATCGAGCGTGTCTTGGGGGCGGGTGACGTTGTCCATACCAAATTGGAAAGTGCCATGACAACTTACGCCAATGCGCTAAACCAGATTGCCGCAACGGTGGCCCGAGGGGAGATTATCGAAGACTTTGATGTGGAAGCTTTGAAGCAAACCTACGGGCCAAAATAAGCGGTGCTCGCTATCCGTTTTCAGAGCTATGTCCCGAAATAGCCAAAAGACATTTTTGAGATGGCTTCTAAAATCGCTTGGCGATTGTAAATCAATGGTCAAAAATATAGCCGACTGAGCGTATACTCCGAAAATAAGATGGCTTTTTAGGATTGTCTTCGAAATACTTCCGGAATCTGACGATAAAGTTGTCAATCGTGCGGGTCGTTATTTTACTGGTGTAACCCCACCCGACTTCCAGAAGTATCTTGCGGGCCAACGGTTTGCCCCGGTTGGCGATAAACAGACGCAGCAATTTAATTTCCTGTTCGGTGAGCTTGATTTCGCCACCCCGGGTGTGAGCGATACGGCTTTCAAAATCGATGTCGTTGCGGCCGAAAGTATAATGATCGAGCGGGGGTTTTGCGCCTGCATGGTTTGAGGTGTGGTCTTGGTCATACCAGGCGACGCGCTTTAACAAGCGTTCGATCCGCAGCAAAAACTCTTCTAAATTGAACGGTTTGGTGAGGTAATCGTCGACACCGTAGGAAAGGCCCCGAACCTTGTAATCGGATGCCATTTGGGCTGAAAGGATTAGAATCGGCAGACGCTCGTCTTCGAGCCTGATACTCCGCAACACGCTCAAGCCGTCGATGCCGGGAAGCATAATATCCAGTACAATCAGGTCCGGGCGCCAGTTTTTCCATTTCTGAATTCCGGCGACACCATCGGCTGCTAACGCCACGTCATAACCTTGCAGCGCCAGGTTGAGTTTCAACCCTTCCGAAATATGTTCGTCATCCTCGATTACCAGAATTCGTTTTGGGACAGTCGCCGCCATCGTTGGTCTCTTATCTTTTGAGATCTTAAAAGTGGTTGAGAAATACCATTACGAATAGGGCGCCTCGCATGCCTTTACC
The DNA here is from genome assembly GCA_963802265.1 of uncultured delta proteobacterium. GTDB lineage: Bacteria > Desulfobacterota > Desulfobacteria > Desulfobacterales > CAWDIC01 > CAWDIC01. The sequence continues at coordinate 102,829 of CAWDIC010000002.1, forward strand.
CTTTGGATACCTATTTATGACCATCACTATCGCCCGGACCTTTCAGGCCTCGGATGGAAGGGTCAGCGTAAAGACCGACCCTTGACCGGGACCTGCGCTTGTGGCTACGATTTTGAACTTATGAAGACGGGCGATATTTTCAACCAAATACAATCCCAAGCCGCTTCCCTTGGCGGTCATATTTTCCGCACTACCTATTTGATAAAATTTTCGAAAGACCTTTTTGATCTCACGCTTATCGATCCCGATTCCGTTATCTTCGAAGTGGATTTGTAAGCGACGCTTGTTCGGGGCAAAAACGATGTTTACGCGGGGTGTTGAAGACGAGTTGTATTTAACGGCATTGTTCAGCAGATTCATTAATAGCATCTCGAAAAGAGACGGATCTATGGGGTAAACAAAAGACCGTCCGGTGGGGTTCGAGATTTTGATTTCACAATCTTTAAAAAGATAGGCATTGTTTTCGCAAAAGCGCTGCACGGTCTGCACCAGGTCGGAATGAATGAATTCACCTGTGTAGTTCTTGCTTTCAATTTTGGCCAGATTCAATATTCTGCTGATGTTGTCGGATAGACGGTCGACATCGTGAATCATATAGGAGAGATATTTGCGCTGGTCATCACGGGTTAAGTCGTGCTTTTGAAACGTCTCCAAGTACAGTTTCAAAGAGGTTACCGGCGTCTTTAATTCATGGGTGAAATTGTTGATAAAGTTTTGTTGCAAGCGATAGAGTTGGTACATTTTTACATTATAGACGAAGATGATGAAGATGCCCATCAGAATGATGCCCACCAAAAGCGAGAGCACCAGAATAACCACCCAGGTCTGGGATGCGAGAACTTGTTCGGCATCGAGATTAAAGCGCTGAACAATGGTCTTGAGCCCCATACTGATCTCGATGTACCAGTAGATATATAAAAAAAGGGATGTTCCCAACGCCAGAATTGAGAAGATCAGGACAAGAATGGGGTGAAAAAACCACTTGGTCTGTTTCATGCCGGCAACCTACTAGATGCCATCTCAAAAATACAAGTTTGGATCAATACATACGGCCCACGCATTAATTTGTAAAACTTTTGTAAAACAGGCTTTCGGACTGTATCTCCTACCTAACAAATGCTACAAATTCAAAATGTTGCCCGTGAGCTATCCGATGGGTACGCCGCTGCTGCTGTTCAATATAACAGAATTACCCTACAGATGGAACAGCTCTTTGAGGACCATCGACAGCAGGGCGGTCTTCGGTTGGGGGCCTCATTCAGCCTAATCAAGCGTTTGATTGAAAGATGCCTTATGCGTGCTAAACTGGTTTATGGTTTGTTGCTGGTCATCAAAACCTTAAGCCGCCTCGTTTACCGATTCGACATTCAATGGGTCGATCAGATTCCTGCCGCACCCTGGTCAGATTTGCGTTTGGTGGCCTTTTTAAATCACACCAGCCTATATGAACCGCTTTTTGTCGGGTGGTTTCCAAATCATTTTCTGAAACGCATTGCCTATCACGGAATGATCCCTGTGGCGGATAAAGCCCTCAAACGTCCGGTCATGGGGCATTTCTTCAATCTGGTGGCGCACAACGTGGTTTCGATTACGCGCGCGAATGACGCAACCTGGCAGACGTTTATCGACCAGACAACCCCCAATACCATGGTAGTGATCATGCCCGAAGGGCGGATGATGCGCAAAAACGGATTGGATAAACACGGCCAACCGATGACGGTGCGAGGGGGCATTGCCGATCTCCTACTGGCGGTTCCGCGAGGACGGATGTTGCTGACTTACAGCGGCGGTCTGCATCACGTTCAAGCACCGGGCGAACGCTTCCCGCGCCTTTTCAAAACATTACGGATGCGTCTGCAAGCGGTCGATATCGCAACCTATCGACGCAACATCATACAAAACGCCGGGAGCCGGGGGTTTAAGCAGGCCGTTATCCGAGATCTTGAAAACCGCCGCGATCGCTATTGTCCGGTACAGGCGATACCATCGGCCGCAGAACAAAAGACCGTGCGTGTTTATGGTTCCTCGCAGCCAACCCACTGATCCATCCTCATCAAACCCATAGCCTGAACACCGGTTGACACAAAGCCCCCTATTTTCTATACACAGACACACCTTGGAGCCATGTCAACTACAATGGCTTGGATGGGTTCATAAAAATTCGAAATCCGAAGCACGAAATCCGAAATGTTTCGAGCTTCGAGTTTCGATATTCGGATTTAAAAAGGGTTGTTATAAAGCAAGCCTCACCAAGGGGACCCTTTGGATCCGCATATTTAGCACCAGAAATGAGACTCTGGGATGATCAGTGCCGAAAATTTAACCAAAAGCTTTGGCAGCCACATCCTCTTCGATAATGCCGGCTTTAAAATAAATGCCCGCGAAAAGGTAGGGCTCTTGGGGCGCAACGGGCACGGTAAAACCACCCTCTGCCGCATATTAGTCGGCGCCGAGGCGTACGATGCCGGCCGGATTACGCATCCCAAAAACTATCGGATCGGATATGTCACCCAGCAGCTTGAATTTACCCAAGCGACGCTTTTGGCTGAGGGGATGACCGGTCTGCCGCCGGCCGAGCGTGAGCACCACTGGAAAGTCGAAAAAGTCCTTGCTGGTTTGGGTTTCAGCCAGCAGGACCTACAACGACACCCCGATGAGTTTTCCGGTGGCTACCAGGTGCGCCTCAACCTGGCCAAAACGCTTGTGTCCGAACCCGATATGCTGTTGTTGGATGAACCCACCAATTATCTCGATATCGCCTCAATTCGATGGGTTCAAGGATTTCTCAAGAATTGGACCCGTGAGCTGGTGTTGATCACCCATAACCGCAGTTTCATGGATAAGATCGTCACCCACACGCTGGGGATATATCGACAAAAATTTAGAAAAATTCCTGGTGATACTGAAAAATATTACACGCAAGTCGCTCAGGATGAAGAAATTTACGAGAAGACCCGCGTCAACGACGAGCGCCGCCGTAAAGAAATAAAACAATTCATTACCCGTTTCCGGGCCAAAGCCCGTCTTGCCAATTTGGTACAGTCACGAATTAAAACCTTAAGCAAAATGGAGAAGAAGGAAAGGCTTGAAAGACTCAAAACACTCGATTTCTCTTTTCGCAGCCTTCCGTTGCGGGCGAAACGAATCCTGGAAGTTAAGGAACTGACCTACGGCTATGACCCAGAGGTCCCCTTGATCCGAAAGTTAAATCTGACGGTCGGAACCGGTGAACGCATTTGTGTGGTCGGTCAAAACGGCAAGGGCAAAACAACCTTGCTCAAATTGTTGGCAGGTGTTCTCATGCCGCAGCAGGGAAAAGTTCAATACCATCCGGATGCGGTGCAAGGTTTTTTTGAACAGACCAATATCGCCAGTTTGGTCGATACCCGTACCGTGGAAGAGGAGCTTTTGTATGCGGGGCCCGATATCGATCGCCAATTGGCACGTAACATCTGCGGTGCGATGTTATTCGAGCAGGATGATGCCTTGAAGAAAATAAGTGTTTTGTCAGGGGGTGAAAAAAGCCGGGTGATGCTGGGCAAACTCCTGGTGACACCCTTGAACCTTCTCTTGCTGGATGAGCCGACCAACCATTTGGACATGGAGTCGTGCGACGCGCTTGCTTGCGGCGATTGATAGTTTCGAGGGCACCGTTATCATGGTGACCCACAATGAGATGTTTTTACATGCTCTGGCTGATCGCCTAATCGTTTTCCAGGAGGGCAATCCGGTTGTTTATGACGGTAGTTACCAGCACTTCCTTGAGAACGAGGGTTGGCACGGTGAGACAGCAACAACTGCAACGGTCATAACGGCATCGGACACGGCGAGCACACGCATGAAATTGACCAAGAAAGAGCTTCGTCGCCAACGATCGGCTATTATCACAGCCAAAACGAAAGCACTCAAACCGATCGAGGAAGGGATTGCCCAGGCCGAGGCAGACATTGCCCGTAATGAGACGCTTGTGGAAGAACACAATCAGGCGCTCATGGAAGCATCCCAGTTGAAGGATGGAGGACGTATCGGCGAATTGTCTCGCGATTTGCACCAGTGTCAAAAGGTCATTGACAAGCGGTTCGACACGCTTGAAACGCTGTACCAAATGCAGGCTGAACAATCAGCGCATTTTCAGGAGCAGTTGGATCGACTGTCACCGGATGAGGAAACAGTGGGTGACGAGTAGAAGCGTTATAAGGGGCCGTCGTGATTAGAAATGAGGATTTTTGTGTGAGTTACCCTCGACAGGCTCGCAACAGGCAAGGCGGGTGGTAGTTTAACCCGGTTGGTCCGCCTTAGGCGGATTACGGCGTTAAATCGTGGCGCCCAACGCTGAAATCGCGCAAAAAGACCATTTATGGATGGGCACTAGTTAGCTTACAGAAACAATCGTAGTAGGCCGCCTGCTCGCCCATGTCGCTGATGCCATCGGAGGTCAAAAAATTTACGGCGCCGTTTTTATGCCACCCGCCTTGATAGATCATCACAATATCGTCACCCACGTCGTCATCCTCGCACACGGTGACATTCAACCGACCTGCTTGGGCCTCGACCACTGCCTGGGCGCCAGGCGCAAGACCTTGTCGCTTTAATGTTCGAAAATTGAGGTGGGCTGTCGGCAGTCCTTCAGCCGAAGCCATATGTTGCGAGTGCATGGAGTCGGCTGTGTGAGGCGTGATAAGCCTTAACCCATAAGGCGATCGACCTTTTTCCGGTTCAATGTAAAGCGGCAAGGGACTGAGACCATTTTCATGAGCCCTTTCAGCGTACAGCTCATATTTGCCCGAGGGTGTATCGAACGGCCCTGAGGCCCAGGGGACCTCCTGACCCGGAATCTTGAAATAACCGTTTTTCAAATCAGCCAGTGTGAGATCGAACGTTTCAAGCAAGGGTTTTAAGGCGGCTTCTAAATACTCAGTTCGACTGATATGGGGATAGTTCGGTAATGCGAGTTTACGTGCCAGTTGCCGAAAAAGATCGTATTCACTCATCACACCTTGCGGAGCCTCCAGAACCTTGGAAGAGTAGTTGAGGTAGGGTGAGTACATGGACGAAAAAACGATGTCTTCCTCCTCCAGTATACTGGTGCAGGGCAGGACGACGTCAGCATGGCGAGCCGTATCGGTCATGAACATATCGATCACGATCTTATAATCCACCTGTTGAAAAGCTTTGAGCGTGCGGTGCAGATCAGGGTTCTGGACCAGCGGGTTGGCCTTGGTAACGCACACAAGGCGAACCGGCGGATCATCGGCCTGCGCCAGAAATTCTCCCAGCTTGGCAATCGAATAGGTTCGGTGCGCGGCGCCTGCTGTCTTTGGTCTTAAAAAAGGCCTTGTCAATATATTTGGCAATCGAATAGTTGGCGTAGTTCACGCCGCCACCGCTAATACCGATATTCCCGGTCAATGCCCCCAGCGCATCGATGCAGCGGATGTTGTTGCCGCCATTGCGATAGCGCTGGAGACCGTATCCTAACAGGATCGCGGCGGGTTTGTGGTCAGCATAGATGCGGGCGAGCCACGCGATTTTATCCTCTTCAAGGCCGGTTATCGCAGCAACTCTTTGGGGCGTGAAGCGTTCAACATAGGATTTAAAGCGCTCGAAGCCCTGCGTTCGGTTCTTAACAAAAGCCTTGTCGACAAGGTCATTGGCAATGAGGACGTTGGCCATGCCAAGTGCCAAGGCACCGTCGGTAGCTGGATTTATATGAACATAAACATCACTCAGTTTGGCACTTGCGGATTTGATCGGATCGATCAGAATGATTTCAGCGCCTGCCTTTTGGGCCTGTCGCAGAAAAGGAACCATGTGGATGTTGGTCACCAGGGGATTGCGACCCCATAAGATAATCGTGCGGGCGTTGATAATGTCTTCAGGCGCATGCCCTTTAACATTGCCGAAATCGTAGCGTTGGGCCGCTATACCGGCTCCCCAGCACAGATTTCCCCGAGAGACCGTCGCCCCGCCGAACCGGTTGAAAAAGAGTTGATCGATCGATTTAATAATACCCCCGTAGCCGTCAGACGTGTGGTGCAGAACCGCTGGGGATCCGTATTCTTTTTTCACGGCGTGCAGTCGTTCGGCGATTTCATCCAGAATTTCGTCCCAGGTAACCGGCAGCAGTTTGCCCTTAACGCGTTTATGGGGCTGCGTCAGACGTTGAGGATGATATAGCCGGGTGAGATGTTGTTTGCCCTTCGGACAGATGTGCCCGCGTGTCACGGGATGATCCGGGTCGCCTTGAAGTCTCGAGCACACGACCATCAGCTACTGTGGCAATCAGTGAGCAGGCATCGAAGCAATCAAGGGGGCATGCAAATTTGATCCGTTTTTCCATTATTTTTTTTTTTTAATCACGATTGGTAGTGAGTTTATACGATCCGTGCGTTAAGTGAAGGATTGGAAGAATATCTCGAGGAAGATGAATCATTAGAATTGCAATGAATAATCACGGTGTACCGACAGGCAACTGGCAACCTCTTTGACCTGGTCATCCGACAACCGTCGCTGCAATCGAAGGCCGATGGAATTTTTGATGGCATTGTCATAGGAAGCAAGCGCAGGAGCAATTTCCTTTGCTGCGCGACCACGCCAATCGACTTCAGCAGCATATAACTTTAAGCCTTCGCTGAGAAGCTGAATGGCCTTTTCCGGCTTTGGGTTATTTCCTTTGAGAGCCCTGCGTGCTTTGGAAAGCTTGGACTTAATGGCGCTTGTGCCGGCAACCTTACCAAGAGCTTTTTCTGATTGCTTGATCTGTTCTATAGCAACTTTAGCCGACTCACTGATAACTGCTTTTTCGAGAACTGTCATTTGTTGTTCAAGACCGGCCAGTTCATCGGCACCATCGATGACCTCGCGTAATTCCACAATCGGTTTATAAGCCTGGTCGACGTTATTGCGGTAATTTCGACGCGCTTGACTTTCGGCCTTTTCCAATTCTGCATAACGTTTGTTGACTCCAGCCCAGGTCTCAGGAATCTGGTTTTGAAGGTCTGTTATCGCCGCCGAGGCTTCCTCGATTTCTGCTTCAAGTCGGATGAGTTCATCTTTGTCTGGAGAATCGTTCCGCGAAGCTCTCGTCAATTCCTGCTTCAATTTAACGACCTTCAAGCGGATAATATGCATTTCTGACTGCAACCTGCGAACATACTGATGCTGTGGGCGGTATTCAGATGTATAAGCGAGACGATTTTCTTCAGCCATGCGAACCTTGGCGACCAAATCGAACGTATTCAAGGCCCGATCCAGGCTTTCGTTCAACGCTTTCTGTCGTTTTCCTGGTAAAACACCGAGATCCGTGGCGCGTAAGGTATTGACATTACCGCGCAGCTGCTTTTCAGTTACTATCATAGTAATCAAAGAGATATTCTTCAATACAGTACTGCATGCGCGGATTTATCGGCGGTGGCGCCGTGTCGGCAGAAAGAGAAATACGCGTGGGCAGGTAGTTCACTATAGCGGGTGTAAGGGCAACAATCACCAATGCAACCACCTGCAATCCAATATAGGGAATAGATCCACGATAAATATCCAGCGTTTTAACGATAGGGGGGGCAACGCCGCGAAGATAAAACAAAGAAAAACCAAAGGGAGGCGTCAGAAATGAGGTCTGAAGATTAAGACCAACCATCACGCCAAACCACACGGCGGTTACATTGGCACCCGGGTCGGCAAGCAGGATAGGGGCCACAATGGGGACGACAACCACAGCGATTTCGAGAAAATCAATAAAAAATCCGAGAACAAACATTACCGCCATGACGACGATAAATTGGATCCAGAAGCCCCCTTCCAGATTGGTTAAAAAATGCTTGACCAATTCTTCCCCGCCAAAACCACGAAAGGCAGAGGTCAACATGGCGGCACCAATAAGAATAATAAAAACCATGGATGTCGTTTTGGCCGTTTCAACCATGACCGAGTTGAGGGTATCTTCAATTTTATAGATTCGCCAGGCACTCCAGGCCACGGCAATCAACAGCCCAGAGGCAGCAACCGCAGCCAGGAAGAGACCGATGGCATCCCCCTCCTTGATACTTTTGACGTTCAGGTCATAAAAGGCGAGTACAATCGCAATGACAACGGTTGAGACGACGGCCAGAATCGCAGGGTAATAGGCGTTGCGTTGACCTTCGGCCAGGCGATAGCCCCCCATGATCATGGCGCCAACGGCCCCCACCGCACCGGCCTGGTTGACAGTGGCCACGCCGAGTATGATGGAGCCGAGCACCAAAAGAATGAGGGTCAGCGGTGGTATCAACGCCAAGGCAACCCGTTTGGCGAATATTCGATCGAATTTGCCTTCATAGGGTACCGGCGGCGCGGACCCTTTCCAAATTAAGGCTGTTATCAGGATATAAACGATATATAACCCGACAAGGACCAAGCCTGGTACCAGGGCGCCCATAAACATTTCACCAGCGCTGGTAGAGGTAACATCCAGTACCGAAGGCATGCTGAATTCGCCGGTTGCAGCCTTATAAGCTGCTTTGCGTAGCGTACTGGCTTGATCGGAAGCGCCGCCCAACTGGTCAGCAAGGATAATCAGAACAATCGAGGGGGGGATGATCTGGCCGAGCGTGCCCGAGGCGCAAATTGTGCCTGTTGCCAATGGTTTGGAATAATTGTTTCGCAACATGGCCGGAAGTGAAATCAATCCCATGGCAATGACCGTTGCCCCAACGATACCGGTCGTCGCCGCAAGCAGTGCGCCGACCAGGACAACGGAGATTCCCAACCCGCCGGGTACCGGTCCAAACAGTTGGGCCATCGCAACCAAAAGATCTTCTGCGATCTTGGAACGTTGGAGCATAATGCCCATAAAGATAAACAAGGGAACCGCGATCAAGGTATCCCGTTCGACATTCCAATAGAGACTTCGGAAATTGGTCACGCCGGCATTGAGCCACTGTAAGGGGCCTCCTTCTACGAAGAAGGCGCTGGGATCGCCTGCAAACAGAGTCCCACACAACGCTGCCAATCCAATGGATAAAATGGCAGCGCCCGGCAATGAGAATGCGACCGGGAAACCAGAAGAAAGCGCGACCATCATCATCAAAAGGAGAACAGCGATAAAGACGACTTCCATGTAGTGATCCTTATTATTTTTTAATCGTTTTAGGACTTACCGGCTAACTGATCACCACCTGGTTCCTGACGGAGCTCAGCGACATTGTCGAGCAGGTAACTGGAAAATTGTATGATCATGGACACCGCGTAGACGGCTAAAAATCCAACCATCAGGTACTTCACATACAATCCATAACCGGATTGCGAAACTTCGAAACTGTGTAGTGGGCTGTTGATACTGCTCGTTTTATCCCACATGCCGGTCACGAGGATAATCCACCCCAAGGGCAAGCCCAAGAGCAATGAGCCAACAGCATTGGTCCATGCCTTGCTGCGTTTACCGAAACGCGAATAAAGAACATCGACACGCACATGTCCGTCATGGAGCAACGTATAGGCACTGGCAAAAAGAAATAAGGCCGCATACCAGAAACGGACGAGATCCCCCATGAAAGGCTGTTCGTAGGAAAAAACAAAGCGGGAAATAACAATCTGAAACTCTGCCAATACGACCAGAAAGGCCAACCAGGTAAATCCGAGAGATCGATTAAAAATAGCGATGACAAACGATAGCAGGATCAATGGATAGTGCACATAAAGGCCGCGAAAGTGGGGGCGCCCAAGGGCTTCGGTTAACTTATCGCCAATCAATGGCGATAGGAGGTCTTCGACCCGGAGAAAAGAGATGAGGATGTCGACGAAGCCTATAATCAGAACGATCCAGAAGGCCGCCCGAATAATATAGGTGGCAAAACCAGAAAGTAAAGCAGCATCCACGCGCAAGGGCCGTTTGCGAGTCCCCAGGACATAAAGGATAACAAGCGCAACCGCTCCGATGTAACTCAGAAGCTGAAGCCAACCTTTTGTAATCTGGTTGTCCACGAGAGGGGTGCGCAAGGCTTCCAGGCCAAACCAGCTATAGTGTGCAAATAAAGATGGTAATCCAGGCCATTGCTGCCAGAAATTCAGGTAGTTGTTAATTAGAAAAAGCAGCATGATCGCGACAATCGATATTGCAAATGCGCGTACCACCAAAATGATGACGTTATGGCCTGAAGCATCTTTTTGCATAGCTGGTTTTGATAAATCGTTTGTATCGATGACGTCGGATGAGTTCATAATTTGTGGACTGTCTATAAAGGTGGTCGTAGATGTCTTGTGATTGTGCGGCAGCGTGACGTGGGACAGCCAAATTTGTTAGTTGAACCGTCCCCTAAAGATGAGAAACATGGTACCCCAAAGGGTACCATATTTCAATGGGAGCCTTTTACGTATCGATTACAGACCCAGTACACGGTTACGCTTGTTAAGGTAGGCCTGATCGGAGATCTTCATCCAGCTGCCCACCTCTTTACGTGCCTTGGCAAAACTGTCATGGATTCTGGCTGCCAATTTACTATGTTTTCTTGTCTCTTCAAAAACTTCCGCAGCTGCTTCACCAAACGCATCGTAGACATCATCGTTGAATTCACGCAGTTGTACGCCCTGCTCTGTGACCAGCTTGGCCAGGGATTCTCCATTCTTTGCATTGAATTCTGCCATCATGACATCATTTTCCATGGATGCGGCCGCTTCAATCGTCAGTTGGTCGGATTTTGAAAGGCCATCCCACCATTTTTTATTCATGCCGATATCCAGCATTGAGCCTGGCTCATGCATGCCCGGGAAGTAGTAATACTTGGCGGCTTCATAGAACTTCATGAAGCCATCATTCCAGGGGCCGACCCACTCCGTCGCATCGATTGATCCGGAAATCAGGTTTTCATAAATCTGGCCGCCCGGAAGGGAAACAGGGGAAGCACCCAGCTTGGCCATGACATCGCCGCCAAGGCCGGGAATACGCATTTTAAGCCCCTTCAGGTCATCAGGCGAGTTGATTTCCTTGCGAAACCATCCGCCCATCTGCGAGCCGGTATTGCCGCACATCAATCCTTTGATGCCAAATTCAGCACCCAGTTCATCCCACAATTCCTGGCCGCCACCGAAGCGAATCCAGGCGTTGAATTCGGTGTAGGTCAAACCAAAAGGAACCGAGCAGAAATAAGGCCAACCCGGGTGCTTGCCTTTCCAGTAGTATTCGGCGGCATGATATATCTGCGCATTGCCTGAGGCAACTTCATCGAAGGAATCAAATGGCTTTACCCGTTCACCAGCGGCAAAATAGTTCACTTTCATACGACCATTGGTCATGTCAGTCAGTCGCTTTGCAAAACGTTGCGCCCCGGTACCAAGACCAGGAAAATCACGCGGCCACGTCGTCACCATTGTAATTTCTATCGTCTTTTGTGCATGTACGGCAGGGGCTCCTGCAATCACGGCTCCAGCCGCAATAGCCCCAACACCCGCTTTTTTGATAAATTCTCGTCTTTTCACGGCATTCCTCCTAATGTTTGGTTGTTAGATAAATAGACTGCCCGCAAAACTGCTACTTACCGGGGGAATTTTTGAGTTACTATCTCGGCAGCAGTTCAAAGAATCTCATTATTAAGTTAAAAGTATAAAGATGTCAAGTTCGTTAAAACACGATGAAAATCAATGATATGTTACCGTAAAGAGCAATGACTCATAACGTCCCCCTGGCGTTGAATGTATCACCTATTTTTAACAGAAGAGTCGTGCAACAGCCCCCGTTGAACCCGGTTAACGCATTTAATGCCAGCTCCCAACCGAAAGCAAGATAGCCAAGGACGCCCTTGACGCGAACCAAGGGAAGTTCCCAACGGCATCCTATTCATTAGACCAATGGTTCGATTTGAGGATCAGGCCGAATACTTTATCGGAATGTTACAATGCGGGTGCTTAATTATCTTCCTCGGGTATTTATGAGATGTCTTCTAGTAAATATGTCGGATTTATTGACTTTTATGTAAAGATCCGACATAATACAAAAATGTAATCTGAAAAGAACAGCAACGGGGAGGAAAACAAGCATGAAGAAATTGGTTAAGGACTTAAAGGCGGTTAACAAGCAAGTGAAAGCGTTGGCCAAGAAGCTGGAGCAGTTATCCAAAGCTGCCGGCAAACTGGGCCAAGCCAAGGTGGCCAAGAAGAAGGTGGTTAAGAAGAAGGCCGCCAAGAAGACGGTGGCCAAGAAGGCTCCTGCCAGGAAAAGGGTGGTAAGGAAATCGGCTGTCAAGAAAGTAAAAGCCAAAAAAGCGCCTGCCAAAAAAGCAGCTGCTAGAAAAACGGTTACCACGAAAGCTGTCGCGGCAACACCTACCGATAATGTCATCAAGAAAATGAAACGTTATAAAAAGGGTGTTACGGTGGCTAGATTAAAGGCCCTGACCGGTTATAATGATAAAAAAATAAGCAATATAGTTCACCGGGCAAGCAAAAAGGGCAAAATCGTACGTGTCGATCGGGGCAAATACAAGCTCGCGTAAAAACCGGCTATCTTTTGGGGGACGGCATCGGCGATATGCGTACGACAGGATGAAGCCGGCAATGCCTGCGCAGCGTGAGATCGATGAAGATTATTGTAACGCTTTTAGCCCTTGTATATGTGCTATCGCCGTATGATCTTTTGCCTGATTTCCTGGTTGGCTGGGGTTGGCTGGATGATCTCTTATTGCTGGGTCTATTGTGGTATTATTTCTATGCGCCTTTGAGAAAACGTTCCGCGTTTGAGAACCAACAAGCGGGCTTTAAAAATTCCAGTTCACGCACGCATGGAGAACATGGAAGCCAGACGCGCAATCCCTATACCGTTCTCGGTGTTGATCGGGAGGCATCACCGCAAGAGATAAAATCGGCTTACCGGAAATTGGCGAATAAATACCATCCGGACAAAGTGCATGCGATGGGTGACGAATTCAAAGCGTTGGCTGAGAAGCGATTCAAAGAGATTCAAGAAGCGTATCAGGCATTGTCTTCCAAGTTTTAGCCGTATAAGCGCGTAAATTATATTAGAGGACAAGAGTCGTAGCGGGCACACGTTATGCGCCTGGGGCGGATGATGTGATGCAGAGATCAGAACAGCTGGTTTAAAGGAGGTTTGGGCATGGCAAATGGGATAGTGAAGTGGTTTAGTGACAGAAAAGGGTATGGTTTTATTGAGCAGGAGGAGGGCGGCGATATCTTCGTTCACTTTTCATCCATTACTATGGACGGTTTTAAAACGTTGGCCGAAGGTGATCGGGTAACCTTTGACGTGGAAGAAACCGACAGAGGACCATCGGCAAGTAACGTAGCTAAAGTATAAAAACGCGTCTTCAACCATAGAAAAGGGCATCGCGGCTTTTGCCGCGATGCCCTTTTCTATTTGACACTTTATAACCCAGTTTAGCGATTTTAAAATATCATCACGTTTCCTTATAGCTGTTGTCAGAAATATTTTCCGAAAGAGCCAAGAGGTGAGCGGTGCCCTATTTTTTTTTAAAAAGCATATCAAAACAAGCCTCGTCTTGTGCCCACCGGATTGATGATGGAAATAGGCCGGATGGTAGTAAAATAAGGCTTTGGAAACATCATCAATCCGGCAGGGCACTACGCTAGCGGTGCCGACGCATAATGATATGCCTTTTTAAAAAAAATAGGGCACCGCTCACGGCAGCTGGACATGTTAATTTGACAGTCTCTATGCCAGCCAGCGCCGAAATCGCACAAAAAGACCCTTTGTGAATGGACGCTATACGAGGCCCTGGTCGAGCATCGCCTCAACCACCTTTACAAATCCGGCGATATTGGCACCGTTGACGTAATTTCCGGGCGTGCCATACTGCTCGGCTGTTGTCTGGCAGGTCTTGTGGATACTGGCCATAATGATCTTCAGGCGTTCGTCGACCTCTTCCCGGGACCATGCCAGCCGCATGCTGTTTTGGGTCATTTCCAAGCCTGAAACCGATACGCCACCGGCATTGGCGGCTTTTCCAGGACCGTAAAGTAAATTGTTATCGATAAAAATTTCAACGCCGTCCGGAACGGTGGGCATATTGGCTCCTTCGCTCACCAGAAACACACCGTTGTTAACCAGGTTCTGAGCGTCTTCGGCATTGATTTCATTTTGCGTTGCACTGGGAAAGGCACAGTCGGCCTTGTGATTCCAGAGAGGATTGTGGGTAAGCGACGGGTCGACAGGTGTATAGACCGCATCCGGGTACTCGTCGGCATAAGCCTCCACGCGGCCCCGCTGTATGTTTTTAAGCATTTTTAAAAAGGCCAGTTTTTGGGTATCGAGCCCCTCGGCATCATAAATATAACCGGATGAATCGGAAAAGGTAATCACCTTGGCTTTTAGTTCGAGGAGTTTTTCAATCGTGTACTGGGCAACATTGCCTGAACCGGAAACCAGACACACGGTTTCGGCGAGGCTCTGATCACGTGTTTTCAGCATTTCCGAGGCAAAGTAAACGGAACCGTAACCGGTGGCCTCGGGTCGAATAAGACTGCCGCCCCAATTCAGGCTTTTGCCGGTCAGGACACCTGTGAACTCATTGCGCAGCCTTTTATACATCCCGAATAAATAACCGATTTCACGGGCCCCCACGCCGATGTCGCCGGCCGGGACATCCGTGTTCGGGCCGATATGGCGGAACAATTCACACATAAAGCTCTGGCAAAAATGCATGACTTCACGATCTGATTTTCCCTTGGGGTCAAAATCCGACCCACCTTTACCGCCTCCCATGGGCAGTGTCGTGAGGGCGTTTTTAAAGACCTGTTCGAAAGCCAAAAATTTCAAAATTCCCAGGTTGACTGACGGGTGAAAGCGCAGGCCGCCTTTGTAGGGACCGATGGCACTGTTCATTTCGACCCGAAACCCCCGGTTCACGTGAATTTCACCCTGATCGTCCATCCAGGGCACCCTGAACATAATGACCCGCTCGGGCTCTATCAAGCGTTCCAGGATTTGGGCACTCCGGTACTCCGGGTTCCGGTCCAAAACCGGCATGACGGATTCGGTAACCTCGCTGACCGCCTGGTGAAACTCCCTTTCATTTGGATCCTTGCTCTTGACCACCTCAAGTATGTCATCCATGGGCTACCTCCTCTAGGGTGTCTTTAAACCTGGTTCTCAGAAATTGGTCTCAAACAATTGCTTTGCTATAAAAATTTTATCACTTCAGGCAATTTAGCGCACTTTTCACTTGTAACTCGATTGAAGACGAACATAAAGCTTTTTCATGCCGTGAATGAAGTCCTGGCCATCCAGATCGTATACCTACTGCGTAAACATCACACCCTGAGATACGCGCCCGTCAACCTTCAACACGAACGGTCGATCCAGTTTGACATGGGCAACGAACCGAGACGAATCAACCGGGGCAAGCGCTGCCAGCCAGTCCCAGTCGAAAAAATCACCTTGATTGTCACTTACATTGATATAGCTGATGCCCAGGGTCGTCAGGTTGTGAAAAAAGTGCGAGCCTTGCGAGGGTTCGGCCTTTAATTGCGGCAAAGCGGTTTCGACCATGGCACCAACGCCGCAGATCTCAGGCCAGGTGACAGGGATCCCCAACCACTTGTCTGCCGATCCCCACCTTCCAGGGCCGATGAGCAGGTATTTGGAATTCTGCTGCAGCAGTTTGGCATTCATGCGACCGATTTCAGCGACCATCGCGGTAGTGGACGCCGGGTCGAAATCCTTGGGCTTGACATAGACGATGTCACACATTTCATTGTTCAAGGTGTTGCCCAGGGCTTGGTGCGAATGGCAGAAGGCCTGGGCAATGTCATTCGTGCTGATGTCAACTTTCATGATTTCGGCCCGGGCGGTCATGGGCCTCAGTTGCAGGACGGCAAATTCCGCGGGCGTGTTGCGATCCCGCCCCAGGTTTACTGAAAATTCGAGTTCAACCGGGCAGCCCATCCCTTCCTGTCCCAGCAGCAGCACATCCTCAAGAATAGCGGCGAGAGGGAAGAGCTTGTACTTGAGAATTTGGGCGAAAGTCAACACCCGATATCCCGGCCGATTGGCCGAATCCCGGATGCGGTGCTCCTCAGGGATATAGGTGCTGGCTAGAAGCTGCATGGGAAGATCGTCGGCGACCGCGCTGGTCTGCAATTTTGCCAGGGTTATGTCTTCCTGTAATCCGAGTTGCAGGTATTGGGGATCCATCTTGAGCGCGTAGAAGCGCTGTTGGGCGTTGGCCAGAATGTCATCTACCGATGATCGCTGCGGTAGGATGTGCGGATATCGGGGTGAGAAACGCAAGGCCTTTTCGCCTTCCATTACCATTTTGCCGAGTCCCATGACGATCGTGGCAATCCCCTCCTCTGGTTTCATGCGATCGAAGGGATAGTAATTATAAGACTGGGCGATTCCTGAAAGCGCCGGATAGAAATGCGAGCCGTAATGGTCGCCGACCAAACGCTGGATAATGATGGCCATTTTTTCTTCTTCGGTCCGTTGTCCAACGCGTTTGGAAAAGGCTTTGGGGCCCTGGTAGTAGGTGGATGCGTAAACCAGTTTGATGGCCTCAATCAGCTGCTGCAGACGGGTTTCCAAGTCAGGGTGGTTGTTGGGAAGCAGATAGGTCCGATATAACCCGGCATAGGCGCTAAACTGGGCATCCTCCAACAAGCTGGAAGAACGGACGGCAATGGGGTAGGTGATTTTTTTGAGGTAGACTTCAAGGTCATTGGCAATCCACTGGGGAAAATCGGCCTTTAAAAAAGCGGCGGCGATAGATTCATCATCCAGGTCACCCTTGGCCATTGATTTTAAATCATTATCTTCGATAAAGGCCTCGAACCCATCTGTCGTGACAACCAAGGTTTGAGGGATCAAAAGATTGACCGTCTCGAATTTTTTATAGATCGCGGGCTTGCGCTGGAGCAGCGCAGAAAAAAAAGCCAAGCCGCGCGCTTTGCCACCTAAAGAGCCCTTGCCAATCCTGAAAAAATCGACATCGACATCAAAATCAATGCAATCAAAAGTGACGATAACACCTTTTTGGCGTTGCTTGCGGCGTTCCCGGATAGCGGTCTGCATGAAATCTCGTAAGCGTCTGATATCACCAGCAAAATCATCTCCGGTTACAGGACGCAGGTGCGAAGCCAGCAAAATTTCCGAACGGGCGAAAAGCCAGCGCGAAAAATCGTTGTGATCACCATGATGTGAAAAGGATTCGTTTGGAATGTCAGACAGAATCTTTTCCAGCGACCGCAAGTTGGACGCCCGTGCGATTTCTCTTCCGTCGGGCATTCGAAAGATAAAATCACCGAAGCCCAGCTTCTCTTTGAGAAAGGTCCGAACATCTGTGAGCAGAGACGGCGAATTCTTGTCGACAAACAAGGCCGGTATGCGTTCCGCCGCAGCGGCATTGGAAGGCTCCGAGCTCGTCAGCAGTAAAGGGATATCGAAGCGGTCGGCCTTGATCATTTTAAGCAAATCAACCCCGGCGTGTTTATTGATCTTGCCGTTTCGTTCAAAACGAACGTCGGAGATAACACCCAGGATGTAGGGTTCGAAGATCTCATACAGTCCCACGGCCTCTTCATATGTTTCGGCGATCAGGATTTTGGGACGCGCCCGCATGGTAAGCAGACGATGTTCTTCATTGAGGCCTTCTTCCATGACCGCTTGGGTTTGCAGCACGAGTTCCCGGTACAGAATCGGCAAAAGCGATGAAATATACTCTGGGGAATCTTCAACGAACAAAATGACACGAATACCGGCCGAGGCAGTGTCATGCCCGACATTCAACCAATCCTCGCAGCTCTTGATCAAGGCCAGCAGCAGGTCGGTATTGCCTGACCATACGAACGTCCGATCGAGGCCGCTTTGCTTGGACTGTCGATGATGGTATTCCAGTGCCGCTTGGGCCCCGTGTGTCAATAAGATGACGGGTAGTTCGGGATCTTTGCGTTTGATTTTTTGGCCCAAAAGAGAAGCGTCCATATCGGCAATTCCCAGCATGGTGATTACCAGATCGAAACGGCGTTGGTCGAGTAACTTCATCGCTTCTTCGGCTGTTGAAGCCCAGGTGAAACGCGGGGGGTTGCTCAAATTGAGGCCACGATACTCGTTGATGATTTTTTCGGACAGGCGCGCGTCTTCCTCCATGATCCATGCATCGTAAGGGGTCGAAACCAGAAGGACATCCCTTATCTTGTTGGCCATTAACTCATGAAAGACTTTGAAGTGCGGATCAAAATTTAGGTCTGGATGGTTGTTTGCGAGGGTCACGCTACCACCTTTTCGACGCTTATCAGTTTTTGGTCGGCAACAGGCAATAAGGGCCATTACCGGGCGATAGATATCCTGCGGACGGGATTTGGCATCGACAGATTTCGATAGCCCAACCCAAGCATAGCAAAAATGAAAGCATCCGTCGACTCCCAGGATATTGAGGATGTCGGGAATTTTATTTTGACACTTTACGAATGATAGTTTATTTTTAGTACCTGATTAGAAAAGTAGGCATTGAAAAGAACCGGAAAGGAGATAGATATGTGGGAGATAATCGCGGAACCGCAAGAATACGGCATAGACGCGCTGGTCGAAGGAATGGGCAACAAGAACATCAGGTTTGAGGTGGATGAGCGACGCAAATGGGCCCAAGAGATTGGCGGCTTTGTCGACCGGATCGAAGGCTTGGCCGATAGGTCCAAGAAGCTTCAGATGGTATTTCAGGGCGATGAACCAATTTCTGCTACGCCGGCTTCGCTTAAAACCATGAAAGTACAGCTTTTTAAGATCAATGAAGCCTTGAACGCGGCGCTTAACCTGGCTGTTAAAATCGAGGATGACATCATCCGCAAATAAATCGACCAACAATTAGAAATTGACGATTCATGTTCTTGGAACGCCAGGGACGTGTTTTGAGGGAGCTAAAAAGGCAACACCCGAACAGGGGTTGCCTTTTTTATTATAGCCGTGTCGTGGATCCGCGGGAATAAAAATAATCGTTGCATGTTTTTATAATTAATATTATATCAGGCCAAATTTTTGAGCTTTTGCAGAAGGGGGTTGAGCATGCCTAGAAGTAGATTTTTGGTTTGGTGTTTGCTGGTCATCATGATGAGTGGCGGCGCCTGGGTTGTGGCCGACGAGGCCGAGGATCAGATGTGCGTTCCCTTGGGAACGATTGTTTTGGAACCACCCGCTTCGATTGAAGCCAAAAGGGCGGCGGTAGCGTTTCCGCACGCCGTTCATTTCGAATTTGCCTGTACATCGTGTCACCACACATGGGAAGGCACGGAGACCATAAAGGGATGTATGACGGCGGGCTGTCATGATCTGGCAGTGTCGCCGCTGAAGAAAGAGATCCCTGACGATGACAAAGCGCCGGTCGATCGATATTACAAGCAGGCCTATCACAAGCTTTGCATTGGTTGCCACAAAGATTTGAAGATCAAACGCGAGAAGCAGGAGGCCAACCTCCTGTCCCAGGAAAAAATTGCTAAAGCCGGGCCCACAGGCTGCATTGTGTGCCATGTCGATGAGTAAACTGCGCTAAGCCTAAAAAATGGCCGGGTCCACCCTGCAGGGAAAAAGAATCCAGGGGACCTATCCGCAGACTAACGTTGCCAGTTTAAACCCGGTGCCATCAGGCACCGGGTTTTTTGTTGAAGGGTCTTGTTGTCCAATTGATGTAAAATTGGAAAGACGAAATCCGAAATTCGAAACGGTTCGGCAGGCTCACCGTCCTGAGCCAAGTCGAAGGACAATACAAAAATTACAATGTCCCAATGATTCAAACAAATGCTATTGGTTCTGTTCACGGGCTTTGTTTAGCCCTTTTGGTCATTGAGGGTTGCCGTTTGTTTTGGATTTCGAGATTCGAATTTCGGATTTTGTTAAGGGCAAATCAAGGCTACCAAACGCGTCGCAATGTTTTTCTCGAAAATTGCAGGGCAGGCCCCTAAAAAATCTGCAGCAGCATGAAGTAAAAGAAGGGCATAAAGACGGCCGGAAGCATGTTGCCTACCCGGATCCGTTGTATTTCTAAAAGGTTGATCCCGATCGCCATGATCAGCAATCCACCCACGGCCGACATCTGGGTGACGGTTTCGGGAACCAGGAATTGCTTTATAAAGGCGGCGCCCAGGGTCAAGCCCCCCTGATACAACAAGACCGACACCGCGGACAGAAGAACGCCCGCTCCCAGGGAAGAAGCAAAGATAATCGAGGAAACGCCGTCCAGCACGGATTTGGCGAAAAGGGTTTGGTGGTTCCCGGTCAATCCGCTTTCGAGCGAGCCGACAATCGCCATCGATCCCACACAATAAACCAAGCTGGCGGTCACGAAGCCCTTGGCAATCCCGTTGCCGGCATTGGCCAGCCTGGCCTCAAACCATCGCCCCAACCCTTCCAGGCGAGCTTCAATGCGCAGCAGTTCGCCTAGAACAGTACCGATGACCATACTAAAAATGACCAGCAGGATGGCATCGGTTTGCAATGCGCCTTTGAGCCCGATCAGAATGACGGCCAAACCGATGGCGTGAATGATCGTTTGCTTGTATTGGGAAGGGATACCGCCCCGCAGCAGCAGGCCGACCAGGCTTCCGGCAATGATTGCCAGGGTATTGACTAGGGTGCCTAACAAAAACGATATCTCCTCAAAGGAATTGGGCAGAGACTCATGACCGGCCTTAGAATTTTTTGTCCATTTCCTGGAAGGGGTCGGATTTTTCCTGCTTTTGCTTGAAACCTTTCATTTTCATGCGCATTTCGTCCATCAGATCTTCCATGTCTTCCATGGAAATCTTCATCCCTTCCTCGATCATGACATTGAACTCGGCATAGATTGATTCGACATCGTCGAGTTGCTGCAGAATGAAGTCTTTGCCTTTGAATTGTTTTGACAATTCAGGATCTTTGGCCAGATCGCCATAATGTGAAAACAGCCCGAAATGGCACTCCAGGCGCCGGCCGTGATGGGCGATTTCCTTGTTGAGCGCTTTAATCTCTTCATTTATGCGGGTGGCCTGGTTTATATTTTCCTCATAAGCCAAATCGTCGCCCTGCTCCTGCGCTTGTTGGGCCGCAGCGAGGTAATCGGCCTTGGTTTCCGCCAACTGAGCGGACTTGTCGACCAGTTGTTTTAAATGATCCCGGCGCTGCTGGATTTGACGATGAACATGGCCACCATACTTTTCACCATCCGCGAACAGGCTTTGGCGGCCGCTGGTTTCCTCTTCCTGCCACTCCGGTTGGAAGTCGGATTCGGAAGTCACTTGCTGGGTCGCAAACGAGACCCGTGTTCCCTGGCTGGCGGAAAGAATCGCGTCGCTGGCGTCATTGTCCACTTGCACCCGGCCGGACACAACTTGCACCAACATGGTACCGTCTTCGTAGGCGGCCGTGGTAAAATCGGTTCCGCGCACACCGCACACAGCCGTCGGTGTTTGAACTTCGAAAGATTTGCGTTTAAAGGCCTTGCGGCTGACCTTGCTCCAGATGCGGCCAAAAAAGAGCAGGACCGAGTTTTTCTTTTCGACCGGGGAGATGATCGTGTTGATGGCCAGTCGTGAATTGGGGTTAATTTTCAAAAGGCTCTCGTCGGTGAAAACAATTTGGCCTTGGCCATCCGATCCGGACCGGACCGTGTCGCCATAATAAACAGGCATGTCGACCTCAGCCGGGATCCATTTAACGGTCCCCTTGTGACGGATAGCGACCGATCCAGTTACATCTGAAAAGCTTCCGAGCCTTTCCGATACCGCAAGACTCAATGAACTCAGAACGATTACCAAAAGAAACGCCAACAGGCCTGTGACGAAGCGTTTGATTTTCATGTGTTGTCCCTTTCAGACATCATTTCAGCCCATGAACACGGATAAGAGGTCTCTACGGGCGTTGACGTGTTGGATGGTTACCTGTACCAGATCTTCCGGTTTGAGATTCATGCCGACAGAAAGCGGCAGGGTGCACTCCGTCATAAATTCCTTGAGAAGGATGACATGGTTGTTCCGCCGTTTAGCGAGCACAAGGGCTTCGGTTTTCAGGCCGATCTGGCGTTCTAAATATTTTAAAAGCCAGTATCGCTGGCGGGCATATTGGGTCTTGATAATATGACCCATGGGTTGTTCGAGTGCTTGAATGATACGTTCGATTTCCCCGGTTGTGTACAGCGGTTCGAGTCCGATAGCAGCGCGAAGTTGGCGCTGGGTCACCAGGTCGAAATATTTCCGTATCGGAGAGGTCGCCGTGACATAGGCATTCAGTCCGAGGCCGGTATGATGTTCCGCTTGCGTGTTCAGGACAAAACGACTCAGGAACTTGCGCTGCATCCAATTCTGAAAAAGGGACCCTCCGTCTTGTTTTAGCAACCGTTCTTTGGGATTCGCCTGGGTCCGGTAAATCGCCGGGGCTTTGCGATCGGCCAACATGCTTGCCATGAGCCAGTTGGCCATTATCATGATTTCCGAAATTAGCATACGCCCGGGGCTTTCACGATTGATTTTATTGACAATCGGGCTACCTTCGGGGTTTAGCCAAACACTTATTTCCGGCAGCGAAATATGGATCGCTCCCTGATCGAGGCGTTTTTGTCTAAATTTGGCGCCGATCTCCTTGAACGCCGTCATTTCTGGGTCGCCATTGTCTGCCAGGACATTTGCTTCATAATAGGTCAGCTGCCGTTTGACTTCGATCATGCTGGCAAAAACTTCAAAATCAATGATGTCAAACGTCGGGCTGATGGTAATCATGGTGCTGATAGCCGGCCGTGGGTGACCGGCTTTAAGGCTGCAGAGATCTTCAGCCAGGGTCGGCGGTAGCATGGGAAGTTTTTGATCGGGCATATAGACCGAACTGCCCCGTTGCATGGCTTCATGGTCAAGGGGGTCTCCCCGTTTAACAAAATGCCCGACATCGGCAATATGGACTCCCAACAGATATCGATCACCCTGCGTTTTCAAGACTCAAGGCATCGTCGAAGTCGAGGGTCGATTGGCCGTCGATGGTGATCGCCGGAAGTGCTGTCAGGTCCCGGCGCTGCGCGTCGGTCCGGGGGTCCCGTGCACGGTCAATCAGGCTTGCGGCATTTGACCTTATTGTTTCTGAAAAGGTGGTAGGGATATCATACCGCAACAGATCGATATTTTCATTTTGATCCCAAACACCCAGTTTGGTGAGAACAAAGAAGATTCTTTCAGGATCCTCAAGACCGGCTTTTTTTAAAATTGCCTGGCAGAGACCATTCGATGCGGTCGTTTTGCTGTCAATATAGTAAGCTTGCAGCATGGGAACCAGACCCGCTGGCGGCTGCGGTAAGCTCGGTTTTTCATTCTTGAGCGCGTCCTGCAGCCAGCGACTACTGATTTCGATTTTATGTCGGCGATGTTCGGCCTTCCTGTTTTGAGCCTTAATTTGTTCGACGCGCTCGACTGAGTTCGGGAAAAAGCGATGGTGATCGAACTTAAAATACAGTCGGTTTACGAAAAAAGCGCGGACGATCGCCGATTCATGATCACTGGTGGCATTGTTGGGAAAGCAGAGGGCCGTCATGGTAGCCAGATCGATCCATTCACGCTCGGTATTGAACGTTTCCCATAACTCCTTGATGTCAATTTCGTCGATCAGGGCTTTGCGTCGGTCGGCAATCTTTTTGAGGGCTGCCACCAATTTATCGCGACCGATGCGTCAGCTCCAGATGATGATCGCCCGTATGCGAAAGGCGGTTGGCCGAAAGCTTGACTTCACGATTATTCTCGGTAAGTAACCGGAGTCGCAACTTTTTTATTTCTAAGACCACTGCGCAGGTTATTTTTTGCTGGTCGATGTATTCGACGACGCTGCCTGATTCCATAACCCAACACAATAACAGCAGGATATATGAAAGTCAACGCGCGGCGCACCCCTTGCATCCGGCTATGGGAGACTTATTTTATGATTTATGATTAAAATATAATAGACTAACTGCAATCAGTCATATACATTGGTGACGATGAAACCTTTAGATTTGATCAAACCCTATTTTGTGGAAAACCGCTTTTTCATTGTGGCAGGTCTGGGCTGTCTGATCGTGGTCGATCTGTTGCAGTTGACGATTCCGCGAATCATCAAATGGGCGGTGGATGACCTGACGAGTTTCAGCATCGATGGTCCCGGACTGTTGCGCTATGCCTTCTACATGGTCGGCATTGGGCTGATGATCGGCGTTTTGCGATATGCGTGGCGGCGGTTTCTGCTGGGAACCTCTCGTCGTGTGGAAGAAGGCTTGCGTAACGCGCTCTTCGCTCACATCCAGACACTGTCCGCGTCTTATTTTGACAAAACCAAGTCCGGCGATCTGATGGCCCATGCCACCAACGACATTCAACAAATCCGAATGGCGACCGGCATGGGAATGGTCGCCTTGAACGATGCGATTGTCCTGGGCGCGGCAGCCATCGGTTTCATGGCTTACATCAATGTTCGACTGACGCTGTTCGTTTTGATACCGGCCCCGTTCATCGTTTTTGGTACGCGGATTTTCAGCCGCAAGATGCACTCCCGCTATCGCCAAGTTCAAGGTGCGTTTTCGGATATGACCGAGACAATTCGAGAACGATTGGCCGGAATCCGTATTGTCCGGGCGTATGGTACGGAAGACCGCGAAACCGAGGCGGTGGCCGCTGTATCGAAGGCCTATATCGACAAGAATCTGAAACTCGTGCGGATTACCGGCGCTTTTTTCCCCATGATGCTGCTGTTTTCAAATTTGAGCCTGGCCATTGTCATCTATCTGGGGGGACGGCAGACCATCCTCGCTGAAATCACGCCGGGTGATTTCGTTGCGTTTATCAGCTATCTGGGTCTCCTCACGTGGCCAATGATGGCCATGGGCTGGGTGACCAACCTGATCCAGCGCGGGCGGGCCTCGCTCGACCGGATCAGCCATATCCTGGCCACAGAGCCTCAAGTCAGTGATCGGCCGGGGGCCCGAACCGTTCCAACGGTCAAAGGGGCGCTTACCTTCGATGCGGTGAGCTTTGGTTATGAAACCGCAAGCCGACCGCTTTTGGATCAGATATCTTTAACGATCGAGGCGGGTCAAACCCTGGGGATTGTCGGCCCACCGGGCAGTGGTAAAACAACCCTGATAAACCTGATTCCCCGTTTATACGATCTAAACGCCGGACGTATTTTACTGGACGGTCACGATATCAGCGAGTTACGCCTGGCAAGCCTGCGGTCCCATATCGCTTTTTTGCCCCAGGAGCCATTTATTTTCGCTGCTTCGATTCAGGAAAATATCACCCTGGGAGATACGACCCTCGCATCGCGAGATGTGATTCAAGCGACCCAAGCGGCGGCGCTTTACGATACGATCCAGGCGTTTCCCCAAGGCTTCGACACCATCGTCGGTGAAAAGGGGGTGATGCTGTCAGGCGGCCAAAAGCAGCGGGTTGCGCTGGCCCGTGCCTTGTTGCACGAGGCGCCCCTTTTGGTGCTCGACGATCCGATCAGCCAGGTGGACACGGAAACTGCCAGCGTTATCCTCGAGGCAATCCGATCACTGGCGGGCAGACGGACGGTCTTGATTGTTTCGCATCGCTTGGCGGCGGTACGGGAAGCGGATCAGATCATCGTAATGGACACGGGGCCGGATCGTGGCGGCCGGATGCCACGACGAACTCCTGGAATCGAGTCAATACTACGCCCGGACGTTCCGACTACAGGCAATGGAAGAGCAATTCAATGCGACATGATATTGGCTATTTTGAGGAAAAAAAGCTCGGCAAAGCGTATGATTTTAAGCTGTTGAAACGGTTGTATCCGCTTACCCGGCCGTATCGCTTGTTGCTCGGCGTTTCGATCGGGTTGGTTGTCTTGATTACGCTGCTTGATCTGGCTTTGCCCTACATCACGAAGATCGCCATCGACCGGTACATCGTTCCGACAATGGCGTTGGATCTGGCCGCCGACAAGAGAGGGCGATCTTAACGCACGCAGTCGGTATCTGAAGTTCGACCGGCAAAAGCCTGACGTGGCCGCCGTAATTCGCAAGTACCCGCAAAAATTTACAACCGCCGGTGATGATCTGCTGATGCCCTATGAAAACCTTGCTGATCTGCCCCCTGATGACCTTCGGATACTGCGCCGTGCTGATCTGCAGGGGCTTGGCATGATTGTGCTCTTGTTCCTGCTGGTCGTGATCCTGGACTTTGTCCTTAACTTTTTTCAAAAAGTTATCATGGAATATACCGGCCATATGATCATGCACGATCTCAGGATGAAGCTTTACAACCATCTTCAACGGCTGTCCATGAGCTTTTTCACGCGCAATCCCGTTGGACGGTTGGTGACCCGTGTTACCAATGATGTCCAGAACATGCATGAATTGTTCACATCGATCGTGGCTTTAATTTTCAAAGACCTCTTTTTATTCGTGGGAATTACCATCGTTTTGGTCAGCATGCATTGGCCAGCTGACCTTGATTACTTTCTGCGTGGTACCGCTTATTTTGTTCTCGGCGCTGCGCTTTTCGCGTCAGGTAAGGGAGGTCTTTCGTGCTGAAAGGGTCAAAGTGGCCGAAATTAACACCCGTTTCGGAGAAACGATCAGTGGTATCAAGATCATTCAGGCGTTCCGCAAGGAGCAGGCCAATTATGAAGGCCTGGAAAAGTTGAACCACGAAAATTACATTGTCGGCATGCAGCAAATTCACGTGCTGGCGCTCTTCCTGCCGGTGATCGATTTCCTGGGCGTTTTAGCACTGGCCATCGTTATCTACTATGGCGGTGGCAATGCATTGACCGGAAGCATCAGCCTAGGTGTCCTGGTGGCGTTTATTTCCTACATGCGCATGTTCTTCAGACCGATTCGAGACCTGGCCGAAAAATACAATGTACTGCAAAACGCCATGGCATCGGCTGAACGTCTGTTTGTTATTCTGGACACACCGCGAGAGACAGAAGGCCGGCACATCGCGACCGGTGGCCGAGAAGGCCGATGGCAAAGCCCCTAGGTTCACAATCGAAAAACTGGAATTCGAAAATGTCTCTTTTGGCTATCCGGACGGTGACCCGGTTTTGAAAGACGTGTCGTTCCAAATGGAAAGGGGGCAAACATTGGCGATCGTGGGGCCGACCGGGTCCGGCAAGACGACGCTCATCAACCTGATCATGCGGTTTTATGATCCGGTTTCCGGAACCATCAGGGTGAACGGCAAAAACATCAAGGCCCTCGCCCCTGATGCTTTGCGGGCCGCGATGGCCCTGGTCATGCAGGAACCGTTTTTGTTTTCGGAATCCATCCGCCAGCAATATTTTAAGGGGCCGCAACAACCTGTCGGCCAACGATTTGGACCAGATCATAAAAGCCTCCCGTTGCGCTTCCTTGATTGAACGCCTGCCTGACGGCGTCGACAGCGTGCTGGCCGAATCAGGGAACTCGATATCGAGCGGGGAGCGCCAGTTGCTGTCGATTGCCAGGGCCTTTGCCAGGGACCCGCAGTTGCTGATCCTGGACGAAGCAACATCTTATATCGATTCTCAGACCGAAGCAGGAAATTCAATCGGCGTTGACCTCTTTGATGGCGCAACGCACAGCCTTGGTCGTTGCGCACCGTCTTTCAACGGCGCGACAGGCGGACCGTATTATGGTCGTCAACCGGGGCCGGATCATCGAAAGTGGATCGCACTCCGAATTGATGGCACAGGCCGGGTTTTATTTCCGGCTGAATCAGGTTGAGGGTTAAACGGAAGATTAATTTGGGCACTCGCTGTATCAACATAGTTCTTGCCAAACCAGAATCCGCATGATAGGTTCCCTTCTTGTTTTATTGCATAGAAACCCCAGTTCGTTGCACCGGGATAAAACGAAACATCATAGGGCACTTACAAGCCCTTTGGCTCCCCCGCGGGGTAGGGCGCAACAAACCAGCCCACAAGGCGGGAAGCCATTTGCTGTCAAGCCTTGCTTGAACCCCATTGCTATCCATAAGGTCCACGTGTTGATTGGTTGATGATGGACTTTTATAGTTTATAGAGGCGAGTAACATTTCAAGGAACGTGACGCCCGTTCCTGGTATTGAGGTAATCTTTAACAAAAAGGAGGAATGGATCGATGGCTTACAACGCAGTAGAAATGGCTGACTGGCAGATATCAGAAGCAGCAGAAAAAAACATGCCCACGCCGGATGAATGGCGAGACAAACTGGGGTTGGAAAAAGATGAAATCCTTCCCATGGGCAGACTGGCCAAACTCGATTTTCTCAAAATCATCAACCGCCTGCAGATGACAAACCCGATGGCAAGTACATCGAGGTTACCGCAATTACACCCACACCCTTGGGCGAAGGCAAAAGCACCACGTCATGCGGCCTGATGGAAGGTCTGGGTAAACGGGGTATGAACGTTGGTGGCGCCCTGAGACAACCGTCTGGTGGACCGACCATGAACGTCAAAGGTACGGCGGCCGGTGGCGGCAACTCCCTGTTGATTCCCATGACCGAATTTTCATTGGGATTGACCGGCGACATCAACGACATCATGAACGCCCACAACCTGGCCATGGTGGCAATGACCTCGCGGATGCAGCATGAGCGCAACTACACGGATGAGCAGCTAGAACGTTTGACCGGTATGCCGCGTCTGAACATCGACCCCACACGCATAGAGATGGGATGGATCATCGACTTTTGTGCCCAGGCGCTGCGTAATATCATCATTGGTATCGGTGGCCGTTTCGATGGCTTCACCATGCAATCCAAATTCGGGATCGCCGTAGGGTCCGAATGTATGGCGATTCTGTCGGTTATCCGCGACCTGGCCGATCTGAAAGATCGACTCAACAATATCACGGTGGCCTTTGACAAGAGCGGCAAGCCCGTCACGACGGGTGATCTGGAAGTCGGCAACGCCATGACCGCATTCATGCGCAACACCATCAACCCCACGATGATGTGCACCGCCGAGTACAACCCCTGCATGGTCCATGCGGGACCGTTTGCCAACATCGCTGTTGGTCAATCCTCGATTATCGCCGATCGCGTTGGGTTGAAGCTTTTTGATTATCATGTCACCGAATCCGGGTTTGGTGCCGATATCGGCTTCGAAAAATTCTGGAACGTCAAATCCCGCTTCAGTGGATTGAAGCCCAACGTATCGGTGCTGACCACCACCATCCGCGCGCTCAAGAGCCACGGCGGCGGACCCAAGGTGACACCGGGTATCGCTATGCCGGACGAGTACACCCAAGAGAACGTGGGAATGGTTGAAAAGGGCTGCGTAAATATGGTGCATCACATCAACACCATTCGCAAGGCCGGCATCAATCCGGTCGTCTGTATCAACCGGTTCTACACCGATACGGATGAGGAATGTAAAGTTGTCCGCGCGGCAGCCGAAGCGGCCGGTGCCCGCTGCGCCGAGTCCAAGCACTGGGAAATGGGCGGCGACGGTGCCCTGGAGTTTGCCGATGCCGTTGTTGATGCCTGCAATGAAGAGAACGACTTCAAATTCCTGTATCCGCTCGAGATGAAACTGCGTGACCGCGTCGAAATCATCGCCAAGGAAGTATACGGTGCCGACGGTGTTGCCTGGAGTCCGGAAGCTGAAGCCAAGGCCAAGATGCTCGAAAATGACCCCAAGTACGACGACTTTGCAACCATGATGGTCAAAAGCCATCTCAGCCTGAGCCACGACCCGACAATCAAGGGTGCGCCCAAGGGCTGGACCCTGCCCGTCAGGGACGTCCTGATTTATTCCGGCGCCAAATTCCTGTGCCCCTGCGCCGGCACAATCAGCCTGATGCCTGGAACCGGCTCCAACCCGGCTTTCCGGCGTATTGATGTGGATACGGAAAATGGCCAGGTTAGTGGTCTGTTCTAAGCCACACTATCTTGAAAATTAACTAAACCCAATAGGGCTCGGAACTTTTTCGAGCCCTATTTTTTTCATTTAATTCGGAAAAAAGCGAATTAAACGGGTGTTTGGTGTTTTGTTCTTAGTGTTTTGTAGGATGGCTGCTTAGCGCATTAAATTTGCCAGGGAAGCGTCATCGACTTGGTGAAGACACGATTGCCTTCAACCGAAAACGGCTTGGACATGGGGTGTTTCGCCATGCGCCCTGCGCTTTGCGCTATGCGAAATAACCCGCAACCTGTAACCTGTATATTGTCGCAGGCACCGGGCAATCATATTTTTCACCGGTCCGCTGAATCCATGCCGTGCAGCAGGGCACCCGTTACCAACGGCAACCCGGTCTGAGGATTGACGTTTATGAATTGTTGCCGTTCGTACCGGATGCCCCTGCGAAGAATTGTGCCAGGGAATAGTCATCGAACCGGTGAAAAACACGATGGCCCTCAGCCAAGAACAGCTTGGGGCGTGGGGTGCTTCGCCTTGCGCTTTGCGCTATGCGAAAAACCCGCAACTCGCAACCCGCAACGCGTCAAAGGCACCGGGCAATCATATTTTTCACCGGCCCAATGAATCTATGCCGTACGGTGGGGCACCCGTTACCAACGGCAAACCGGTGTGAGGGTTAGCGTTTATGAATTGTTACCGTTCGTACCGGATGCCCCTGCGAAAGATGGTGCGAGGAACCGGTCATCGACCCGGTGAAAAACACGATTGCCCTCAGCCGAAATGGCTTGAGCGTGGGGTGCTTCGCCATGCGCCCTGCGCATTGCGCTATGCGAAACACCCGTAACCTGAAACACCAAACACAAAAGAATGCACATCCTACTAATCAACCCCTTTTATCCCATTTCTGAAACCCCTTCACCACCCTTGGGCCTGGCTTATTTGGCCGCTGTGTTGGAATCTGCCGGGCATGCGGTTAAAATTCTCGATCTGGTGGTTTTCCCTTACAGCCAGGAGTTGCTGGAGGATGTGCTGAGGGACTTTGCCCCCGCAATGGTGGGGGCGACAGCGGTTACCATGACCTTTGACAACGCGAGCCAGGTAATACGGGATGTCAAAGCCCTGGCACCGGAAATTGTCACGGTCATGGGCGGGCCTCACGTAACCTTCTGCGCCCAACAAACCCTGCGGGACTGCCCGGAACTTGACATCGTTGTTCAGGGTGAAGGGGACGCAACCATTGTCGCTTTGGCGGAGGCCGTGGCACAGGAGGCCGGTTTTGAGCAGATTCAAGGAATTGCCTTTCGAAAGGGTGCGGCTGTTTGCTCTACACCGCCTCGGGACTTTCTGGCGGACATAGGGCAGCTGCCTTTGCCGGCCCGCCATCTGCTCCCTTTAGGGCGGTACCGGGCCCTGGGGATGCCCATCAGCCTGACAACCAGCAGGGGATGCCCGTTTAAGTGCATCTTCTGCGTGGGCCGTAAAATGGTCGGCGCCAAGGTGCGCTATCGTGACCCGCTGAAGATCGTGGATGAATTGGCGTATCTCAACACCCTCGGCTTTCACCAGATCAATCTCGCGGATGACTTGTTTACGGCTAACAAAGGACACTGCCTGGCCGTATGCGATGAAATTCTGCGCAGGGGGCTGAAACTAAAGTGGACCTCCTTTGCCCGGGTCGATACCGTGTCCAAAGAGCTGCTGACGCACATGCGCGCGGCCGGCTGCCATGCTGTCAGCTTTGGTGTGGAAACGGCCAATGCGCAGATGCTGAAAAGAATTCAAAAAGGGATCACTCTGGACCAGGTCATCAAAGCGGTCAATCTGTGCAATGATGCCGGTGTTACCCCCCATGCCTCATTTATTTTGGGGTTGCCTGGTGAAACCCAGGCAACGCTGAAGGAAACCGTCACCTTTGGTGAGCGTTTGAAAAAGATGGGTGTCCAGCACGGTTTCCATCTGTTGGCCCCGTTTCCCGGAACGGCCGTGCGCGAGGACAATGAGAAATATGACCTGACCATCCTTTCCAATAATTGGTCAGAGTACCATGCCAACCGGGCTATTTGTGAAACCGCCCAGGTCAGTCGACAACAGCTGGACGATATCGTGGTTAAATGGGAACAGGATTTCGATACGTGGCTGGGGTTGATCGAGCGCCGTATGGCTGGCGGAGAGGCCGATGAACAGGAGGCCTGGCAACTCGAAAATTTAAAACGGATCGTCGTGGTCTACGATCTTATGATGAAGCGAACCATCGAAACCAAAGGTGTTGTTTCGGGTAAGGGGCATCCGCTGCATCCCAAGGCAGCCCTTAAAAAATTGGCGGTAAGGGCTGCAAAGGATGTAAGCCCGCAAGCATTCGACCAAGTACATAATACCTTGAAGGATGCTTTTGAAAAGGGAAATTTAACTTTTACGCAGGATGATTCCGGGATCACATGGCGGTGGGTCGATTTCTTGCCCTCAGCCGAAAACGGCTTGGGCTTGGGGTGAATCGTCTTGCGCCCTGCGCTTTGCGCTATGCGAAAAACCCGTAACCCGTACCCCGCAACCCTGTAAATTGTCCCAGGCACCGGGCAATCATATTTTTCACCGGTCCGCTGAATCCATGCCTTGCAGCGGGGCACCCGTTACCAACGGCAAACCGGTTTGAGGGTTGACGTTTATCAATTGTCGCCGTTCGTACCGGATGCCCCTGCGAACGATGGTGCGAGGAACCGGTCATCGAACCGGTGAAAAACACGATGGCCCTCAGCCGAAAACGGCTTGGGCCGTAAGGTGCTTTGCCATGCGCCCTGCGCTTTGCGCTATGCGAAAAACCCGCAACCCGTAAATTGTCCCAGGCACCGGGCAATCGTATTTTTCACCGGTCCGCTGAATCCATGTCGTGCAGCGGGGCAGCCGTTACCAACGGCAAACCGGCTTGAGGGTTAGCGTTTATGAATTGTTACCGTTCGTACCGGATGCCCCTGCGAAAGATCTACGGAGAACCGGTCATCGAACCGGTGAAAAACACAATTGCCCTCAGCCGAAAACGGCTTGGGGTGAATCGCCTTGCGCCCTGCGCTTTGCGCTATGCGAAAAACCCACAACCCGTAACACAAAACACGAAACACCAAACCCAATGTCCGATCCAACTTATATCCGGCTTGATTTACGGCATCATTGTATCGAGACCGAAGCCAAAAAGCTATACAACCGCAAGGTTGGGCAGTATTTCAAAGCCGAGCAGGGCCGCGGTCTTTTGGAAGCCGAAATCGAGCTCTTAAAGAACGTACTCGAAACGTTCGATTTTGGCCGGTTGCGCAGCGCTTATCCGGTGTTGGCCGGTAAAAGCGATTGTGCGGTCGCGATAAAACTTGCTAAGCCAAACAATCTTGTTATTATAATTGATGACAAACAGATTGAACCGCTTCGGCGGTGACACGATATATAAAAGCGGATAACGGTTTTATGATGAAAGCCAAACAGAAAATACTCGTTTTTCAACAGAACGGCAGCGCCGAAACGAAAATTGCCGGTATCGAGCAATACGGTGAGGGGCACTTCACGGTTGAAGTGGTTTCAATCGACGATGTCCTGCCACCGGTTATTGACGATGCTTCAGACCTTTTACCGTCGGACCTGGACGCCGATCTGGTAATGGATTTTTTGCAGCACCCGGATTTGTCCGAAGACCTGGCGCGGCTTTGTCGCCGTCACAACATTCCCGTGATCGCCTCCGGGAAAAAAATTCGGGGTCAACATGTTCTGACGCCGCCGACCTGATGTGGTCTACCCAGGCAGGTCCGTCTGGGCGAATATGGCGAACGGTTTGGGGCGCCCGAATTTGAAGTCGAAGTCACGCAAGGCAAAATCAGCCGGCTACGTGTTGTCCGGGGAGCGCCGTGCGGTGCAACCTGGGAAGCGGCCGCCAAGGTTGCGGGTTTGGATGTTGCAGGCGCCGATGTTCGCATCGGGTTGGAGGTGCAGTATTTCTGTTCTGCCGATCCTGCCGGCTGGGATCCCATTTACGGCAAGAGTCCGGTCCATTTTGCCGGTGATGTCCACAGGGCCGCACTTGCCAAAGCGCTGAAGAAGGCGCAATCGGAATGAACTCTGTAAGTGGTTTTGAAATAACGTCCAATCACAGACAGCTATGTTAATCATCCCCATCACCGGCAAACTGAGCTGGCGCAACCCGCCCTTCGTGACCCTCGCTCTAATCATCCTCAACAGTCTCATCTTTTTTGTTTTTCAATTTGATGACAATCGGCTTTTTATGACCGCGGAAATGTATTATTTCGATTCCGGGTTAGCCGACATAGAAGTTCCCCGATATGTCGAATACCGTCAAGCCGATGCCTTCTCAGATGATTCCGATCAAGCCCTTGATACGGAGGCGCTTGAACGCTGGCGCTATGAAATGATGGGCGATGACGATTTTTTGGCCCGATTACGCAACGATGAAATCATTACGCCTCAAGATCCCGAATATGCCGAATGGAAGGATCTGCGCAGCGGGTATGAAGGCAAGCTGGCACAGATTACAGCCATGCAGTATGGTTTCAGGCCAGCCTTTCACCGTCTGATCACGTTTGTTACCCATATGTTCCTGCATGGTGGCTTTGGCCACCTGTTGGGCAATATGATTTTTTTGTGGTTGGTCGGCTGTATGCTCGAAATCGGCTGCGGACGCGCCTTTTACGCGATGGCCTATATTGTTACGGGATTGTGTGCGGTCAGTCTTTTCTGGTGGTTTAACCCCCAAAGCACCGTTCCTTTGGTCGGTGCCTCGGGTGCCATCGCCGGCCTGATGGGTGCTTTTACCGTGCTTTACGGGCGCAAACGGGTAAAAATATTTTATTCGCTGGGCTTCTATTTCAACTATGTCAAGTTGCCGGCAATCTTGTTGTTGCCTGTCTGGCTGGGCAAGGAGTTTTACCAGCTTTTTTGGGGAGGCGCCAGCCAGGTGGCCTATTTGGCCCATATCGGTGGCCTGCTGTCCGGAGCGATCATGGGCCTCGTCAATTTGAAATATTGGGGCGCCTATCATGCCGAGGCCTTGGCTCCGGAACCGCCAGACGAGGTGTCGCCGTCTGGTCGAGCAGGCGTTGGCCCATGCCGGCCGTCTGGAAATGGACCGATGCCAGCAAGCTATTGGATCAGGCCCTGGCCAAAGAACCCGAGAATATCAGCGTGATGACCCACCTGTTCAACATCCGTAAAAACGAACCTCGAAACCGACGGAATTCCATGCCATTGCCGGAATGCTGCTGACGCATTTGAGCCGGGATCCCAAAAACAATACCAAAGCCCTTGAGGTGTATG
This sequence comes from uncultured delta proteobacterium, assembly GCA_963802265.1. GTDB lineage: Bacteria > Desulfobacterota > Desulfobacteria > Desulfobacterales > CAWDIC01 > CAWDIC01. The sequence continues at coordinate 137,903 of CAWDIC010000002.1, forward strand.
ACGATTATAGACGTACTGATTCGGCGCCCGCGACTTTCCCCGGAAATATATCTGAGGGTATGCAGCCTTTTCGCCAATGCCGGCCAGCCTGAAAAGGCTGAAAAAATTCTGGCCATGTTTTTAAAGCAAAAACCGAAATTCCCCGGCATTCCGGCGACCCTGATGAAACTGGCAACCAGCTATCAGGAAAAAGGGCTCGCCCCGAAAGCCCAAAAATGCCTTATCCTTTTATGCAACCGTTACGCCGCATCGCCGGAAGCCGTGATCGCCGCCAAAAAGCTCCAGAAAACCCAATAAAAGAAACGTTCACAATCTTAGTACTAGAAGCCATCTCAAAAATAGGATTTTGGCTCAAGGTTCCTTCGACAAGCTCAGAACCGGCAAGGCGGGAGGCAGATTTAACCCGGAGGTCCTAGCCTCGGGCTGGATTTTGAGGATTCAAATCATGCCGTCCAACGCCGAGATTGGGCCAATAGACTTTTTTGAGATGGCTTCTAGATGCTTGCGAGGTAGTTTTTTACCTGGGGTGCAATTTCATGATCCGGGAATTTATTGAGCAGGCCTTTAAGAATCTTGCGAGCCCGGTCGGGATTCATGAGGCGATCATTAAAAACCTGGGCTGCGCGAAAATAGGCTTTGGGAAGCATGGGGCTGTCGGGATAAGCTTTCACCAGGCGATTGTAGGTGCCAACCGCCTCCTTGGTTTTACCGGTTTCATTCAACCAGCCACCCAATTTATAGAGAGCGGTAGCGGACGGCAAAAATTTGGGATTCAACGTTCGGCATTCGTGATAGACTTCCAGGGCTTTGGTCTTTTCGTTTTTAGCGGCCAACAAATCCAGATAGTCAACACCGTGGCGCAAAAGTTCGGCTGTCTGTTTTTTCATCTTTAACAAAGTGAAATAGCGTTCGGCCAGGTTTACGCCGTTGAATGCCCGCCGTTGCCGGTCATTTGTTTGATGGTGGCAATGGCCTCATCGAGTTTTCCATCTTGAATCAACGGCGTTACTTCATTTAAAACTGCCGCATCCGGATCGACTTCCACGGGTGTCGAGCGCTCTTCAGACGGGTCTCTGAAATCCTCAAAATCCACCTGATAGCCCACCTGGTCGTGGTATTGCAGAATGACGTACCCCATCATGTGATAGGAGACAATGGTGTAGTAACTTTCGGCGAAACTGTAAAGCAGCAGGTGCATATCGACCGGGAAGAACTGCATGATGTATTGGCCTGCAATTGCAGGGGCGCTGGCCAGCAGGAAAAGAAAGAAGTACATCAAAAGGTAGCCCCAACCGATCCGGGTGACCAGTGGGACAAACATCAAAGGGTTCAAGGCGTGCAATAGACTGCCGGTCGTGACCAGTAGAATAATCATGGACGGTATGAAAAACAGGATTGCGAGAACGAAAGCAAAAGCCTAAAAAGGGGCCCAGAGCGACAACCAGCCATCCGGCAAAGAAGAAGAGAATAATGTAGATCAAATATTGTTTCAGAACCTGGTGGATATCTTGGGAGATTGTTTCGGAACTGATTTTTGGTGGCCCCAGGTCCCCCCGCGCCGTCTTTTTAAGCGCCTCGAAGGAATATTTTAATACAACCAACCAGATAACACCGTTCAGTAACAGGCCGAACAAGCCAATTTTCTTGGCGAACATGCTGATTATCGCCAGGACGATCATCAAAACCAGTGTCTGCAACGCGAGAGGGTAGGCGAAGATTTTGGGCAACCGGTTCCAAAAGGGCGCTATGATATTTTCAACACCGACCCAGTCGACCGGGACATTACATTTGGGGCACAAGTGAATCGATTGCCCCTGAAGGTACCCACCCTTGTCGCGTTCGGTGACACAATCGGGGCACAGTTGTGCATCGCACTGGGGGCAGGACCAGTGGGCAATCCGGGTGGGGTGGTAATCGCAATTGGCTTTCATGGTTTTTCCTGTTCGGTTTTCCTCAGGTTTATTAAGTCTCTCTAATACCAAGCCACCAGCGATACCGGCGGTGCTTCGCTTAGTTATCAGAGCGCCGCACAATTTGCCTCATTCGAACGATAAAGTACACGACGGCCAGAAAAAAGGCTGGCAGGTAGAGCCACCAGGCAAATGGATTCGGGATGCCGGTGCGTTCGATATCACCTGGCAGCTGAATAATATTTTTCCAGTCCCAACAAAAAGCGATAATCATCAACAGGCCGAATCCCAACTCGGCGGCCAGGTCATACCAGCGCCAGCCAATGGTGTAACCGCGTTCCTGATAGGTAAATAATGATCGACCCAGCCGCAACCATGGCCAGGGCAATAAGGACCGGCGTGATCACCGGCCCGACCCAAGGCAGCGGAACGTAGAACAAGAGGTCCCAAGTCATGAGGCTAACTGGCCAGCGCACCATGACATAGAGCCATATGTAGTAAAAAATATCCCACAGGCCGAAGGCGATCATAAAAAAACAGAACTTCTGGAAACGGTTGTAACCGGCCAGGCAACCCGCGGTAACGAGCATCAGGATGGTGGCAACTTCGCGCACAAATTCAATGCGCACCAGGGGGTCGATGACATGGCGGCCGTCTTCCCATTTGATCACCAGGGGGAAGCTGAAGTTACCGTCAAAGTAGATTTCACGCAGATATACCACGACAGCGCTCTCGACCCACGCAAAGGCAACTGCGAAAATCGCGACCCACACCCATCGGCGTAGGGTGTCATGCGGGTTGTATGAAGCAGCGGTTACCATTGATTATAAAAATGAAATTGCTTCTGAATATTATACCATGATGAGTTGCTAAAAAACGACATGTAATGAGAGAAACTTTGAGATGCTTGGTTTGGAAACGATTTCATTATAGAGCATACAGGGTAAAGGTTGTCAATTTTTATTAAGATGACCCATTAGGAGGTTTTTTGGATAAAAGTTGGGAAAACTGTTTCACAAATTAGCACGGTTACAAATTTAGATAAAATCATAACCAATTGATATCGTTGAAGTTAAAATAAATCGTTGGTTTTTGCATGCTTTTTGCATATGTTTCAGGTTGGACCAATGGGGTCGCGCGTCCATGGCAATGAATTGCGTGCCGGGCGGGATCCGAGGCAAAAATTATAAACACAGAAAGTTTTAGATGGAATCCCTATTACCCGATAACGGGGGCAGGCGTTCGGGCACGGACCGGCGTCAATACACGTATGATTTCTACCTACCTGAACGTCGGTCCGGAAAGGATCGCAGAAATAGGGAGGACCGCAGACTCGAGCCGCGAATGGCAGAATAATCAAGAGCAAACAAGGCCGTGCTTGATAAGGTGACGGCCTTGTTGATTCATGTCAGTTTTCAATTTGGGGGGAAAATATTCACAAGGGTTTACAGGCTAAGGCCGTTTGCTTATAATAGACCTTTAAAGTTGAGTTTGTAAGTCGAGCAAGACAGAAACCAAAATTCAAGAGGGGATATCATGAAACGTAAATTTTCAATTGCAACTTTGTTTGTTCTGCTGGTGTGTGTCCCTGGCTTTCTATTGTTAACCGGTTGCGGTGGAAGCGGGGGCAGCAGCAGTTCCAGTGTGTCTGGGGGCAGCGGCACGGTTGCGATCCTGCTGACGGACGGGCCGGCCGACGACTATGATAATATTTGGATTTGGATTACCGAAATTTCCCTGCTGCCGGATGATGACAATGCCGCTCCGGTGGTGGTGTTTGAATCGGATGATCCGGACGGTTGGAAAGTTGACCTGCTCGATTTGCGGGACCAGGATGCGGTGGTGACCGTGAAGGACAACATTCCGGCCGGGCGCTACAGCAAAATCAGGTTGCGTATCGCTGACATCCAGCCTGAGGGTGGGGACAGCCCGTGTGATCAAATGGAGATCAAGCTGCCCAGCGGCAAAATCGACCTGAATCCCAAGGGTGGTTTCGCAGTCATCGCTGGCGAAACGATTTCGATTCGTCTGGACATCGATTGCGACAAATCGATTAACCTGCACCAGGCCGGCAAGTCGGGCAAATGCATTTTTCGCCCGGTGGTTTTTGTAGAAATCGACAAGATTGAAGCCCCGCCCAAGTGTCCACGCGTTCTCAAGGGCGTTATCGATGAAGTGTTCGATGGCGATACCGGCTTCACGCTGCTGTTGGGCGATGGACGCGAGCCGTTGACCGTTTACCTGGCGGACGGCGTGATTATTTTTGGTGAGAAAGGATTGCCGGTCGATGCGAGCGAACTGGAAGAGGGGCAGACGGTTCACATACGTGGACGGCTTGATGCAGAAGGTAATCTGCAGGCTTCGGTGATGGTTATCGGTGGTGTTGTGCTGGTGAAGGGAACCGTAGACACGGCTTTCGACGGTGAAATGTTTGCGTTGGAACTGATGCCACCTCACATTTTCACCCAGAACATCGTCGATGTGGCAGTCGGTGACGAGACCTTTGTCATGACCGGGTGTGACCAGGCAAGTCGATGCGACAGATATCCAGGCCGGCATGCTTGCCCGGGTCGTGGGCAAGGTGTCGTTGGAAAACCAGTCGATTCAGGCGATAGCGGTGATGCTCAAAGACCAGCGTATCATGGGGACCCTGACCGGTATATCGGGCCCCGAAAATGAGGCATATCTTTTAACTGTTCAGGTTAGCGACACGGAAACAGTTGAAATTGTCATGCCTGCGGAAGTGGAGCCTTATATCAAGCTTTACATGGAGAAGACTGTACCCGTGTCCATAGAGACCATCGAAGGGTTGCTGGGATGTGACAAGACATTGGAAGTTAACATCGCGGTTGTTTCTAAAGATGCGGATGTCCTTGAAGCCACTGATGTTCGCGTGTATGCTGAAAACGTGAAAAGTGAAGTAGTGTTCCTCTTTTGATACCGACAGTGATGGTACGGTGCAGGTCCTTTTGGAAGATAATAAGATTGCCTATATCCCGAAAACCGCCATTATTGAGGACCAGCGGGAATCTGCCAGTGGCGACCCGACCAACGAGGATATTAAAACTGGTGACAATCTATTGATTTTGGGGCTGGAAACATGTCAGGAAAGCCAGACATATACATTTTACGAGGCCTACATGGTCATCATTTTGGACCCGGAGCAACCGGAAGAATCATAATAAACCAAATAAAATCTTAAACGAGAAAAGGGCTGGATCCACAGATCCAGCCCTTTTCTAATTTACCTGCTCGTGCTTTAACGCCTGCCAGATTTCCTCGACCTGCTTGCGGGTATCTTCGATCGATTTTTCGTTGTGGATCACGAAATCGGCAAAGGCCAGTTTTTCATCGATCTGTAATTGGGCCTGCAAAATATTGGCTGCATCGGCCTGGCTGATATCGTCGCGGGCAGCCAGACGCTCGATCTGCAGGTCCGCAGGAATGTGGACAACGAGCAGTTTGTCGAACAGAAAATTGAGATTCAATTCGATCAGCAGGGGTACCGAGACCTGAATAATCGCATCGGGGTTGTTTTGGGTGATCTGGTCCACCTGTTCGAAAAACCCGTCGTAAATGGCCGGGTGGGTAAAGCTCTCCAACTTTTTTCGTTTTTCCATATCCTTAAACACGATGTCGGACAGCCTTTTGCGATCCAGGGTCCCGTCGGGTTGTAAAACCTGTTTGCCGAAATATTCGACGATCTGGGCCAAAGCCGGTGTCCCTGGTTCGACCACCTGGCGTGCCAACAGGTCAAAGTCGATCAGCGGTGCGCCAAGTTCGGCCAGCATGTCGGAGACCGTGCTCTTGCCGCTGGCAATGCCGCCCGTAACGCCCAGCAAGAGCCGCTTGTCATCCCCTTTCAGGCGCTTCATGATGGACTCGAAACCGTGATAGGTCGGTGGAAACAGGGGCGTGACATCGCCTTCAGCACCGGCGTAGGAGATGGGATAACGGACGCCGCGGCGGTAAAGCGCTTCCAGGCCGCGCAAGGCCTTGGTCATCATGCCGGCCGGGATCGCCATGACCAGTTCGTCGTCCTGGGCGTGACCGTAGCGGCGCTCACCGTAGCAGGGAATGGTCAAAGACGGTTTGCCGTCCAGGTAGCAGCGCGCAATGGCATCGGAACAGGAAGATTCGCCCACGCAGAAAAATTGCATGACCTCATACTCTTCGAACTGAAGGGCGTTGATCAACAGCATCATCTGGGCCGGGTTGGCATAGATCAGGACGATATCCGGTTCAAAGGGTTTGTAGACCAGGGGCGCCATCACCACGGCCTGGTATTTGCCCAGCGGCAGGCGCGGGATCGCGGCTTCGTATTTTTTACCGTCTTTTTTGGTGGCAACCCAGATAATGCTGCGGAAGGTGCCGTCCTGGCCATATTCCGGAACGTCGGTCAATCCCAACATGGAAGGGCAGGCCGGGAACAGAAAATCATCCAGATCGGCTCCCACGGTCCAGTCGAAGTTGCGCACCAGCGTGATCAGTTGGCACAAGGTTGATTTGTGCTGAACCCGTCGCAAAAAGGCGAATTTTTCCAGGTCCTCTTTGTGCTCGAGCATTTTAAAAGCCACCGGAAAGGATTTGAGCCGCAGCAATTGTTCCATCCGGCGTATCAATTTTTCCCAGTCCACTGGTTGATCCATGCTGACTCGCTTTCAGCTTTTCAGAAAAGTTGAAGCGTGTTTTCATGCCTGCAAAACCATCTGTACACCAGAATCGACAAAGGGTAATCGGCCAACCTTGAGCAATTATTCTCAAGAAATGAGCGGCGTAGCCGCTACACAAATAAAATCGTTCTGCGATTTTATGTACGAAACGTAATGGGATTGAAATTGCCGCTATGCAGCGCGGCCACGAGATCTTGCTCACTGTGGATGGCATCGTGAAATCGCGTGGCGTACTTTCCAACATCTTCGAGGTCATGGGCGTCACTTCCGCCGGTGCCCGGCAGGCCAAGATGTTCGGCGACATCGCGCGCAAAACGGTTCTCCTCTGCGGTGACCTTCCCGTTGAGCACCTCGATTGCGTGGACTTGTTTGTAGGCCGGCCTTTGGATCGCCTTTTGGACGGTCATTCCGATTTGGCTGGTATCGAACACCAGAAAACCTCGGAAGGGGTGGGCGGCAACCATAAAGCCCTTGGACTTATCTACGAGCGGCCTGAGGTCCTCAAGTTTGATGATCCCTTGAATGTCTTGCGACATGCCGAAAACCAGCATGTCACCCTGATCCGTCGTAATTTCATTGCCACTGAGAACCAGAAAACCATGTTTTTGCGTCAGATCCTTGATTTTGTGCGGCTCCCAGACATGATTGTGGTCGGTCAGGCAGAGCGCATCGAGCCCGATTCGTTGGGCCTCTTTAATAAGCCGATCCACGCTGACGGCGCTGCATGGTGATGCCGGAAATGTATGCGCATGTAAGTCGATGACAAATCCTTCGCCAGTATCTTTGTTTGGGACTGAAGATGGATGTGCTACCTCTTTGAGGGGGTTGTCTGCTGTGGTTACGACCACGCTGGATTGATCATCGACACCTTCGGCTTTTTCTCCGGCCAAGAACTGAGTGAAAGTCAGCTCTGGATCGGCATTTTTGGCCTGTTCCCAATTTATAATCAGGGCCGCCTCTTTGACAGCGTCACAGCACTCGACCAAAAGGTTGGCAAAGTGCGGACACGCTCTGCGACCGACGGTTTTGTTTATCTTTTTGCTGATAGCGGGATCATCAATTGGAAAACCGATGGCTTCTTGAAGCAACGGAATGGCGCGGGAGCATTCAGGTGTTTCTTCCCGATGCCATTGGCCTTTGATCGTCTCGATCACAAGCGTGTCGATGGCCACGACGATATCGATTTCAAGGCCGAAAATGTGATCGTTCAGAACCCCGTGGGCAGCGAGGCGTTCATTGTCCAGATTAATTATGTCGACCAGTTTAGTCCTTTGAAATTTCAGCATGATCGATCCCCTCCACAAGCGGACTCCCTGGCGCAAACGCCGCGCAGCTGTTATAAAGCCGGATATTCTTTTTGACCATCTGAGTAAAAAAATCCTTTTCCTGTTCGGCTTCTTTAGGGAACTAGTTCCAACATGTCTTTGGTAAACGCAAGAATCACACCATGGCAGGCTTCTTCAACCAGCAACGGCAGTTCCTGGCAGTCCGTAATTTCACCGATCAGTCCGCGAATGATCTTTTTCATGCCGGCACCGATTCGCACCCCGGCTATTTTACGAAGCGCCGGGGCCACATCGATACATGTTTCACGATGGGTACTTGAAAATTTCCCTTCGGCATCAATGATTTCCAGATCGGGCAATTGGACCTGGATGCGAACAACCGCTTCCGTGAGCGAATCCTGGAGCACACAGGTGGATACCAACGTCTGCTCATCAACGATTTTTACACTGGTGCAGCGATTCCTGGAATAACAAAGCGTTGTCGTCATCAGGCAACTCCTAACATGGTTTCAAGTTTTGTAATCGCATTCGCTCCCGGTTGGCTTCGTTAATCTCAAAAAAAATTCATCGTTAGGCTGATTGAAAAAAGCGGCGAAGCCGCGTCAAATAAAATCGCAGAGCGATTTTATATGGTAAACCGCCAGGCGCAATACCATTCTTGCGGATGGTCATCCGGCGGACAGCCGATACATTCGGTCATGATCCGCGGGTCGATGCCACGGGCAAAATAGGGATACTCTACCAGGCCGACCGATTTACAGGCGTAGTCTTCCAGCCCCTTGCGCTTGCGGGCCGATTGCACCCGACAGTCGTTCATCTGAAACACAAAGCTGTCAGGTCCTTCCGAAATGATCGACTGGCGGTTGATACGACTGTACAATCGAAACTGGAGCGCCGTTTTGAGGCCCTCTAAGCCTGGCTGGGCGGGCAGGTTCAGCAGTCTTTTAATGGACCAAGCCTCAAAAGGCGAAAAGTGCGCCCAGCAGGAATCGTTGCAGCGCTTGGCATCGTTCATGCCGCTTGAAAATTCGACGGCCTGAAACCAGACACCATCGTTGGTAAGCCAATTGGCGGCCATGGTGTCGACCAGATCGATGAGGTCTTCTTTGGGAAGCGTCCATCAAGGGGGCGGGTAGGCCATCCTTAAGTTCGAAGCCCAATTTTTTAGACAGGCGTTTGATTTGAAGGGCCATGCTTTTGGAGGATGCCTCTTCAAGTATGGCCAGTGCCTGGGGCATGCCCACCTGGTGCCGAACTTCCGTGAACCAGAAGGCATAGTGCATGATCATGCGATGAAAAAAGTCGACGACCAGGCGGGCTGCGTCATCGTGATCCAGATCCTCTACCGTTTTAATGTCCGTCGACATACACATTTCCTTCAGATGCTCGTTTGGCATGTCCGTCGAAAAATGAGGATTTTTGTGGGAGTTCCCCTCGACAGGCTCGCAACAGGCAAGGCGGACGGCAGATTTAACTCGGAGACATAGCAAGCTATTTTGAGGAGATAAATCATGTCGTCCAATGCTGAAATCGCGCAAAAAGACCATTTATAGATGGGCACTATCCTTCGTATAGAACTGCAAGTATCTCAGCCTGCTCACTTTTGGCGGCGACGATGTGCGGCGTCGTCGACAGATAGTAGACACTGTCGCCCGGTTCGAGTTCAAAGCGGTCTTCACCGATTATTATAAGGACCGTGCCTTCCAAAACATAAATGAATTCTTCGCCCTCATGTACCGACAATTCCTCATCCGGGTTTTCTTCGAGCCGGACAAGCAAGGCCTCCATGTGGCGGCCTTTGACTTCCGGGGCCAGGCTTTTATACGTATAGAGCTTCTTACTGCCCTTTCTGGGCGGTAGAACGTGCAACCGGTCGCTGTTCGGTTTTACGGGTAATGGAATAAATCTTTTCCCCAACACCGGACACCAGGCGGCCAAAAGCGCTGTCCAGGGCCTTGGAAAGTTTGATCACCGTCCCCAGTTGAGGCTGGATCGTGTTGTTCTCGATACCGGCCATCAGTTCAACTTCAAATCCGGTGAGGCTTGACAGCTCTTTGAGGGAAAGGCCTTTATTCTTGCGTAGCGAGCATATCCGATTGCCGATATCGTCAGTTACCGCCGATGGCTGGGGGCCGATGTCACCGGTCAGGTCTTCAAAATAGTCGACATTGATGTGTGGCTTGGGTTGTTTTTCATCCATGATTGCACTCACCTTAATTTTGTAGCCCACTGAAAAATTTGATGCAACACTAGGGTCGATACGCTTCCGGCAGCTCGGCCTCTGAGGACCATTCCGCCGGGAAAGACTGGTCTTCGGTTTCGCCAAATTTTTGCTTCACATTTTTTAGGCCCGGACGGGCGAATTTCATGTGGCCCTCTTTGAGGGTACGACCGTTGATGACCGCTTCACTGCGCAGCCGTTTGCCGACGGTCCGTTCGATCTGGCGCCCCAGCCAGAGGATGCGATCCACATCGTAACCGTGTTCAATGCCCATCTCGTCAATCTGTACAAGCATGTCTTCCAGGCAGGTCAGTCCCACGTAGCGGGGATCTTCGTAATAGTATTCACCGGTTCCCGGAACCGGGCAATCATCCAGGAAGTTGGCCGGTTGTCCGCCCATGCCGCCCAGGGTGGCCTCAAAGTTGGTAATGCCGGCCTGAAGGGCGGCCAGCACAGAAGCTGAAGCAACCCGCTTGGTTTCGTGAAAGTGAGCAATGTGCAGGTCCGTGTTGGGAATGGCGTCTAAAATCATCGCAAAGTAACGGTAGACATCCGGTGCCGAAGCACTGCCATCGTGGTCGGCATGTTCTATGTCCGATGCTCCGATTTCAAGCCAGCGTTTGGTGAACTCGACCGCATCCTTCATGTCGGTGGCGCCGGCGATGGGGCTGCCCCAAATCGTACTGACCGTTCCGCACATTTTAATGCCGGCAGCGGTACACTTTTGGATGCAGCGTTCGGCTTCCGCCCAATAGGCAGGCAAGGTTGTGCCGGAGTTGGCGAAGTGATGCTGCTCTTCGGTGGAAACCATCATCAAGGCCCGGTCCGGTCCGATCCCTTTTTGTTTTAGCGCAATCGCCCGATCGACCGCTCCCTCGCGGATGGTAACCGCCGTAATACAAATGTCATCGTAGTTGATGCCTCGCTTGGCACAGCGGTTTTTAAACCGGTCGCTGCGCAAGTGGGTCAGGATGTCTTCAGCATCACGGAACTGCGGCATGAGATAGGGATTGCCCAGGTTGGTAACCTCGATGTTACGACAGCCGGCGAAGATCAGTTCTTCGGCATAAAAAAGTTTGGCCCGGGTGGAGACGAATTTTTCTAAATGCTGAAACCCGTCGCGCACGGTAATGTCGCCTATGGTAACTTTGCGCGGCATGCGCGGAAAAATTTTCCAATAATCGTGTTCGGACATTTTTTAATCTCCTTTCTAAATAAAAATTGCACATGGATGTAATTCTAACACTGCAAAGGGTCTGGAGTCCTCCGACTTTCCCGAAGGGTAGAAAAACTTGGCGAAAAACGACCCAGATCCTTTGATTTCCCAGTGGTCACATCCAGATCCGTCAGTAATGATTTAAGCGATAAGTATATCTTCTTATGTAGATCCTTTGCCATGTTTTTTTATGCAGTGTTGGAATTTTTATTTGCCTTTGTATATGGGTTTGCGTTTTTCTCTGAAGGCCGCCAATCCTTCCAGGCGATCTTCGGTTGGAATACACACCCAGTAGGCGTTTGACTCAATGGCCAGCCCGGTATGCAGGTCGGTTTCCATGCCGTAATTGATGGCATACTTGGCCTGTTCGATGGCAATCGGCCCGGTTTCGCAGATCATGCCCGCCATCGCACGCGCTTCGTTTAACAGCTCTTGCGGTTGGCACGTTTTGTTTACCAACCCGATGCGCAGGGCTTCTTCGGCCCCCACTCGGCGGCCGGTAAAAATTAATTCCTTGGCGATGCCTTTTCCCACCAGGCGCGGAAGGCGCTGCGTCCCGCCAGCTCCCGGGATGATGGCCAGGCGCGTTTCGGTCTGTCCCATGCTGGCCTTCATGGAAGCGATCCTGAGATCACATGCCATGGCCAGTTCGGTCCCACCGCCCAGAGCGACACCGTTGACTGCCGCAATAACCGGTTTGCGCATGTATTCGATCTGCGTAAACAGATTGCGGATGGTAAAGATAAATTCTTTGACCTGTTCCGGGGTGTACGTCAAGCGTTCCTTGAGATCGGCGCCAGCGGCAAAGGCCTTTGCGCCGGCACCCGTGATGATAATTACTCGGATGGCGGCGTCTTGGTCAAGCTGGTCGATTTCTTTTTTCAAGGCATACAGCAATGCGAAGTTGAACGAATTCATTACCTCGGGACGGTTTAAGGTTAACAGGGCGACACCGTCCGCAACCTCCTTGAGTAAAACATCTTCAGCCATAATCCCTCCGTTTATAGTGGATGGCAAAATAACCTTCCGATTGGGGAGAGAGGCACCCTATTTTTTTTAAAAAGGCATATCAAAACAAGCCTTGTCTTGTGCCCGCCGGATGGATGATGAAAATAGGCCGGTTGGTAGTAAAATAAGGCCTTGGAAACATCATCAATCCGGCAGGGCACTGCGATAGCCGTGCCGATTCATAATGATATGCCTTTTTAAAAAAAATAGGGTGCCTCTCATGCTTGGGCGCTATCGAAACATATTTATGACAGCGGCTATAAAAAAGCGGCGCAGCCGCGTCATATCTAAAATCCCACCGTGATTTTAGATCAGCAACCAATATACCGGGAAATCACGATCCGTTGGACCTCGGACGTCCCTTCGCCGATATCGAGCAACTTTTGATCCCGATAAAACCGTTCGACATCGTATTCTTTCATCAAACCGTAACCGCCGTGGATTTGAACGGCATGGTCGGCGACCCGGCCCATGAGCTCCGAGCAGTACAGTTTGGCCATGGCGGCTTCTTTTTCAAATGGCCGTTTGCGGTCTCTCAGCCAGCAGGCTTTATAGAGCAGGTTGCGGGCGCATTCGATCTCGAGCGCCGAATCGGCGAGTTTGAAGGCGACCGCTTGAAATTTGGAAATGGGCTGCCCGAATTGTTCCCGATTTTTGGCATACTTTAAGGCTTTTTCATACGCTCCCTGGGCGCCGCCCAACCCCATGGCAGCAATGGAGAGTCGGCCGCCGTCCAGTGTTTTCAGCATCTGATGAAATCCGTCGCCCTGTTGGCCGAGAATCTGATCTTTGGGAATCCGCACATCGTCAAAGTATAGCTCGGCCGTACTTGAAGAGCGCCACATCATTTTTTTGTGCATGGCAACCGCTTTAAAACCGGGGGTTCCGTGCTCGACCAAAAAACAGGAGTATACCGGCTTACCGCTGGGGCGTGAGCCGGTGATGGCTTGTACGGTGACGCCCAGAGAAAGATCACAGGCCGCATTGGTGATGAAAATCTTGGAACCGTTGATAACCCATTCGTTGCCATCGAGGACGGCGGTGGTCTTGCTGCTGCCGGCATCGGACCCAGCGGTCGGTTCGGTCAGTCCAAACCCCCAGAGCGCCTCGCCGGTACAAAGTTTGGGCAGATATTTACGCTTTTGTTCCGGGGTACCAAAATAGTATAGCGGCCCGATACCCAGGGAATTACCGGCGGCAATCGTAGCGGCCTGGGAGCCGTCCACCCGCGCAATTTCTTCAACGGCAATGATATAAGACAGGTAGTCCATTCCCTGACCTTCATATTCCTCGGAAACAAACATGCCGAAAAGACCGATTTCCCCCATCTTTTTAGTAAGTTCAGCCGAAAATTCTTCTTTTTCGTCCAGTTCAACCGCAAGGGGAGCGATTTCCTTTTGCGCAAATTTGCGGACTTCTTTGCGAATCATTTCCTGTTCTTTCGTGAGATCAAAATCCACCAGTACCTCCTTTTCACAGGCATCTCTGAGTTTGGGCGGTCTGCTTTGACGGATGCAGACGGTTGCTGCCGCTATTTCTAAAAGACGCCTCACCCAATCACACAGTCAGAGTAGGCTCGTTAAAAAATATGAACGAGCGCTCAGTCAGATCGGCAATTTTACATAAATGAAGCTTATTTTGTCAACCCCTTTCTTGAAGGTTGACAGGCGGCGCTGAAGGGTGGCCGACGACACTAAAATAAATAGAAATAACAATTAGTTATAAGTTAAATTTGACAAAACAATTCCCGTGTTCGTAAAACCTTGACAAGAAAATCAAGAGCATGCTACATAATATGACCGAGCGCTCGCTCAATTAATCGGCCAAGCGCTTCGCAAGTGCCTCGACGGGACGCTAGCGTTCGATCGCTTTGTTAATAAAACTTTTTTAAACAAAAGGTTACGTGTTCAAACCATTTATTTTTATCCGATAACACCTTAACAAGATGAATTCGATCTTCTTTGCTTTCATCGATCGATGAGCCACATATGGGCAAGCCCAATGGCATAAATGATGTTCCCACCCAGATCAAAAACCGGGAATTGGTAACCCGGCGGCGCAATCAGATCGTCAAGGCGGCGGCCCAGCTTTTTATCGAGAAAGGTTTTCACAAAACAACGACCCGTCAGATCGCACAAGCCGCAGGCTTCTCTATCGGCTCGCTCTATGAGTATGTGAATTCCAAAGAAGATGTATTATATCTGGTCTGTGAATCCATTCACACCGAAGTCGAGAGGGGCGTGGCTGAGGCAATGGCTCGGGTCGGTAGCGGCCGTGAAATGCTGGCAGAGGTCATTCATGAATATTTCCACGTTTGTCACCGCATGAGCGATTTCATCCTCCTGATCTACCAGGAAACCCAATCCTTGCCTTCCCAGTGGCGTCAACGGGTCCTGGAAAACGAATTGCGGATAACGGGGATTCTGGTCGAAGTTCTCGGTAAATTGATGGCATCCGGCGATCTTCCCAACCTGCAGGAACGATCGGTTGAACTGGTCGCCCATAATATTTGTGTACTCGGACATATGTGGACCTTTAGGCGCTGGTTTTTATCGCGCCACTACAGTATCGACGATTATATCGAGATTCAAACGGAGTTTATTCTCGGGTTGATAGCCTATTAAAGTCGTTTCCCGCTGGAATTATAGCGGTCTATATTCCTATTTACGGAGGGACAATGAATACCGAAGCTGATGTCTACAAACCCCAACATAATGTGAGGGTCGTGACGGCTACCTCTTTGTTTGACGGTCACGATGCCTCGATCAACATCATGCGTCGAATCCTTCAGGATACCGGGGTGGAAGTTATCCACCTGGCCCACAACCGTTCAGTTAAAGAGATTGTGGATGCGGCTGTTCAGGAGGACGCGCAGGGCATCGCCGTGTCAAGTTACCAGGGCGGCCACGTTGAATTTTTCAAATACATGGTCGATCTGCTCAAAGAACAGAATGCGGACCATATTAAGATTTTCGGAGGTGGCGGCGGTGTCATCGTACCTGAAGAAATTAAAGAATTAGAAGCCTACGGCGTCGCCAAAATATATTCGCCGGAAGATGGCGCAAAGATGGGCCTGCAGGGGATCATCAATCACATGGTCGGCCTGATGGATTTCGCCACCATCAAGCCCGGGGAATTGCAGCCCGAGGCCTTGACGCCGGACAACAAACTGTTGGTTGCCAAATTTATCACCGCCATTGAACAGGCCCAGGCCGGAAAAAACGGCGACGTGGCTGCCTTGCGCAAGCAGTTGAGAAAAAAGTTCGCTGATCGGACCGTACCGGTGATCGGCGTTACCGGTACCGGCGGAGCCGGTAAATCGTCTTTGACCGACGAGCTCATTTTGAGGTTTTTAAACGATTTCAAAGACATCAATCTGGCGGTGGTCAGCGCCGATCCAACGCGACGCAAGACCGGCGGTGCTCTCTTGGGAGACCGTATCCGCATGAATGCCATCGGTAATCCGCGGGTTTATATGCGCTCTTTGGCAACCCGGCAATCGCAAACCGAAATACCTGAAACCCTGACCGATGTCCTGACGGTCATCAAGGCGGCTGGTTATGATCTGGTCATTGCAGAGACGGCCGGTATTGGGCAGGGGGATTCGAATATTATCGATTTAACCGACTTGTCGATCTATGTCATGACGAGCGAATTCGGGTCAGCCACACAACTGGAAAAAATCGACATGCTCGATTTTGCCGACCTGATTGTGGTCAACAAGTATGAAAAGCGTGGCGGTGAAGACGCTTTGCGAGACGTCCGCAAGCAGGTCCAGCGCAATCGCAAGGCCTGGGATCGGCTGCCTGAGGATATGCCTGTTTTCGGGACGATCGCATCAAAATTCAACGACGACGGGATTACAGCGCTGTACCATGCCGTGCTGGAGACAATCACGGCCAAGACCGGGCAGGCATTTGAATCAACCCTTCCGAAACCGGTCAGCAAAACCTCGTCTTCCAAAACGATCATTATTCCACCCGAGCGGACCCGTTATCTGGCCGAGATAGCCGAAAGCGTTCGAACCTATCACCAAGAAACAGCGGAACAGGCTGAAGCGCTGCGTACGGTTTGGCACATGGAAGCGACTCTGGAGCAGCTCACCAAAGGTGCCGGGTCCCAGAAAGACAGTCCTCTTGAGCGCCTGCGGTCCGCGATCGTGAATGCCCGGGAGGCCATTGCACCGGAAACGGGAAAGCTCCTGGAGTCCTGGCAGGAGATCAATTCCACCTATAGCCAGGACGAACTGGTGTATAATGTGCGGGGTCGTGAAATCCGCGTGCCTCTGTATACCGAGTCCCTCTGCCGTCAGAAAATTCCGAAAATCGCGTTGCCCGCTTTCGAAGATCCTGGTGAGATATACCGCTGGCTGCGCGCAGAAAACGTTGCCGGCAACTTTCCCTATACCGCGGGTGTTTTTCCATTAAAACGCATGGATGAGGATCCGACCCGCATGTTTGCCGGTGAGGGCGATCCGGCCCGCACCAACCACCGTTTTAAGCTGCTGTCCGCCAATTACGAAGCCAAGCGCCTGTCGACCGCCTTTGATTCGGTTACCTTGTATGGCTTTGATCCCGACGAACGGCCGGATATTTACGGCAAGGTTGGCACCTCCGGTGTCAGTGTCTGCACACTGGATGATGTCAAGGTGTTGTACGGCGGTTTTGAATTGTGCGCGCCAAGCACGAGTGTTTCCATGACAATTAATGGCCCGGCCCCGATCGTCCTGGCCATGTTCCTGAACACCGCCATCGATCAGCAGGTTGAAAAGTACCAGGCCGAAAATGGCAAAGCACCTTCTGAGGAAGAATACCAAAAACTTCGGGCCATGGTCCTGGCCACGGTGCGCGGCACTGTCCAGGCGGACATCCTCAAAGAAGATCAGGGGCAGAACACCTGTATTTTTTCGATCGAATTTGCTCTCAAAATGATGGGCGACATTCAAGCCTATTTTATCGAGAACCATGTCCGCAATTTCTATTCGGTTTCCATTTCCGGGTACCACATCGCCGAAGCAGGCGCCAATCCCATTACCCAGCTGGCCCTGACCCTGGCCAATGGGTTTACCTATGTGGAGTATTATCTATCCCGGGGCATGCCGCTGGACAGCTTTGCCCCGAACCTTTCTTTTTTCTTCTCAAATGGAATGGATCCGGAATACACGGTTATCGGTCGTGTGGCCCGCCGGATCTGGTCAATCGCCATGCGGAACAAGTACGGTGGCTCGATCCGGTCGCAAATGCTGAAATACCACATCCAGACCTCCGGCCGTTCGCTGCACAGCCAGGACATTCAGTTCAACGACATCCGAACCACTTTGCAGGCCTTGTGCGCTATCTACGACAACTGTAACAGTCTGCATACCAATGCCTTCGATGAG
Organism: uncultured delta proteobacterium; assembly: GCA_963802265.1. Lineage (GTDB taxonomy): Bacteria > Desulfobacterota > Desulfobacteria > Desulfobacterales > CAWDIC01 > CAWDIC01. The sequence continues at coordinate 155,597 of CAWDIC010000002.1, forward strand.
GCGATTACCACGCCCAGCACTGAATCGGTCAGACGGGCCGTGGCGATTCAACTGATCATCAATCGCGAATGGGGTTTGGCGAAAAACGAGAATGCGTATCAAGGCAGCTTTATTGTCGATGAACTGACCCGTCTGGTGGAGGAAGCCGTTCTCATGGAATTCGATCGTATTACCGCCCGCGGTGGTGTGCTGGGAGCCATGGAAACCGGTTACCAGCGGGGCAAGATCCAGGAAGAATCGATTTACTACGAAACGTTGAAGCACACCGGGAAACTACCCCTTATTGGGGTCAACACCTTTCGGGACCCGCACGCGGCGACAGACGAGTTGAACGAAAATGTCGAATTGGCACGGGCTACGGAAGAAGAGAAGCAATCCCAGTTAAAGCGCCTGGCGGAGTTTCAGGCGCGTCATGCCGACGCCGCCCCGGCTGCCATGAAGCGGCTGCAAAAGGTTGCCCTGGCCGGTGAAAACATTTTTGCGGAATTGATGGAATGCGTCAAGGTTTGCAGTTTGGGACAGATTACACAGGCGTTGTATGATGTGGGGGGCAAGTATCGTCGTAACATGTAGCATTTCCGGCACAGAAATGGCTATTTTTCCGATGCACGGCGTTCTCCGCGTGTTTTTGTCTTCGACGTACCGATGTACGCCTCAGACCAAAACCGCGCGTGCGGCCTTGTTCATCGAAAAAATTTCTCATTTCTGAGCCGGAAATGGCGGGACATTGACTGGGTCTTGCGAAAAATTGCTCGTTTTCAGTTCGACAACCTTAGGTTTAGAGAAGAGAACCGGATTTGAGTTGATGTTTCCCTGACCTTGCAATTACGATTACATCGCCATGCGCCAGCGCTTTGCGCTCAGCTGAAAACGGCTTGGGACTTGGGGTGAATCGCCATGCGCCCTGCGCTTTGCGCTATGCGAAACACTCGCAAACCGAAACAACCGAAACACAACAAACGGAGTTTGTCATGAATGAAGCAGTTATCGTAAGTGCGGTGCGGACGCCATTGGGTAGCTTCAACGGCTCATTGGGCAACGTCGGCGCGACGCAGTTAGGTGCGATCGTCATCGAAGCCGCCATTGATCGCGCCGGCATCGAAAAAAAGATGGTCAATGAAGTCATTATGGGGCAGGTACTGCCTTTGGGCTACGGTCAGAACCCCGCCAAACAAGCCGCGGTCAAGGCAGGTTTGCCTTGGGAAGCGGAGTGTATCACCATTAACAAAGTGTGCGGGTCGGCCCTTAAGGCGGTCATGCTGGCAGCGCAGGCGATCCAGGTCGGTGATGCCGAGGTGGTGGTGGCCGGTGGAATGGAAAACATGAGCATGGCGCCGTATTATTTACCCAAGGCCCGTTTTGGATACCGGATGGGGCCCGGCAAACTTGAAGATCATATGATGCACGATGGCTTGTGGGATACTGTCAATGATTTTCACATGGGGATGTCAAACGAGTTGTGCTCCGAAAGATATGATGTTTCCCGGGAAGACCAGGACCACTATGCGGCCGAGTCGTATCACCGAACGCTGGCTGCCGTGGAAAGCGGTCGCTTTGCAGACGAGATCGTACCGGTCGAAATTCCCCAGCGTAAAGGTGACCCGCTCGTTTTTGACCAAGACGAATGCCCTCGTGATACCGGCTATGAGTTATTATCCAAGATGAAACCGGCTTTTAAAAAAGACGGCCGGGGGACAGCCGGCAATGCCTCGATCATCAGTGATGGCGCGGCTGCAGTGGTCGTCATGTCGAGATCCAAGGCCGAGGACCTGGGGTGTGAGATCATGGCCACGATCGGTTCCCAGGCCTCCTACGGGATCGACATGCAGTATGTTCTGGTTGCACCGATCTGGGCGATTCCCAAGTGTTTACGCAAAGAGGGCATTAGCAAGGATGCCGTTGACTTGTATGAGATCAATGAGGCCTTCAGCGGTTCGACGGTCGCTGTGTTGAAGGAACTCGACCTTGATCCGGCCCGGGTGAACGTCAATGGCGGTAGTGTCGCCTTGGGACATCCGATCGGTGCCAGTGGGTGCCGGGTGCTGGTTACCTTACTGCACGAAATGATTCGGCAGGACAAGGAAATCGGACTGGCCTCCCTCTGCCTGGGCGGCGGTGAGGCGGTTGCAATGATTGTGAAACGATAGAATTGCGGTGCAATTCTATACGACGCGGCTGCGCCGCTCTAAACACCCTTTTTCTGGGACGAATGCAGTTCGGGATTTGGAGTCGCTTGGCTTGCGTGAAGCGAAAAAACCTGCAACCCGGAACGTGTCAATAGCAACGGGCCATCATATTTTTCACCGGCCCGATGAATTCATGCCGTGCAGCGGGGCATCCGTTACCAACGGCAAAGCGGCATGAGGGTTGGCGTTTAGGCATTGTTACCGTTCGTACTGGAGGCCCCTGCGAAAAATTGTGCCGGGGAACAGTCATCGCTCCGGTGAAAAACACGATGGCCCTTAACCGAAAACGGCTTGGGACTCGGGGTGAATCGCCATGCGCCCTGCGCTTTGCGCTATGCGAGAACCCGCAACGCGCAGCAGGTGGCCTACGGGCAAACATATTTTTCACCGGCTCGCTGAATCCATGCCGTGCCGCTGGGGATTTTGGTGCTCGCAAACTGTCAGCGACCCGGTGAAAAACACATTTGCCCTCAGCCGAAAACGGCTTGGGACTTGGGATTAATCGCTACCGTTGTACCGGGCGTCCCTGCGAAAGAGTGTGCGAGGAACCGGTCAGCGACCCGGTGAAAAACACATTTGCCCTCAGCTGAAAACGGCTTGGGACTTGGGATGAATCGCTCTGCGCCCTGCGCTTTGCGCTATGCGAAAAACCCGAAACACAAAATACTAGAAGCCATCTTAAAATTAGGATTTTGGTTCAAGGCCAAGGCGGGGCAGAGTTTTAACCCGCAGGCATACTCAAGTATGTTGAGGATTTGAAACAAGGACCCAACGCAGGGATTGGGCCAAAAGACATTTTTAAGATCGCTTCTAAACACAAAACAAGGAGCAAACCATGGAGATAAAGACATTTGGTGTCGTAGGGGCTGGACAGATGGGCAATGGGATTGCCCAGGTTGCTGCCATGAGCGGACTCGACGTGATCATGAATGACATCAAGGAAGAGTTTGTCCAGCGCGGCCTTAAAACGATTACCAAAATTCTTGACCGTAATGTTGCCAAGGAGAAAATGACGGAAGCTGAAAAGGTGTCCGTCCTGGGACGCATCAAGACCAGCGTCGACCTGCAGGACATGGCCGGTGCGGACTTTGTGGTCGAAGCGGCCGTGGAACAAGAAAATTTGAAGTTCGAAATTTTCAGGACACTCGATTCGGTGTGTCGACCGGATGTTATTCTGTCTACGAATACGTCCTCGATTCCCATCGGCCGGATTGCCGCCCAAACCGGCCGGCCGGACAAAGTTATCGGGATGCACTTTATGAATCCGGTTCCGATCATGCGCCTGGTGGAAATCATTCGTGGCATCGCAACCTCGGATGAAACTTTCGCCACCACGTGGTCACTGGCTGAGAAGTTCGGCAAGACGGCGGCGGAAGCCAATGATTATCCGGGGTTTATTGCCAATCGTATTTTGTTGCCGATGATCAACGAAGCGATTTACTGTCTGTATCACGGAGTCGGCAAACGGGAAGATATCGATACGGTCATGAAACTGGGGTTGAATCATCCCATGGGCCCCTTGGCACTGGCCGATTTAATCGGCCTTGATACGTGTCTGGCCATAATGGAAACACTTTTCAGCGGCTTCAAAGATTCCAAATACCGGCCCTGTCCCTTGCTGCGCAAGTACGTAGAAGCCGGCTGGCTGGGGCGCAAGACGGGTCGGGGATTTTACGAATACACTTAAGGTCGTCCCTCGTCCTTTGTCAGTGGTCCATTGAAACTGATGAGGATTACGGTGTGAGATCATCACGACGGACAACTGACAAATAACAACAGACAATTGTAAGGAGTTCATATGCCACGCAAAAAGGCAGCACAACCGGTGCCCGTTGGAAAAAAAATCAAGAAGGCGCGCCTGGGTAAAAAGATTTCCTATGACCAGCTCGCCAACGAAACCGGGTTTTCGATCGACTACCTCAAAGAAATCGAGACCGGGAAGAAGACGCCGCCAGTGGGCACCCTTCTACAGATCGCCAGGGCCTTGGAGATCGATTCGGGCATGCTGTTGAGAGAAGAGGAGTCCAATTTAAAAAAGCGCATCAAAGCTTATACCAAGCGCACGGACAATTATGCCTACGAGACCCTGACACCCGGCGCGGAAAACAAGCATCTCAAAGCTTTTCGGGTGACGGTCGAATCGATGCAGGAGCATAAAGGGGTCGGCTATCAGCATGAAGGTGAAGAGTTCGTCTATGTTTTGACCGGCAAGCTTGAAATTGTGGTCGGTGAGCATGTGAACCGACTTAAGGTCGGCGACTCATTGCATTTCAACTCCGGGATTCGCCACCAAATGCGCAATGTCGGCGATGCTGCCGCTGAACTGCTGGTCGTGATCTACGGACCCTGAGCGCATTGCGCATAGAGCGAAGCGCTCAGCGAAAGGCAAAACTTTCCGAATAAAAAAAGGCGCACTGCTCTAAGCGGATAACATCAGGGCTAACGCCCGATGAAACTGACAGATCTAAAATAAGTACAATTCAACAAACGCCATGCCCTATGCGCTTTGCGCTTGGCGCATCAACCCGTGAGGGAGTAATTTATGTCTTTTCAACTAACTGAAGAGCAGCGCATGATTCGCAACATGGTCCGGGAATTCTCGCGTGGCGTGGTCGGCGTTACAGCGGCTGAGCGCGACCGGACCAAAGAGTTTCCGGCCGACAACCTGAAACAAATGGCCGAACTGGGCCTGTTGGGCATGATGGTTCCGTTTGAATATGAAGGATCGGATGCCGACACGGTCGGATATGTCCTGGCGTTATCCGAAATCGCTTATGCCTGTGCTTCCACGGCCGTCGTCATGTCAGTCCACAACTCCATCGTTTGTGAAAGCATCCTGCGCTACGGGACCGAAGCTCAGAAAAAGAAGCATCTGATGCCCCTGGCAGCGGGGGAGATGATCGGAGCCTTTGCCCTGACCGAACCAGCGGCTGGGTCGGACCCGGTTAGCCAAACAACGACCGCCCGCAAAGATGGAGATGTCTATGTGCTTGAAGGTACCAAACGGTTTATCACCAGTGGCAAAAACGCGGGGTTGGTGATCGTTACGGCCAAAACCGATGAGAGCCAGCGGCACAAGGGCATTAGTGCTTTTTTGGTGGAAAAAGGGACACCTGGATTCATTGTTGGGCAGGAAGAAGACAAGATGGGATTGCGCGCTTCGGACACAACCGACCTGCTTTTTGAAAATTGTCGTGTACCGGCTGAAAACGTGTTGGGTGAAGAGGGTGATGGTTTTAAAATTGCGATGACCGCCCTCGATGGAGGCCGTATCGGTATTGCCGCCCAATCGGTCGGCGTGGCGCAGGCCGCCTTCGATGCGGCGGTCAAATATGTCAAAGAGCGCGAGCAGTTCGGCCAGAAAATTTCCAAATTTCAGGGATTGCGCTGGATCATTGCCGATATGGCAACCCAGATCGAAGCCGCCCGGCAGTTGATGCTTTCTGCGGCTGCCATGAAGGACCGGGGCGAAAACTACACGGCCCAGGCTTCCATGGCAAAGTTGTTTGCCTCTGAAATGGTCAACCGGGTCACAGCCAAAGCGCTCCAGCTTCACGGCGGTTACGGGTTCACCAAAGACTACCCAGTGGAACGCTTTTACCGGGATGCACGCGTGTTCACCATTTACGAAGGCACTTCGGAGATTCAGCGGGTGGTTATTTCCAACCATGTGCTAAGAGACAAACGGCGTCCCTAAAACAAGTCGGAAGTTTTAAGATTTCAGGGTGGCGTTTGCCCGCCTCGTTGACTTGGCACCATCGACAGGGATATATAGATTCTTTATAAAAGAAAATGTTTTAAGTATTTCAGATATCTGATCGTCTTGCTTACGCCTAAAACCGAACACTTAAAACCTAAAACGCGCCGCTTTCGATTTCATCGAATGCGGCGTTTGGAGGAGTGAGATTATGGTCAGGACGGAAGTATCGCTTATTTATGAAAAATGAACCCGGCGAGCTGGGCAAATTTGCAACCCTTTTCGGCGAAGCAGGCATCAATATCGATGCGCTTACGATTCAGGATGCGTCGAGCTATGTTCAGGAACTGTTCAAGGGCCGGGGGAAGTCGCTCAAACGAATTGCTTCTGCAGCCAGCTATAATTCGATGCGCAAAGATTCGGCCGAGTTTGCCCTGGTCAGGATTCTGGCTGAGGACGGTAAAACAAACAAAACCATCGATCTGCTGTCCAAAAACGAATATGTTTTTGATATGCATGCCTGTGATCGCATTGGAACTCGATAACCGTCCTGGTGAGCTGGCCCGAATCACTTCCAAGTTTGGAGAAGAAGGCATCAATATCAATTACGTATACGGCTCCGTTTCTTCTCCTGATGAAAAATGCCTTTTTGTTTTTTGTCCCGAGGATATTGATCAGGCCTCGCAGATCTTCAAAGATTACTAGAAGCCACCTCAAAATTGTCTTTTGGCCCAATCTCGGCGTTGGGCCCTCGTTTTAAATCCTCGACATACTTAAGTATGCCTCCGGTTTAAAACTCGACCCCGCCTTGACCTTGAGCCAAAATCCAATTTTGAAGACGGCGTGTTCAATACACTGTCATTAATCGTTTTTAAAATACTATTGGATTGTTACAAATATGCGTACCGCCCACCTAAATGGTTACCAATTAATCCTCAAGCCGAATTCGAGGACACATATCCTTCCACCAGTCAAAATAAGGAGAATGTCGACAAGCGTACATGGTATTAGAAATAATTCTGCGATTGAGAGAGCAGTGATAATAATTTGAATGTCAATGGAAGGGCTGTAAAGTTTCTTCACCTCCGCCCGATCCACCGACCCATCCTTGAGCGACGGCATCTCGTCGACAAATTCCACGTATTGGGGCTTTTTGAAACTGGCGATCTGTTCGCCTACGAATTGGATAAGTTCGCTGGCCTCGAGGGTCTGCCCCGGGTTTAAGCGGCAGACCGCTTTGATGCCTTCTTTCCACTTGGGATCGGGGACACCGAATACAACGGTCTGGGCCACGGCCGGATGTTGCAGGATCGCTTTTTCGACTTCGGCCGGGTAGACATTTTCACCGCCCGGTTTGATCAGTTCCTTGTCGGGTTTGCGGCCGGCAAACCATAGGAATCCCTCTTCATCCAAGCGACCCAGATCACCGGTGTGATGCCAGCCCCCGCGAAAGGCATAGGCCGTGTCTTCGGGCAGGCCCCAGTAGCCCTTGAAAACCATGGGACCCTTCATCGCAATTTCCCCGACCTCACCGACAGCCACGGGTTCGTCATTGTCGTCTACCAGCTTGATATCGGCCAGGGGGATTGTTTTACCGGCAGAGCCGGGTTTGGTCGGAGTAGCGTCCCATGGTTGCGAGACAGGAGGTTTCGGTTTGGCCGTACATGCAATAGTAGGTGCCGCCGGACAGCTTTTGGTAGCGCTCGATGTCTTCCGGTGTGCCAATGCCGATAACCGATCTCAAGGAGCGAAGGTCTTGATTGTTTTCCTGGGCAGCATTCAAAATGGAAGCCAGAATCGGCGGAAAATCGAATAACAGGGAGACCTTTTTGGTCTCGATGAGGTCCGCTGCTGTAGCCGCATCGAATTTGCTCATGTTTATATTCAAGGCGCCGGCATGAAAGCTGTTGGTGGCCATAAAGAGTCCGCCCACGTGAAACAGCGGTAAAAGGTTGAGGTGGACATCGGTTTCCTGGAGGTGGAAACAGTTGTTCATGTGCATGTTGGCGCACAGCACATTGGCATGACTCAACAAGGGCGCCCCGCGGTCTTCCGGCCACGGCCGCCGTGTGGATGATTACAAAGCCGTCTGCGGATAGAACTTCGATGGGCTCGAATTGGCCATTGTTTTGCATCAAGGCCTGCCAGTCCTCGAATTCGCCCAGCCCGTCTTTTAAGTTGTGGCAGGACTTCACCGATCGTAACTGCGCCTGGGCTTCCGTTATCAAGGACTGGTATTCATGATCCACAAAGAGATTGCGTGGTTGACAATCATTCAGGTTAAACACAACTTCGCCGGCTGAAAGCCGCCAATTGATGGGCACGACAATCAGGCCCAAGGCAGCGGCGGCGCCGTACAACAGAAAGTACTCCAAACTGTTTTTCCCCAGCACGCCGATTCGGTCGCCTTTGTCCAGACCGATCTCCTGCAGGCCGCAGGCCAGATGTTCGACGTTTTCCTTGAAGGCCGCGAAGGTCAAGGTGCGGCCGGTGTCGACTTCAAACCAAGCCTGGTTGTTCGGGAAACAGGTCGCGTTGCGGTTGATTAGATCATAGAAGGTAAAATCGTTGAGTCCCATGATTCGTTATCCTCGCTTGAAGGGCATTTTCTGTAAGATAGCGGAGCTCAGTGGAAGCAACAGGCGATCCTCACCGCGATCATCTCCCCTGTTGAAAGGGAGATGATCACGATTGGATCACCCCAGGCTTGCGATTGAACGGGGTGTTAGGGTTTAAACGTTTTCCCTAATCTATTAGGGGAAAGTTGCATTAAAGGTAGCAACCTTGACCACACTGTCAGCTTTGAAAATCGCCGATCCGCCCTTGACGTGTACCGGGATGGAATATTCGGGAATTCCAGTCCACCAGGCTTCGAGCTGCGACCAGGCGTTCATGCCTTTGGCTTTCAGTTGGAAGCCACCGGTCACCAGCAGACTGAGCAGTGACTGGCGCACATCGAAATGCGCCGGCACCATAATCTGATTGGTGCTGCCGGGCGGGATCCACTGGGTTGCCGAAGAACTGACGGTGTTCAGGTCAAACTCTTCAAAGGCGATCGTGAATTTGAAATTTTCCAGCATGACCGGAAATTTGTTGGGGTTTTGAATATTAAAAATAAAGGCTAGCTCAAGCGGTGCCCCCACGTTGTCCGGATTTCCCTTGGTCGGTTTGACCTTCTTGGAGAAATACCAGTACCCAAAGGCATGCGCAACTTCCATCGAGTCGAGTGTTATAACCGGGTCCTGAAAATTTTTCTCTGTCGGTTTGGCCATCATGCCGGCGCAACCCGCCAGGAGGCTGACACTCAGGATTAAACTAAGACATGCGAATATAATTGACTTTCTTTGCATATTGTTCCTCCCCTCTAACAATTAAGGGTTAGGTAAGCCATCGCTTCCTGCGCTTGTAGTGTTTCACGTCGCGAAAGCTCTTTCTACCCCCAAAGTCGGTCATGCCCAGGTAAAAGTCCTTGATATCCTGATTTTCCTTTAGCCTTTCAGCGGAGTCGTCCATAACGATGCGCCCGGTTTCCATGACATAGGCATGGGGGGCGACATTGAGTGCCAGTTTGGCATTCTGTTCCACCAGCAGGATGGAGATCTTTTCCTCCTGGTTGAGCTTCGTTATGATATTGAAAATTTCATGGATCAGCAATGGTGCCAGGCCCATGGACGGCTCGTCCAACAGGATCAGCTTGGGGCTTGTCATCAAAGCACGGCCGACCACGGTCATCTGCTGCTCACCGCCGCTGATGAAACCCGCAGTTTCAGTGCGTTTTTCTTTGAGGCGCGGAAAGTAGTGGTAGACCATGTCAAGCCCGTCTTTGACCGAGCGTCCGAATTTGCGCATGTGCGCACCGACCTTCAGATTCTCCTCGACGGTCAGGTGTTCGAACACCCGGCGGCCTTCGATGACCTGACAGATGCCCATTTTGGCAATTTTTTCGGCCCCCAATTTGTCGATCCGTTCACCTAAAAATTCGATCGACCCGTCGGTGACCTTGCCGTCTTCGTGATTGAGTAGACCGGAAACCGCCTTGAGGGTCGTGCTCTTTCCGGCCCCATTGGCACCCAAAAGGGCGACAATGCCGCCTTCCGGGACCTCGATCGAGACCCCTTTGATAACCAGGATGACCTCGTGGTATTTTACCTCAATATTATTGATCTTTAAGATCATATTATCGTTTGACAAAACCGTAAAACCTCCTTTGGGTGGATGCTTTCATTACCATCCGATCCATTCATTGGCCCATTTTTCGGGCCAGCGGCTTTTCAGATCGATCACGGCGAGACGTTGGATTTTACCGTCGACAATCTCATAGATCGGAACCTTGCCAGCCACGCGATGGTCCGTGGCCGTATAGGTAACCGGTGCGGCCCCTAAGCCGATATCGAAATTGTCCATGGTTTCAAAACCGTTTTTCAGAATACTTTCCCCGCTTAAATCACCGGCTTTGTCCGCCCGTTTCATGGCTTCCCACAGAATCATGACGTCGCCCCAGCCCTGTACCGTCCGGACCATGCGTTTTTCTACCGGTACGCCGGGATTGTATTTCTTGGCATAGGCGACAACCTGGTCCATCAGCGGAACATCTTCGCCGAAGAAGGCGCACACGGCAGCGCCCATGACGCCTTCAGCGGCCTTGCCGGCCAGACGCGGCAGGTTTTCGTCAAAACCCCAGTTGTTGACGATGTGTGCAGCCTTCAGGCCCAGGGAGTAAGCGTCCCGAACCGTGGCCGACACGGACATGGTGGTGTTGCCGTGCCAGACCACATCCGGTTTGAACTCTTTCATGGCCAGTACCTGGCTCTTGGTGTCGATGGCAAAAAGCGAAACGTCCTGATCTGGGCCGATGTCAAACCCTAGAATGGTGGCCTGATCCTTGATCGCTTTGATCGGGGCACTGCAGTAGGGTGAGGCAAACATGTAGGAGCACTGAAAGCGCGGTTTGCGTTTGCCGTAGTCAGGATGCTTGGGCCATTTTTTGTCAAACCAGGCGGTGATGGCGGCCCTGGCATTGGAGGAATAGTCGGTTGCAAAGAAAAGATTGTAGGGTGTTTTTTTAGGGTCGGTCAAATGACCGGAATAAGATGCGGACACATACGGCATCTTGTCTTTGGTGACGGTGGGAGAGAGAGCCTCGGTGTCACCGGTTCCCCAACCCAGGACGGCAACGCATTTCAAGCGCTTGAACAGTTTATACTTGGTGAGCGCCTCGGGTACCCGGTACCCGTAATCAAACTGGTAGAGTTTGATCTTTTTTCCGTTGACCCCTCCATTGTCATTTACATAGTGGATTGCCTCGGCAATTCCTAGGGCGTAGTCTTTACCCACATCGGAAGTCGCTCCGGTCATGTCGTTTAGAGCACCAACATTGATATTCGCGGCAAGGGTCGTGGATGAAAAACCCACGATCAAAAAAGCCGCGCACAAGAATACAAATAACTTCAAACGCACATTTTTATGAAACATAATTTTCGCCCCCTTCGTGAGAGAGTATTCTTGCCACAGGGTTTCTACCAGAGTTTGGGATTTATCACCTCCTTCGGATGTCGGTTCTGCGTGACCCATATAAATCGGTTACACGATTGATGTGTTAATCATGGCACGGCCGCTTGCCCGCCCGGTTTCGGCTAGTAGGAGAACGGCCATAAATTGAAATAATTTTTAGCTTGCCACCAGCGGTAGGCCAAGCCATTGGGCTCGAAAATCATAAAGGCGCAGATGGCCAGGCCAAACGCCGCTTCTTTGATAAAAAGAAAGTCCATTAAAAGTTTGGGATAGGTGTCCGCCAGCGGCAAGACGGCCAGTTGCAGCGCTTCCATGACGACGACCATGAAAATGGACCCGAACATAGCGCCGTGGATCGAACCGACGCCGCCGATCAGAATGACGCCCACCAGCCACAGGGACCAAAACCAGGGGAAATGCTCGGGACTGATCGCCGCCAGGTTGCTGATCCAGAAGGCGCCGGCGATGCCGCCGATAAACCCGGCCACAAAAAAGGCCAGCAGCTTGTATTTGACGACATTGATGCCCATCACTTCCGCTGAAATGTCGTTGTCCCGGATGGCCACCCAGGCCCGGCCGGCTCGGGATCGCAAAAGGTTGAGCACGATGATGCAACAAAGAATCACCAGGACCAGCATCATGAAATAGACTTTTAAATCACTGTCGATCACCCAGGGACCGACTTTGATCGTGCCAGGCGGCAGAGAGAAGGCCTGGCCGCGGCCGCCGATCTGGCTGATATACTGGGTGATGATGAAGTCGACCGTTATGAACTGGGCCGCCATGGTGGTCAAAATCAGGTAAAAGCCCTTGACCTTGGCCGACGGCAACCCGAACAGGACACTCCAAATACCGGCCACAAGGCGGCAATGAGGATGCTGATGGGATAGGCCAGACCCCAATCCATTAAAAATTGCGGCCACGGAAATTCCAGAATCAGAAGGGTGCTGGTGTAAGCCCCCACAGCCAGAAAGGCCGCATGCCCCAGGGTCACCTGCCCGCAAAAACCGATCAAAAGCTGGACGCCCAAAGCCCCCAGGATGGTGTAGCCGACGGTATTGCAGATGCTGAGCTGGTAACCGTCGGCAAAGTAGGGAATGACGACGAAAAGGACCAGTGCGAGCAGAATCATTTTGCCCTTGATGAACTTGGTTTGCCACCAGGCATGGTCCTGGGCATAATTTTGATGATAGACACTACATGGAAGAAAGGTTGTCGACATAGAATAAGCTCCAAGTTATGCGCAGTGCGCAAAGCGCAAAGCGCAAAGCGGTCGTACAGTGGTCAACGCTCTGCGCCGGGCGCTAAGCGCCATGCGGGTTAAACTCTTTCAATCCGTTCCCAGCCCCAGAGACCATAGGGTTTGAAGAGCAGGAACACCGCCATGAATACGAACGGGGCGATTTCTTTGACCCCGCCCGGGAAATAGCGGTCCAGGTAGGCGCCGGCCAGGTTCTGCAGGACACCGATAATGAGGCCGCCGACAATGGCGCCGGGAACCGAATTGAGTCCGCCCAGAACCACGGCCGGCAACACCAGGAGCCCCAGATAGCCGACCGATATGTTGAGCCCGTTGATGTTACCCAGAAGCGTTCCGCCGACCCCGGCTGCCATAAAGGCGATGGCCCAGGCGATGGCGTAGACAAAGCGGGCGCTCACGCCGAGGGACAGGGCGGCCATTTCATCGTCGGCCGTGGCCTGCATGGCCAGGCCCCAGCGCGTGTATTTAAAAAAGGAGACAAAAACAACCAAAAGGATCATGGCGGCGATAAAGCTCCAGAGGTAGACCTGGCCGATGTAGATGGGCCCGATGCGGATCGGCTCGAGGGCAAATACGGGCGGCGTAAAAACGCGGGTATCGGTGCCCCAGATGAATTCGACCGTACCTTTGAAGAAAAAGGAGAGCCCGACCGTAACCATGATGACGGTCAGGACCGGTTGCCCGATCAATTTGTCTAAAAAGATCCGCTCGGTCAATACGCCCAGGATAAACCCGATAACCAGTGAAATCGCCAGGGAGAGAATAAACGGTACACCCATGGAATAAAAGGTCAGGGAAACATAGGCGCCGATCAGGGTCATTTCACCCATGGCCAGGTTGAGGACGCCTGAGCATTTGTAGATCAGCACCCACCCCAGTGCCACGAGGGCGTAAATGCCGCCGACCATGATACCGGTCGTAATGGTCATAAAGAAAAGTTCCATTCGTTATTCTCCCTCTTTTTTCACCTGGTTGAACGCCTTTATTTTTGGATCGTTATAATCTGCATGTCGGTTTTGATGTGGGCCTGACGCCCATCCTCGTAATTAATCGTCGTGTCGATGTGAACGGTGTCCTGATCGCCGTACAGGGCATTGACAATATCCTCGTAGCGTTTGGTCACGAAGGCCCGGCGCAGTTTGCGCGTACGGGTCAGTTCGTCGTCATCCGCATCGAGTTCCTTATAAAGATTCGTGAATTTGACGACCTTGGCCGCGTCGGGCAGGTCCTGGTTGGCTTCATGGATCTGTTTCTCCACCAGCTCGTAGACTTCCGGTTTCTGGGAGAGCTCCGGGTAGCTGGTGTAATTGAGCTTTTTGTCGTCCGCCCATTTTCCGACGACCTCGTAGTCGATACACAGAACGGCCGTGATGTACGGTTGTTTGTCGCCGATGACCCAGGAGTCTTTGATATACGGGCTGAATTTCAAGCGGGTTTCCAGGTACTGCGGCGAAAAGGGCTTGCCGTCGCTTAAGGTGAACACATCTTTGGTGCGGTCGAACACGACCAGGTGTCCGTCTTCATCGATAAAGCCCTTGTCGTCCGAATACAGCCACCCGTCTTTAAGGGCTTTTTCAGTGGCTTCGGGGTTTTTGTAGTAGCCCAGAAACACGGAAGGGCTGCGGGTGATGATTTCGCCCTCTTCGGTGATTTTGATTTCCGTGCCCGGAATCGGGTGACCGACCGTGTCGAACTTGATGTCTCCGCTGCGATGGACAACGGAAATACCGGCGACTTCGGTCTGACCGTAAATCTGTTTGAGGTTGACACCCAAGGCGTGAAAAAACCGGAAGTGGTCGGGCCCCATGGCCGCGCCGCCGGTATAGGCGTTGCGCACCCGGGAAAGGCCCAGATGATCCTTCAATTTTTTCTGGACGGTGACATGAGGCCAGCCATTCGAGCAGGCGCCAGAAAAAAGGCACCGGCTTTTTGTCGAATTTGAGGTTGGCCACGTGGTAGCCGATTTTGCTGGAGATCTCGAAAAATTTGCGCTTGATCCAGGTGGCATCGAGGTATTTGACCTGCACCAGACGCGTCATTTCTTCGTACATGCGCGGCGGGGCGAACATCACATGGGGGCCGATTTCGCGAATATTTTCCTGGGCGGTTTCCGGCTATTCCGGAAAGTTGATCGTGTAACCGATCTGCAGGCCGCAGGAAATGGACATCATCTGCTCGCCGATCCAGGCAAAAGGCAGATAGGAGACATAGTCATCCGTGTCCTTGCAGGGGTCGACAGCCATCAGGTGCTGCCCCATGGTCAGCATGTTGTTGTGTGACAACAGGGCGCCTTTGGGCAGCGACGTGGTGCCGGAGGTGTAAAACAGCAGCGCCACCTCTTCGCCGGTGCCCTGCTGGATCAATTCTTCAAACAGGTCGGGCTGCTTCTTGTTCCAGTTCCCGGCCGAGTTGCATGACTTCTTTGAGGCTGATCAGGTAGTCCTGGTCATAATTGCGCATGCCTTTGGGATCGTCCCAGATGATTTTTTCCAGCTTGGGGCATTCATTGAAGATGGAAAGGGCCTTGTCGACCTCTTCCTGGCCTTCCCCAAAAAGAAATTTGGTGTCGGAATGATCGATGATGTAGCGGACTTCTTCGATCAGGCAGTCCTGGAAGAGCCAAACCCCAATGCCCCCGGCGCACAAGGCCGCCATTTCAGCCCAAAGGCCTTCAGGACGATTATCCCCGATCATGGAGACTTTGTCGCCTTTTTCCAGACCAAGGCTGACGAGCCCCAGGGCAATGTATTTGACATTTTCAAGATAATCTTCCCAGGTGATCGGACGCCAGATGCCGAACTCTTTTTCCCGCATGGCCACCCGGCCTTTGCCGTAGTGCCTGGCTTTTTCGAAAAAGAGCTTGGGAATCGTCAGTTCTTTGGAAATGCTTGTGCTTTCAGCAGTGGTTTTATCTTCGTGTTGCATATAAATCCTCTTCACCCAGGTAGGCCTTGATCACTTCAGGATTGTTTTGAACTTCTTCAGGCGTACCGTCTATAATCATATTGCCGAAATTGAGAACAAACACGTGGTTGGAAAGGTCCATGACCACGCCCATGTCGTGCTCCACCAGCAGGCAGGTCACCTTCCAGCGCTTTTCCTCATTGACATCCAGAATAAAGCGGGCCATGTCCTCGACTTCTTCCAGATTCAATCCGGCCAGAGGTTCGTCCAAGATCAGCAGTTCGGGTTCCAGGGCCAGGGCCCGGCCCAGTTCCACCCGTTTTTGCAGACCATAGGGAAGCATGCCCACCGGTTTGTGTCGGATCTGCTCGATTTCAAGCAGGTCGATAATTTCTTCTTCGATAAATTGGCGGTGCTCGATTTCTTCGCGGGCGGTTTTGCCAAGGTACCAGGCGCCACTGATGATACCCGATTTATAGTGGATATGGCGCCCCAGGCGGATGTTGTCCAAAACCGTCATGCCGCCGAAGACTTCCACTTTTTGAAAGGTCCGGGCCAGACCGAGTTTGGCCCGCGCGTGAGGGCTGAGGTGATTGATCTTTTGGCCTTTGTAATAAATATTGCCTTTCTGGGGATGGTAGAGCCCGTTGAT
Source organism: uncultured delta proteobacterium (assembly GCA_963802265.1). Lineage (GTDB taxonomy): Bacteria > Desulfobacterota > Desulfobacteria > Desulfobacterales > CAWDIC01 > CAWDIC01. The sequence goes on from CAWDIC010000002.1 coordinate 171,808, forward strand.
GATGTTCATCATAACGGTTTTGCCGGCGCCGTTGGGTCCAATGACCGAATGGATCTCGCCTTTTCTGATTTTCAGATTGACTTCGGAAAGGGCGGTGACTTTTCCAAAGTACATCGAAACATCCTCGAGTTCCATGAGGACATCGCCTGCTTGATTCTGATTTGCTTCGGCCAATGGTTAATATCTCCCTATGTTATTGGATCTGCGGTTGCATTTCATCAGAACGACAGCTGTTGGATTTGTGGCGAGTAGTAATAAATACATAAAAATAATTATCTGAATTTCATTCATGGCAAGAACAAATAAAAACCCCTCCGGTCATGGCGCCCAACGCAGAAAGCGGACAAAAGAACCATTTGTGGACGGGGACTAGATAGCTACCGTATAGCTAACATGGCTCATTTGTCAAACCATTTTTGGGGTCGATCAACGAGCCGTGTCACTGCTAACGTAATGGAAAATTAATAAAAACGGTCCCTGTGGTGTCGAATACAACCCGTGCAGGAGATGGATTTCGGATCATATTCAAAGTCATTATCTTAAATAGCGGATATGGGCATAAAGTCAAGTTGATAAAATAGTGGTAAAATAGTGGGTTTTAGCCACTATTCATCGTATGACAGCAGATAGGAGCGCAAGTTGATTTTTTTGTTTTTGACGCCCAGTTTGGTGCGAATATTGTGGCGGTGAAACAGGATCGTATTTTTGGAAAGTAGTAGCAATTCAGCCATTTCCTTGTTGGTTTTGCCTTCTTTGATCAGATTGGCGACCTTGATTTCCATGGGTGTAAAATTGATAAACTTGGAAGAAAGTTTGCTGATGAACGGCGAAATGATGTTGTTCAGATTCGATTCCAGAATGTTGACCAGGGTTGCCTGGCGGGTGTTAATGCGGGTGTTTTTTAAATTTTCGATATACGGGCCGACCAGTTCTTTGACATTCGAAAGAACATTTTCCTCCAGCTCTTTTTTGTCGTCCTCACGCTGTTTGAGCAAAACTTTCAAAGCCGTGTTGACCTCTTCCAGATGGTGGGATTGGGCCTGGAGTTCTTTCTCGCGTTTGCGCAGCTCTTTTTCAGCGCGTTTGCGTTCTTCGACTTCCTGGGCCAGTTGAATATTGGCACGTCCCAATTCGGCGGTGCGTTCTTCAACCAGTTCTTCTAACCGGTCATGGTAGCGTTGCAACTCTTTTTGCGCTTTTTTGTGGGCGCTGATGTCGCGCAAGGTGACGATATTGCCGGCCGGCCGACCATTGCGATCCGAATAGAGGGTCGAACTGATCTGAACATCGAGGACACGGCCATCTTTGGTCATGCGGCGTGTTTCGAACAGGTCGATTTTTTGACCGCGCAGCATGCGCTCGATGGCGGCCTCGGTTTCGGGCCAGTTTTCAGGGGGTACGAAATCGATGCGTTTGCCCAACAGCTCTTGGCGGGACAGGCCGAAGGTTTGCTCAAAGGCCGGATTAACGTAGGTTGCGATGCCCTGCATGTCGTAGACCACGATCGGATCGGGCGATGATTCGAGCAGCAGCGGTAGCGCTCCTCGCTTTCCCGCAGGATTTCCTCGGCCTTGCGGCGTTCGGCCAATTCACGCCGTACATCGGCGTATAATTGTGCTTTTTCGAGGGCCAGCAGGGCCAGGTCGGCGAAACGGCCGAGAACGGTGATGTCTTCGTCCGTAAAACGTCCGGCTTTGTCGACATGCGCCAGACCGATGACGCCCAGCATGCCTTTGTCCGACTTGAGGGGGATCCCGACAACCGAGTGCAGCCGATCCAAGGACTGGTCTCTCAAGCGGCCATCCCAGCAACGGTAATCGTCCACCAACACGGGTTTTTCCTTTTGCCACACAGCACCGCCCATGCCTTGGCCGATTTTGACGCGCCGCCCCAGCTGGCCTTTAAAAAACCCCATCCCTACGCGCATCTGCATTTCTAAGGCGTCGGGTTCCAGCAGATAAATGTAGCCGTGTTGGGTATCTGTCAAGAGCGTGGCCCGCTGGAGAATCGCCTCCAACAACTCCTTTTTATCAAGGCGATCGATCAAGACTCAGGGAGGTTTCGTGCAGGGCCTGAAGATATTCAGCCTGGCGCCGGGTGGTTGCCTCGGCTTCCGTCAGGTGGCGGTAACGTTCTTCCAGCGCAACCGTTTGGGCTTGCAGCTGATCGTAGGTCGGATTGTCTGACATTGCGTAAGTGTTTAGCCATTTAGGGGATGGGTGATTAGAAGCCATCGTAAACAATTGGGATTTTAATCTCAAAGTTCCCTGAGGCGGATTGAGGCGTTAAGGGGCACCATAGGCTTACAACCCGTGAGGATAACAGGTAGCTGCATCCTTAAAGCGTTCATAAATAAGGATTTTTGTGCAAATTCAAGGCGGGCGACAGATTAATCCGGAGGCATAGTCATGGTATTTCGAGGAATTAAATCAAGGTGTCCAACGCCGAAGTCGTGCAAAAGACTTTTTAGGAATGAACATTAAATGATGACAACCTTCTGCACGGCCTTCACAATCTCTTCCGGCTCGTCGATGACCTGGAGGATATCGATGTCTTCGGGTGATATGCGTTTTTCCGCCACGAGCCGGTTTTGGATCCATTCTTTGAGCCCGGACCAATAGTCTGATTCGACCAGGATAACCGGCAGCGGCTTGATGCGGTCGGTCTGGATCAGGGTTACCGCCTCGAAAAGTTCATCAAGGGTGCCGAACCCGCCCGGCATGATAATATAGGCCAGGGCATATTTGACGAACATGACCTTGCGAATGAAAAAATATTTAAATTCCACTTCGATGTTGGCAAAATGGGTTGGCCTTCTGTTCAAAGGGGAGATAAATGTTCAGCCCGACCGAAGTGCCGCCGGCTTCAGCGGCGCCTTTGTTGGCGGCTTCCATGATGCCACCGCCGCCGCCGGTAATAACGGCGAAGTTGTTTTTGGCAAAAAGGGCGGCAATTTTTTCGGTTTTGGCATAAAGCGGATCATCGGGCGTTACGCGGGCCGAACCGAAAATGCTGACAGCAGGGCCGATATGGTGCAGGGCTTCGACGCCCTCCACGAATTCACCGATAATTTTGAAAAGACGCCAGGATTCACCGAGCTTGAAATCGTCAATCACATACTGCTTTCCCATTGAGGCTCCTCTCCGGCTTCCAGCCGGCTTCATACCTTTCAGCCCTTGCCTTCAAAGCCCACGAAAACCTTTTCCCCATCAACGATGGTGGGTACTTTGCGGGATCCCTGCGAATACTGCAGCATGCTTTTCAGCTGCGGGCGGTCTTTGATGACATCGAAATATTCAACCGTACGACCCTGTTTGGCAAACGCTTCCCGAGCGTCGCGGGTATGCGGTCAATTGTCTTTACCGAAAATCAATACCTTGGTGGACATGCTGATTCTCCTTGCAAAGCGACACCGTCGCGTCTTCTAAAATCATGGAACGATTTTAATATAATATTAATAAATTAGGGCCATTGTCGACCAAAATAGTTATCAGAAACGATTTTTTTTGTCAATGATTGCAGATTGACATATGATATTGAGGTTGCTAATTATACCAGTTTTATGAAATAAGCGCATCAGGCCCTCCGCTCAAGATCAGGACGCTTAATATCATGGTGTCCAACGACGGCACGAAGTGAAGCCTTGGGCGCTAATCACGTAAAAGAACCAGTTGTAGATGAACACAAGATCGGCGATGACCGCATCTCACCCCACATTGTCGCAGACGGTTATGATCGTTAACGAGCTTGGATTGCATGCCCGCTCGGCCGCTAAAATTGCCAAGCTGGCCCAGGAAGCGCGATCCAACGTGTGGATTAAAATGGGAGATGAGGCGGCCGACGCAACCAGTATCCTGGATATCTTGACTTTGGGCTGTGCCAAGGGCTCACAAATAACCGTGGTGGTGGATGACCCGATCGACCGCTCCGTTTTAGAGCGAATTGTCAAACTGGTCGAAAACGGATTTGGAGAGTAGCATCCATGTCCGAAACGCAAAAGCGATGAAATAGTTTTAAAAGGGATCAGCGGATCGCCCGGCATTTGCATCGGCAAGGCCTATCTGGTTGACCGGGAAGGTGTCGATGTTGTCGAGAAATATTTTATTCACAAGAAGGATTTGAAGAACGAAATAAACCGCTTCAAGCTGGCCGTCAAGCACGCCGAGGACGAACTGCGCAAAATCATCGAGGAGACACCCGAAGACTTGCGCCAACACACGGATATTTTGGCCACGCATTTGGTGCTGCTGAAAGACAAGATGCTCTATGGCCGTACCATCGAGACCATCGAAAAAGGAGCAGTTCAATGCCGAGTGGGCGCTTAAGACCGTTGTTACCAAGGCCAAGGGCATGTTTCACTCCTTGACGGATATTTATCTAAAGGAAAGGGCTTCGGACATCGCGCACGTGTCCGAACGGATCGTGCACAATTTGGTGGGGGCCGAACAGGTTGAGATTGGAACCATCGACAAGCGGGTCATTCTCGTGGCCCGCGATTTGTCACCGGCCGAAACCAGCCAGATTCAACTGGCCCGAATCAAGGGTTTTGTCACGGACCGGGGCGGTCGGGCTTCGCACACCAGCATCATCGCGCGCACACTCGGTATTCCGGCTATTTTGGGCCTGGGCAATGCCACGCTTAAAATTCGCAATGACGATATCATCATTGTCGACGGCACCGCCGGGGTTGTCATCGTCAACCCGGATGAAAAAACCCTGGTGGAGGTTGAAGAGCGTCGGGCACGTATATGAGGATTATCGGGCGACCATCAAACGATCCAGCCACTTGCCGGCCAAAACGACCGACGGCATATGCGTGCCGATCATGGGCAACATCGAGCTGCCCGAGGAGGTGGTGTCGGTCATCGATAATGGCGGCGAGGGGATCGGCCTGTACCGGACCGAGTTTCAATACTTGAGTCGTGCCGGGTTTCCGACCGAAGAACGAGTTGTTCGACAAATATAAAGATGTGGTGGAGGTCATGGTGGTCAAGCCGGTGACCATCCGAACCCTGGACATCAACGGCGACAAGGCGTTCAAGGGCATGGCTGACACGCGTGAGGCCAACCCGGCCTTGGGATTACGCGCCATCCGTTACTGCCTGCAAAAGCCGAACCTTTTCAAGGCGCAACTGCGGGCGATTCTGCGGGCGGCGGCGTTCGGCAAGGTGCGCCTCCTGATTCCGATGATATCCTGTTATGAGGAGGTCGTCGAAACCCGGCGCCTGCTGCAAGAAGCGATTGAAGAGTTGGAGAAGCAAGGGGCCCGGTTCTGACCCGGCATGTCAAATTCGGCGTGATGCTCGAAGTCCCTTCGGCGGTTATCATGGCGGCCGAGATTGCCGAAGAAGTCGATTTTTTTAGCATCGGAACCAATGATCTGATCCAGTATTCCATGGCGATCGACCGGGGTAACCGCCAGGTCGCCCATTTGTACAATCCCTTGCAGCCGGCCATTATCCGCTTGCTGAAACAGGTGGCCGATGTGTCCAAAGATAAGGGGATGGCGCTCTACATGTGTGGAGAGATGGCCGGCGATCCGATCAACTTGCCTATTTTATTGGGACTGGGGCTGGACGAATTGAGCATGAATCCTCAATCGATTCCGACGGTCAAAGAGCATGATAAGATCCATGAGCACTGCCGGCACCCGGCAACTGGTGCAAGACGCCCTTATACAGAAAACGGTCAAAGGCGTTAGCGGCCTGATCGAGGAAGCCTATGGCCAGACTCTTGATAACACGGTCCATTTGGCATAAATTAATTTTACTGGAAAGTAAAAATTGTGGGTAAAGAATTTAGAAAAGTGATCACCGAAAACCGCAAGGCCCGGTTCAATTATTTCCTGATCGAGGAATTCGAAGCCGGGATGGTGCTGCTGGGGACCGAGGTCAAGTCGCTGCGGCAGGGGCGTGCGCATATGAAAGACGCCTATGCCAAGATCGAAAACGGTGAAGTCTTCGTGCACCAGATGCACATCGGCCAATACCCCTTTGCCCATTACGGTAATCACGACCCGCTGCGACCGCGCAAGCTGCTGTTAAACAAAAAGGAGATCAAGCGTCTCTACGGCAAGGTCAATGAAAAGGGATTTTCGCTGGTCCCGCTGCGGGTGTATTTCAAAAGGGGTAAAGCCAAATTGGTTTTGGCCCTGGCCAAAGGCAAAAAAAGCCATGACAAGCGCGAAACCATCCGGCGACGCGACCAAAAACGCGATTTCGAACGGCAGAAAAAGGAACACGGATAATAAAATTGCGGTGCAATTTTATATGACGCGGCTGCGCCGCTATAAACTGATATTCAACTAAAACCTTAAACCAGCCGAATTGGGTTGCTGGCGAATCGGCTGATTATATTTGACATTTTACCATGGCCTGATTAATTTATAAGTATAACCTAATTGAGCGATTGTCGAGGTTGCCGCAGCTACAAGGAAGATGCTGTTCCGGATAGTGTACTATGCGGAAGGGAATCTGACGCCGTAGATGGTGAGATCGGCAATCCCAACGGGTTTCAAATTAGAATTCAAATCGATGAAAACCATTGAAAGGAAACATAAATTAAACATTCCTAAATTTAAACGCTTAATTTAAGGTATCAACGGTGCAAATACCGGTATTGTTCTTTCACAAGGTTCTGCGAACCAAAAACCCCATCCACCAACCAATCTATAAATGGGGGCGAAACGGCTTCGACGGGGATAAAGAAGCTTTGGCTGCATACCGAGTTCCTGCAGACTCGTAAAACGGCGGGATTTAAATATAATCGCAGACGATTATGATTACGCTTTAGCCGCTTAGGCTAACGTTCTACCGGATGATGCCTGCTAATCCGGATAGGGCGTCGACTAGCAGGCTAGTCGGTCCTGAATGCCTGTTACAGGATCGATGAAAATCCTACAGGCTAGCCTTTCACTTACCCTGCCTGATGGAGACTTGAGAGGCAAACACTAGAGATCAGGATAAGTATGTAGATGCCACTGTGGAATATTTTCGGACGCGGGTTCGACTCCCGCCGCCTCCACCAATTTTTAGCTATAATATCAAATATTTATAAATTAATTGCCCGTTCGGTAAAGTGTTCACAAAAACCCAAATTGATGATTATGTCAATTTGGGTTTTTTTATTTGTTAAATATCATGTCAAAAGTTCAGCTGTGGCAAATCCTATT
>CAWDIC010000003.1:0-9219 GCA_963802265.1 uncultured delta proteobacterium
TTGGTATGAACGAGCGCAGGGACATCACAAGGATACACGTGAATACAATCCCTGCTGCAATCAATTCCTTGCGGGTAATAGGGCCCAGTTCGGAGTTGAGCTTCTTGGCTTTATCGCGCAGGCCCGGGATCACCTTTTTTTCGGGTTTCAGTATAACCATGAAATAGACCCACAGCAGCAGCGTCATTATCCAACCGATCGGAAACATGAAGTAAGTGAGCCTAAAAAACGATACGCCTTCTCCGACGATGTCCGTGTAAAAACCCAGTGCAACCGCACCGCGTGCTGCTCCCAGAAGGGTTACGATACTGCCGGCCCCGGCCACATAAGCCATGCCGATAAAAAGCCCCTTGCCGAACTTGGTCTTCTTGTCGCCTTCGCCGTAAAGACTGTAAACAGATAATAGCAGCGGGTAAATGGTGGCGGCCACGGCCGTATGGGCCATAATATGTGTGAGGGCTGCCGTAACGACAAAACACCCAAGGTAAATCATGCTGGTTTTTTCACCGACGATCACCAACATTTTATAGGCCAGGCGTTTGGTCAAGCCGGTCTTGGTAAATACGAGCCCGATCACGATTGAAGCAAAGATGAACATGACCGATGGATCCATAAAGTCTTTAAAAGCCACCTTGGCCGGCCGGATCATGAAAAGGGCCTGGAGAACACCAATGGCCAGGCTAGTGACGCCGATCGGTACGACCTCAAAGACCCACCAGGTACCGGCCAGCAGAAAAATAGCCAGCGCACCTTTACCTTCGCGGCTTAATGTAAAGTGGGCGCCCATGGGATCGACAGCGTCAGGCCAGGGGGGCGAATAATAGACCACCGCAAATAAGATGACGCCGATCATGAGAAACATAAATCGTTTCCACTCGAATCCGCCCGTTTCAAAGGCGGCAGAATCACTGGTCATTTTTACAATCTCCTCCGTTTTGTTTGCTTCTTTGTAACCGCTAGTATTTGTTAGGCAATCGTGCCTTTATGTACAGGGTCGTATTGAACCAGACGCGACAAACGCTCTGTTCGATAACCGTTCTTTTATAGCTTGCACGCTTTGATATTTTCGACGGTCTCCGTAAACACGTCGATCAGTCTCAATATGCCGACGATTTCCTTTGCACGGGTTACCAGCAAAGAGAGATGCTTGCCCATTATTAACTGATGAATGGCTGTGTCTAACGACTCGTTTTCATCAACATATTCGCCCTCCGTGGGCGTTTGCATAAAGCTTTTTACTTTTAATTCCGAGGCTTTGCGGCAAATATCATTTAAAGGCTTATTCCAGAGCGTGTATTGCTCCATCAGTGATTTCTGATACATGGGACTTAAGCCCATGCGGGCGAATTGGTCACTATGGATGATATCATCATATTTTGGTTCCAGGGCTCGTAAAATGTCAATCTGGCCAATTTTCCCAACGATTTTGTTGTGTGCGTCGTAAATCATAATGCCCCGGTGCCGGTGTTCGGACGGATCGGCTTCAGTCTGAGCTTGCTCCAACGCTAAAACCGCTTCGAAGAGGGTGGCATTCTCGGAAACGGTGACATATTCGGATAGCGGGACCATCAGGTCCTTGATTATCTTTTCTTTCATGACAATGTTCCTTTTATATCGGCTGAATAAGCTCTATCCGGATCATTGAACGATTGCCGGCTGCTCGCTAAGATAAAAATTATAATGGTGATTTCAAGCCATTACGTTTGCTATGGCCCTTGAATTCCGCCTGTTTTTTTTAATAAGCCTTTGAAATAAATAGCGCCCGGCGTCTCCGGTGGCAGGTCGAACCTGGTTGCCGCAACGTTAGCATACAACAAGATCCATGTTTTTTTATGGCTCTATTGGGCGCAGGCATTTGGCGGGGCAATTTATCATAATGTTTTGTTTTTTGTCCAGAAAATATTTTAGAGATTTAGCAGGTTGTTTCCTTTTCCTTTTAATATCAAAGGATAACAGGTTTGTTGGAAAGGTAATTGAGACGATTGGCTGCAGGTGCCAAAGCGATTTGCAGACATCTTCCATAAAAAAAAGGGGGATCGGATGGGTGCCGATTCCCCTTTTTTTCTAACCTATACGCAGGTACTAGGGTCGGGAATGACCGTGTTGCCCCGGGCGGTGAGCCGAAACAATGGGTTGTGTGCTCCAATGACCCGGTTTTATTTGCATATGAATCCAGTGCCCGGGTACCCATCGGCCACGACGGTTGTAATGGCCTGAATTCCAACTCTTTTTATGTACAGGCGCAATCCAGACTTTTTGGAATTGGCGATGACGGGATTTTTTGGGGGGCCTTTGACCGTAGGCCTTGGAACGATAATCGTGATGGCCCCGGTGAAGACCGACCGTATTTCGATGCGGCTCAGCGTGGCCATAGGCTTGGTGGTGATGGTCCAGCAGAGCCTGACCCAATAAGGTGGCCGCCACACCAATGGCAACCCCCTCCCAACGGTTCCGTTGAACATTTCCGGCCAAAGCGTTGGTGTTGATCATTACGAAAAAAATGCTACCGGTCAGCAGTCCGATCATGAATCGTTTTGTTCGCATAATTTGCCTCCTTTCGTGATGGGCTTTACTTGCTTAGACACCAAGCATCCGCTAAAAATCAAAAAATATCGAAAAAATAGTAATATTTCGTATAAGACAATGAAATTATATCTAAAAATATTTTTAGGGGAAATTGGGGTGAAATGGGAGGTGGATAAGTTTGCGATGATTTGAACAGGAAAAGAAATGCTTTAAGAGCGACGCAGTCGCGTCAAATAAAATCGGGTAACGATTTTATTTGCTCGTAATGTTGAGCAGGAGGAAACCGCTTTCGTGGCGCGGGCCACCAACGGTAATCGTACCGCGCTTGAGCAACTCGATGCGCGTCTCAAAGATGCGACCGCTTTTTTTGGTGATACTCAGATCCATTTGGGTACGGTTGCCGCGGCTGCCGGTCGGCGTCACACTCAGAACGCGGCCTCCTGGGAGAGTGACTTTACCGGTCTCTCCATTAGCAAGTGAAAGGTTATCCTGCCCCAGCAAACGGTAGGCGGTAAAACGGAACACGGTCTGAAGTTCGTCGATGATACCTTCGAGTTGCGGGTCTTGGTACTGCTGATCGTTAGACGCCAGGATTGTTTTGATGCCGATGTTTACTTTGGCGGCCGCCCATGCCGTCGGCAACATCAGCATCAAGATCGCTGAAAGCAGCAAAATGCTAAATATTCTCAACGGCATCATTTTCTCCATTAGCGGTCGAATCCTCGTTGAACCAGATAATGGTTTGATGAGTGTTCGGGGTTTCGAAGAGCATAACAGATGTCACCGATCCTGTAAAAGAATTTATAATAGCGCTGGGCGCTTCGCCATCGGGCCCTTTTTTAAAGGGAAGCGGGATAATGAAAATTGCCAGTGCTAGCGCGGCAACCGTAACTGGAACGAATATCCGGGCAGGTTGAAACCATTTTCGCCAGCCAGTTGACGCCTCACGGGATATTTGCCTGCGGTTTAAGATGTGTTGTGCCATTTTGTCTGTGTCGATCGCATCCAGTGCCTGATCCGCATGCCTGCGGGTTAGATGGCTAAGACGGTCAAAGTCGGCGAGCATAGACCGGCAATCAGGGCAATGCTTTCAAGTGGGTATTCGATCCGTCGGCTTTCCGGGGGAGATAACTCGCCGTCATGAAAGCGGCTAAGTTGTTCCTGGTCACAATGTCTTTGGTCGCTTGATGTTTTCATACGCTTCCCCTGTAGGCTGCTAAGGCCTCCTGAAGGCGTTTGCGGGCATAAAACAAGCGTGAACTAACGGTTCCTTTTTTAAGGTTCAATGCCTGGCCGATTTCTTCATAGGACAGGCCTTCGATTTCCTTGAGGATATAGGCGGTGCGGGCATCTTCCGGTAGCTGGTTCGAGGGCCTTTTTATAGGCCCGGTCAATTTCACGGCGCTGATAGAGGATTTCCGCCTGGTATTCGTCCGTTCCCAATTCAATGGATTCACCGTCTTCTTCTGATTCGATGGGGCGATGGTGCCAGCGCAGACGGCGTTTCCAGCGCCGTTGCCAGTTCAGGCTCTGATTGACGGTTATACGGTGCAGCCACGTCGCCAATCGTGCTTGCCCCTCGAATTTGCCGATGTTCTGAAACGCCTTGAGGAAAACCTCCTGGACAATATCGTGGCTTTCTTCAGCATCGAGGGTAATGCCATAGGCAAGCCGGTACACCTTTTGCTGGTAGCGCTGCACCAGCAATTGAAACGCTTCCTCACGTCCTTGCTTGAGCAGCGCTACCAATGTCGGTTCATCCCAAGACATATTTGCTATTCGGATATTTAAACAAATTCAGGTGCGCGGTCGCTGGCTGGTGCCATTGGCCTTTGCTGGCGGCGGCACGCGGCATGGTGGCCGAACGAACGCGCCGAAGCGCTTCATAACATTAGACACCATATGGCGCCAAAAACTCAATTTAAAACCAATGCTTGGCCAAATCCACGGTGGCAAGCCGGTCGTCATTGCCGGCGCTGGTAAACAATTTGCCCGTCGAAGAGCGTCAGATCGACCCGGGCCTTGAGAATATCCATTGGGGGGATCGCATAAATGTTGCGGTCGAGCACGATCAGGTCGGCCCTTTTGCCTGGAGTCAGAGACCCCAGTTCATGGCCCGCACCGGAAACTTCGGCCGGCGTGATCGTGTAGGCCCGGACGGCTTCGTTGACTGTCATGGTCTGGTCGGCATACCAGCCACCGGATGGTTGACCCTGCCGGGTTTGGCGGGTCACAGCCGAGTGGATTCCGGCCAAAGGATTCGGATCACAAACCGGACAATCCGACCCGAAGATCAACGGGATACCAGCCTTTATTAGGTTTCGAAACACGTAACAGTGTCGGCCCCGCCGGCCAAGACTGCGGTCGATCATCTTCAGGTCCAGGGCCAGATGATGGGGTTGGACACTGGCGACCACTCCCAGGCCGGTAAGACGGGCCACGTCATTGGAGTGTATCATCTGCAAATGTTCGATCCGATGGGGAACGCTAGGCCTTAAACCGGATTCCGCCGGTAGGTGGTCGTGTGACCGGTGCAGGTTTTCAAAAATGGTGACCAATTCACGATTGGCCCGGTCCCCGATGGCATGCACCATGACCGCCAATCCTGCTACATCGGCCTTTGAAAGGGCTTGGGCGATTTCATCCATCGGTGTCAACGGCATCCCGACATCGGCATCCAGGTACGGCTTAAGCAGCCAGGCGGTCCGTGCCCCCATGCTACCGTCGCTAAAATACTTTAAGTGGCCAATGCGCAGGCGGCCGCTGCCCCAGCCGGTTTTCAATCCCAATGCAATGGCGGCATCCAGTTGTTCCCCCGGCAAACCGACCCAACATCGCATGGTTAGATCGCCGTCAGCGTCCAACTGCTGCCAAGTTTTCAGAGCCATCGGACCTTCAAGGCCTCCCATCAGGCGCACGTCGTGCAGGCCGGTTATTCCCAGGGCATGCAAGGCGGCCAAACCCGAACGGAGGGCCTCGGTTATGGTCGCCACGGAGGGACGCGGCAACTTGGACTTAACTAAATGAATGGCCCGTTCGCGCAGAATGCCAGAGGGGCGTCCACGCATGTCCCGATCAATGCGGCCTAATTCGGGGTCGGGGGTCTGCACGTCGATTCCGGCCTTTTGAAGGGCCGGTGTGTTCGCCACGGCCAGATGCAGATCACCCCGCCACAGAATGACAGGATGGTCTGTCGTCACTTGGTCAAGGTCGCTGGCTGTCGGCATGCGCCCTTCCGGCCAACCGGTTTCGGTCCATCCGTATCCGACCAGCCAGCTGCCGGAAGGGGTTTTAGCGGCTGCCTGGTGCAGCGCTTCCAAGAGCTGGTGTAAAGCGTGACAACCGGACAATTCGAGTCCCTGATGAAGACAGGCCCATTCATAAAAGTGAAAATGTGAATCGATCAGGCCTGGCAGTCCCAGGCGTCCTTGCAGGTCGATCTGCTGTGTATCTGAGGTGGCCAAGGCTTTGACCGACGGGTTGTCGCCCACCGCGACCAAAAGACCCTGAGCAATGGCAACGGCTTGGGCGATCGGGCTGTGTTCATCCTGAGTCTGAAAATTGCCATTGTAAAGAATGAGTTCCGGTTGGTGAAAGAGTCGTTTCATTCACTCACCGTGGGGTAGCGAAAGCTTTGTCCGGTGTGGTTCTTTACCAACCAAGCGTCGGCTTGCTTGCGGATAACCGATTGGGGCAGCAAGGGGACTTTACCGCCGCCGCCCGGTAAATCAATCATATACTGGGGCAGCGCCATACCGGAGCAGCGGCCACGCAATGCGGCCATGATGTTCAAACCTGTCTCCAGGGTTGTCCTGAAATGCCGGGTGCCCAAGACCGGATCGGCGTGGTGTAGATAATAGGGCCTTACCCTTGCCGCTAGAAGTTTGACCATCAGGCGCTGCATGGTCTGTGGGTCGTCGTTGATGCCTTTTAAAAGGACTGTCTGACAACCAAGAGGAATGCCGGCTTCAGCCAGGCGTTGGCACGCGACCATGGCCTGGGGTGTGATTTCATCCGGGTGATTGAAATGTGTATTTAGAAACAGCGGATGCAGGGCCTTGAGCAGGTTTGCCAGGCTAACGGTTACTCTCTGGGGCAGCGTGCAGGGCACCCGCGAATGGATGCGGATGACGGCGACATGCGGAATGGCTCTAATTCGGGATAATAGCGCATACAGGGGATCATCATCGAGCAACAAAGGATCGCCGCCGGAAACGATTACTTCTCTAATGGCTGAATGCGCCTTGACATAATCGATACCGGCCTGAATCGTTTCAGCGCTGATCGGATGGGTTTGCCCAACCATGTGTTTGCGCAGGCAAAAACGGCACAGAACGGCACAGCGGTTGCTGGCGAGCAGAACCACCCGGTCTGGATAGCGGTGAATCAATCCCGGTACCGGCGATTGCGCCTCTTCCGTGAGGGGATCGCTCAACTCTGCCGAGTCATCCGTCTCCCGAACATCCGGTACGACTTGCCTTCCCAGTGGGTCGCCGGCATCGTGAATCAGGGACAGGTAATAGGGATTGATCTGCATGGGGTAGTATTCGATGACCGACTGAAGTTGATCGGTGTCGATCTTAAGGCTATCCGCCAGCCGGTCGACATCCGTGATGCTGCCTCGTAGAAGACGCTGCCAAAGCGGGATTTCTTTTTTAGCGCTTTTAAGTGGGATGACGTTTGTGTGCAATCGATTAAACCCCCCCAAATACCCTTGATTATGAGTTTCATCGTGGTTGTCAAAATAACATTCCGATGGGGATGAGCGGTGCCCTATTTTTTTTTAAAAGGCCTACCATTATGAGTCGGTCCCGCTAGCGTAGTGCCCAGCCGGATTGATGATGTTTCGGCAGGCCTTATTTTACTACCATCCGGCATAGGTTCATCATCAATCAGGCGGGCACAGGACAAGGCTTGTTTTGATAGGCCTTTTAAAAAAAAATAGGGCACCGCTCATCACTTGGCTATTTCGGAACATATTTAGAACAACTGCTATAGAGCGGCGCAGCCGCGTCACATAAACGTGTGAAACACTTTTATACGTTAAAACGAAAGCTGATAATATCGCCATCCTGGACAGGGTAGGTTTTGCCTTCTAGCCGGAAGGTCCCTCTTTTGCGGGCTTCGGCATAGGTGCCGGCATCCATCAGGTTGTCATAGGAAAGGACTTCGGCCCGAATAAAGCCCTTTTTCATATCCGAATGGATCACATCCGCGGCATCCACCGCAACGGTTTCCTTTTTGATAGTCCAGGCCCGGACCTCGTCTTCGCCGACCGTAAAAAATGAGATCAATCCGAGCAGATCGTAAGAGCGTTTGACAACCAGATCCATGGCCGAAGCAGCGATATTGAATTCGTCCAGAAAGGCCTGGGCTTCCTCAGTTTCCATCTGGCCCAGTTCCTGCTCGAGTTTGCCCCGTATGACCACACACTGCTCTGCCGCGATCGATTCCGGAACAGCGGGCATTTGATCATCTTCATCTTCATTGTTCAGCAGGACGAGGGTCGGCTTGGCCGATAAAAACGCATACCCTCTGAGAAGGTGCGCGTTTGCAAGATGGGGATTCGGCGCAGAGGGGTTTCCTTTTCAAGGTGCGCGTGGCACTGCTTTAACAGGTTGAGCTCTTCCGGGTTTGTGTTTTTGCTGCGCTTCTGATCGAGTTCGAGCCGTTCGAGTCTTTTCTCCGCCACCAAAAGATCGGTGAGAATCAATTCCTGGTCGAGCTTGTTAAAGTCATGCTGAATGTCCGGGTCCTCAAAACCATAACCGCCGAAGTTGCGCACGACATGAATCAAGGCGTCGCTGTCACGCACCTGGGTCCAGGGGCTTTGATCTTTGGGTTTGTCCGAGCCTTGTCCCTGCAAGCCGGGTAGAAAATACTCTACCTGGGCATAGATCGTTTTCTTTGGATTGTACATTTGGCTGAGCTGGTTGACCCGCTGGTCCGGCACTTTGATCGTTCCGATGCGGTTATCGCCCTTGTGCGCCGTTGGGGCAAAACTGTGCGTCAGGGCCTCGAAAATCGTTGTTTTCCCGGACTGAGGCAAGCCGATAATCCCGAGTTTCATTTGTTAGCCTTTCGCTTTAAAGCGACCGTGTCGCGTTTCATAAAACCGTTACCCACTTTTATTTTATGTTCGGATTAACCCTCTTAACCGATTCAGGTTTATTTTGTCAAAGTCGGTGCGGCCTTTACCTTTGGGTGTTTCAATAATCTTGGGGATGTGGGCCAGGTGCGGGTCATTCATAATGTGGTGAACCCTTGGATACCGATGTGCCCCTGTCCGATATGCGCGTGGCGATCGACCATGGATCCAAGCGGCTTGAGGGCATCGTTTAAGTGGATAAGATACAGCCGGTCGAAACCGATAATCGTATCGAAGGTTTGCATGGTTTGGTCATAAGCCGTTTGGGTCCGCAGATCGTAGCCCGCCGCAAAAACATGACATGAATCGAAGCACACGCCGATGCGTTGCGGGTCTTCGATGCCGCTTATAGAATCGCTGCCAGTTGTTCGAAGGTGTGTCCGACACTTGATCCCTGGCCGGCCGTTGTCTCTAACAGCAAGCGGCTTGTAACCTCGGAGTTTGAGCGAAAAGGGTGTTGAGACCACGGATAATTTTAGCAATGCCCCTCTTTGGGCCTGCGTTCATGTGCGCACCCGGGTGCAGAACGACCATCGGAATGGCCA